>JBAOHC010000027.1:0-400000 GCA_037046735.1 Candidatus Nanopelagicales bacterium | reverse complement strand
TGATGATTCTGCCGAATCGTCAAAGAGTCAAAAATCCAGGATGTAGTCGAAGACCTTGGAAAGGGTCGGCATAGCGGGTAACACCCCCGTAGACGAAACATTCTGGACTCTTGAACGTCACCCCAAGTAGTACGGGGCCCGAGAAATCTCGTACGAATCTGGCGGGACCACCCGCTAAGCCTAAATACTCCTTGGTGACCGATAGCGGACAAGTACCGTGAGGGAAAGGTGAAAAGAACCCCGGGAGGGGAGTGAAATAGAACCTGAAACCATGTGCTTACAATCCGTCGGAGCGATGCCTTCGGGCGTTGTGACGGCGTGCCTTTTGAAGAATGAGCCTGCGAGTTAGCGGTGTGTGGCGAGGTTAACCCGAGTGGGGTAGCCGTAGCGAAAGCGAGTCTGAATAGGGCGATTCAGTCGCACACTCTAGACCCGAAGCGGAGTGATCTACCCATGGCCAGGGTGAAGCGACGGTAAGACGTCGTGGAGGCCCGAACCCACCAATGTTGAAAAATTGGGGGATGAGCTGTGGGTAGGGGTGAAAGGCCAATCAAACTCCGTGATAGCTGGTTCTCCCCGAAATGCATTTAGGTGCAGCGTCGCGTGTTTCTTTCCGGAGGTAGAGCTACTGGATGGGCTAGGGGGCCTACAAGCTTACTGAACTCAGCCAAACTCCGAATGCCGGAAAGTGAGAACGCGGCAGTGAGACTGCGGGGGATAAGCTTCGTAGTCGAGAGGGAAACAGCCCAGACCACCAACTAAGGCCCCTAAGCGTGTGCTAAGTGGGAAAGGATGTGGAGTCGCATAGACAACCAGGAGGTTGGCTTAGAAGCAGCCACCCTTGAAAGAGTGCGTAATAGCTCACTGGTCAAGTGATTCCGCGCCGACAATTTAGCGGGGCTCAAGCACACCGCCGAAGTTGTGGCATTCATACATTGCATGGCCCTTGTGGTCCAAGCGTATGGATGGGTAGGGGAGCGTCGTGTGGCGAGTGAAGCGGCAGGGGAACCTAGCCGTGGATGCCACACGAGTGAGAATGCAGGCATGAGTAGCGAAAGACGGGTGAGAAACCCGTCCGCCGAATGACCAAGGGTTCCAGGGCCAGGCTAATCCGCCCTGGGTAAGTCGGGACCTAAGACGAGGCCGACAGGCGTAGTCGATGGACAACGGGTTGATATTCCCGTACCGGCCGTACCGCGACCCTGCTGAACCGGTTGATGCTAAGTGTCCAAATCCATGGCGACCTTCGGGTCAAGATGGAGGAGCACACGAACCGATTCCGTAGTAGGCAAGCAATGGGGTGACGCAGGAAGGTAGCCCATCCCGGGCGATGGTAGTCCCGGGGTAAGGATGTAGGGCGAGACATAGGCAAATCCGTGTCTCATATGCCTGAGATCTGACGCCGAGCCGATTAAGGCGAAGTGGGTGATCCTATGCTGCCAAGAAAAGCCTCTAGCGAGTTGTACAGCCGCCCGTACCCCAAACCGACACAGGTGGTCAGGTAGAGAATACCAAGGCGATCGAGAGAACTGTGGTTAAGGAACTCGGCAAAATACCCCCGTAACTTCGGGAGAAGGGGGGCCGATTGATGTGACGGGACTTGCTCCCTGAGCACCGGTTGGCCGCAGAGACCAGGCCCAAGCGACTGTTTACTAAAAACATAGGTCCATGCGAAGTCGCAAGACGCTGTATATGGACTGACGCCTGCCCGGTGCTGGAACGTTAAGGGGACGGGTTAGCCACTTCGGTGGCGAAGCTCAGAACTTAAGCGCCAGTAAACGGCGGTGGTAACTATAACCATCCTAAGGTAGCGAAATTCCTTGTCGGGTAAGTTCCGACCTGCACGAATGGCGTAACGACTTGGGCGCTGTCTCAACCACAGACTCGGCGAAATTGCATTACGAGTAAAGATGCTCGTTACGCGTGGCAGGACGGAAAGACCCCGGGACCTTTACTACAGCTTGGTATTGGTGGTCGGTTCGATTTGTGTAGGATAGGTGGGAGACTGTGAAGCATGGACGCCAGTTCATGTGGAGTCAACGTTGAAATACCACTCTGATCGTGCTGGCTGTCTAACTTAGGTCCGTGATCCGGATCAAGGACAGTGCCTGGTGGGTAGTTTAACTGGGGCGGTTGCCTCCTAAAATGTAACGGAGGCGCTCAAAGGTTCCCTCAACCTGGTTGGCAATCAGGTGTCGAGTGTAAATGCACAAGGGAGCTTGACTGCGAGAGTGACGGCTCGAGCAGGGACGAAAGTCGGAATTAGTGACCCGGCGCTGGCAAGTGGAAGCGGCGTCGCTCAACGGATAAAAGGTACCCCGGGGATAACAGGCTGATCTTGCCCAAGAGTCCATATCGACGGCATGGTTTGGCACCTCGATGTCGGCTCGTCGCATCCTGGGGCTGGAGTCGGTCCCAAGGGTTGGGCTGTTCGCCCATTAAAGCGGCACGCGAGCTGGGTTTAGAACGTCGTGAGACAGTTCGGTCCCTATCCGCCACGCGCGTAAGAGTCTTGAGAAGGGCTGTCCCTAGTACGAGAGGACCGGGATGGACGAACCTCTGGTATGCCAGTTGTTCCGCCAGGAGCACGGCTGGTTAGCTACGTTCGGAAGTGATAACCGCTGAAAGCATCTAAGCGGGAAGCACGCTTCAAGATAAGGGCTCTCACAGGGTTAACCTGGTAAGGCCCCCAGCTAGATGACTGGGTTGATAGGCCGGAAGTGGAAGCACGGTGACGTGCGGAGCTGACCGGTACTAATAGGCCGAGGACTTGCCACACATTTCATTTCTGATACGCGTTCACTATGCGGTTCCCGAGATACGGTCGGGAACGATTGATATCTCCATAGAGTTTCGGCGGTAATAGCGAGAGGGAAACGCCCGGTCCCATTCCGAACCCGGAAGCTAAGCCTCTCTGCGCCGATGGTACTGCCCTGGTGACGGGGTGGGAGAGTAGGACGCCGCCGAACATTTCTTTCCAATAGGGGGGCCGCAAGGCCCCCCTATTGCTTTTTCTACTGGAGGATTCATGCCTGACGACACGCCGAGACGCTCATCGAAGGGATCCTCCTCGCGGCCTCCGAGCCGTGGGGCGTCGCGCCCCGCCGGCGGTGGTAGTTCACGGTCCAAGCCGAGCTCCGGATCTCGTGGCAAACCGAGTAGTTCTAGCGGCTCGGACAAGGGGCGCCGCGGCCCCAAAGGGGAAGGCGGCGCCCGATCCCAGGGCTCACGTCCCGCTGGCGATTCCCGTAGTGGTGACGACCGTGGGTACAAGGGTTCAGGCAGTGGCTCCCCGAGTTCCTCGCGCGGAGGCTATAAGAGTTCTGGGAAGCCGTCCTCTGCGGGCGGATCCGAGCGTGGCTACAAAGGGTCGGGCAAGCCTACGAGTTCGTCTCGAGGTTACAAAGGCTCACGGTCTGAGTCCGCGGAGGGTTCCGAGCGCGGGTACAAGGGTGCTCGTGGTCCGTCGGGGTCTTCTGAGGGTGGCTACAAGGGTTCGCGTAAGCCGTCAGGTGGTTCTGATCGGGGCTACCGGGGTGGCCGGTCTGAGTCCGCGGAGGGTTCCGAGCGCGGGTACAAGGGTGCTCGTGGTCCGTCGGGAACGTCTGAGGGTGGCTACAAGGGTTCTCGTAAGCCGTCAGGTGGTTCTGATCGGGGCTACCGGGGCGGCCGGTCTGAGTCCGCGGAGGGTTCCGAGCGCGGGTACAAGGGTGCTCGTGGTCCGTCGGGAACGTCTGAGGGTGGCTACAAGGGTTCTCGTAAGCCGTCAGGTGGTTCTGATCGGGGCTACCGGGGCGGCCGGTCTGAGTCCGCGGAGGGTTCCGAGCGCGGGTACAAGGGTGCTCGTGGTCCGTCGGGAACGTCTGAGGGTGGCTACAAGGGTTCTCGTAAGCCGTCAGGTGGTTCTGATCGGGGCTACCGGGGTGGCCGGTCTGAGTCCGCGGAGGGTTCCGAGCGGGGATACAAGGGCGGGAAGCCTTCGGGCTCTGCCCCCGGTCGGGGGTACAAGGGCTCTGACGGCCAAGGGCGCTCCGATGGCGAGCGTGGATCCGGAAGCCGCGAGTCCGGGGGTTACCGCTCGGATCGGTCCGGGGGATACCGCAGCGGCCGCGATGAGCGTCCCGAGCGTGAGCCGCGCGAGGACGATCTACCGTGGCCCGATGAGATCTTTGATATGGAACTCGAACAGGAGCTGCGGGCCGAACTGGAGGCCGTCGGTGGCACCAGCGGCGCCTTGGTCAAACATCTGCTGAGCGTCCAGGTCCTGGCAGAAGAGGATCCCGAAGCGGCCTATCAGCACGCGGCACGGCTGCGGCAGCGCATGCCGCGATCCGCGTTGGCGCGCCAGACTGCCTGCATCACGGCCTATCGGGCGGGCAAGTTCCGGGAGGCCATCAAAGAAGAGGCCGCCTACCGCCGCGTGAGCAACCGGCTGGACCTGGTGCCGATCGCAGCGGACTGTGAACGCGGTTTGGGCCGGCCCCAACGGGCGCTTGCCATGGTGACCGAGTTCGAAGGGCAGAAACTCGATGCGGACACGCGCACGGAGTTGCTCATCGTCGGTGGGGGAGCCCGAGAGGATCTCGGCGACGATGAGGCGGCCCGCGTTCTGCTGCAGAAGGCAGTGCGGGCGGCCCGCTCCCCAATGGCCATCGCTCGCTCCCGCTACGCCCTGGGCAGGCTGCTTGTCGGCTCCGATCTCGAACAGGCGCGCCGGTGGTTGACCTCGGCGGTGACTGTCGACGAAGAGGGAATCTGGACAGATGCGGCGGAACTTCTGGAGTCGCTGTGACCGGGTACGACTGCCTGTTCGTCGACCTTGACGGCGTGGTGTACCGGGGGCGTCAGGCTGTGCCGCACGCGGTGGAAGCACTGGGCGCCTACCCGGCCCGGTCGCTGTTCGTCACGAATAACGCCAGCCGGACCCCACAGACGGTGGCGGATCAATTGGCGGGTTTTGGACTGCAGGTGAGTGCTGATGACGTGGTCACTTCCGCACAGGCCGCCGCTGCACATCTGGCGACGTTGGTTCGCGCTGGGGCGCGGATCCTGGTCACTGGGGGCGATGGGTTGCGCCAGGCAGTGATTGACGAGGGCCTGACGATCACGACACATGCCGACGACGCTGAGGCTGTAGTACAGGGTTACTCTCCGAATCTGGGCTGGGTGGACCTCGCGGAAGCGTCCTACGCAGTGGCGCGGGACATTCCCTGGGTCGCCAGCAATACCGACATGTCGGTGCCCACCGCCCGGGGCATCGCTCCCGGCAACGGCACCCTGGTGGCCGCCGTGGCCTCGGCCACCGGCCGGACTCCGCAGGTGACGGGCAAACCACATGCGCCGATCATGGAGTTGGCGATGCGCCGCTCCGGTGCGGCACGGCCCCTGGTGATCGGCGACCGTCTCGATACCGACATCGATGCCGCGGTCGCTGCCGGCCTCGACTCGCTGCTGGTGCTCACCGGTGTCAACACCTGGCGCGACGTCGTGGATCTGCCGGTCGCGTCGCTGCCCACTCGCGTGGCGCCGGACCTGCGGGTGCTGGGTGGCCACGAGGATGAGTTCAGCCAGGCTCTGGACGAGTTGGTGAGCACGCTGCGGGCCGGGGACGACCCCACAGCGGTGATCCGGCGTGTGATGCAGGTGGAGGACCGCCTACATCAGTCCGCGCAGACGTAGCAGATCGCGCAGCGACGCATCGAGGTGGATGCGTCCACTTGCCCACGCCTGGGTGAACCGGATCCGCTTGTCGGTGAGGTCGATCAGGTCGTTACTGGTCATGGTCAGCCGGATGTGCGGCCGGTCCACTCTGCTTTGCTGAATGTCGATCAATTGCCCGTCGTGGAGGCGAGCGCTGAAGCTCAGGTCGAGGTCGAGCAAGGTCAGTTCCACTGATCGGTCCGGGATCTTCTCGCGGCGGGTCTCGGCTGGGTATTCCTCCAGGCGGCGGGCGAGTTCAGCCAGAGCAGCCTCACACTGCTCGACGGATGCCATCCTCACACTCCCTTGCGAAACCGACACGTTTGCGACCGTACCGTGGCCCCGGTGTCCCTGCCTGGATTGACGTCACCCGTGAAGTAGCGTTGTCCATAGGCGCACGGAAGGTCCACTCGTGATCGAGACACTACGAAGTTACATGCAACTGGCCGCCGGCCTGGTGGAATCGACCACCGAGAAGGCGATGGAAACCGCGAGCAACCTGGTCAGTCAGGCTGGTGAGGCGGGCAGTAAGGGTCCCGAGGTCGTCACGGCCCAGATGCAGGGCATCGCCGAGGACCTCATCGAGCAGAGTCGCACCAATCGGGAACTCATGGTCGGCCTGGTGCGCACCGAGGTCGAGCGCACCGTGGGCCGGATGGGGTTCGTCCGCGAGGAGGAACTCGCCGCGGTCCGCAAGCACGTGGAGCGCCTGGAGCGCCAGCTCAACGAGCGCGGCGATCAGGCCGCGGACGTCGCCAAGACCGGGGTCACGGTGGCCGCATCAGCGGTGCCGGCCGCGGCGAAGGCCACCGCACGGGCCACGGACACCGCGGTGAAGGCGTCCAAGGCGGCTGCGGGCACCGCGCGCACGGCCGCTCGTACCGCCAAGTCGGCCGCCCCCAAGAAGGCGCCTGCGAAGAAGGCCACATCGTGACCGATCTCGACCGGCTCACGGCGATGGTGGATGAGGTGGCCGCAGCGCAGGGTGATCGCTACCCGCAGTTGGTGGCGGTGCACGACGCGCTGCAGGAGGCCCTGGCAGAAACCGATGGCGACGCGCAGGCGCCTGGACGCTGAGCTGGTCCGGCGCGGTTTGGCCCGCTCCCGTCAGCAGGCCAGCGACATGATCGACGCTGGCACCGTCCAGGTGAACCGGGTCATGGCCACCAAGGCCGCCACCCAGGTCCTGGACAGTGATTCGTTGATCGTGCGAGCGCCCGAGCACGAATACGTGTCCCGCGGTGCGCACAAGCTCATCGGTCCGCTCGACGAGTTCGGCCTGGACGTGGCGGGTCGACATGCCCTGGATGCCGGAGCGTCCACCGGCGGTTTCACGCAAGTGTTGCTCGAGCGCGGTGCCGCCCGGGTGATCGCGGTTGACGTGGGCTACGGGCAGTTGGCCTGGTCCCTGCAGGCCGACCCCCGGGTCACCGTCCTGGACCGCACCAATGTGCGCCACCTGACGGCTGCTGACCTGCCGTACGTGCCGGACCTGGTGGTGGGTGACCTCAGCTTCATCTCGTTGACCAAGGTGCTGCCCGCCTTGGTCACGGTCGCCCCAGACGCCGACTTCGTGATGCTGGTGAAGCCGCAGTTCGAGGTGGGCAAGGGTCACGTGGGCAAAGGTGGCGTCGTGAGGGATCCGCATCAGCACGCTGCGGCGATCACAGGCGTGGCACGGGCAGCCCACGACCTCGGTCTCGGCGTGGCTGGACTGACCCGCTCCCCATTGCCGGGTCCGAGTGGCAACATCGAGTTCGTGATGTGGATGCGCCGCGGTGCCGGGGACCTGGACCCCGCGCTGGTGGCTGAGGTGACCTCATGACCGTGCGTTCGGTCCTGCTGGTCGTGCATCCGCATCGGGGTGCCGCGCTGACGATGGCCGACGAGTGCGCTCGCGGACTCGAGCGGCACGGCATCGCCGTCTACGCCCTGGACGAGTCACCTGCCGCCCTGCAGGTGCCGCGCGCCCCCGCGACCCAACCGACCGATCTTGTGGTCGTCTTCGGTGGCGACGGCAGCATCCTGCGCGGCTCGGAGATCGCGCGGGAACACGACGTGCCGCTGATCGGTGTGAACCTCGGGCACGTCGGCTTCCTCGCCGAACTCGAGCACGAAGAGGCAGGCAACATCGTCGAGCAGATCGCCTCCGGCAACTTCACCATTCAGGAGCGCTTGACCCTGGACGTGTCCGTGCTGCGCGCCGGTGAGGTGGTCGCCCGGTCGTGGGCCTTGAATGAGGCCAGCGTGGAGAAGGCGGCCCGCCAGCGGATGATCCAGGTCGTGGCCGAGGTGGACCGCCGTCCGCTGAGCACGTGGGGGTGTGACGGGGTGCTCTTCGCGACCCCCACCGGCTCCACCGGATATGCCTGGTCGGCCGGCGGGCCGGTCGTGTGGCCGACGGTGGACGCGATGCTGCTGGTGCCGGTGTCGGCCCACGCGCTGTTCGCCCGCCCGATGGTTGTCTCCGCCGACACCGCGCTGGCGCTGGAGGTGCTGCCGGAGTCGCCCGCCGCGGTGCTGTGGTGTGACGGGCAGCGGCTCATCGCGTTGAACCCGGGCGATCGGGTCGAGGTGGTCCGCGGTGAACGGCCCGTGCGCCTGGCCCGCCTGCAGGACACGCTGTTCGTGGACCGGCTCGTGGCCAAGTTCCAGCTGCCGGTCAAGGGATGGAGCGGGCGCGGCCGTGATCAGTGAACTGCGCATTCAGAACCTCGGTGTCATCGCCGCGGCGACGGTCGCCCCGGGGCCAGGTTTCACCGCGCTGACCGGCGAGACCGGGGCGGGCAAGACCATGGTGCTGACCGCGCTGGAGATGCTGCTGGGAGGCCGCGTCGACCCTGGGATCGCCTCCGGGGCCGCCATCGAAGGGGCCTTCGAGGTGCCGGCCGGCCATCCCGGGCTGGGCCTGGTGGAGCAGGCCGGGCGGTGTCTGTGACGACACCGAGATCGTCCTGGGACGCACCGCGAGCAAGGGCCGGCTGCGCGCGTTCGCCGGTGGCCGGATGGTGCCGGCAGCGCTGCTGGCCGAGATCGGGGACCTGCTGGTGACGGTGCATGGCCAGGCGACGCAGCAGCGGTTGCGTGGGCCGGCCGCCCAGCGCCGCGCGCTGGACCGGTTCGGTGGACCCGACCATGCCCGCCTGCTGGAGGTGCATCGGGGCGCCTATCAACGCTGGGTGAGCGCCGAGCGTGAGCTGAGGGCTGCTCGGGACAACCAGCAGCAGACCGAGCAGCGGATGCTCTTCCTGCGCACCGCGCTCGAGGAGATCGAGAAGGTCGACCCGCAGCCCGGCGAGATGGACACCCGCAAGGCCGAACACCACCGGCTGACCAACCTCGCCGACATCAGCGCGGCTTCGGCGGCCGCGCAGGCCGCCGTCCTCGGGTGACGACGACCTGCCGGGGGCGGCCGACATGCTGCACCAGGCGGCCCGTGCGGTGCAATCGGTGGACGATCCGGAGGTGGCCAGCCTGCATGAGCGGCTGATCGCCGCCGCTGAAGAGGTCTCCGACATCGGCCGGGAGATCTCCGCGTTCACCGATGGCCTGGCCGATGAGCCGGGCCAGCTCGAATGGCTCAATCAGCGCCTGCATGACCTCGCGGTGCTGGATTCCCGCTTCGGTCCGGATGTGCTGGCGTGGTCCCAGCAGGCTGCGGCCGAGTTGACCAGTCTGGAGCGGGGGGTCAACCTGGAGGCGCTGCAGGCCGCCCTGGACACCGCCCACGAGGCGCTGGACGCGGCCACGCAGGCATTGACCACGTCGCGGATCCGCCTGGCTGAGCAGCTGCAGCAGCAGGCGACCGCCGAACTGCGGGAACTGGCGATGCCCAACGCGCGCCTGCTGGTGAGCGTCGGCGCCGGTGAGCACGGTCCGGAGGGGGCCGACGAGGTGGCCATCCAACTCGCCGCGCATCCCGGGTCGACCCCGGCGCCGATCTCCAAGTCCGCCTCCGGGGGTGAACTGAGCCGGATCATGCTCGCCCTGGAGGTGGTGCTCGCCGACACCGACACCGTCGGCACGTTCGTCTTCGACGAGGTCGATGCGGGGGTGGGCGGTGCCGCGGCCACGGCCATCGGTCGCCGGCTGGCGAAGCTGGCCGATCACGCGCAGGTCATCGTTGTCACCCACATGCCGCAGGTCGCGGCCTTCGCCGGCACCCATCTGCGAGTGCACAAGGAGCAGGCCGCCCACGTGACCACCTCCGACGTGCGGGTCCTCGACGACGAGGAGCGGGTGGTCGAGATCGCGCGGATGCTCGCCGGCCAGGAGGAGTCGGCGTCGGCGCGCGAACACGCCCGGGAACTGCTGGCGATGACCTGACCCGCCAGATCCGGCCATGGCGTTGCTTCCCGCTGCCGCACGTAGGCGGTACGCTGGTATCCCGTGGAGATTCCCGGTTCAGCGGTACACATTTTCGTCACAGGCGGCGTCGCCTCCTCCCTCGGCAAAGGCCTCACCGCATCCTCGCTGGGCCAGTTGCTCAGTGCCCGCGGTCTGCGCGTCACTATGCAAAAACTCGACCCCTATCTCAACGTCGACCCGGGGACGATGAACCCCTTCCAGCACGGCGAGGTGTTCGTCACCGACGACGGTGCGGAGACCGACCTCGACATCGGCCACTACGAGCGGTTCCTGGACCGCAACCTCGCCGGGACGGCGAACGTGACCACCGGGCAGGTCTACTCCACGGTGATCGCCAAGGAGCGGCGCGGGGAGTACCTCGGCGACACGGTGCAGGTCATCCCGCACATCACCAACGAGATCAAGTCCCGGGTCTACGCCATGGCCACCGACGACGTCGACGTGGTGATCACCGAGATCGGCGGCACGGTCGGCGACATCGAGTCGCTGCCGTTCCTGGAAGCCGCCCGGCAGGTCCGGCATGATCTCGGCCGGGACCGCTGCTTCTTCCTGCACGTGTCCCTGCTGCCCTACCTCGGGCCGAGCGGGGAGTTGAAGACCAAGCCGACCCAGCACTCGGTGGCGGCGCTGCGCAACATCGGCATCCAGCCGGACGCGCTGGTGCTGCGCGCGGACCGGCAGGTCCCCGAACCCATCAAGCGCAAGGTCAGCCTGATGTGTGACGTGGACCAGGAGGCCGTCGTCGCAGCGGTGGATGCGCCGAGCATTTACGACATTCCCCGGGTGCTGCACTCCGAAGGCCTCGACGCCTACGTGGTGCGCCGGATGGGTCTTCCCTTCCGCGATGTGGACTGGACGGCCTGGGGTGCCCTGCTGGACCGGGTGCACCGGCCGGCCCACTCCGTGCAGATCGCCCTGGTCGGCAAGTACATCGATCTGCCCGACGCCTACCTGTCGGTGACCGAGGCCCTGCGAGCGGCCGGCTTCGGCCACAACAGTGCCGTGCGGATCCGCTGGGTGGCCAGCGACGACTGCGCCACCGAGGAGGGGGCGGCCGCCGCGCTCGGCGACGTCGATGCGCATCTGTGTTCCGGGCGGCTTCGGGGTCCGCGGCATCGAGGGCAAGCTGGGCGCCATCCGGTACGCCCGCGAGAACCGGATTCCGACGTTGGGGCTGTGCCTCGGGCTGCAGTGCATGGTCATCGAGTTCGCCCGCGACGTGGCCGGGATGCCGGATGCGAACTCCCAGGAGTTCGATGACGAGACCACCCACCCGGTGGTGTCCACGATGGCCGACCAGACGGATGTCGTGAGCGGCGAGCGGGACATGGGCGGCACGATGCGCCTGGGTCTGTACCCGGCGATCCTCACCCCGGACAGCGTGGTGGCGAACGCGTACGGCCAGACCGCCGTCGACGAGCGCCACCGGCACCGCTACGAGGTCAACAACGCCTACCGCGAGCCGCTGGCCGAGGCGGGCATGGTCTTCAGCGGCACCTCGCCGGACGGCCGGCTCGTGGAGTTCGTGGAACTGCCCGCCGACGTGCATCCCTACTTCGTGGCCACGCAGGCGCACCCGGAGTTCCGCTCCCGGCCGACCCGGCCGCACCCGCTGTTCGCAGGGCTGATCGGCGCGGCGCTGGCCCGCCAGACCAGTGGATGAGGTCTGGCACGGCGCGGTGGCCGACACGTTCGAGAGCCACCCCGTCACCGCGCAGCGCCTGCAGTTCCACGGCGCTGTGTGGGATGTCCGCAGCGACGAGGTGGCCATCGGTGATCATGTCGTCACCCGCGATCTTGTGGTGCACCCGGGTGCGGTGGGCATCATCGCCCTCGACGAGCAGGACCGGGTGCTGCTCATCCGGCAGTACCGGCACCCGGTGGCGGCCTTCCTGTTCGAACCGCCCGCGGGTCTGCTGGACACCCACAAGGAGACCGCCTGGGAGTGTGCGCAGCGCGAACTGGCCGAGGAGGCCGGACTGCGCGCCCGGTCCTGGCATGTACTGATCGACTTCCTGAACTCCCCGGGCGGGACCAGCGAGACGCTGCGCTGCTTCCTCGCCCGTGATCTTGAGGTGTTGCCCGACGGCCGTGAGCACACCGGCGAGGCCGAGGAACTGCATCTGCCGCAGGCCTGGGTGCCGCTGGCGGAGGCGGTCGGGCTGGTGCTGGCCGGGACCATCCAGAATCCGACGGCCACCAACGGCATCCTCGCCGCCGCGGCTCACCAGGGGCGGGACTGGCGCGATTTGCGGCCTGCGGACAGCCCGTGGCCTGTGCGAAACTGGGTCGAATCGTTGGGCAACGTCCGAACACCACCGGGGTAAGGAGTCTGGGATGCGCATCGGGGTCCCGACGGAGGTCAAGCCGCAGGAGTACCGGGTCGCGATGACCCCGGCGGGAGTGCAGGAACTGGTGCGTCATGGCCACGACGTCGTCGTGCAGGCCGGTGCTGGTGTCGGCTCGACGCTGCCGGACGACGAGTTCGTGGCGGCCGGGGCGCGGATTCTGCCCGATGCTGACGCCGTGTGGGAGGCTGCCGATCTGATCGTCAAGGTCAAGGAGCCCATGCCCAGCGAGTACGGCTACCTGCGCGAGGATCAGGTGCTCTTCACCTACCTGCATCTGGCCGCGTCGCGGGAGTGCACCGACGCGTTGCTCGCCGGGCGCACGACGGCCATCGCCTACGAGACGGTCGAACTGCCCAACGGCACCCTGCCGCTGCTGGCTCCGATGTCGGAGGTGGCGGGCAGGCTCGCGCCGCAGGTCGGCGCCCAGGCATTGCTGAAGGCCAGCGGCGGGCGCGGGGTGTTGCTCGGTGGGACGCCGGGGGTGCATGCAGGCAAGGTGGTGGTGATCGGCGCCGGGGTGGCCGGCCAGAACGCTGCGGCGATCGCGCTCGGGATGCAGGCCGAGGTGGTGCTCATGGACCGCGATATCGCGCGGTTGCGGGAGGCGGACGCCATCTACCAAGGGCACATGCAGACGGTTGCCTCCAATGATTACGAGATCGAGCGGTGCGTGCTCGATGCCGACCTGGTGATCGGCGCGGTGCTCGTCCATGGGGCCAAGGCGCCGCGACTGGTCAGCAACGAGTTGGTGTCGCGGATGAAGGCGGGCGCCGTGCTGGTCGACATCTCCATCGATCAGGGCGGCTGCTTCGAGGACTCCCGGCCGACGACGCATTCCGACCCGACCTACCCGGTCCACGACACCCTTTTCTACTGCGTCGCGAACATGCCTGGAGCGGTGCCGCACACCTCGACGTGGGCGTTGACCAACGTCACCCTGCCGTACCTGGTCGAGGTGGCCGACCACGGCTGGCGGGCGGCGTGTCGGCGCGACCACGCCCTGGCGTTGGGCGTGAACACCCACGCCGGCTCGATCGCCTACCGGGCGGTTGCCGACGCGTTCGGCCTGCCCAGTGTCAGCCTGGAGCACGTGCTGGCGAATGCGTGAGGTCGAGGCCTACCTGCAGCACGTCATCGTCGAGAAGGGCCTGTCGAGCAACACCGTCGCGGCGTACGGCCGGGATCTGGGACGGTTCACGCAGTTCCTGCAGGCGCGCGAGGTGGATCGCCTCGACCAGGTGAGTCCCGCGATGCTGGGCGATTTCGTGACGGTGCTGTCCGAGGACCTCGGTGCCTCGTCGGTGCGGCGGGTGATCAGCAGTGTCCGGGGACTGTTCCGCTACGCGGGCGCGGAGGGCTGGATCGTCGTGGACCCGACCGACGAGCTCAACTCCCCGAACGTGCCGCTGAAACTGCCCAAAGCGTTGTCGGTGGGCGACTGTGTGGCGATGGTCGAGTCCTGCGACGCCGCAACCGTTCTGGGGGTCCGCGATCGAGCGCTGCTGGAGTTCCTCTACGGATCGGGGGCGCGGATCAGCGAGGCGGTCGGCCTCACCCCTGACGCCCTGGATTTCGAGGACCGCTCGGTGCTGCTGCGGGGCAAGGGCGGCAAGCAGCGCAGGGTGCCGATCGGCTCCTACGCCATCGCCGCGCTGGAGGCCTACCTCGTGCGGTCGCGGCCGGCGCTGGCGGTGCGCAGCCCAGTGCCGCGGCAGGTCTTCCTCAACGCCCGCGGCGGGGTGCTGTCCCGGCAGAGTGCCTGGGGGATCGTGTCGGCGGCAGCTGGCCGGGCGGGGGTCGTCGATGTGTCCCCGCACACGCTGCGGCACTCGTTCGCGACCCATCTGCTTGAGGGCGGCGCGGATGTGCGGGTGGTGCAGGAGTTGCTGGGCCACGCATCGGTGACCACCACGCAGATCTACACCCACGTCACCATCGACCGGCTGCGTGAGGTCTACACCGAATCGCATCCGCGCGCGGTGCGCTGAGTGCGGCGTGTGAATCCCGGGCGGGCGGCCTGACCCGGGATACCGTGATCGAGTGACTGCCGAGGCCCTGCAACCGGAGATGCCGACCGGTTTTGCGGTGCATCTCGAGGAGTTCGAGGGTCCGTTCGACATGCTTCTGCAGCTGATCTCGAAGCACAAGCTCGAGGTCACCGAGCTGAGCCTGAGCCAGGTCACCGACGAGTTCATCCAGTACATCCGTCAGCAGGGCCGCGACTGGGACCTCGACGAGGCCAGCGAGTTCCTGGTCATCGCGGCCACCCTGCTCGACCTCAAAGTCGTCAAGCTGCTGCCCGGCGCCGAGCTTGAGGACGAGGAGGATCTCGCGCTGCTGGAAGCCCGGGACCTGCTCTTCGCCCGGCTCATGCAGTACCGGGCCTACAAGGACGTGTCCGCGACGTTCGCGCAGATGATCGACGATGCGCCGCTGCTGGTGCCGCGCACCGTCGGTCTCGACCCCGACCTGGCCGGGCTGCTGCCCGATGTGGTGCTGGGCTTGGGTCCGGAGGCCTTCGCGGCGCTCGGGGCACTGGCGCTGACGCCCAAGCCGGTTCCGCAGGTGGCCATCGACCATGTGCACGCCCCGGCCGTCAGCGTCGCCGAGCAGAAGGAGATCCTGTTCGATCGGCTGCGGTCGTCGCGGCAGGCCACCTTCCGGGAGCTGATCGCCGACGCCGAGAACCGGATGATCGTGGTCGGCCGGTTCCTGGCGCTGCTGGAGTTGTACCGCGACGGCACCGTGCGCTTCGCGCAGGAGAAGGCCTTGGGGGAACTGACCATCGTGTGGGAGGACGCCAGTGACACATCGGGTGATTGACCTGACCGACCGGCTCAAGCCGGTCGAGCACGTCGTCGAGGAGCCGGAGCTGGGCGCCCCGTCGCTGGCGGCCGCGGTCGAGGCGTTGCTGCTGATCGCCGACGAGCCCATGAGTGCGGAGGATCTGGGGACCGCGCTGCACAGCCCCCCGGACACGATCCGGGAGACGGTCGAGCAGTTGCAGGCCGACTACGCCACGACTGGCCGGGGCTTCACCATCCGGCGCGAGGCCAGCGGCTGGCGGTTCGTGACGGCCGCTGATTGCACGGACCTGGTGGCGCGCTACGTCAAGGACGGCCAGAACGCGCGGCTGTCGCAGGCCGCGCTGGAGACGCTGGCCGTGGTGGCCTACCGGCAGCCGGTGTCGCGCGGGCGGGTGGGCGCCATCCGGGCGGTCAACGTCGACGGGGTCATGAAGACGCTGATGAACCGCGGCCTGATCACCGAGGTCGGGCACGACGAGGATTCCGGCGCGGTGCTCTACGCCACCACCGAGTACTTCTTGCAGCGGTTGGGGATCGCCAGCCTCGATGAGTTGCCGCCGGTCGCCGACTACCTGCCGGACCTGGCCGACCTCGATTCGCCCGAGCTCACCGGCGACTTCTAAGTGCGCCTGCAGAAGGTTCTGGCCGCTGCCGGGGTCGGCAGCCGGCGGGTCTGCGACGAGCTGATCGCCGCAGGGCCGCGTCACGGTCGACGGGAAGGTGGCGATCCCGGGCACGCAGGTCGATGCCCAGACCGCCGTCATCCATGTCGACGGGGTGCGGATCCCGACGGCCAGCGAGACGGTGGTGCTGGCCCTGCACAAGCCGCGCGGTGTGGTCAGCGCCATGAGTGACCCGCAGGGCAAACCGTGCGTGGGTGATTACGTGGCTGATCGGCCCGAGCGGGTCTTCCATGTGGGTCGCCTCGACGTCGACACCGAGGGGTTGCTGCTGCTCACCAACGACGGCGAGCTGGCCAACCGGATCGCGCACCCTTCGCACGGGGTGGCAAAGACGTACGTGGCCACGGTGTCCGGGCAGGTGGATCCGAGCCTGCGGGTACGGCTGCGCAAGCCGGTGGACCTCGATGACGGGCCGGTGACGGTGGATTCGTGCCGGATCGTCGACACCTCCGATGAGCGGTCCGTGGTGGAGGTGACCCTGCACGAGGGGCGCAACCGGATCGTGCGGCGGCTCTTCGACGCGCTGGGGTTTCCGGTCACGCGGCTGGTGCGCACCCAGGTCGGGCCGGTGCGGCTGACCGGCATGAAGCGCGGGACGCTGCGGGAGATCACGGGCAAGGAACTGCAGCAGCTGTACACGCAGGCGGGGCTGTAGTCCGGCTCGGGCAGCAACCCACTGACTCCCGAGTCAGGCTCGAACACCCCCTTTGTAGGCTTCGGCTATGGCAGTGCGAGCAGTGCGTGGAGCGACGCAGGTGGCCGCGGATGAGCGCCTGCCCATCATGGAAGCGGTGGGGGAGTTGATCCGGGAAATGCTGGCGGCCAACGCCATCGACCCGGCCGATGTGATCAGCGTGATCCTGACCTCCACCCCCGATCTGGTGTCGGTCTACCCGGCCACCGCCGCGCGGCTGGCCGGTCTGGAGGATGTGCCGCTGCTGTCTGCCTGCGAGGTGGCGGTGCCCGGCGCGATGCCCCGGGTCGTGCGTGTGATGGCACATGTGGAATCGCCCAGGGCACGCGCGGAGATCACCCACGTGTATCTGCGCGGAACCGAGGGGTTGCGGCAGGCGGCCACCGACCAATGAAGGTCCTGATCCGCGGAGCGGGTCTGCTCGGCACGTCGTTGGGACTGGCGTTGACCCAGACCGGCGCAGAGGTCTTCCTGGAGGACCTCGACGAGACTGCGGTGCAGGTTGCGGTCGGCATGGGGGCGGGGTCAGCGCAACCGTGTACGGACCCCGACGTCGTCTTCGTCGCGGTGCCGCCAGCAGCGATCGCCCACGAGGTGCGCGCCGCCCTGCAGCGGTTCCCGCAGGCCACGGTCTCGGATGTGGGCAGCGTGAAGGCCGAACCGCTGGCCGCCCTGACCGACGTCGACCTGTCGCGCTACGTGCCCGGGCATCCGATGGCCGGTCGGGAGATCTCCGGTGCGGCGGCCGGTCGCGGTGACCTGTTCGAGGACCGGCCCTGGATCCTTACGCCGGTCGGCAACCGAGACCCTGCCCGCCTGGAACAGGTCGCCGACCTGGCCGAGCAGCTGCGGGCCGTGGTCCGCATGATGCATCCCGACGAGCACGACCGCGCCGTGGCTGTCTCCTCGCACACCCCACAGGTCGTGGCCTCGTTGCTGGCCGCCCAGCTGGTGGCCGCCTCATCCTCCGACGTCAGCGTGGCCGGTCCGGGCGTCCGCGACACCACGCGGATCGCGGGCAGTGACCCGGGGCTGTGGGCGCAGATCCTGCTGGCCAACGCCGACCATGTGCAGACCACGCTCGCAGGCTTCGCCGGCGATGTGCAGGCATTCCAATCGGCGCTCGCGGACGGCGACGCCGCCGCGCTGAAGGCCTGCTGGAACGCAGGAGTCGAGGGCCGGGGCAGGCTCCCGGGCAAACACGGTGGCCAGGGCGACGGCGTGTCACCGTGTCCGTGGTCATCGAGGATGCCCGGGACAGTTGGCGGCGTTGTTCCATCGGGCGGGCGAGGCGGGCGTCAACCTCGAGGATGTGCGGATCGAGCACACACTGGGCCGGCTGCGAGCCATCGCCCACCTGGTCGTGCGCCCCGAAGCCGAACTGCGGTTCCGGGAGTCGCTGCTTGAGGGTGGCTGGCAGTTGCGCGGGTAACTCAGCAGCGTGACCGCCCTCGAGCTATCCAGGGATGGCAGCGACCTGCACGCGGTACGTCCGCGTTTCAGTATCAGTGCCCGGGCTTCGGCAAGTGTACGCCGCAGGCGGACGCTTTGGACGTGGAGGCTGCGTAGCCGCGAGCCGCCTTCACCTGCACCCGGTAACGCCTCGTGGCAGGTTGACTATCCTGCGGTGGTCGGGCCGATGGTGCTCCGGGAGGCGCCGACGGTGCGCCAGGTCGCACCCTCTGCGCTGACGAGAACTGCCACTGCTTGTTGGGCCGAGGTTGGGTTTGACGATGACTCGCAGCAGGGATTTGCGCGAGACCGCCTTGACCAAGGCCTTAGTGCGCTTGGTGGGAACGGGGGCGGTCGGGGTGACTGTGGTCGCGGCACTGGCCGGACCGGTGCCCACGGCGTTGGTGGCGTGACTGTCACGCTGTAGGAGGTTCCGTTGGTGAGTCCGCTGAGTGTGCAGGATGTCGTGGGCGTGGTGCAGGTCTGGGTGCCGGTCGTGGCGGTGTACCCGGTGATCGGGGACCGCGATCATCAGCGGCTGGCCAGCTGATCGTCGCGGTGCTGTCACCTGGAGATGCGGTGGGTTGGCCGGGGGCGCCCGGACTGCTGGCGACGGTCCCGGTCGCGACCTGGATGCGCTGGTGGGTGCCGTCAGAGCGATCCCACACCGTCGCGACGCGGCGGCCATTCTCGTCCGCACTCATGCCGAAGAGGAACCCATCTTGACCTGCTCCGGACAGGCTTGCGGCGTGGACCAAGTCTGACCCTGGTCGGTGGTGGAGGCCGTCCGCACGCGGTACTTGGCGCCGTCGTACTCCTCCCAGGCGAGAGTTGCGAAGCTGCCATCGGATGATGTCACCAGTCGTGGGGTACGGGCATCTTTGCCTGCCGTGGAGACCGCTGGGCCTGCAGTCCAGGTCTGGCCGCCATCGGTGGATCGTGCGGAGACGATGCGGTACGGGTCCACCATCGTGCCCTGCCGCCAGGTGGCGATCATCCGGACGCCGTCCCCGGACGAGGCGATGCGGGGATCACGGGAGACTGCTGCGGGGCTGATGTTGACTGGTGGACTCCAGGTGGACCCGCTGTTGCCCGACCTGCTCGAGGAGATGAACGGGTTGGGTGCCACCGGCGTGCTCCATAGTGAGGCCAGTGAGGTTCCGTTGGATGATCCTGCGACCACAGGGGTCGTGGAAATGTCCGTGGCGAGCATGGCGGGTGCACTCCACGTGGTGCCACCGTCGATCGTTCGGGCCGCGTAGACCCTCGTCGCCTCCTGCCACACCGCTGCCGCCCGCTGACCGTCGGCCGACAGTGTGAACTGGGATCCCTCAGCGTTCGTACCTGCGCTGGACAGGGTCTCTGGCGTACTCCAGGTGCCGCCGCCGTCTGTGAGAAGGTCGCCTGCACTCGGACCTTGCCCGCATCCACCCGCTCCCAGATGGCCATGACCCGGTTGCCGTCATTGGAGATGCGAACCTGCGGGCGGGAGGCGGACTGGCCGGCCGCCGATAGGAATGGCTGGGCGTCCACGTGAGGCCGCCATCTGTAGAGGTGGCGGCTTCGACGCGGTTGTTCACCAGGTCTGAACGCAGCCAGACCGCCACCGCGCGCGAGGCGTCGGGGGTCACTGCGAGTTCGACGTTGTACGCCTCGTTGTCCGAATGATCCGCGGGGTTGTCCACGTCTGACCGCCGTCGGTCGAGCGGCTCACTTGAATCCGAGTGAACAGCAGGTCGTAACGGTGCCAGGCAGCGATCAGTGTGTTCCCGTCGGACGCGGACACGATGTCCGGGGAGAAGGCCGCGGCACCTGGCAGCGACAGGTTGCGCTCGGGACTCCACGTGGTCACGACAGGGTCCGCGTGGGCCGCGCTGGTGGGCACGAGGAGCGCGACGGCGAACGACACCGTAAGAAGACGACGCAGCATTTGACCACTAGAGCACACATCGCGACAACGGGGGAAGTGACCAGCCGATAGGCTCGGGACCCCATGCCAGTCATCGTTGCCGTGGACGGGCCCTCCGGGTCCGGGAAGTCGAGTGTGTCGAAGGGGGTCGCGCAGCGGCTCGGGTTCGCCTATCTCGACACCGGTGCGATGTACCGGGCCGTGACCTGGTGGGGTTTGGACGCTGGCGTTGCGCCGCAGGACGTGCCGCGGGCCGCTTGGACGAGGTGGAGATCGTCAGCGGCACCGACCCGTTGGCGCCCACCATCACGGTCAACGGCGTGGACGTCTCGGAGGCCATCCGCACACCCGAGGTCACCGCTGCGGTGAGCTCCTACAGTGCAGTGCCCGAGGTGCGGGCGGCGCTTGGTAGACCTGCAACGCCAGGCGGCCGTGGTGGACCTGATTGCGGAAGGCCGGGATCTGGGGACCGTGGTCTTCCCCGACGCGACGTTGAAGGTGTACCTGACCGCCGATGTCGAAGCGCGGGCAGCCCGGCGGGCGCTGGAGAATGCCGAGCGCGGCCACGACGACGACGTCGACGCCACCGGCGCCAGCCTCGCGGCGCGCGATGCCGCTGATTCCAGCCGAACCGTGTCCCCGCTGCTGGCAGCCGACGACGCGGTGCACGTCGACGCCACATTCATGACCCTGCCGGAGGTCATCGACCATGTGGCCACATTGATCAAGGAGCGCATGTGAGCGAGCAGATACCCGGCGACGAGGTCTACACCGACGACGTGGCCGGAGAGGATCTCGAGGCGTTGGCCGCCGCTGCGGCCGCTATTGCTGAACAGGAGTACCCCGACGAGGCCGTCGAGGTCGAGCCGGAGCCGATGCTGCCCGTCGTGGCGATCATCGGCCGGCCCAACGTGGGCAAGTCCACGCTGGTCAACCGGATCATCGGCCGGCGCGAGGCGGTCGTGCAGGATGTGCCCGGCGTGACCCGCGATCGGGTGCGTTACACCGCGGAGTGGGCCGGCACGCAGTTTCAACTGGTGGACACCGGCGGCTGGGAGTACGACGCCACCGGGATGCAGGCGAACATCGCCGCCCAGGCGACCCGCGCGGTCGACGAGGCTGACGTTGTGGTGTTCGTGGTGGATGCCACAGTGGGGGTGCAGGACAGCGATGAACGGGTCGTGCCGATCCTGCGGGCGTCCGGCAAGCCAGTCATCCTGGCTGCGAACAAGGTGGACGACATGGTGGGGGAGTCGGACGCTGCCGCGCTGTGGTCGTTGGGCCTGGGGGAGCCCTACCCGGTGTCCGGCCTGCACGGCCGGGGCAGCGGTGACCTGCTCGACGAGATCGTCGCGGTCCTGCCGGCGGAGGGCTCCGGCACGGTGCACGCCGGTCCCCGCCGGGTGGCCATCGTGGGCCGGCCCAACGTCGGGAAGTCGTCGCTGCTGAATCGCCTCGCCGGTTCGCAGCGGGCGGTGGTCGACTCGGTCGCTGGCACCACCGTGGACCCCGTGGACGAGGTCGTGATCCTGGACGGTGAGCCGTGGCTCTTCGTGGACACCGCAGGCATCCGCCGGCGCGTCAAGGAGGCGTCAGGTCACGAGTACTACGCCTCCTTGCGGACCCAGCGTGCCGTGGAACGCGCCGATGTCGCGCTGGTCGTGATCGATGCCAGCGAACCGATCTCCGAGCAGGACATCCGGATCGTGCAGATGGTCATCGACGCCGGCCGCGCCCTGGTCATCGCGTTCTCCAAGTGGGACCTGATGGACGACGAGCGCCGGCACACTCTGGCCCGCGAGATCGACCTTGACCTGGTCTTCGTGCCGTGGGCACAGACGGTCAACTTGTCCGCGATGACCGGTCGTGGGACGCGCAAGATCGTGCAGTTGCTGGAGACCGCCCTGGACTCGTGGGCGACCCGGGTTTCGACCGGCCGGCTGAACAAGTTCGTCGCCGAGTTGCGCGACACCCACCCGCACCCCATCCGGGGCGGCAAACAGCCGCGGGTGCTGTTCGCCACCCAGGCGAGCACCCGCCCGCCCACGTTCGCGCTGTTCACGACCGGCTTCCTGGAGCACGGCTACCGCCGCTTCATCGAGCGCCGGCTGCGTGAGGAGTTCGGCTACGTCGGCACCCCGATTCGGATCAACCTGCGGATCCGGGAGCGGCGTAAGCGCCGATAAGGGCTGTGAGCGGTACAGGCGGTCGCAGGTCGCTGAGCGGTCCGCGATGCCGGCCCGCAATGCTGGGGCCATGAACAACCCCGAGGCGACGGCGCAGGCCTTGGATCTGCTGCGCACCGGCGCATCCTTCCAGTGGTATCTGATTCCGATGCTCGCGCTGGTGATGTACATCTACGGCAACGAGTACGCGAACCGGAACTTCAAGGGGATCGCGGCTGGGCTGGCGCTCTACGGGGTGCACTGGTTCGTCGAGATCGTCAACGCGGTGATCCAGCACGGCTCGGGGCACGCCTTGTGGACGGTGCCCACCGGAACGGCGTTCCTGCTGCTGGTCGGCGTGGGCGTGGAGCTCAGCCTCATGTTTTCCGTCGCCGGGCTGGTCGCCAGCAAATTCCTGCCGCCGGACCCGAAGACCACGATCCTGGGAGTCCCGAACCGCTGGGCCTTCGCCGTGGGATGGGCCGGCTTCTTCGCTGTGTTCGAGATCTTCCTGGCCATGACGCCGGCATTCGTGTGGGTCTACCCGTGGTGGGGTCCGCTGCCGGTCTTCGTGGCGGTGTACATCCCCTTCTTCCTGGCAGCCTTCCTGGCCTACGACTGGCCCGCGCGTCGCCAGTTCCGAGTCATCGGCACCCTGTTCGCGGTCGACGCGCTGCTGCTGGTGCTGTTCGTCGGTGTACTGGGCTGGATCTGAGCCACCGGCCGGAGGGGGCGTCGGGCACGCACCCTTCAGCCTGTATTGTTGGGGACGCATCTGCGGGTGCAGCGGGCTGTAGCGCAGCTTGGTAGCGCACTTGACTGGGGGTCAAGGGGTCGCAGGTTCAAATCCTGTCAGCCCGACCAAAGCCGAAGACCCGGGATGCTTCCCGGGTCTTCGGCTTTGTCTCGTGATTGCACTGCAGGATTTGGGAGACCGCTCGCCGCAGGCGAGTGGTCGGTTCCTGTCAGCCCGACAGGGGAAACCCCTGATCAGAAGCACATTCTGGTCAGGGCTTTTCTGTACCTGATTTCACGTGCGCACGTGAAATCAGCAACGATGCCCCGAATCGTCGCGATTGATGGCTCATAGCAGGCGGTGGTTGGTTATCGGAACAGGACTTCGGGAAATCACTCCACATCGCCGCGGCGATGGCCATGGGCTGCGGGAGGCGGCAGAAACCACCAACCCGGAGGGACGGACCTCGTTCATGAGTGGCGAAGCTCTATCGCCTGAGACACGTCAGGCATTACTGGACAAGGCTCCGAGAAGGCGCAAGCCTGGGCCGGATTGTCCGACGAGGACGGGTCGGCTCGACTGGAGGAGTGGTCAAAACTCCGCCCGGTCACTACATCGTCTGACGCCGCCTCGGCGATGACTGGAACATCGGAGTCGCTGACGACTTCCGAGAAGTCAACCGCTACGGCGCTGCGCACCGCGTGCTGGGCCTCCAAGATAGGGGACAGCGGGCTGTCCTAGGTCCTGCCCCGGTCGGTGATCGCTGACACTCGAGCCTCCTGTCGGCAGGTACAGTCAGAGTCTCGTCCAGCATGGAGGAACGCTCATGAACCCCGTCAGACTTGCCGCCGTAGCAACAACCACGATCGCTGCGCTCCTGTCCATTGGGGTTGCCGCGCCGGCATCGGCAGGGACTTTGCCGCATGGGCAAAGCACCTGGGTCCGCCCTGCCAACGGGGCCAGCATGGTCATGGTGCGCAGCGGTCGAAGCATCACCATGCGTTTCACCGACATCACTTACACCGGCACCATCCGTGGGCATGTGCTGCGACTGCGTGGCAACGACGCATATAGCAGCGGGGTGACCTACAACCGATATCGACAGAGCGACGGCGTGCTGCGCATCAAGTGGGAGGGCAACTCCGGCTGGACGCGGTTCAACCGCACTCAATAGTCGCCGACTGTCCTTTCCTCCCGTTCGGCAGTTACCCATCGAGGAGGATCTGACAGAAGAGGCGCGGCAGCCACACCGATCACGGGTAGCGGTTGGGTTTGCATCGTGTCTGCCGCGGCGCGCACATGCCGCCGCGCATGAAGATCGTGGCGCTGGTCGGTGCCAACACGCGATCACCGACTGGTCGCGCTCGGCGCTTGTCCCACCCGGTGGTGTATCGCCGGCGGCCCATCCTGCGGCGTAGGCAGTGATGGAGGAATCAGACGCGGAGACGGGCGCATTGGCGACGAACATCCGCCCATCCGGGGCTGAAGGCGAGACCGAAGGGCAGGTCGACGCCGGTCGCCGGGCCCCGCAGAATCCGCAGCGCGGTGCTCGCGGAGGTCCAGGCGGCGGGGTACTCGCTGACCGAGTCCGCGGTGGCGCCCGGCTGATTGTCGGTGGCGATGTGCAGATTGGAGTCGCCTCCTAACGCCATTGCCAGCGGCGCTGGCGTCACGTTGAGGGTCCGCACGGGCGGGACAACGCCGTCCCACGGTGCGGGGCCGAATCATCAAGTGCGCTGTTCAAGTAGTCCAGCACGTAGAGGCTTTCCGCACGGCTATCCGGAGTCGCAGTCGACACCACGTCCCCGTGGCACATCCCCGTCCGGGGGTACAGAGCCTACTGCCGACGACCCAGGCGAGTACTACGGACGGTCGGTGCGCGAAGCGCTGAGGGCGGATCCGGCCCAGCCCCGGGTCATTGCTCGGCATGATTGCCCTCGATCACATCCTCCGCGGCGAGGGCTTTGAGGCGCTGGCAGAGGCAGGGCTGATCCAGGTCCCGGCATTCTCTGGGGGCCCTGTTATCGTGCGCTGGCACTTGCGGGCGGGGTCATGCCGAGGACGCCCGCCGCGAAATCGCCGAAGCACTTGCCATCGAACCTTCTCTGGCCGACGATCCCCTCGCGATCGTTTGTGGTCATGCCGCGCTGCGCGAGGAGCAGGTGCGGGTTCACGCCGATCGAGTCGCCCTGATCAGGTCCAGTGATTCGTCACCAGAGGGCGATTGATCTGGCCAGCACCTGGGTGACGCGGGGTGCCTCGGTGCGCCAGAGTGGAGAGTTGGAATCAGCAGGTCCGGTCGTGAGGAGTAGTCCGATCGTGACACGCTACCTGGGGCCGGTCCTTGACTTGTCTGTGTTACCGGCGTCCACTGGAACTAGGCCTTTCGGGGTCCCACGTTGGGGCTCACCGCGGACCCGTAACACCGAGGGAACTCCCTCAAGGTACGTACCGGGAGGTATGACCATGGTCATCGCTGGTCTTGTTGTTCTTCTACTCGCTGTCGCGTTGGGGGTCACCGGGGTTATTGCGAACACGTAGTCACCGGCGACAAAGACCTTGAAGCTGAAGGCAAAGCGGACCGAACGACCGCAGAAGTTCAGGAGAAGGTCGACACCGTCAAGGACAAGGTCGCCGACGTCGTGACCGAGGTCAAGGACAAGGCAGACGAGTTGGCCGACAAGGCGAAAGACATGCTCCACGACAAGTGAGGTCCATATGCATGGCCCACGTTGCGTCGGGCACACGCAGCTACGGGGTCTGCAGACGTGGGCATGACCGCTGACCTGGCGGACGTTTGCCTACGTCAGCCAGATTGCTGATCACCATTGGAGTTTGAGGCGGCCCACATCGTGCGTGGGCATGTTGGAGGAGAAGGGACCTGCATTCAGTCAGGTGAAGAGTCGGCCGACCGACATGAGAAGCAGCCGACGCGCTCGCCGCGCGTTGGCTGCTCCCCGGCCAATTCGACCTGCGGCGTGGAAGGACACACCAAGGGCGCAAAGGCGGGGTCGCTGGGCGGCCGTCGACCCTACTCAGAAAGACCACCTGCTGGGTTGTGCGCTATTTGACAACGACACCCGGGATGGTGATGTGCCGATCCGCGCGCACGACATCCACCAGGTGCTCGTCAGGCCCCACGTATGCCCCGGGCCAGATCACGCAGCGGACCGCGGTGCCTTCGACAACGGCCCCGTCTCCGATCACCGATCGGCCCCCGGAGGCCAGCAGGTTCGCGGTCAGGTAGTCCGCGTGGGTGCCGCAGTCGACCACGTCCCCCTGCGCCTCGACCAGCTCCAGGGTGCCGTCGTCCCAGGCAGGCTTCCACACTCGCTCGTAGAGCCCGCACGCCGCGTCGGGCAGCGTCGCAACCGTCGCGCCGGGGACCAGGCACACGCCCACATACCGAAAGGTGCCGAAGTCCGCGGGACGGTGGATGTTGCGCACGAGGATACGCGGGTGTTCCCCGGTCCAGCCGTCGACGAGGTCTCTGAGGTCATCGGTCAAGTACGCGTCGGCATTGCGGACCAAGACCGGCCGACCGTCGATCCAGGCCCGCAGGTGTCCCAGGGCCCCGCCGCTGCCCAGCAGTGCGTCCCGTTCCGGGGAGAGGTGGATTCCGGTGCCAGCAACGTGCGCTTCGACCTGCTCGGCGAGGTAGTGGGTGTTTACTGCGATGTGCGCTGCGTACGGGCGGACAGAGGCGACCGCCAGATCGAGCAACGCCACGTTGTCGATGGGGCATAGACACTTGGGACGCAGGCTGGTCAGAGGCATCAACCGCGTGCCAAGGCCTGCGGCCAGAATGACCGCTACGAGTTCGTGTGGCACGGGGGACAGGCTACTGGTTCCCCTTGCGCGCCGGGCCGACGTTTCTGCAGCCGTTCTGCTGAGCGGCGACGGTTGACCGCAGCCGTACCAACTGCGGCTCCCACCACCCTGGCCAGGTGGCCGCCGAGTGCCTGGCGCCGTCGAACCTGTCAGTGGGCCGTACGAAAAGTCCCCGTGGCTGACATCTTCGCTGGCCAGGTGGCCGCCGAGTGCCTGGCGCCGTCGAACCTGTCAGTGGGCCGTACGAAAAGTCCCCGTGGCTGACATCTTCGCTGGCCAGGTGGCCGCCGAGTGCCTGGCGCCGTCGAACATGTCAGTGGGCCGTACGAAAAGTCCCCGTGGCTGACATCTTCGCTGGCCAGGTGGTGCCGCGAGCAGAGCCGACCGAACCACCATGCGGCCCTGGCGCGCCCCGTGGCTGTGTGGCAGGCACATCCGAAGAGCGGTTCCTGGGAGCACAGGCGCAGCCGTAGAATCAGTGCGATGGACGAGCACCCTCGCACCCCGAGTCTGCGCATCGCCGGAGTGGGAGTGGTGGCCTTCAGTTCGATCGCGTGGTGGCCCGCGTTCACACTCGGTGCCTGGGGGACCGTCTTCTTCCCGCAAGTCCTGAGCCTGTGGGCGGTCGCTACTGCCGCGTTCGTTCTCGTCGCAGTCTCGGGCGGGGTCCGTCAGCGGGTCGGTTGGGGGGCCCTCGCACTGCTGATCCCGACCGTCTGGCTCGCGCTTGCGATCGAGTTCGCTCCCGGGTCGAGGCCGGAACTGGCCTGGTTTGGAACCCTGGTGACCTTGCTCGGGGCGCCGGTGATGGTGGCGATCCTCATCCGCTTCTCCGCCCCCGATCTTGCCGAGGACGCGACGTGGCGCGACCGCGGGGCGGTCATCGCCGCGGTGGCCGTGGTGGTCGCCGGCGCCTACGGCATCGGCACCATCCAGGAGCGCATCTTCACCTGCGGCGACTTCACCATCAGCGGGAACTCCCAGCCCCCCGGTTGCACGCCCGGAGAACCCTCATTGGAGCTCGGCCGTCGCTGAGCGCAGGCGCCGAGGTCGTGAGGACCCAATCGCAAGCCCATCCGGGCCCATGGCCCTCTAGCCGCGGGACCGAGTGAGCCTGCCCGCAAGCGAGGTGCCAGCAAGGACGCCCAGCGCGATGGCCACCATCGTCTCGGCCGTGGTCAGCAGGGATTCCGCTCCGTAGATGCGCTCATCCCCGATGTACTTCGCCACTCCCACCAGGCCCAGCGCCCCCGGCACGAGCAGCCAGAAGGCCGGCAGGAAGCTCACCAAGGGGGTGGGCCCGCTGGGATGGCGCGAGACGAGGATCGCGACCGGGGTCATCAACGCGGCGCCGATGAATGCGGACAGCACACCGCCGAGCAACAGCCCGCCCACGACCTGACCGGCATACGCGACATACAGCACGAGCAGGATCCACGGGGTGGCCCGCGGGCGGGCGCACAGGTGGGCCACGATGCCCAGACCGAAGACTGCCACCCCAATCCACGGTGCCCAGGTGTCCAGAGTGCGAGCAGCGACGTCGGTGACGCTGCCCGTGGGCACCCCGAACAGTTGAGCCGCGGCGACGATCCCGAGTGCCAGCAGGAACAGCCTCATGGTGCCCGCCGCCAGGCGACCGGCACCGGAGATCATCTGTCCTGTCGCCAGTTCGAGGACACCCGTGGTGAGCAGCGCACCAGGCAGCAGCCCGACCAGCGGAGCGATGAGGGGTGCGAAGGCCCCGATGTCCAAGTCCGTGCGGGCAAGCAGGAACACGGTGGTGGCCACGGCGAAGGAGCTGACCAGGGGCAGCGCGGAGCGGTAGGTGGAAGTGAGCCCGCCACCGAAGAACTGCAACGCGCCGATCACCGCTCCGAGCGCCGCGGCGACCGCGATCTCTGCCGGACTGGCCCCGAGGATCAGTGACAGGCCGGCACTCATCGTCGCGTAGCCCGTGATGCGTGCGCCCGTCCCCCAGGGCGCCGGTGACTGCCGGATCGACTCGATACGACGCACGCCGTCCGAAGGTTGCAGATCGGTGGTCTGGGCCTCTTCGACGACGTCGAACACCTCGTCGATCTGATCCATACGCAACCCGCGGACACCAGCAGACGCGACAGCCGTGCTGACCTGATCGCTGCCGGGCAGGGAGACGATGAGCGCTGTGGCGAAGACCACGACCTCCGCGTCAGGGATACCGCTGCGGTGGGCGACTCGCTCAAGGGCGGCGGTGACGTCCGTCACCGGAGCCCCGGCGTCGATCATGGCCTCCCCAAGCACGACCAGAAACCGGGTGGTGTCCGCCGAGGTGGGTGAGAGGGTCGTTCGGTCAAGGGGAGCCTCGGGCAGAGGTCGTCGGGCAGGCCGGAATCGCGATGCCGCGAGCAGCAGGAGCATGGCGCACAGGAGAACCAATCCGGCGATGACGACGGACTGACCGCTGACCGGGGAGTCCTGCCATGCCGGTGCGGTGGCCGGTGGTGGGGACGGTTGGCGCGGCTGCGCCGCCGCGTCATCGCTGGGTTCTGGGGTGGCGGTAGGAGCCGCCTCAGTGGGCGGCGCTGTCGGGAGGGGATCAGCGTCAGTGCTGACTTCAGCGCTGGGCTCGGGCGTGTCCGGCGCCGGCGGGTCTGGTGCTTGGGTGGGCACCTCGGGTTCGGCGGTGTCCGGTCCATCGGGTGGATCCGGTGCGGAGGTCTCCGGCAGTTGCGCCGGGGGTAGCACTACGTCGGATTCGCTTGCTGACTGGGTTACGGCCGGTTCGGGGTCAGGCGCGGCGGCGACCGGAGCCGAGATGTGCGGCCCGGCGAGGACGACGGCCATCAGCAACGCCCCCGTGAATCGTCGGAGCATGACGGCCCCCGCTGAACCGACGGTTGTTGATGACACTGATCAAGTATGTCGTGGCTCTCGTGGTGGGTGACCTGGCGAATCCCACATGGTCACTCCTGCGCTTGCGTTCGATGTCGAGTTGGCTGTCCCGAGGTGCGCCGCCTTGTGGCCCCATCTGGTCAGTGGCGGTGGCCCAGGCAAACACGGCTGGCTGTGGGCGCACGCGATTGGGTAAGTGCGTCCCCACAGTCATGGTGTGGCTGTCGAGGATCTCGATCATCTTTTCCGATCAGGACACGGCTTTGATCTCGCTCGTCAGGGTATTCCGGTGTTGTTGCCTTGGAGGTCTCGGAAGAGGGAGACCGTCGTCGGCAAAGTCGCGAGGGCCGACCACCTCGGCGAGGTGGTCACACCACGCGCCCGCTTTCCGCAACGTCCCCAACCGCAGATCCGCGTGACTAGTCTGTGGCGCATGCAGCGACCACGGTGGTGGATCCCGACGCTGGTGTACGCCCTGGTAGCACTGCTGATCGGATACGCCGCGGCCACCGGCGTCAACGGTCTGCTCGCCCTTTCGCTGTCGCCCAAGGATCTGCCGCCGACCACGACCGTGCCCGTGACAGCGACAGAGACCGTCGCGCCGCCGAGCATCGAGACGCTCGCGATGCCGGCCGGCTGGCGTGGCGACCCGCTGCTCGTCTTGGCGGCACGGACCTTCCAGGATGCGGTGGAACAAGCGACGGGGACCCGGCCGGAGGTGGTCGACGGCGCCGCGGACTTCACAGCGTCGCGGGCGCCCGAGCTTCCGGATGGCGCGTACCGGCTGACCAGAGAGGGTGTGGCTGGCAGCGGGCGCAGCGGCGTCGCCGACGGCGTGTTCGCCGGCCGGCCGACCTGGTCGCGGGCGGCGCCGGAGTACCCGACCTCGCCGGCAAACCGGTCGTGGCCGACCTCGAGTACCGGTTCGCCGACTACGGCGCGGTGGGGGTCGAGCCAGACCCGCAGGCGTGGGCGGCCCAGGACGACTACTCCCACAACTCCCGGCAGTTCGCCGAGGTGATCCTCGACGCGCCACCGTGGATCGACCCGGCCGGCATGCGGGCGGCGGCGCGCGACTGGAAGCGGTACATCGATCACATCCGTGCCTACGGCTACAACGGTGTCATTGTCAGCGGCTTCCTGGAGTACGTGAACTTCGACCTCGTGGGTGACGGCTATCAGATCTATCCGCAGGACAGCCCCTACCGGGCCCGTCACGAGGCCATGGTCGAGCAGTTCGGGACGATGTGGGAGTACGCCGCACACCTCGGCATGCAGGTGGTCTTCAAGACGGACATGCTGGCCAACTCCGGGCCGCTGAACGACTACGTGGAGCGCAGCGCGGGCGGCGCCGACGTCGAAGATCCGCGGCTGTGGGACATCTACCAAGCGGGCCTCGACGAGTTCCTGCAGGACGATGCCCTTCGTCGACGGCCTGATGATCCGCATCGGGGAGGCGGGCAGCGTCTACAACTCGCCGGGGTGGGACTACTTCTCGACGCTGGCGGTGACCACGGATGAGTCCGTGCGGACCATGCTGGAGAAGTTCACGCAGGCCGCCGCCCGATACGACAAGACGATCTACTTCCGCACCTGGTCGGTCGGGGTGGGTGACGTCGGGGACATGCACACGAACCCGCAGACCTATGCCAGGGTGCTGGACAGGGATCGACGCCGCGAACCTCGTGATCGTCACGAAGTTCACGATGGGCGACTTCTACTCGTGGTTGCCGTTGAACCCGACCCTGGAGCAGGGCGCCCAGCCGCGCATCATCGAGTTCCAGAGCCGGCGGGAGTTCGAGGCGTTCTCCTCGTTTCCCAACTATCTGTCGGCCGACCACCAGCAGGCCCTGCAGCATTTTGAAAGGGCCAATCCGAACATCGACGGGGTGTGGGTGTGGACCCAGGACGGCGGTCCCGTGGCGGGCCGGGCCGATGTCGTTGTACCTCAAGACCGGCTTCTGGCAGTTGTACGACCTCGACGTGTACGCCACCGGCCGATTGGCCTGGGATCGCGACGCGGACCTCGCCGCCGTCAACTCGGCGTGGATCAGGCGCAACTTCTCTGAAGACCCGGCGACCGTGCAGGCGATCGCAGCGGTTCTTGCATTGTCCCGTGACGTCGCCAAGCAGGGCCTCTACATCCCGCCCTACGCCGAACAGCGGACCCTCGCCCTGGGCCTGGAGCCGCCTCCCATGATGTGGATCTTCGAGTGGGATCTGGTCAGCGGGGACACTGCCGCGTTGTCGGTGATCCACCATGCCTCCCGGCAACGGGTGGCGAAGGCGATCGCCGGCGGCGAGCAGGCGACCGCCCAGGCGCAGCAGATGTTGGCCACCATCGAGGCCACCGACCCTGCATCCTGGAAGGATCCGCAGGCCCGCGACCGCATGATCCACGCACTGGAGTACGAGGTGGATCTGTTCCGGACGTTGGGTGCGTTCCGGGCCGCTTTCCTGAGCTACTACGACTGGCTGGCCACCGGCAGTGAACAGGCGTGGGTGGGCTGGGAGGCCAACAAAGGGGTGTACGAAACCGCCGTCGCCGAGCACCGGGCGACATACGCCGGCGACCTCGACACCCCTGCGTACGAGTTCTTCGCCGTCGATGCCGGATTCGGGCACGCCGAGCGGACCCGCTCATCACAACTGGTCACCGCCGCGGTGATTCTGGCAATACTGGCCGTCGTGCTGCTCGGCAGCCCGCTCGGACGGCGTTGGCACGGCAGCCGTTTCGGCGAGGTGGCGCACGGCCTGGTCCGGGGAATGTTGGTTCCCTGGCAACTTGGCGAAGGGCGCTCCCGTGTACTCATCTGGGCACTTCCGGCCTGTTTGCTGGTCCTCAGCCGCGGGGCGTTCTCCGGATGGCTCTCCTGGAGTTACCTGCTGGCCACCCTCGGGAGCATGGCCCTGTTCACAGTGACCTCCCGCGTGCTCATCCGTGGCCGCGATCCGTTCGCGCTGTACGCAGCGGTCGGCGGTGCGCTGCTGCTCAAGACCGTGCTGCTCAGTGCAGTCGCAGTGGTCCGCGGCCCGCTGTTCTACTGGTACCAGTTCTGGGTCGACGAGCAGTTCCGCACCCTGTACGTGACTTTCAGTTTCGCGGCTTTCCTGTGGTTGTTCTGGGTCACCTATGTGGTGATGCGGTCGGCGTATGGATGTGGTCGCCTGCGGGGGATCGGCCGGGTGCTGCTGAGCGTGGCCGTACCCATGCTGGCCCTGGGGTCGCTGATGCAGATCTCGGGCTTGGAGGCCGCGCTGACCACGTTCAACGATCAGATGGCACTGCTGCCGCTGGGGCTGTCGCGCATCCTGGGGATCACGGTCCACCTGGGCATACCGACGTCGATCCCGTTGTATCTCATGGTTGTCGCCGCCGTGCTGGGTGTGATCGGACTGCTGTGTGGGGCGGGTCGGCGCACCCGGACGGTCTGAGTCGTTTTCGGGTAGTGCCTCGTGGCCGGATCCGCTGGGGTCAACTTCGCCCAACCTCGCGCATGTCAGCGCAGGAGAAAGCCAGTCGGGTACGTCACGGTTTGGCCCGAGGCGAGACGTTCGGTTCGGGACGCCGTCCACATCTGGTTGAAGACACTCCCGTCCGAGGCGTTCTCAACCAGTGACACGCCGACAAACGGTCATTTCGGACACGCATCGCGGCGTGTCTCGCCGTATCTGGTTGATCTTGATCCGTCGCCAACCAGATATGGATGGCAGACGAGCCGAAGCTGATGCCTCCGCGTGATGATCGGTACAGCGCACGGCGATGACCTAGCGAGTCCTTCGCCGGATCGACGACGAGAACCGCACCGTCACGGTGGCGGGCATCGGTCTCCCGGCAGATGTAGGGACTGGTGTCGGCCCACATCCCACGTGGCCATGATCATTGGCGTGCATCCCAACCACGCGCACCTCTAACGTGACGCCAAACGAGGAGGGCCACCAATGGCTAATCGGATGCATGTCACATCCCGGGAGTACAAGGTCATGCTGCTCGCGCAGCGTTTCGACGGTGACGAGGCGACGATGCGCGAGCAGGTGGACGCCTTCTGGAGTGACCTGAGTTTGCGGCTGGCTGAACTCAACATCCCGGTAGAGGGAGAGTTCAGCGAGGTCAAAGCACGCAGGTTGATCCGCTTCTTCGACACCCAGGAGCACCGCCTCAACGCTGACCAGTACATCGTGCGCGAACGGGAGGACCTGCAGACGGGGGAGCGTGAGGTCACGCTGAAGTTCCGCCACCCGGACCGCTACATCGCCGCCGACCGGCAGATGGACCCTGCCGACGCCGACGACTTCAAGACCAAATTCGAAGAAGACGTCAAGCCGCCCTTCACAAGCGTCTACAGCTTCTCCACCACCCAGCCTCTGAAGTCGGGTGCAGTCCTGCAGCAGGTGCGCGACGTCGCCGACCTGTTCCCGGGTCTGAACAGCGACCTCGATGAGCTGCTGGTGACCCAGCCGCTGGTGCTGGTCTCGGACTTCGTCGGCCACGAGATCGTGCTGGAGGGTGCCAACATCCTGCTCGGCAAGAAGGACATCGCCAGCGAATGTGCCGTTGTGGTCTGGTACGACCAGGGCGCGGAGGACACCACACCAGTCGTCGCAGAGTTCAGCTTCAAGTATGGCAACGAGCTAGAGGATTACCGAGGAACCATCGCCCGCGATGCCTATGCCGTGCTCGGGATGTTGCAGTCGTCGCTGCCCGACTGGGTGGACGCCAACCCGATCACCAAGACCGCTTTCGTCTATCGCTGACGGGTCGGTGTGATCTGACGTTGGGACTTGCTGGTCGGGATTGGGCGGAAGGTGCGATTTCTCGCGGCGTGTCGCAGCAACAAGCGCCCATTTGCCCCTATTTGCGCCGGGGCGCCAGATCGACCGAGCCATGCGAGACAGACGAACGGATACGTCGGCAGCAATTGGGCACAAGGTGCGATTCCGCGCGACGTGGGTTCCGGGGGTCAGTGCACCAGTCCGTCGTGGAAGATGCACCTCAAGATCACCCAGAAGTAGTAAATGAGAGCCCACGCAGGCTTGACCCTTCCCGGGCCCGTCCCCGCCGCAGTACGATTTGGGTGGGGCCGGTCGCTGAACCCGGCCGGGTGGCGCAGCCCCTCACTTGGGGAGGTGGGGCATGTATCGAACAACCATCCTTATGGTTTCGTGCGGCATCGCGGCCTTGGGGCTCACGCCGGCGCAGGGTCAACCGCCGACGGAGGGGACCTGTCTGCCGCTGTCCACCAGGCAGAGCAACATCTCTGCCGTGACGCCCGTTGACTGCAACACCGCTCACACCGCTGAAGTGATGGGTGTGCTCTCGGTGCCCGACAAGGTCTGGCGCAGTGGGTCAGGTCCGTTCTGGGCGTGGGCCTACAAGAAGTGCCATACGGTGGGTATCACCTACGTGTGGGGCAACGACCCAGCGCCGCTGCCCGTCGCGTCGTACGCATTGCCCATGAGTGCACGGTTGTACACCTACGAGCCCAACAAGGCCCAGATCCGGGCAGGCGATAGGTGGGTCGCATGCGTGGGATTCAATGCCGGTCCGACGGGCAGCGTGACGTCGCGCACGGGTTCCATCGCGTACTCGGGCCTCGCTCCCACGTTGTGCGTGAGCACGAAGACCTGGAAGTGGCAGGACTGCGCGGGTGCCGACTCGGCGGCCATGACCAACGTCGTATGGCTCAAGGGGTACAAGGCCAAATACCCCGGTGCATCACGGGCCGTCAGCATGGCCAAGACCAAATGCGCTGCCCTCGGGCGCAAGCAGGGCCTGACGCCGCGCAACTGGTACATCCCTGGCAAGCGTGCCTGGAAATACGGTGACCACTTCGGCTACTGCAACTTCGGCTGAGACCGTTGGGCGGTGCAGAAGCGTGGCGCCGCCTGGGTCCGGGTGCGTACATCGAGTCAGGGCCGGCTGCAGGAAGGCTTTGTAGGGCTCAGCCTTGGGCGGGGGATTCCGCCGGCGCCTTGGCGTGCAGCGGCCGCTGCGCGAGTTCCGGTGCTGAGAGCCGGGTCGGCGGAGGCGCCGCCCGCCTGAATCCCCACCATCGCAGCGCACGGGTGACGGTCGTAGTCCGGGTCCGGCCCCACTCCGCGGACAATTGGAGGTCGAACACCAGGCGTGAGGCGGTCGCTCAAGGGCTGATGTTCGGTCGCTTCGGGAGGATCGCCCCTTTCGGTCAGGTTCGCCTGTCCGGGAGGGGCGATCTTGCACGAAGTGGGCGGTTTTGCAGCGTTCGACCGGCAGGTGCCGGGGACGTCCGGCAGCGTGCTTAGGCTGGAGTGTGGGTCACGTTGACGTCGCCGGCGTGCGCTACGAGTTGCCAGATGGACGAGTGTTGCTTGACGACGTCTCCTTCCGGGTGGGAGATGGGCAGAAGGTCGCGCTGGTCGGCGCCAACGGTTCAGGCAAGACGACATTGCTGCGGATCATCGTCGGCGACATCCGGGCCCACGAGGGCGCGATCGCCCGTTCCGGTGGGCTTGGGGTGATGCGGCAGTTCGTCGGCCAGGGGGTGGTGGGCGCGGATGCCGCCATCGCCGATCCCACGGTCGCGGACCTGCTGTTGTCGGTGGCGCCGGCGCGCGTGCGCGCCGCTGCCCGCACCATCGAGGACTGCGAGCTGGCGCTGATGGAAAGCGACGACCACGCCCTGCAGATGAAGTACGCCGAAGCCCTGGCTGAGTACGCCGACGCTGGCGGCTACGACGCGGAGGTCACCTGGGATGTCTGCACGGTCAGCGCTCTGGGTATGCCGTACGACCGGGTCAAGTACCGGTCGCTGCGGACTCTGTCTGGCGGGGAGCAGAAGCGGCTGGTCCTTGAGTATCTGCTCGCGGGACCTGACGAGGTGCTCCTGCTCGACGAACCCGACAACTATCTCGATGTTCCCGGGAAGGTCTGGCTGGAACAGCGCATCAAGGAGTCGGACAAGACGATCCTGTTCATCTCCCACGATCGGGAATTGCTGGCCAACACCGCCACTCGTGTCGTGACTGTGGAACTGGGGGCGGCGGGCAATCGGGTGTGGACCCATCCTGGCGGTTACGCGTCGTATCACGATGCGCGTCGGGACCGGTTCGCCCGGCTGGATGAGTTGCGTCGGCGCTGGGACGAGGAGCACCGCAAACTCAAGACCCTGGTGACCACCCTGCGGCAGAAGGCGGCGTACAACGACGGGCTGGCCAGCCGGTACCAGGCGGCGCAGACCCGGTTGCGCAAGTTCGAGCAGGCAGGTCCGCCCACCGAGCAGCCGCGGGAGCAGCGGGTGGTGATGCGCCTGACCGGAGGCCGCACCGGAAAGCGCGCGGTGGTGTGCGAGGACCTCGAACTGCGCCTGCCGGACGCGGGCTTGATGTCGCCCTTCGACCTGGAGATCTGGTACGGCGAGCGGGTGGCGGTCCTGGGTTCCAATGGCTCCGGTAAGTCACATTTCCTGCGGTTGCTGGCCGCGGGCGGGTCGTTACCCGACCTCCAGCACACGCCTGTGGGTGAGGCCGACATCGCCCCCGTCGCGCACACCGGGATCGCGCGGCTGGGAGCGCGTGTGCGACCCGGTTGGTTCGTCCAAACCCACGAGCATCCGGAACTGGTGGACCGCACCTTGCTTGACATCCTGCACCGCGGCGACCGCACTGCAGATGGTCGCGGGCGGGCCGGGATGGGTCGTGAGCAGGCCGCTCGCGTTCTGGACAGATACGAACTGGCGCACGCTGCCGAGCAGGTATTCGGTGCCCTGTCCGGCGGTCAACAGGCGCGTTTCCAGATCCTTCTGCTGGAGCTGTCCGGGGCCACCATGCTGTTGCTGGATGAGCCCACCGACAACCTCGACGTGGAGTCGGCGCAGGCGCTCGAGGAGGGTCTGGCGTCGTTCGAAGGCACGGTGGTGGCCGTCTCACACGACCGCTGGTTTGCCCGCGGGTTCGATCGGTTTCTGGTCTTCGGTGCCGACGGAGTGGTCTACGAATCTGATGTCCCAGTGTGGGACGAACAGCGAGTGCAACGCGAACGGTGAACTCGGTCCGGGGCCCCTTGAGAGCGGTCTCGTCGAGGTTGTGCACACCGGGCTGAACTGTCTGCATCCCGGCGATCGCAGATGCGGTGTTGGGCGCGCAGCCGATGTGGAACAGGGTTCTCGGGGTGGCGCCGGTGGCCCCGTGCGTGCTGCCACACGACGCGATCCCCGTTCAGCAGCGAGATTGTCAGGCCGACGACCCGGTGGGCGCCACGGACCGGGTGATGTCCGTGGGTCCCCCGGGTGCGTGGCTTGGTTGGTCGCGAGCGGTTCGGGCAACAACGCTGGAGACCGCGCGCCAAACGCGGCGGCTAGTGAGGCGTTTGGCGCGAGGTCTGCCGGGATGAGGGTGAACACTGCGCCAAAGGCCGAGAACTTTTGCCCTGCTCTTCCGCCGACTGCCCCCACCCGCCACTGGCTTTGCCAAACGCTCACGCGCGAGGATCATGGTTGGGCGTGCGAATCCCACTGATGTTCGCCCTGCGCCGCTTGTAGCGTTCCGCGGGATGAATGAACAGTGAGGCATGTTCGAGACAGGATTCCCGGGTCATGGCCGTGCGTCTTGCGGCGCTGGACCATTGCCTATGGCCGGGGAAGCCTACGCGCGGCTACGCTGGCGATCCAGCGACACAGGAGGTCCTCATGCAGGTTCGAGCGGCAGCACTCATTGGTGTGACACTGGCAGTTCTGGCTCCCGCAGCCCCGGCTGCGGCTGCGCAGACGGCAGGGTCGAAGGTGACGGTCTGCCACTTTGCGAAGCAACCGCTGGACCCCGCGACGCCCAATCCGCGCTACCCCTTCGGGTTCCTCCTGTCGACCGCTCAGCAGGACTCGACCAATCGGCAGGTGCGAAAGGCCGTGCGCAGCGTGCAGGCAGTGCTGCAACGGATCGGGATCCGCGACAGTGCCGGCAGGCCGCTCGTGGCGGACGGGGCCTATGGCCCGCAGACGGCCTCGGCCGTCCGCCGTTTCCAGGAGCGGGAGAACCTGTTCGTGGACGGCAAGGTGGGCAAGCAGACCTGGAAGCGACTGTCGAAGTCCTGCTTCTTGTTCCACTGAGCGTCCACATCTGGTTGGGCGGCGTCCGTGGCTGGGAGATCCCAACCCGCGACACACCCCCTGATGTCCGATATGCACTAATTGCACCGCGGGGCACATCCACATCTTCGCTCGGAACCCGCGCACTTCCAAGCACGGCCGTCCAAACGTTCGCTCCGCCACAGCATGCTTCGTGCGGGTAGCGTGGGCGCCCATGGACTCCGGGGTGGCCAGACGAACTGAGCAGCAGACTCTGCGGCGGGGTGCGGAGCGACGGTGGCCGATGGCAGCTGCGGTGATGGTCCAAGGCATCGGCTTCATGCTGCTGCCCGAGGACTTCCGCGTGGTCCTCAGCGTTTCGGTTGTCTACCCGCTGTTTCTTCTGGCGTTCCTCGTCGTCCTGATCCTGGGCGATCCTGGGCGCATCGACCGCCAGCGCCGGTGGCTGCGGATCACCACCGGGTTGATGATCGCGACTATCACGATCGTCACGGCCTACCAGGCCATCCGGCTGGTGGATGGCATCCTCACCCAGGCATCGTTCGATAGTGCCGGACAGCTGCTGGGCATCGGGGGGATCATCTGGGTTTCCAATGTCCTGGCCTACGCGCTCTGGTACTGGGATCTGGATGCCGGTGGGGCGGCGGCCCGGGCCAACGCCGACACGACGGTGGCGCCCGCTTTCGTGTTCCCGGAGTCCTCCATGACCGATGTTGTGGGTCCCGGTTGGTACCCCCAGTTCGTCGACTACCTGGCCCTGTCCTTCAACACGGCGTTGGCCTTCAGCCCGACCGACGTTTCGGCGATCCGGCCCTGGGCCAAACTGATGATGGTCTCGGAGTCGCTGGTGTCACTGGCCGTCGGGATGCTGGTCATCGCCTATGCCATCAACGTGCTGGGGCCCGGGTGAGGGGACGGGGAGCACCACTGGTTGTCCTTAGCCCTGCCGTGCAGCCTGCTCGCTACCGGACAACAATCAGTAGTGGAGGTGTGCGATGAAGGTGTCAGTCCTGGGTTCAGGCAACGGTGGTATGGCGATCGCGTTCGAGTGGTCGCAGGCCGGTCATGAGGTGGCCCTATTCGACTTCGAACAGTTCGGCGCGAACATCGCCGCTGTCGCGGCCGCCGGCGGCATCACCTCGGACGGGGAGTTGGAAGGGTTCGCGCCAGTGGCCTACTCAGGTCACGACATCGCTGTCGCGCTCAAGGGCGCGGAACTGGTCTTTGCCGTGGGCCCCGCCTACAGCACGGCACCGTTCGCGGTGGCCTGCAAACCACACGTCAGTCCAGGGCAGGTCTTCGTCGTGTGCCCAGGCTCGTGCGCGGGTGCCATCGTCTTCAAGCAGTCGCTGGGACTGGCTCTCGATGACGGCGCGGTGGTAGTGGCCGAGACATCGACCCTGCCGTACGCGGTGCGCGTGACGGGCACCGCTCATCTGACGGTCTACAACCGGCTCAAAGGCGGCTACTACGTGGCTGCCTTGCCGAGTAGCGCGACCGGGGCGGTGTTCGAAACCCTCCGCTCGGTGCACGCGGAGATCGCGCCCGCGCAGAGCATCTGGCAGACCACCCTGCAGAACAGCAACCCGATCATCCATCCGGCCGTGTCCTTGTGTAATGCGGGTCTCATTGAGCGCACCGGTGGGGACTTCTTGTTCTACGAAGAGGGCGTGACCGAGGCCGTCGGTCGACTGATCCGCGGTGTTGACCTCGAACGGGTGCAGATCGCGCAGGCTCTCGATGTGCCCGTGCAGCGCGACCCCGTCATCGGCATCTCACAGGGCTACCAGGTCATCGACGATTACGGCATCGGATACTCCCAGGCGCCGGGGTTCTTGGGGATCAAGGCGCAGCCCGCGCTCGACCACCGCTACTTCAACGAGGACGCCGGCTTCGGCCTGGTGTTCATGACCGATCTGGCACGGCAAATCGGGGTTGCCACGCCGGTGATGGACTCGGTGTTGACTCTGAGTTCGGTGGTCACGGGCCGCGACTACGCCGACGAGCAGGCCCGGACCATGGCCGGTCTGGGGTTGGGTGGCCTGACTCCTGAGCAGCTGCGGGAGGCGGTCAGTTGACCCAAGAGTGAACCCGGCTATTCGCCCGCTGTCGGGGCTGCTTTGTCGCACGGGCGAATGCACATGGGGGGCAGCGCCGGAAGCCGTCCGAGTTCTATCTGTCGCATCTGCTGCGGGTTGCCTCGCGCACTCCTGGGCCGGGTACAGGCTCACCGCGGGCACTGTTTCGCCCCGACGTGTTGGGCCCAACTCGTGGATCTTCCGCAGAAGGTTGCGGCCAGCGGCAGACGTCGTTCCCGGATTCGTTGGGGCAACTGCGCAGTAGTCTGGGGGAGGGCCGACTGAGGGGAAGTTATGAACAAGGCGATCTGGGTGGCGGCGACGGCAGTGGCCGCGGGAGTGCTCGGCAGTGTGCCAGCTCATGCCGGGACGTGCACCTACTCCTACAACGGCGGCGGTTTCCCGCAATGGACCGGAACCTGTCCGTCTGTGATGTCGCCGGGGCGATTCGGTGCGCTACGGATGGGCAAGACGACCGTCGCCGCGGCAAAGGCGGACGGTCTGCTGGCTGTGAATGACCTGTGCGGGGGACGGCTCGACGGGGTGGTGGCCTACGACAACTGGCGACGCAAGGACGGGGTGGTCGTCGCCTGGTCGGGCAGCCAGACGGTCAGCGGCAAGCGCATCACCACGAGCAAGGGCCTGAAGTCCAACGCCCCACTGAGCAGGGCCAAGTCTCTCTACCCCGGCCTCAAGAAGACCGGCTACTTGGCCATCCCCTACAGCCCCGGCACCGGGTGGAACATCTACTCGGTGCGCTCTCGCGCCGGCTGGCTTGACTACTACGTGCACAACGCGAAGAGCCGTTACAACTTCTTCGCCGTCCGGGACAGGAGTTCCACAGCGCCGATCAAGAGTTGGTCCTTGGACGGCTGCTAGGCCGCGGGGCAGAACCGACCTGGATGGTGAACGCCGACTGGATCGTGACTTCTTCGGGCTCACCGCAGACGGCACACCGGTCTACTTCAACGACTCGGTGACCCAGACGACCAACGGCATCGATACGCCGTATCTGTCGCCGAATGCAGCGAACCAGCCGGTGTCGATCCAGGCCGCGTCGGCGGGCGGGAGCCAGGCGGTGGCTCTGGGCACGGTGTCCCCGGACGACTGCAGAACATGGTGACGCTTGCGGGAACACCAGCCACCCTGAGGGGCTGCGTAGTTTCAGCGGATGGCGAGTCATCGCAGCCCACGATGGGAGTGGGTCAGGCGGCGTCGTGCTGTTCGAGCACCGGACCGCGGCCCGTGCCCGAGCGAGGGCGATCGACGTCCTTCATGGACCTTCTCGTGGTGGGGTGCGAGAGCCACCTCTTGCGGATACCCCATCACGTGCCGGCCCCACGTAAGATCACCACCGTGCACCAGGCGGCGGGAGCGCTCCACGCAGGGGCTTATGAGCAACTCGGGAGCATCCGGGGGTGTCGGGGGAGGGATCGCGGTCCTGGCGAGGCCCTTCCATGACCGGCCCCACGCGCATTTCCGATCGGGGCATCCTGCTCATCGTGGCCGGCTACGCACTCGCCTTCATCGCTTTCGGCCTGGCCGTCGACGGCCCCATGGAGGTCGCTCGGGGTCTGGTCGAGATCCTGACCACCCGGGACGCCCTGATCACTGACTACTTCGGGATTGGCGGGATCGGGGCCGCGTGCGTCAATGCCGGACTGCTCACTCTGCTGGCATGCCTGGTGTACGAACGGTGCGGTGCCGCCATCACCGGGGCGTCGGTCGCATGCCTGTTCCTGGTCCTCGGCTTCGCACTGTTCGGCAAGAACCTCTTGAATGTCTGGCCGATCATCGTCGGGGTCTGGCTCTACTCGCGATTCCAGGGGCAGAGCTTCGCCAGCAACATCAATACCGCGTTCTTCGGGGTGGCCCTGGCTCCGATCGTCTCGGAGATCCTGTTGAGTACGAGTCTGAGCCCGGTCTTCACCGTGCCGCTCGCCCTCGCCACGGCGCTGGTCATCGGCTTCGTCCTGGTGCCGGCGGCGGCGCAGCTGTTCAAGGCCCACATGGGCTTCTGCTTGTACAACATGGGATTCACGGCCGGACTGATCGGCGTGCTGGTGGTGGCCATGTACAAGGCCTACGGGTTCGTGCCGGAGCCGGTGTTCGTGTGGACCACGGGGAACAACCGCCTGCTCGTGCCCTTTCTCGGTGTGATTCTGCTGTCTCTCATCGCACTCGGACTCTGGTTCGACCGTGATGCTCTTGCGGGGGTGCGCCAGTTGCTGCGGGTGTCCGGACAGGCGCCCACCGACTTCATCGCCATGGTGGGGATCGGCGCCACGCTGGTCAACATGGCCCTGGCCGGCGCTGTTGGGATGGCCTACGTCGTCGTGGTGGGCGGTGACCTGAACGGGCCGGTCGTGGGGGCGCTGCTCAGCATCGTCGGCTTCGCCGCGTTCGGCAAGAATCCCCTGAACATCTTGCCGGTCATGCTGGGCGTGTTCCTGGCATCACTGGGCAAGGCGGACAGCGCGGCTGACGCGACGCTGTTGCTCGCAGCCCTTTTCGGAACGACACTGGCGCCGATCGCCGGCCGGTTCGGATGGCACTGGGGCATCGTGGCGGGTTTCATCCACGCATCCGCGGTGCAGACCGTCGGACAGCTCCATGCCGGTCTCAACCTGTACAACAACGGCCTGGCCGCGGGGATCGTCGCGTCTGTCCTCGTGCCCGTGATCATCGCCATCCAGTCGCGCACGCAGCCTCAGCGCGTGCCCCCCGGGCCATCGGGTCCAGAAAGCGCCGCGATGGACGCGGCAGCCAGGAACCGGGTCTAGGAAGTGGGTCGCACCCGAGTCGCCCGGGAGCGTGAACAGCTGCCGGGAGCTCACCGTCATTTCGACCCGGGACGACTGTGCTTGTGGCTGCCCGCCGTGGGCGGGAAGCTTACCGTCAGGGGTCTTCGAGGGTGCTGCGGTAGACCCGTCCGGTGGGGCTGGTCCATTCCAGGATGTTGCCGGGGAGTCTGCGGACTTTCCATGCGGTGTGGGTTTTGATTCGGTGATGGTGCCGGCACAGACACGCCAGGTTGTCGACGTCAGTCGGCCCGGCCGGCCAGGGGGTGAGGTGGTCGAGGTCGCAGCGGCGGGCGGGGCGCTGGCAGCCGGGGAAGCGGCAGTGCCGATCCCTCACCTGCACGTACCGGCGCATGGCAAGGCTCGGGGCGTAGCGGATGCCCATGGGTGGGCGGGTCAGGACGGTCACCGAGGGTGTGTGCAGCCGGGCCAGCAGGTCGGCGGCGTGACCATCGCTGATCGGGCCGTACCCCTCGATCTCGGCACCCTGGTCGGTCATGATCACGGTCACCGGGACCTGCTGGGCGGGGCTGATCCCGGTCAGCAGTTCCACGAAGGTGTCGGCCTGGTTGGCGTCCCGCGACCCGTCGGTGGAACGGCAGGCCACCCGCACCGACTCCATACAGGCGCTGGCTTCTTCGGCGGTGAGGTAGGCGGACAGGGTGGCCATCCCGTCCGGTTCCGGGGTCAGCCACACCCCGCGCTGTTTACGGGCCCGCTTACGACGGCGTTCGGCGGCGTCGGGGTCGATCCGGTCGACCTGCCGGGTCAGCCACGGACGCAACTGCGACCTCGTGTGGGTGGCGGCGTAGGTGATGGCCCGGTCGGCCACCTCCCGCCGGTCGGACAGCGAAAGCCCGCAGGTCGCGCGGACGATCTCCCGGACCTTCGCCCAGATCGATCCGGCCCTCAGCCAGCGCGGCCAACACCGCGGGCAGGTCGGTGACCACATCCACCGCCACATCCACCATCGCCGACGCGACACCCGGGCTCCACAGCATCGCGCAGGCGATCTCCGGCGGGCACGGATCCACGACCACCCCGTCGGGGTCGGCACCAGCCTCGGAGTCTTGGTACACCTGATGGAACGCCACCAGTTGCTGGGCGTGGAAGAACCCGATCATCGCCTCGGCGGCCTTGGCGACCTCGAGCGGGTCACCGTCGGGCAGCATCGCCTCCCACGCCGCAACCATTGATTGATCCATACCCCAACCATAGAACAGGGGTACGACAAAACAATCTCTCAATTAGGACCTATGGACAGAAATGACACAACCCACAGAAGAGAACCTCACATCCACAACGCGAGGGCGCACGGCCGAGTTGTGCGGACGGGTGTCGCTGGAGTGTCATTCAGCTTGCGTTCCAACCAAACCAGCGTTCCCAATGGTCATCAACGCATGAGGTCCCGACAACCACGTCTCGGTTCGTCGGACACACCCCAATTCCTTCGGTTTGCCCCTTCGCCGCAGACCCACCGCTCGAGGCGCGCAGGAGGCCATCGCGGGCTTTCGCAACCACTAGGTTGAGCACGTGGTGGTGGAGGTCACGAGGAACGACGTCGTTGCTTTTCGTGTGCGCGCCCATCATCTGTCCCACGGCTCGCGGGCTCGCGACCTGGTCGACGCGGCCGGAGCGTGCGGTGTCCAGAACAGCCCGCCGGGGTCTGGGCTGCTGGCCCTGCACGCTCGGGCGCCGGACGTCACGCAGGCGCAGTTCGACGTGGCCCTGACACAGGACAAGACACTGTTGCAGACCTGGTGCATGCGGGGTGCGCCGTACATCTTCCCAACTGCTCTGGCCCCGGTGTTCACTGCCGGGGTCCTGCCCCCGACCGAGGACGGCCTGCGGCACTTCCTGCCTGGCGTCGTGCCCGTGGTCGATGAGCTCGGCCTTAGCCTCACGCAGATCGTGGAACTGGTGCGAGACGAGATCCGCGACGTCCTGACAGGCCGCCGGCTCGCCATCACTGAGATCGGCGTGAAAGTCGCCGAGCGGATCGCCGTGCGACTCTCGACCAAGCAGCGCGTCATCTGGCTGAGGGAAGGTCCCTATGCGTCCGGTCAGGCCGTGGGCGCGGGGGTCGTCCACTTCGCCGTCCGCGTCCTCGCTCTGCAGGGCGTGGTCTGTTTCGCTGCCCGTGAGGGCAGGAAGGCGCCCTTTGTCCTCATGGACGAGTGGCTGGGCGCCGCTCTCCCGAGCCTCGACCCAAAGCCCGCGCGCGCCGACCTGCTGCGCTGCTACCTGCGCCGTTACGGCCCCTCCACGCGGGCTGATTTCGCAGCATGGCTAGGGGTACGCGCTGCGGACGTGGACCCGTGGTGGACCGAGGTCGAGGATGAGCTCGTAGACGTGCAATGGGGGCGGACGGGGTGGCTGCTCGCCGAGGATCTGCAGGCGTTGCAGTCGGCGCCCCCGCCACGCGGTGCATGGCTGCTACCGCCGCATGACCCCTACACGCAGGCGCGTGACCGGCAGACGATTGTTGAGCAGACCCACCTCCGGGACGTGTACAGAGGCGTGGGTGCCCCAGGCGCAGTCCTCTTGGACGCGGAGATCGTTGCCACCTGGCGGGCCCGGAAGACCGCGCGGTTGCTGTCGATCGACATCAGACCCTTCCACCGCCTGTCAGCTGGGGACAGGAAACGGATAGAGGCGGCAGCTGCGAGGGTCGGGGTCCTGAGGGGTGCGGCGATGGTGGAAGTCAGGATCGTCTGATCCACGGCGGGCCTGTTCGAGCTTGGAGCGAGCGGTTCAAAGATCCGCGCGGAGGCGGCTCCTGGCCCCCGATATGCGCAACTTTGACCCTCCCGAACCGGGCATACAACGCATTTCGGGTACTGCGAGGGTCAATGTTGCGCATCCATCTCGTCATCGTGCGGACCTTTGCACCGCACCACGCGCCAAGGGGTTGCCGACCGCGGTGGGTGATCCGGGCGGCACTTCGGTGGAGCGATTCATGGCTCTCGTACAGGACGCCTACGGCGGTCCATCCGAAACACATCAGATCGGGAATACCTGCTCCTGCAGGCTTGGCTCACGGTGGGCCTGGGTCACGTCTGCACGCTGGCCAGGAGTCTGAGGGAACAACCTCAGGCCATCAACCCGGCTTCGTATGCGTACACCACCGCATGCACGCGGTCGCGTAGCCCGAGTTTCATCAGGATGTGTTTCACGTAGGTCTTCACGGTGCTCTCCGCCAGGTACATCTGCTGGGCGATCTCCCGGTTGGACAGGCCGTGACCGATGTGGATGAGAACCTCGCGTTCGCGCTGGGTCAAAGTGTCGAGGTCGCCGAGTTCGATGGGCAGGGCCGCGCCACTGGTGGTCCGTGCGAACTCCCGCATCAGGCGTCGGGTCACCGACGGCGAGAGCAGCGCGTCGCCACCGGCCACGGTGCGGATGCCATCCAGCAGGTCCTCAGCGCGAGTGCGCTTGAGCAGGAAGCCACTGGCACCGGCGCGCACCGCCTCAAACACGTAGTCGTCGAGTTCGAACGTCGTGAGGATGATGACTCGGGGGACCTCATCGCCAGCATCGGCAGACGTGAGCCGGCGCGTGGCCTGCAGGCCGTCGGTCCCGGGCATGCGGATATCCATCAGCACAATGTCCGGCTGCAGGTCTCTGCAGAGCCTGACCGCATCATCGCCGTTGTCCGCCTCGCCCACCACGTACAGGTCAGCCTGGGTCTCGATCATGAGCCGCAGCCCCGTGCGCACCAGGGTGTCGTCGTCGACGATCAGGACGCCGATCATGTCGTGACCTGGGTGTGGACCTGCCCCGATGTCGTCTGCCCGAGCGGCAGGCTCGCACGGACCGCGAAACCGTGCGGGGCAGTCGGCCCGGCCTGCAGATGCCCGCCGAGCACCTTCGCCCGTTCGGTCATCCCGGGGATGCCACGCCCGCCACTGGCAGGGGATCGGGGTCCACCGCTGGCCCCGTCGTCCACCACGCACACGTGCAACTGGGAGGCGGTGCAGGACAACGTGACATCGACGTGGGCGTCCGGCGCATGTTTGAGGGCGTTGGTCAGCGCCTCCTGTGCGATGCGGTAGGCCGCGGCTCCGACGTGACGGTTCACCGCAGCGTCGCAGCCGTCATGGAAATCGATGTCGGCCCCGGCGCTGCGCAGTTCGGCGACCATCCCGGCGATGTCCGCCACGCCCTTGGCCGGGGTCAGGTCGGCGACGCCGGACTCGTCGAGCAGACCGAGCATCCGATCGAGGTCGGTCAGGGCGTTACGTCCGAGGGTCTCGATCTCGGTGAGCGCTTCGAAGGTCCTGTCCGGGTCGTGCGACAGTCGGGCCGCCCCCGCCTGCAGCACCATCACATTCACCGCGTGGCCGACCGCATCATGTAACTCCCGGGCGATCCGGGTGCGTTCATCGGCGACGGCTTCGGCGGCCACCCGGTCCTGGTGTGCCTCGAGATGGTCGACGGTCTGTGCGAGAAGTTCGGCCCGCTCGCGATTGCTGCGGATGGTCACGCCCACCAGCCAGCCCAAGCCGAACAGCAGGAACCACACGACGATCACCAGCGGGTCGGGATCCCCGGGACCGTAGAAGGTGGTCGTGGACATGGTCAGCGCGGCCAGGCCCACAAAGCCCGAGGAGACGCGGATCGGCCGGGTCAGGGCGACAGAGTAGGCGAAGAACGGGATCGCCAGCGGGGCGTTGCTGTCGCCCAGGGTGGCACTGGCCAGCAGGTAAAGCACGGTGGCGGCAAGTAGGGCGGTCACCGGGAACGCTCGTCGGACGAGAAGCAGTGCGATGGGGGACAGGGCCAGTAGCCAGCCGACGCCGGCCACCGCACCGTACTCATCGACGTAGGCGTCGCTGCGCAACGAGACCACCGTGATCCACATGAACAGTCCCGCGAGCGCGGCGTCACCTGCGAACCACCAGCGACTCTGCTGGTGTTTGCGGTCGGCGTGGGTCCAACTGCCCATGTGCTTCACAGTACCTGCGCGAGCCGGCGCTGCCGTCCCCCTGCGGAGGTACCCCGGACACCCCCGCAGGACGAGGGATGTGGGGGGATTACACCAGGGGTCTGCGGCGCCAAGGTGGAAGGGAAGCGACAGGAGTCCATCATGAGTACCGAGCAGATCGACCGCAGTCCCAACCGCCGTATCGCTGTGTCAGCCGCACTCGCGCTCACCGCCGGGTGGGCAGTGGCTGCTGGCTGGTGGACGCCGCGTGGACCTTTGACGTCGCAGGAAGCGATCGCCTCGATCATCGTCAGTCTGGCTGTGGGAGGCATCGCCGGCTTCCTGGTCGGCAGCCGGTGGACGATCCTCGTGACTCCGCTGGTCTTCGCGACGGTGTTCGAGGTGGTCCGGCTCGGCGTGGACGGCCCGATGGTCGATGGTGTTCACACCAGCTTCTACGGGGCGCTGGCCCTGATCACCGGCCGCGGCTTCCAGGCTGGGTTGACGCTGATCCCGCTGGCCCTGGGGTCGGCGTTGGGTGCGGGCGGGTGGCGGGCGCGGCACGGCAGGATGTCGTCACGGTGGTCCCGCGTCGTAGGCCGCGGCGGCGCGGTGATCGTGGGGTTGGCGTTGCTGGTGCTGATGATCGGCCTTGCCCGGCCGGCCACCACCGCGCCGATAACCGGGCCGGACGGACAGCCACTGGCCGGTTCGGTGGCCGAGCTGACGACCATCACCGCGGGTGGTCACGAGTTGCCTCTGATGATCCGTGGTACGAGCACGGACAACCCCATCCTGCTGTTCCTGCCCGGTGGACCGGGTGGTTCCGAGTTCGGTGCCATGCGCAGGCATCTGCCCGCGCTGGAAGAGCACTTCACGGTCGTCACCTGGGATCCGCGCGGCGCCGGGACCGCCTATGACGAACTCGACCCGGTGAGCACGGTGACCGTCGCTGGGCACGTCGGGGACACGATCGCTGTGACGGACTACCTGCGCGAGCGGTTCGGGCAGGACGGCATCTATCTGCTCGGACAGTCCTGGGGCTCAACGCTGGGCGTGATGGCCGTGCAGCAGCGCCCCGAGCTCTACCGGGCCTTCATCGGTACCGGCCAGATGGTGAGCCAACTGGCCACCGACCGGATCTTCTACCAGGACACCCTGGCGTGGGCGCGGCGCATCGGCGACACGGGCCTCGTGGAGCAGCTGCAGACTGCCGGCCCGCCCCCGTATCACGCGATGTTCCCCTACGAAACCGCGCTGTCGCACGAGCAGGACGTGTACTCCTACGACCACAGTGCGAACTCCGAGGGCTCGGGGCAGATGTCGGAGAACCTGCTCGTGCCGGAGTACACCCTGATCGACCAGATTCACGTGATCGGCGCGTTCATGGACTCGTTCGCCGCCCTCTACCCGCAGCTGCAGGACGTGGACTTCCGAAAGACCGCGACCAGCTTCGACCTGCCCGTGTTCTTCGTCCAGGGCGCTCACGAGGCCGATGGCCGGGCGCGGCCGTTCGCGCAGTGGTACCCGATGATCGAGGCGCCGATCAAGGACCTGGCGGTCTTGCAGACGTCCGGTCACCGACCCCTGTGGGAGCAGCCCGACGAGTTCGTGGACTACCTGGTGACGACCGTTCTGGACAAGACCACCGATGGGTCGTGATCGGAAAGCAGGACCCAGGCTCCCCGAAGGTACGTGCCGCGACAACCCTCCGGCACGTACCTTCGGGGTGTAGAAGCCGGCGGACGACCGCCGAGGCTGCGGAAATGTCAATTCGGTCAGAAACCGTGACATCTGTATAGCTATCGCTATACAGTTCGATCAAGCCGCAAGGGATCACACGCCGGGCACCTCGCTTCTTGACACCTGCCCGACGGGAAGGAGCTTCAATGCAGAACACCGCCGACCACTGGGATGTCGTCATCGTGGGATCCGGATTCGGTGGCTCAGTCGCCGCCCTCCGGCTCAGCGAGAAGGGCTACCGGGTGCTCGTCATCGAGTCCGGCCGGCGCTTCACCGACGACGAGCTTCCCAAGACCTCGTGGCGGTTGCCGAAGTTCCTGTGGGCACCGTCCGTGGGGATGTTCGGCATCCAGCGGCTGAATCTGCTCAACGACGTACTCGTACTGTCCGGCGCGGGAGTTGGTGGGGGTTCCCTGGTCTACGGCAACACTCTGTATGAGCCGCTGGACGACTTCTACGAGGACCGGCAGTGGAGTCACATCACGAAGTGGCGTGACGAGCTGGCGCCCCACTACGCGCAGGCGAAGGTCATGCTGGGAGTGGTGGAGAACCCCGTCGAGACCCCCGCCGACCGGGTGATGCTCGAGGTCGCGCGCGACATGGGGATCGCCGACACGTTCCACCGCACGCAGGTCGGGGTCCTGTTCGGCGATCAGCCCGGCAAGGATGTGCCCGACCCCTACTTCGGAGGGGCCGGACCCGCCCGCACCACGTGCAACGACTGCGGCGCCTGCATGAGCGGATGCCGGGTCGGCGCCAAGAACACCCTCCCCAAGAACTACCTGCACCTGGCCGAAGGGCTCGGGGCGCAGATCCTTCCCCTGACCACGGTGACCCGGATCGCACCGCAGCCCGGTGGCGGGTACGAGGTGTCGATGCGCGCCGCGGGTCCGGGCGCCGGTGGCCCCGAACGGACCCCCGTGACAGCCGACCACGTGATCCTGGCGGCAGGCACCCTGGGCACGCAGGGGATCTTGCACCGCATGAAGGACGATGGCACGCTGCCGCACCTGTCGGACCGGCTGGGTCAGCTGACCCGAACGAACTCCGAGTCCGTGCTCACTGTGGAGGCTCGCGATCTCGAGGTCGACTACTCCACCGGCCCGGCCATCACATCCTCCATCCATCCCAATCCGCAGACCCACGTCGAGCCGGTCCGGTACGGCAAGGGCAGCAACGTCATGGGCTTGCTCAGCACGGTACTCACCAAGGGAGATCTCCCCGGCGAGGCGCCCGTGCCCCGCTGGCGGCGATTCGTGTCCGCGGTGAGGCATGACCCAGCTTCCTTCCTGCGATCGATGTCCGTGCGGCGCTGGTCGCAGCGCACAACAGTCATGCTGGTGATGCAGAGCCTGGACAACTCCCTGGACGTCTCACTCAAGCGGGGACGCTTCGGGCGCCGACTTTCTTCCAAGCAGGGGACCGGAGCCCCCAACCCCGCGTGGATCCCGGAGGCGCATGACGTCGCGCAGCGGTTTGCCGAAAAGACCGGTGGTGAGCCGCGAGGGACGTGGACCGAGGCCTTCAACATCCCCCTCACCGCCCACATTCTGGGTGGCTGCCCCATCGGTGACAGCCCCGACACTGGCGTCATCGACGCCTGGCAGCGGGTGTACGGTCACCCCGGTCTGCACGTCGTGGACGGGGCGGCGGTAAGTGCCAACCTCGGCGTCAATCCGTCTCTGACGATCACCGCGCAGGCCGAGCGCGCCATGTCCTTCTGGCCCAACCGGGGCGAGCAGGACCAGCGACCGGATCTGGGCGCCGGCTACGAGCCGGTACCTCCTGTGCGGCCCTCGCAGCCAGCCGTCCCCACGGGAGCGCCCGCCGCCCTGCAGTGGTGACTCGTGGCTGCGGCCGTGCGGGCGACTGAACCTGCGCAGGAACACATTCCGCAGGCCCCCAGGATGCTCTGGCTCAGCTCGGGGTCACGGCCCGCACGACCAGCGCGGCAGGGTTAGGGGGCGGGCATCAGGCCAACGGGGTAAGCACCTCACGCCACCGCTCATAGGCCAGGAAATGGCCCGCCCCGGTCACTTCTCGGTAGTCCACGTCGGGCAACCCGGCGACAAGTTCATGGGCCAGCGACACCGGCACGAACTCGTCTGCTGTGCCCTGCCAGATGGTGACCGGTCGCTGGACGGCCGACGGTGAGAAGCCCCAGGGCCGGCACATGGCGCGGTACTCCTCGACCATGCCCGACGGCTGCTGTAGAGCTTGCCGCATCCACTGTCCGAACCCGTCGAGCTCAGTCACGATCGTGTTGTCCGGGCCGCCTGAGGTGCGTGCGGTGAGACGGTGGATAGCGCCGGTGTTGCGACCCATGAGCTGAAACACCCGCCGGGCCGCGTTCGGGCGGTCCATGGACAAGTTGGCGAGGACCCGGTCGGTCCGGTTGAGCTGGTGCAACTGATCGCGGGCCAATGGCGGCACCGCGCCCACGACGACGACCTTCGTGGCGATCCCGGCCGCGCCGAGGGCCAACGCGTACTCGCTACCGAGGGACCATCCGAAGGCGCCGCACTCCTGCAGCCCGAGGTGCTTCAGCAAGGCCGCCACATCTGCGGGCCAGTCACCGGTCCGGCGGCCAGGCTTCGGGGAGGAGGCGCCCACCCCGGGCCGATCGGGAGAGATCAGTCGAATGCCGAGCTCGCGCGCGGCCGTGTCGGCGGGGCCGATGTCCAAGCCGCACACCAGGCCACCGTGATTGTTGACCACCGGTCGCCCGCGCGGGTCGCCATATTCGCGAAATGCGAGAACCCGGCCGTCGGACAGGCTCAAGATCACGTCGCGCACTCATGCAGGGTACGGGGTGTGCCGGCTGAGATCGGGACCCACGGCCGCGCGTTCCTAGATCCTCCGGCAGCTCATCGGCTTGACGATCGTGTTGATCGCGTAGGTCGTGGCTGTGCCCGGTGTGCCATCAGTTGCGACGGGGGTGAAGGTGGACAGGCCGACGATCTTGCCCTTCAGCGTCTTGGGGTTCAGTTGCAGGTTGTACTCCAGATCCCAGATCCCCGTGACCGTCGCGTCGAGGTCGGAGCCGTAACTGGTTCCGGTCAGCGCCATGTGAATGACCTTCGGGCCGGGGACGTTGTTGTTCGGCTTCGCCAGGGTTGCACTCCCGCTGAGGGTGTTGACGTAGTTGTCGAGGAGGACGTCGGCATTCGTGGCCTTCTCGACGCCGCTGGCCCACCAGAGTCGCTGTTTGGTGGGGTGATCGGCAGGGTCGACGTCGAGGGACAGGACACTCGTGGTGCCTCCCGGTGCGGGATATCCGAAGCGGAAGCAGTAGGCGCCGCCCTGGTCCATTGCCGTCTTGCTGGCAGCCTGCGCAGTGCTCGTGCCCGCCCAAGAGATCAGTGCGAGTGTGCCTGCCGCGCCTAATGCGGCCAGTTTGCGCGTGATCATGTCCTTTTCTCCCTCCCAGAGACTCCACTCGCAGGGTACAGCGGTTGCGGGCTTCTTCGGGGTTTGTGCCACACAGCTGATCGCAAAGCGCGGCTGAGATGACTAGCCTGAGCGTGGAGGTCACCATGAATCCCGCCGCCCGTCAGACCGTCCTGAACCTCATGCGTCATGCCTCACAGATGGACCCGGAGAGGCAATGGCTACGCAGCATGCCTGGCGTTTTCGGGATGGTCACGGGAGTTCCCTTCCCGACCCTCAACGGCGCGTGGCTGTATCAGGCCGACGCCGATCCGGTTGCGGTGTGCGACGTGCTGGGAGCCGTTGCTGACGAGGGAGCGCCCTACGGTCTGCAGGCTGTGCCCGAGTGTGTGGGCGTGGGGGAAGTCGTGGCCTGCTCGGTCGGCCTGACCCGCGGTCCGGACATCCCCCTGATGACTCTGCGCGACCCTGGCCCCGCCGTGCCCGTCGACGGTCTCGTGATGCGCGAGTTGCGGCATGCCGATTTCGATCTGCGTACCGAGGTTGCGGCGTCCGCATTCGAGGTAGACGCGGCGGCGATTCGTCGTGCAACCGCGCTGTTCGCGCCGATGCCGGGGTACCGCATGTTCATCGGTGAGGTGGATGGCGTGCCGGTGACCACCGCGGTGACCATCAGCGACACCGAATCGGTGGGGATCTTCGACGTCGCCACTCCGGCGCAGTTTCGCGGCCATGGGTATGGGGCGGCGATCACGGCCTATGCCACTCGGGCGGGGTTTGTTGGTGGCGTTTCCTGGGCCTGGTTGCAATCCAGTATGGAGGGCTTCGGAGTCTATGAGCGATTGGGCTTCCGCACAGTGGAGCAGTGGGCTCTTTGGCTGGCCGGTTAAGGAAGGCGCGAGCGGATCACTGCAACGGGTTGAACGCAGCCGGCACCAGGGCGAAGTCGCTGTCGGTGCTTGGGATGGGAACGCCATACCGGTGACTCTCGGGGGTGGGGGCTGCCATCGCCAGCCTGAACGCCGACGACCGCGCCAACCGTGCCAGCGCACAGATCGAAGCCCGCGGTGGCCGCCTGGGCGAGTTCGGATTCCCACAGGGGAATGGAGATCCTGTGATTGTGGAAGGGCAGCGACCATCCGGTCTGCTGCGGTCCGGTGCGGGTAAGTACCGCCATGCCGATGATGACGAAGAAGGGCAAGGTCCAGGCCCGTGAACTGCCCAGCACGGTCGCCCGGTCTGGCAAGAAGGCGAAGCGGACCTTTGCGAAAGCACATGACGCGGCGGCCGCGGAGTACGGCGAGGGTGAGCGTGCCATGCGCACCGCCTGGTCGGCACTCAAACACACCCACGAGAAGGTCGGTGACCGGTGGGAGCGCAAGGACAAGGCCGGTCCCTCCGACGACCAGGCCAAAGGCGGCAAGTCCACCCGACGTGAGACGGCCGGCGGCGTCAACGCCACCGCTACCAAGAAGCACCTCTACGGGGTGGCCAGGGAGTTGGGGATCAAGGGCCGGTCAACGATGTCCAAGTCGGAACTGGTCAAGGCGATCGTCAAGGAGAACGACCGACGCACGGCGAAGGCTCGGCGGTGACTATGGGAGCAGTGCAAAGGCCAGGGTGCATGCCGCCAGTCGCACGGCCTCAGCATAGGAGTCATGTGAGGCGTGTGTGCTTGGTGCTACCGGCCGCTCTCGGGGGAGTCCGCGGTCCTCACGCGTAAGCCGCTCTTCGGCCCTGGCAACATCGGCTGGTCCACATCTGGTTGGCCGCGGACCATGATCAACCAGATGTGAGAATGCCACGCGGTGCATAAGGTGCGAATCGGACTTCTCAGGCGTGTCGCTGGTTGAGATTGCCTCCCCGGGGTGCCCGCCCAACCAGCTGTGGACGCGCGATGCCGGATCCGGGTGCGTGGAGGTCCGCACCCGGATCGCCCACCGTGCCCAGGCCGCACAGAACTGCCACTTCGTGCCTACGATCGTCGGGTGATCCGCCGGTGGCCCTGTGTCTCACTGCCCGGGGCGTAGAAAGCGGTGAGCACGATGACGTTGCCGGTCTCGGCATGACGCGCGTCCAAGACAGCGAGCCATGTGAGCATGGCCATGGCGATCGTGGGTGGGTGTGGCTGAAAGGATGCGGTTGTGCCGATGGAGCAAGGGTTCCCACCTGTCTCGTTCCACGTGCTGGCGAAGCCGGCGGGCGCGATCTGCAACCTGGACTGCGACTACTGCTTCTTCTTGGCCAAGGAGGAGCTCTATCCGGGCAGCACATTCCGGATGACGCCGAAGGTGCTCGAGGAGTACATCTGCCAGTTGTTGGCCTCGCAGGCCACGCCCGAGGTGAGCATCGCCTGGCAGGGCGGCGAACCGACTCTGATGGGCTTGGACTTCTATCGGCAGGTGATGGACCTGGTGGCGCGTCAACGCCGGCCGGGACAGGTCATCGAACACACCATCCAGACGAACGCCACACTGCTGGACTCTGCGTGGGCGCAGTTCTTCGCCGAGCACGACTTCCTCGTGGGGGTCTCGATTGACGGCCCGGCACGGTTGCATGACGTGTACCGCCGCGACAAGGGTGGCAAACCGTCCTTCGACCGGGTAGTTCGGGGGGTGCGCGTCCTGCAGGATCACGGGGTGCGGTGGAACGCGCTCACGACGGTCAACCGTGCCAACGAGGAACACGGACTGGAGGTCTATCGCTTCCTGCGTGACGAGCTGGGTGCCGAGTACATCCAGTTCATCCCGGTCGTGGAACGCCCGGCCCCGGGCGGCATTCCTGTCGGGGTGGAGGTGACCGATCGTTGCGTGCGTCCCGGCGGGTACGGGGCGTTCCTGTCCGAGGTGTTCGACGAGTGGGTCCGCCGTGACGTCGGTCGGGTCTACGTGCAGATGTTCGACACCACCTTGGCCAATTACCTCAATGTCCCCGGGTCGATGTGCGTCCACGCCCAGACCTGCGGCACCGCGCTGGCGCTGGAGCACAACGGTGACCTCTACTCGTGCGACCACTTCGTGGAGCCTGACTACCTGCTGGGCAACATCACTGAGACGCCGATGCTGCAGCTGATCAGCTCACCCGAGCAGATCGCCTTCGGGCAGGCGAAGCGCGATGACCTGCCCGGCTACTGCCGCGGTTGCAGTGTGCGCTTCGCGTGCAACGGTGGCTGTCCGAAGGATCGGTTCACACTCACCCCCGACGGTGAACCCGGCCTGCACTACCTGTGTCCGAGTTACAAGGCGTTCTTCGCCCACGTGGACACCCCCATGCGCTACATGGCCGGCGCCCTGCGCGCCGGCCGGTACGCCGATGACGTCATGGCGTGGATGGCGCGGATGGACGGCGCAACACCGGCCGGCTGAAGGTGCCTATCGCGAAGACATCTGGTCGGATGTCGACCAAGATCGTCCAGATGGGGATGTGTGCTCGATCCGAAGCGGGCGCAGTGGTGCCGGTACTACGGTGGAGCGTGTGATGGCGCTCGTCCACGACGCGTATGGCGGTCCCGAAGTACTCAAACTGGCCACTGTGCCGATCCCGCAGCCAGATCACGGGCAGGTACTGGTCAGGGTGCACGCGGCGGCGATCAACGAGTGGGACCAGGGCCTGATGCGAGGCAAACCTCTGATCAACCGCACGGGTGGGCTGCGGCGACCTCGTCATCGCATCCTCGGCTCGGACATTGCGGGTGTGGTCGACGCGGTGGGCGCCGCGGTGACCAGGTACCGGGTCGGTGACGAGGTGTTCGGTGATCTGTCGGCCAGCGGTTTCGGGGCCTTCGCGCAGTACGCCGTGGCACCCGAAACGGCCCTGACGCGAAAGCCGTCATGGCTGACGTTCGAGCAGGCGGCGGCTATCCCGCAGGCCGGCGGACTGGCCATCGCGGGTCTGCGCAAGACAGCACCATCCGGTGCTGGCAGGCGCCTCCTCGTCAACGGCGCCGGGGGCGGCGTGGGCACCTTCGCCATCCAGATCGCCAAGGCGCACGGATGGGACGTCACCGGGGTCGACGGCTTGGCGAAGCTCCAAGCCATGCGTACTCTCGGCGCTGACCACACCATCGACTTCCGCCGCGTCGACTTCGCCCGCACCGGCGAGCAGTACGACCTGATCCTGGACATGGTGTGCAGCCGGTCTCCGCTGGATTACGGCCGCGCACTGCGCCCGCGTGGTGTCGGGGCAGTCATCGGCGGCAGAACCGGGCGGCTGGCCATGGCCGCGGCATTCGGGCAAACCATGCGCCTGGCCGCGGGGAGGCGCGTCAGTCTGGTCATGTACCGCGCGAACCGGACTGAAGATATGGCGCTGCTGCTGCACCTGATCTCCGAGAGAACCGTCACGCCGGTGATCGACCGAGAGTTCGACCTCGCAGAGTCGCCGCGCGCGATGCGCTACTACCTGCAGGGCGATTTTGTGGGCAAGGTAGTCCTGCGCGTCCGCCAGGAGCGATAGGCGGCGGGCAGGGCGTCTTGGTTGTCCGTGAGGGCCAGGGGATGTACACCCCCGCTCACGTCCCCGAGGGTGCGCGAGAGGCCCGAAATCCTTGCCTCCCGAAATCTTGAGAGTCTCTTGACGCCGACAGCGACGGAATCGCCGACTCCATTCGCGACACTTGAGGTATGGACCAGGGGCGGATTCCGACGGGATGGTCTCACAGGCCGACGGCCGGGAGGATTCTGTGCGCTTGTCTGACGGCGTGCGCTGTCCTGTTGATGGCGACGAACACGTCATGGGCGGTCCCCGGGGCTCCAGCAACGTTGCAGGTTGTCCGAACGGGGGCAGACTCCACGGACCTGCAAATCACCTGGTCAGCGGTCGCGGGAGTGGACCACTACACCGTCAACGTCTTTGACGGCACCACTGACGATGCGACAGTGGTGCCCGCCGGCACGACGGCCTTCGTCTACGACGCCACCGGAAACTGCACGCGCTACCGAGTGACCGTGAGTGCGGTGAAACCGGATGGTCAGTCCGCCACGACTGGTGAGTACTGGGTGGCGGCCTTGGCGCCGGGCTCGGTGAGCAACCTGGCCTGGAACGGCAAGGGCGATGAGCAACCGTCGCAGCTGACGTGGTCACCACCGGCCATCCGCAGTGAGAAGCCCGTGACGCGCTACGAGGTGCGCGTGACCGCGGTGCGCGACGGCAAGCTGATCCTGTCGCAGGCAACCTCCGGCACGGGCATGGGGATCCCGGGCCTGGAAGCCAACCGCATGTACAAGGCGCGCGTTCAGGCTTTCAATGAATTTGGAACGTGCGCCTCTCCCACACTCCTGCTGCGCGGTGCGAAGACCGCCATGACGCCTCCCTCGAGACTGGCGGCTGTGCGCGATGCTGGCGTTCCTGCAGTCATCGTCGTGTCGTGGAAGGCGCCCGAGTGGAAGGGTGCCAGCGCCCTGACCGGCTATGAAGTCGCGTACCGCACTGGATCGGGCGCCCCTACCTGGGTGCTGGTGTCGGGGGAGCAGACCACCTCGGTGCATCTGAGTCTCGACCCGACCAAGGACTGGGACTTTCAGGTCCGCGCTGTGGGTGGTGCCAAGGCGAGTTCGCTCACCAAACCCGTGACCGTTTACCGGCTGGGCGGTAGCGGAAAGCCCGAGATGGACCCTGCTGTCACTATCAAGAGTGCCGGGGCCAGGGTGATCGTCGACATCAGCGGGCCGGTCGGCTCCAACGGCAAGTACCCGAAACTGGACGTGACCATCACGCCGACGATTGGCGACGCGCGATTCCACGATCATCACCTCGTGAGCAATCGGGCCAGCAAGGTCGTGTTCGGGGATGTGCCGTGCGGCACCTACACAGTCCAGGTGACCGGACTCGGCCCCGCCGGGTCCAAAGAATTCGGGCGCAGTGTGCTCGACCTGTGCAACACCGATCTCCTCAAGGCCTCGGACTGGAAACTCATCGGCGGCCGTGCGGAGATCACCGGCACCAAGGTCTTCCTGAACTATGGGTCACGCGTCCTATCACTGCGGCCACGGACATCCCAAGACGTGGTCTTCACCTCGGATGTCAATTACGAACAGGGCAACGGGTGGGGCGTCTGGGTCCGTTCGACGTTCAGCGGGGCCGTCGTGACCTCTGGCTACACGTTCCAATACGACAAAGGTCAAGGCAACAACTTCATCGTGCGCGTGTGGAACGCCGACAAGGAGTGCAGTACGCCGATCGCCCAGACCAAGTTCCCCGCCACCCTGAGCGTGTTCGGCAAACACCACATCGTCGTAGTGGTCAGCGGGGACAGCCTCTACGCCACTGTCGATGGGATCCGGATGTTCGACGTGCCGAGTCTGACCAAGGCCGTGACGACCAGCAAGTGCGCGATGCCGGTACCGGAGGGAAGTCAGGTGGCCCTGCGGACATGGAACGCTGACAGCCTCGTGACATTCACGGACACGAGGGTGCGCTGAGCCTTCGCACGCTCAGCGCGGCTTCCACAGCTTCCAGGTTGCCTCGCCCTGCGCCCGCACTTTGCCCTCCGCCCAGAGTTCGACAGCGACCAGCATCGTTGTCTGGTCGGCCTCACGGACGGTCGCACGCAGGCTCAGTGGCTGCCTCAGGGGTGTCGGTCGGAGGTACTTCACCGTCAGCCCAGCGGTCACGAACGGCAGTGGGGAATCACTCAGACTCAAGCCCATCCGCTGTGCCTGCAGGAGTACGGGCGTTGCGCTGTGGCAGTCCATGACTGTGCAGATGATCCCGCCATTGAGAAAGCCGAGTCCGTTGTCATGTTCGGGCCACGGGGTGAAGTCCGCGGTGGTGCCACTGTCAGCCTCGAAGCTGCGCAGACGCAGGCCCTTGCTGTTCGCCGGACCGCATCCGAAGCACATCAGGTCAGGGAAGAACCGGTCTTGAAGGCTGCGCTCGGGGGTCACGTCTGGATGTTAACCAGGCAATCCGGCTCACGGGCGGCCGGTCATCAACCCGCCTCGTAGGCATGCACGCGCACCCGAAGCCCACGCTCCATGTTCGTTGTGTGGGACGCGCACGAGGCCGATGGCCGGGCGCCACCGGGCAGTGGTGCGCGATGCCGGACCTGGTGGCGATGAAGACGTGGGGACACCGCACCCAGCCCGAGGAGTCCGTGGACTACCTGGTGGCCACAGTTCTGGACAAGAGGGTGGCGTGGCCCGTCAACCGGTTCATGACCACCTTCGGTTCGGTGCGGCCCTTGCAGCCCGCTTCCAGACCGCACGGCCGACCGCCCTACAGTGGTGCTTCATGGCAGCGCCCGCGCAGGAGACCGAACCTGCTGAGGAACGCATTCTGCAAGCCACCATGGACGCTCTGGCGCAACTTGACCCTGCGGCCGTCACCATCAAGCGGATCTGTCAGACGGCGGGGGTCACGGCCCCGACGATCTACTACCACTTCGGTAACAAGGATGGGCTGCTCGCCGCGGCTGTCGAGCGGCTGGTCACCGATTGGCTCAGCGCTATCGACGCGGTGGTGAGTCGGGACGCCACCTTGGACGAGGCGATCGCCCTGACCATCGGGGTGTGGCAGGCGGCCATCGTTTCACCGGCTCGGCCACTGGCCGTCTTCACCTGGGCGACCCTGTTGCTGAGCGGCTCGTCGGAGTTGGCCCGCAACGCGCTGATTGCGGCGCGGGACCGCGGCCGGGCGATGATCGTGGAGCTGTTGGGCCTGCATGTGCAGCCGCCCGGTGTCGTCGACATGGTGGCGGGTTTGGCCGTGGACACGGTCATCGCCGCTGCGGTGCAGTACGAGCTCGACCACGATCGGCAGGCGCTCGATGCCCGCCTGCAGAACCTCGGGTTGGCCGTGCGAATGGTGGCTGCGGGCGGCTGAGGCTTGGGCCAATCCCACCCTCAACCGTTGCCGCTGGCCCCCATATTCGCAGGGGAGCCCGCCGAGAACAGGGGCGCTTGAGCGAGCCTGCTACTCCGCCGCCAGCAACTCCAGATCCCGCGCCGCAGCCGAGAGCACCGCGGTGACGCCCGGCCGCGTGGCATGCTCGGCGAGGCTACGCAGCCGTTGGACGCACTCACCCACTCGGTGGGGTGCGGTGTCCAGCAGCCAGAGGGCTTCGACCGCGATGGCCTGACCCACGGTGTGGTCAGGATCGGCGCCGTTCTGGCAGGCCCAGCAGAGCGGGCACCTGCCACACACCTCACCGACCATGGGGACGACCGTCGCGCACACAGAGCAGGCACGCCCGCGGGAGGGGGTCCACTCCATGTCGGTACTCACACGCGATACCTCACTGATCGGCGACATCTCGATGCTACCCGCGGACCTGCGGGCCAGCCGATGGGTCATTCCAGCGAACACCCGACGGCGCGAGGTCGAAGTCGCAAGATCCTGGCTCGCTCCATGCAACGATGTCGATTGCGTTCGATCACGAAGGAGCGGGCATGGGAAACATGAGCCGACGATCATTCATCGCGGTGAGCGGTGCCCTGGCGGCGACGCTGGGTCTACCGAGATCGATGGTCGGAAGTGCTTTGGCCGCGCCATTGGCCCCGGCCGATGTGCCGTCGACTCTGCGCGAGACGATCCGGCAGTCCTCGACCGGCAACCGCGCCTACCGCACCTTGCTCACCGCGCCCGGCGAGCCCTTCATCGTGCGCGAGGATCTGGTGGGATCCGCGCCGTCCCCGGGCCGTGCTGCGAGGCGTCGCTCTCTGGCCTACCTGGGTCACACCTCCGACATCCATATCCAGGACACCCAGTCGCCCGCCCGGCTGGAGCCGACCAACGAGTTCAGCATGACTCTGCTGCCAGGCACCTGCCGGCCGCAGCAGTCGATGTCGCTGTTCGTGCAGGCCCAGATGGTGAAAGCGTTCAGCGAGGCCGCCAACAGCCCCGTGACCGGCGCCCCGATGGCGGCGGTGGTCAACACTGGCGACTCCTCCGACCAGATCTCCAACATGGAGACCCGGTGGTACATCAAAGTCATGGACGGTGTGCCGGTCATGGCCAACTCCGGTGCCCAAGGTGAGTACGAAGGAGTCGAGGTCTGGCCGGAGGCCACCTACGCCTACCACCCGGACGATCCGGCCGGGGACGTGTGGGGGGTCTACGGATTCCCACGCATTCCGGGGCTGATGCAAGCGATCGTCACGACCGAGATCGCCAGCCCAGGCATGCCCGCGCCGTGGTTCTCGGTGTTCGGCAATCACGATGTCCTGCTCAACGGTTTCGTCGGGCAAGACGACTCCTTACGTTCCCTGGCGACCGGGCACACGAAGTACTGGTCGTTCCCATCGTGGATGACCGACCAGTTCACCGGGATGGCCACCGACACCAGCCCGCTGCAGCGCGGTCTGGACTTCCTGCGCCAGCAGTTCGGCCTGGTCGGTGGCTTCAAGCGCGTCGAGGCGGATCCGGGACGCCAACTTCTGCAGGGCCAGGACTTCATGGCTGCCCACTTCGAGGACACCGGCGCTGGACCGGGGCCGGTCGGCCACGGTTTCACCCAAGCCAATCTCGACGAGAACACCACGTTCTGGACCACGGACATCGGCCCGAACCTGAGGCTATTCGGCCTTGACACCTGTAACCGGCTCACCGGGGCGGACGGGGCGGTGCCCAAGAACCAGTTCGATTGGCTGGAGGCGGGTCTGCAGGAGTGCGTGGCGCAGGACAAGCTGGCGATCGTGCTCAGCCACCACAACAGCCTGACGCTGGAGAACACCGCCGAATCCCCCTTCCACCCCGGCGAACCGCTGATCCACGCTGACGAGTTCATCGCCATGCTGGTGAAGTACCCGAACATGGTGGCCTGGCTCAACGGCCACACCCACACCAACACGATCAAGGCGCATCCGAACGCCGACAACACCGGTGGGTTCTGGGAGATCACCACCGCGTCGTGCATCGACTACCCGCAGCAGCAGCAGGTCGTGGACTTCTGTGACAACCGCGACGGCACGATGTCGATCTTCGCGGTCGTGCTCGACCACGCCTCACCGGCTCAGTGGACCGCCGGCGACCTGTCCCAGGTGGGCATTGCGACCCTGAGCCGGGAACTGGCCAGCAACGACTGGACGGCCACGCCGTTCGCCCTCTTGGGATCGGATCTGGACCGCAACGTCGAACTGGTCTTGCCGGCGCCGTTCGATCTCGAGAAGATCTCCGACGCTGATCTGGACAAGGAGATCATGAAGCGAAGAGCCACGGTCCTCAAGAACACGAAAGGGGCCGGGGCATGAAGAGGATGATCGCCGTCCTGGCGCTGATCCCGCTGGCAGGGTGCAGCCAGATCGCGCAGTTGCAGCCGGTCGCCGGCGCGGAGATCACCGCGGTACGGATCGCCACCAATGATGTGCTCGTGCAGGAGAAGGTGCCGATCGACGTGGCACCCACGTGCGAGCTCGCGGGGGATCTCTACGTCTGCACGGGTACCACCCGCACTGGCGGTGCTATTCGGTCGGAGGCCCAGATGAAGGAAGCCTTCGGGGCGACCAAGACCGAGTACGGCGCCGATTCACCCGCGGTGATCTCGCTGAAGGTCACGGTGAACGCCAGGGAGATCTTCAACGGACAGGTCCAGACCGTGCTCGCAGATAACGCACAGGAGGCGAAGTGACTACTGAAGTAGCGCGGCCCACCCCGGCCACCTATCGCTTTTCCGCGCTTTTCCGCGCATTGCTGGTCATGTGGCGCACCGCTGGCCCAGCGCTATTGTTCATCGCCGTCAATACGGTGGTGCAGGCCGCGCTGACGTGGGTCAACACGCAGTCGGGGTTCAGCCTTGGCTTCTTCGTCGCGTTCGTCGTCTCTGCGGTCAGCGCAATGCTGCTGTACGCGGTCCTCACGTCGTGTGCCCTGACGGCGGTCGACCGGGACGGCATGTCGGTGGTGGGCCGGGTCAAGGCCCACCTCGGCGCATTCACGGGCTGGGCGCTGCTGCAGTGGCTGCTGGTGCTGCTGGTGTCGTTGATCCAGCCCGTCTTGGTGCTGCTGGTGGCAGCGCTGACCCCGTTCCTGCCGATCGCGGCGATGGATGGCCAGCGCAACGCCCTCGGGGACAACTTCGCCACCCTGGGACGGAAGTTCCAGAGGTGGCTGATCACCTCCTTGATCCTGCTGATCGCTGGCCTGATCTACTTCCTGCTCTCGGCGGTCAACGTGTTTTTCATCAAGGGCACGCCGGCCGCCATCTTCTTCTGGCTGGTCATCGGGCTTGTCGCGTGGTGGACGCTGACCGCGTGGACGCTGGTGTACCGCGCGGCCCGCAAGAGTTGAGAACACACTGATCAATCGGCTCCTGCGGAGGATCGCTCTGGCGCCGCCACGGGCGGTAGCGGCACGTCGCAGTGCACTGTTGACCTGCCACGGTGGCCCGCTTCGGGGGCAGGATGTGGCCATTGCCGGTGCCCACCTTCCGTGCCGGGACCACGGACAGGCTGGCTGGAGGTCCTTGACCGGCGCAGGCCAGTGGCCAACTCTGAGGATGCGGCAGGCCCGTCAGGGATCTTGAGTTGTGCGGGGTCCGCTGCAGCGCGAACCACGTCCGCGCCGGACGAACGGATCCGTCAGAGCGGCAAGGGCTGGGCAGAAGGTGCGAATCCGTTCGGCGTGTCGCAGCGACAACTGCCCACTTGCTCAGCCTGCCTGACTCTCGGCGGGATTCCTCTGAGCTGGCCAAAGGACTGTGTGGTGGGGTCGGCCGGGCAGGTGGTGAAGATCAGCCCCAGGATCTAATCGATTCCGGTGACCGGACCTACCTCACGGTGGTCGTCGTACTCGAGTTTCAACCCCGTGCCGCTGATCCCCGCTCGTAACCCGCCCTGGATCAGCGCTGCAGCCTGCAGGGCGGCGATCTCAACGGGCAGACCACCGGGTCGGATGTTCGAGATGCAATTGCGGTCGGCGTCTGTCAGGCCGCGGGTCGGGGACATCTCGAAGTAGAAGCTCAGGCTGTCGGGTGCCGAGGATCCCGGACGCTCGCCGAGCACGATTGCCGCAGATCGGGTGCCGAGCGCAGCGCCCACGTCGTTGAGCAGACCGACCCGGGCCAGCGGTGCGATGACCACCGGCGCCACGCTCACCGACAGATCCGCCAGCAACGCCCGGACCAGTGACACCGCGTGCCGGTTCGCGGCGGTCGCGGACAGCCCGTCGCTGATGATCAGCGCGAGGTCCGCCCCCATGCTCATCGACGCGAGCTCATCAGCGGATTCCTCCGAAAGTGCTCGGCCGTGGTCGGGCCGTCGCAGATAGTCCTCCCGATCATGAGCGGCGGTGCTCACGATCACCGACTCGATGGCTGCGGTGCGCAGATCGGCGGCGATATGTTCGGCATCGAACGTGGCCCGCACCGCATCCCGGGCCAGCGCCAGGTCGGCTTGCATGGCGAGCAGTTGACTGGTCGGCATGCTGACGCCGCTGCGTCCCAGACCGATCCTGGCGCTCACAGGGTTATCTCCCGCAGGGGATGCGGACCATCATCCACCTGCAGCAGGCCGAGTCTGTTGGTGATGCCGCGGGCCTGCAGCCAGAGGTCGAATTCGGGCGCTGGACGCTTGTCCAACTGCCGGTGGAGGTAGGCGATGTCGTGATAGCTGGTCGACTGGTACTCCAGCATGACGTCGTCGGCGCCAGGCACTCCCATGAAGTACGTGCAGCCGGCCACGCCGAGCAGCGTCATGAGGTCGTCGGAGTCGTTGGAATCGGCTTCGGCGTGCGCGGTGAAACACACGTCGACGCCCATCGGCAGGCCGAGCAGTTTGCCGCAGAAATGGTCCTCCAGACCGGCCCGCCGGATCTGCTTGCCGTCGTAGAGGTACTCCGGGCCGATGAAACCGACAACCGTGTTGACCAGCAGTGGCGAGAAGGCCCGGGCGACACCGTAGGCGCGGGCTTCGAGGGTCTGCTGGTCAACGCCGTGATGGGCGTCAGCGGACAGGCATGACCCCTGCCCGGTCTCGAAGTACATGACGTTGTTGCCGACCGACCCCCGCCCCAACGACCGGGCCGCGTCGTGCGCTTCTCGCAGCATGCCCAGGGAGATGCCGAAGCTCTGGTTGGCGGCTTGGGTGCCGGCGATGCTCTGGAAGACCAGATCTACCGGGGCGCCGGCCTCGATGGCCAGAAGTGTGTTCGACAGATGTGCGAGGACACAACTCTGGGTGGGAATCGAGTAGGTGCTGATGATGTCGTCGAGCATCGTCACCAGTTCGACGGTGCGGCGCACGCTGTCCGTCGCCGGGTTGATGCCGATGCAGGCGTCCCCGCAGCCGTACAGCAACCCGTCCACGATCGAGGCGGCGATCCCGCGTGGGTCGTCGGTGGGGTCGTTGGGCTGGATGCGCGAAGACAGCCTGCCCGGCAGGCCCAGTGTGTTGCGGAAGGCAGTTACGACCTGACATCTGCTGGCCACCGCCACCAGATCCTGGTTGCGCATGATCTTGCTCACGGCGGCCGCCATCTCCGGGGTGATGCCCGGCGCGAGGTCGGCCAGCGCATCGGCGTCGGTGGTCTCGGCCAGGAGGTGATCCCGGAACTCACCCACCGTAAGGGCGGCGATCGGCTCGAAGGCCCGCGTGTCGTGGGTGTCGAGGATCAGGCGTGTCACCTCGTCGATCTCGTAGGGGACCAGAGTTTCGTCGAGGAAAGCCCGCAACGGGGTGTCAGCCAGGCACACCTGCGCGGCGACCCGCTCCTGTTCCGAGTGCGCCGACACCGCCGCCAGATGATCGCCGCTGCGTTCCGGGGTCGCCTTGGCCATCACCTCTCGCAGATCAGCGAACGTGTACGTGTGCTGGCCGATCGTGGCGCTGCGGCGCATGTTCCCGATCGTCGCGGCTGGGGTCTCGGGGACGCAACTCGTCGCCGACCGCAGCGGCGATCTCACAGGTCGCGCAGCACCTCGTCGGGCTCCTCGCCCTTGTACCGCACGAGGTTGATGGTCGCCAGCACCAGACCGCCCCACAGCACCAGCATCGCGACGAGCATCATGATGATCGCTGACCCGCTCATTGGTCCTCCCCAAGGGGTTCGACGAGACTGACCTGTTTGTTCCAGGGGATGAACGTCGCCACGACCGCCAGCACCATGACGGCGATCGCCGAACCCCAGCCGAACACGTTGACGAACCAGCCCGGGTAGTCGCCGTAGGGCGACGCCACCGTGTCCTGGAACTCGCGCACGAGCACGAAGGTGAGGGCTGCGGGTGTCACTACCGAGACCAGGACCACCCACCATCTCCCCAGTTGCAGGGAGCCGGTGGCGTTCATATGTGCCCGCAGTCCTGGCAGGTCGCGCAAGACCCAGGTCACGACGACCATGCTCACCACGGCGGCCAGCAGGATCCCGAACCGGTTGATGAAGTGGTCCATGGTGTCCAGGATCGGCACGCCGGTGGTCGTGGCGAAGGCCAGAATGCTCAGCAGTGCGGCGGGGATGCCGACGATCAGACTTGCTGACACTCGGCCCAGCGCGAACTTGTCCCGCACCGCCGAGATGACGACTTCGATGACACTGACCAAGGATGTCAGCCCTGCGATGACCAAGGAGCCGAAGAAGAGCACGCCGATCAGGCTCCCGCCCGGGCGCCTCGGAGATGATCGTGGGGAAGGCGACGAAGGCGAGTCCGAGTCCTTGGTCCACGACGCCGTCGACGCCAACCCCGTTGGCCTGGGCCATGAAACCCAGTGCGGCGAACACGCCGATGCCTGCCAGCAGTTCGAAGCCGGAGTTGGCGAATCCGACGACAAATCCTGAGCCGGTCATGTCGGTGCGGCGCCCGACGTACGACGCGTAGGTGATCATGATGCCGAAGCCGATGGACAGCGAGAAGAAGATCTGACCGAACGCCGCTGCCCAGACCCCGGTGTCGGCCAGGGCGCTCCAGTTCGGGTTGAAGAGCCCGTTGAGACCCTCGGCGGCGCCGGGCAGGAACAGGGATCGGATCACCAGGACCAGGAACGCCAGGACGAGCAGCGGGATGAAGAGCACCGATGTGGCACCGATGCCCTTCTGCACGCCGGCGACCATGATCGCCAGAACCACCACCCAGACGATCACCAGTGGGGCGAGCACGCCCGGCACGAAGTCCAGGCCGACGCCGGGGTCGGCCACTTGCAGGAAGTCGCCAGTGAGGAATGCGCCCGGGTCGTCCCCCCACGCCTGGTCCAGGGAGAACACGGCGTACCGCAGCGACCAGGCGATGATGGCGGCGTAGTAGACGGCGATGATCGCGCAGATGCCCACCTGCCACCAGCCCATCACCTCGGCGCCTCGGCCCATACGGCGGAAGGACAGGGGTGCCGAGCCCCGGTAGCGGTGACCGATCGAGTAGTCGAAGAGCAGGAACGGCAAACCAGCGGTCAGTAGGGCAACGAGGTAGGGGATGATGAACGCCCCGCCGCCGTTCTCGTAGGCCACGTATGGGAACCGCCAAATGTTGCCCAGCCCGACGGCGGAACCGATCGCGGCCAGGATGAACACCTTGCGAGAGGTGAAGGCGCCACGGCTGGCTTGATGGGCGTCTGGTGCACCGAGGGTGTCGGCTGCTGACATCGGGCCTCCTGGGTTCGTGACCGCACCGAAACAGCGTCCTTCGGTCGTTCTCATCTTGGCCCTGACAGGCCGGGTGTGTCCAAAGTGGTCAAATCGCAGTCAAGGCCGCGTACCCGTACTGAGGCGTGTGTTCGCCAGGGGCTCGAACTCGCGATCCGCCGCATGAGCGGGTTCGTCTGCAGAGGCTGCCAGTCCCTGCCATTGCCCACTGGTGTTCGCGAAGTTACTGGTCCGAAGAACTTGTCGTAGCCCTTTCGTACGGTGTGACCATGAACGATTCGGTGGTGGCGGTCCTGGAGGTGATGTTCTCCGACGAGGATCCCCTCGATGCGGCGAAAGCGGCCGAGGCGGTGATCGGGTACTGCCACGCCCGGCAGTTGCGGGCGTTTCATCAGGTGTTCGTGGAGTCTGAGCTGGGTGCCGATCCGGACGGTGTGGTGGTTGACCCGACACCGCCGGAGGTGGCGTGTGCGATGGTCTGGTCGCCCGGGTGCCGCCTCGTCGATAGTGGATCTGGCCGTGGATGTGGTCCAGGATCTGCCGGTGCTGCTGGCCGCGCTGACTGAGGGGCGGATCGACCTGGGCAAGGTGCGCGAGATTGCCACAGCCACCCTCGGGCTGGCGCCTGCGGACCGGCAGGGGCTGGCCGAGCGGGCGATCGGCTACGCGCAGTCCCGGACCCGCGGGCAGCTACGGCCGTGGCTGACCCGCCAGGTCGACCGGATCGACGCCGACGCCGCGGACCGGCGCCGTAAGAAGGCCCGCACGTGTCGCAAAGGCAGCCTGATCCCGGAACCGGACGGCATGGCCACCCTGTCGGCCTATCTGACCGCTGAGGAGGCGACGGCGTGTATGGATTCGATCCGGGTGCGGTCGAACAACATTCACGGTAACCGGGAGGCGATCCGGGCCGACATGTTCATCGAACTGTTGACGGGGATCACGCCCGCGGAGCAGGTCCCGGTCGCGGTGATCATGACCGATGACGGGGCCGAGATCGAGGGGTACGGGCCGATCGCTGATGCCCATGCGGATGATCTGCTGCGCCGCCTGGAACTGCCCTCGGCGATCATCCGGCTGACCCTGCCCCAGTTACAGGCCGGGTACCTGCCGAATCTGAAGATGCGCCGGTACGTCCGAACCCGCGACCGGCACTGCCGCTTCCCGGGCTGCCGCCGGCCCGCCCGCAACTGCGACCTCGACCACATCGTCCCCTGGCCCGCAGGCCCCACCGACGCCGACAATCTCCAGCCGCTATGCCGATACCACCACCGCATCAAAACCCACAGCGGCTGGCGGGTGGAACGCGGACCGAACAACACCACCATCTGGATCAGCCCCCGCGGCAAGCGATACACCAGCCGACCCGATGACCCTTAAAGATCATTCTTCCCGCGCACGCGGGCAGCACCACCAACAACGATCGAGGCCACGCCGGCCTGCCAGAACGTCGGTCTAAGTTCGCCCGGCCTTTGTCCGTCGGGCATGCACTCGGCAGGAGTGCCAACCGTGCTCCGTCGACTCCGCCCCTGCCCAGGTGCGCACTCGGCCGAAGTGGCGCTCGGCGGGGGTCTGGGGTTCATCAGGATCCGTCGACCGTAGGTCAGGGAGTGGTCAGGATTGCTGCTCGTGCCGGGTCTGCGGGCGCGTCATAGAGGCGGAAGGGATTGAAATGTCAGATCTTGCTTACGCCCTGCTCATTCTCGTCGCATTTGCGCTCGTCTATGCGGTGCTCAGAGGGATAGAGCGCCTGTGAACGCCATGGAGGCCGTCGGATTATCGGCTGCTGTGGGTCTGCTCATCTACTTGATCATCACCTTGCTTTTCCCGGACCGGTTCTGATGGCGGCCGGAGAGCAAGTCTGCCTGATCGTGGCCCTGCTCCTGCTGGTGCAGTGGCCTTTAGGGACCTACATTGCGCGGATCATGACGGACACCAGGGATACGCGTCTAGAGAAGGGCGTATACAGACTGGTTGGGGTCAACGCCTCGACACAGCAACCCTGGGCAACCTACGCCATATCCGTTCTTGCTGTGTCCGTGGTAGGTGCCGTGCTGCTCTACGCGCTGTTGCGACTGCAGGCTGTCCTCCCAGGGAACGTCGGCATGCCAGCGGTACCTGCGGACGGTGCCTTCAACACTGCCTCCAGTTTCGTGACCAACACCAATTGGCAGTGGTACTCCGGCGAGGCCACTATGGGCTACTTGGCACAGGCCGCTGGACTCACGGTGCAGAACTTCGTTTCAGCGGCGGTGGGCATCGCGGTCGCCTTCGTTCTTCTCCGCGGATTCGTGTCTTCTGGGGCAGACCTTTTGGGCAACTTCTGGGTCGACATCATCCGCATCGTCTTGCGTCTGCTCCTACCTCTGGCCGCTATCGCAGCTTTGTTGTTCATGATCGGAGGCGTTGTGCAGAACCTCAACGATCCCGTGGTGGCCACAACGCTGCAGGGAGCTACTCAGCCGATCCCTGGTGGACCCGTCGCCACTCAGGAAGCGATAAAGCAGTTGGGAACCAACGGCGGTGGCTTCTTCAACGCCAACTCGGCGCACCCCTTCGAGAACCCGACTGCCTACACCAACGTGTTGCAGATACTGCTACTGCTCGCCATCCCCTTTTCGCTGCCCCGGGCCATGGGTCTGGTTATCGGCAACAAGAAGCAGGGCATCGCGATCCTCTGCACGATGGGCGTGCTGTGGCTGACCAGCGTGGCGCTGATCACCTGGGCCGAGACTGCGGGCAGGGGTGCGGCGCCTGAACTGGCGGGTGCGGCCATGGAGGGCAAAGAGGTCCGGTTCGGCGTTGCAACATCGGCACTCTTCGCGGCTTCCACGACCGGCACGAGCACGGGGGCGGTCAACTCCATGCATGATTCATTCACCGCAGCAGGTGGCGGTGTTGCGATGCTCAACATGATGGTGGGCGAGGTGTCTCCCGGTGGTGTCGGCTCCGGACTGTACGGGATGCTCATCCTGGCAATACTCACGGTCTTCCTGGCGGGTCTGATGGTGGGGCGCACGCCGGAGATCTACGGCAAGCGCCTTGGGCGGCGGGAGATCACCCTGGTCGCGCTCTACATCCTGACCACCCCAGTGCTGCTGCTGGTTGGAGCCGGACTCACCGCTGGGCTGCCCGCCGGTGACGGCTCGATCACTCAGCAAGGCCCCCACGGCCTGTCCACGGCTCTATATGCGTATGCCTCAGCGGCGAACAACAATGGCTCTGCATTCGCAAGTTTCGGCGCCGCGACGACGTATCAGAACACTGTGCTTGGTCTCGTCATGCTGTTCGCTCGCTTCGTCCCGATGGTGCTCGTGATCGCGTTGGCCGGGGTGCTTGCCAGGCAGAGGCGGAAGGCGCCCGGACCGGGCACCCTGTCGACCGACGCGCCGATGTTTGTTGGCCTGCTGGTGGTGGTGGTCCTGTTCGTCGCTGGTCTCACCTACGTCCCGGCGCTCGCCCTGGGACCTGTTGCGGAGGCGCTGCAATGAGCACCCACACAACCGACAGGTCGACGTTCTTGGATCCCGGACAGATGTGGCGCAGCCTTCCAGCGGCCCTGCGAAAACTTGACCCACGTGAGGTGATCCGGACGCCGGTGATGTTCGTTGTCTGGGTGGGTGCGCTGTTCACGACGGTTCTCGCTTTACAGGTGCCTTCGGTCTTCGCGTGGTCGGTCGCTTTCTGGCTGTGGGCCACCGTGCTCTTCGGGACACTCGCGGAGGCTGTTGCAGAGGGCCGGGGACGTGCCCAGGCAGAGAGCCTGCGCAAGGCGCGCGAGGATACGATCGCCCGGCTGCTGCACCCCGACGGACGGGGGGAACACATCCCGGGCGCGCATCTGCTCGTTGGTGATCTCGTGGTCGTTGAGGCTGGCGACGTGATCCCTGGCGACGGCGATGTGGTCGAAGGCGTGGCAGCAGTCGACGAGTCGGCCATCACGGGGGAGTCGGCGCCGGTCATTCGGGAATCGGGTGGGGACCGCAGTGCCGTCACGGGTGGCACCAAGGTGCTGTCCGACCGGATCATAGTAAAGATCACAGCGGCACCAGGGCAGACCTTCCTCGACCGGATGATCTCCCTGGTAGAGGGATCAGCACGTCAGAAGACCCCCAATGAGATCGCTTTGAATCTCTTGCTGTCCGCCTTGACCATTATCTTCCTTCTAGCGGTGGTCACTTTGCAGCCATTCGCGGTCTACTCCGATGCCAGACAGCCGTTGATAGTGCTTGTCGCTCTTCTCGTGTGTCTGATCCCGACCACGATCGGCGCGCTGTTGTCAGCAATCGGCATCGCCGGCATGGACCGTCTCGTTCAGCGGAACGTGCTGGCAACTTCGGGGCGCGCAGTGGAGGCGGCCGGTGACGTCGATGTGCTGCTGCTGGATAAGACTGGGACCATCACGCTGGGTAATCGGCGGGCGGCGCAGTTCATCCCGGTCATGGGGATTTCGGAACGGGAACTGGTAGAGGCGGCTCAGCTGAGCAGTCTGGCCGATGAGACACCGGAAGGCCGGTCGATAGTCGTTCTCGCCAAGGACAACTACGACCTGCGAGTGCGCCCGGAGAGCTCCGAGGCCAACTTCATCGAGTTCTCGGCCCGCACCCGGATGTCGGGCGTGGACATCCCGGTGGATGGTCATGTCCACGAGATCCGAAAGGGCGCTGCCGCAGCCGTGATCAGGTGGGTGCGGGACAACCAGGGTCACGCGGGTGAGGACCTGGCGCAAACGGTCGATGCGGTGAGCGCGAGTGGTGGTACACCACTGGTGGTGGCCGAGCGCCAAGGGACCCAGCCAGCTCGTCCGCTTGGCGTCATCAATCTCAAGGATGTGGTCAAGGACGGCATGCGGGAACGGTTCGACCAGTTGCGGGCGATGGGCATTCGGACGGTGATGATCACCGGGGACAATCCCATGACCGCACGGGCGATCGCCAACGAGGCGGGGGTCGACGACTTCTTGGCAGAAGCCACACCGGAGGACAAGCTTGCCCTCATCCGCGGCGAGCAAGGGTCCGGACGGATGGTTGCTATGACCGGGGACGGGACCAACGACGCTCCCGCACTGGCACAGGCCGACGTGGGCGTCGCGATGAACACGGGCACATCGGCTGCAAAAGAGGCTGGCAACATGGTCGATCTCGACAGCAATCCAACCAAACTCATTGAGATCGTAGAGATCGGAAAACAGTTGCTGATCACGCGGGGTGCGCTGACGACCTTCTCGATCGCCAACGATCTCGCGAAGTACTTCGCCATCCTGCCGGCGATGTTCCTGGTGGCCTACCCCCAGCTGGGAATGCTCAACTTCATGGGTCTATCCAGCCCCCAATCGGCGATCCTGTCAGCGGTCATCTTCAACGCGCTCATCATTGTGGCACTCATTCCACTTGCGCTGCGGGGGGTACGTTTCACACCCACGAGCGCCGACGGTCTCCTGCGACGCAACCTGTTGACCTACGGTCTCGGGGGGATCGCCGCACCCTTCGTCGGGATCAAATTGATTGACCTCGTCGTCAGTCTGCTCCCGGGATTGTGAGGATGACATGAATGTGACTCGGCAAGTGTGGGCTGCTGTTCGCCTGATGCTGGTGTTCACGGTGGTACTCGGGTTGCTGTACCCCCTGGCCGGGGTCCTGGCGGCAAAGGCACTGGGCGCTCGGACCGATGGCAGCTTGATCGAACGCGATGGCTCGATCGTGGGCTCATCATTAATAGGTCAACAGTTTGACGGCCAGCGATGGTTCTACTCACGGCCGTCGGCCGCGGGTGACGGCTATGACGCGATTGCCAGCGGGGGATCCAACCTGGGACCTAACAACCCTGAGCTGGTTGCCGCGATCACACTACGCACGGCCACGGTCGCAGCGCGCGAACGTGTCGCGCCGGAGGCAGTGCCTGCGGATGCCGTTACAGCGTCGGGTTCTGGGCTGGATCCGGGCATCTCCCCGGAATACGCTGCGATTCAGGTGCCCCGAGTCGCCCGCAGCAGGGGACTCGCCGAGGACCAAGTGCGCGCGATGGTCGCTGCGGCGACCACCCAACCCGGCCTGGGCTTCCTGGGGGAGGCATCGGTCAACGTCCTCGAAATCAACGAGGCTCTCGAACGGGCACAATGACCAGTGTGAGTCAGCGGCCTATCCCACGCCGTGGGTCACTTCGGGTCTACCTCGGGGCAGCCCCGGGCGTCGGCAAGACGTTCACGATGCTCAACGAGGGTAACCGGCGTGCGCGGCGCGGTTCCGATGTCGTCGTGGGGTTCGTCGAGACGCACGACCGTGTGCTCACTGCTGAAGCCATTGGTGAATTGGAGGTGATCGCCCGGCAGGACCTCATGTACCGTGGCGCCGCCATGACCGAAATGGATGTGGATGCCGTCCTTGCGCGATGCCCTGAGGTCGCCTTGGTCGACGAACTCGCCCACACCAACGTTCCGGGCTCCAAGAATCAGAAGCGCTGGCAGGACGTCGAGGAGCTGCTGGAGTCAGGAATCGACGTCATCACCACGGTGAACATTCAGCATTTGGAGTCGCTCAACGACGTCGTCTACAGCATCACCGGGATCAGGCAGACGGAGACGGTGCCCGACGATGTCGTGCGACGAGCCGACCAGATCGAACTGGTTGATATGAGCCCGCAGGCACTCCGGCGGCGGATGGCACACGGCAACGTGTACAAACCCGAGAAGGTGGATGCCGCTCTCACGAACTATTTCCGGATCGGAAATCTCACTGCCCTGCGGGAGTTGGCGCTGCTCTGGACTGCCGACCGGGTGGACCAGGCTCTCGAGATGTACCGCGACGAGAACGACATCGAGCAGCCGTGGCCTACGCGGGAGCGGGTGGTCGTGGCGCTGACCGGCGGACCGGAGGGGGATACCCTGCTGCGGCGGGGCGCCCGCATCGCGCAGCGGGCGATCGGCGGCGAACTCCTCGCCCTGCACGTGGCATCAACGGATGGGCTTAGTGGGGGCTCGCCGGACACGCTCGCCCGGCAGCGTGGTCTCGTGGATGCACTCGGCGGTTCATTCCACCTGGTGACTGGCTCAGATATCCCGGAGTCCATTCTGGAGTTCGCCCGCGGGGTGAACGCGACGCAGATCGTGCTCGGGGCTCCTCGGCGATCACGGCTAGGCAGCCTTTTCTCGCCAGGGGTCGGACCACTGGTCGTTCGGGACTCTGGCGACATCGATGTGCACATCGTCACGCACGATCACACGGGCGCAGGGCGCCGCCTTGAGGGTCTGGATCTCTTGCCGCGATATCGCAAGGTGGCGGGGTGGGCCACGGCGCTACTTGGTGTGCCATTGCTGTCCCTGATATTGCTGCAGTGGGACCGTTCCGAGACTCTGCCTGTTGCACTCATGCTGTTCTTGGCCGTCGTCCTCGTCGCTGCATTGTTCGGGGGGTTGCGGCCGGGTTTGATGGCGGCGCTGATCGCGGTTGTCATCGTTGACTACGCGTTCATCCCCCCGTACGGCACGTGGAAGGTAACCAGTCCGCTCAACGTCGTCGCTCTGCTGGTCCTAGTCCTCGTGGCCATGGCCGTCGCTCGGATGGTTGACGTCTCGGCACGGCGGACTCGTGAGGCTGCCAGGGCACGGGCGGAAGCCGACACTTTGAGTAAGCTCTCCGGGACGATTCTGCGGGGGGAACACGCGATCCCAGCCCTCCTCGAACAATTGAAGGAGTCGTTCTCGCTGCGCTATGTTGCGCTACGCGAACGCCAGGAACGCGACCGACGCTGGCGTGTCCGCGAGTCCATGGGGTACGTCCCGCAGGACGGTGTCGTCACCGAGATCCCGATCAGCGACAGCCTTGAGCTTGCGATCGCTGGCCCATCCCTAGACGCAATGGATATGCGGGTTCTGACTACCGTCGCACTGCAGACAGAAGGGCTGGCTGAACGGGACCACCTGCGCGCGGAAGCGCGAGTGGCGCGGCAGGAGCGAGAACGAACCCGAATCCGCACTGCCCTGCTGGCAGCGGTTAGTCATGACCTGCGGACCCCGCTGGCGGGTGCAAAGGCCGCTGTCACAGCTTTGCGTACCCAGGGTCACCTACTGTCCGAGGAGGACCGGGAGCAACTGCTGGCGACGGTGCAGGATTCGACGGAGCGTCTGCAAGCGCTGATCGACAACCTTCTGGATATGAGCAGGCTTGATGCCGGGGCCGTGGCAGCGATCCAGAGCGAGGTTTGGCTCCCCGATCTTGTGGCTGCAGCGTCCAGGGCCGTGCTCCCGGAGAGCTTGGAGGTGAGCATTCCTCTGGATCTGCCACCGGTTTGGGTTGACGAGGGGCTATTCGAGCGAGCGGTCGCGAATGTCATCGAGAACGCTGTGCGCTTCAGCCCCGCCGAGCGCCCGGTACGGGTCACAGCCGAACGTATCGGGGATGAAGTGATGATGCGAGTGATCGATGTTGGCCCGGGGGTCAGAGAAAGTGAGCGCGACGCCATGTTCCAGCCCTTTCAGCGCCTTGGCGATGCACCGGGTCGCCAAGGCGTCGGCCTCGGGCTGGCCGTTGCGCGTGGCTTCGTGGAGGCGTGTGGTGGACTGTTGGAGGCTGACGACACGCCGGGCGGCGGGTTGACCATGATCTTCCGGTTACCCACCGCGGGGGGGTCTTCGTGAAGGTGCTCATCGTGGAGGACGAGGCCGGGCTTGCTCGTGCACTGAAGATCACCTTGCGGGCACGGGGCGACGAGCCGGTCTGGGCCCAGACCGGGCGGGGGGCACTCGATGCCATGGCGCATGAGCACCCGGATCTGATCGTCCTGGATCTCGGGCTGCCCGACATGGACGGTCTGGATGTGCTGGCGGCGGTACGTGGGTGGTCGGATGTTCCGGTGGTGGTCCTGTCCGCACGCAGCAGTGCGGCAGAAAAGGTCCGGGCGCTTGACGCCGGGGCTGATGACTACGTGACGAAGCCCTTTGGCATGGACGAATTGCTCGCGCGACTGCGAGCAGCGCATCGCCGCGGCACAACCGAGGTGGTGGCGCCGGTGTTGACCACCGACGATTTCATGATCGATCTGCCGCGCAAGCGAGTCACGCGTGGTGACAAAGAAGTCCGCTTGACGCCGACGGAGTGGCGCCTGCTCGAGCTCTTGGCCGCCAACCCGGGCAAAGTTGTCGGCAGGCAGGAGTTGCTCGACGATCTGCGGGGTCCAAATGTGCCCAGCCAGGGCCACTACCTGCGCGTCTACCTCGCACAATTGCGTGCCAAACTCGAGCCCAACCCCTCAGATCCCAAGTACCTCATCACCGTGCCTGGGGTCGGGTATCGGCTGGAGGCAGATACTCAGGACCGAACGGGCAAGTAGCTGCTGAGCTCAAGCAGACACAGTGGCGCGCGGGTGCGCTGTGGCCCACTAAGGCCGAGCTTCAACCAGGTGGCCGGTGAGCGCAAGCAGCGATTTGCAGAAGGTGCGATTTCGAGTGGCGTGTCGCAGCAACAACTGCCGAATTCCGACGACGTTGGCCATTTCCGCCGGGTTTGGGGACAACAAGGCCGGAAAAGTTCGCGGCCCCCAGTCGACTGCGCCAAAGACTGCGGATTCTTTACCGGCCAGCGCGCGTCGCGCGGATCTCATTGGCAACTGCGACACCAACGGCGAGCAGCGTCGGGATGAGGGCGGGCACTGACGGGTCGCTCGTGCCGAGGATGCCCGAACCCCAGGCGATGGCCCCGCTGAGGAAGCCCAGCGTGATCATGACCGCCGACCGGACCGGCTGACCGCCGGCTCGGGCAGCGCTGGGGCCCTGGAAGATCGTGTGGACGGTGGTCAGCACAGCGCCCGTGTTCGCCGTGATCCAGCCGCGCACGGCGGGCACCTTCAAAACGGCCGTGGCCAGCCCGGCAAGGGCGGCGCTGGTCAGCGGCACGAGGACCTGCGCAGGGCTTCCCACCACTTGCCGCAAGAAGGAGGCCAAGATCATCAGTAGGATCATGAGGATCATCGGAAAGGCCACCTGCAACCATCGGCGGCGCGCGAGCAGACGCTGGATCAGGGTCGAAAGCGCCACCCCCACCACCGCCCCCAGCAGCGACAGAGCAGCCAGGGTCGCCTTGTCGGGATCGCGCGGCAGTTCGGTGCCCAGCACGACCAGGTTGCCCGCCTGATTGGACGTGAAGACGCCGTACACCTGGAACGAATAGGCGTCGATCACGCCCACGGTCCACGACAGGGCCAGCGCAGCCAGCCAGGCACGGCCGAAGAACCGCCAGGTGTCGATGTCGTCGGTCATGGTCAGACCGTAGTGGCCAGGGTCGGCCCGCGGCTGAACCTGTGGGCCAGGCCCGGAGCACCCGGCAGCGCACCTTCCGCATCCGCAGGCTAGCGGCCTGCCACGGTGATGGCGTGACTCTGGCCCAATCGATGTCCATGTGGGTACCGTGGTGCTGGGGTGAGGTCATGACCGAACAGCAACCGTATGAAGTCCTCGAGAAGTACTCCGGGTTCGAGGTGCGGCGCTATCCCGAACACCTGGTGGCGGAGGTGGATGTCAGCGGGCCCTTCGGGGTCGCGGGTAACCTGGCGTTCCCGACGCTGGCCCGCTACATCGGGGGTCACAACCGGGCGTCTCGCAAGGTGGCGATGACCGCGCCGGTGGTGCAGGAGCAGGACCCCCGAAGTGGTGTCTTCGTCGTCGGCTTTGTGATGCCTTCGGAACTGATGACGCAGGACTTTCCGGAGCCCATGGACTCCTCGGTGCGGACTCGCCGGGTGCCGGCACAGACTGCCGCGGCCTTGACGTTCTCGGGCCGCTGGACGCGCGGCTCCTACGATGCCCACACCGATGAGTTACTCGACCTGCTGGCGGAGGCTGGGCTGACGGTGGTGGGTCGGCCTCGTTACGCGCGGTTCGACCCGCCGTGGACACCATGGTTCCTGCGCAGGAACGAAGTCGTCATCCCTGTGTCGGTCTGAGACCGGAGTGCGCCGACCCGGTACCCCCACGCCGCTTTGGCCCCGGGCAGGATTGGGCCCAGGCGACGAGAGGGCCCAAGATGTCGAATGTATTGCCATCGGACGTGCTGACGTTCGAGCACGGCCCCGCGTGGTCCAACCGCATCGCGCTGGCACCGCTGACCAACAAGCAGAGTCACTCTGATGGGGCGCTGTCCACTGATGAGATCGAATGGTTGGTGGCGCGGGCCCGCGGCGGCTTCGGGCTGGTCCTGACGGCGGCCGCCTTCGTGTCCCCGGCTGGGCAGGTCTGGGATGGGCAGCTGGGCGTCTGCTCACCAGAGCATGATCCGGGCCTGAAGCGGTTGGCCGACGCCATCAGATCGCACGGCGCCGCCTCTGCCGTGCAACTGCACCACGGTGGACGGCGGGCCGAACGCCAGATCACCGGCCGCCAGGTCCAGTGCCCCTGGGACGACCCGCGCCACGATGCGGTGGCCATGACCGCCGCCGAGATCACCCAGGTCATCGGGGATTTCGTCGCCGCCGCAGTGCGCGCCCAGGACGCCGGATTCGACGGCGTCGAAGTGCACGGCGCCCATGGCTACCTGATCGGGCAGTTCCTCGACAGCAGCCGCAACCACCGCGACGACCAGTACGGCGGCTCGTTCGAGAACCGCCTGCGCATCCTTCTCGAGGTGCTGGCGGGCATCCGGGCGGCAACGGCCTCGCACGTTCCAACTGGGATTGCGCCTGAGTCCGGAGGGTTTCGGGATCCCGCTGGCCGATGCCCAGGGCTACGCGCGCGAGGTTCTGGCCAGCGACCTGCTCGACTACGTCGAACTGTCGTTGTGGGACGTGTTCAGCCGTCCGCGAGGCGGTGACGAGGGCCTGCTCATCGACCACTTCGTGGACCTGCCGCGAGGGGCTGCGCGGCTCGGCGTTGCGGGCAAGGTGCTCACCACGGCTGATGTGTCGTGGTGCCTGGATCGCGGTGCGGACTTCGTCTCGGTCGGCCGGGGTGCGATCCTGCAGCATGACTTCGCAGCCCGCGCCCTTGCCGACGCGGACTTCGAGTCACGCCCCGCACCCGTGTCGGCCGCCGTGCTCACTTCCGAGAAGGTGGGCCCGGCCTTCATCGACTACCTGACGACCGACTTCCAAGGCATCGTCGGCTGACCGGCTCAGCCACCGTCCCTGATCATCACCGTGCGGTCCTGAGCGTCGGAGTGGACGGTGGGGCCGGCGGGGGGCGGAACGTCACGTCGCTGGGGTCCAAGGTCCCGATCGGCAGATCGGAGGTGGCCTTCGCCACCAGCGTCGTAGCGTCGATGAGGAACAGCCGGACCTAGGCCCTGCCGGTGCTGGTATCCGCGATCGTCCCCGCGGCCAATGCGCCCGTGACTGTCGAAGGTCGTCACGACGACCAGATCGATGGGTAATGCAGGTGTGCCGAGCCACGTCGAGGTGACGACGGGGGAGGGGTTGCTCGGCGTGTCGGGCGGGTTCGTGTGGGGCTGGTGTCGCACACAGGCACGTGCCATTGCGATGGCGCGGAACCGGTGAGAAGTTGAGTCATGACCTCCGACAGATTTGTCATCGTCGGTGCGGGACTCGCCGCTGTGAAGGCCGCGCAGACCCTACGAGAAGAGGGCTTCTCAGGTGAGGTGGTCATGGTTGGGGCCGAAGCCCATCCTCCCTACGAGCGGCCACCGCTGTCCAAGGACTATCTGCAAGGCAAAGCACAACGCGACAGCGTCTTTGTTCAGCCCGCGTCATGGTTCCAGGAGCAGTCGATCACCTTGCGGCAGGGTACGTCGGTCCAGGGGTTGCAGCTGGGCGAGCGCCAGGTGCAACTGTCTGATGGGACCCTGTTGGCTTACGACGCGCTGCTGCTGGCGACCGGTTCGACCCCGCGTCGGCTGAATATTCCCGGCGCAGATGCCACGGGAGTGCACTACTTGCGCACCCTCGACGATGCGGACGCGCTGCGGGCGGGTCTGGACACAACGCAGCATCTGGTGATCGTGGGCGGGGGGTGGATCGGGCTGGAGGTCGCCGCCGTCGCCCGCGAGCAAGGGGTTGCGGTGACGGTTCTGGAGCAGGCGGAGCTGCCCCTCGTGGGCGTGCTTGGCCCGGAGGTCGCGCAGGTGTTTGCCGATCTTCATCGCGCGCACGGCGTAGATCTGCGCTGCGGGGTCGGGGTGCAATCGTTCATCGCGACCGATGGCGCCTTCGCCGGGGTGGAACTCGCTGACGGCACCGTCCTCACGGCGGATCGGGCGGTGGTGGGCGTCGGGGTCACTCCCAGCATCGAATTCGCGCGTTCGAGTGGATTGGACATCGGCAGTGGCATTCTCGTGGATGCCACACTGCGCACGTCAGGCCCTGCGGTCTTCGCGGCCGGGGACATCGCGGAAGCCGAGCACCCTTTGCTCGAACGGCGGATTCGGGTGGAGCACTGGGCGAATGCTCTGAACCAGGGGCCACATGCCGCGCGGTCGATGCTCGGTGGCACGCAACCGTACGATCGGCTGCCGTACTTCTACACAGACCAATACGACCTGGGGATGGAGTACACCGGCTACGCCGGACCGGGGGATTACGACCAGGTAGTGGTGCGGGGTGATACGTCAGGCCTGGACTTCATGGCCTTCTGGCTGTCAGGCGGCCGAGTCCTGGCCGGGATGCACGTCAGTCGGTGGGACACGATCGGCAGCGTGGGTGATTTGATCCGCTCGGGTCGGCAGGTGGATCCGGCCCGGTTGGCTGATGACGCGGTGGGCCTGGCCGAGGTGTAGGAAGGCGATTCGGCACTTGTCGCGATTCCTCGCGGCGTGTCGCAGCACCTTCTGCCCAATTGCTCATCGAGTCAGCACGGACGGCTACCGGATCAGTCTTCTGGCTCGGACGCCACCTCTTTGGCAGTTGCTTTGATGTCCTCGGTGGCAACCTTGTCCACTGCTGACTGCACGATCCGGTTGGCCTTGTCCATCGCCTTGCGGATCTCGACCACGCCCGGATCGGACACCAAGGCAATCAGTCCGGAGTGCCCAGGATCGATCGAGTACTGCAACTCCTCGGCGAGCTCGCTCTTGTGATGCAGTTCCCGGGCCTTGCCCACGGCTGCCCCACCGACGCCCAAGACGGCGGCGCTAGCCAGGATCGATGGCGGGAAGACCACGCCGAGCACGACTCCGCCGACAACGCCCCAACCGAGGCCCCGACGAGTGCTGTGATCAGTGGCCTTCTGGACATGGAGTTTGCCGTCCTCATCCTTGGTGACGACCACCACGGCCTCGATCTCCACCGACCTGCCGTCCTCGACCGACTTGAGTGACTCGTAGGCTTCCCATGCCGCATCGACGTCGTCGAAATCGGCCACGATCAGGGAGTATGCCCCGTCGGTGACGGCCATCGCGTCCACGGTCAGTTCGGTGTCGGCGGATTGGGGGTTGTTGTCGTCGGACATGGATTCTCCTCAGGGTTCGACGTCAGCAACGCTACCCCCCGATCGCGACCCAACACCGGCGGACAGCCAACACCGGTAATGAGTCGAGATCGCTGATCACCACTCGTGCCAGCAAGCTGAGGACCTCGTCGATCGGGGGTCCTCACCGGCAATCGCCAGCTGCAATGTGATGCCCTGTGTGACCAGCAGGTGTTGTGCTTTGCGGAATCGCCGACGGTCGGGTGGCGGGCCTCGGGCCGTGTGCCGATGGGTAGGCCTTGCCCAACGTGACGTTGCAGAACCCCCGGCGGTCTGCCCGGTTCCGGCCCATCGTCACTGGCTGCGCTGCATCCTCGCCATCCTTGCCAAACCGCACTGAGTGGCCCGCCGAAGATCCACCATGGGGGGCCCGCGCATGGCATGGCCATCTCGGCACGTGTCGGCGCCGAATGGCCTTCTATGACATCTGGCGTTAACTGGTGTCATGCGAGCGACATACATGTACGGCGCGGGCGATGTCCGCGTGATCGACGCCCCCGATCCGACTTTGCAGGAATCGACCGATGCAGTCGTGCAGGTGGTGCGTTCCTGCGTGTGCGGCAGTGATCTGCATCCCTACCATTCGAAGCCGACCTCAACCAACGGTTCACCGATGGGACATGAGTTCATCGGGGTGGTGGAGCAGACAGGCGAGGAGGTGACGACGGTGCGCCCCGGTGACTTCGTCATCGCACCGTTCGCGGTCTCCTGCGGTCACTGCGAGTTCTGTCGGGCGGGTCTGCAGACGTCGTGCGTGAATGGCGGGTTCTGGGGTGATCCGCGTCTGGGGACTGCTGGCGGCCAGGCGCAAGCGGTGCGCGTCCCGCTCGCCGATGGCACGTTGGTCGCCGTGCCCGGCGTCGACGCCGATACCGATGAAACCCTGCTGGCGAGCCTGCTCACGCTGTCTGACGTCTACGGCACGGGCTGGCACGCCGCCGTGAGGGGCGGCGTGACACCCGGTGCCACGGTGACTGTGATTGGCGACGGGGCGGTCGGGCTGCTGGCTGTGCTCTGCGCCAAGCAACTCGGTGCGGAGCAGATCGTCCTGATGGGCCGGTACCCAGTGCGCACCGACCTCGGCCGGGAATTCGGTGCCACCGACGTGGTGGCCGAGCGCGGCATTGAGGGCATCGCGAAGGTGCGCGAGATCACCGCCGGCGGCAGCCCCATCGTGCTCGAGGCAGTCGGTCACATGCCCGCGTACGAGCAGGCGGTCGGGATCGTCCGGCCCGGCGGCGTGATCAGCCGGGTCGGTGTCCCGCAGTACCAGGATGCGCCGGTCGGTTTCGGCAGCCTGTTCGGTCCCAACATCACTCTCACCGGAGGCCCGGCGCCGGTGCGCGCCTACATCGAGGAACTGCTGCCGGGGGTTCTCACGGGCCAGGTCGATCCGGGCCGCGTCTTCGATCTGACCCTGGATCTGGAACAGACACCCGACGCCTACGCAGCGATGGATGACCGCACTGCCCTCAAGGTGATGCTGCGGCCCTAGCCGCGCACCTCGACCTCATCCCATTCGTAAGCCACGACGATGTCCCGGCCGCTGGCCTTGGCCTGGTACAGGGCGAGGTCCGCTCGGTGCAGGGTCTGCTCGATCGGCTCCCCGGGCACCCGTTGCGCGCAGCCGATGGACACGGTCTGTTCGCCCGGAGTGGCCAGGCGGAGTTGATTGAGAACCGAACAGGCGCCCTGCAGCGTCAGGTCAGGAAGCAACGCGGCGAACTCCTCACCGCCATAGCGGGCCAGCACCAGGTGCGGATCGAGGCAGGAACGCCAGGCACGGGCACAGTCGGACAGCAGGGTGTCACCCGCGGGATGTCCGTGGCGGTCGTTGTAGGCCTTGAAGTGATCGAGGTCGAGCATGGCCACGGTGAGCGGAACATCCCTCTCCGCGGTGCGCACGGCCATCCGGTCGAGTTCGAAATCCCAGGTACGACGGTTCGGCAGCCCGGTCAGGCTGTCCTTGCGGGCCAGTTCGGCAAGCAGTGCGGCCTGTTCCTCCACCATGGAGATCAGCATCAGAGCCCCCCAAAGGATCAACAGGATGACAGCGATGGAGGCCACCGCCAGCAGCCGCGCACCCGAGCCCACCTCACTCCACACGGAGAAGGCCAGCAGCGTGGGGGCGGTCAACGCGGCCACCGCGAGGCCGATGAGGCGGGCCTTGGTGCGGTGACTCGTGGGGCTCGGCCGGGTGATGGTCCTTGCCCCACGCGACGTGGCCGCAGCCGTCAGCAGCAGTGATGAGGCGAGGAACAAGACGTCCACCCAGGCCGGTGCATCCGCCACCACGCCCTGCGCCGCGAGACTTTGGAAGACGAGATCGGCGGTGAGCATGCAGGCCAGCGACACGGTCAGTAGCCCCAAGGTTCGGTTCATCTTGTCCACGCCGACCAGCATCCGGATCAGCACGGACAAGGCGATCACATCCAGCAGAGGGTAGGCCAGCGCGATGAGGGTCGTCACCAGCGGAGCGGCCGACTCCGTCAGCATGGGCATGATCACGACGGTGGCCACCACACAGCCCGCTGCCACGGTCATGACGGCGGTGTCCACCCAGGTCTCGCGATTGTGGCCGGGCTGCCGTCGGCGGACCAGAACCACCAGCGCCGAGACCAGGGCGCCGTAGGACGCGAGGTAAAGGACATCGGCGGGGCTGGGGAATGGCTCCTTGTCAAAGTAGTAGAGGTACATGTCGTACACCGCATCCCCGGCGACGGTCAGCACCAAGAAGGCCCAGAGCCACCACCAGACAACTCGTACTGCGCGCGGCATGCGCAGGATCGCGATGAGGAACACCACAACTGCGACGAAGCTTGTCGCGTGAATGAGCATCACGCGTTCGGGCGACCCCACCGGCAACAGCATCACCACCAGGCACGCCACCCCGCCGAGCCATACGCCCATCGCCCACCTGTGACGGAGCCACGACCTGCAGCAGGCGCGGCGGAAGATGCAGGGCGGGCACTGCCGGGGCCGAAATGGTCCATGGTCATCACCTCGTTGCCAGGGGCGGTGGCGGTTCCGTCCGCGTCAGGGACTTCATCGGCACGAAACCGGAATTCCTGGAGGGGCAATGCCAGGTGCGGCGTAGGGAACCACGGGCTCGACGCTGGCGTCGGAGTGGGCGGAGACCACATGATCGACTTTGACCACGCAGGGCTGTAGCCTGCCTGCACAAGCCCGATGGAGCGCCATGATCCGCACCGTTTCAGTCCTTGCATCGTTGGCCACTGCCGTGGCTGTGCTACCGGCGCCGCTGGTGCTGGCCGCCGAACCGGCGCCAGGTGCACACGTCAGTGCTGACGCGCAACCGGTGCCAGCGGCCAACCGCACCGCGCGGGCCGGCCTGCCGCCGCAATGGGTGCAGTTCCCCTACCTCGCCGGCGGCAAACGGGGCAGGTTGACCGTGGTGGCCAAGGTCTATGTGGACCCCAAGCGGAGCAGTACCAAGCGCGCTCACACCCAGGATCGGCTGCGCCTGCGGGTGGCGGTCGCCAAGAAGAAGTACAGCCAGGTCAAGAAGCCGCGGTCTGTCGAGGTCCTCACCGACAGGGCACTGCTCGCCCGCGCCCACACCACCCGCAAGGTCGAGCGATCGGGTGTGATGACCCTGAAGGTGCCTCTGTCCGCGAAGGTGTCCAAACAGCTTCGGGAGCGGTCATTCTCGGGCCGCCGGGCTGCGGTCGCGGTCTCGGTAACCCACCGCAAGGACACCAAGCGCGGTGGTTCGGCGCACGAACTGACCCAGATCAGCGCCGGCCAGCTGGTGAAGGGGCAATGGTCCAAGCGCACCGTGCAGCAGGCGACGGCGGCCGCGATCGCTCAGCGGCGCGTGCTCCGGCGGTCGGTCGCGCAGGGCGCCGACCAGGCGAACGCCACATTGGCGTCCACTCCCGACACGCCGTACTTCAACCTCGTCTACGTCCAGAACAACACGCCATTTCAGCAGCAGATCACGGTTCAGCCGGTGATCCAGTGCTTGTACGCGGCGGACTATGGTTCGACGACCAATGCGCCGCCGCCTGCCACACAGGAGACAGTGAACGCCGGCGACTCGGCGGTGTTCACGTACATCCAGCCGCCGTTCTTCCCACTCACGGTGGACTACCCAGCCGGCCTGTTCGGCGCCGAGGAGGGGCTGAACGCGCCGGGTACACAGGGCACGTTGACCACCGATCTCGTGAACTCTGCCAACGCGGCCGGACAGTCGGCCGTCAACGCGCTCGGTGAGGGCAGTACCTACTCGCAGGCAGGGGCAGTGGGGGCGATCGCCGCGGCCACTGTGAAGTTCCTCGTATCCTTCTTCACCGGCTTGAAGGTGGACACCTGCAACAACACCGCCCAGTACCCGCAGTTGTTCGGTGTGAGTTCGGTGGTGACGGGCTTCGGGACGAACGGGGTGTCAGACCCCAGCCAGGCTGTCCTGCCGCCGACCAACACCTGGGCGGGTAGCCCCGCCGCGGGCAACCAGGGCGCATTCACCGACACCCCGAGCAGCGGGTTCATCACCGGTACGTTGCAGCAGGCGCTCGGCGCGCAGACCAACGCGGTGTACTACTGGAACGGTGGTATGCCCGCGCCGATGGTCTCACCGAATGCGTCGTCGGGGACGTACACGGGTGGCTCTGCCACCTTCCAGGACGGGCTGATGCAGTACGTCGGCCCGAATCCCGGGTTCCCCGATGGCGCCGCGAAGTGCCAATACAACCCAACTGACTACCTGTGCCAGTACACGACCCTTGGCGAGATGTACATCCAGCTCAGCTACCTGACGAATCCGCAGTACAGCGCCGGCCTGCTCAATGAGGGAAATCCGCCGATCATGACGGCCACTGCGGACTCGACGGGCAACTACACGCTGCGCTGCGACCTTTCGCAGATGACAGCCACGCTCACGACCCCCTTTGGTAGCGGGGCGCCGACCACGGTTGAACAGAGCACGCTGACGAATACCCCGACGAACACCTCCGGTCAGCTGCCGCAGGACGCTGACTGGTTGGTGAACTTCTTCGGGGTCACAGCCGACGGCCAGCCGACCTACATCGAGGAGTCGGTGTCCAGCGCGACCGACGGCATCAACATGCCCTATCTGGCGCCCAATGCCGCCAACCAGCCGGTGTCCATCCAGGCGGCCTCTGCGGGGGGCAGCCAGGCCGTCGCGCTGGGAACCGTGACGCCGGCCAACATGGCGGACATGGTCACTCTGGATGGAACACCGGCGGTGCCCACTCAGTTCGGCTGCACGGCATCACCGACCATCAGCCTGCCCGGGCTCAAGGTCAACTCCGCGAACGGCAGCCCGACGGCCAATGCCTATGGCAACAACTGGCCGGTCCCCACCCTGTCCGGCAAGGGCTGGCCTTCCGGGTACTACGGCAGCAACTCGGCGCCGTTCGACTTCAGCTGGCAGAAGCCCGTGAACGAACTCAACGTGACCTTCCAGGGTCCGGCCTTGAGTGCGGTGACAGCGGTGCCATAGGGCGGGTCAGCGGTGCTCGCGCCGGTACTTCGCGAACTCCTCGCGCATCTGTTCATCATCCATGACCAGGGCGACTGTCGGGCAGTCCTGCGGACCTGTCCGGGCGTCGGGATGGCATAGCGTGCAGGGTTCGCCTGATCTGAGTGGGCACCGCGCGGCGACCACGCTGCGCTGCTCCTGTGTCCTCACGAGGTGATCCTCCTGGTGAGAAGTTTACTCCGGGCTCCCGAACGCTGTTTACGACCGTTGGTCAGTTCCCGCTGTGAGGCTCAGTGCGGAAACTGAACCAACGGTCGTAAACAGGCTTCGCGGCTGGCCAAAGCGGCGACAACCTCGGCCCGTCTTTCAGCCGGTGACCAGCTGAAAGACCCACAGGCCAACGCCGATCCCGACGAGGATCGCGATGAGTTGGACGATGGCCATCGCGGCCTTGGTGGTGTTCGAGTTGGTCACTGCCCCTCCAGGATCCGGCGTTTGGCTGTGGCGAACTCCGCATCGGTGATGGCACCGCTGCTGTGCAGGGCGGCGAGGCGCTCCAGGGCGACAGGGCAGCGAGTCCTCAGAGCTGACAGGTGGGGTCGGAGCGTGCCGCAGGGGAGCATGTACGCCGTGCGGGTAGGGATCCACCGGGTTCTCACTGGGGCTGTCGGCCCAGAAGAGGGCCTTGGCGACGTCGCGGTTGAACAGCCCGAAGAGCGGGAACGCGCCCATCGCGACGAACACCACGCCGCAGATGATCCACCCCCACACGACGCCCGTCGCGGCCATCGGTGGGTTCAGCCCGTACTGCCAGAAGTTCCAGCCCAGGCTGAGGAACAACGCCGACCACGTGAGCAGGGTGAGCCGCGGGCCCGGCAACTTCGACGAGGTCACTGCGTACATCCAGAGGCCGATCAGCCCCACGATGATCCCCAGGGGCAGCAGAGCTGCAGCGCCCTCGGGGCACGGTGTGGTGATGGCGTAGGGCCCACCGGATGCGCACGTCCCGCCGATATCCATGACGGCACGCATGCTCAGGAACACCAGCGTCATCCCGGCGGAGACGATGGTGAGCCCCAGGAACATCACCACGACCCGTCGCACGGTCGGCCCACTCATGGATCAATGATGCCCGTTGTCGGCGTGAGCGTGCATTGTGGCCGGATGGACCTTCCCCTCGGTAACGCTTGGGTCTACTCTGAGGCGATGTTGACCAAAGTGGTGGCGGGTGTGGCAGTCGCTGGCCTGCTTTTATACCGGGTGCGCCCGCGCCAGCCCGGGAACTGCCCCCGCGATCGATCACCCATCAGAACTCGCAGTTCTGGTCGTGGGCGGGGCCGCGGAACTGGGTGTCCGCCGACGGCGCCTATGGGATCACCATCTCGTCGGGGGACGGGCAGATGACGATGGACTACGGCTTCAGTTCGATTGTGTGCGCAAGTGCTGCGACGGCGCAGGGATCGGTCACTGCGTACTTCGGTCAGCAGCTGGCGACGCTGCGACAGTCGCTGCGGGCCAACTGGCGCCGGGTACGGTTGCGGGCCTCCCCAGTCGTGCAACTGCCGGAGTCCGCCTACGGCCCGATGTACTTCCAGCGCCGGGTACAGGTCAGTGGCGTCGCGAACGGCACCCCGATGCGCGGCGTGCTGTCCTACGACTACTCCTTGGCCTCGGGTCCGACGTATTGCTACTCCCGCAGCATCTCCCGGGTGGTTCCGGCCCAGAATGCACGACGATCCCTGCGGCAACTGCAGTCTGTGCAGGCGTCGTTGGCCTACTTCGGCCCCGGGGCCCCACTGGATCCGGTCTAGTGAGACTCAGGCCCGGACATCGCCGAACATCGAGCCGCACAGCGGTCCGACCACGTCCAATGTGCCCCCGAGCCCGACCCCCAGCGCCAATGCGAGTGTCACCAAAGTCCTGCGCACATGATGACCATCGGCAGAAGGGCTGGTCAACCGTAGGTCATGGCTTCAGTGAACGGGCGGTTCACGACAATTCGTTCAGTTTCCGCTATGAGCGTCTTGGCGGAAACTGAACTTCCTGTCGGAAACCGCGTGCGGGCCCAGGCGGCGCAGAGTTACCCGAACAGCCTGCCGAGGAAGGTGTTCTTGCGGGCAGCCTCGCGCTGGGCGGCCGTGCACCGGCACCGTTGGTCCTTCGGGACGCCGCGCAGAACCTCGTTCTTGTGCTGTCCGCATCCGGCCCACGTCTTCTTCTTGCACAACTTGCAGGTCGTCTGATGGCACACGGGCGATTCTCCTCGGGGTCGGCTTTCAGTTTACTATACCCCTGTGGGGTATGGGCGACACGCCCGCCGCGCTCCCGATTCTGCAGGTGCGCCCGAATCGTTCATACCCGCCGGTTCCGAAAGGGCGGGCCTGAACGGACGGGGCGACTCTTGGCCGCCACCCGCGCGTGCCACTGCCCTGACCCAGCCCGCTCAACGCAGCCCACCACATCGCTGGCTAGTCTCGCAGCCATGGACGACCTGGTGAGTTATGACCTTGCGGATGGCATCGCGACCCTGACCCTGGACAACGGGAAGGTCAACGCGGTCTCTCCGGCCGTCATCGACGGACTTAACGCCGGCCTGGACCAGGCGGTCTCCGATGAGGCCGTGGTGATCATCACGGGTACCCCGGGGATCCTCTCCGCCGGGTATGACCTGAAGGTGATGACCTCGGGAACCCAGAATGCGATCGACCTGGTTGCCGCAGGATCCACGCTGGCCCGCCGGATGCTGGCCCACCCGTACCCGGTGATCGTCGCCTGTCCGGGGCACGCCGTGGCCAAGGGTGCGTTCCTGCTGTTGTCGGCGGACTATCGGGTGGGCGCCGACGGTGCGTTCCAGATCGGCCTCAATGAGGTGCAGATCGGCATGACCATGCACCACGTCGGCATCGAGTTGGCGCGAGCTCGGCTGCAGACCTCGTATTTCAATCGCTGCGTGATCAATGCCGAGATGTTCGATCCCCACGGCGCACGACGAGCGGGCTTCCTCGACGAGGTGGTCGACGCCGACGCGGTCATGGCGACGGCTCGCGAGCGTGCCGTCGCCTTCCAGAAGCTCACCATGAAGGCCCATGCTGCGACGAAGCTCAAGGTGCGCAAGCAGTTACTCGAGACCCTTGACGCCGCGATTGAGGCGGACAAAACGCCACTCTGGTAAGTCAAGGCGTCACTGGTCGGCCGCGCCAGTGTGAGGCCAGGGCATGACCCACCGCGACTGGCAACATCAGCATGGACCCCACAACGGTGACGATCTCATACGTCAACGAACTACCAGGATCTGGCTGGCCAGCGATCCGCGACCGCAGTGAAGTCACAGGGATCCCGGTGGCGTTGCCCCACATTATGGAGCGGGTGGCACGCAGTACACACAGCGCCCGCCGCGTCCCGTGGTGATCCACAAGATCCTGCCACGCAGCAGGATCGGGCGCGCCCCGCTGATCGGCATAGTGCTGGCCGAAGGCGATCCCGGCGAGTTCGTCGCTGGGCGCCGCATCGGTGACACCACCGAGCAGAGCGCGCACCTCGTGGGCGGGCATGCCCATGGCCAGGGCGAATCGGGTATGTGCGTATGAGCAGACGGCACAACCATTGATCTGCGTGACGGCGAGCATCACACGTTCCATCGCGCGCTTGTCGCATTCCAGGTGGCGGGTTGCGATCAGCGTGGCAGCTGCACGTTCAGTGATGCGGTAGATCTCGCGCAGACGGTAGTGCCTCTTGGCCACCATGGCTGCCGACGTGCTGGGTGTGGTCATCGGGACTCCTGTGGCTGGGCGGTCATCCGCCCCAACATGTATACCCTAGGGTGGTATTCCCAGGCTGGGTCTCACGCCTTGCGAGTGTGGCGCCGCCAGACCATCCAGAGCAGACCGGCCATCCACAGCGGACTGGTCCACAGCAACGCCCGGCCGAGCCACAACCAGGTGTTCGCCAACACCTCGAGGAACCGCTGCCAGCCGGACGGTTCCATGTTGTACAGGGCGGCCGCATCCGCTGGGGTGAGCAGTTCTACCGAGATTCTGGCCTGGGAGACCTGGCTCTGCAGGTAGCGCTGTTGGGCGACCAGGCCGTCGAGTTCGGACTGCCGCGCTGCGATCGCCTCCTCCACGGCGATCACGCTGCCCACCGAATCGGCCTCGTCCAGCAGTGTCTGCAGCCGGGCCACGGAGGCGCGCAGGGCCGAGATCCTGGCCGCTCCGTCAGCCAGCTGGGTGCCTGTGTCCACCGACGACTGCGAGAAGGTCACGATGTCACCCAGCGGTTCGATCGCCGAGATGGCCTGGTCGTAGGCTGCGGCTGGCACCTCCACCGACAAGCTGACCCCTGGGGTGCGCCCCCCGATGGGATAGGCCACGTCGGAAGTGGGGGAGGTCACGGGGCTGCCGTCGGTGGTGACAGTTTCGCTGGTCACACGACCGTCCAGACCGGTGATCGCGGAGACGAACTCGTCGCGCGCAGCCTGGACATCCTCGGTGGCGATGACCGCACTCGCATCGCGAGCCACGGTCGACGCCGGATCAGCCGAAGGTGCCGGCTCGGCCATCTCGGACGTCGGTGCGTCAGCCAGTCCCGGCGCCATCGCCTCTTGTGACGTCATGACACCGGAATCGCTGCCGCTTCCACCGGCGATCTGAGCCACGGTCACCGTGCCGGCGAGCAGGGCGGCCCCCGCACAGGCAGCCAGCGCGAGATCCCACCACCTGCGCCGACGCGGGGCCGGATCGGCCGCCAGCGGCAGATCGTCCCATACCCGCTGCAGCATCGCTTCGTCAGGGGCGGTGGGGGGCTCGAGGTGGCGCAGCGCCGAGCGCAGATCCTCGTCGTGGAAGTCGGTGTTCATCCGGTCCCTCCTTGGGTCGAGGTGGTCGTCATTGCTGTCCTTAGCCTGGTCTTGGCGCGGTGCAGTCGAGTACGGGCGGCGCCAGTGTTCACGCCGAGGGCCGTCGCCAGCTCGTTGCCGTCCAGACCTTCCCAGGCCCACAACTGCAGGACTTCCCGGTCAGGGTCGGACAGTGTCTGCAGTGCCTGGGCCAAAGCAGTCCGCGCATCCAGGGCGCCGATTGTCTGCTCATCTGTGTCCGGGGTCACGACGGGTTCGTAGGTCGCGAGTTTCGCATCCAGCCGTGTGCGGCGGGCTGACGAGCGCGCGGCGTGGGCGATGACGTTGGCGGCTGTGGCGTACAGCCAGGGGAGTTCGTCGGCAGGCATGTCGTGACGACGGCGCCAGGCTGTGGCGAACACGTCGAGCAGGACATCCTCGCAGTCCTGCGGTGTCGGCAGCCGGCGCTGGGTGTACGCCAGGATGGGCGCCGCGTTGCGCCGGTACATCGCCTCGAACCAGGTGGTATCACGTGCGAGTTCGGCCATCACACCTCTTCATTCCCGGATGGCCTCTCAGTGTTACACCGGTGCCGTGGCTCGCGTCATCGCACGCGCCCCGGCCACAGATCCACGTCAAGGGACTGTTCGAGATTGGCGATGGTGGCCAAGTCGGGTACCACCTTGCCCGTGATCAGCCGAGACAGGCTGGTGGGATCGATCCCCGCCGGGCCAGCGACAGCGCGCAGTGACAGCACGCGATCTGCCATCACTGACTGCAGCCGTTCGACCACTGCGGCCGTCACAATGGCGTAAGTGGGCGAGCCGGGGATGAAGGGACCTGTCGGCCACTGCCCATCGGGCGCCACGAACGATGCTGGCGGTTGGTAGGAACGCGAGGCCATGCACGGCAGTGTGCCACCGAGAACCGCCACTTGGCACCCGCCATGCCCTCGCGTTGGGCAGCGGAGGCCGGCCGCAAGCCCGCCACTAGGCTTTGACCATGTCCAAGGTCCTTTCGTCCCTGCCCGTCGGTGAGCGGGTCGGCATTGCCTTCTCCGGCGGCCTCGACACCTCGGTCGCGGTTGCCTGGATGCGGGATAAGGGGGCCTTTCCCTACGCGTACACCGCCGATCTTGGTCAGTACGACGAGCCAGACATCGATTCGGTGCCCGATCGGGCGCTACAGTACGGGGCCACGGCCGCGCGCCTGATCGACTGCCGTGCCGCGCTGGTCGAGCAGGGGCTGGTCGCCATCATATGCGGGGCGTTCCACATCCGTTCGGGGGGACGGCAGTACTTCAACACGACACCCCTGGGCCGGGCGGTCTCGGGGACGATGCTCGTGCAGGCCATGGATGAGGACGGCGTGTCGGTCTGGGGTGACGGATCCACGTACAAGGGCAACGACATCGAGCGCTTCTACCGTTATGGCCTGCTCGCCAACCCGAGCCTGCGGATCTACAAGCCCTGGCTGGACGCAGACTTCGTGCACGAACTCGGTGGTCGTACAGAGATGTCCCAGTGGCTGGCCAGCCATGACCTGCCGTATCGAGACAGCGTGGAGAAGGCGTACTCCACCGACGCCAATATCTGGGGTGCCACCCATGAGGCCAAACATCTGGAACACCTCGACGCCTCGATTGAGGTCGTTCGCCCGATCATGGGGGTGCGGTTCTGGGATCCGGCGGTGCATGTCGCCACCGAGGACGTGACGATCGCCTACCACCAGGGCAGGCCACTGAGCATCAACGGTGAGGTGTTTGAGGACGACGTTGAACTTGTGCTGGCCGCCAACGCCATCGGGGGCAGGCACGGGCTGGGCATGGCCGATCAGATCGAGAACCGGATCATCGAGGCCAAGAGCCGCGGGATCTACGAGGCGCCGGGTATGGCACTGCTGTTCATCGCCTACGAGCGGTTGCTGTCAGCCATTCATAACGAGGACACGATCGCGAACTACCACGCGGAAGGTCGCCGGTTGGGGCGCCTGCTGTACGAGGGGCGTTGGTTGGATCCGCAGGCGTTGATGCTGCGGGAGTCGTTGCAACGCTGGGTCGCCAGTGCGGTCACCGGTGAAGTGACGCTTCGCCTGCGTCGCGGTGACGACTATTCGATCATGAGCACGGCGGGCCCCCACCTCAGTTACCACCCCGACAAGCTGTCCATGGAGCGCATGGAGCAGGCCGCGTTCGCCGCCAAGGACCGGATCGGGCAACTCACGATGCGCAATCTCGACATCGCCGACACCCGATCGAAGCTGGAGATCTACGCCGCCCAGGGGCAGTTGACCGCCGGCCACGTCGACTTGGTGGGGCGCCTGGAACCCGGTGGCGCGCGTTCCATCACGGCCATGCCCACCGAGCAGGCCAGCAACGTGCTGGATGACGGCGCGTTGCTGGACGACGCGGCAATGGAAACCGGGATGGACTAGGCGCCGAGCGCCACGATCCGGTCGGCCACCGACTCCCAGCCCCAGAGGTTGGTGACGGTCGTGCGCGCGGCGGCGGACAGGTCGGCGTAGTCCGGTTCCGACAGTGCGAGCAGACCGGTCAGTCTGTCTGCCAGTGCCTCGGCGTCGCCGGTCGGGAACGCGGCCAGATCTGCGAATTCGGGGGGTAGAACTGGCGCAGACCGGCAGCGATCTCGGCCAGGCCGGAGTGCTCGGCCACCAGCGGTGGACAGCCACACGAAGCCGCCTCGGCCGCGACCATTCCGAACGCCTCCGGGAAGACTGAGGGCACGACACTCGTGACGCACAGAGGCCACAGGTAGCGCAGGTGCCGATGTTCCAAAGCTCCGGTGAACAGGATGTCGGGACCGGCCACACCCTCGAGCTGGGTGCGAGCTGGACCGAAGCCGACGATCACCGCGCGCAGTCCGAGGTGTTTGACGACATCGATGAGTAACGCAACGCCCTTCTCCTCGCTGACCTTGCCCACGTAGGCGATCACGGGCCGGGGGTCGGCGAAGAATGCGGCGAGGCGGGCGGCATTGCCGTCGTCGGGCATCCGCGGGTTGCCGACGTTCGGGGCGTCTTGGTGTGACTGCTCCAACAGCCCGGCCAGCGCCTCATCGCGATCGCAGGGTCGCATGAGGTCCGTGTCGACGCCCGGGGGGATGACCTCGATCCGGTGGGGTTCCAGACCCACCAGATCGACCACGACGTTCTTGATGTGCTGCGAGCCAGCGATCACGGCCTTTGCCGGGCGTAAGGAATCCAGCGCCCAACTGCAGAGCGCCGGGTTGTCCCGCATGGCGTACTCGAGTTCCGACCCGTGTGCCTTGACGATGTACGGCTGACCCGCGGCCGCCCCGACGGGACCGCCGAGCAGGACGTGATTGGTGATCAGCAGGTCCGCAGGGCCGGCTGCGCGGATGGCGGCGGCATTGGCTGACACGAAATCATCGAGGGCGTCGCGCGAGACGTCCGGGAGTAGGGCCGGGACCGCATGCTCGTACTGGTCGAGGACGAACACCGGCAGCGGGCCGGGCAGGTCTGGACGCACCACTGTTGCCCCAGCGAGGTCAAGATCGTCGTGCTCCTGACAGAACACCGTGACCTCGTGACCCTGCCCGGCGAGGGTGCGTGCCAGGGCGCGGGTGTACTCGTTCGAACCCGTGCCCCGCAGCAGGTAGCCGTGCCAGATGAATATGCGCACATCTCGAACGTACCCCGATGGACCGGCTTCAGTGGGGGGAATCTGCTCAGCATTACGTTTGCGCAACCGGAGCCGGCCATCGCCTAGGGCGTTCTGGGCTGGTCCGTCCGACGGAGCCGTGGTGTGGCCGATGGGCTGGGGTGGTTCGCGCGGACTGCTCCGGGTCGTTCGCTCGCGTCTCGCGGTACAACCGTGGCGGGTCTTGAAGCTGTCAGTGGGGCGGACGGAAAGTCAGTGGGGGTCCAGGTGACAAATACACCCTCGTCAGATCGAGAAGGAACGAGTGCAAGGTACTCCCCCACGAGAGCGCTGCGCGGCGAGGAATCGCTCACCCGCCACGCAGCGACCAGCACAGCCCGCCAGAAACGCGGTCGGCGGCGCCGTGCCTCCAGCAACCCGACAGATTGGCGCCGTCAGACACGCCCTAGGCGCCCGGTCCGCCCAATTCCGGCCCCGGCCAAGGAACGATCAGGTCGGCCCCGGCCACTCGCTGGGCGAACGTCGCGGATTCGGCCACCTTACGAAGGACCTCAAGATCGGCCGCTTGCAGCGGTTCTACCTCGCGCGGCGGCTCCTCGCCGGCCCACAGCGCTCGGGTGGCCGGTTGCGCATCGACCAGAAAGGCGGCGACGTACGCCAGGGCCGCGGCATGCTTGCACCAGTCGTAGTCACACGTATATGGACACGTGCAACTGGCATGAATCCGGTCGCTGCCCGAGATCATCGTCTTGGTCAACCGGACCTCGTACGGCTGGCGCGCCGAGCCCTGAATGCTGGCCGTGAACTGTTCGGCGCCGATCTCCACCCCGATGACCTGACCCTGCCGGGCGTAGGTGCGGCCCCGACTCAGGATCGGCGGCCGGCCCTCCATCTCGGCGGCGTGAATCAGATCCAGGGCGTCTGGATCGTCGACCTTGCCCGGTTTCGGCACCACGACCCCGCCCTCCACAGCGATGCGGGGTTTGGCCTGGAACCAACCCCGCTCGCGGTCGGGACTCACTGCAGGACCTCATCGCGCACGAGGCCCACCAGTTCGGTGAGTTCCGCATCAGTCAGTTCGGTCACGGAGGTTTCCGTGGAGCGGATGACACTCGCGGCCAACTGACGCTTCGCGCGCAGAGCGGTGTCGATGCGATCCTCGAGTGTGCCCGGGCACACCAGGACATGGACCGAGACCTTCTGGTTCTGCCCGATGCGCCACACCCGGTCCGAGGCCTGGTCCTCCACGGCCGGGTTCCACCAGCGATCAAGATGAATCACGTGGTTGGCCCGCACCAGCGTCAGCCCGGTCCCGCCTGCCTTCAGGGAGGCGATCAGGATGGGCGGGCCGTCCGGCTCGCTGAAGGCCGCCACAGTGCGGGCCCGCGCCGTGCGGGAGTCAGAACCGGTCAGGGTGGCCACCTCAACACCCAGTTCATGACTCAAGTGGGCGGCCAGGTCAGGAACGAACGAGGCGAATTGGCTGAACACCACGACCGCCTGCCCCTCATCGACGATCTGCCCGCACAGTTCCACCAAGCGTGTGACCTTGCCGGAGCGCTGCCCAGCGCGCCCCGCGATTCAGTGAGCAGTGCCGGGTGCACACAGATCTGCTTGAGGCGTGTGATGCCACCCAGCACCGCGGCCCGCCGGCGCAGTCGCGGGTCACTGGCGCTACCCGCCGCAGCCCGTAAATCCTCCAGCGCGCCCAGCATGTCGGTCACCACCGCCTCGTAAGCACCGACCTGTTCGCGTGTCAGCGTGCAGTCGTCGCGAATGACCTCGCGGTCCGGCAGGTCGGGCAGGATGCCGGGATCGGTCTTCACCCGGCGCAGGAGGAACGGCGCCACGACGGCACGCAGTCGAGACATCGCCTGCTCATCGCCTTGGGCGTACCGGTCCGTGAACACCTTGCGGCGAGGTAGCAGTCCGGGCTGGGCGAAGGCCAGCAGGGACCACAGATCACCGAGATGGTTCTCGACGGGCGTGCCGGTGACGACCAGTCGGTGTGTAGCCGTCAGCGCCCGGGCGGCGCGAGCGGCGTGGGTGTCCGGGTTCTTGATCGCCTGCGCCTCGTCCAGCACCACGCGGTGCCAGGACACGTCCTTGAGGCGCTGATCACGGGCCAGCAGGCCGTAGGTGGTGACCACCACGTCGGCGTCCGGGTCCATTGCCCGCCGATCGGCACCGTGAAAAGCCTGAACGCGCAGTTCCGGGGTGAACTGTTTCGCCTGCCGCACCCACGTGTCGACCAGGGTGACGGGGCATACGACCAATGTCTGCCCGGCGTGATCGGCGGCGATCCAGGTCAGCACCTGCAGGGTCTTTCCCAGACCCATGTCGTCGGCCAGGATCCCGCCCACCCGGTTCTCGGCCAGCCAGGTCAACCACTGCAGTCCGGCGCGCTGATACGGGCGCAGGGTGGCCTGCACCTGGGCCGGCGGGTCGGTCTGCCTGGCTGGGCGCAAACCCTGTGCGAGCACGTCGTCGGCCGCGATCTGCACGCCCTCGAACGCTTCGTCAGCCAGTAGGTCGGCCGGGCTGACCGGGCGTCGAAGCCGTCGTGCCAGGGCGGCCAGCCGCGCGACGTCATCGCGCCCGATCCGCAACCAACGGCCGCTGACCGCGACGAGTTCGGACTTCGACGCGGCCAGTTCCAGCAGCTCCGCCTCCGTGAGCGTCAGGCCATCGACCTGGATGTCTGCCTCAAGACCGAGGCCGGCCACCGAGAGGGTGGTGCCACCAGGTGCGTTCACGGACGTGAAGCGCCGCCGTACGCTGGACGTGCGCAGGAGCCCACCGGGGGCGATCACATCGAAGCCCGCCGCCTGCACGCGCGGCGCCACACGGTCGAGGAACTGCAGGATCTCCTCGTCGGCTACCGCGCACTGCCCCTGCATGAGGTGTTGCAGAGTGGTCGGGATCCCGCTGCCCCAGGCCCGCCGAAGGGCGTCGTACTCCGACTCGCGGAACTCGTCCCAGGCGGCCTCGCTGGCGGCGAAGTGCGAGGGGCCGGCCGTCGACCAGGGCAGGCGGGTGGTGGGTTCGTCGAGCGCAATGGCCAGCACATGCAGTGACCACAGGTCAGTGGTCTCGCGGGGCGGGGTCAGCACGATGGCCAACCGCGCATTCGCGGCGGCCCGGCCCGTGACGTGTGCCGCCCACCGCCGGATTGCGGCCTGCTGTGACGTTGTGGGCAATGGCGGCACTTCGGTGGTGACCGGACGCACGTGGGCCTCGACGACCCGCTGGGAGAACGCCTGCAGTGCCTCGTCGGAGGTCGCCACGCCTGCCTGTCGGCATGCTTGAAGTGCTTCGTCCAGGGCCGCTCTTTCCACCGGACCGGGGGCGGCCCGCCACGCCCAGCGATCGCCCTCGGGGAACGGCAGGCAACGAGCGTCGGCGGCCGTGATGCTGGCCGTCACGAGGTGCGCCAGTGCGGTTACGCGGGCTGTGGCCGCACCGGACGCGACCTGCGCGATCCACGCGCCGAAGGATTCGTCGATGGCACGCTGCCACATCCGCGTCCGCTGCACCCCGTGCGCCAGCGGCAACGCCCGCAACGTGCCGCGGCCCTGGCCGTGGGCCGTCGTCCACACCGTGTCGTGGTCGACGAGGACGTCGACTGGATCCGAAGCGGGGGTGGGGATGGCCACTGGAACAGGCTAACCAAGGCGAAACCGGGCCAGACGTTCGTCCCGTGCCCAGGGGGTCCGTCTCGCCGGGCAGCCGCTCGGCGTCGCGACCCTGGACGTCGAGTGGCGGTACTGCGCACGAACGGCTGCAGAGGCACGTGCCCTCCCGCGTCCGTGACGCGCGGTATAAACGGCGCAATCTGTCCGACCCCTCTGTCATGGTGAACGCACATTCAAAGGGGTAGCCATGACTGACCCGGTACCGCGCGTGCGTGAGATCCGTGTGCACGGTGTCTCGGGCACGGCACCGCACAGCATGCTCGGTGTTCACGACTACCAGGTCACACAGGTGTCCGGTGACGACATCACGGGGTTGTACAGATGCCGACCCGGCTCATCCCCAAGGAACGTGGCCTATCCAGCCGACGTGGAGGTCGTCGCCTACTCGTGGGGGAGTCTGACCTCGGGCGCCTCGGGCTTCATGGGCGGTGCGCGCAGAGCGCTGTGGCTGACGCTGTTGCCCTTCGCGCTGGCGAACCTGTCCTACTGGGCTCGGCCCGAACTGGACACCGCGCGCCGGACCCGAATTGCCACCGCGGTCGCTGTGCGGGAGGCCTGCCTGGTGATGACATGGTTGCTCACCGCGGCCATGTGTTTCATCGGGATCGACATGATTGCCTGGCAGTGTTTTCGGGGCGGCGCCCCGGTCTGTCCCGCACTGCCCTCCCAGCTGTCATTCATGAGCAGACCTCCCTGGGACGCCGCCGGCATGCGCCTGCTGATCGGATCGTCGCTGCCCCTGGCCTGCCTTGCCCTGCTGTGGTGGCTGTCGAAGAATTCCTTGGCGCGCTATGAGGCGCGAGAGTCGCGCTATGACACCCCTGGTGGCGAAGGGGTGCTGCGCCGCCAGCGCATGTGGGTCGGCACTGATCGCACGGCCCTTCTGCAACGGCTGCACATCGGCTCGGGGCTACTGCTGGTGGTCGTCTTTGGTCTAGCGCCGCTGCTGAGGTACGCCCAGCGGGATCGGTTGTGGTGGGCAGCGGCAGCCTTGGCCGGCGTGACGGTGGCGATGCTCGTGGGTACTGCTGTCTCGGTTGGTGTCTCCTACCGCGACGGCATCGACTTCCCAGGTACCCATGAGACTCTCGCGACCAGAGTGGCAGCAGCGCTGCCATGGGGTGCGGTCCTGGCCCTGGTCTGCTACGCCCTGCTCATGGCGCGCGCGGACATCCCGGAACGCTTCGACGATCCCGGCTTGACGCGGGGGCGCAATCTGCTGGTCGGCGCACTCGCCCTCGTACTTGTAGGTATCGTGTCCTGGCTGATGTTCGCCGCTGACCGCCCCGGCTGGGCGCTAGTGGTACCGCTCGCGCTGGCTGCGACAGCCTGGGTTGGCATCTTCTCGCGGCCCGTGGCTGTAGCGCTCGGGGCGGGACTGCTGGTCGTATGCATGGTGCTCCAACACAACCGGTCCTCTCCGCCTGAAGTCCCCAGGGCGTGGCACGGCGCTGGGGCCGCGCTGATCCTAGGCGCCGCGGTGTGGGTGGCCCTGCTCTTCACGACATCCTTGGTCGTATTCCTCGGCAACTGGCTCAACGGTGGTCAGCCCGTGACGGCGCTTCGGTCGGGGTTCACCCTCGCATCATCCCCGGGTGCCTTTGCCGCGCAGGTGCAGCAGGGGGCACCGGTCCTGCTCGCCACCGGACAGGTCGTGGTGCGTGGCGCGATCCTGGAGCGATCCGGGCCGGACTTCTTCGTGCTGCGGGCGGGAACCGTGTCCGCCTCGTCGGTGACGACCCCTGACGGCGAGACTGTCCGGACCACACCGGACCTGGACGTCTCGGCAGGATTGCTGCTCATCGATGACCCGCCACTGCAGCTGGTGCAGGGCTGTGTCACCGACCCGGGAGTCCCCTGTGTGGCCGGGGACGTCCGCGATACGTGGATCAATCAACTCAGTGGGCCGATGGTGATCGACGGCCCGGTTCGACTCGAGGTCGTCAATACTCCGCAGGAGCCAGTGGTCGTCCCGCAGGTCCTGATCTGGTTCTCCGGATTGACGGTCGTCTGGGCGGGCGCTTCGCTGCTGGGCATCGCCTTGGGTCTTGTCGTGTTCGCAGCGAGGGCTCGGTCCGCCGTCGCCGCTCAGGTCGGCGCGGATGGGATTCCCGAGCCGGAAAGGCGGCGCAGTGGGCGAGCCCGCCTGCTGGCTGGTTTCACCCACCGTGCCGAACGCCTGCTGGCCGTGACCGCCGTCATCACCTCGGCATGTGGAGTGCTGCTGGTGGTGGGTGTGGTGGCCGACTGGCAACCCTGGCGCGACTCTGCCCCAGCAGCAGCCCTGGTCAATGGTGGTTTGTGGTTGGCCATGCTGATGTCGGCTGTCCTGATCGTGCTGGTGGGAAAACTGATGAACGCGACCGGCTTCTGGCGAGTCGTGGGAGTGCTCTGGGACCTCACAACCTTCTGGCCTCGCGTGGCGCACCCCCTTGGACCACCGTGTTATGCCGAACGGGTGGTTCCCGAGATCGTCGATGAAGTGGTGCATAGCCAGCGGCAGGCAGTGCGGGTGATCCTGTCCGGACACAGCCAAGGGTCCCTGATCGGGGTGGCCGTCCTGTCGCAGGTTGCGGCGATCACCGGGAATCTGAACAGCGTCCGCTTCGTGACGTACGGCTCGCAGCTGCGGACGTTGTACGGCCGGGTCTTCCCGGCAGTGCTCGGCCCACAGGTACTTGGTGGCACGCCGACTGTCGGTGCGCCGCCGCTGAGCCGGGCCTGGCCAGACGCTCCTGACGCAGGAATCCCCGGTCCACCACCCGCACCACCCGCACCGCGAGCAAACACTCTTGCCGAGCTGCTGGAGGTTGCCGGTGGGCTGCCGAATTGGGTCAACCTCTTCCGCAGAACCGACCCGATCGGGTTCCGGGTGTTCGCTGACCAGTCGAGCCGGGTGGACCGGTACGTCAGCGAACAGGATCCACCGGCGAAGAAGGCCCAGGGTCACAGCGACATGCAGTTCAGCGCTGTCTATGGACAGGTGGTGCTGCCGTGGGTTTCATGGGAGAACATCGTCGACGGTCAAGATCCTCATCTGGTCGACGGAGACGTCTGAGATCTCCCGCAGGCGCCAGGCCTGCCGACGAACAGCCGCTTCGAACAGGTTGCGCATCTCGCGGGCGTTGCCGAAGGCAGGCTCGGCCATGCTGGCTGTGATCGCCTCGATGAGGCGAGGGTCAGCGCCGATCGAATAGTCGTTGTCGGCGGCGATGCGTTGCAGGATCTGCAGCAACTCCGACGCGGAATAGTCCTCGAAGGTGATCGTGGTGGGCAATCTGGAGGCCAACCCCGGGTTGGCGGTCAAGAACTCGCCCATCTCGGAGGTGTAGCCGGCCACGATGAGGACCAGGTCGGCCCGGTGATCCTCCACACCTTTGACAAGCGTGTCGATGGCTTCGAGGCCGAAATCGTTGCGCATCAGCCCGTACGCCTCGTCGATGAACAGGATGCCCCCGAGGGCGGCTTGGATCTGCTCAGCGGTCTTCAATGCTGTCTGCCCCACATAACCCGCCACCAACCCCGAGGCGTCGGTCTCCAAGAGGTGGCCGTCGGGGACGACCTTCAAGGCCTTGTAGATGCGGCCCACAATCCGGGCGACCGTGGTTTTGCCGGTTCCGGGGTTACCCACAAATACCAGGTGCCGGCTGACAGTGGGATTCTTCAGACCCGCCGCGGCGCGCATTTGCGTGATCCGGATGAGTTGCACCTGCTCGTTGATCTCCCGTTTGGCTGCCTCCAGCCCCACCAGCCGTTCCAGATCGTCCAGCGCCTGCCCGAGGTCCTCGACCTGCTCGTCAGGGGCGGGGGCAGGCTCCAGTTGGCTGTTGCTGACGGGGGCGAAGCGGGTGATGGTGGCAGCGATGGCACTGGCGTCACGTTCGGCCTGTTGATCTCCGGGTGCGAACTGCACGCAGGCCACGCGGGTCACCTGCACGAGGAACTGGGCGTAGGCCGCCACCTGTTGGCTCAGTTGCGCTGCGGCCAGGCGTCGCAGCATCGGGGGAGCGGTGGTGCGCCAGGACGCGGCGTGTGTGGCCAGAGCCGCGACCTCCGCCGGTGACCATCCGAGGTACTTCGCGTAGGCCGGCCGATCGCCGAGGATCACGGCGGCCGCGCTGAAGGCCTCCCGAGCTGCCGTGTCCGGGTCATCGAACATCGGCGTCATGGCGGCGATGTACTGCTTGAGGTCCACCAGCCCATTTTGGTCGGTAATCCGCGGTCCGTCGGGTGAACGGTCCGGTTGACACCCAACCGCAAACGTTTCTGACGCCTAGATATTCAGGCGAGATCGGTTGCGGGCTCCCTGCGTCCACATCTGGTTGGGTGCGCTGCCGCAGACGCGCACTCAACCTCCGACGCGCCTCCCACTGTCCGATATGCGCCGTTACGCACCGTGTGGCCTATCCACATCTGGTTGATCATGGTCTGTCGCCAACCAGATGTGGACGGTACTTGCCGAAGAAGCGGGGGCAGGCGTCGAGCCGCACTCGCCGACGGCGGCTGCCGACCGGACCCGAACGTATGAAGGCGAATCGGGCTAGGAAACACGCACGAAACACGCCGTGATCCAGATCACGGGGATAATTCTGAAGGGATGGGGTACATTAGGTTAACGAAAGGTGAACGAAGGAGGTACACCTGATGAAGCGCATTCGTTCCGCGGCCGCACCGTTCCTATTCCTGGACTGCGTGCCCCGCATTTACTGGGCCGAGGTCATTTCTGACCGTAGTCGGCGAGGCTGATCGCACGACAGGCGTTGATGGCCAGGTGTTCCGGGAGTTCTCGGGCCCTGGCCATCGGCCTGTTCAGCGCCCCAGACACTCGGGGCACATCTGTTCCATCAGATCCATCCACACCAAACGATCGCAGCCAGCGCAGAAGTCGACGACCCAGTGGGCCTGATCCACAATGATTGCCATGGGGTGTTCCTGTCCGTTGTTAGCAGTGTCATGCCCCCAGGCACCTAACCGGTACCGTGTCGAACCTGACCCTGACAGAATTCGATCTTGACCCGCACGGGAGAATGCGGGCATGGCGCACAACGAGACCACCCATACCGCCCGCGACGGAGCCGAGATCTTCTGGCAGGAGTGGCTGCCGGACACTGATCCCCGTGCCGTTCTGGTCCTTGTGCACGGGTTGGGCGAGCACTCATCGCGCTACCAGGTTCTGGCCGGCAGATTCACCGACGAGGGGATTGCCGTCCTCACCATGGACAACCGGGGACACGGCAAGTCCTCCGGCGGGCGCGGCGTGATGGACTTCGACAAGGTTCTGTCGGATATCGAGGAGCTGCTGGGCGAGGCGCATCAGCGGTATCCCGACCTGCCAGCCATCCTGTTCGGGCATTCGCTCGGCGCGCTGCTCACCATGACCTACACCGAGCGTGAGGTCCCGGCCGTGGTGGCGCAGATCGCCTCCGCCCCGGCGCTCGACTCCGAACTGCGCGAACAGAAGGTCAAGTTCACCATCGCGAACGTGTTGGGCGGGGTGGTCCCCGACATCGTGTTGCCGACCGGCCTGGACAGCAAGGGGGTCAGCCGGGACCCGGCCGTGGTGGCGGCCTACGAGGCTGATCCGCTGGTGCACGACAAGGGCTCGTTCGGCCTGGCGAAGGCCACCTTCTCGGCCATGGACGCCATGATGGAGCAGACCACCTTCCCGGTACCGCTGCTCATCATCCATGGCACCGGTGACCGGCTCACGGTGCCGAGCGCCAGCAAGCAGTTCGTCGAGCAGGTCACCGGCGACGTGACGCTCATCGAGTACGAAGGTCTGTACCACGAGCCGCACAACGAGCCTGAGCAGGAAGAGGTCTTCTCCGACATCATGGGATGGCTCGAGCCTTACCTGCAGGCCTAACTGGGCCTGCGGTGACAGGCGCCGAACCCGCGGGCGGCGATATCGTGAATGGGAATCGACATCCAGGAGCGACATGAAATCTGTAGCGGGTAAGAAGGTTCTGATCACTGGCGCGGCGATGGGCTTGGGCAAGTTGTTCGCCTTGCGTGCCGTGCAAGAGGGAGCCGCCGAGGTGGTGCTCTGGGACGTCAACGAAGCCGCCCTCGAGCAGACCGTCAAGGAGCTCGTCGGTAACGGTGGAACCGTGTCGTCGTTCTACGTCGACGTGTCCAACGCGGCGGCGATCGCCGAGGCGGCCGCGCAGGTCCGCGAGGAGGTCGGCACCATCGACGTGCTCATCAACAACGCGGGCATCGTGCGGGGCAACGGTTACTTCTGGGAGAACGATCCCCGCGAGATGCAGATGGTCATGGAGATCAATGCGATCGCCCCCATGCTGATCGCTGCCGAATTCCTGCCGGGCATGATCGCAGCCGGTGGCGACTGCCGGTTGGTGAACATCGCCTCCTCCGCCGGACTCGTGTCGACGCCACGTCTGGCCGTCTACTGCGGGTCGAAGTGGGCCGCCACCGGATGGTCAGACTCCGTGCGCCTGGAACTCGAGCAGGCCGGCCACGACCACATCAAGATCACCACGGTCTGCCCCACCTACATCAACACCGGCATGTTCGACGGCGCCAAGGGGATCCTGTTCACCCCGACGCTAGAGCAGGAGGACGTGGTCGACGGGACCTGGGACCACATGCTGCGCGGCGAGCCCTTTGCGATCATGCCGTGGACCTCCCGGCTGAACAAGGCCCTCTACGGTCTGCTGCCCACCACGATCCGCGACTTCTACATGGACAAGGCGGGCGTCTACCACAGCATGGATGAGTTCACCGGCCACCAGGACAAGTGAGCCGGGCTCGTCATGGCGCTAGAGATCGAACGCAAGTTCCTGGTCATCAACGACACGTGGATGTCGGACGTGCGATTGCGGACCCGCATCGTGCAGGGGTACCTGGCCCACACCGACACGACTACCGTGCGAGTGCGGATCAAGGGTGAGGTCGCCTTCCTGACCATCAAGGGGACGTCCAAGGGGATCTCCCGCACTGAGTACGAGTACGAGATCCCGGTCGCAGATGCCGAGGCGATGCTGGCAGAGATGGCCCAAGGCCCGGTGATCGACAAGGTCCGGCACCTCATCGACGTCGATGGCCACACCTGGGAGTTCGACGTGTTCGCCGGTGAGAATGCCGGGCTGGTGATGGCTGAGATTGAACTGGCGTCGGACTCCCAGGAGTACACGGTGCCTGGCTGGGCGGGACTCGATGTGTCCGATGACCCGAGATATTACAACGTGAACCTGGCCAGCAACCCCTTCCGGCAATGGGGTCTGGACGGCTGAGTCGTTACCGGGTCAGCGCCGCTGGGCTGCCTCGACCGTGGCGGAAATGCTGTGCCACATGCGCCCCTCGCCGAGGCTGGCTGTGAAGCCCGCCTTATCCAGGACCACGCGCGCTTGGTACTGCAGGCGGGCGATATACAAGTCGATGGACATGGCCTCGAGTTCAGCGAGCAACGAGGTCAGCATCTCGACGGTGGTGGTGTCCATCTGTCCGGAGGCCTCGAGGTTCAGGATCAGTGCGTGCAGATCGTCGCGGCCATCGACGGCGGACAGGATCGTCTCGTGGGTCGACTCACAGTTGGCCCAGAACAGCGGGGCGTCCAACCGCAGGACCAGTACCCCGGGGGTCTCCCGGCGCTCTGGGTGCTCCTGGATCGCCCCCCACCCGGCCTTCTCCCCGGGGATGCGTCCCAAGGCATCGACGTGCACACGGCTGGAGCGGTAGGCAAGACCCAGCAGGGAGATGGCCACGGCACTGAGTAGGCCGTACAGCGGACCGAGCAGCAGGACTCCAGCCAGTCCGGTGAGGGCAGCGACGAAATCGTTCTTACGGATCCTCTTGTACATCCGCAGCGAGGAGACATCGAGCAGGAACCACACGCTGACCACCACGATCGCCGACAGGATCACCCGCGGCACACCAGCCAGCGACGACGTGAGCGTCATCAGGAAGAGCAGCGTCACCAAGGCTGCGAACACGCCGTTGATCTGCGTCTTCGCCCCACTGATGACGGCCGTGCTGGTGCGGCTGAGGCTGCCGCACACGCTCATGCCGCCCGTCAGACCGGCCCCGACGTTGGCCATTCCCGTGCCGAGGAACTCCGAGTCCGCATTGACGCGGTAGCCGCCCGTTCGAGCGAAGATACGAGCGGCGGACAGTCCCTCACCCACTGCGGCGATTGCCACGGCCAGCCCGCCGATGGCGACCTGGCGCAGATCGCCGATGCCCAGCAAAGGTGCGGCGAACGTGGGCGGACCGGAAGGAACCTGCGGCAGCACCTCCACACCGTGATTGGAGGCGGTCCAGAATCGCGAAAGGATCACGCTTGCCGCCATGACGACCAGGGCCCATGGAATCCGCGGCAGGTGCATCTGTCCGAGGAACAGAATCACGAGGGCCACCACGCCGATCGCCAGTGTGACCAGGTTCGTCTGGTCGACGTTCTGCAGGGTCGTCCAGATCCGCTGGATGAAGTGCGGGCCCTCCGGTGGCAGCCCGAGGATGTGGGGCAGTTCCCCAGACAGCACCGTCAGACCCAGCCCGAAACTGAACCCGACGATCACTGGTCGCGAGATGAAGTCCGTCATCCACCCCAGTCGCAGCAGTCCGAACAGGGCCAGCCAGCCCCCGGCCGCCAGCGCCACCCCAGCTGTAAGGGCGATGGCACGTTGCGGATCGCTGGGTCCGATGCTGGCGATCACGGCGCCCGACATGAGCGCCACGGTGGAGGTGGGTCCGATGGCCACCTGCCGGGAGGATCCGAATATGGCATATAAGAAGAGTGCGGCAGGCAGGGCGTACAGCCCGATCTGGACGGGCACCTGAGCGACAGATGAGTATCCCATCGCGGTGGGGATCGCCACCGCCGCCACCGCCACCCCGGCCACCGCGTCCTGGCCCAGCCACGCCAGCCGGTATTTGGGCAGCCACCCCGTGATCGGGGCAATCCGATGCAGCAGCGAGGGGGCGCTCACGTAGGCGACCGTAGTGGCTGCGGCGATGCCCTCGCCACATCTTGGGCCCGGCGGTCTCAGACCTGCGCGAGGGCTTGAGCGAAGACCTCAGGCGACTGGGCGCCGGACACAGCCAAGCGATCGTCGAGGACGACGAAGGGCACACCGGTGATGCCGTACCGGCGGGCCTGCTCGATATCACCCTGGACGGCGTCGGCGTACTCGGTGGTGGCCAATACCTTCCGCACGCGATCCGGGTCGAGCCCGCAGTCCACACACAGGTCCACCAGCGATTCGGTCTCGAACAACGAACGGCCTTGCGTGAACTGGGCGGCGAAGAAGCGGTGCGCCAGCGCCACCTGTACGCCTTCATCAGCGGCGAGGTGCAGGAGGCGGTGAGCGTTGAGGGTCTGTCCCGACCAGGAGTCACGCAAGTGGTACTCCAGCCCAGCTCGCGCAGCGACTTGGGTGACCTGATCCATCATCTCCTCCGCCTGCGGCCCGTATCGTCCGCTCAGGTACTGCAGTGTCCGCATGGGCTGGGTCGGCGCGCTGGGGTCGAGTTGGAACGATCGGAAGGTGATGTCGGCCTGCGTACCTTCCAATGCCTTCTGCAGGTTGGTGGTGCCGATGTAGCACCACGGACACACGACGTCGGACCAGATCTGAATATGCACGCCCCCGAGTCAACACCACCACTGGTACCCGCGCATCCGTGCTCCCAGGGCAGGCCACGGTGCGGGCTGTCGGGCAATACTGGTCCGCATGAGGAAACGTGCGCTCATCACCGCGGTCTGTGCCACCGCGATTTGTCTGACGGGGATGGCCAGCGCCAGCGCTGACATCGGCAACAATCAGCCGCCGGGGGCTGACCCGTCCGTCTGGCGTGCCTACGTCAACGACTACCGCACACAACCGGACTGGTCGCCGCAGGGGACGCTCGTGGCCGACTCCGGCTTCCGAGCCCACCCGAACGGCTTCAGTTTCTTCAACACAGGCGTTCCCGACAGTTTCAACAACCAGATGTTCGGCACCCCATTGGACGGACCCAAGAATCTCGACGCCGAGGTCATGCGCGACCTGATGGGCAAGCGAGTGTGCCTGGAGAAGAGCGACACCGGGCCGTGCACATTGACATTGGCCGGACGGCAGTGGATGCAGGCGACCAATGCGGCGATGTCCGGCGGTCACTGCTTCGGCTTCGCGGCCACCGCCGCCGACCTATTCAACAACCTTCTGACACCGGGGCAGTTCCAGCCAGGCGCGCTACAGACCTATGATCTGCGGTTGCGCGATCCCATCTCCAAGGAGATCGCGCGCAACATGGCGTCGCAGTACACCTTCGACGTCATGAAATACAAGATGTCCCCGCGCACGATCGTGAGCACGTTGCGCGCCGCCCTGACGCCGGGCAGCATGCCCTTCACGCTGTTCATCTTCTGGGGCGGCGGCGGCCACGCCATCACGCCCTACGCGCTCTACGACAAAGGCAACGGCCAGTACGACGTCGCGGTCTACGACAACAACTACCCCGATGCTGCTCGTGCCCTGCGCATCGACACCACGAAGAACACGTATGAGTATCTGGTGATGACGACCCCCGACGGAGAAGCCGGAGATCGCCGACAAGATCATCGGCCTGGTTCCCAGCGATGTGATCGCGGCGACCCAGAGTTGCCCGTTCTGTGTGGCGTCCAACAACACGACCGTGCAGTTGTCTCCGGTCCGCAGCCAGGTCCCCATCAAGACCCGCATCACCGATCTGGACGGAAAGAAGATCAAGGGGGTCGTGGTCAATCCGCCGACCAACCCGTGGCGCCCGGGGGCGAAGTGGGAGTTCCCCACCTACACGGTGCCTCGCAAGCAGGACTTCATCGTCACGGTGAACAACCGTCGCAACAACGCCTCGGTGAAGACGAGCCTGCTGGCCACGACCGGCCAGTTCACGATCGGCACGCAGGGAGCGACCGTGCCGCGCCGCGGTGTGGCCGCGCTGGGCTTGGTCCCGGAACTGGGTGTCGTGGTGTACGGCGCCAGCGGCAATCAGCGCCGGCTGGGAGCGCTGGTCTTCGTCGATGAGGGTCCGGGCAGTGCCGTGCAGGTCGTGGGGAAGACCCAGGCAGGCAGCAACGGGCTGGTGCTGGGCCGCTTCGACGAGAAGGACAAGCGGGTGGTCCTGTTCACCCCGACGAAGAAGGCCACTGCAGCGCGTTCTGCAGCGATCTTCCAGGATGCCAGCGGGTTGACCCTGAACGCGGAACTGTCGGCGAACATCCCGGGCAAGGGCAAACTGGTGGTCGATTACGCCCGCTGGAATGCCAACCGGCCCAAGGGGATCAAGGCCTACGTCGTGTCCAAGGGTAAGCGCACCAGCGTGCGCGTCACCGTGAGCTGAGTCCACCGCTGAGCCGAGGGCAACTCCCGGCCCAGCGGTGACGTCGTCAGCCGAAACTCAGCGGGCCAGGACGGTCCGGTGGGGCGGCCACGGGTGTCAGCATCGCGATGGGTGTCGTTCCACATGTGAGTACCCTGTGCACGCCCCGGTGCGTCGTGGAACCAGAACGTTTCGCCGGGCAGTACCGCCCGGACGGTCGTCGTGCCCTTGAACGCCCGCGTCGGCAGGTCGGTGTTGGGGCGGTCGACCATGCGGCCGAAGGACGTCAGCGCGGCCAGGTACCGGGCGGTGTTGTAGACCGGCACCGCCGCGTTGGTGGGGGAGCAGGAGCCATCGAGATACGCCACCGAGTCCCAATCCTCCGATACCACCTTCCCCGATCCCAGGTTGTAGGTGTACGCGCCGCCATCGGTGTACACAAGCGCGGAACCTGACAGCCATGTGCTCACGCTGTTGAGCGACTGACCGATCACCGCGCCGGTGGCATCCTTGACGGACACCACCGACACCGGACCGGCAGCACCGGCCGCACCCGGGGCACCGGCGGGACCGGGCTGGTTGAACGTGATCTTCTGCCAGCCCTTCTTGCACTTCTTGGCTGGACTTCAACAGCACGCGCAACTCGTTGGTCTTCTTGTTCACGCAGCCAGCAGTGTGATTCTGCGTCTTGGAGCAGCGACAGCGGTCGTGGTGAGCAGCCCCGCCGCCAAGCAGGCCGAGACTGTCGTGGCCGCGAGGATCTTCTTCACGGACATGATCGCGACCTCATCCCACTGTCAGCGGTGCCGGATGATTCGGCGGTGCCGGTACTTCGGTGAGTCCGACCAGTGTGGCCGCCGCGGCGACATCATCGGCGTCCACCGTCGACTCGAACACGCAGTTGCCCGCCGAGTCGAGGACGAACAATGATCCCGCCGAGGACGGCTGCCGAGTTCTGGCCCGACACCTTCCACGCCCTCGCCGCGGCCCCCGGGGTTGTCGACCGGTACACCAGACGCCCCAGGCTGTTGGGGACGAAGCGCGCCACTGTCCGGGCGGTCTCTGCCGGATTCGGCGGATACGAACGCACAAAGATGACCGGCGTCGCGCAGGTGGCGTCCGTGAAGGCGGGCGAACTGTCGCCCTGCAAGGCCCGTCGCTGCCGTAGTTCCACAGGCCGCCGTCGGCCAGCACGGTGAATCCCGGCACGAGGCCGCTCCACGTCCCCATGAACAGGCCGACGACCGCGCCGGCACCATCCTTCACGCTGAGCACAGGACCTGCTGGACCGTTCGCCCCCGCCGGACCCGTGGGACCCGTGGGACCGTTCTTCGACCAGGAGACCTTCTTCCACCCCTTCTTGCACTTTGTCTTCTTCTTGACCATCGTCGTCTGCCCGTCGCTCTTCTTCACGCAGGCGTAGTACGTCGAGGCCGCGGATGCCGGACTGGCAGAGGCGATCAGTAGCCCGGAGGCTGCTGTGGCCAGTGCGGCGCAGACCGCTGTGGATTTTCGCATCATGATACGAACCCCGTTTCCCTCCCATGAGTGCCGAAGCGGCGCTCAGTTTCGACGCTACTCCCGGCCTACGACAGCGTCCAGCCACTGCCGGAGTCGCCCTGTGCAGAGAGGTCCACCCGGGGGATCCTTTACCCTGTGTGGCGGAGGTGAGCGACATGACGGGCAGGAGATACGTCGCCATCGGGGATTCCTTCACCGAGGGCCTCGGCGACCCAGGAGTCGATGGCCGGGACCGGGGCTGGGCGGATCGCGTGGCAGAGCGGCTGGCCGTGCACGATCCGGGCTTCACGTACGCGAATCTGGCGGTGCGCGGACGGACCGTGCCGGAGATCGTCGCCGAGCAGGTCCCGGCTGCCGTCGCGCTGCGCCCGGATCTGGTGAGCTTCGCCGGCGGTATCAACGACGCGCTGCGCCGGGACTGGGATCTGGTCACCATGGCGCAGAACCTGCAGACCGGGATGGCTGACCTGGCCGCAACCGGCGCGCAGCTGGTCATCGTCACCTACGGCCGGCCCTCCCGGCGTTCGCGGCTGATGGCCGTGGTCGAAGGCCGCCTGCGGGAGTACCGGGAGGTCACCTATGACGTCGCGGCTGCGCACGGGGCCACCGTGGTCGACTTCTGGGATGCGACCGTCTTCGATGACCCCAGGTTCTGGTCAGATGATCGTCTGCACCTCAATCCGTTGGGCCATGAACGGGTGTCGATGGCGGTGCTCGATGCGCTGGGGATGCCGGTGACCGAGTGGCAGCAACCACTGCCGACCATCGCAGCACAAGCGCCGTGGGCGCGCGTGTCCGACGACGTCACGTGGTTCGGGCGCCACTTCGCCCCTTGGATCGTTCGCAAAGCCAGAGGCCGCAGGTCCGGAGACGGGATCACCGCCAAACGTCCGCAGTGCCTGCCCGTGTCCGAGGCTAGTTGATCATATTGATCGCCCGGCTGACCGTCACCAGGATGGTGAGCAGGGAAACGGTCGACTGAACGGTGAACAGGAATTTCGCCCGGTGGCTCAGCGGCATGGTGTCGGTGGGAGAGAACGCGATGATGTTGGTGTACGCGGTGAACATGTAGTCGGGCAACATCGGCGTCCATTTCATCCCAGCGGCCTGCTGCGGGAACTGGAAATCCCAGGATGTGACCTTGCCCTTGTCTCGCTGTCGCGGCCCCCCACCGTCGACCCACCAGTAGACGATCCCGAAACTCAGCACGTTGATGGCCAGTACTCCGAAGCCGGCGAAGAGCAGTTCCGGCCCGTTCTCGTTGTTGTCGTAGAGCATCGACCAGAGCAGCAGCCCCGCGTTGAGCACGCTGGCGCAGATCAGTAGGAAGAGGTAGCCGGTCATGGCCCGGCGTATGGTGCGTGTTCTGGCGTCGGTGGCCCGCAGGATCAGCAGCGCCATCGGCACCCCGATCACCTCGATGGCTGGGATCAACCACTGCGCGCCGATCGTGACGGCATCCGGTAGCAGCATCTGGATCGTGGCTATGGCCAGGACCACGATCGCCACCTGGAGCGTGGCGTCCTTGTCGGCCTTCTGCACAAGTGGTGAATCTACTCCGCACGCAAGCGCGATGGCCGTGTCGCGCGATTGAATACCGCCATGAGTCAAACCCTGCAGCGATCTCCGTGGACCCCGCAGTTGTATGCCCGGGCTCTCGCGGGTGCGGCATTGCCCGGATTCCTCTGGGGCGGCGGGGACCGACTGCCGCGGCGGTCGCTGAGCTTGGAAGGCGTGGACTTCTCCGAACAGCGAATCCGGGACTACCGGCGGGTGTGCGGGGACGGTCCTGGCCTGCCCCCAGCGATGCTGCACATACCAGGATTCCCGCTGGCACTGCAGTTGATGACGGCGCGGGACTTCCCCATGTCAGCGCTGGGAATGGTGCACATCGCGAACACCATCGAGGTCCTGGCTCATCTCGAGACCACCGATGAGTACGACATCACCGTCGAGTTGGCCAACCCGCGGACCCACCGCAAGGGGGCCCAGTTCGACGCCATCACCACTGCCACGCGCGATGACGTGGTCGTGTGGCGGGAGGTGAGCACATACCTGAGCCGGGGGAGTCGGCTCGCGGATGCCGGTGAGGCCGACCCGCAACGGGAATGGCCCGCGCCATCGGCTGATGCCGAGCAGATCGCCATTGACGTCCCGGGCGACATCGGGCGCCGTTATGCCGCCGTGTCGCAGGATCGCAATCCCATCCACCTGCATGGCCTGGCCGCGCGGGTGTTCGGATTCCGCACCGCCATCGCCCACGGCATGTGGAGCCTCGCACGGTGCCTGTCGGAGGTCGAGTCAGAGCTTCCCGAGCGGTACACCGTGGTCGCTGGCTTCTTCAAGCCCGTGTTCCTGCCGGCCAAGACCACTTTGTTCATCGATCGAGGCGCCGGGGAGTGGTCGTTGTTGTTAAGCACCGGTACGACCCGGCATGCGGCGCTGCACATCAGGGCAAGGGAATAGTCCACCAGGGCCTTTCCTCATCCGTTCGTCCCAGGTACAGCGGTTCGTCTGTTTCGGCGGGGACACGCCGAACGGTGGGCGCGAGACGAACGCCGGGCGGGTCAGGCCTCAGGCAGGACCGACCGGGGAGCCGCGTCTCGCGACCCCAAGCCCATTAGGAGAGCACGAGGAAGGCCACGCCGATCACCGCGATCATGCAGATGAGAACCAGTGGGATCCCGAACTTCACGAAGGAGGCCATCCGGTAGCGGCCCGGCTGCATGACCATCAGGTTCGACTGATGGGAGAACGGGTTGATGAACGTGAATGAGATGCAGGTTCCGATCAGAGCCAGCATGATCACCGGATCGAAGCCCAAGGTCGCGGCCAACGTCAGGCCCACCGGGGTCAGGATCGAGGCGGCGGCAGCGTTGGTGGTGATGTTGGTCAGCAGCGCCGTGGCGACGGTCATGGTGACGACCACGGCGATGAGGCTGCCAGAAGAGATCGTGGTGATCGTGTCGGCCATGATGTCGGCCAGTCCGCTGTCGACGACGATGGCCCCGAGCCCCACAGAGCCCGCCAGGATGAAGAGAACGTTCCAGTCCAGGGCGCGGGCGGCGGCCCGCGGCGACAGAACGCCGGTGAGGACCATCAGAGTGGCACCAGTGAATGCTGCCACCTCCACGGGCGCCAGGCCGAAACTGGCCGCGATGATGACTCCGAGCAGGATGGCCAGCGCCCAGCCCGTCTTCTTGGGTTGGGGGGCCTTGCTGGTGGCGCTTTGCCACAGGCCGATGTCCGAATGCTCCTGCAAAGTATCGGGGCTCTGGGTGGTCAGGTAGACCGTCTCGCCCGCCTGTCCGATCGCCTCGTGGACGGGGATGCTGGTGCGGGCAGCGATGACCTCGACATCGCCGTGGTCCTCAAGGTCGGCCAGTGTGCCGACCTCGCCCGGTGCGATCGAGGCTGCATACAAGCGCTGTTCGGACAGGCCGAAGCGGGGGCTCGACCACAGAGCTGCCACGCCTTCCTCTGTGGCCTCGAAAATCAGTCGGTCGCCAGACTCGAGGACTTCCCCGGGATCCAGCGTCTTGCCGCCACGTTGGATGGACACCAATCGGTACTGCTGCGTGCTGGCGATCCCCAGGTCCTGCGCCAGCCGCCCGATCCCGATCGCTTTCGGGGCCACGGGCAACTCCACCCGCCAATCCATCTCCGGCTCGGCCTCGTCTTCGGCGGCCGTGAACGCGCGCGGTGAGGCGATCAGAAGCCAGGCCCAGCCGACCAAGGCCACGGGGAGGGCGATGATCGCGAAGGAGAACATCGAGACGTTGACCCCGGAGGAACTCGCGATGCCAGCGATCAGCAGGTTCGAGCTGGTGCCGACCAGCGTGACACTTCCGGCGAGAGTGGTGGCGTGTGCCACGGGCAGCAGAACCTGGCGGGCGGGAATCCCGCGCGTCTGCTGCAGTTCCTTCACAGCGGGGATGAGCATGGCCACGATCGGTGTTGTGTTGATGAGCGCCGAGGCGACACCGACCGGCACGATCAACCGTCGCAGCGTCTGCGAGGCGGTGGTCACCGTGGACAGCAGGCGCCAGGTGACCCGCGACACCACTCCCGTGTGGATCACACCCTTGGCAATCACAAGCATGGCCGCGACCGTGATGACACCACCGTTGCTCAGGCCGGCGAATAACGCAGCGGGTGTGGTGATGCCGGTGACAGCGGCGATGGACAAACCGCTGGCTAACGCCAACACGGGGGAAATCTTGCCCGACGCCATCGCGATCAAGGTGCCGACAACGATGGCGGTGGCAAGAAGAATCACGTGGTGACCCTACCTGAATTGATCACTCGACGTTCATTCTGAGTTTGCCCGGGCTTCACCAGAGCAGGGTTTGGTCAGCCCCGTCAGTAGTTCACGATGTAAACAAGGGCCGCTGCCGCCCCGCCAATGAGTGGCCCGATGACCGGCACCCAGGCGTATCCCCAGTCGATCTTCTCCTTGCCGTGCAGGGGGAGTAGGGCGTAGGCGATCCGGGGACCCAGGTCCCGTGCCGGGTTTATCGCGTAGCCGGTGGCCCCACCCAAACCCGCACCGATCGCCACGACCGCGAAGGCGACGCCGGCGTAGCCGAGACCGATGTTGCCCAGGTTCGGTGCCGCACCTTCAATAGACGGCTGCCATGGTGCCTGTTGGATGATCCAGTAGACGAGGACGAAGGAGGCGATCGCCTCCGAGACGGTGTTCCAGAACAGCGAGCGTACTCCGGGTTTGGTGTAAAAGATGCTGCCTGTCGTGTGCAGTTCGTCGTGGTCGTCGAACTGCTTCTTGTACATGATGTAGACCAGCAGGCCGCCGACTATCGCCCCTGCGAACTCGCCCAGGAAGTAGTAGGGCACCAAGCCCCAGTCCGTGTTGTCCGTCATGGCGAGGGCGACAGTCACCGCCGGGTTGAGGTGCGCGCCGGACTCCCAGGCGACGCTGGCGCCGACGAACACGGCCATGCCCCAGCCGAAGGCGGTAAGCATCCAGTTGCCTGCTCCGAAGCCGAGGCTCTTGGGCAGCGACCCCAGCGCGCCGATGCCACACCCGATGAGCACAAGGATGGCCGTGCCGATGAACTCATTGATGGTGATGACTTCGAAGTTCTCGATCATGCAGGTTGTGTAGCAGCCAGCCGTGGCCGGTTTCGCGTTATGAGGACAATGACGTATGCGTGATCTGTTCAACGTCGAGGGTGTGGACACGTTTGGCGAGGTGTTCGACAAACTGCATGAGGCGCACGGTGCGGTGGTCGAACGGATCGTCTCGCACGGTCAGGCCACCGACTGGCTCGAACAGGATCACGATGAGTGGGTGGTAGTACTGCGCGGCCACGCGGTGCTTGATCTCGGGGATGGGGGTGAGGTGGCGTTGACGGCGGGGCAATGGCTCACCATTGCATCGGGCGTGCGTCACCGGGTGGTCCACACCGATCGGCCGACGGTCTGGTTGGCTGTCCACTTCCCGTCTGGGAGCCGGTGATGGCTGACGCCGCTGGCCGGGACCTCCATGAAGCCTTGAGTGCGGCATGACTGGCCGTTGCAGGGTGCGTCCCTCTTCGGTTGGGGCGCTGAGTGATCGTCTATCGATCGACGGCCTGGATAACTCCGCACGATTCAAGGTGTCTGTGTGATCCGTGCGGCGAAGTCCAGGTGGAATGCCCGATATCGGGTGTTTTGTCTAACCAAGAAGCTGGAGAACTCCGCATCCACGCCCTCCCCGTGCGGAGTTTTCCAGATGTCAGCCATGTCGTTGTCAGCCGTATCTTCCGTCCGATGGCCACGGCGGAAGGAAACCCGCTCCCCGTCCGCCACCGGCGTAGGCTGGGAGCGTGCTGTTCACACTGCCCCCCGTGCCCCCTTGCGAGTTGCCCGTAGCACAGGCGTTCGCCGTGGACGCCGACCGCCACCAGCAGGTCGTGCTGGTGAGCGGTCGATCCCTGCGCTCCAGTCACAATCGCGTCTCACGCTGGGAGTACCGAGAGGGTTGCTGGTCGCAGGTCGCTGCCATGCCCGGACGTAATGGGGCCAAGGGGTGGCACCGCAAACCGTGGGACTACAGCTATCTTTCGCCCATCGGCACATTCGGGCTCACCGATGCCGGCGGACGCCTGCAGAAACCTCGAGGCACGCGGCTGCCCTACGACCATGATCGAAGCGGGTTCACGGGCCCGCCGGGCCGGGAATGGGTGTTCGACTACGTGGTGGCGGTCAACTTCAACCGGGTCCCTGGGCGGACACCTTTGGACATGCACCGTCCGGATCCGACCATCAACGACGGCGGAATCTGGCTGCACGTGGCCGGGCCCGCCGCAACCCGTGGGTGCATCTCGGTCACTCGCGGGCAAATGCGCGCCACTCTGCGGTGGCTGGACCCGCAAGCCTCGCCGGTGATCGTGATGGGCCCGCGGCAACGCATCATGCAGGGATAGGTTCAGGCTCCGGCGCCGGGTGAACGGGTGCCTGCGACGCCGCGAAACCGGCGGCAAGGCAGGCCGCGATGTAGACGACCAGGGTCTCCAACCAGAGCACCAGCAGCATCGCGATAGGGGCGGCAAAGGCGCCGTACTGCGGTTTGCTCACCGACCACGAAATGATGAACGTCAGCAGGTACTTCAGGATCTCGATGGCTACAGCGCCGAAGGCGGCGCCGATGAGCCGTGGCCGGCGGGCGGGTTTAACGCCCCCAAGGTGACCCAGCATTAACCACACCACCAGCGCGTTCAACAGGATCGACACGACTGCCGTCAACGCGAACAGCACCCACGTCCAGAAACCGCCCGAGAGCCCCAGGAAATCCATGACGGGTTGGGCGAAATTCGAGATGACCACGGACGGGACGAAGGACAGCGCCATCAGCGGCACGAGCAGCAGCATCCAGGCGAGCAGCCGGATGCGAGCCACGATGAAATTGCGGGAATCCTTGGCCACGCCGTAGACCAGGTGTATCGAGTTGCTCGCCGCCACCATCGCACCGCTACCCGTGATCAACAGTGACACCAGACCCACCAGGGACGTGGTCTGGCCCACGTCCTGCAACGTCTGCGGGGAGACCCCGGTATCCCCGATCAAACCTGGGAAGGCCTTGTTCAGACTCTCCGTGATCGTGTCAGCCAGAGCCTCGCCGCCGATCAGGGTGGTGAGGCCGAAGGCGAACACCACCAGGGCGAACAGCGCCAGAAAGGCGTAGTACGCCGTGCCCGCCGCCAGCAGCGAGGCGTTTGAATAGCTGAATCGCAGGAAGGCGCGGTAGCCCGCGCCGGCGGTCTCGCTCTTGTTGTCCATCTTGCGCAGGGTGTGCTCCACCTCCTTGAGAGGAGGATCCATCGGCTCACCGGGGATCGGCGGGGGGATGGCGACGCGACTGCGCACCGGGTCGTCAGACATGCGGTCCTCCATGATCCATAACGCTTGGCACATTAGCCCTCTACCCCGTGGTGTTGCCGTGAACCGCTGAATGCTCGCGCAACAGCGACGCCGATCACGATCCCAGGCGCGGGCTTATCCTGGGGGAGTGCGACGCCTGATCATCCTGCTGGCCGGTGCGCTGATGCTTGCCGCGTGCAGCAGCCACGATCACGACGAGGCGAGCACCGGGATGGCCGATGACTCGCCGTCGGCGCACGGCACCCACTCAACGACGGCACCGGGCGCGACGTTGGTCGCCCGCAAAGGCGAAGAGATCGTCACCGTGGCTGTTCCGGCCAATTTCCGTCCGGAGGCGCCAACCGGCGCAACGGACGAGTATCGCTGCTTCGTCGTCGAACCCGAACTGAAGACCGACGTGTCCATCACGGGCACCGAGTTCGTCCCCGGCAATCCGGCCATCGTGCACCACGGCATCCTGTACGCGGCTCTGCCCGAACAGGTGGCGGCTGCGCGGGCGTTGGACGCTGAGGATGAGGGTCCGGGGTATGAGTGTTTCGGAGGTTCGCGACTGCCTTCTCGCGGTGACGCGCTATCTGGTCTGGACCAGTCGGACTGGGTCACGGCCTGGGCGCCAGGTGGCAAGCCGACCCAGTCTCCAGCCGGTTATGGCACCCCGCTGCCGGCGGGCAGTGCCCTCGTGATCCAGATGCACTACAACTTGGCCAGCACTTCCGGCAGCGACTCCACCCAGGTGAGGTTGCGAGTGACCGACCGCGCGGGACTGCGGCCGTTGTCGACGATGCTCTTGCCCGCACCCGTGGAGTTGCCCTGCGCGCCGAGGGAGTCCGGGCCATTGTGCGACCGTACCTACGCGCTGGACGACGTGGTCTCCCGCTTCGGCGCCGGATCGGGCGCGACCATCGCGGGCCTGCAGATGCTGTGCGGTGGCGATCCCGATGCCCCGCGCAGCGGTGACGTGCAGGTCTGTGACCGGCGGGTCCCAGCCGACATGCGGATCTTCGCGGTCGCCGGGCACATGCACCTGCTGGGCCGGGAGATCACGGTCACCTTGAACCCGGGCACCAACCAGCAGCAGGTGCTGCTCGACATCGAGAACTGGGATTTCGACCAGCAAGCGGCTGTCCCGCTGCCAGAGCCGGTGAAGGCGCGGGCGGGCGACGTGTTGCGGGTCCGTTGCCGACACGATCCGGGGCTGCGCTCGCAGTTGCCCGCCTTGCAGAACAGCCCACCCCGCTACGTGCTGTGGGGAGAGGGCACCTCCGATGAGATGTGTCTGGGCATCATCAGCAACGGCTGACACGCCGCCAGGCCGACACGTACAGCGGGTCTTTCGCCATGGCATCCGCCAGTGAGACACTACCTCGCACCAGAAAGGAGCCCATATGACGCAGCCGGTCAACGATCATGGACCCTACTTCCACGGCACCAAGGCAGATCTGCTTCCCGGGGACCTGCTGGAGCCGGGCCGACGGTCGAACTTCGGGGCTGGCCTGACCGCCAACTTCGTGTACCTCACCGCGACGATGGACGCGGCGGTGTGGGGTGCTGAGTTGGCCCTCGGTGAGGGCCCTGGCCGGATCTATCGGGTCGAGCCCACGGGTCCACTGGAGAATGACCCAAATCTCACGGACAAGAAGTTTCCAGGCAACCCGACCCGTTCGTACCGCACGACCGAGCCGATCCGGGTGGTCGAGGAGGTGCTCGACTGGGAAGGGCACCCCCCGGATGTACTGCAGCACATGCGGGATCGAGTCGCGGAGCTCAAGGCGGCTGGTGTGGAGGCCATCAACGAGTGATCCGGCGATGTGTCGGCATTCGCCGACCGGCACCGCTGTGCCCCTAGGATCAAGGCCATGCAGGTATCGACCTTCCGCGACGACGCTCTTGGCACCCACGACACCACAGCGCTACGGCAGGCCCTTGCCACAGGCGCTGTGAGCGCCCAGGAACTGCGCGATGCCGCCCTTGCCCGTGCCCAGGACGCTCATCTGCTCAACGCTGTCGTCACCTGGCTGGAAAGTCCGCAGAATCTCGCTGGGCCCTACGCCGGGATCCCCACCTTCATCAAGGACAACGAGAACATCGCCGGGTACCCGACGCGTTATGGATCACGTGCCACCCCCGACAAGGGAGTCCCCGACGATTCCCGCTGGGTGTCGCAGTGGCGCGAGCTGGGCTTCGAGACGCTGGGCAAGACCACGTTGCCGGAGTTCGGACTGACGGCGACCACTGAGTGCCTGCTGACCGGGGCCACCCGAAATCCCTGGGGCCTGGACCACAGCACCGGAGGCTCCTCGGGTGGGTCAGCGGCATTGGTCGCTGCGGGCGTCGTGCCCATCGCGCACGCCAACGACGGCGGCGGATCTATCCGGATTCCCGCATCGTGCTGCGGTCTTGTGGGTCTCGCCCCGTCGCGTGGCCGGCTGGTGGCCCCGGAGGCGATGGATCAGATGCCGGTCAAGATCGTCACCCAGGGGGTGGTCACCCGCACCGTTCGGGACACGGTCGAGTTCTATACCGAGATAGCCAAGATCCATCCCACGGACCTACCCCCGATCGGTGCCACCTCCGATCCTGGACCGCTGCGGATCGGCCTGATCACAAAAGGCATAAACGGCCTGCCGGTCGATCCCGAGGTGATCAGTGCACTGGAGACGACCGGTCGCGCCTGCGAAGCACTCGGTCACACCGTTGAGCCCATCGAGAACCCCTTCGGCGACCAGATCGCCCAGGACTTCCTGCGGTACTGGGCCATGCTGGCCTTTTCGCTGTACCGCCTTGGCACGCAGGTCTACGGCAAGGACTTCCAGGCCCAGCGGATGGAGCCCTTCGGCCGGCACCTGGCCAAATTCTTCTCAGGGGTGGCCGTCGGGATCCCCGGCTCGATCCGGCGTCTGCGCCGCTTCGGCCAGGTCTACGCGGACTCGTTCGGCCCGTTCGACCTGCTGCTCTCCCCGACGCTGGCGACCCCGCCGCCGCGGATCGGTTACCTTGGGCCGGAGGTCGACCCGCGCGAGCATCTGCTGCGACTGCTGCGTTTCGCGTCCTTCACGGCACTGCAGAACGTCTCCGGTGCCCCGGGGATCAGTCTGCCGCTGGCGCGCTCGAAGGCGGGGCTGCCGATCGGCATGCACTTCGCCGCCCAGGCGGGTCAGGAGCAACTTCTGCTCGACCTCGCTGCCAGCCTTGAAGAATCCGTGGGTTGGCCCACGGTGGGCTCTGCCTAACCGACCCAACGGGTCCCGCCAGCGGCGTAGATTGAGCACCAGGGACTTGTGAAGGAGCGACACATGACCACCGCCTCGATGAGCGTGCAGGACGCGCTGTGGTTGACGATGGACCGTCCGAACAACTTGATGGTCGTCGACGGATCCATGGTTCTGCGTGGCACGCCGGCGCTCGAGGATGTGCGCGACATCTACGTGCAGGCGGTGAAGCGGTTCCCGGTGCTGGGTCGGCGGGCGGTCAAGTCCGGGATGGGCTGGGCCTGGGAGGACGATCCGCACTTCGACGTCGACCGCCACATCACGGTGGTCGAGATGCCACCGGGCAGCACCCTCGACGACTTGAAGGCCTTCATGGCCGAGCAGCGCGCGATCCCACTGGACAAGGACCGGCCGCTGTGGGTCGGCTACCTGCTGACCCCGCTGACCCTGCCCGACGGCACCGAGGGATCAGCCATGATGACCCGGTTCCACCACTCCATTGCCGACGGCGTGCGGCTGACGCAACTCATTCTTGGATTGTGCGACAGCGACGATGCCAGCGTGGCCGCCGTGGTGGCACGCAAGGGAGTGCAGGGCAGCGATGTGCCCAGCGGCCCCGAAGAGTTCGGACGGGTCGCCGTACATGCCGCGGAGGAGGTCGCTCACGTCGTCGAACACGGTGTCGAGGAGATGGCCACTTCGGCCGCCCACGCTATCCGCAACCCGTTCGCGGCCCTGGCGCACCTGCCCGGCCGAGCAGTCGACGTGGCCAAGGCGGGCGTGCATGGCGTGGAGGAGGGCCTGTCCCTGGTCCGTCACCCCGACCGCCTGCTCGACGCTCTCGAGGTGCTCGGCGCCGAGCAGCATCGCAGTCTCAACGACCTCTCGTCGGTGACCAAACTCGCGCTCACATCCACCGATGAGACGGTGTGGAGCGGGAAGCCGGGATCAGCGAAAGCGCTGGCGTGGTCCGAGCCGATCCCGTTGGAGGACATCAAAGCGATCGGCAGGGCGTTGGGCGCCACCCTCAACGATGTGCTGCTGGCCAGCATCTCCGCGGGGCTGGAGCGTTACCTCGCTGAGCACAGCGCTAACCTCTCCGAGGTCACCTGGATGGTGCCCGTCAACCTCAAGCCGTTCGAAGACAACCTGCCGCCCGATCTGGGCAACTACTTCGCCTTGGTGTTCCTGCCGATGCCGCTGCAAGCCGATGATGCGCCCACCAGAGTCGAGATGATGCATCAGCGGATGCAGCGCATCAAGAACAGCGACGAGGCCGTGCTGACGTTCGGCCTGCAGCGCATCGTGTCGATGTCGCCCGGGCAGGTCGCGTTCTTCCTCACGAACTTCTTCGCCAATAAGGCCGTGGGCGTGCTGACCAACGTGCCTGGTCCGACCGGTCTGCTGCGCTACGCCGGTATCGACGTCGAGCAGGTCGTCGGATTCGCGCCATGCTCCGGCGATCAGCCGATGACGGCCACGATCTTCTCCTACAACGGTGCGGTGACCCTCGGGTTCGCCACGGATGCGGGTCTGCTGCCCAACCCCGACCTGCTGCTGGACTACGTGCTGGCTGAACTGGCAGATATCCGGGCCTCAGTGCTCTGAGTCGAATCCCAGCGCGTCGAGTTCAATCAGACCGGTCTCGTCGGGATTCAGGGTGAGCAGTTTCTCCTCGTTGGGTTTGGCCTGTAACACGCTGGTCACGTAGTCGTCGACGGCCTCCTGCAGACCGATGTCGTACCCGGCGCGCTCGCAGAGGTACCAGCGGTGCTCGAGCACCTCGTGGAAGATCTGCGCATCCTCGAGCTTTGATCGCAGTTCGTCCGGCACGGCCCTGATCACCGGTTCGTACACATCCGTCATCCAGCGGTGGGCGGCCAGCAGGTCCTCGCGCGCGTTGGCCTCACTGCGGCGTGCCCGGACGGGAGAGGCCGCTCGGTTGGTCGCCGTGTACTGATCCAGGTCGTTCAGCAGACGGCGGGCCTGATTCTCACCGACGTCGAGGCCCACGAGTCGCAGCAGCCTTCCGGAATGGTAACCGGGGTCGACCACTTTCGGCTGGATACGCACCAGGCCGTCGGCCTTGGCCCGCAGGTCGAGTTCGGCCACGTCAAAGCCGAGGCCGTTGAGCCGTTCGACGCGCCGGGCGATCCGCCAGCGCTCGGTGCCGGAGATGTGTTCGGCCCCGGTCAGCTCGTCCCACAACTGGGCGTAGCGGCGGGGCACCTCCTCGGCGATCGCAATCGGGTCCAGATCGGCGGGCAACCGCCCGCCCGACTGCAGGTCGAGCAAGCCGCCGGCGATGTTGGTGAAGGCGATGTCAATGTCGTTCTCGCGTTGCCCGCTCGACAGCTGCGGGTGCAGTTCCCCCGTCTCGGCGTCAACGAGCCACGCGGCGAACGCGTCAGCGTCGCGGCGGAACAGCACGTTCGACAGGGAACAGTCATTCCAGGCGAATCCGACCAGATGCAACCTGGCCAACAGCAGGACCAATGCATCGAGCAGACGGTCAACGGTGTCGGGCTGCATGCGGCGGGCGTAGATGTTGCGGTAGGGCATCGACCAGGTGAGGTGTTCGGTGATCAGCGCCCCGGGCAGCCGATCGCCGTCCGGGCGTGCGGCGTCCGGTGACGACCCCGATCCCGTGCACGGATGGGACCTCGAGTTCTTCGAGGTCGCGCAACAGCCGGAACTCCCGCTCGGCGACCTCGTCGTTGGTCTCCTTGACGGCCATGATGGATTCGCCCACCTGCACGAACCGTACGACGTGGCGCGAGATGCCGCGTGGCAAGGGAATGAAGAGGGCTTCGGGCCAGTCCTCAAGATGGGTGTCCCATGGGAAGTCGAGCATGTCGCCGTCGATTCCGGCTTCGACGCGGATGGCGAACTCGGCAGACACAGAGTTCATTGTGCCCTGCCGGACCGAGGAATTGCAGTGCTGCCTTCATCTGACAAACTGGACAAATGATGCTCCCCGCTGCGACAGCCGCCGGCGGCGCGCCCACTCTGGACGTCCCCCTCTGGTTGTGGGCGTTGACCGTGGGCATCGTCGTCGTGCTGATCACCTTCGAATTCATTCAGGCCACTCGTAACCCCCACGAGGTGCAGATCAAGGAAGCAGCAGTCCAATCGGTCATCTACGTGGGCATCGCGATTGCCTACGGCGTCTTCTTCGCATGGTGGAGCAGTGGTCAGCCGACACCGGAGGGCAGTTCCTACGGCTTGGAGTACTTCGCGGGCTGGCTGATCGAGAAGAGCCTTTCGGTCGACAACCTGTTCGTGTTCGTCATCATCATGACCACCTTTGCCGTGCCGAAGATCTACCAGCAGAAGGTCCTGATGGCCGGCATCGCCGGTGCCTTGGTCCTGCGCACGATCTTCATCTTCATCGGTGCCGCTGCCCTGGAATCCTTCGCGTTCACCTACGTCATCTTCGGCGCGTTCCTGATCTACACCGCGATCAGCCTGGCTCGGCACCGCAATGAGGACCCCGAGTTCAACGAGGGCAAGGTCGTCAAACTCGCCAAGCGGTTCCTGCCGTTCACCGACGAGTACGACGGTCCACACCTGCACACCCGGATCAACGGCAAACTGTTCGGCACGCCGTTGTTGCTGGTGATGATCGCGATCTTCGCCACCGACATCATCTTCGCCCTGGACTCGATCCCAGCGGTGTACGGCGTGACGAACGAGCCATTCATCGTGTTCGCCGCCAACGCGTTCGCGCTGTTGGGTCTGCGCGCTCTGTACTTCCTGGTCGCGGGCCTGCTCGACCGGCTGGTGTACCTGTCCGTGGGTTTGGCCGTCATCCTCGCCTTCATCGGGGTCAAGCTGATCCTGGTGTTCTTCGACATCCACATCGATATCTGGGTTTCGCTCGGATTCATCATCACCGTGCTGATGATCACCACGGTGGCTTCGCTGATCAAGGTGCGCAAGGACCCGTCTGCCATTGCCCACGCGGGGACGATTCCCGGCTTCGAGGCGAAGAAGAAGGACATCAAGAAGGGCGAGTAGGGGCCCCTCGCGCAGGCTCGCCCCGTTTCCGTGCAGTTGCGCCGCTGCCGATGGGGCGATCCTGAACGAAGACCGCGAGGCTTGTCAGCCGAGCCCGAACGCCCGCAGCACCGCTGCGGTCAGGGCGCCAACCAGCACCACCACGAGGAACGGTGCCCGCAGCGTCAAGGCGACGGCCGCAGCAGCCACCGCAGCGACCCTTGCGTCGAGCTCGATGGCCATCCCATCCCCGACGGTCACGACTGCCAGCAGCGCCGACAGCAAGGCCACGGGAAACATGGCCACCAACAAGGCCACGGTCGGGTTCTCCAAGAGACTGCGGGGAAGCACATAGCCCAATGCCTTCAGCGCAAAACACACTGCTGATCCCGCGAGGACCGCCACCCAGATCATGCGGTTCTCCTCAGAAACAGGAAGGGCACCAGCGCCGCGCAGAGCACCGGCAGTCCGGGAGCGAGCACGGGGGTCAGCGCCACGCCGATCAGCGCGGAGATGATGGCGACCGCCAGCAGTCGGTGACTAGTGATCTGCGGCCACAACAGCGCCAGGAAGGCGGCCGGAACGGCGGCGTCGAGACCCCAGCGGGTCGGATCACCGATGGCGCCGGCGCCCAAGGCGCCAGCCAGCGTTCCCAGATTCCACAGCACGAACACGCTAATCCCGGTCGACCAGAAGGCCAGGGCGGGCCGAGGCACCGGCCGGTCGTAATGAGCCAGTGCCATCGCCGTCGACTCATCGATGGTCAATTGCGCCGTGGGCACGGCCATCGCTGGTGAGGGTCGCAGGATCTGCCCCACGCGGGCTCCGTAGAACATGTTGCGCACGCCCAGCAGTGCCGCGCTGGCGACCGCAGGGCCCACCGCCCCACCACCGGCGAGCACCGAGACCAGCGCGAACTGCGATGCGCCGGTGAACATCAGCACACTGAGCGCGACCGTCTGCCACAACGTCAAGCCGGAGGTGATCGACAGGGCGCCGAACGAGATGGCGTAGGCACCGGTCGTCAGTCCAATCGTGACGGCCTCGATGAGCACACCGCCGCGGGTGTCATCAGGTGCTTCCGTACCACTCACGGACTCTCCGCGTGTTGTTCAGCAGGATCACCAGGATGCTGACCGTCACGGTGATCAGCCCGGTGCCCTGGAAGATGTAGAACAGGCCGTAGATAAGGTTGATGATCGCCAGCAGGTTCACGACCGTCCAGGCGTACTCCAGCCCGGCGAAGACGCCCTTGGCCAGCCAGATGTAGGCGAAGAAGAGGAACCCGGACAGTGCGGCGCTGATCACCCAGTAGATATCGCTCACGCCATCGCCGAACAGTTCCTGCACCTGCCCGGGCCGAAACAGCAGCACGATGCTCGCGATGGCGTTCATCAGATTCACAAAGGCGCTGAGGTAGGCGAGGACTCCCAGCAGGGTGGCAGCCCCGGGTCGTTTGCGCAGCGGTTCCATAGCCGAAGTATGTCAGCGGGTACCTTGGCGGTATGGCGGGTCGTGGTCTGGGCTTCGGCGTGGTGGTCGCGCTGCTCATGGCGCTGGCCATCACCAGCCCGGCCAGCGCCAAGGACATCACCCCTCGGCAGGGGCCCACCGACGCCGACCACCTCCTGCGGGAAGCTTCTGGGAACCTGGCGGCACCGCGCTGCATCGGCAACGGAGTCTCCGGGCCCCGCGTGCAGCCGGTCTTCGTCTACCGGGCGGGGCAGAACAACCGATTCGAGAAGTTCCGGACGGTGCTGCGGCGCTCCACCTATCTGACCAGCGGCATCTTCGAGCGCTCGTCCGAGGGGCAGCGCGCGGTGCGCTGGGTGCACGATGCCGCGTGTCAGCCCGTCTTCCTGCAGGTCGCGGTCCCGCAGAAGTACACCTACAACCTGGTCAACCTGCGCTCCTACCTGAGCCGCACGGATGCCCGTTTCCGTCGGTCAGACCGGGTGTACAGCCTGTGGGTGGACGCCTACACAAGCCCAACCTGGTCGGGTCTTGGGGACAATCGGTGGTCGGCGACGTGGACCTCGTCCTACGGGTTCGTGTGGGTAGACGCCCACGAACTGGTGCATGCCCTCGGGGCCGTGAACGCCGGCGCGCCTCACGCGACAGGCAAAGGGCACTGCTGGGATGCCTACGACGTCATGTGCTATCGCGACGGTGGGGCGAGCTGGCGCGACGCGCAGATGTGCGTGAGTCCGCAGGCCCCGTACCGTCTTGACTGTGGTGGCGACGACTACTTCGCCGTGGCGCCCCGTCCGGGGTCGTGGCTGGCGCGCAATCCCCGCCACAACGTGGCCAACTCCCGTTTCGTGCAGCAGACGTTGCCCATCGCGCTGCCCAGTCCGCCCGCACCTGCGCAGGCCGTCACCCGCACCGCAACGAGCGTGGACTGGGTCGCCATACCGGGGGTGCGGTACGACGTGGGATACACGACCTTTTCCGGAACGACTGCGTGGGTCGGGCAGGATCTCACCGGCGGGCACGCAGATCTGACCGCATTTCCCAACGGCAAGAGGGTCTTCGTGCGCGCGGTCAACGATGCTGGGTACTCCGCGCGAACCTATGCCACGTATCGGTAGCGTCGCTGACCGGCCCCTGGCGGTACGTGCATTAGCGTGGCAGGCGTGAAGAGAGTGATTCTGGGGATTCTGGGTGCTGTGCTCGGACTGATCGGGCTGGCCGTCTTGGGAGCGGGCGGAACCCTGCTGGCGCTGTTCGGGACCGACGGTCAGTCGTCGATACCGATCGGGCGGGTCACCTCGGACACCGGCCGCGCGGTAGTCGTCACTGACTTCCAGATCAGCAGTTCCGCTCCCATCCCCCTGGATGAGTCGTGGTTCGACCTGGCCCTGCAGGTGTCCGGTAAGCAGTCCCACTTCGTGGGCGTGGCCAGCAAGGCCCAGACCCTGGAGTACCTGCAGGGTGTCTCCTACAACCTTGTCACCAACTTCGACAGTGAATCGGGGGACATCACCAGCACCCCCATCCCCGGTGACCGGCGTCCCGAGCCGGCGACCACCTCGACGATCTGGACCGATCAGCAGACCGGGCAGCAGGTGAGCGTCGCTTGGCCCGTCAGCGACGAGGACACGTCGCTGGTGATCATGAACGAGGACGGCTCGCCGGGCGTGCGCGCCACTGTCGACGTGCTGCTCACCATCGCGTGGGCAGGTGCGGCGGCCATCGGGCTGCTGATCAGCGGTCTGATTCTCATTGTGGTGGCGATCGTGATCCTCGTGCTTGCCCTGCGCAGCGGCCCCGAACAGCCGCGCACCGTAACCTGATCCTGTGGAGGTTCAGCAGACCGAGGTCCAGACCGATCGGGTACTCACGGTGCCGAACGTGCTCTCGGCGCTGCGGCTGCTCGGCGTACCCCTGTTCCTGTGGTTGATCCTGGTGCCGCAGGCCGACGGCTGGGCGATCCTGCTACTGGCCGTGTCCGGCTTCACCGACTGGCTCGACGGCTATCTGGCTCGCAAATGGAACCAGATCTCGCGGGTCGGACAGTTGCTCGATCCCGTGGCCGACCGGCTCTACATCCTGGCAACCCTCGTTGGCCTGCTGCTGCGGGGGATCGTGCCGTGGTGGTTCGTGGTCATTCTGCTGTCCCGCGACGTGCTGATGGCCGGGGTGTTGTGGCTGCTCAAGCGCCGCGATGTGGTGGGCCTGCCTGTCCACTTCCTCGGCAAGGCGGCGACTTTCAACCTCCTTTACGCGTTCCCCCTGCTGCTCATCGGTGATGGCAGCACGTGGTGGGCCGAGGCGGCGAAGATCTTCGGCTGGGCATTCGCCGTGTGGGGTACCGCGCTGTACTGGTGGGCCGCTGTTCTGTACATCGGGCAGGCGCGGCGGATCCTGGCCAGCCGCTCGTGACCAGCAAGAACACCGACAACCTGCTGGACCGCCTGATCGCTGATGCCCAGGCCGATGACTACGCCCTGGCAGGTCGCCCGGGCGGGCGCCATGTGGGGGTGCTGGGATGGGTCGTTTTCGTGGTCATCGGGGTCCTGCTGGTGGCCGCCTTCCTGCAACGCCAGGACGTGCAACCGGCTGCCGCGCAGCGCCGGGCCGAATTGACCCAACGTATCGAGGCCTCGTCGGCGCGCGTGGCGCAGGCGCAGACAACGGCTGCCCAGCTGCGCGGCTCGGTGTCGCAACTGCAGCAGTTGGCCACCCGGGGTCTCGGCGACGATTTCGCTGAACAGGTCCAGGCAGTCGAGGCGGCCTCCGGTTTCGTCGGGCTGGTCGGGCCGGGTGCAGTGGTGACGCTGCGGGATGGGGCGCAGCCGTTGCCCAAGGGCGTCACCGAGGATGAGGCGCGCGTGCTGGACATCGACATGCAGATGGTCGTCAACGGACTGTGGCAGGCCGGTGCCTCCGCCATCGCGATCAACGGCATCCGGTTGACCTCGGTGACCGCGATCAGGACTGCCGGGGAAGCGATCGTGGTCGACTTCCGGCCGCTGGTGCCGCCGTACACGATCGACGCCATCGGGCCGGAGGATCTGGCTGCCGAGTTCGAGCGCACGCCCGCCAGCGAGGAGTTGGCGCAACTCGGCATTGACTACGGCATACAGTCGAAGGTGAGTCAGGCCAACGAGATCACAGTGCCCGCATCCACGGCGAACCTGCCGACCCGGGCCGAGGTTGTGAAGGGTGGACAGCGATGATCGCCATCATCGGGCTGATTGTGGGCATCGTGCTCGGCATCCTCTTCTCGCCGGAGGTGCCTGCCTGGATGGATGCCTACCTGCCGGTGGCGGTCATCGCCGGTCTGGATGCCGTGTCGGGGGCGATCCGCAGCATGATCGACGGCAACTTCTCCGACAAGGTCTTCGTGGTGTCCTTCCTGGGCAATGTCGTGGTGGCCAGCGCGCTGGTTTGGCTCGGCGACCAACTCGGGGTGGGGGCGCAAATGACCACCGGCGTTGTCGTGGTGCTGGCGATGCGCATCTTCGCCAATGCAGCGGCCATCCGTCGCAAGGTCTTCAAGGCATGAGGCGCCGGCAGTGGGGTGTGGCCGTGGTGGCGTTGCTCATCGGATTGGGGATCGTGGGGATCGTGCGGGGGCAGGACACCGAGGAGTTCCTGGCCAGTGCCCGTGAACCGGACCTCGTGCGCCTGCTGGACGACCTGCAGGCCCGACAGACGCGCCTGGACGGGGAAATCCTGCGGCTGCAGGCCGCTGAACAGCGGCTGCGCACGGGAACCAGCGCGGAAGCCCTGCAGGAGGCCCAGCAACGCGCCGATGACCTGCGCGTACTGGCCGGGACGACGCCGGTGCAGGGCCCGGGAGTCCGACTTCGCGTGGACGGCCAGGACGCCTTCTTCGCCTCCGATCTGCTTAATACCGTGCAGGAGTTGCGCGACGCCGGCGCCGAGGCCATCGAGGTCAACAATCAGCGTGTGGTGGTGAACACCTGGTTCGCCGACGAGACGGCTGGCATCTCAGTCAGTGGTGTCGTCGTCGGGTCGCCGTACACGATCGTCGCGATCGGTGGACCCACGACAATGGCCACCGCGATGAGCATTCCTGGCGGCGTGGTCGACACGGTGGAGTCGCAGGACGGATCCGTGGTGATCACCGAACTCGAAACCGTCACGATCGCGAGCACGGTGAACCTCCCCGCTTTGGATCCGCAGGTCAGTGTGACCGACTAGGGTTCGCTGTATGACTCCTGATGATCGGCGCTTCACGCGCGAACATGAATGGATCCTGCCGCTGGAGAACGGGAACCTGCGCATCGGCATCACCGACTTCGCGCAGGACGCCCTCGGGGACGTGGTCTTCGTGGCCCTGCCCGAGGTGGGGGCGACCGTGCGCGAGGGTGACTCCTGTGGCGAGGTGGAATCGACCAAGAGCGTCAGCGAGATCTACGCTCCTGTGGCAGGCACCGTCGTGGCCCGCAACGACGCGGTGGAGACCGCTCCGGAAACGATCAATAGTGATCCGTACGAGGCGGGCTGGCTGTTCGTGCTCACCCCGGACAACGCCGAAGCCGTCGAGGATCTGCTGACATCTGACGACTACGCAGCCCTCATCTCTGATGTCTAACTGTCACCTTTACATATAGTGTTGTCCACGTTGAGGATACGTCGAGGAGCACAGTGACCACCGAATGTCTGCGGTGTGGCCGCCCATTGGAACCCGAAGACCGGTTCTGCTCGGCATGCGGATCCCCCCGTCCCCCACGCGACGATGACAACGACTTGACCGGGGTCGTCGCGCTCGAACCGCAGAACACCGGACCTGTGCCGGTCACCGAAGGCTTGGCCGGGTTGACCCGCGGGATGAGTGTGATCGTGGTGCAACGCGGCCCTGAGATCGGGCAGCGGTTCGAACTCAGTGGTCAGCGGTTGTCGGTGGGGCGTGCGGCGGACAGCGACATCATGCTCGACGACGTGACCGTCAGCCGGCATCACGCGCATTTTGTGGCCACTGAGGATGGCTGGGACATCGTCGATCAGGGCTCACTCAACGGCACGTACGTCAACCGCAAGACTGTCGAGCGCTGGCATCTGACGTCCGGTGACCTCGTGCAGATCGGCAAGTTCCGGTTGCAGTACCTGCACGCGGGGGAGGACTACACCGCCGAATGAGCCCACACATGATGGGGATCGGCGAAACCGTCTCGTCGCTACGCGCCGAGTTCCCCGACATCAGCGTGAGCAAGATCCGGTTTCTGGAGGCGGAGGGGCTTGTTCTCCCCCTGCGGACCCCCTCGGGGTACCGCAAGTACACCGCTGCCCACGTGGAGCGGATCGGATATGTCCTGCGCATGCAGCGCGACCACTACTTGCCGCTGAAAGTCATCGCCGAATATCTCGACGCCATCGACCGCGGCCTGACACCCCCCGAGCCCACCTCGGCCACGCCCACCGCTGACGTCGTGGCGGCCCCGACTCCCGACCTGGACACCCGTGACACGGGCGTACGGTTGCGGCGTGCGGAACTGTCTCGGGAGAGCGGGTTGAGCGAGGTGGAGGTGACCACGGCCATCGAGGCCGGCCTGCTGCCAGATACCGGGCAGTACACCCTCGACGACGTCGAGGTGGCGCGCAGCCTGCACGCGTTGAGCGCCGCGGGTCTGCAAGTGCGCAACGCCCGGCAGGTGGGGCTGGCCGTGCAGCGGGAGGTGGATCTGCACACGATGGCGCTCGGACAGAGCCGCCCGGGGGAGTCGCCCGAGGACTACGAAGAGCGCAGCCGTAGCCTGGCCGCCGCCCTGATCCGGCTGCACGTCGCGGTGATGCGGACCCGGATCTGAGGCAGGCGCGCCCCAAGTCGGCGCGATTGTCGGGTGCCGCAGGAGGCGATGCCGGGCGTAGAGTTGACCCGTGCGAGCCGTGGATGTTGTCGGGGTACGTGTGGAGATGCCCTCCAACCAGCCCATCGTGTTACTCAGGGACCAGCAGACCGAACGGTTCCTGCCGATCTGGATCGGGGCGGTGGAGGCCACCGCCATCGCCTTCGCCCAGCAGGGGGTGGAGCCGCAGCGACCGCTCACCCACGATCTGCTGCGCGACGTGCTCTCCGGGCTGGGTCGCGCCCTCACCCGAGTGGATATCACCGATCTGCGGGACGGGGTCTTCTTCGCCGAACTGATCTTCGACAACGGCGTGTCCGTGTCATCCCGGCCGTCGGATGCCATTGCTCTGGCTTTGCGCACCGGCTCGCCGATCTTCGCCGCGGACCACGTTTTGGACAGTGCGGCTGTGGAGATGCCCGCCGAGGAGGAAGAGGCGGAGGAGGCTGAGGCCGAGGTGGAGGCGTTCCGGGAGTTTTTGGACCAGGTCACCCCGGAGGACTTCGAAGGGGACCGTCCCAATAGTTAAACCTCGACTTGAGGTATAGATATTTCCAAGGGGACACGCGGGCGTGTCGGATGCGACTACCCCGTTTTCCCCCCTAAGTTGTGTGTGTCGAGCCGTAACGCATCGGCTCCGGCGTAAGGAGAGGTCCATGAGCGAGGCAGCCCCCCACTCCTCGGAGGTGGCGATGCAACAGCAGGAGCTGTTCGCAGACGAGTTGCAGCTACCTGAGGACGTGGGCTACCGCGCACCGATCGTGGCCAAACTGGTGGGAATCACCTACCGCCAGCTGGACTACTGGGCCCGTACGGGACTGGTTGAGCCCAGTCTGCGCACTGCCAAGGGGTCCGGATCCCAGCGTCTCTATAACTTCCGCGACATCGTCACGCTCAAGATCGTCAAGCGACTGCTCGAAACGGGTGTCACGTTGCAGCAGATCCGCACCGCTCTGGACCATCTGCGTGACAGCGGCGTCGTCGACCTTTCCCAGATCACCCTGATGAGCGACGGGGCAAGCGTCTACGAGTGCCGTAGCGCCGAGGACGTCATCGACCTGGTCCACGGCGGGCAGGGTGTCTTCGGGATCGCAGTGGGTGCTGTGTGGCGGGAGGTCGAGGCAGACTTGGCCTCGCTGCCTGCAGAACGCGCAGACGGTAGCGTGACGGTTGTAGATGACGAGTTGTCGCGCAGGCGCGCCCGCAAGATTGGATAGAACCACGTTTCCCGATCGGCATATCGGTCCGCGAGGTTCGCAGGTCGAGCGCATGCTCTCCGTCGTCGGCTACGACACCGTGGAAGCGTTGCTCGCGGCCGTCATCCCCGCAGACCTGCGTACGAGCGTTCCGCTCGCGTTACCCGCCCCGGTGGACGAAGCAACCGCACATGAGCTCCTGCGGCAACTTGCCGCCCGCAATCATCCCCGCCGGTCGATGATCGGGCTGGGCTATCACGGCACGCATACGCCACCGGTGATCACCCGCAACGTGTTGCTCAACCCGGCCTGGTACACCGCGTACACGCCTTACCAGCCGGAGATCTCGCAGGGCCGGCTGGAGGGGCTGCTGACGTTCCAGACTCTGATCAGCGAGTTGACCGGTCTGCCGATCGCCAATGCGAGTCTGCTCGATGAGCCCACGGCTGCGGCCGAAGCGATGGCCCTGGCACATCGAGTGGGAAAGGGCGACACGTTCGTCGTCGACGCGGACCTGCATCCACAGACCCTCGCCGTGCTGATGACGCGCGCGGAGCCGATCGGGATCACCCTTGAGGTGCGGGATCTGCGCACCGAAGACCTGCCGGAGTGCTTCGGGGTGCTGGTCGGGTACCCCACGGGAACCGGGGAGATCCGGGACCTGCGCGCGGTAGCGCGGGCCGCTCATGAGGCGGGTGCCCTCGTCACCGTGACGACAGATCCGCTCGCGTTGGTGCTGTTGGAACCCCCGGGCGACGTGGGTGCGGACATCGTGGTCGGCTCGGCACAACGGTTCGGGGTGCCCATGGGATTCGGCGGTCCACATGCCGCCTACATGGCGGTGCGCACCGGGCTGGAGCGGCAACTGCCGGGCCGGATGGTCGGGGTGAGCATGGACGCCAACGGTAATCGGGCGTTGCGGTTGGCCCTGCAGACCCGTGAGCAGCACATCCGCCGCGATCGCGCGACATCGAACATCTGCACGTCGCAGGTGCTGCTGGCTCTCGTGGCGGCCTTCTACGCGCAGTACCACGGGCCGCAGGGCCTGCGGGAGATCGCCGAGCGCGTGCACCGCCACGCCACGGCCCTTGCCAACTCGTTACGTGCGGCCGGTCACTACCTGGCTCACGAGAGCCTTTTCGACACCGTGGTCGTGGAGTGCGACGATCCGGCCGGTGTTGTGGCCCAAGCAGCGGCCGCCGGCATCGATCTGCGCCTGCTCGAGACTGCGGTGGGCATCACCATCGACGAGACCACCACTGACGCTGACATCGACGCTGTTCTGGGCTGCTTCGAGGCCACGCGCCGAGCGCCGTCCTCACACGTCCCCCCCGATCTGCGGCGCACCGAGCTGACGCTGGACTACCCGCAGTTCCACGACCATCACAGCGAGACCGCGATGATGCGCTACTTGCGGCGCCTCGCCGATCAGGACCTCGCCCTGGACCGCACGATGATTCCACTGGGCTCCTGCACGATGAAACTCAACGCGGCCGCCGAGATGGAGGCCATGACGTGGCCGGAGTTCGCAGGGCTGCACCCGTTCGCCCCTGCGCAGGAGTCGTTGGGAACCCGCGCCATGATCGCCGATGTCGAGCGGTGGCTGGCCGAGGTGACCGGCTATGACCGGGTCAGCGTGCAACCCAACGCCGGTTCGCAAGGCGAGTTCGCGGGGCTGCTGGCCATCCGTGGGTACCACCACTCGCGCGGTGAGATGGGCCGGGACATCTGCCTGGTGCCCAGCAGCGCCCACGGCACCAATGCGGCCAGCGCTGTTATGGCGGGGCTGCGGGTCGTCGTGGTGAAGTGCACGGCGGCCGGGGATGTCGATGTCGACGATGTCCGGGAAAAAGTCGCCGCGCACCCTGGCCGGATCGCCGCCATCATGCTCACCTACCCGTCCACGCACGGTGTCTTTGAGACCGGCCTGCGCGAGATCTGCACGGCCGTTCACGAGGCGGGTGGGCAGGTCTACGTGGACGGGGCGAACATGAATGCCCTCGTCGGACTCGTGCGACTGCCGCAGGCGGGCGCCGATGTCTCGCACCTCAATTTGCACAAGACGTTCTGCATCCCGCATGGCGGGGGAGGCCCCGGTGTGGGGCCGGTCGCGGTGAAGAGCCACCTCGCGCCGTTCCTGCCGGGACATCCCCTGGTGCCCGAGTGTGGCCCGACCGGGCAGGGGCCGGTCTCCGGAGCGCCCTGGGGCAGCGCGGGCGTTCTGATGATCCCGTGGGTGTACCTGCGACTCATGGGTGCCGAGGGGCTGACCCGGGCCACGTCCACTGCGATCCTGGCCGCCAATTACATCGCGGCGCGCATCGGACACGCCTTCCCGCTGCTGTACTCCGGAGACGGCGGTCTGGTCGCCCATGAGTGCCTCTTGGATCTGCGCGAGATCACCAAAACCACTGGCGTGACCGTCGAGGACGTGGCCAAGCGACTGATCGACTACGGATTCCACGCCCCGACCATGTCCTTCCCTGTGGCTGGGACGCTCATGGTCGAGCCCACCGAGAGTGAAGACCTGCGCGAACTCGACCGTTTCTGCGACGCGATGCTGGCCATTCGCGCCGAGATCGACGACGTGGCCGCCGGTCGGGTAGCGGTGCAGGACAGCGTGCTGCGCCATGCCCCGCACACGGCGGCGACCCTGGTCAACACCTGGCACCACCCGTACAGCCGCCGGGAAGCGGTGTTCCCGGCCGGCGAGCCGGGCAAGTACTGGCCGCCGGTCGGACGGGTCGACAACGCCTACGGTGACCGGAACCTCCACTGCACCTGCGCTCCCGTCGACGACTACGCCTGACCCGATGCTGTCGGCAGACGCCGTCGACGTTGGCACGTCGATCCTGATCGCGGTCCTGGTGGCCGGGATGTGCCGCAACCGCGGCTGGTCGACGGCGATCCCGTTGTTGGTGGCAGGGATCGTCGTGGGGATCGCGCCCATCGGGCCCACTGGTCCGGCAGACCCTGAGTTCGTCCTGGTCGTGGTGCTGGCGCCGTTGGTGTTCGGCGAGGCGCTGACCAGTTCCATCGTCGACCTGCGCCGTGTCAGCCGGCCGGTCATGGCCCTGGCGATCGGACTGGTGGTGGTGGGCGCGGTGGCTGTTGGGTTCATCGCGCAATGGATCATCCCCGGCATTTGGACGCCCATGGCGTTTGCGCTGGGAGCCATCCTGGGACCCACGGACGCCGTCGCAGTGTCGGCCACCGCCCGAAAGGCCGGGCTGCCGCGTCGGTTGGTGCACGTGCTGGAGGGCGAGAGCCTGGTCAATGACGGGACCGCCCTCACGCTTTTGCGGGTCTGTTCGGTGGCGGCCGCAGCCGGCAGCGTGACAGCTTGGCAGGCGACCGGGATCCTGCTCAGCTCAGTCCTCGGTGGTGTGCTCGTTGGATTGCTCGGCGGGATGGCTCTGGTGGCCACCGTGCGCCGCAGTCGGGACACCACAGTCGCCAACGGGGCCATCCTGCTGGCACCGCTTCCCCTGTACTACATCGCCGAGATCGTCAACGGCTCGGGCATCCTGGCGGTCGTGCTGGCTGCTCTGGTCGTGGCCCACGGTACGTCGAGTGCGGTCACGTACACGGGCCGGCTGCAGGCCGCGTCACTGTGGACCACGATCACCTTCATCCTGCAGTCGGCTGCCTTCTTCCTGGTCGGCCTGGAGATGCCGTTGGTCGTGAAGGGATTGCCGGCGGGGCAGTTGTCCACGGTCCTGGTGGCCATTCCGGTCGTCTTCCTGACGTTGGTGGCCACCCGATTCCTGTTCGTCTTCGTGATGACCACGGCATCGGGCTCGCGCACGCCGGGCTGGATCGTCGGCGCCTGGGCCGGCACCCGCGGGCCGGTTTCGGCCCTCGCGGCGTTCACTTTGCCCGTGACGACGACCGCGGGGGCAGACATCCCGGATCGGGCCATGGTGATCTGTGTGACCTTCGGGGTTGTGCTGGTCTCGCTGCTGCTGGCCCCAACGGTCGCCGTGCTGGCCCGCCACCTCAACCTTCCGCCGGATGATGACGAGGCGGTGAAACGGCGCGTGAAGGTGGCGTTGGCGCGGGCCGCTCTGGATCGCCTGGAGCAGATCGAGGAGACCGGTGAACGCTGCGCGGAGCCGGTCCCGGCAGCCGTAGTCGACTCGTTGCGTGCAGCCGCCGAGGAGCGCCTGAACCGGGCCGCTGACGCCAGTGAGCAGCCCGGACCCTCCGACCGCGCGATGGTGAAGGTGCTCGGCGTGGAGATGATGCGTGCCGAGCAGGAGGAACTGCTGCGGTTGCGCGATCGCGAGGGATTGCCGGACTCGCTGGTGCGGCAGATGCAGCGCGACATCGACGTGCGGATCCGGGCTTTGAGTTGAACGCCTACAGTGGAACTATGAGCCGACGTCCGCACCCCCTGTATGGGGCTGACGAGCGCCGTCGCGACTTCCGCTAGGACCGACGACCCAACCGTTCGTCCCCTCGCATCCTCTCAAGGAAGTTCATGTCTTCTGCTATTGCCTATGTCACCACGTTCTGGGGCCTGCTGATGGGGCTCGCCCCGCTGCTCCAGGTCCGCGTCATTCTGCGCGAACGATCCTCCGAGGGCATCTCGGCCGGGTGGGTCATGATCCTGCTCGTGGGATTCCTGCTGTGGCTGGCCTACGGATTCGTCAACCGGGATGTGCCACTGATCATCACCAACGTGGTGGCCGTCAGCGTCACCGCGACCTTGCTGGTCACGATGCGCAGATATCGGCCGCTGGCCTAGGTCCGGCCCTCGGTCTCCTGCGCCTGGGCCAGCAGGTCGAGCTGCTCGCCGTGCATCCACTGGGCGTGCAGGACCGGCAACCCCATCTCGCGCAGCCGCGTGACCACGCGGTCGTCGTCGTCGACGATCGCCACGATCTCGTGCTCGCGGGACAACTTCGAGATCACCTCGGCCTTGTAGAAGACGGCAGGGCGCCGGTCCCGGTTCGGCCGCATGTGCAGGTCACCTGACGGCAGATCGTGCCCCGTCAGCCACGTCGCAGTGTCCTGCCGGCAGCGCTCTGGGCGACCGGTCACATAGATGATCCTCGAGGAGGCGGCGGCCTCGTGGACGGCCTCCCCGCCGGTGGTGAGCAGGGGATCGTCGACTGCGGCGGCGAAGAACCCCTGCCAGTCCTTCGGCCGGCGCTGCAGGAAGTGCAGACGGTGCCGGACATCGGCCAGCACGCCATCGATGTCGAACACCGTCACAGCCACCCCCCGACGGTACCTGCTGGCTTGCGAAGGTGGAATGCTCATGGGCATGGATTTCGAGGCGGTCAAGGCCGGTATGCCCACGCTCGTGCCGATGGTGGGGACGCTGAACCTGGAGTTTCTGTCCCTGGATGAGACCACGGCCGTCCTGCGCCTGCCCGACCAGCAGCCCTACCACAATCACATCGGCGGTCCGCACGCCGGCGCGATGTTCACGCTGGGGGAGTCGGCCTCCGGGGCCCTCGTGCTGGGCAACTTCGCGGAGTACCTCGACCGCGTGGTGCCGTTGGCCGTCGAGGCGAACATCGCCTACCGCAAGGTGGCGATGGGTGCGGTCCGGCGCCACCGCGACGATGACCCGGACCCCTGCCGACATCATGGGCGAACTCGAGGCGGGCACGCGCCCGCAGTTCCGGGTCGACATCTCGATCACCGCCGAAGACGGCACCGAGACCGCCCAGATGTACGTGGTGTGGACCCTGAAGCGCACCTCGCCCGCCGCATAGACTGGCGGGCGTACCTCCAGCGGAAGGCGGCGAGCCCTGTGTCCATTGATGTGATCGTGTCCGGAGCTAGCGCAGTCGGTGGAGCCCGGTACCACGGCTGCCGACCTGCTGGGCGGCGACCGCAGTGTGCTGGTGGCCCGGGTCAACGGCGAACTCAAGGACCTCGACTACGTCGTGCACGCCGGTGATGACGTGGCCCCCGTGCTGGCCGATGAGCCCGAAGGGCTGGCCGTCTTGCGGCACTCCTGCGCCCACGTGATGGCGCAGGCCGTTCAGGACCTGTTCCCGCAGGCCAAGCTGGGTATCGGCCCGCCGGTCAAGGACGGCTTCTACTACGACTTCATGGTGTCGCAGCCCTTCGTGCCCGAGGATCTCACCCGGATCGAGAAGAAGATGCTCGAGATCCTCAAGAGCGGGCAGTCGTTCCACCGCCGGATCGTCACCGAGGACGAGGCCCACCGGGAGTTGGCCGGGGAGCCCTTCAAGATCGAGTTGATCGGCAAGAAGGGCGGGAACAGCGACGAGATCATGGAGACCGGCGGCGCCGACCTGACGGTGTACGACAACGTCGACCGCAAGGGCGCCGTGTGCTGGTCGGATCTGTGCCGCGGCCCGCACGTGCCGAACACCAAGTACATCCCGCCGAACGCCGTCAAACTGATGCGCACCGCGGCGGTCTATTGGCTCTCCGACGAACGCAACCCGCAGTTGCAGCGCATCTACGGCACGGCGTGGCCCAGCAAGGAAGGTCTGAAGGCCTACCTGACCTTTCTGGAGGAGGCCGCCCGGCGCGATCACCGCAAGCTGGGGGCAGAACTGGACCTGTTCAGCTTCCCGGACGAGATCGGCTCCGGCCTGGCCGTGTTCCACCCCAAGGGCGGCATCATCCGCAACGTCATGGAGGACTACTCCCGGCAGCGCCACATCGCGGCCGGCTACGACTTCGTGAACACCCCGCACGTCACCAAGGCTGCGCTCTATGAGAAGTCCGGGCACCTCGACTGGTACGCCGACGGCATGTACCCGCCGATGGACATGGACAACGCCCAGTACTACCTCAAGCCGATGAACTGCCCCATGCACAACCTGATCTATGGCGCGCGGGGCCGGTCGTACCGGGAGTTGCCACTGCGGCTCTTCGAGTTCGGCACGGTGTACCGCTACGAGAAGTCCGGGGTCGTGCAGGGCCTGACCCGCGCGCGCGGCTTCACCCAGGACGACGCCCACATCTACTGCACCCGTGAGCAGATGCCCGGCGAGCTCGACAACCTGCTGACTTTCGTCCTCGACCTGCTCAAGGACTACGGCCTGACCGACTTCTACCTGGAACTGTCGACCCGCGACCCCGAGAAGAGCATCGGCACCGACGAGGAATGGGAGCAGGCCACCGAGATCCTCTATGAGGCGGCCAAGGCCCAGGATCTCGACCTGGTTCTGGACGAGGGCGGTGCGGCCTTCTACGGACCCAAGGTCAGCGTGCAGGCCAAGGACGCCATCGGCCGGACCTGGCAGATGTCCACGATTCAGGTGGATTTCCAGATGCCGCAGCGTTTTGACCTCGAGTACCAGGCCGCGGACGGAACCCGTGAGCGGCCGATCATGATCCACCGGGCACTGTTTGGCTCGATCGAGCGGTTCTTCGCCGTCCTGCTCGAGCATTACGCGGGGGCCTTCCCGGCCTGGTTGGCGCCGGTCACCGTCGTGGGTATCCCGGTTGCCGATCACCATGTGGACTATCTGCAGGACGTGGTGACGCAACTGAAGTCCGCCGGTGTGCGCGCCGAGGTCGACGCCGGATCCGACCGGATGCCCAAGAAGATCCGCAACGCCCAGAAACAGAAGGTGCCGTACATGCTGATCGCCGGCGATGACGACATCGCGGCCGGCGCGGTGAGTTTCCGCTATCGCGACGGCACTCAGAAGAACGGGGTGCCGGTGGCGGAGGCGATCGCTGAAATCGTCGAGGCCGTGGAACAGCGACGGCAGGTCTGATGGCCGGCGCCTCGGCGTGGGAGCGGCTGTGGACCCCGCACCGGATCGCCTACATCAAGGGCGAGAACCGGCCCGCGCACACTGACGCTGGTGACGATTGCCCGTTCTGCCGGGTGCCGGCCCTCGACGATGCCGAGGCGTTGATCGTGCACCGGGGGGAGAGTTGTTTCGTCGTCCTCAATCTGTACCCGTACAACCCAGGCCACATGCTGATCTGCCCCTATCGGCACATCCCGGACTACACGCAGTTGACGGCTGCGGAGATGGTCGAGTTCGGGACCTTCACACAGGCCGCGATGCGCACGATGCGGGCCGTCGCTGGACCGCAGGGGTTCAACATCGGGATGAACCAGGGCTCGATCGGCGGCGCCGGGATCGCGGGGCATCTGCATCAACATGTGGTACCGCGCTGGGGTGGGGACACCAACTTCATCACCGTTGTCGGTGGGACGAAGACCATGCCCAGCCTGCTGGAGGAGACCCGGGACCTGGTGGCGCAGGCCTGGGATCCTGCGTAGGGCCTGCCCGGCGCACCACCGCAGGGAGTCCGTGTCCGCCCCCCTCGGCGAGCAATTGGGCGGTTGTTGTTGCGACACGCCGTGGGAAATCGCACTTGTGCCCAGTTGCTGCGGGCGGCGAGGGTTTGGGACGACCTGGTTGGGCGTTGTTGTTGCGACACGCCGGGCAATTCGCGCCTTGTGCCCAGTTGCGGCGGGGTCGGCCCACGACTGCGCAAAATAGATCAACGGCGTTGTTCAAATTCCACAGTCTTGATCGGCTGCGGCCAAACATCCCCGGAAAAGTCGCCCTAGACACGCCCAACCAGCAGCGACCCCACCTCGGGGACGGGAGCGATGCGCGCTGCTGCAGTGTCACCGGGCGCCAGCGCACCGCGCAGCCCCGGGGTGAGGATCTGCGCCAGGGACTGGATCTGTACGGGCTGGGTCTGCCAGGTGTGCACGGCCAGAGCCGGACCCAGGGTCAAACCGTCCCTGCCCGCGGTGACGAACACCAGATCCGGGTCGTCGCCGGGCAGGACGGTGCAGGAGGCAGGCGACTCTCGCTGCGGAAGGTGCCCACCGAGCCAATCGACCCCCGCCCGGCTGCCGACATCAACAGTCACCGCAACGGCGAACTCGCCGCCGAACACCGCTTCGAGAACCTCACCACCAGACTCGTCGATCAGCACGTTGGTCTCTGCCTCGACGGCCTCGACGAAGTCCACCCGTGGCGGCTCCACCGCACCGTCGGGGAACCACTGTTCGCCGGAGACGACATCGAGCACTCCGATCACCGACTCGTCATCGGCGAGCAGCGGCAGGGTGATTGGATGCACGTCCTCCTCCAGCACGCGGGTCGCGATCGCTGCCACGTCACTGGCGTCGAGCGCGGCTGGACCCAAATCCGTCACGGCAACGTATCGCGCCTTCCCCATCTCGGCCAGCAGTTCCCAGTAGTCCAGATACGTGGCGTCCATGCCCAACCGGGCGTTCACGACATGGATACCGGCGTCGGCGGCCGCCACGATGTTGTGGGCTGCCGCGGGGGGCAGGTCGGGTCGCATATGGACCGCGACCGCCCCCAACTCCCGCAGAGCGCGGGTGAGCCAGCGGGTGGTGGCCTCCTCCAAGCCGAAGACGAGGACCAGGCAGGGCGCGGCGGAAACGGAAAGGGGCACGGGCTGACTAATAGCATGAAGTGACGCCGCCATGCATCGAAGGGATCCAGCGCATGCTCAATCAGACCAACGCGCGATCAGTTCTTGCCAAGGTGGTGGAACCCGTCGCCAAGGGCCTGCTCAAGATCGGGCTGTCCCCTGATGCGGTCACGTTCATCGGCACCGTGGGGGTCAGCGCCGCTGCCCTGTTCTTCTTCCCCGACGGCCGGTTCGTCCCGGGAATCCTCATCATGGTGCTCTTCGTGTTCAGCGACATGCTCGACGGCACCATGGCCCGGCTGCAGGGCCGGACCGGGGTGTGGGGCGCGTTCCTGGACTCCACGCTGGATCGCATCGCCGACGGAGCCATTTTCGGCGCGGTCCTGATCTGGGCGGTGCGCTCGCAAAGTGCGTATGTGCAGGGCGCGGCACTGATCTGTCTGGTCGGCGGATTTGTCATCTCCTACGCCCGCGCCCGGGCAGAGAGTGTGGGCCTGGACTGCAAGGTGGGCATCGCTGAACGGACCGAGCGCCTGCTGATCGTGCTCCTTGCGGCCTTTGTTTACGGTTTAGGGGTGCCCTACCTGCTCCCCGCCGCTCTCTACGTCCTCGCCGCGCTGGTCCTGATCACGGTGTATCAGCGCCTGGCTCATGTCTACCGGCAGGCGCAGGCCGCATGATGAACTTCCAGGATGAAGCGGCCTACTGGGCGTACACCACCGGCTGGCGCATCGTGCGGGCAATGCCCGAGCGCGCCGCCTACAGCCTGTTCTTCGGTTTCGGGGATGTGCTCTGGCGGCAACGGGGCAAGGGTGTCCAACAACTGGAGAAGAACCTGCGCCGCGTCGTTCCTGACGCCAGCGAGTCCGAATTGCGCGACCTGTCGCGGGAGGGCATGCGGTCCTACATGAGGTACTGGTGCGACGCGTTCCGGTTGCCCTCCTGGAGCCCCGAGAAGATCACCCACCGGCACCGCGCGATCAACGACCATCTGCTGGCGGCCGCTCTCGACGACGGCAAAGGAGTGGTCTTCGCGGTGCCCCATGCCGGTAACTACGACCTCACCGGAGCGTGGGCCAGCATCCACTTCGCGCAGGTGATCGCCGTCGCCGAGCGGCTCAAACCGGAGCGGTTGTACGAGGAGTTCCTGGACTACCGTCGCAGCGTCGGCATGAAGATCCTGCCGCACGCGGGGACCAACGTCTTCGAGCAGTGCGTCGATCTGGTCAAGGACAACGGACTGCTCGCGCTGCTGGCCGATCGGGATCTGTCCCGGCATGGCGTCGAGGTCGACTTCTTCGGGGAGCGGGCGAAGATGCCGATAGGCCCGGCAGCGATCGCAATGCTCACCGGCGCCCCGATGCTGGCCACCAGCCTGTATTACACCGAGGAGCGCGCACACGTGCATGTGTTCCCGCAGGTGGAACGGCCCAGCGGTGACTGGACAGCCGGGGATCGCTGGGATCCGGAGTTCGTCGAGGTCGCCAGCGCGTTCACGCAGCGGATGGCCGACCGACTGGCCGAGGGTATCCTCATGCACCCCGAGGACTGGCACATGCTGCAGCCCGTCTTCCTCTCGGATCTCGATCCTCGGCGGGTCTGATGAAGGTCGGGATCGTCTGCCCGTACGACTGGACCTCACCAGGTGGTGTGAAGGCCCACGTCCACGATCAGGCCGTGACGTTACAACGGTTCGGGCATGAGGTCAGTGTGCTGGCGCCGGTCGACGACGATGACTATCCGCTCGAGGATTTCGTGGTCGACGGTGGGCAGCCGGTCAGTGTGCCGTACAACGGCTCGGTGGCAAAGGTGAACTTCGGTCCGGTCTCGGCGGCCCGGGTGCGCCGTTGGATCAAGGAGGGCGATTTCGACGTCCTGCACGTCCATGAGCCCGCGTCACCCACGCTGAGTGTGCTTGCGTGCTGGGCGGCCCGCGGTCCGATCGTGGCGACCTACCACTCCTCGCAGACCCGGTCGCGGGCCCTCTCGGCGGCCTACTACCTCATGCAGACCGCGATGGAGAAGATCAGCGCCCGGATCGCTGTGAGTGAAGCAGCCCGGCAGACCCTGGTGAAATTCCTCGGCGGGGACGCGGTATTGATCCCCAACGGCGTGATGTGTGCGCCGTTCGAACAGGCCGAGCCACTGCCCGGGTACCCGCGCACCGACCCCACCGTGTTCTTCATCGGCCGCATCGACGAGCCCCGTAAAGGGTTGCCAATCCTGCTGGCCGCGTTACCGGGCATCACCGCCACGTATCCCGGTGTGCAGATTCTCGTCGCGGGTCCCGGGGATCAGGGGGAGGCTTTGGCCGATCTGCCCGAGCAGTTCCGCTCCCACGTCCGCTTCCTCGGTCTCGTCAGTGACCAGGAGAAGGCCAGCGCTTTCGCCAGCGCCGACCTGTATGTGGCACCCAACACCGGTGGTGAGAGCTTCGGGATCGTCCTTTTGGAGTCGATGGCAGCGGGCACCCCGGTGGTGGCCAGCGACCTGGAGGCATTCGCCAGGGTGCTCGATGACGGCCGCTGTGGTGTGTTGTTCCGCAGCGAGGACGCCGGCTCGCTGGCGACGGCGGTGACCACGCTGCTTGGTGATCACACTCGGCGCCAGCAGTTGACGGTGACCGGCCACGCCCGCGCCAGGCAGTTTGACTGGGACGTCGTCGCCCGCGAGATCGAGCAGGTGTATGAGAGTGTCACGACCACCGGTGAGCGGGTGGAGAACGACATGCGGGGGCAACTCGTGGGCCGGTTGGCGCGACCACGCGATGAGGTGTGATGGACGCCCTGACCCTCACCCTGCTGTTCGTCCTGATCGTGCTGGTCGTGTTGTACCTCTCGCAGACCGCTGCCCGGCTCGATCGGCTGCACCACCGGGTCGACACGTCGCGCTCGGCGTTGCAGACCCAGTTCCTGGACCGCGCGAACGAGGTGCTCGCGCTTGCCAGTTCCGGGCGTCTTGACCCCGCCACCGCGTTGGTCCTGGCCGATGCCGCCGATGCTGCGCTGGCCCGCGGCCGCGATTCGGGTGCGGCCTTCGACCCGGCACGTTGTGCTGCGGAGAGCGCCTTGACCAGGGCTGTGGATGTCGCCTTCGGCGACCGCGCGACGGTGGACGACCTGCTGGACCAGTCCGGTGGTGAGGCCACCGTGACGGATCTGGCCTCGTCCATCCAGAAGGCGGCCTGGTCCCGGCGATTCCACAATGACGCGGTCCGCAGTTGTCTGGCTGTGCGCCGGCAACGGCTCGTGCGACTGTTCCGTCTGGCCGGTTCGGCCCCACTGCCGCGCACCGTGGAACTGGACGACGAGGTGCCTGCCGCACTCCGCAGTAGGTGAAGTCGCCGACCCGCTCTACCATGGAGAGCAGGACCCACACCGGGCAGTGCCGATACCCCTGCCACCGGATAGGGCGACGACGTACCCAGACGTGAAAGGAACTCACATGACTGACCCCACACACGTGACCGGTTCCGCGCGAGTCAAGCGCGGTATGGCCGAGATGCTCAAGGGCGGGGTGATCATGGATGTGGTGACCGCCGAGCAGGCGAAGATCGCCGAGGATGCGGGCGCGGTGGCCGTCATGGCGCTCGAGCGGGTGCCCGCGGACATCCGGGCGCAGGGTGGCGTGGCACGGATGAGCGACCCAGACCTCATCGACGCGATCATCGACACCGTGTCCATTCCGGTCATGGCGAAGACCCGGATCGGGCATTTCGTCGAGGCCCAGATCCTGCAGTCGCTGGGTGTCGACTACGTCGACGAGTCCGAGGTGCTGACCCCGGCCGACTACTCCCACCACATCGACAAGTGGGCCTTCACGGTCCCCTTCGTGTGCGGTGCCACGAACCTGGGCGAGGCGCTGCGGCGGATCACCGAGGGTGCGGCCATGATCCGCAGCAAGGGGGAGGCGGGCACTGGTGACGTATCGAACGCCACTACCCACATGCGCACGATCCGTGATCAAATGACCCGACTCACCAGCCTGCCCGAGGACGAGCTCTACGTGGCAGCCAAGGAGTTGCAGGCGCCCTACGATCTGGTGGCCGAGGTGGCCCGCGCCGGCAGGCTGCCCGTGGTCCTGTTCACCGCAGGAGGTATCGCCACCCCGGCAGATGCGGCGATGATGATGCAACTCGGTGCTGACGGCGTCTTCGTGGGCAGCGGGATCTTCAAGTCGGGCAACCCCGCCGAGCGGGCGTCGGCCATCGTGGCGGCGACCACTCACTACGACGACCCTGACATCCTGGCCAAGGTGTCCCGCGGTCTCGGGGAGGCCATGGTCGGGATCAATGTCGAAGAGATCCCGGCGCCGCACCGCCTCGCTGACCGCGGGTGGTGAGGCCCCGGGTCGGGGTTCTGGCATTGCAGGGGGATTTCCGCGAACATCTGCGGATGGTTGCGGCGTGCGGTGCTGAGCCGGTGAAGGTGCGTACTGCCGAAGACCTTGATGGCGTCGCCGGTCTGGTCGTGCCAGGTGGCGAGTCGACGACGATCGGCATGCTCATCCGGCGCAATGCGATGGAGGACGTGCTGCGGGAGCGGCTCGCGGCGGGTCTGCCGGTCCTGGGCACCTGCGCTGGCATGATCCTGCTCGCCGATGAGGTGCTCGATGGCCGGCCCGACCAGGTGAGCCTGGGCGCGATCGACATGACGGTGCGCCGCAACGCGTTCGGGCGTCAAGTCGACTCCTTCGAGGCTGCCGTCGAGGTGCCGGCACTACCAGGGCCACCTGTACCGGCGGTGTTCATCCGCGCACCGTGGGTGGAACGCGTGGGCCCGGCGGTGGACGTTCTCGCGACGGTTGAGGTCGACGATGGCACCGATAGGATCGTGGCCGTACGGCACGCAAATGCCGTGGCGACCTCGTTCCACCCCGAGGTGACCGATGACCAGCGGTTCCATCGATTGCTGGTGAACATGGTTTTGGAGGATGTATGAGCGGCCATTCCAAGTGGGCGACGACCAAGCACAAGAAGGCGGTCATAGACGCCAAACGCGGCAAGCTGTTCGCGAAACTCATCAAGAACATCGAGGTGGCGTGCAGGACCGGTGGTGCCGATCCTGATGGAAACCCCACGCTGTACGACGCGATTCAGAAGGCGCGCAAGAACTCCGTGCCGATGGACAACATCGATCGGGCCATCAAACGTGGTTCGGGCGCCGAGTCCGGGGGTTCGGACTGGGAAACCATCATGTACGAGGGCTACGGGCCCAACGGCGTGGCCGTCCTGGTCGAGTGCTTGACCGACAACCGCAACCGTGCCGCCGGAGAGGTGCGGGTCGCGATGAGCCGCAATGGAGCCTCGATGGCCGACCCGGGGTCGGTGTCTTATCTGTTCGCCCGCAAGGGCGTGGTACTGGTGCCGGCAGCGGGCCTCAGTGAGGATGACGTGCTGCTGGCAGTCCTCGACGCCGGGGCGGAGGAGGTCAACGACCTCGACGGGACCTTCGAGGTCGTCAGCGAGCCTGGCGATCTGGTCGCCGTGCGTACCGCGCTGCAGGAGGCGGGACTCGACTACGACTCCGCGGAGGTGCAGTTCGTGCCCAGCGTGACGGTGCCGCTGGACGCCCAAGGCGCTGAACGGATCTTCCGGCTGCTCGATGCCTTGGAGGACAGCGACGACGTGCAGAACGTGTACGCGAACTTCGATGTTTCCGACGAGGTCATGGCTGAGGTGGACGCCTAACCCCGGCGATCACCAATCCGCTGCGAACGGGGACGTCCGGTTTGAACAACATCGCGCGTCGGCTGGGGGGCGGGGATAGCGTTGGGTATTCGCACCCTAGGAGGACTCGTGGCCGACAGCCCGGAGAGCAAGGACGCCGTCAAGAGCACGGTTTCGTCGACGGTTCCGGAAGGTCAAGCACAGTCTGAGCCAGCCCCGAGCGCCAAGAAGTCGTCGGCCAAGCCGGCCAAGAAGGCGCCGGCAGCGAAGAACTCAGCGAAGTCTGCTCCGCCGAAGGCGGTGAAGAAGGCGGCCCCGGCGAAGAAGTCGGCCCCGGCACCAGCCGCGGAGAAGCCAGCCGCGGAACCCGCGGTGCAGAAGGTGGCACCGAAGCCAGCGAGGAAGAAGCCGCCGGCGAAAAAGACAGCAGCGGCCACAGCGCCGGCGAAGAAGCCCGCTACTGCGAAGAGGACGCCGAAGGCGACTGCCGCAGACAAACCGGCCCCCAAGGCCTCGCCCGCAGCTGCGGCCGCCGAACCCGCGAAGACTCCGCGCAAGAAGTCGACCAAACAGCCCGATCCGCTGCGCGGCAAGGACACGGTCACCGAGGCCCGGCGGCTGTCCGGGTGGGACTTCGCGACGTGGCGGATGGCCACCGATGACCCGGTGATGCGCTCGACCATCATCGGGCTGCTCGTGCTCGAGAAGAGCCCCGATTGGGATCGGCTGAAGCAGCGTTACGAACGCGCCACCCGGCTGGCTCCGGTCCTGCGGTCGGTCGTGGTGGAAGGGCCGATCGGGATCCAGTCCCCACGAATCGTGGTTGACCCGAATTTCGATCTCTCCTACCACATGCGCCGCTTCAGCATGCCGAAGGGATCTACCTGGTCCGACGTGCTCGCCGACGCCCGTCGGCAGAGCATGACCGACTTCGACAAGGAGCGACCCCTGTGGCGAGTGACCCTCTTGGAGGGTCTGCCCGGCGGCAAAGCTGCTCTGATCCTGAAGCTCCACCATGCGATCGCCGACGGCCAAGGGGCCGTGCAGTTGGGTATGGCGCTCTTGGACTTCACCCCCGAGGGGATGGATCTGGGGCCCATGCCAGCAGCCCCCGAGCCGGCGGTGTTGGACACCACCGGATTTCTGCAGGCTGTGGTCCGCAACAATCTCGGTTGGGTCGCCCGGACGGCTGAGGATGCCGTCAAGGGCATCGGACCGTTGGCGATGGCCGCGATCAAGAATCCGACCGAGCTGATCGGCCGGGTCAAGGGCACCACCGAGTCGGTGATGCGGTTCACGAAGGTCCCACTGGGTCCGCTGTCGCCGATCATGCAGCAGCGCAGCATCAACTACCACTTCGACACCATCGACATGGACTTCGCGCAGTTCCGTAAGGCCGCCAAGGCCCGCGAGCGGACCGTCAATGACCTCTTCCTGGCCGCAATCAGCGTAGGGATGCACCGCTACCACGAGAAGATGGGCAGGCCGGTCGATGAGTTGCGCATGAACATGCCGATCTCCTTGCGGTCGTCGGGTGACGAGACCAACGCGGTGACGATCGCACGCTTCGAGATCCCTGTGAGCAATGCCATTGACGACGTCCTGGAGGCAGCCGCGGAGACGGTGCGCAGTTGGCGTGCCGAGCCCGCGTTGAAACTTGCCGACAGCCTGGCCGAACTGACCCGGTTCCTACCGCCCGAATTGGTGTCGGCGGCGGCGCAGACCTCCGACCTCACTGCGTCGAACGTGCCGGGGGTGCCGGTCCCGGTGTGGTTGGCCGGGGCCCGGGTCGAGCGGATGTACCCGCTGGTGGGAACCATCGGGGCAGCGATCAACGTCACCATGCTGACCTACAACGGCGTGGCCAGTGTTGGGGTCAGTACCGATGATGCGGCCGTCGATGACCGCGACGAACTTGTCCGCAGCCTGCGGCACGGGTTCCGCGAGGTGATCGGGGCGCCCGTTCTGGCCGGAAACCCCCTGACCATCCGCTGACGCTGCTCTGCGCGTGTCGGCGGCCGGACACGGACCGGCCATGGGTACTGTGGGCGTACAAGCGTACGATTCGGAGACCCCATGCGCGTGCTCGCGGTTGATCCCGGCCTGACCCGGTGTGGGGTTGCCGTGGTCGAGTCCGGATTCGACGGCAAGGCCCGGGCTGTGCTCGTGGATGTGATCCGGACCGACCCGGGGGAGGACCACGCCCGCAGGTTGCAGGGCGTGTTCGACGCTGTGGACGAGTACCTCGCCATGACACAACCGGATGTGATGGTGGTCGAGCGGGTGTTCAGCCAGCAGAACGTGCGCAGTGCGATGGGTACCGCACAAGCGGCAGCGGTCTGCATGCTGGCGGCGACCCGGCGCGGACTCGATGTGCAACAGCACACCCCGACGGAGGTGAAGGCGGCAGTGACCGGCTCGGGTAGGGCGGACAAGCAGCAGGTGGCCTTCATGGTCGCGCGCATCCTGGGCCTGGGAGATGTGCCCCGCCCGGCTGACGCGACCGATGCACTCGCGCTGGGCATCTGCCATGTCTGGCGGTCGCGCACCTCAGCGGGGGTGTGGAAGTGATCGCACAAGTCCGCGGACGGGTCCTGCATCGTGGCGCCGACGAGGTAGTCGTTGAGGTCGGCGGTGTCGGTTTGAACATTGTGGTGACCAGCCGGACGGTGGCGACGCTGACCCTCGGCGAGGAGACCACCTTGACCACCGACCTCATCGTGCGTGAGGACAGTCTGACCTTGTACGGCTTCGCCGACTCCGGTGAACGAGAGATCTTTCGCACGGTGCAGAGCGTGTCGGGGATCGGCCCGCGATTGGCCATGACGATGCTGGCCACACTCAGCGCCGACCAGATCCGGACGGCCATCGCCGGCGAGGACGAGAGTGTCCTGATGACCGTCTCCGGTCTGGGTCGAAAGACCGCGCAGCGCCTGATCGTGGACCTGAAGGACCGGATCGGCCCCGTCGCCACAGTGAACCCTGCCAGCGCGCCCGCGTCGGCGCCCTGGCGGCTGCAGGTCCATGCGGCCTTGACCGGGCTGGGGTGGACCGCGGCGCAGGCTCAGTCGGCGGTCGACACGGTGGCCGCGCGTCCGACCGCCGCCGACCTGGCTGTGGGGGAGGCACTCAAACTCGCCCTGCAGGTGCTTGACCACACGCCTTCGGTCAGCCCATGAACGATCCGCTGCTCGCGATGGGCGCTGATGAGACCGAACGGATGGTCGAAGGTGCCCTGCGCCCCACGTCCTTACGCGACTTCATCGGCCAGCAACGCGTGAAGGACCAACTCTCGCTGGTGCTGTCAGCGGCCAAACAGCGTGAGCACGTCGCCGATCACGTTCTGCTGAGCGGACCGCCCGGGTTGGGCAAGACGACCCTGGCGATGATCATCGCCGCTGAACTGGGGAAGGCTCTGCGGCTGACCAGCGGCCCGGCGATCACGCACGCCGGGGATCTGGCCAGCATCCTGACGGCCTTGTTGCCCGGTGACGTGCTCTTCATCGACGAGATCCACCGCTTGTCGCGGCCCGCTGAAGAGATGTTGTACATGGCCATGGAGGACTTCCGGGTCGACGTCGTTGTGGGCAAGGGTCCCGGGGCCACCTCCATCCCGCTGGATCTGGCGCCGTTCACGCTCGTGGGGGCGACGACGCGGTCCGGGCTGCTGCCGGGGCCGCTGCGCGACCGGTTCGGCTTCACCGCACATATGGACTTCTACGAACCCGCCGAGCTGCAGACGATCGTGGCCCGTGCCTCCGACCTGATGCGCATGCAAGCGGATCCGCAGGCGCTGGCGATCATCGCCGGCCGCTCGCGAGGCACGCCGCGCATCGCCAACCGCCTACTGCGGCGGGTGCGCGACTACGCCCAGATTCACGGCGACGGCCGGGTGGACGTGGCCAGCACCGACGCCGCACTCGCACTCTTCGAAGTCGACGCCTCCGGTCTGGATCGCCTGGACCGCTCGGTGCTCATGGCGCTGGTCCGCAATTTCGGCGGCGGTCCGGTCGGCCTGTCGACCTGGCGGTGGCTGTGGGGGAGGAGGCCGAGACCGTGGAAACGGTGTGCGAACCGTTCCTTCTGCGGTCGGGATTCCTGGCCCGGACCCCGCGTGGCCGGGTCGCCACGGGCAAGGCCTACACCCACTTGGGGATCGCCGCCCCACCCGCCACGGATCAACTCACCTTGGCCGATCCACTGGAGTCGTTCGACAGGTAGGTAGCATCAGATCGATGGAATTCGTCATGCTCGCGATCCCGCTGCTGCTGCTCGGTGGACTGTGGTTCACCATGATCAGGCCGCTACGGCAACGACAACGGGATGCGATGGCCGCGCAAGGGGCAGTGCATGAGGGAGTGGAGATCATGACCACGGCAGGGATCTACGGCACAGTGCGATGGATCGGCGAGGACGACACGATCGGCCTCGAGATCAGCGACGGTGTGGTTGTGAAGTACGCGCGGGCCGCAGTGGCGACCGTGCTCACCGATGAAGGACAAGAGGCATAGTGGCTGCTCCAGCGCAACCGAAACCATGGCGGTCCCTCACGGCGTTGCTGATCGTGATCATCGGACTGGCGGTCTGGGCTTTCTGGCCCGGACAGGCGAACACCCCGCGCCTTGGCCTGGACCTGCAAGGCGGAACCCAGGTCATCCTGGTGCCCACGCAGGCCGACGGGGCCGGCGCGATCACCGACGAGCAGTTGCAGCAGACCACGGAGATCATCCGACAGCGAGTCAACGGATTCGGTGTGGCAGAGGCCGATGTGGCCATTCAGGGGTCCGGCAATGACGCGGCGATCGTGGTCTCGGTGCCGGGCGTGAACGAGCGCGCACTGGCAGAGCAGTTGGCGCAGACGGCATTGTTGAACTTCCGGCCGGTGGAGACCGTGGTCAACCCGGGCCCGATCGACACCAGTGCCAGTCAAGGCGGCACGGACGCGACCACCGGAAACACAAAGAAGAACAACAAGAAGAACAACTCCAACAACAACGCCAACGGCAACGCGAGTTTCGAGACCACTCCGAGCCCGGCGGCCACCGAGTCGCCCGCAGCGCAGGCCACTCCCGCCGACGCCGCGAGCCCGGCGGCCACCCCTGCCGCGACCCCTGCTGCCGACGATGGTCTGGTGCCCCCGATCGAGGGCACCGACGCCAACGACCCCGCACTGCAGGACGCACTGATCAATCTGGATTGCACCGACCAGTCCAACCGGCAGGGCGGCAAACCCGATGACCCGGAGAAGTGGATCGTCACCTGTGACCAGGAGGGCGCGGCCAAGTACCTGCTGCAGCCGGCCTTCATCAAGGGCACCTCGATCACCAACGCCAGCGCGGAGCTGGCGCAGGGTGGCTCCGGGTGGGTCGTGAACCTGGAGTTCGACGCCGAGGGTACGCAGGCGCTCTCCGAGGTCTCCAGCAGACTCGTGAGCCTGCCGTCGCCGCAGAACCAGTTCGGCATCGTCCTGGATGGCCTGGTCGTCTCGGCGCCCTTCTTCCAGTCCCAGATCAACGACGGCCGCGCGCAGATCAGTGGGTCGTTCACCCCTGAGGACGCCAAGGCCCTGGCCCAGGTCCTCAAGTTCGGGGCCCTGCCGCTGACTCTGAACATCGCCAGCGTCGAGACCGTGACGCCCACGCTTGGCGCGGACTACCTGAAGGTGGGCCTGTTCGCCGGCGCTGTCGGTCTGGCCCTGGTCATGCTCTACCTGCTGTTCTACTACCGGGCTCTGGGCCTGGTCGCGATCGTGTCGCTGGTGATCGCGGCGATCGTCACGTACCTGATCTTCGTGATCCTCGGCCGGCAGTTGGGGCTGGCCCTGACACTGGCCGGCGTGGCCGGTGCGATCGTGGCGATCGGCATCACGGCGGACTCCTTCATCGTCTACTTCGAACGAATACGTGACGAGATCCGGGACGGCCGGAGTCTGCGCGCCGCCTGTGATCTCGGCTGGTCCCGGGCGCGGAACACCATCCTGGCGGCGGACTTCGTCTCGCTGCTCGGTGCGGTGATCCTGTACTACCTGTCGGTCGGTGCCGTGCGCGGGTTCGCCTTCGTCCTGGGGCTGACCACCGTCATCGACGTGATCATCGCGTTCGCCTTCACCAGACCCATGGTCACGGTGCTCGCGCGCAACAGGTGGTTCACCAGCGGGCATCCCCTGACGGGTCTGGATCCGCGTCGCCTCGGCCTGGAGCACATTCCTGGCCAGACCAGCAGCCCCAAGGACAAGGTGGAGGTCTGATGTCACGTCTGGGCACACTCGGTCACAAGCTGTACACCGGGCAGGTTTCCTACAACATCGTCGGGAACCGCAAGAAGTGGTACATGGTCTCGGCTGCGTTGCTGCTCGTGGCCATCTCCGGCATCCTGATCCGTGGTCTCAACCTGGGCATCGAGTTCTCCGGCGGGGCGGAGTTCTACGTGCCGAGCCAGTCCTGTTCGATCCAGGATGTGCGCGGCGCGCTCACTGACGCCGGCGTTGAGACCTCGACGGTGACCGAGATCGGCGACTCCAACATTCGGGCACAGACAGAGAGCATGCCTGCCGAACAGAGCAATCAGGTCGTGGACAACATGGCCGCAGCGTGTGGTGTCACGGCTGACGATGTATCGAGCCGCGATGTCGGGCCCACCTGGGGTGGGGAGATCACCAAGCAAGCGCTGATCGCCCTCGGCGTCTACCTGGGCGCTCTGGTCATCTTCCTCAGCATCTACTTCCAGTGGAAGATGGCTGCCGCGGCGATGGTCGCACTGTTCCACGACATCGTGATCACGGCCGGCATCTACGCCCTGGTTGGTTTCGAAGTGACGCCTGCCACGGTCATCGGCCTGCTCACGATCCTGGGCTACTCGCTCTATGACACGGTCGTCGTGTTCGACAAGGTGAAGGAGAACACAACGGGGATCACCGGGCAGAGTCGCTACACGTTCAGTGAACTCGCCAACTTGGCGCTCAATCAGACCCTGGTCAGATCGATCAACACCAGCATCGTGGCGTTGCTGCCCGTGGCGGCGATCCTGTTCGTGGGCGCAGGTCTGCTCGGGGCGGGCACGCTGAAGGACCTCGCGCTTGTGCTCTTCATCGGTATGGCCGTGGGCGCCTACTCCTCGGTCTTTTTGGCCACCCCCGTGCTGTGCGACATGAAGGAACGGGAGCCGGCGATGAAGGCCCTCGCGCTGCGCGTGCAGAAGCGGCGGGCCGCCCGCGGTGAGGGTCAGACGACACAGGCTGCCGGGGACGCGCAGGAGACCGCCGGCGTGGGAGCGGGGGGCGGTGGGGGCGTTGCGCCTGCCGTGGAGCGCCGTCACCGGCAGAGTCGCGAGCCGGCGTCGGGACGCGCTCAGCCCAAGCGGCAGTCGCGGTCCCAGCGACGCAACCCGTAGCGGTACGGTCGGCCGGTGGGCAAGGAAGATCAGACCACGTAAAATCGGTGCCAGAGGCGAGGCGGTGACACGGTGGCCAGGGAGATCATCCAGGCGGAAGCTGAGGATGGTGCCGTCACGCCCGCCAGCCTCGTTCAGGACATCCCCCGCCGCCGGCAGCTTCTCAACAGGCTGACCGGCAGTAGCCGCGGCACCATTCCGGAGCTGGAGCCGCTGCTGCGCACGCTGCGCCAGTTCCATCCCAAAGCGAACAAGCAGGTTGTGGAGCGGGCCTATGTGATGGCGGCTCATCTGCATGCGGACCAGCGCCGGCGCAGCGGTGAGCCCTACATCACTCATCCGCTGGCCGTGGCGACCATCCTGGCGGAGTTGGGCATGACCCCGACCACCTTGGCGGCCGCGTTGCTGCATGACACCGTGGAGGACACTGGGTACCCGCTGGACAAGCTGCGCGAGGATTTCGGCGATGAGGTCGCCCGGCTTGTGGATGGCGTCACGAAGCTGGACAAGGTCCAGTACGGGGAGGCCTCGGCGGCGGAGACCGTGCGCAAGATGGTTGTCGCGATGGCCCGCGATATCCGCGTACTGGTGATCAAACTGGCCGACCGGCTGCACAACATGCGCACCATTTCCTGGCTGCCGGAGAGCAAGCAGCAGAAGAAGGCGCGCGAGACGCTTGAGATCTACGCGCCGTTGGCTCACCGGCTGGGCATGAACACCATCAAGTGGGAGTTGGAGGATCTCGCCTTCGCGACGCTGTACCCGAAGATGTACGACGAGATCGTGCGGCTGGTCGGGCAGCGGGCGCCGTCCCGCGATGAGTACCTCGGACAGGTGCTGGGCCTGATCGACGACGACCTGCGGGTCAACCGGATTCGGGCGAAGGTCACCGGTCGTCCGAAGCATTACTACAGCGTGTACCAGAAGATGATCGTGCGGGGCCGCGACTTCGCGGACATCTACGATCTGGTCGGCCTGCGGGTCCTGGTGGACTCGATCCCCGACTGTTACGCGATCCTGGGGCTGTTGCATGCGAAGTGGAACCCGGTGCCTGGGCGCTTCAAGGACTACATCGCCAGCCCGCGGTACGGGGTCTACCGGTCGCTGCACACCACGGTGATCGGCCCGGAGGGTAAGCCCGTCGAGGTGCAGATCCGCACCATGGAGATGCACCAACAGGCCGAATACGGGGTCGCCGCCCACTGGCGCTACAAGCAGGGCCGCAGCGGCACAGACGCGCCGGACGAGTTCGCCTGGCTGCGGCAGCTGTTGGAGTGGCAGCGCGAGACCGAGGACCCCGACGAGTTCCTGGACAGCCTGCGCTACGAGCTCGGCACGGGCGAGTTGTTCGTCTTCACGCCCAAAGGCGACGTCATCGCGCTGCCGGCGGGGTCCACACCGGTCGACTTCGCGTACTCCGTGCACACCGAGGTCGGCCACCGCACCATCGGTGCCCGCGTCAACGGCAAACTCGTCCCGCTGGAGTCCACGCTGGACAATGGCGACACGGTCGAGATCTTCACGTCCAAGACCGAAGGCCAGGGTCCCTCGCGCGACTGGCTCACCTTCGTCGCCTCACCGCGGGCGCGCAGCAAGATCCGCGCGTGGTTCTCCCGGGAGCGCCGGGAAGAGGCCGTGGAGCACGGCAAGGACGGCTTGGTGCGGGAGTTGCGGCGGCGGTCCCTGCCCATGCAGCGCCTGTTGAACACCCCGGATCTGCTGGCCATTGCCGCCTACTACCGGATGGCCGACGTCAGTGCTCTCTACGCGGCGATCGGTGAGGGCAGGCTCGACGCGGGCACTGTCGTCGACCGGCTGATCGCTGGCCGTGGTGGTTCCGAGGCGGCCGCCGATGACAGCACCGAAGAGGTGCCACCGCCGTCGATGCGCACCGGACCGCTGGGTGACCCGGGGGTGGCCGTCGACGGTGCCGACGACGTGTGGGTGCGCCTGAGCAAGTGCTGCACACCGGTGCCCGGCGACGACATCGTGGGTTTCGTCACTCGGGGCAGCGGGGTGTCGGTGCACCGGCGCGACTGCGTGAACTTCCCCGAACTCGCCTCCCATCCGGACCGTTTCGTGGATGTGCACTGGCGGCCCAGCGCCGAGAGTGTCTTCCTGGTCAACATCCAGGTGGAGGCCCTCGACCGCGCGCGCCTGCTGTCCGACGTCACGCGGGTCCTGTCCGACCACCACGTGAACATCCTGTCCGCGTCTTCAACCACCAACCGCGACCGCATCGCGATCTCCCGATTCACCTTTGAGATGGCCGACCCGAAGCACTTGGACACAGTGCTCAAGGGTGTGCGCAGTGTCGAGGGTGTATTCGACGCCAAGCGGGTCTGACGCGGCTGCCGGTCTTCCCGGCTTGTTGTCCTGTCGTGCGGCGATGGGGGCGACGACGTCGGCAAAGGTCGCGGTGCAGGTGCCGGCGATACGGCACACCGCGGCCGGACCCTGCGTCGTAGCGGTGCTACAGAGTGGACAGGCTCTGCTCGGCGGACTGCAACAGCAGACGTTGAGAATCCAGGGAGGCCTTGGCCTTCGAGGTCCGGTTGTCATCACCTGCGGCCTGGGCAGCGGCCAATTCCTTCTCCAGCTTGGCGACAGACACCCGGTAGGCGTCCACCAGGCCCTGGGCGCGGTCACGGATCTCCGGATTGCTGCGCCGCCATGCCGCCTGCTCGCTCTCGCGAATGGTGTCATCCACCACCCGCAACCGCCGGTCCAGCTTCGGCTTGTCGTTGCGCGGGACGTGTCCGATCCCCGCCCACTCGCCCTGGATCTCGCGGAACGCCCGGCGGGCGCTCTTGGCATCCTTGACCGGCAGCAGCGCCTCGGCGCGGGTCAGCAGGGCCTTCTTCGCGCTGAGATTGTCCTTCTGCTCGTGGTCGCGGGCCTGGTGCAGCGCCTTGCGCGCGCTGAAGAACGTCTCTTGTGCCGCCCGGAACTGCGCCCACAGCGCATCGTCATCGCGTTTGCCGGCGAACCCGGCCTTGCGCCACTGGTCCATCAGGTCCTTGTAGGCCGCCGCGGTCGGACCCCAGTCGGTGGACTCGGACAGCGCCTGCGCCTTGGCGACCAGTTCGGTCTTGGCGGCCAGGGCCGCGGCGCGCTTCTTGTCCTGCTCGTCGCGGGCGACCTTGCGGGCCTTGTCGAACGTGCGGCGGGCCGTGCGGAACCGCTCCCACAGGGCGTCGGTCGCCTCGCGCTGGTCCGCGGTCGGCTTGGGCAGGGTCTTCCACTGCTCCACCAGCTCCCGGAACCGATCACCGCTCTGCTTCCACGACGTGGACGACGTCAGTGACTCGGCCTCCACGACGATTCGCTCGCGGGCCTCGGCGGCCTGCTCACGGGCGGCTTTGCGCTCCTCGTCCAGGATCTGCTGGCGGATGTTGGCCAGCACTTCCAGTTGGCCGATGCGGGCCATGAGCAAGGAGATGTCCCCGATGAAGCCGGGCTCCTCGAGAGCGTGGCGGGCCTTGCCGGCCACGGTCATCGCGTCGCGGGGGGCGCATTTGTTGTCGGCCAGCCGGGTTGCGGTCAGATCCAGCGACTGCGCCAGATCGTTGTACTTGCCCGCGTAGTAGTGCAGAGCCTCTTCCGGTGTCCCGGCGGCGTATTGGCCCACGGGTCGTTCGCTGCCGTCGGGCAAGCGCAGGAAGACCGTCCCATCGTCGCCGACCCGCCCGAAGGACTCCGCCGGCGCCGGCCCACGGGGGGTGGATGTCTGGTCCGTCATCAGTGCATTCCTACTTCTGTATCTCGGCGGTCTTGATCACCAACGGCTGCGCAGGCGGCCCATCGGTCGCATCCGATGATCCCGCTGCCACACCCGCCGCTGCAACGTACTTAACCACGTCCAGGCCCTTGGTGATGTCGCCGACGAGGGAATAGCCAGCCGGCAGGGTGCTGTCTTTGTAGACCAGGAAGAACTGACTGCTCCCGGTGCCCGGCCCCCGGTTGGCCATCGCGACCGTGCCCGCGGGGTAATTGCCGTCGCCTTCGGCGGGGAGGTTTTCGTCAGGCAGTGAGAATCCGACGTCCCCGGTCCCGTCCTGGCCCGGCGACCCGCACTGCAGGACGTAGATGCCGGCAGTGGTCAGGCGGTGACAGAAGTTGCCGGTGTAGTACCCCTCGGAGGTCAGGAACGCCAGCCCATTGACCGTCTTCGGCGCCTTGTCTGCATCCAGGGCCATGGTGATCCGACCACAGTTCGTGTTCAGAACCCAGTTCACAGTGCCCGTCAGGCCCTGATCGGTGGGCTCGTCGAAGGTGGGACTGTCGGTGCGGGCCTCACCGGGTTGTTCGCAGGTGACACCGGCCGGAGTGGCGACCGGCCCTGGGGTGTTGGCGGCCGGCGAGGCGGTCGCGCTCTCACTCTGGCTGGGCACGGCCTCTTCGGCGGCGGGCACGGAATCGGAGTTCGAGCCCACCACACCCCACACGATCACAGCGCCGATCACGGTTGCGGCGGCAGCGAAGCCAATGACCTTGTTGCGCCGGGCGCGCTGCGCGCGTTGCGAACGCCGCTGGGCCTGGCGTTCGGCCTTGGCGCGCGCCAACTCCCTGCGCCGCTTGTCAGTGGCCACTGTTCGCCGTTCCTCCCCACGCAAGACTCGTCACATGGGAGTTTACGCAGGCGGACGTGAGCGTCGGCGCCTGGTGTGTCACGGATAGGCTGGTAGGTGTGTTGATTGCAGGATTCCCGGCCGGTCCGTGGGGAACGAACTGTTACGTCGTGGCCACCGGGCCCGGTGAGCAATGCATCGTCATCGACCCGGGAAAGGATGCGATGTCCGGGGTCGATGAGGTGGTGCGCGAGCATCGCCTGCAGCCAGTGGCCGTCATGGTCACCCACGGCCACCTCGACCACATGTGGTCGGTGACCCCGGTCTGTGAGGCTCGCGACGTACCGGCCTACATCCATCCCGCTGACCGGCACCTGCTGAGCAATCCGCTCGCCGGGATGTCCAGCGACACCGAGGCGATGTTCGCCCAGATGACCGGCGGCCGGATGGCCTTCACCGAGCCCGACGATGTCCGCACCCTCGATGACGGCTCCACGATCGACCTCGCGGGGCTGAGTTTCGCCGTCCGGCACACCCCGGGACACACGCCTGGTTCCATCGTCTTCCTCACCGGCGCCGAGGGCGACATCCCCCCGATCATGTATTCGGGGGATCTGCTCTTCGCCGGATCGATCGGACGCACGGATCTGCCGGGCGGAAACACCGAGCAGATGATGTGGTCGCTGTCGAATGTGGTGCTGGAGCAGCCCGCGGAGATGGTGGTCCTGCCCGGGCACGGTCCGCAGACGACGATCGGTCAGGAACTGCGCGCCAACCCTTTCCTGGATCAAGCCCGTGATCTGCAACCGCCGGAGCGTGGCCTGTGAGTCAGCAGTTCCAGGCGCCACGCGGGGTGCCCGAGTACCTGCCGCCGCTGTCCGCGGACTTCCTGGCCGTGCGCAATACCTTGGGCCGGGCCGCCGAACTCGCGGGATACGGCTACGTCGAACTACCGGTCTTCGAGGACACTGCGGTGTTCGTGCGTGGTGTCGGTGAGAGCACCGATGTCGTGAGCAAAGAGATGTACACGTTCACCGATCGCGGGGACCGGTCCATCACGCTGCGGCCTGAGGGGACGGCTGGCGTGGTGCGTTCGGTGCTCCAACACGGGCTGCACCGCGGTCCGCTGCCCGTGAAGCTCTGGTACGCCGGGGCCTTCTTCCGGGCCGAACGGCCGCAGCAGGGCCGCTACCGGCAGTTGCAGCAGGTGGGGGTCGAGGCGATCGGCGTGGACGACCCGCTGCTCGACGCCGAGGTGATCGCCATCGCCGACGAGGGGTACCGGCGCCTGGGACTGCGTGGCTACCGTCTGTATCTATCCAGCATCGGCTGCCGGGAGTGCCGGCCGGTCTACCGGCAGGTCCTGCAGGAGTTCCTGGCCGGCCTGCCGCTGGACGAGGCCACAGCCGCTCGCGCGCTGATCAACCCGCTGCGGGTGCTCGACGACAAGCGCCCGGACGTGCAGGCGTTGCTGGTCGATGCGCCGCTGCCGCCCGATCACCTCTGCGAATCGTGCCGGGTGCATTTCGCGCGTGTCCAGCAGACGTTGACCGGACTGGGTGTGCGGTTCAGCCTGAACCCGCGGCTGGTCAGGGGTCTGGACTACTACACCCGCACCACCTTCGAGTTCGATCACCCAGCCTTGGGTGCGCAGTCCGGGATCGGCGGGGGTGGGCGTTACGACGGGCTGATGGCGTCGCTGGGTGGTCCCGAACTCAGCGGCATCGGCTTCGGGCTGGGCACTGACCGCACGTTGCTGGCCTGTCAGGCCGAAGGGCTGCAACCTGCGACGGGACGACCGGTCGAGGTCTACATCGTGGCGCTCGGGGAAGCGGCCAGAGATGCGGCTGCCGTGCTCGCGGGCCGGTTGCGGGCCGATGGGGTACCCGTCGACATGGCCTACGGCGGCCGCGGGCTGAAGGGCGCCATGAAGCATGCTGACAAGTCCGGCGCGCGGTGGGCGATCATCGTGGGGGACACCGAACTGGCCGAGGGGTCAGTTCAGTTGAAGGACCTGGCGTCCGGCGGCCAGCGCAGTGTTCTGGTCGAGCGGATCGTCGGCGAAATCCTGACAGGAGAATGAGTTGAAGAGAACGTTAGCCGGATCCTTGCGGGCCAGCGACGCGAGCCGCGAGGTGACGCTGTCGGGATGGGTGGCCCGCCGCCGCGACCACGGCGGGGTGGCCTTCATCGATCTGCGCGATGCTTCGGGCGTGGTGCAGGTCGTGATCCACGACGAGGCGGCCCACGGTCTGCGCAACGAGTTCTGCATCACCGTGTCCGGTACTGTGCGGATCCGTCCGGAGGGCAACGAGAACCCAGACCTGCCCACCGGTGCGATCGAGGTCGACGCGAGCCAGGTCGAGGTGCTGAGCACCGCTGCCCCGTTGCCATTCCCGATCGATGAGCACACCGGGGTCGGCGAGGACACTCGGCTGAGGTACCGCTACTTGGATCTGCGGCGCACCGGTCAGGCCAACGCCCTGCGGATGCGCTCGAAGGTCAACCAGTTGGCCCGCGACGTCCTGCTGGACCGGGACTTCGTGGAGATCGAGACCCCGACGTTGACGCGGTCGACACCGGAGGGTGCCCGCGACTTCCTGGTACCCGTGCGCCTGCAGCCCGGTCACTGGTATGCCCTGCCGCAGTCCCCGCAGTTGTTCAAGCAACTGCTGATGGTGGCCGGCATGGAGCGGTACTTCCAAATCGCGCGGTGCTACCGCGACGAGGACTTCCGCGCCGACCGGCAGCCCGAGTTCACCCAGCTCGACATCGAGATGTCGTTCGTCGAGCAGGACGACATCATCGAGGTCGGCGAAGCCGTCGTGCGCGCGCTGTGGGAGGGGGTGCTCGGGTACCGCATCGGGGACATCCCGCGGATGACCTACGCGGAGGCGATGCGTCGCTACGGATCCGACAAGCCGGACCTGCGGTTCGACCTTGAGTTGACCGAGCTCGCCGACTATTTCGCCGAAACCCCATTCCGGGTGTTCCAGGCGCCATACGTGGGCGCGGTCGTGATGCCCGGCGGCGGCAGTCAGCCGCGGCGGGCGTTCGACGCATGGCAGGAGTGGGCCAAGCAGCGCGGTGCGCGCGGACTTGCCTACGTCACTGTTGCCGAGGACGGCACGCTCGGTGGCCCGGTGGCCAAGAACATCTCGCAGGCCGAGCGGGACGGTCTGGTGGCCGCCACCGGGGCGGCACCGGGCGACTGCATCTTCTTCGCAGCCGGCAAGGCCGGCGATGCCCGGGGTCTGCTTGCGGCTGCCCGTGACGAAATCGCCTCCCGGCTGGGTCTGATCGATGAATCCGCGTGGTCCTTCGTCTGGATCGTCGACGCCCCGATGTTCGAGGAGATCGACCTGCCCGGTGGGGGCAGCGGCTGGACCGCGGTCCACCATCCGTTCACCTCTCCCAACGCGGACTCGGTGGACACTTTTGACGCCGACCCCGACGCGGCACTGGCCTGGGCGTACGACCTGGTCTGCAACGGCAATGAGATCGGTGGGGGATCGATCCGTATCCATCAGCAAGAGGTGCAGCGACGCGCGTTCGAGGTGTTGGGGATCGGGCCGCAGGAGGCCGAGGAGAAGTTCGGCTTCCTACTCGAGGCGTTCAAGTACGGCCCCCCGCCGCACGGCGGGATCGCCTTCGGCTGGGACCGGATCTGCATGCTGCTCACCGGTGCCTCCTCGCTGCGCGACGTGATCGCCTTCCCGAAGACCGGCGGTGGCCAGGATCCGCTGACGGGTGCACCGACCCCCATCACTGCCGAACAGCGCGCTGAGGCTGGGGTGGATTTTGTGCCTGAGGACGACCCCCAGTAGTGGATCTGTTCGACCAGAACGCTCCCGCCCAGCCGCTGGCCGCCCGGATCCGGCCGGGTACGGTCGATGAGGTCATCGGCCAGTCCCATCTGCTGGGCCCGACCAGTCCATTGCGGACATTGCTGTCGGATCCGGATGCGGCCACGTCGGTTATTCTGTGGGGCCCGCCCGGGACGGGAAAGACCACACTGGCCCGGCTCGCCGCGGATGTGTCTGGGCGACGTTTCGTCGCGCTGGCAGCGGTCAGCGCCGGCGTCAAGGAGGTGCGGGCGGCGATCGAACAGGCCCGCGAGATCGGCCGCACGCGTGGCCAACGCACGATCCTGTTCATCGATGAGGTGCACCGGTTCTCCAAAACCCAGCAGGACGTCCTGCTGCCGGCGGTGGAGCATGGCTGGGTCACGCTGATCGCCGCCACGACGGAGAATCCCAGCATCAGTATGGTGAGCCCGCTGCTGTCACGGTCGATGCTGCTGGTACTGCAACCTCTGGATGACGACGAGATCCGGCAGGTGGTGAGCCGGGCGCTGGATCACCCCGAGGGCCTGCCCGGGGTGTCGGTCGACGAGGAGGCCCTGGACCTGCTGGTGCGCTTCGCCGGCGGGGATGCCCGGCGGGTGCTCACCGCGGTGGAGACAGCTGCAGCGGCCGGACCCCAGATCACCGCCGAGACGGTGCGCACGATCATTCCGCAGGTCGCGAACCGGTACGACCGGGACGGGGACCTGCACTATGACGTGACGAGTGCGCTGATCAAGAGTGTCCGGGGCAGTGACGTGGATGCTGCGCTGCACTATCTGGCGCGGCTGGTCGACTCCGGTGAGGATCCCCGGTTCATCGCGCGCCGCCTGGTGATCCTGGCCAGCGAAGACATCGGCCTGGCCGATCCGAGCGCTCTGCCGCTGGCCATCGCGGGGTTGCAGGCCGTGCAGTTCGTGGGATGGCCGGAGGCCCGGATCACCTTGGGTCACATTGTGATTCACCTGTGTCTGAGCCCGAAGTCCAACGCGGCCTATGTGGCCATCAACGAGGCGCTGGCTGACGTCCGGGCGGGTCGCATCAGCCCGGTACCGGCGATGCTGCGCGACGGCAGCCTGAAGTCCTCGCGGCTGACCGGAGCCGGTCAGGGGTATCGCTATCCACACGACGAGGGCGGGTTCGTGCCGGTGCGGTACGTCGAGGAGCCCGTAGCATCGCGGCGCTACTACCGGCCGACGGAGCGCGGTAGCGAAGCCCGAGCCAAGGCGGCGGTCGACCGGCTGCGCGAGGCGTTCGGGGAGTAGGACATCTGCGGTCGAGGGGGGATCTCCGCACCCGAAACCTGGAGAACTCCGCACTGAAAGGGCATGCGTGCGGCGTTATCCGGATTCCTGTGCGCTGCGCCGCGCCCGTCCTCGCCTACACTGGCCCGATGAACCGCATCTTCTGGGCCGGCGTGGGTGCCGCTGGCGGCATCTACGTCTACCGCAAGTCGACGCAGACCTACAACGCGGCCCGCGATCGCACGTGGAAGGAGAACCTGTCCACCGTTGCGCGGCATGCCTCCAACGTCGCTGCCTCCGCGCGCTACCTGGCGCAGCTCAGCGGATCCGAGGAGCAGGCAACGGTGGTGCATCTGCGAAGCGTCCAGGATGGTCGACCGTAGGTCCGGTCTGCGGTCGAACATGTCAGCACGACGCACGTAAGGTGCGCGTGACTGACAAAACCCCACGTGGGGTGGCCGTCTGGCGGGTCCGGCGGCGAACATGTCAGCACGACGCGCATAAGGTGCGTGTACTGACAAACCCCCACGTGGGGTGGCCGTCTGGCGGGTCCGGCGGTCGAACATGTCAGCACGACGCACGTAAGGTGCGCGTGACTGACAAAACCCCCACGTCGGCTGGCCGTCTGGCGGGTCCGGCGGTCGAACATGTCAGCACGACGCACGTAAGGTGCGTGTCACTGACAAAACCCCCACGTGGGGTGGCCGTCTGGCAGGTCCGACGGTCGAACATGTCAGCACGACGCACGTAAGGTGCGCGTGACTGACAAAACCCCCACGTCAGCTGGCCGCCTGGCACCTACAACGGTCGATCATCAGATGTCGTATACGTAACCCGCCGGAGGCGACAACGCATGCCGATTAGGCTTGGTCACTATGGAGTCAGCCGAGATCCGCCGCCGCTTCCTGGACTTCTTCGCCCAGCGGGACCACACCGTTGTGCCAAGTGCCTCGTTGCTGCTCAATGACCCGACGTTGTTGTTCGTCAACGCGGGCATGGTCCCCTTCAAGCCGTACTTCCTCGGCGAAGCGGTCCCACCGTATCGTCGTGCGACCAGTGTCCAGAAAGTCGTGCGCACCCTCGACATCGAGGAGGTCGGCAAGACCACCCGGCACGCCTCGTTCTTCCAGATGTGCGGCAACTTCTCCTTCGGTGACTACTTCAAGGAGGGCGCGATCCCGTTCGCGTGGGATCTGCTGACGAAGTCCACCACCGAGGGTGGGTACGGGTTCCCCGAAGACCGGCTCTGGGTCACCGTGTACGACGACGACGACGAAGCCGCCCGGTTGTGGCAGGAGCTGGTGGGTCTGCCCCCGGAGCGGATCCAGCGCCGCGGTATGGCGGACAACTTCTGGAGCATGGGCGTCCCGGGCCCGTGCGGGCCGTGCAGCGAGATCTACTACGACCGAGGCCCCGACTATGGCCGGCCCGGCGGGCCGGTGGCCGACGAGGACCGATACCTGGAGGTCTGGAACCTCGTCTTCATGCAGTCCGTGCGCGGTGAGGGGCAGGGCAAGTACGACTTCCCGATCCTCGGCGATCTGCCGAACAAGAACATCGACACCGGCCTGGGACTCGAGCGGATGGCCGCCATCCTGCAGGGCGTGGACAACATCTACGAGATCGACACGACCCGCGCCACGATCGACACGGCCGTCGACATCACCGGCCGGGCGTACGGCCGTGACCACGCCGACGATGTGGCCCTGCGGGTGGTGGCCGACCACTCGCGGACCTGCGCGTTCCTGATCGCCGACGGGGTGCTGCCCGGCAACGAGGGCCGGGGTTATGTCCTGCGCCGGTTGCTGCGCCGGGTGGTGTTCAACATGCGCCTGCTCGGTGCCCACGAACCCACGATGAGCACATTGATCGGCAGCGTGATCACGTCGATGTCACCGCAGTACCCGAACCTGCAGGCCGACGCTGGGCGCATCGACACCATCGCCACCGGCGAGGAGGAAGCCTTCCGGCAGACGCTGCGCTCGGGCACCACCGTGTTCGACACGGCAGTGGCCAACACCAAGTCGCGCGGCGCCACCACGATGTCCGGCGCCGACGCCTTCGCCCTGCACGACACCTACGGTTTCCCGATCGATCTGACGCTCGAACTCGCTGCCGAGGCGGGCCTGCAGGTGGATCGCAGCGGGTTCACGCAGCTGATGACCGAGCAGCGGCAACGCGCCAAGGCAGATGCCGTCGCGCGCAAGGCCGGGCTGACCCCATTGACGGCTTATCGGGAAGTCATGGAGGGCGCCGGCGAGACCGAGTTCACCGGCTATGACCAGTGGGAGTCCGAGGCTCGCGTCAAGGGACTGCTGGTCGATGGCGAGAGTGTCCGCACCGCCGCGGTTGGTCAGACCGTCGAGGTCGTCCTGGACCGCAGCCCGTTCTACGCAGAGGCCGGCGGCCAACTCGGCGACCACGGGGTGATCCGCCTCGACGACGGCACCACCTTGCGGGTGGACGACGTCCAGATCCCGGTGCCGGGGCTGTGGGTGCATCGCGCGCAGGTCATCGATGGCGAAGCCGCCGTGGGAGCGCCCGCGGTCGGTGCGGTTGACGTGGAACGGCGCCGGGCGATCAGCCGCGCCCACACCGCCACCCACATGATCCACAAGACCTTCCGGGAGATGCTGGGCGACACGGCCACGCAGATGGGGTCGGAGAACGCACCGGGGCGGCTGCGGTTCGACTTCCCCTTCCCGAAGGCCGTGCCCGACAGCGTGCTGCAGGACGCCGAGGCCCACGTCAACCAGATGTTGCTGGAGGACATGACGGTCACCGCGCGCTACATGACCCAGGCCGAGGCCCTGCAGATGGGCGCCATGGCCCTGTTCGGTGAGAAGTATGGGGACACTGTCCGGGTGGTCAGCGTGGGGGACTGGGCCCACGAATTGTGCGGGGGCACCCATGCCCACCGCTCGGGTCAGCTCGGGGTGGTGTCGTTCGTCTCCGAGGGTTCGATCGGCTCGGGGGTCCGGCGGGTGGAGGCGCTGGTGGGCTCCGACGCCTACCGGTACCTGGCACGCGAACATCTCTTGGTCTCCGCGCTGAGCACGATGCTCAAGGCTCCCCGGGAGGACCTCGTCGACCGGGTGGGGACGACCGTGGAGAAGCTCAAGAATGCCGAGCGGGAACTGACCCGGCTCAAGCAGCAGGCGATGATGAGCAACATCGACCAGATCCTCGGCGACGGCCGCGATGTGGGCGGCGTGCGGTTGTGGACCTTACAGGCCCCCGAGGGTACCGACGGCAAAGCCCTGCGTGAGATCGCCCTGACCGGGGTGCGCAAGGCGCGTTCCGACACCCCGGCAGCGGTCGTGGCGGCGGCGGTCAGTGATGGCCGGGTGTCGGTCATCGCGGCGGTCAACGCCGTCGCGCAGGAGCAGGGCCTGTTCGCCAACGACCTGCTCAGTGCTGCCCTGCCCGCCGTGGATGGTCGCGGCGGCGGGAAGAAGGATGCGGCCCAGGGGGGCGGTTCCAAGCCGGAAGGGATCCCGTCGGCCTTCGAGGCCGCCCAGGCCCACGTGTCCGGCCTGCGGCTGTAGTGCGTACCGGGGTGCGGCTGGCCGTCGACGTCGGGGCGGTCCGGATCGGTGTCGCCCGCAGTGATGCCTCCGGGACGTTGGCCGTACCCGAGGTCACTCTGGATGCCCGCAAGGATTGGCTCGCGGATCTGGTCGGTCTCGTGGCCGAGTGGGAGCCGTTGGAGATCGTCGTCGGGTTGCCGTTGTCCTTGGACGGATCGGAGCGCGAAGCCGCCTCCCGAGTGCGGTCGGTGGTGGCACAGATCCGTGCGGAACTGCCGACGATCCCCTTGCGACTGGTCGACGAACGCTTCTCGACCACGGTCGCCACGAGCCGGATGCGGGAAGCCGGAATTGCGACACGGGAAGGGCGGCGCTTCGTTGATCAGGCGGCCGCTGTCATGATATTGCAGCAAACGCTGGACACGGAGCGCTCTTCTGGACAGGCACCAGGAGAGCTGGCGAACGGAAGCTGATGAGCGAACTGGGCTTTTCGATGCAGGTTGAGGGTCCTGGCAACAAGCCGGCCAAGGATCCCCGAAAGCGGGGCCGGGGAGCCGTCATTCTCGCAGTGGTGGTCTTCGGGGCGGTGCTGGCTGTGATTGCGGGGATGCTGCTGAAGGACCAGATCTTCCCGGGTGCCGGCGAGGACTACACCGGTACCGGAAACGGCGAGGTCATCGTCCAGGTTCAAGAGGGTCAGACGTTGGCTGACATCGGTGAGACGCTGAAGGAGAACGGCGTCGTGGCCAGCGTGCAGGCCTTCGTAAACGCCACAACCGCCAACCCGGACTCCGCACAGATCGGCCCCGGCTACTACCGGCTCGCTGAGCAGATGAGTGGGGCGGATGCGGTCGCCGCGATGCTCGACCCCGCCAATCGTGTTGTCACGCGGGTGGTCATTCCTGAGGGTCTGCGTGAGGATCAGGTCGTCAAAAGGTTGTCCAAGGCCAGCGGCATCCCCCCGAAGAAGTTCATGGCGGCGATCAAGAACGCCTCCGAACTCGGACTGCCGAAGTGGGCAAAGGGTAACGCTGAGGGATTCCTCTTCCCGGCCACGTATGAATTCCCGCCCAAGACCAGTGCCCAAGACATGATCGCTGCGATGATCGCCCGCTGGCAGGAAACATCTGATGCGCTGAACTTCCCGAGCATGGCGAAGAAGACCGGATACACCCCGTATGAGGTCATGGTGATCGCGAGTCTGGTACAGGCCGAGGGCCACCCCGACGACTACGGCAAGGTGGCCCGGGTGGTCTACAACCGGCTGGCAGCAGGGATGCCCCTGCAGTTCGACGCGACGGTGAACTATGCGCTGAAGAAGACCGACATCAACCTCACCTCCGAGGAACTGGCCACCTCTTCGCCCTACAACACCTACCAGAACACCGGGCTGCCGCCGACCCCGATCAACCAGCCGGGGGAGGCGGCCATGGCTGCCGCACTGGAACCGGATGAGGGGGACTGGCTGTACTTCGTGGCCGTCAATCCGGACACCGGAGAGACGAAGTTCACCGCCGACTACGACGAGTTCCTGACCTTCAAGGCGGAGTTCGAGAAGTACATCGCGGAGAACGGGTGACGCGCAACGCTGCCGTCGTGGGGTCGCCGATCTCGCACAGCTTGTCGCCGGTACTGCACCGTGCCGCCTACACCGCACTGGGCCTGGACTGGGTCTACTGGGGCCTGGAGGTGAACGCGGAGCAGTTGCCCGCGTTTGTGGCTGGCCTCGATGACAGCTGGGTCGGGCTGTCCGTGACGATGCCCCTGAAGGAGGCCGTCCTCGAGCTTGCCGAGGAGGTGTCCTGGACCGCGCAGGTCACGACCTCGGCCAACACGATGCTGATGGATGGTCGCCGGGTGGACAACACCGACGTCGATGGCCTGCGCATGGCGTTGCAGCGAGCGGGCTTCGAGGCCGAGCCCGGTTTCACCGGAACGATCGCGGGCGCCGGCGCGACCGCTCGCTCGGCTGTGGCGGCCATGCACCAACTCGGGGCAGGGGAGGTCAATCTGCTGGCTCGCGATCCGCGCCGGGCGACGCCCGCGCTGGCCACGGCGGAGCGGATCGGGATTGAGGTCAGCGTGCATGGCTTCGAGGACGTGCAGTTCCTAGGAGCCGACCTGGTCATCGCCACAGTGCCCTCCGGGGTCGCTGACACGTTGGCCAAAGGTCTCCCGGCCCAGCCGGGTTGGCTGCTCGACGTGGTCTACTCGCCGTGGCCGACGATGCTGGCGCGGGCCTGGGAAAGCCACGGCGGGCGCATCGTCTCGGGCCTGGAAATGCTGCTCGCGCAGGCCGAACGGCAGGTGGAGTTGATGACGGGTCAGCCCGCTCCCAGCGACGCGATGCGCGCGGCGTTGCCCACCACCCACATCTGAGGCGGGCAAATCCGTAGACTCTGGAAAGAATCGTGCGAAAGGACCGTGTCTGATGGCTCACATTGAGGTCCCCCATCCTGGTGCCTCCGAGATCGTCGGCCGCCTGCTCAGTGAGGCGCTGAGCGAGCACCCGGACGTCCAGTGGCTGGGGCTGGTCTCCGAGGACGGGTTCGCGATCGCTTCCGATGGGCAGGCAACCGTCGATGATGACGCGGTGGCCGCCGGTGCGGTGCGGATGATGATCCAGGTGCGGGCCATGGCCAAGGCGCTGGGACAGACCGGCACGTCGCAGATGTTCATGGAGGGCAGCGACAACGGCATCTGTGTCATCGACAAGGACCCGTGGGTGCTGGTGATGGTGGGGGCGCCCGGCGTTCCCATTGGTCTGCTGCGCTACGAGGCCCGGGAGATCGCAGAAGCCTTCCCCGGCAGCCGCCGAGCGGCTCTGTCGGCCGCACCCATCGACGCTGACGAGGCCGCGGACGATCACCCGCAGTGGTGGAGCACGCCCGCAGCGGATCTGGACACCGGGCCAAGTGATGACGAACCGCAGAGCGAGATCCGGTGGGCCGACGAGCCGGTGAGCGACGATGCCTCTGGTGTCGGCCACGACACTGAGGCCACGGACTTCGTGATCGTTGACCCGGACGAGATCACGACGGTTGCTGCCCCGGCATCGCAGGAGCAGGATGAAGTTGTGCCCTTCGATACGGCCTCGGTGCTGGAGGAGGAGGCAGTGGCCTTCGACCTCTCTGTCGGCGTGGCTGATCCTGATGAGGTGAGTTTTGATCTGGCGCCGCCGGTTGCGCAGGTCGATGAGGTGAGTTTTGATCTGGCGCCGCCGGTTGCGCAGGCAGACGAGGTGAGCTTCGACCTCGAGCCTCCCGCCATGGCTGCTGGGTTTGCCATGGACGACCTCGGCGATCTGGCGCCGCCCAGCGGACCCAGCATCGACCTGCCGCCTCCTGCTGGACCCGCGTTCGCCCTGCCGCCCCCGGTGTAAGCCATGGCGCAGCTCACCGGTTCCCTGCGGGTCTTCCGAGTCCAGGAGGTCCTGGGTCTGGTTGCGCGCAAGCCGGGGCGGTGGCGGCTGGACCTGGTCGGTGAACACCCTGCCTACATCGGCGTCCACGACGGGACCGTCATTTGTGCCAGCCCCGACACCACCCGCCAGGATCTCGCCCGGCGACTGGTGATCGAGGGTGCTGTGGGCACGACGAGTCTGGCCCGGGCATTGCGCGAGGCCGGTGACGAGGGGGTCGTGGCGTTTCTCAAGGATGCCGACCTGATCGACCCCGACATGCTGCCCGTCGTCACCAGGGCGCACATCGTCAGCACACTGGCAGGACTGACCCACTGGCACCAGGGGGCATTCCAGGCACAGTTGGTGGAGAGCCTGCCGGACGACGTCGATGTCGCGGTGCCGCTGACCGAACTCGGCGCCGAGATCACCACACTGCTGCGCCGGTGGCGGGTGGCGGTGGACTACCTCGGCGGGGACACGACCGTGATCGCCGCTCATCCGGGGACCGTCCCGGTGCACCTGCGAGGGCTGCACGCCCTGATCGACGGCCGCCGCACGATCACCGAGCTCATGGTGGTCAGCGGTCACGGTCCGGTGGGCACCGTGGTTGATCTCGCGGAGTTGGTCGAGGCCGGTTGCGCCGCGCCCGTCGTCGCCGGTTCCCAGGCCGTGGAGCAGCAGTTGGCGATGCTCAGCGTGCTCGAACAGGCGCCGCCGACCCAGAGCAACCCCGCACCTGTGCATTTGGCGGTAATCAACGGCGGTGCTTCTGCCGATGACAGTCAGGAAGCAGCTCCCGCGGATGAAGGCGAGCAGGATCTGCTGACCGTCATCCTGCGAGGAGTCAGAGGAGTATGAAGCAACTCGGTGAGATTCTCGTCGGGCAGGGCCTGATCGCTCCCACCGACCTGGAGAAGGCGCTGCTGGAGCAACGCAGTGTCGGCCACTCGCTGGGCCGCGTGCTCATCGACATGGGCCTGCTCACCGAGGCACAAGTGGTGCAGGCGCTCGCCAGCCAGATTGGTATGCGTTTTGTCGACCTCACCGAGATCACCCTGGACGGCGCTGCCCTGACGAAGGTGCCCGGCTCGGTCTGCCGCAGGCACAGTTCGATCCCCGTGGCCTTCGAGAACGGCAAACTCGTGGTGGCGATGAGCGACCCCGCCAACGTCTTCGCCATCGATGACATTCGCTCAGCCAGCGGAATGTCGGTCATCCCGGTCGTCGCCACGCGTACCGATGTGCAGTCAGCACTGGACCGTCACTACCGCGCCGACGGGGAACTCGATGAGTTGACCACGGCGATGGAGCCCGACGAGGACGAGGACGACCTGTCCAGCATGAAGGAGGTGGTCGAGGACGCCCCGATCGTCAAGTTCGTGAATCTGCTGATCACCCAGGGCATCCAGGACCGTGCCTCCGACATCCACTTCGAACCCACCGAGCACGACGTCCGGGTGCGGTTCCGGATCGACGGTGTGTTGCATGAGGTGATGCGCTCACCCAAATCCATCCAGTCAGGTGTGATCAGTCGTCTGAAGATCATGGCGGACATGAACATCGCCGAGCGGCGCATCCCGCAGGATGGGCGTCTGAGTGTGACCTCGAACGGGCAGAAGGTCGATCTGCGCGTGGCTACGCTGCCGACCGTCTGGGGCGAGAAGATCGTGATGCGTATTCTCGACAACTCCACAGCCATGCTGGACCTCGCCGATCTGGGGTTCCGCGACATCAACTACAAGCGCTTCTCAGCCAGTTTCACCAAGCCGTACGGCATGATCCTGGTGGTGGGCCCGACCGGTTCGGGCAAGAGCACCACGCTGTACGCCACCGTCAACATCCTCAACCGGCCCGAAGTCAACATCATCACCGTCGAGGACCCGGTGGAATACCGCCTGCCCGGGGTCAACCAGGTACAGACCCATTCCAAGGCGGGCTTGACCTTCGCCGCGGCGTTGCGGTCCATCCTGCGATCAGACCCGGACATCGTGCTGATCGGTGAGATTCGCGACCACGAGACCGCCCAGATTGCTGTGGAGTCCGCGTTGACCGGCCACCTGGTCCTGTCGACGCTGCACACCAACGATGCCCCCAGCGCCGTGACCCGCCTGATCGAGATGGGTATCGAACCATTCCTCGTCGGATCCTCGGTCGACTGTGTGCTTGCCCAGCGCCTTGCGCGCCGGCTGTGCCCCAAATGCAAAGAGACCTACCAGCCGTCTCCGGCGGCGTTCCGGTCAGCCGGGATGGTTCTGCCCGAAGGCCAGGAGGTGCCGCGCATCTACCGCGCGGTTGGGTGCTCGGTGTGTTCGCGGACCGGCTACAAGGGACGGGTGGCGCTGCACGAGGTGCTGCCGATCACCGAGCAGATCGAACGACTGGCCGTGGAGCGGGCCTCGTCGGCGACCATCGCTGTCGTCGCGCGCGAAGAGGGCATGCAGACGCTGCGCCAGGACGGTCTGGCCAAGGTGCTGGCCGGGGTGACGAGCCTTGACGAGGTGCTGCGGGTCGTGGTCTAGGCCGCACCGGCCATTCCGCCACTTCTAGCCGAACCGGGTGAGCGCTGATTCAACCATTGGCCCCGACCTGCCGACTCCCACAGCATGACCGTCCCCACAGCAGCGCCGCGTGCTGGCACCGAAGCTCGGCTGCAGGCGACCGATATCAGCCTGGTGCGGTGCCTGGAGACGATGCTTGCGATGGAGGCCAGCGACCTGCATCTCACCGTGGGAGCCCCGCCGACGGTGCGGGTGGCGGGGTCGCTACGGCCCATCCCTGGAGCTCCGAAGTTCGACAGCCCCTCCCTGCAGCGGATCATGTATGCCATCCTCACCCAGCAGCAGCGCGAGGTCTTCGAGGAGCGTCTGGAGTTGGATTTCTCCTACTCGCTGCCTGGTCGGGCTCGATTCCGCGTGAATATGTATCTGCAACGCGAGTCGGTCGGAGCCGCGTTTCGCGTCATCCCCTTCGAGATCAAGAATCTGGACAGCCTGGGTATCCCGCCGATCGTGTCTTCCTTCCCGTCGTTGCCGCGTGGCTTCGTTCTGGTCACCGGGCCGACCGGTTCGGGTAAGAGCACCACGTTGGCGGCGTTGATCGACATCGCCAACACCACCCGCCATGACCACATCATGACCGTGGAGGATCCGATCGAGTTCCTGCACCGCCACCGCAACTGCCTGGTCAATCAGCGCGAGGTGGGCACGGACACCCTGTCGTTCGCCGAGGCGCTCAAACACGTCCTGCGCCAGGACCCAGACATCATTCTGGTGGGTGAGATGCGCGACCTCGAGACGATCCAGGTGGCGCTGACGGCCGCCGAGACCGGGCACCTCGTATTCGCCACACTGCACACCCAGGACGCCGCCCAGACCGTCGACCGCATCATCGACGTGTTCCCGCCGCACCAGCAGCAACAGATCCGGCAGCAGTTGGCAGGGACGCTGCAGGGGGTCGTCTGCCAGACCTTGTGCAAGACCGCTGATGGCCGCGGCCGGGTCGCGGCGGTGGAGGTGATGGTCGCCACGCCTGCCATTCGCAACCTCATCCGGGAGGGCAAGACCCACCAGATCTACTCAGCCATGCAGGCAGGCGCCCAGCACGGCATGCAGACCCTGGATCAACATCTGGCGGAACTGGTGCGCGGGCATCGGATCACCTATGACAAGGGCGCCGAGAAGTGCCACCATATTGAGGACTTCACGAGGATGACTGGGAGGCAGAGATGAGCCTTGACACCTTCGACTACCAGGTTCGTGACAAGACCGGAAAGGTCCTGCGGGGTCGTATCGAGGCTCCGTCCTCGGCCGCGGTGGCGGCGAAACTCAAGGGAATGGGTTACGCCCCGGTATCCATCGCGAAGGCCAATCATGGGCTGAATCGTGAACTGTCGATCCCGGGGTTCGGGCAACGCGTGAAGCTAAAGGACCTTGCGATCTCAGCGCGACAATTCGCCACGATGATCAATTCGGGTCTATCCCTACTACGGGCTTTGTCCATCTTGGGGGATCAAACGGACAACCCCAAACTCGCGGAGGTCTACGCGGAAGTGCGGTTGGCCGTAGAGCAGGGCTCGTCCTTGTCGCAGGCCTTCGGGCAACATCCCAAAGTGTTCCCGCCCTTGATGGTGAACATGGTCAAAGCCGGTGAGACAGGCGGCTTCCTCGATGAGGTGCTCTTGCAGTTGGCACTGAACTTCGAGGCGGAAGTCAAACTTCGGTCCAAGATCAAATCCGCCATGACGTACCCAGTCGTCGTATTCGCATTCGCTGTCTTGGCGTTGACCGCCATGCTGATATTCATTGTCCCGGTCTTCGCGGACATGTTCGCACAACTCGGTGGTCAGTTGCCCTTGCCCACCCGCATCTTGGTCATGATGTCCGATGGCCTCAAGACTCTGCTGCCGTTCATCATAGTGCTACTCATTGTGGGAATGATCCTCTGGCGTCGATACAAGAACCACCCCAAGGTGCGCAACGTGGTCGATCCCATGAAGCTCAAAGCGCCGATCTTCGGCAAACTCTTCACGAAAGTAGCCATCTCCCGGTTCGCCCGGAACTTAGGGACAATGGTCCATTCTGGGGTTCCGATTCTGCAGGCCTTGGATGTTGTGTCCGACACAACCGGCAATGTTGTCCTCACGCGCGCCATCGTCGATGTGGAGAATTCGGTGCGCAGGGGCGAGTCGCTGGCAGCCCCCTTGGCGCAGCACAAGGTGTTTCCGCCCATGGTTGTTCAAATGATGGCTGTCGGTGAGGACACCGGATCCTTGGACGCGATGCTGTCCAAGATCTCGGACTTCTACGACTCGGAAGTGGAAGCGACGACGGAGGCTCTGACGTCGCTGATCGAGCCCCTCATGATCGCGGTCGTCGGCGGAATCGTCGGGGCGATGATCATTGCCCTCTACATGCCGATCTTCAAGATTTACGACCTGGTGCAGTGATCGAGTGGGAAGTGACACCCAACATTGCCCAATGACACGCATCTTGCCCAGAAGGCACCTACCCGCAACGGAAGGTCGCTGGATGGGCACTTCTGCGGCATGCGCCGTCCGGAGAGTCATGGCGCACGCCGACACCTGTAGCCCCTACCGTGATCACATGATGACGCCGCAGGTCTGCTGGTGAGGGCGACGATCTTCGACGGAAGTGCCCGTCGTGCTTACACAGACGAGGATGCGCACGCCCTGGCGCCGAATACCCCCTACGTGTGGATCGACGCGGTCAGCAGTCAACTGCGGGACCCGGAAGTGTTGCACCTGCTCGATCAGATGGGTTTCTCGGACGTGGTCGCGGCCTATACCACCCGCTCGACCTCCACGGGCATGTTCCAGGTGTTCGATGACAACATGCTGGGCAGCACCTATGTCGCTGCCGATAACGTCGATGACCCGCCTGTGCTCATTCACTGTGTGTGGAACAGCGGTTGCTTCGTGACCATCCGACAGGCAGGTGCCAAGGCCGTGGACCTGGTCCACGAACAGGTGGGTCCCCGCGCCAAAGCCCTCTTTGCTGACCCGGGCCCCGTACCAGGCATCCTCCTGCAACTCATGTTGGACAGCATCGACCGGCAACTCACGGCTCTGCAGACGCAGATCGTCGTGCTTGACGGGGAGATCATCGTGACCTCGGATCCGCGCCAGCTCAAGCTACTGCAGGAGTTACGCAGGCCTGTCCAAGCCCTGGGTATGACGCTGCCGTCCTGCGCGGAGAACGTTCGGGAGTCCCTTGTCGACCCATCGTCGCTACCGGGTGTCGACGCCCATGGTGTGCAGGCCCTGCAGACCTATGCGGCCTGTGTCAACGATGTCGTTCAGCGCGTGCAGAGCGCCGATGCTGACGTGCGCAGCGCCATTCAGGACTACCAGGGTCAGGTGAGTACGGCGCAGGGTAACCGCATCAACCAACTGACCTTGGTCTCCATAATCTTCTTGCCGATCTCCTTCCTGACTGGGTACTTCGGGATGAACTTCGAGTACTTGGTCAACGAGACGCAGTCCTTCGGGACGTGGCTGTTGCTCGGTGTGGTGCTTCCGATAATGATGGTCGTCGTGTCGGCGGCGTTGCTACGTCGCGGTGGTTTCCATGTCGGTCACATGCTGCGATTCCGTGTGCGTGGCGGTGAGAAGGCTCGTGGGGCAGCGGCGGTACCACGCGCAGCATCGGACTCATGATGTAGGGACGACAGATCGCCCTGGTCGCGTACGACGCCAGGAAGCCCGACGTGTTCGCCTGGGCCCCGGACAGCCCGAGCTCCGTTGCTTGTCAGTCGCCGGGTTCCCCGCCTGTTGATTGACCTTCCCGTAGACGCGACATCCGTTACACCGTTGGCCCGGCGGTCCTGAAGGACGGCCTTCATCGGGCTGGTGGTGCGCGGGGGCCGGGTCCGAGGGTGGGCATGCCTTGGGTCATGGTGATGGTGAAGTGGCCGAGGTGGAGGTCGTGATGGCATCTGCTGCACAGCAGGGCGAGGTTTTCGAGGTCTGTTTTTCCGCCGGAGGCCCAGCCGATGATGTGGTGGGCTTCGCAGCGGGTGGGTGGGGCGCCGCAGCGGATGCAGCCGCGGTCGCGGGCGGCGAGGGCTTGGCGTTGGGCGTGGCTGGCGTGGCGGGAGAGCCGGTCCAGGCGTAGGGGTTGGAAGCCGCTGCTGGTGGTGCGTCCGATGATGAGGCTGAGCAGGGGGTCGCAGGTGAGCAGGTCGGTGAGGCGGGCGCCGAGCAGGGTGGCGTCGTCGAGGTGGCCGGCGCCGATGGTGTCGGCGTCGATGAGGATGCTGACCCCGGAGATGCCGAAGGGTTTGCGGTTGGCTTGGGCGGCGCTGATCAGGTCGGCGAGGGCGTCGGCGCGGCGTTGGGTGGGGGTGCGGGGGTCGTCGGGTCCGGTGCGGGTCATCAGGTCGGACAGGGCGTCGGCCAGGCGTTTACCGGTGATGGGGTCGAGGTGGCCGTCGAGGCGGTAGTTGCCGCCGGGTAGCGGGTTGAGGGAGATGCCGCGTTTGTCGCGTTGTTTGGCGAAGTCGTTGTCGAGGTGGTCGGGGTGGCTTTGGTCGACCAGGATGCGTAGCAGGTTGCGGACTTCGCGGGGTTCGGTGGTGGTGGCCAGGGTGACGATGTCGGGTTCGAGTGTGTCGAAGTCTTTGATGCGGGTGGCGTCGGCCAGGATCGCGGCGACGTGGCTGGTGCTCAGGGTGCCGGCTTGGTAGGCGGCGTGCAGGTGGGGGTGCTCGCGTAGTCCTTTGGCGCGGTTGACGGTGGCGGAGCCGGTGGCGGGGTCGCAGCGGGTGGCGGCGGTGATCAGGGTGCCGGTGGTGCCCGCGCCGAGGATTTGGGAGTCGTGGTTGTCGTGGGCGTGCCCGGCCAGGGTGGTGAGGTAGGCGTCGAGGCGGTTGCGTTGCCGGGCGATCGCGGTCATCGCGGCGGCGCGTTCCTCGGCGTTGAGGGTGTCGGGTTCGGGGAGTTGGTCGATGGCGGTGATCACCGGGTCGATCGGGCGGGGGTGTCGGGTGGGTAGGCGGGCGGCGATCCGCATCCGGCGCCGCGCTTGCCGCGAGATTTCCAGTGTGGTCACACCCACCCCCTTTTCTTGTTCTACCGACACTGTGACATGGGGGTACGACAAAACCGAGAACACTTTCTGACCAGGCGATACGTCTAAAGCAGTCCACAGCGGGAAGCGACACGGTACCGGTGGCCAGACGTCACGAGCTTGGCTTTGACACAGTGAAGCTGTGAGTACGGCGTCCCCCTTCACCGACGAGATCCTGGATGAGATCGTCAACGCCGAGCTCGCCGCTCAGGTGCTGCTGGACATCAGCGGAACCCACGATCTGCGGGTCACGCACGCCAACCAAGCCGCACGATCGATGCTGTATCTCAGGCAGGCCGATGTGGGGCGCATCAGCCTTTTGCAGCGCGTGCCTGAACCTCTGGTTGACCTCGTCAGGTCCACCTGTGCCGCTGTGGGTGCTGAGGGTGTACCGGTCAACCTCGACGACGTCGAGTGGCCTGACCGGCCCGGTGAGAACCCCTCCTGGGTGAACCTTTCCATTCGCCGCCTGTATGGTCACGTGTCGCTGACATGCGTCGACGTGACGGCCGCACATCGAGCCAGCGAAGACCTGCACGTGAGTCAGGAGCACTACCGGATGCTGGCCGAGTACTCCAGTGACGTGGTCTTCGCCAGTGACCAGGGAGTGCTCACCTGGGTCTCACCGTCCGTCAGATCCATTCTGGGCTGGCGGCCCCCCGCAATGGTGGGCAAGCACATCTCCGAGTTCGTCCACCCAAACGATGCCAACCGCATGCGAAGCGCCGGGCAGTTGATCGACTCCGGACAGCCCGCGCGGTACGAGGCGCGCTTCGTGCACCGCAACGGCAAGCATGTGTGGCTGGCCATCACCGCACGAGCGCAGTACGACGAGTCGGGGCATGTAGCTGGGCGGATCGGCAGCGGCCGTGACATCAGTAGCCGTATCGCGATCGAGGGTGCGCTGCGGGCCTCGGAGCGTTCACTACGCAGTGAGCACGAGATGCTCCGGGCGATTCTGGACTCCTCGCTTGATCCGCAAGTGGTGCTGACGACACAAGACGCTGAGTCTGACTTCACCTTCGTCGACTGCAACACGGCCGCGACGTCATACCTGCGGACCCCCCGACGCCAGCTACTGGGTCGCAACCTTTCAGACCTCTTCCCGAGCGCGGCCAGCGAACTGGCGGTCGGCTGGATGCGCCGGGTTATGGCCACCGGTGAGCCGTTCATCGTCCACGGTGTGCAGTTGTTCCCTGCTGTGTCCGAAGGCCAGCAGCGGGTTTACGACATCAGCATCACCGCTATGTCCCGGGGTGTGACCTTCACATGGCGCGATGTGACAGATACGGTCACGGCCGCCAATGCCCTGGCGGACAGTGAGGAGCTCTTCCGCTCACCATGCAGAACAGTCCGGTTGCGCTGTGTTTGATCGCTCCCGACGGATCGTTTCTCGAGGTCAACCGATCGTTGTGCGAACTGCTCGGCCGTGATGAGCGGGACCTGCGCCGTACCACCTGGCATTACCTCACCCATCACGACGATCTGGACGTCGACCTGTATCTCGTGCGCGATGTCGTGGACGGCCTACGCGAGGGGTACCGGCTCACGAAGAGGTATCTGCGTCCGGACGGGACGGTGGTCTGGGGGGAGTTGTCGGTGTCGTGTGTGCGTCAGGGTGACGGTCAGGTCCGGCACTTCATTGCCCAAATCCTGGACATCACGCAACTGGCCGAGCAGCGTCAGGCACTCGCGGAGTCGGAGCAGCATTACCGCCTGCTCGCAGAGCACACCACCGATGTCGTGACGACCATCGACGGCGACGGCCGGATCGCGTGGATCAGTCCGTCGGTGACCGCCGGTTTCGGCTGGACTGCGCAGGAGATCATCGGCCGGTCCATCGCGGATCTGATCGACGATGAGCACTGGCCGCGTGTGCAGGCGCTCTTGGCGCAGAGCGGTTCCGGGATCAACATCTCGGGGGTCTTCCGTGCCCGCCGGCACGATGGCACCTTCCTGTGGGTTGATGCCATCGCCACAACGACTGTCGATGGCGCGGATCGGGTGCTGCGCGTGGTGCGTGTTCGCGATGTGGACAGCGAGTACCGGGCGAACCAGCGGGTGCGCCGCAGTGAAGCCCGCTTCCGCACGGCGATGAACTCCTCGCCCGTCGGAACGGCACTGATCGACGACACGGGCCGCTTGACACAGGTCAACGACAGCCTCTGTCAGCTGCTGGGCAGGCAGGCCCAGGACCTGCTCGGACAGTCGCTGTGGGATCTCACATCTCCTGATGAGCTGCAGCGCGCGACCTGGAACCGGGTCATGGCCGGCGACGGGGAGTCGTCTCTGGACGAGGTGGAGATGCGCAGCGCCGACGGTTCTCTGCTGATCGTTCAGCAGGCTCTGGCACCCGTCACAGACACCGAAGGGAGTCACACCCATGTGGTGGCTCAGTTCATCGACGTGACGGCCGCCCAACAGGCTCGCGTCCTCCTGGAGTTCCAGGCCACTCATGATGCCTTGACCGAATTGAAGAACCGCCGGGCGGTATTGGCTGCGATAACGGCGACACTGTCCCATCCCGTGCGCACCGGGACGCGACTGGCGGTGTTGTACTGCGACCTCGACCGTTTCAAGCCGGTCAATGACGCCGACGGCCATGGCGTGGGTGACGAGGTGCTGGTGGAAGCGGGCCGCCGCATCCGTCGCTGCGTGCGTCAGGGAGACGTAGTGGGCCGGATGGGAGGCGACGAGTTCGTGGTCGTCCTGATGGGCGTCCACGATGAGCAGAACGCACGCATGGTCGCTGAGCAGGTGCGGGCGGCCGTCGCGAAACCCATGCTCATTGGCGACGTGGTGGTGCAGGTGACCCTCAGTATCGGCACCGCCCTGGCCGAGCCGGGAGACACTTCCGAAGACGTCCTGGCCAAGGCGGACCGTGCTCTGTACGCAGCGAAGAACACGGGCCGCGACCGGGTCGTGTCCTACGGCGACGGTGTCGCCGACGCGCTGTGAGGCGATCCTGCTTCGCGTTCTCGACCGCCACCACGGATACTTGACTGCGTGACTTCTCAGACCGCGGCCGTCGACGACTCCGAAATCGTCGAGCCGGCGCGCACGATCCGTCATCCGGGCGCTTACATCGAGATGTTGATCTCCTCGATCCTGGGTCTGGTCGCGTCCCTGGTGCTGTCGATCGACGCCATCAAGATCGCTGAGAACCCGGATGTGGTGCTGTCCTGCGACATCAGTTCGAAGATCTCGTGTACCGCTGTCGGGGCTACCTGGCAGGCCAACCTGCTCGGGTTCCCCAACGCTTTCCTGGGGCTGATCACCGAGCCGATCGTGATCACGGTCGCGCTGGCGGCCTTGGGTGGTGTGCGCTTCCCCCGCTGGTTCATGATCACCGCGCAGGTCTTCTACTCGATCGGGTTCGTCTTCGCGTACTGGTTGTTCTACCAGGCGTACTTCGTCATCGGGGCGCTGTGCCCCTGGTGCCTGCTCATCACCGTCACGACCACGCTGGTGTTCACCTCTATGACCCGCGTGAACCTGCTGGACGGCAACCTGGGTACGAGACTGCAGAAGTGGGCCGAGAAGCCGTTGTCGTACGGCGCGGACGTTGCCGGGTCGGTCATCCTGTTGGCGATCATCGCGTCGATGGTGATCATGAGGTACCTGTAGCCGGCTCGCCGGACTCATGTGCCCGGCGACGGTGGCGGTTAACCTCAAGGGGTGCACCTTTACCTGATCCGGCACGGCCAGAGCCACGTCAACCTCAGTGATCTGACCGTCGAGCATCGCGATGAACCCCTCACCGACCTCGGTCGGGAGCAGGCCCGGCGGGCGGGGGAGTGGATCCGGGACAACATCCGGGTCACCGACATGGTCGCCAGCACGGTCGCCCGCACCCGCCAGACCGCGGACATCATCGGGGAGGTCATCGGCATGCGGCCCGAACTGACTGACGGGTTGCGCGAGATCGGTACGTGCCGTGGTGATGGCACCCCCATCCCGGCTGCGGAGCTCGAACCGTTCACCCCCGAGATCTGGGGGACCCTGGACCCCTACACACCGGTCACGGCCACCGGGGAGAGTTGGATGCAGTTCCGGTCGCGGGTCGGTGCTTTTGTGGAGACGCTGGCGCCGACGGCACGGCGCAGTCGCGTAGGCGACGTGGAGGATGATCCGCGCCGGATCCTCGTGGTGGCCCACGGCGGGGTGATGGAGGCCTTCTTCGAATACATCTTCGAAAAGGGCCCCTGGAGCGTCGTTGCGGTGGAGACCCACCACACCGGGATCACCCACCTCGAGCACCGCCCGCAGCCGCATCGCCCGGACTGGTGGCTGCACTACCACAACCTCACGCACCACCTCACCGACGAGATGCGCACGTAAGGCCGGTTCCCAGGTCGATCAGCGCGTACCCATTCGGCCCAACGTGATCACCCATCTGCCGATCTTTCTTGCGCGGCGTCCCCATGAATGGGGCCAAATGGGTGACATGGGGGCTCCTCCTAGTGTCCCGCGTCAAGTAGTTGGCAGGTTTTCGGTGGTTTGAAATGTGGGGATGGTGGGGTCGGCCAGGCCCAGGTGCACCTCCTCGGGCCGGTTCCAGGCGATCGCTTCGTGCGGGCGCACGGTGTTGTACTCGATGCGGTAGTCCTCGGCGCGTTCGGCGAGCATGACCGCGTCGGCGATCTCATCGATGTACAGCCGTTCGTACTTCAGGGTGCCGAAGCCGCGTTCGCGGGAGCCGTTCTGCCCGGGGCTACGCACCCGGGTACGGACGTGGGCCAGTTCGGGGTGGGTCGCGATGAACGCCTCGAACGTGAACGACCGGAACGGCCCCCCGTTGTCGGTCACGATCGTGAGCACCGGCAGCAACTCACCGGTCTTGGGATCGACCGGGCAGGTGTCGACCAGCGGGTGTCCATACAGCCGTTCGTATTCGGCTAGGGCGAGCTCGACGGCCTCGACCGCGTCATGCTTGTTCGCCGTCGGGGACAGGTGAAACGGGTACTCGTACTTGGAGAAGTAGTCCCGGCAGCCAGCCAACCGCCACGTGCCACCAGTCGTGGTTTCGAACTCGGAGAAGTCCAACTGCCATACCTGGTTCGGCCCGGTCGGGTCGTGGGCGAACGCGGCCTTGCGCCGCCCGGCCAGGTCCCGGCGTTCCTTCTGATACGCCGCGGGCAGGATCAGCGCCTCGTCGCGCAGCAACCGCAGCACGGTGGCCTGGGACACGACGTGACCGTCGTGACGGGTCATCGCCCACACCTTGCGATGACCCCACGCGGGATGGGCCAGGGCATGCTTGACCGCCAGCGGGCGTGCTGCCTCCCGGGCAGGCCGCGGCCACGGCCCCTTCCCGTGCTCCCCAGTGCTGCGGGCTTTGGCTTGCCAGCGCCGCCACGTGCGCTCGGGCATGTCGAACAACTCACAGAACCTCGCGGTCGACATGCCCGCCTGCACGCGGATCACCTCGAGGTCCTCGAAGGGCCCAGCCGGCCCTCCGCCGATTTCTTCCACACCCGGATCTCCACCGCCGCCTCACCAAGGGCCTGGGTCAAATCCTGCACTTCGGCCTCGAGCTGTTCCTCCCGCGAGGACGGCCCCGACTTGCCCGCGGCCAGCGCGGTCTTCCCGGCCTGCAGGAAGTCGGCCTTCCACCGGCCGATCGACTGCTCGGACACCTTCTCCCGCCGGGCAGCCTCAGCAACACTCATCTCCCCGGCCAACACGCTCAACACGATCCGGGTCTTCTTCTCAACAGGAATAGATGGGGGTCTTCCCATGATCAAGACTCTCCTTCAGGACTGACATAACCGTCCTGCCACTAAGTCTGACGCGCGACACTAGCCAACCCACGATCATGATGGCCCGTCATTTGGACGATTCCTTCAGCGTCATTGCAATTGGGACCGGTTGGTCCCGTACCGAAGGAGAAATCATGCTAGAGCGGCTCATTGAGGCGAGGAAGAAGGATGAGGGCTTCACCCTCATCGAGCTCCTCGTTGTGATCATCATCATCGGAATCCTGGCAGCCATCGCGATCCCGGTCTTCCTGAACCAGCGCGCCAGCGCAGCCAAGGCAGCACTGACGTCTGACGCCCGAAACGGTGCGGTCGCCATTGAGACGTACTTCACCGAGTTCCAGGCGTACCCGACCGATATCGTCGAGGCACCGACTGTGCCCGCAGCAGGTGAGGTACAGGTCCAGACATCAGCCAACAACGCTGTCACCGACTACGTACCGGCGGGGAACGCGTTCACGTACTGCGTTGAGGCGACCGGTGGTGCTGCCACCGGCTGGGGTGTGACATATGACTCCGCCGCGGGCGGGACTCAACAGCCGGTAGAAACAGGCTGCTGACGATCAACCAATAGGAAAGGACCCCGGGATTCCCGGGGTCCTTTCCTCGTTAAGTCCGCTGGCCTGCCCGTCGATGTACCTGGTGTGGCAGTCAACTGGCCCCACGAGCTTCTGGGGCGCATCCACCGTCGCCCTGCCCATGGCAGCGATGGTGGCTTCACACTGATCGAGATGATGGTCGCGATCGCTATGGCGACGGTCATCCTCACTGCGTTCGCCTACGCCTCGACAGGCTCGGTCAGGGCCGTCCATACCGCCCGGCTCAACCAGCAGGGTGCGGACATCGCCACGCAGCAGTTGGAGCGGATGCGCTCGAAGGCGTTCGGTTCCTTGGGCCATGACCCAGCGGGCATCGCTCCCGACCCCCATCTCGCCAGCGGCGCATATCAGGGCGAGTCGCTCGTGCAGGTCGCCGGTGGCCTCAGTCCACAGATCAGCACCACCAGCATGAACAATGCCACCTACACCACCTACACCTACATCACCCGGCCGACCGACGTCATCGGGGCCGACAACCGCCGGGTGACCGTCGTCGTCGAATGGGCCGCCTACGGCCGCACGTGGTCCAGGATCATGACCTCGGTGGTCGCGAACACCGCCCGCGGCCTGCCGTTGCCGGAGTTCAAGCTCACCCCTGTCGGGCCCTCAACCGTCACCGTCAACCCAGGGGCCACCGCGGCATTCGGCTTCCAGCTCAGCAACCAGGGTGCCCCTGACCAGTTCAACGTCGGCACCACACTGGCTGGCGCGCAGATCTACCTCGACGACGGTAACGACATCTTCGATCCGACCGCAGACACCTTGTTGATGACGGACCACAATGGCGACGGCACACCGGACACGGGTCGACTCGACCCGAAGGACCAAGTGGTGTTCTGGGTGGTGCGCACCGTCCCTACGGGCGCAGCCAACGCCACGACCACCTGGCAGATCGAGGCGGCGGCATCGTCACCAGGCAATCAGGAAATCACCGCGAGTCTCACATCCATGCTGGTCGTGACCAGCAACGTCATTGGCCCTTCCGCGACCCCTACACCGTCGAGCTCTGCATCGCCCTCGGCAACGCCCTCTCCGACAGGGTCGGCGACACCCTCGCCGACGTGGACGTGGACCACGAACACCTGCCCTGCCACTTCCCCCGCACCTGTGCCTGCCGCCGTCAGTGGTTACAGCCGCAAGCAGTACACACTTCACAATTCCGGGAGTGTCTCCTGGCCAACATTCCCACTCCCGAGCAGTGATCCGATCCTCGGGCCGGTATCCATGTATCCGATGTACATGGACATGGCCGCCCCGAGTATCCCGGCCGATCGAGAGTTGCCCGTGCTCAGCACGGACCTGAGCCCTGCTGACAGTGCAGGACGCTTGCTCTATACGGGCGGGTCCTTCACCTCGACGTCGCGCACATCCACGCTGATGTTCGTCACCCAGAACGCGGCTCGAAGCTACACCGGCACTGTCGTCCTGCGAATGTGGGTGCGGCCGGAGAATCCCGATGATCCGGTCCGGTTGTCGGCGCAACTGTTGACCCTGAAGACGAACAACGGCAGCATCAGCGCGGCAGGGTCCGCGAGCCCGTTGGCCATCGAGGACTACGACTGCCAGGGATGGCAGGAGGTCTGGTGGCAGTTCCCCAACGTGTCGATCGCAGGCGCCAACAAGACCGTGCTCGGCATGAAACTCTGGAACACCGGTCCGGACACGGTGCGCGTGGCCTATGACCACGGCCGGTTCCCGGCTTCGCTGACGGTGGTGGAGAAATGAGATTACGCGGCGATCTCGGGCTGACCCTGGTGGAGATGATGGTCACGGTTTCCATCATCGGTGCCGCCTCTGCTCTCATGCTCGCGGGCGTGCAGAGCTCCAACAAGGTCCTGACGTTCGTCGATGACGACAATCGCGGGCTCTTCGACGCCAAGCTGGTCCTCGACCGGTTGACCAGCGACGTCCGGCAAGGGCGCGGCGTTGTCTGTGACGGTGGGCTCGCACAACTGGATGATCCGTCGTCGGTGGATTCCGGGTGCGCCTCCCACCTGCAGATGTGGATCGACTATGACTCCGACTACGCCCAGGACAACGACGAGATCGTCACCTGGCGACTCGCCCGTAGCGAGGACGGGGAACATTTCGACGTGATCCGGTACCAGGGGCTCGACGACACCGTGGGCAAGAAGGAGGCGACGTCGCTGATCGTCAGGACGCTGTTCACGTACAACACGGTCGTCCCGACGGATGCCAGCCAGGTCACCCTGAAGATGCAGTACGACGCTCTGGTGGGCCGTGGCACGTCCATCAAGGAGGCGACCGTGTCGGTGCGTTTGCGGAACAAGGTGGGCTGAACCATGCGTCGAGAACGGTTCGCAGATGACGAGGGCGTGGGCATCATCGTCGTGCTGGGCATCAGCACATTCATCATGATCCTGATCATGGTCGCAGCGTCGATGGCCCGTAACGCTTTGGCCATGTCGGTGCACCGTACGAACTTCGAGAGCGCTCTGGCCACTGCTGAGGCCGGCGTTGACACGACTCTCGGGCAACTCCAGGCTGCCTACGACGCCAACAGTGCGGACTATCCGATCCCGGGGCAGGCCACTGCCCAACTGTCCGCACCCACCTGCACGGGCAGTCCGATCACTGGCCCCGCCGACTTCGACACAGCAGATCAGGAGCAGTCGTGGGCCATCGCCCAGATTGACGACTTGGTGGACGCGAACCCCGCTTGCCTCATGACCACCGAGTCTGGCCAATACGCCGTCCTCAAGCCCAGCACCGCACTGGTCGGCGGGCGTTATCCGGGCTTCGGCCGCGTATACGCGGTGGGCTGGTCCCCGTACCGAGGGGCGCCGAAGGAGTCGAGCCGGATGGTCAAGGCCGAGTACGTCTTCTTGCCCTACTCGCCGCAAGCAGCGATCCTGACGTCGGGCAACCTCAAGATCGAATCCAGCACGACGGTGACTACTGCCACTGGCTATGACCCGACTATCGCGGGAGTGCACTCCAACGGGGTCATCACGACCCAGGGCAACCCGACGGTGACAGGCATGGTGACCAGCACGGGAGAGTCCACCGCCAATAGCAACCGCTTCAGCGTCAACCCCGGCGGTCAGGTGGGTAGTGCCCCCCGGGCGAACCTGCCACGCGTCAACGCCCGCTCGTTCTACTTCAGCGCACCGAACTCGGATGCTGTGGCCATGTCGCGTTGGTACGACCTCTGCCCGGATGGCACTGTGAAGAGTTGGTCCAGTTCGGGACCCTGTGCTGGCCCGGAGAACAGTTCGGCAAGTGGCATTGGCTGGTCCCATAACCCCACAACGCGTGTGTGGACCGCAGGTCGAAACAGCGTCAGCGGGGTGTTCTACGTATCTGAGGGTGATGTCAACGTCGGCACCGGCAACGCATCCATCCCGAACATCACTGTCATCGCCAGTTCGGCCAACGCCGCGGACTGTGCGACCAAGGCGTACGGGAACATCCGGTGGGATCACTACGACATGCGGGCACCGGCATTCCGCAATCTGTTCCTCCTTGCCGACGCCGATATCGAGACCTTCAGCAACTTCAGCGCCGGAAGCCAAGGTGGTGGCGGATCGGCTGTGGCCAGCGGGATGTTCATCGCGGGTGACCAGATCAGTCTGCAGACCTCCAGCCAGGGGGCGGTCGGGTCGGTGATCGCTGCCGACCGGTGCACAAATAGCCCTATGGTCACCGGTAACGTCGTCAAGAATCCCGCGGTGTACTTCGATCCCGATGGCGACTCTCCGTTCTCCGACATCATCACCACCACGTTGTGGCTGGAGTACCCCGTGTCATGAGGCCCGTCCACAGGGCAAGGGTCACCGTGCCTCGCCCGCAGCTAGGCTGACGCCCGTGCCCACCCCCGTGCTACTCGTCGCCGGATTCGTCTTCGGCCTCATCATCGGGTCCTTCCTCAACGTGGTCATCTGGCGTGTGCCGCGCGGGGAGAACCTCAATCACCCGTCGTCGCACTGCCCCAACTGCGACCATCCGATCAGGGCTTACGACAACATTCCCCTGGTCTCCTGGCTGGTGCTGCGGGGTCGCTGCCGGGACTGCGGAACCCCCATCTCCATGCGCTACCCGCTGGTGGAGCTGTTCACCGGCGTGGCGTTCGCGCTGACCGCCGCCCTGATCGGCCCATCCTTCCTGCTGTTCCCGATGCTGTGGTTCGTGGCTGCCGGTATCGCCCTCGCGATGATCGATATCGATGTCAAGCGGCTACCGAACCCGATCGTGCTCAGCAGCTGGGTGGTTGTGGCCCTCGGGCTGCTGCTGACATCGGGCGCAGAGGACGCCTGGGGCAACCTTGCCCGCGCAGGCCTCGGTGCCGTTGCCATGGGTGGTGCCTACCTGCTGCTGGTGCTCATCTACCCGGCGGGCATGGGGATGGGTGACGTCAAACTGGCGGTCCTGCTCGGCCTGGTCCTGGGCTGGTTCGGCTGGGCACAGGTCGTCGTCGGCTTCTTCTTCGGATTCCTGTTGGGTGCGGTCTGGGGGGTCGCATTGATCCTGGCCGGCAAAGGAGGCCGGAAGACTGCCGTGCCCTTCGGGCCGTTCATGATTGCCGGCTGCTGGCTGGCGTTGCTCTGGGGGCAGGCCATCGCGACCTGGTATGGACAGATCTTGGCAACTGGGTAAATCTGCCGCGCCGCTGCTCAAGTTCTTCGCGTTTTGTGGCGAATCGTCTTTAGGAGCGCTGCAAGGAGCAGGCAGATGAGAGCAGGAATCGGACTGGACGTGGGGTCCACGGCCGTGCGCCTGGCAGCGGTCCGGTTGACAAGAACGGGACCCGCGCTGTTGGCCTACCAGCGCGAGAGCCTGGCGGTGCCTGATCCCCAGAACGACGTGATCGACCCGATGGCCATCACCGCCGCCGTCAAATCCTTGCTCCGGGGGCAGCGCCTGCCCAAGGCACCCGTCTCGGTCGGGATGGTCAATCAGCGCATGGTGGCCCGCGAGGTTGAGCTGCCGTGGGTTCCCGAGAAGGAGTTGAAGACGGCCCTGCCCATGCTGGCCTCCGACCTCCTGCCGATGGCTGTGGAGGAATCCGTCCTGGACTTCCTGCCCGCTGAGGAGATCATCGATAAGGACGGTTCCCGGACCCTGCGCGGCCTCCTGCTCGCCGCCAACGAGGACATCGTCACTGCCGCTGTCGAGGCCATCGAGCGGGCGGGTCTGACCGTTGACCGCGTGGATTTCTCCCCCCTCGGCGCCCTGCATGCCGTCTGCAACCGGTCAGCGATCGGCGCGGAGGCGCTGATCGACGTGGGCGCCAATACAACCTCGTTGGTGGTCCACGAGGGCAGTCGCCCCACGTTCGTGCGGGTCATGGCCCGCGGTGGAGCCTCCGTGACCGAATCCCTGGCCGACCAGTTCCACATCGACTATGAGCAGGCGCAGGCCTGGAAACAGGGCGTCGGAGCCCTCTGGCCGACCATGAGCCCCGGCGATCAGCACTCGACGCGGCAGGCCCTGGACGCCGCGACCGGCTCGTTGATCGAGGAGATCCGTTCCAGTGTGATGTTCTTCCGCACCAACAATGGCAGGAGCATCGATCGCGTCTGGTTGATCGGTGGCGGCGCCGCCCAGTTCGGCCTCGACTTCCAATTGCGCGACGCGTTGCACACCGACGTTCGGCGTGCCGACCCCGGTCGCAACCTGGGGCTGGGCACGGAGGTGCCCCTGGCCGACAGTGAGGCAGCCACCGCGATCGGTCTGGCACTGGCGGTGGCCGCATGACCGTTCAGATGCCCGCGCAGCCGGCCCCGGAAAAACAACCGGTGCAGGTCGTCCCGGAGACCCCGCTGGAAAGCCTGTTCACAAGTGGCGCTTTCCCCTCGGCCAACCTGCTCCCACCAGCGATCCGCAACCGCCGCCTCGTCCATGCCGCCAAACGCAAAGCACTGCTCATGCTCGCTGGCGTGATCGGCCTGCTCGTGCTCCTCGTCGCCTACACAGGTGTGCAGCAGCGCGCTGCCAACGCGGCCAAGGCAGACGCCCAGGCCCGTGTCGATGCCGCCATGGTGCTCAAGCAGCGCTACGCCTATGTCCCCGCCGCCTACCAAGCGGTCACCACCGCGCGCACCGACCTGGCCACCGCCATGGGCCAGGAGGTGCAGGTGTCGCGCCTCCTGGGTGGGCTGTCGCGGATGCAGCCGTTGGAGCTGTCGCTGGTCACCTTGGACGCAGTGGTCGGTCCGGGGGAGAAGCAGGCGATGACGACCTCGCAGACCGTGATCCCCGGTGTGGGCACAGTGGCCTTCACCGGCGAGGCCAAGACCATGGACGACATCGCGGCCTGGATGGACAGCCTGCGCCTCAACGCCGACTACGCCTCACCGGTTCTCACCGACGTCACCAATAGCACCGAAGGCCTTTACAGCTTCTCCGCCACCGCGCAACTGACCGACCAGGCGCTGTCGGGTCGATACCTGGAGGCGACGCAATGAACACCTCCAACCCGCGTATGTGGATCATCGGTGGTCTGCTCGTCTCGCTGGCCGTGCTGGCACTCGGGTGGAGCTTTCTCATCAGCCCGCGCATGAGTGCGGTCGCCGCGACCCAGGAGGAGACCGTCCAACTCGACGATCAGGCGGTCATGATCGCGAACCAGGCCGCGCAGTTGCAGCGTCAGGCCCAGGATCTCCCAGCTCAGATCAGGGCGCTGCGCCGGATCCAGACCAAGATCCCGGCGTCGGTGGATGTACCGGCTCTCCTGCGCGATATCCAGACCGCCGGACGCGTCAACCGGGTCCGGATCGACTCGCTGGCCCCGGGCCAGATCACCGTGTTCACCGTCGAGACTCCCGAGGCGGCGGCACCTGCCGAGACGTCGGCACCGGAGGCTTCCCCGGACGCCCCCCAGCCAGCCCCCCAACCCACCCCCACCGACCTGGGTCAGGGGAAGCTCCCGCAGGGCGTCGGCCTGTCCTTCGTCCCCGTTTCCATCTCGGCGACCGGCGACTTCGCCGATCTGGAGCGCTTCACCGCCCGCATCGAGAGTCTGCAGCGGGCCTACCTGATCACCGGCGTACAACTCGCCCGGGGCACTGCCGACGCCGACAACCCGCGGGCGAACCCGCTGACCTTGACGATGGAGACCCGGGTGTTCGTGGCGAACGACCGGCTGCGCAATCTGCCTGACCAGGCGTTGCAAGAGGCGGGAGAGCTCTGATGCGAGATCGTCGAATGCTCATCCTGTGGAGTGTGCTGGTCGGCATCGTCGCGATCGCCGCCGTGTTGATGTTCTTCCCCAAGGGCGGAGAAGAACAAGCGCAGGCGCAACCCGCGCCGACAACCGTGACACCCGAACCCGAGTCGACCATGGCCGCGGACGAGGTCACCGTCAATACGCCTGCGACCCCGGACATCCCGCAGGACCGCTCCGCCGCCATCCGCATCACGACCGCTTCGCAGCGCGATCCCTTCGCCCCCGTCGTGATGCCGACACCAGCCGCCAAGGACTCGCAAGAATCCAGCAGCCAGAAGGCCTCGTCGAGCAATCCCGTGCCGAAACCCACGACGAGGACCAAGAGCAGCATTGCCGACAAGCCCGCGGCCACCGGATCCCAGAGCGGCGACTCCGAGACCAAGAAGTCCAAATCCGACGACTCCGGCAGCAAAGCGCCGGTGCCGATCGGCGGCGGCGTCAAGAAGGAGGGCGAGAGCACCGGGATCACCATCGTCGCCGTCGGCGAGTCCTCAGCGGTCGTCCGGATCAACGACCTGCGGACCACGCTGTACCTGAATGTGCCGGATGCGTCGGGTGTGACCTTCGTGTCGTCCCTCGGCGGGGGCTGCGGGTGGTTCGCTGCGAGTGGGGCCGAGGACCGGCTGACCATCTGCGAGGGCGACACCCGGCAGTTGTGAGCCCGCGTGCCACGATGTGGGCATGCTCAGGTGGATAACGGCAGGGGAGTCCCATGGCCCCGTGCTGACGGCGGTTCTGGAGGGGATGCCGGCGGGCGTGGCGCTGACCACCGCTGACGTGGCTGCTGCACTTTCGCGGCGGCGACTCGGCTATGGCCGGGGCGCCCGGCAGAAGTTCGAGGCAGACACGGTCGAGCTACTCGGGGGTGTCCGGCACGGCTACACCCAGGGTGGGCCGATCGCCATCCAGGTCGGCAACTCGGAGTGGCCGAAGTGGGAGCAGGTCATGTCGCCGGATCCGGTGGACGCCACGATCCTGGCCAAACTGGCCCGCAACGCCCCGCTGACCCGCCCCCGGCCCGGCCACGCGGATCTGGTCGGCATGCAGAAGTACGGTTTCGAGGACGCCAGACCCGTGCTCGAGCGGGCCAGCGCCCGCGAGACGGCAGCACGCGTCGCGCTTGGCGCGGTGGCCAAGGCTCTTCTACAGCAGGCCGCGGGCATCCACGTCTTCAGCCACGTCGTCCGGATCGGGACAGTTGCCAGCGATGCTCCGCCCCCCACCTTCGCGGACCTTCCCGCGATCGATGCCGATCCCGTGCGGTGTGCGTCGCCGGCTGTGGGGGAGGCGATGGTCGCCGAGATCGATGCGGCCAAGGCGGAGGCGGACACCCTCGGTGGTGTGGTGGAGGTCATCGCGCAGGGGGTACCCCCGGGCCTGGGGAGTTATGTCCACGCCGATCGCCGTCTGGACGCCCGCCTCGCCTCCGCCTTGATGGGCATTCAGGCGATCAAGGGTGTCGAAGTCGGTGACGGCTTCGACCTCGCCGCAATGCGCGGTTCCACGGCCCAGGACGAGATCCTGCTCGTCGAGGGCCGGATCACCCGGCAGACCGGCCACAGCGGCGGCACCGAGGGAGGCATGTCCACGGGCCAGCCGCTGCGTGTGCGGGCTGCCATGAAGCCCATCAGCACGGTCCCGCGGGCGCTGCGCACGATCGATGTGGCCACGGGCAAGGCCGCCACCGCGATCAATCAGCGCTCGGATGCATGTGCGGTGCCGGCCGCCGGGGTGATCGCGGAGGCGATGGTGGCCCTGGTCCTGGCGGATGCTCTGTTGGAGAAGACCGGTGGCGATTCCCTGGAAGAGGTCCGGCGCAACCTGCTGGCCTACCTGGAGACGTTGGTCGCGCCGCCGGAACCGGCGTGATCGCTCGGCTGGCCCTGGTCGGGGCGCCCGGCTGCGGCAAGTCCGCGGTTGCCGCTGAGCTCGCAGAACGCTGGTCTTGTCCCCTGCTCGACACTGACGCCCTCTACGAGCAGGAACACGGTTCGTCGGTGGCCGACGCCGTCATCGACGACGAGCTGGCCTTCCGGGCGCGGGAGGAGCTGATCGTGCTGGATGCGCTGCGCCAGCCCGACGGCGTGGTGGCGGTCGGCAGTGGGGCGATGTCGGAGGCGGTCCGAAGGGCCCTTGCCGCCCAGCCCGTTGTCTGGTTGCAGGTCGGGCTGGTGGATGCGGTGCGTCGCAGTGGCTTGGCGGGAATCCGTCCTGTGGCCCTGGGGAATATCCGGGCCCAAATGGCCGACATGATGGCCGAACGGGCCCCGTGGTACGAAGCGTGCGCCGATCTGGTGGTGGCCACCGACGGTCGGGCTGTGGCGGCGGTCGCCGATGAGATCGAAGAGTGGGAGAAGAGCCGATGACGGACACGATCATGGTCAACACCGCTTCGCCGTACGGCGTGCTGGTGGGCCGCGGGTTGTTCGCCGAGGTGATGGCCGCCATCCCTGCCAGCGCCGCGCGGGTGGCCATCATCCATCCGCGGGCCCTACGGACCACCGGTGAGCAGATGCGGGCAGACCTGTCCGAGAACTGGTCCACGATCTCCATCGAAGTGCCCGACGCCGAGGATGCCAAGAGCGTCGAGGTGCTCAACTACTGCTGGAGCGTGCTGGGGGACAACGGCTTCACCCGCACCGATGTGATCGTCGGTCTGGGCGGTGGCAGTACCACCGATCTCGCGGGTTTTGTGGCCGCCACCTGGTTGCGCGGGGTGCCGATCGTGCAGGTGCCGACCACTTTGCTCGCCATGGTCGACGCCGCGGTGGGCGGCAAGACCGGCATCAACACCGCCGCCGGCAAGAACCTCGTCGGCAGCTTCCATGAGCCCACGGCGGTCATCTGCGACCTCGACACGTTGGTCGAGTTGCCCCGCGCCGAGATCATCAGCGGGATGGCCGAGGTCATCAAGTGCGGATTCATCGCCGATCCGGTGATCCTGCAGCGGGTGCAGCAGGACCCGGCGGGGATCCTCGAGCCGCAGTCGCCGGCGCTGGCCGACGCGATCAAACGTGCGATCACGGTGAAGGCCAACGTTGTGGCCGGCGACCTCACGGAATCGGTGGACGTCGTTCTGGGCCGCGAGGTGCTCAATTACGGGCACACGCTGGGGCATGCCATCGAACTGCACGAGCGGTACCGCTGGCGGCACGGACCGGCCATCGCCGTTGGCATGGTGTACGTGGCGGAGTTGGCGCGACTGGCCGGACGCCTCAGCGATGCGGACGTGGACCTGCACCGGGAGGTGCTGTCCAGTGTGGGCCTGCCGACCTCCTACGACGGCAGCTTCCCGGCTCTGCTGGACGCCATGCGCCGGGACAAGAAGACCCGCGGTGACACGTTGCGATTCGTCATACTGTCGGCTGTGGCCCACCCCGAGATGCTGATCGGACCAGACCCCGCGCTGGTCGCCGCCGCCTACGCGCAGGTGCAGTCGTGAAGGTGCTGGTCCTCAACGGCCCGAACCTGGCGCGGCTGGGGACCCGCGAACCGGACATCTATGGCGCTACCACCTGGCCGCAATTACAGCAGCGGGTCACGGAGTACGGGGCTGCGCGCGACCTGGACGTCGATGTCCGGCAGACCGACAGCGAGGCCGAACTGATCGGGTGGTTGCATGAAGCGGCCGACGAGGGGGTTCCGGTCATCCTCAACCCGGCCGCCTTCACCCACTACAGCTACGGATTGCGCGACGCCGCGGCACAACTGCGCGCACCGCTCATCGAGGTCCACATCTCCAACCCGGCCGCCCGCGAGGAGTTCCGCCACACCTCGGTCATCGCGGCAGTGGCCACCGGCACGATCGCTGGCTTCGGGATCACGAGCTACCTACTCGCTGTGGATGCCGTCCTGGCGCTGGGCTGCGAATGACTGCCCAGGCAACGCGCCGCGACCGGCTGCGCGAGCGCATGGCAGCCCAAGACTGCACCGCTCTGCTGATCACCGACCTGTCCGACATCCGCTATTTCTGTGGCTTCTCCGGGTCCAACGCCGCGATGGTCGTCACGACGGACGAGGCGTTGCTGGCCACCGATGGCCGCTACGTCATCCAGGCCGGTAACGAAGCGCCGGACGTGGAACTGGTCGTCACCCGCAATCTGGTCGTCGACCTGCTCATGGCCGTTCGCGACCGCGGGGTCAGCCACGTGGGATTTGATGCCGCATCGCTGACCGTCGCGGCCTGGCGACGGGCCGGCGATGACGTCCCTGGCGTTGAACTGCTGCCGGTCAAGGTCGCCGCGAGCTCCCTGCGGCAGGTCAAGGACGCGGCGGAGATCGCGGCTCTCGACCGAGGCGTGTGCGATCAGCACCCGCGCGCTGGGCCGGCTGCTCGAGGATCTGCGGGCGGGTACGACCGAGATCGAGATCGCCCGCCGCCTCGAGCTGCTCATGGGATTGGAGGGCGCACCGGACAGGTCGTTCGACAGCATCGTCGCAGCCGGCCCGCACAGCGCCATCCCGCATCATCAGCCCACCATGCGGCCCATCGCGCCCGGCGATCTGCTGAAGATCGATTTCGGTGCGATGTACGACGGCTACCACGCGGACTGCACCCGCACGTTCGTGGTGGCTGCCGAGCCGCAGGAGTGGCAACTGCAGATTCACGACGTCGTGGCCCGCGCCCAGCAGGCCGGGATCGATGCGCTGGCACCCGGTGTGCTCACCTCGGCCGTGGACCGAGCCGCCCGCAGCGTCATCGAAGAGGCCGGTCTGGCCGACTTCTTCGGACACGGGCTCGGGCATGGGGTGGGACTGGACATCCATGAGGTGCCGTTCCTGGGACCCACCTCGCCGCTTACAGTGGAAGCAGGTGTTCCGCTGACCGTGGAGCCAGGGATCTACCTGCCGGACCGCGGTGGGGTACGCATCGAGGACACCCTGTTGGTCCTCGAGACGGGCGTACAGATCCTCACAGATTTCCCTCGCGAATTGACGAGGGTTGGATAGGAAGACGACGACGTGGCGACGACGAACGATCTGAAGAACGGATTGGTACTCAAGATCGACGGCCAACTGTGGTCGGTGGTGGAGTTCCAGCACGTCAAGCCCGGCAAGGGCGGGGCTTTCGTGCGGACGAAGTTGAAGAACGTGCTCTCCGGCAAGGTGGTGGATCGCACCTTCAACGCCGGCGTCAAGGTCGAGACAGCCAGTGTCGACAAGCGTCAGATGTCCTACCTCTACAACGACGGCGCCGACTTCATCTTCATGGACGCCACCACCTACGACCAGGTGGCAGTGTCCGAGGCGACCGTCGGGGACGCTGTCAAATACATGCTGGAGAACCAGGAGGCCATCGTCGCCTTGCATGACGGGACGCCGTTGTACGTGGAACTGCCCGCCAACGTGGAGCTGACCATCGAGTACACCGAGCCGGGCCTGCAGGGCGACCGCTCCACCGGGGGTACCAAACCCGCCCGCCTGGAGACCGGCGCCGAGGTCCAGGTTCCGCTGTTCATGGAGAACGGGGAGAAGATCAAGGTCGACACCCGCGACGGTTCCTACCTGGGTCGCGTGAACAACTAAGTGTCCGCCCGCAGCAAGGCGCGCCGGCGTGCCGTGGAGGTGCTCTACGAGAGCGACCTGCGCGAGAGCGACGTGGAGATCGGCCTGGAGTCCCTCACCGCGCGCATGCAGAGTCCGATGAACCCGTACACGGAGACGATCGTGCGCGGGGTGCAGACCCACCGCGACCAGATCGACGAGACGTTGAGCACGTATGCCCAGGGCTGGACCCTGGAGCGAATGCCCGCCGTGGACCGGGCGATCCTGCGCGCCGGCACCTGGGAGGTGCTGTGGGGGGAGGTGCCGTCCGGGGTCGCGCTGGCGGAGGCCGTCGAACTGGCCAACGAACTGTCCACCGACGAGTCGGGAAAATACATCAATGGTGTGTTGGCCCGGATCCAGGACCTGAAACCACGGCTGGTGGTGGAGTAGCGCAACTGGTGCCCTCGGTGGGATTCGAACCCACACTTGCAGGATTTTGAGACCTGTGACTCTGCCAGTTGGTCTACGAGGGCGTGCAATCTCATCGTAACGGGGCGTCCCTACGCTGGGCGCAGGAGGAACCCATGTCAGATTCACTCACCGTGTTGGTGGCCGAGGACGAGGCGCTGATCCGCATGGATCTCGTCGAGACCCTCGAGGAGTTCGGCTTCCGGGTAGTGGCCGCGGTGGGTGACGGCCGGCGGGCGGTGGAACTCGCTGAGCAGCTGCGCCCGAATCTGGCGCTGCTGGACATCAAGATGCCGGACATGGACGGCCTCGCGGCGGCTGGCGCGATCATCGGCCTGGACTGCACCGCTGTGGTCATGCTGACGGCGTTCAGCCAGCCTGAACTGATCCAGCGGGCGGTGGCCGCCGGTGCCATGGGCTACCTGGTCAAACCCTTCAAGCCCGAGGAGCTGCGCGCCAGCCTGACTGTGGCCTGGCAGCGGTACAGCCAATTGCGTGCCGAGCAGCAGAAGACCCGCGATTTGGCCCAGAGTCTGGCTGATCGCAAGACGATTGAGCGTGCCCGGGGACGGGTGCAGCAGCGACTGGGGATCTCCGAAGAGGAGGCGTACACGTGGTTGCGCAGGGCGGCCATGGACCAGCGCATGCCGCTGGTTGAGGTGGCTCGTCGCACGTTGCAGGCCTGATCTGTCCGCACTCAAAAGTCGATCACGGAAACGCAACATCAGCGCGTATGTGATTGTGTCACTGGCTATTATCCGTATGGTTACTCTCACGGACACGACAGTCGTGTCCACCGAACCACCACAAAGGGGTCCATATATGTCCCGATCGACCATTCTTCGGTCGCTTGCGGTCGTGGGTGTGGCGAGTCTTGCGCTGTCTGCTTGCAGCAGTGACAGTGGCTCGTCTGACACGTCCGCCAGCCCGACCGCGGAGACCACCGCTGCTCAGGGTGACGGCGCCCTGAAGGTCGGCACGTTGCTGCCGCAGACCGGCTCGCTGGCATTCCTCGGCCCGCCCGAGTTCGCCGGTGTCGACCTAGCTGCCAAAGAGATCAATGAGGCCGGTGGTGTCCTCGGCCAGGACGTCGAGGTGATCATCGGTGACTCCGGCGATACATCGACCAACATTGCCTCCCAGACCGTTGACCGTCAGCTCTCCGCAGGGTGTCGACGCCATCATCGGCGCAGCGTCATCCTCGGTGTCGCTGACCGTCATCGACAAGATCACCAGCGCCGGCGTGCAGCAGGTGTCTCCTGCAAACACCTCGCCGGAGTTCTCCACCTACCCGGACAAGGGTCTGTACGCGCGCACCGCGCCGCCGGACACCTTCCAGGGACAGGTGCTTGGCGACACCGTTGCTGGCGACGGCAACACCACCCTTGCCATCCTGGCCCTTGACGATGCGTATGGCACCGGCCTGGCCGACAACGTCGAGAAGGCGTTCACTGCCGCCGGTGGATCCGTGGTCTCCAAGCAGATCTATGACCCCAAGGCTGCTTCGTTCGAGGCTGAGGTGTCCGAGGCGAAGGCCGCCAACCCCGCGGCGATCGTCGTGATCGGCTTCGACGAGACCGTGAAGATCATCCAGGAGATGCTCAAGCAGGGTGTCGGCCCGAACGACGTGCCGCTGTACCTGGTGGATGGCAACATGTCGAACACCGCCTACGTGGACCTGCCGAAGGGCGCCATGAAGGGCACGCAGGGCACCATCCCGGGTGCGCAGGCGTCGGATGAGTTCCGGCAGGCGCTGCTCGATGTCGATCCGAAGCTCAAGGACTTCACCTACGCTCCGGAGGCCTACGACGCCACGATCCTGATCGCCCTGGCTGCTGAGGCTGCCGGAAACGACAGCGGTATGGCGATCGCCGACAACATCAAGCAGGTCTCGGCGGATGGCGAGAAGTGCACCACTTACGCGGACTGCTTGAAGTTGATCAAGGACGGCAAGGACGCTGACTACGACGGTCAGTCCGGTCCGATCGACCTCAACGATGTGGGCGACCCGAGTCGCGCCATCATGGGCCTTTACACCTACGGTGAGGACAACACCTTCACCTACACCTCATCTCAGGAGGGTGAGGTTCCGGACGCCGCGCAAGGCTGATCCGATTCGTGCGGTGCCCGTCCCCTCTGTGGGGGCGGGCACCGTTCGTTTGTGTTTACGACAGTTCGTTCAGTTCCCGCCATGAGCCACATAGCGGGAAGTGAACCAACTGTCGTAGACGTTCTCAGTGACCGCTGTGGAGTTGTGGAAGACGCGGCGGTAGCTGCTCAATGCCCGCCAGGGTTGACGTATGGAGAACGAACTGCAGGCGTTGGCCGACAGCCGACGCGGGGTCATCTTGACCCAGGATCTCAATCGAATGGGTTTGGACAAGAATGGGCGCAGGCAAGTACTCGCTCGTTTGCACTGCTTAGGGCGGGGTGTCTATTGCCTGTCCAAACCCGCGAGGGCGGTCGAGGTCCATCGCTTGCGAACCATCGCGTCATTGCATCTCAATCCCGGTTCATGTGCCAGCCACATCTCCGCCGCAATCCTTTGGGGACTTCCCACCTTCCGTCCGGACCTGTCGCGGGTCCATCTGAGCTATCCCGACCCATCTCGGCTTGGTCCCAGGGGCCGCGTGCACGTTCACCAGCTCATCGCTGATGTTGTCCAGTTGGACGGCCTGCCGGTGACCGACCTCGCATCGACCCTGGTCGATTGTGCGCGGACGGAACCGCGCGACACCGCGGTTGTACTTGCCGATGCCGCCTTGCAGAGACAGCTCACAACTCTGGCCCTGCTGCATGCGGCGCTTGGCACGTGCGCAGGGGCGTGGAATACCAGCAAGGCGCGGACGGTGGTGAGTCTGGCCGACGGCCGTGCGGAGAGCGTGGGGGAGACGCGTAGCAGGTTGATCTGCGTGGATGCTGGGATCGCAGTGACCCCGCAACTTCTGGTGTGTGACGAGCGGGGCAACGTGCTGGCACGCGTCGACCTGGGCGTTGACAACTATCCCCTCGGTATCGAGTTCGACGGTGAAGGCAAGTACATCGACTTCCGCGACCCGCAGGACGACCCAGCCAGCAAGCATTGGCAGGAGAAGCGGCGCAAGGAACTCGTTGAGGATCACGGCCGCATCTTGGTGAACCTCTACTGGGACTTGCTTGACAGGCCTCCGCTGGTCATCGCACGAATTCAGCGGGGGATGGAGCGTGCACGCAAGTTGGCGAGTTGACGCACTTTGGTTCACTTCCCGCTATGAGGCTCATAGCGGGAAGTGAACCAACTGTCGTAAACGGACCCCTATGCCTTCGCCAGTGTCCCCAGGTACAACTCGACCACCTTCGGGTCGTTGGCCAACTGCCGCCCGGTGCCGGTGTAGGCGTTGCGACCCTGGTCCAGCACATATCCGCGGTCACAGATCTGCAGACAGCGCCGGGCGTTCTGCTCGACCATGATCACGGTCACCCCGGTCTTGTTGATGGCCTTGACGCGAACGAACGCCTCGTCGGTGAGCGCCGGCGACAGGCCCGCAGACGGCTCATCGAGCAGCAACACCTTCGGCTCCATCATCAGCGCCCGGGCCATCGCGACCATCTGCCGCTCACCGCCGGACAAGGAGCCCGCGCGCTGCTTACGCCGCTCCCCGAGGGCCGGAAACAGCTCTGCCACCTCGTCAAACCGATGGTGGAAGGCCTTCGGCTCCTGGAAGGCCCCCATCTGCAAGTTCTCCTCGATGGTCAGCGAGGGGAAGACGTTGTTGTTCTGGGGCACGAAACCCATGCCCAGAGCGACGAGTTTGTCGGCGCGCTTGTTGGTGATGTCCTTGGCGTCGAACGTCACCTTGCCGCTGCGCACCTTCACCAGGCCGAACAGAGACTTCAGCAAAGTCGACTTGCCGGCGCCATTGGGCCCGATGATGCCTACGAGTTCCCCGGAGTGGGCGTAGAAATCACAGCCGTTGAGGATGTTCACGCCCGGGAAGTAACCGGCAATCACGTCGTCGATCCGCACCAGGGCGCCCTCCGCCGCCGCCAGATGCTCGTCCCGGCCTTCGATCGTGGTGACGGCCATCTATGCCTCCTCGGGGTGGGCGGTCAACGCTTCGCCGGTGTCGGTCAGTGGCCGGTCATGGTGCACTCCGAGGTAGGCGTCAATGACCGCCTCGTTGCTCATGACGTCGTGCGGAGGACCCTCGGCGATCACCCGGCCCTGGCTCATCACCACCACCCAGTCGCTGATGTCACGCACCATGTCCATGTCGTGCTCGACGAAAAGTACGGTCGTGCCCCGGTCGCGAACCTGCCGGATGTGGTCCAGCAGGCTTTGGGTCAGGGCGGGATTCACCCCCGCCATCGGCTCGTCGAGCATGACCATCTCCGGCTCGACCATCAGCGCCCGTGCCATCTCGAGCAGTTTGCGTTGGCCACCCGACAACGAGCCAGCCATATCGTCGCGCTTCTGGTCGAGGTTGAAGCTGGCCAGCAGGCTCAGCGCACGCTCGCTGATCTCGTCCTCCTGTTTACTCCACAGGAAGGGGAAGATCGAGGCGAACAACTTCTCGCCGCGCTGGTCCTGAGCGCCCAACCGCATGTTCTCCATCACGGTGAGCCTGCTCAGCGCCTTGGTGAGCTGGAAGGTCCGCACCATGCCGTACTGCGCGACTTTGTGGGGACGCACCCCCGCCAACTGCCTGCCCTCGAAGGTCCACTGCCCCTCATTGGGCTTGTCGAAGCCGGTGAGCAGGTTGAAGAAGGTCGTCTTGCCCGCACCGTTCGGTCCGATCAACGCGGTGATCGTCCCCCGCTGAATCTCTACGTGATCGACGTCGACGGCCGTTAGGCCACCGAAGTGCCGGCGCACACCGTCGACCACCAGGATGGGGTCGGGTTTGGGTACTCCGGCCTCCTGCGGCACGGTCTGCAGGGCGTCCACCAAATGTCTGAGGTCATCGGGCATCGAGGCTCAACTCCTTCTTGTCGCCCAGGATCCCCTGTGGACGGTAAATCATCAAGAGCATTAACGCCAGGCCGAGGATCCAGTAACGGATCTGGCCCACCTGAGTGCTCTGGATGAATGTGATGGCTCCGCTGGACACCGCGTTGGACAGCGCCGAGTCGATGAACACCAGCATGAACCAGAACACGACCGAACCGACGATCGGCCCCAGGACCCGGGCGGCACCACCGAGGATCAGCACGGCGTAGGCGTAGAACGTGAGTTCGGTGCCGTAGTAGTCGGGCTGGATCGACTGAAGTGCGATGGCAGCAACGAAGCCGCCGAAGCAGCCCATCACACCACCGATGATCAGTGCCTGCATCTTGTAGGCGTACACACTCTTGCCCAGTGACCTAACCGCATCCTCGTCCTCCCGGATGGCCTTGATCACTCGGCCCCACGGCGAACGCATCATGAGGAAGACAAGCAGGGACAGAATGGCGACCAGAACCCAGCCGACCACCACGATCCACATATCGTTGGCGCTGAAGTCCATCGGACCGATCTTGACACCAGCGTTGAACGGGTTCAGCGCGTAGAAGTCGTCTGCAAACCGGTTGATGCCGTCGGAACCCCCGAAGACCGGATTGAAGGTCACCGAGCGGAATACCAGCCGTAGGATCTCGGCTGCTGCGATCGTCACGATCGCCAGGTAGTCAGCCCGCAGGCGCAGCGTGGGGATGCCGAGCAGCAGAGCCAGCAGAACCGCTGCCGCGATACCGACGAGGAGACCGACCCAGATACTCAGCCCCGCGAACGCGATGCTGACGCCGAGGCCGTAGGCGGCCACAGCGAGGAACGCGGCCTGGCCGAAGTTCAGCAGGCCGGTGTAGCCGAACTGTACGTTCAGGCCGATCGCCGCGATGGCGAAGATAACTGCTTGTACACCGATGCCCTGTGTGAAGGCCTGACTTAAGACGTTTGACCAATCCATGGCTCAGCCGACCCTCTCCGAACGTCCGAGGATTCCCTGTGGTCGGATCATGAGGATGATGATCAGCACCGCTAGGGCGCCGACATTCTTCAACTCCGACGGGATGAACAATGTGGAGACCTGGATCATGGTCCCGACGATGATGGAGCCGACGATGGCGCCGACCGCCGTTCCAAGGCCACCCAGGGTGACACCGGCGAAGATGAGTAGCAGCAACTGAAAGCCCTGCTGCCAGGAGATGCCGTTGGACAGGCTGTAGATGATCCCCGACAGCGCTGCCAGCGCGGCACCTGCCATCCAGATGATGGAAACCACCCGGTTGACGTCGATGCCGGAGGCGCTGGCCAGTGCGGGGTTGTCCGCGATAGCCCGGGATGCCTTACCCATACGGGTCAGGCGCAGCCACAACACGGTGGCGACCAGGAACACGATGGCCACCCCGCCCGCGATCAGGGCCTTGGGTGTGACGTCGACCGGTCCAAGCGTCAGACCCGCCTGCCCGCTGAACTCGGCGTACTGCTTAGTGGTGCCTCCGAAGAAGAAGAGGTACATGTAGCGAAGCAGGATGCCCAAACCGATGGAGACCACCAACATCGCGATCAGCCCCGTGCCCCGTTTGCGCAACCACCTCCAGAAGAAGCGGTCCTGCAGGTATCCGAAGAGGCCGCCGGCCAGCATCGCGCCCGCCGCGGCCACCAGGAAGGGCAGTCCCAGCAGGTTATTGAAGAAATAGGCCATCAGTGCCCCGAACGTGACGAGTTCGCCATGGGAGAAGTTGGTCAGGCCGGTCGTGCCGAAGATAAGACTCAGTCCCACAGCAGCCAGGGCGATGGTGAGGCCGAAGACGATCCCGTCGACCAACAACTGCAACGCTCGGTCGAGGGTCGATTCGCTGCTGACCCGCACCTCACCGGTGGGGAACAGGACCGACTTCGACTGCCCCTTGCCCACCACGACCGTGGCGCTGGTGCGGTCCGGGTTCGTCAGACTCACTCCGGGTGGCAGGGTCTCGGTCTGCAGGGTCACCAGGTACTGCCCGTCACCCGGCACCTCGACCTTCCACCTACCGGCGTCGTCGGTGATGACGTCCTCGGTGAAGCCCTCTTCGTCGGAGACGTTCAGCGTCACACCCGCAACGCCGTCCGCACCTGATTTGATCACCCCTCCGATGGTCTCGCCAGCAGCGAACGCCGCCGACGTGCCACCGAGCACAGCCATGAAGGCAAGGGCGACCGCGCTGATCATCAGCAGCAGTCGTCGCACGCGCACACCTCTTCCGTTACGTCCACCGGTCCCGGCGATCAACACCGTGATGATGGGTCAGTCAACCGGACAACCACGAAGCACGCTACAGCCTAGAGGGGCGTGTCGCAGATAGCGTCACCGCTCCCGCGAAAAGGATCACCGGCATGTCGCTACGCTTGGTAGCGAACAGGAGGTGTTATGGACATCGATGTCCGCGATGTGGAGTTGGACCACATCGAGCAGGTGGCACCCCTGTGGGAGCAGGCCTGGCGTGCGGGCGGCCGGCGTCGCTCGGGAATGCCGCTGGGACTCTCCCTGGACCGGATGCGCAGACGGGTGGAGGCGGCCAATCAAGGGGGCTTCCGTTTCATCGCGGCGTGGGCAGACGATGAGCCGGTGGGCCTGGCGACGGTCTCGCTGACCGACGGCGGTCCCATGATGGATGCACCAGGGGTGCATATTCACATGCTGCACGTCGCCGATGACCGCCGCAATCAGGGCATCGGAACGGCCTTGCTGGTCGAGGTGGTCGGGTGGGCCGATCTGCTCGGCTCCGATCAGGTGGTGGTGGACGTGCCCCCGACGTCGCGCGACGTCCAGCGCTGGTACGCACGCTGGGGCTTCGGACCGTACCTGCAACGACGGGTCGCCTCGACGGCTGCCATCCGGCGCCGAGCCAGGGTCAGCGAACCGGCCATGCGCGGGAGTCTCGGACGCCGCCTGGCGACGGTCAGCGGGATGCGTCGCGTAGCAAACAGGTGAGCCGACCGGTGGCGATCCGTCGGCCCTCGTCGTCGGTCACCGGAATCAGCCACGAGGCCAGCGTGGTGCCGATGTGCACCGGTTCGGCGTGTGCGCTCACGTAGCCGGCGCGCGCTGACCGATGATGGGAGACGCTGACTTCGATCCCGACGGGCAGGGTGTTCGGTGCGGCGACCGCTGACGCGATCGACCCGACCGACTCCACGAGCACGGCGGTCGCCCCGCCGTGCAGTAGACCGTACGGCTGGGTGTTCCCCGCCACTGGCATCCGGGCACTGACGACGCCGTCGTGCAGGCTGACCTCGATCCCCATCGTCTCGGCCAATTCACCGACACCAAAATTCTCGAACCCTGCGGGCCATTCACTGCTCACCTGGCCAGGCTAGACCCGTCCCGATCGGCCCCCGATGGGCAGGGCAGGTCCTGCCAGCGCGCTCGGAGGAGATGACGGGTGGTGATAGGAACGCACTAACCGATCGGGCGAAGAGCCGTGGTGGTTCGTTCTACGCCTGCTGGCCCGCAGGTGGCTGCCTCGCCGCACCGCCCGGGGCTGTCGGACCCACGACATAGACTCGACGCGATGAACGACAGCGCTGCACCCCGACTGCTCCTGCTCGACGGCCACTCGTTGGCCTACCGCGCCTTCTATGCCCTGCCGGTGGAGAACTTCAGCACGACGACGGGCCAGCCGACCAACGCGGTCTTCGGGTTCACGTCCATGCTGATCAACGCGTTGCGCGATGAGCGGCCCACCCACCTGGCGGTGGCGTTCGACGTGTCGCGCCAGACGTTTCGCAGTGAGACGTTCCCCGAGTACAAGGCCAACCGCTCGAAGTCGCCCAGCGAGTTCGCTGGTCAGGTGGACCTGATCAAAACGGTGCTCGACGGCGATGGATGTCCCATACGTGGCGGTGGACGGGTACGAGGCGGACGACGTCATCGCAACCCTCACCACCCAGGGCCGGGCGTTGGGGATGGACATCCGGATCCTGACCGGCGACCGGGACGCCTTCCAACTCGTGGACGACTCCTGCACCGTGCTGTACCCGAAACGCGGGGTGTCTGATCTGTCCCGGATGACCCCGCAGGCCGTTGCGGAGCGCTACGGGCTCAGCCCTAGCCAGTACCCGGATTTCGCGGCGCTGCGCGGAGACCCCTCGGACAACTTGCCGAGCATCCCTGGGGTGGGGGAGAAGACCGCAACCAAGTGGATCAACCAGTTCGGTTCGCTGCAGGACCTGGTGGAGCACGCCGACGAGGTGCCGGGCAAGGCAGGCGTGGCGCTTCGCGATCACCTCGGCCAGGTCCTCACGAATCGGCAGCTCACCGCCTTGGTCACTGACGTGCCACTGGACCTGCAGGTGACCGATCTGCAGCGTCGGCCCATCGCGCGCGAGAAGGTGCACGAGGTGTTCGACAGCCTGCAGTTCCGGATTCTGCGCGAGCGGCTCTTCGACTATCTCGGCGACGATGTGCAGGAGCAGCGGGCGGCGGCCGTCTCGGTCGAGGTGGCGCCGGATGGTCGTGCCTGGCTCGCGCAGCACCGCGCGCAGGGACCGTATGGGGTCCACGTGCAGGGCACCTGGGGGGCGGGCACCGGGGTGATCGAGCGGATCGCGATCGCGGCTGGGGACCGGACGGCCGCAGTGTTCGACGGGATCGGAGAGGTTGGCGAATGGCTGGCGGATCCGAATGTCGAGAAGGTCCTGCATGACGCCAAAGGGCCCCTGCTCGCGGCTCACGCCGCCGGGGTGGAGATCGCTGGGCTCGTGGGTGACACGGCGTTGGAGGCGTACCTCTTGCTGCCCGGTCAGCGTTCCTTCCCGCTGGCCGACCTGACGGCCCGCTTCCTGCACCGGGACCTCGTCGAGCCCAGTGCGAGCGACCAGCTGACGATGGACGGTTTGCAGGACGACAGCGCCCAGGAACTGGCCGACAGCGCGGCGGCGACGCTGGATCTGCACGTGGAGCTCAGCGAGCAACTCGGCCCGGTGGGACGGGAACTGTTCCGCGGGATGGAGTTGCCTCTGGCCGGGGTGCTGGTGGAGATGGAGGCAGCCGGCATCGCCGTGGACCTGGGACAGCTCACCTCACTGCGCGACTCGTTCGACAGCCAGATCGCCGAGGTCACGGACCAGGCACACGAACTTGCCGGCCGCACCTTCAACCTTGGGTCCCCGAAACAGCTGCAGGAGATCCTGTTCGCCGAACGCGGCCTGCCCAAGACCAAGAAGATCAAGACCGGCTACACCACCGATGCGGAGGCGCTGGCGTCGCTGTATGCCCGCACCGAGGACCCGCTGCTCGAGTGCTTGCTGATCTGGCGGGACAAGAGCAAGCTGCGCCAGACGGTGGCCGGCCTCATTCCACTGGCGGATGCCGACTCGCGGATCCACACCACCTACAGCCAGACGATCGCGGCGACCGGCCGGCTGTCCAGCACCGATCCGAACCTGCAGAACATCCCTGTGCGTACTCCGGAAGGTCGCGAGATCCGGGCAGCATTTGTCGTCGGCCGGGGCTACGAGTGCCTACTCACCGCCGATTACAGCCAGATCGAGATGCGGCTGATGGCGCACCTGAGCCAGGACGCCGGACTGATCGAGGCTTTTCGCACCGGTGAGGACCTGCACAACACGGTCGCCTCGAAGGTCTTCGGCGTGCCGGTGGATGCGGTGGACGCTGAGCAACGCCGCCGGATCAAAGCGATGTCCTACGGCCTCGCGTATGGGCTGAGTGCGTATGGGTTGTCGCAGCAACTGGGCATCCCTACCGGTGAGGCGGCCGGGCTGATGGATGACTACTTCCTGCGGTTCGGCGGCGTGCGGGATTACCTGCACGAGGTGGTGGAACGCGCGCGCGTGGACGGGTTCACCCAGACGCTGTGGGGGCGACGCCGGTACCTGCCGGACCTCAACAGCGATAACCGGCAGCGTCGGGAGATGGCCGAGCGCATGGCGCTGAACGCGCCCATCCAGGGCAGCGCCGCGGATCTGGTCAAGGTCGCGATGCTCGAGGTACGCGCCGCCCTGCGGCAGGCCGGGCTGAGCACGCGGATGTTGCTGCAGGTACACGACGAGTTGGTGCTGGAGGTCGGCCAGGGTGAGCAGGATGCGGCGACCGCGATCGTGGTCGCCGCGATGACGGGGGTGCGGGCCTTTGAAGTGCCGCTGGAGGTCTCGGTCGGGGTGGGGCAGAACTGGGACTCAGCCGCTCACTGAGAGCTCTTCGACGGCAGGTTCCTCGCGCTTGGCGATGAGGCGCCACACACCGATCAGGGTGACGGCCCCGACCACCAGCAGCATGATGAAGGCCACCTGCGCGACGGAGTCGTGCCACAGCGCCACCGCCGCGACGAGCGCCGCACAGCCGGCCCAGATGACCGGGATGTACGTCTTGTCCCGGATGGCCACCAGGCCGAACACGACGAACTGCAGCAGCGCGCCGAGCGCCCCGATCAGGGCGAAGATCGGAAGCAGTCGGGCCATGTCGGCGTATTCGGGCCCGGCGATGACGGCCATGACGAGATCGGGGGCCAGCGCGATCAGTCCCGTGCACAGTAGGCCGATGGCGGCCACGATGCTCAGGCCCACCAGCGTCGTGCGACCCCGGCGGGCGTCCACCATGCGGGCATAGGCCATCACCGCGACGAACTGCGGTAGCCAGGTGATGACCTTGGCCACGATGATGCCCACGCCGTACTGTCCCGCCTCGTCGGGGGTCAGGAACGCACGTCCCAGCACGATATCCAGGTTGGTCAGGGCGAACAGCGCCAACAAGGAGTAGGTGGCGGCCGGGATCTCGCGCAGCATCGTGGTGTGCCGGGCGTGCCCACCGCGCCACTGACCCCGCACCAGCAACCAGGCGATCAGGGCGCCGATCGCCGCCCCGGCCGTCAGGCCGAAGACGGCCGATCCGAGGGTCGCGACAGTGAGCAGCAATGCGATCGCCAACAGACTCTTGGGCACGGCGCTGGACAGGTAGACGCCGGCCAGGGTGGCATGACGCTCACCGCCCTGCGCAATGCCCAAAGCCCCTCCGAGCAGGGTCAACGGCAGGAATCCAATCGCCAGCAGGATCGCGATCGGCAGTCCCTCCAGGCGCAGGGACCAGTTCACGAAGGGCGAGATGAGCAACCAGAAGGCCGTGACCGCCGCCCCGGTGACCCAGGCCGTTCGCCATGCCGCGGCCGTCTCGTCGCGGCGCTGTTCGCCGGTGATTCCGACGATGTGACGGGCGGTGACCGCCTGGGTGGCCAGTGCCACCGTGTTCCCGATGAGAATCAGGGCAAGCAAGGCGCTGAACGCCCCGAACTGAGCCGGCGTCAGTGCCCGGGCGGCGACCAACGTCTGGGCGTAGGCGAGCACCTGACCGATGCCCAAGGACACGGCGACCAGCAGCCCGCCCCCGACCAGGCGTGTGCGCTTCGTCGTGTCGTCCGTACTCATTGCATCCTCCCGGATGCCACCCTAGGCGAGTGGGCCCCCGACTCAAGACATCCCTACTACCAGCGTGGTCGGTGCTGATGGCCTTACTGGTCCTGCTTCCCGTCCTGATGCCGGGCTACGTACTTCACGTGGACATGGTCTTCGTTCCTCAGCAGACCCTGCTGCCCTGGAATCTGGGAATCGGGGGCGGTCTGCCTCGTTCCGTACCGCAGGACGCAGTCGTCTCCTTGCTCGCCGGGCCGATCCCCGGCCAAGTCATCCAGAAGTCGGTGCTGTTGGCATCGCTGGTGCTCGCAGGGATTGGAGCCGGCAAGCTGGCTGGACCCTCGCTGGCCGTCCAGTTGCCAGCGGCTTCGATCTACGTGTGGTCGGCCTACACCGCCTCCCGGCTGCTGATGGGCCACTGGGGGTTGCTGTGGGCGGCGAGTCTGCTGCCGTGGGTGATCGTGGCGGCGCGGACGGCCCGGCAGCGCGGCCACTGGCTACCGCTGGTGTTGCTGTGCGGATTCGGGGCCCTGGTCCCCACCGGCGGGATCCTGCTCGCCTTGCTGGCGATCCCGTTGGCCACGGGTTTTCGCAGCGTGTTGACCCCAGCCCGGCGCGCACTGGTCATCGCCGGGGTCATCGCCGTGAACGCCCCATGGTGGTTGGCCGCGGTGCGCAGTAGTTCCATGCACGAATCCGACCCGCTGGGCCTGGTGGTCTTCGGCGCGCGCGCCGATGGTGTCGGAGGAGTGCTGACCAGCGTCCTGGCTGGCGGTGGGGTGTGGAACAGCGAAGCGACCCTCGGTTCGCGCACCACCCTGTTCGCCGCGATGGGCGTGCTGGTGCTGGTCGCACTCGCGGCTCTTGGCTGGCAGCGATGGTGGCGCGACAATCCGCCCGAAGCGGTGGTCCTGGGAGCGCTGGCGGTGCTCGGAGTGCTCTGGGCCTGGATCTCGGGAACCCTGGGCGACCAGGTCTGGGCACAGCAGATCGTGTCGGCGGTACCGGGCGGTGGCCTTTTGCGCGACGGACAGAAGTGGACCGTGTGGTGGGTGCTGCTGCTTGCGGTCTGCGCTCCCTGGGGTCTCCAGCGGCTGCTCACCCGGGCTGATGAGAATCTGCGGCTCTTCCTGGCGGGAGCGCTGACGGTGTTGCCGATCGCTGTACTGCCCGACCTGGCGGCGGGCGCTTTTGGGCGGTTGCAGGCTCATAGTTACCCCCAGGAGTGGGACAGCTTGCGCGACCAGCTGAGCAGGTCACAGGTGGCCGGCGATGTGGTCTCCTTGCCGTGGTCTCCGTTTCGTCGGTACTCCTGGAACGGGTCGGGGGTGGTCCTCGACCCGTTGCCCCGCTATCTCACGCGCACGGTCGTTTGGAACGATGACCTGCCCGTGGTGCTATTTGGCCGGTTGGTAGAGGTGGGCGGCGACGAGCCACGAGCGAAGATCATCGGCGACACCATCGCCTCCGGGAAGGCGCTGCCACCTCGGTTGGGGGAGCTCGGAGTGGCATGGATCGTGGTGCAGCGCGACCAACCCCAGGCAAGTCGGCAGGTGGATCTGCGGGGAGCCACGATGGTGTGGCAGCAAGGTGACCTGCAGTTGTGGCGCGTCGATGCGCCGGTCACGGTCCGGACGCCACGGGATCCGGTGCTGGTCGCGGTGGATCTGGGTGTGCTACTGCTCCTGTTGGGTGGATCGGTGGCGTGGGTCACTGGTCGAATCCGATCTCGGGTGTGACATGTGGGCTGCAGACCTGCGCCCGCCAGTTCAAACGTGCTACGGTCGGCCCTCAGGAGCGGTCGCACGAGCGGCTCCGAGCACGTACTCAGATTCAGGAGGCAAGATATGGCCAGTCCCGTTGGTCCGATCGTTGCGGTAGTGGTCGGCGTCGTATTGGCCGGAGGGGCCGCGGTCGGCATCGTCAATTCGCAGACGGGCGCCACACCGAACGACCAGCCAGTCGTGGTCTACGGCAACTCGTCTCCGAGCCCGGCTGCCACCTCCTGAGGCATCGGCAGGCACTTGCGCTAGCGGTGCGTCACATCGTCGTCTCCACATGATGTTCAACGTGTCCTGACGGTGCTGGGACGACCCGCACCCGCGACACCCGTGTAGAGACGTCGCTGAGCACTGCGGCGAACGCCTTCGCGGTCGCCGCCCAGGTGAACTCCTCAGCCCGGCTGCGGGCTTGGCCGCCCAGCCTCGCTCGCAAGGCGGCGTCGTCCAGCAACTCACCCAACATCGAGGCGTAGTCCTCGACCTCGCCATCCACCAGCATCCCGGTTTCGCCGTGAACGATGGATTCCGCGACGCCACCCGCCTGCCGATAGGCCACCGACGGGACCGCATGTGTGGCGGCCTCCATGACGACGATGCCCCAGCCTTCCTTCAGCGAGGGCAACGCCAGCACCCAACTCGAGGCGTAGACGCGGTGTTTGGTCTTCTCGTCCACGAAGCCGTGGAAGTCGACGATGTCGCTGACCCCAAGGGCATCCGCGACTGCCTGTAGTCGCTGCGACCACCAGCCGTCGCCCACGACCGAGATCCGCAGGCCCGGGTGTCGCCGGCGCAGGATCGCCGCGGCCCGCAGCACATGCTCCACGCGCTTGTGCGGCACCAAACGGCCTACCACCGCGATGTGCGGATGCTCGCTGGGCTCCACGTCAAGACCCGGAGCCGCCTCGATCCCGTTGTGGATGACATGAATGCGCTGCGCACCCACCCCCAGTTCGGTCAGCTCCTCACGCGTCTTTTCCGATACCGCCACGTAGGTGCAGTCCCGGTACAGGCGGGGGGCCAGCCGCGACTCGATCCACCATCCGACACGCGATCGCAACGGGTCGTAAACCACGGGCCACTGCTCACGGTGCACGTGGTGCACCAGGACCACGACGGGTGTGTCGCCGCACACCGCGCGCGACATGAACGGAATGCCGTTCTGCACATCGATGATCACGTCCAGATCACCAAAGGCCCTTCGCCGCACGTGCTTGATCGCCTCTGCGTAGACACTGAGCTTGGTGCCGGCCCGCACGAACCGCACCCCGTCGACGGTCTCGTGGCCCGCGGCCCCCTCGTACATGGCGCAGAAGATCGTGACCTCGTGGCCGGCAGCGGCCAAGGACCTGGCCACGTTCTCCACGTAGACCTCGGAACCGCCGCCCTCCGGGTGCCTGGTGTCGCGCCAGTTGAGGAAGAGCACACGCAGCACCGTGGCCGTGGGCTGCGCTGTCGTCACGCGGCACACGGTACCTCAGAACTACCCCGGTTCGGTGTGTCCGTGACGTAGGTTCTTACGGTGAGCCTCGTGCACCCCGAAAGCGCCCGCCAGCGTCTGCGGGACCTCGCTACCTGGTCGCGGGCAGTTCGGCTGTTCCAGGACTTCCAAGTCGAGCAGACCGACCCCGATCGCTTCTACGGCACGATGGCCCGCGACTCGGTCGATCAGCTGCAATGCCTGATGGATCTGTCGGGCAGCCACGTCCTCGACGTGGGTGGCGGCCCAGGTTACTGGGCCGATGCCTTCGCCGCCGCCGGTGCCCGCTACACGCCGCTGGACGCTGATGCTGGCGAGTTGGCGCTGCACGGCCGCACCCCGCTGCCCGGAACGGTGATGGGCGACGGCCAGCGGCTGCCCTTTCGCGATAACGCCTTCGACCTTGTCTACTCCAGCAACGTGGGGGAGCACGTGCCGCAACCCTGGCGGATGGGCGACGAGATGCTGCGGGTCTGCCGGCCAGGTGGTGTGATCTTCTACTCCTACACGCTGTGGTACGGGCCCTGGGGCGGTCATGAGACGGCGCCCTGGCACTATCTGAACGGTCGCTACGCGGCCCGCCGTTACGAGCGGACCACCGGGCACCCCCCCAAGAACGTGTACGGCCAGTCGCTGTTCCCCGTCTCCATGGCAGCGGGCCTGCGATGGGCACGGACCCGCAGCGACGCCGAGGTCATCGACGTGATTCCGCGCTACCTGCCCGCTGGCCTGTTCTGGGTCCGTTCCGTGCCCGTCCTGCGGGAAGTGGTGACGTGGAACGTGGCACTGATTCTGAGGAAGCGATGACCCTTCTGGAACGTCCATCGGCGGCGGCTGCGGACACTGCGGGTCAGGGGGCACCGCCCAGTTGGCGAGCACGCGTCGTGGCGGTGTGCGTGGCCCTGGTGGCTCTGGCCTTCTTGCAGGACCCGGGCCGCATCGCTGCCGACACCAAGCTGGATCTCACCGTCGACCCCTGGGCCTTCCTGGGGCGTTCGTTGCACCTGTGGGATCCCGAGGGCTTCTTCGGGCAGTTGCAGAATCAGGCCTACGGCTACCTGTGGCCGATGGGCCCGTTCTTCGGTCTGGGCACGACGTTGGGCATCCCCGAATGGGCGGTTCAGCGGCTGTGGTGGGCCACGATCCTGGTGGGAGCCTTCCTGGGCATGTACCTGCTGCTGCGGGTGTTACGGGTCGGCAGTGGGTGGGCGCAGATCCTGGCGGGTGTGGCCTACGCCTTGGCGGTGCGACCCCAGTCAGCCCTCGGGGCGGTCTCGGTCGAGGTGTGGCCGATGGCCGTGGCGCCCTGGGTGCTGATCCCACTGGTGCTCGGCTCGCGGCGGGGCAATCCCGCGCGCTGGGCCGCACTGTCGGCCCTTGCCGTGACGACCGCCGGCGGCGTGAACGCTGTTGCGGCGGGCGCCGTGTTGCCACTGGCCGTCTGGTGGCTGCTCACCTGCGGACGGGGTCCCCGCCGGCGACAGTTGGCGCTGTGGTGGGCGGGGCTGACGACCCTGGCGATCGTCTGGTGGCTGGTCCCCCTGGTGGTACTGGGCCAGTACTCCCCGCCCTTCCTGGACTGGATCGAGTCGGCCGAGTTCACGACGTCCATCACTGATCCGACCACGGTCCTGCGCGGTGCCAGCCATTGGGTTGCCTACCTGGGTAGCGCCTCACTGTGGGAGGCCGGCGGCGCGCTGGCGACCTCCCCACTGCTCATCCTGGCGACCGGCCTGGTGGCTGCTGCGGGTGTGGCTGGGCTGGCCATGCGGTCGTTGCCGCACAGAACGTTCCTCGTCGCTGGAGCGGTGACCGGACTCGTGATGGTGAGCATGGGGCACACCGGAGTCGGCGGTGGATTGGGCAGCGAACAGATCCAGGCCTTCCTGGACGGTGTCGGCGCCCCGCTTCGCAACGTGCACAAGTTCGACCTGGTGCTGCGGATCCCACTGATCATCGCCTTGAGTCATCTGCTGACCGTCGTCTGGCCCGTCGCTGCCAAACCCCGCTGGAAAGTCATCACGTCAGGGGTGTTGCTGCTGGCGTTGGTCGCTTCCTGGTGGCCCGCTCTCACCGGACAACTGGTGCGCGGGCGCAGCTATGTGGCCCTGGCCGACCATTGGCGCGACACCGCGCAATGGCTCAACACCCAAGCCGAACCCGGACGAGCTCTCATCGTGCCCGGTGCCTCCTTCGCCCAGTTCGTGTGGGGCCGCACGCAGGACGAACCATTGCAGGCACTCGGTGGCTATCCGTGGGGGGTGCGCGATGCCGTCCCGCTGTCCAGCGCCGGCAACATCAGAATGCTTGATGCGGTGGAGACGCGGCTGGAGAGCGGACGGGGCAGTGCTGGTCTGGCGCCCTACCTGGAGCGGATGGGCGTGCGCTACCTGGTCGTGCGCAATGATCTGGCGGCCGGGCGCAGGCACCGCCACCGATCCGGATCCACCAGGCCCTTGACGACAGCCCGGGTATCCGACGGGTGGCCTTCTTCGGTCCGATCGTCGACCGGGCCGAGGGCAGCGAGCGCATCGTCGACGAGGGGACCCGGGTCAGTTACCCCGCCGTCGAGATCTTCGAGGTCGAGCCGAACAATAACGCCCCCGATGCCCGGGTGGTGCTGCGCCCGGCCAACGACACCCTCGTCGTCGCGGGCAGCCCGGAGGCGTTGCTGCCCCTGGCGGACGCGGGCATGCTGGGCAATCGCCCCGTGGTGCTTGCCGGTGATCCGCAGGCGACAGGAGTGAACGCGGCGGCCGGCATCGTCACCGATACCGATCGTCGGCGCGAGATCACCTTCGGATACATGCGCGGTAACGAGTCGGCGACCATGACCGCCGACCAGGCCTACGTGCAGGGGCGACCGGTGCATGACTACCGCGTGTTCGACGATGCGGGGACGACTGTGGCGCTACCAGGGCTCACCTTCGACACCAGCAGCTCGGCCAGCGACGTGGGCGCCACATTCCGATCGCCGCGCGGAGCGACCCCGGGCGCGGCCATGGACGGGGCACTCGATACCTACTGGGCCCCCGGGGTCATCCCCGAGCCGCGGTCCTACTGGGAGGTGCGATACCCGCAGGCCGTCGACGTCGCGGACACTGTGCAATTGGCCCTGATGGATCGGGGCCTGCGCACTCCAGTGACGATCCCGCTGCTGATCACCACGGATAACGGGGAAACGCGGGTGGACGCGGTGAACTCCGATGGTTGGCAGCCGGTGCCGGTGGCAGCCGGACCCACCACCTTCGTTCGCATCGAGCTGGTGAACACGAAGTCGCCGCGACCGTTCGGCATCCGGGAGGTGCAACTGCCCGGGGAGGGGACCAGTGTCCTGGAACTCCCAGCCGGCACTGCCGGCGATGCTGTGGTGCTTTCCGGGCGCCCCGGCGAGGCAGGCGAGTGTGTGCCTCGCGACGGCACCTGGATCTGTTCGGATGCCTTCGGCAGGTTCTCCCAGGACCGGGCGGGGCTGTTCCGCACGGTCGATCTGCCCAGCGCCCTGACCACGGCACCCCGGATCTGGGCGGTTCCCCGCGACGGCTCCTCGATCACGCAGGCCCTGGACCGGGTCGCCGGGGTCAGCGTTGCGGCCACGAGCACCCGCACGCGGGCGGTCGCGGGCTCGGCGCTGTCGGCCTTCGACCGAGAACTGGGCACCGCGTGGCAGGCTGCGCCCACCGATCCGCAGCCGGCCCTGACGCTGACACTGCCGCAGGCCCGGACCCTGCGAGGCATCCGGCTGGTGAACCGGGTCGGCCTCAACGCGTCCTCGCCGCTGGAGTTGCGAGTGGACGCCGGCGGTGTGTCCCGCACCGGGTTCACCGATGCGCGCGGGCTGTTCCGGTTCGATCCGGTGACCACCGACACGATCACGGTGACGTTCCTGTCGGGCAATCAGGTGCGCTCCCGGTCGAGTCTGGGCGAGACGATGCTGCCTGTGGGGGTGGCCGAGATGGGATTGATCGGGGCGGACGACCTGCGCCAGCCGCTGCCGCCGGATGCCACAGTGACGATGCCGTGCGGAGCGGGCCCCGACATTCTGATCGACGGCGAGGTGGTGGCGCAGACCTCGGTCACGGCACGCGTCCAGCAGTACCGCAACGGCGAGACCCTGCCCATGACACTGTGCACCGATCAGGTGACGGTGCCCGCCGGTCCGCAGACGCTGGCGGTGCGCAGCTCGCCTGCGTGGCAGCCGGTGCTGGCCACGTTCGCACCCGAGACCTTCTACGCACCTACCAGTCGCCCACAGTCACCGCAGGTGGTGACCTGGGATGAGACCGATCGCGCTGTGCAGGTCGAACCGGCCACTGCGCCCCGCGTGCTGGAGGTCGCTGAGAACTTCAATACGGGCTGGCAGGCCTCTGGTGCGCAGGGCGCCTTGCAGCCAGTGCGGGTCGACGGGTGGAAGCAGGGGTTCGTCGTGCCGGCCGGGTTCGGCGGCGAGGTCACCATGCGGTTCGCCCCCGACCAGACATACCGGTTGGGTCTGCTGGCCGGGCTGGTCGCCGTCCTCGCTGTGGTCGCCGTGGCCCTGCGGCCACCCCGCTTGCGGGCTCACCCGGGACCGAACCCACCACAGCTCCCCGTGCGCTGGCCCTGTTCGTGGGGGTTGGCATGGTGCTCGTGGTGGGACCGTGGGGGGCTGCGGTCTTCGTGGCGGCCGTGTGGCTCAATCGGCGGTGGCCGCTGCCGATCGTGGCCTTCAGCGCGGTCACCGGGGCGGTGCTGATCAACGTCCTGGCTGGTGTCAGGCCCGCCTGGCCGCTGGTGGTTCTGCAGGGCTGTGCGCTGGCGCTGGCGTGGGCGGCGGTGGCGCGGGCCGGGTTGCCCAGGGCAGCCGCAGGCGGCGTTCGGAGTGCGAGTGTTCCTGCGCCGGACGTTCGATGAGCACGTAACTGGCGTGGGCGAGGGCGACCGACCCCACCACGGTCATCGGCCACAGGATCCAGAACCATCCGTTGAAGCTCGCGATCCCCAGCAGCCGTGACCCGGTCTCCAGCACGAACAGATGCCACAGGAAGATCCCGTAGGAGATCTTGCCCAGATAACTCATCAGGGGCGAGGCCAACATCGTGCGCCACGTCCCCCACCCTTCTGTGCCGAGGAAGCCTGGCAGGAGCAGGGCTGGCGGCGGCACCGAGGTACAGGTAGTGCCGCATGAACGCCTGGGAGGCGGACCCCTCGCCGAACGTGTATGGACCCGCGATGGGAGTGCTCGCCAGCAGGAACAGCGCGACTGCCACGATCAGGCAGGTCGCGGCATCGTCGGCCAGGCGGTTCAGCCGGCCCATCCAGGCCGGCGGATCAGGCGCCCGCAGGCGATTGTGGACCAACGCGAAGAACATGCCGACGGCAAACCAGTCCATGAAATTGGGCAGCCACATGTTGACCACCGTGAACTCACCCACCGGTGTGAGGGTGCGCAGGAGCAGCCAGGCGAATGCCAGCCCGCCACACGCGGCCAGCGTCCACAATTGGCGCCTGGTGTTGGCCGCGACATCCCCCCGGTGGCGTCGGCCGATCCACCAGGCGATGGCCGGGAGCACGAGGTAGAACGACAACTCCGTGGCCAGCGACCAGCTCTGGGTCAACCCATTGATCAGCAGTTTTGGCCAGTAGATCTGCGTCAGAGTCAGATGTGCGAGCCAATGCTTGGGAAGGACCTCGATGCCGGGCATGAAGGCCAGCACGACCACCACCAGCACCACGTAGGCGGGCACGATGCGCCACAGTCGTCGCCGGAAGTACGTGCGGGTACTGGGCCAGCGGCTGTCGTGCAGCGCCGCCTTGGACCATGGCCGGTAGAGCAGAAAACCGGATAGCAGGAAGAAGATCGTGACGCCGATGTCCATGCGGGCGAACATGTGTCCCCACGCGGTGATGACCACGATCCCGCTGAAGTACGCCACGTGCGTCGTGACGACGGCGAGAACGGCGATCGCGCGATAGCCGTCAAGGGTGCGAAACCGATGCGGGACCACGGTCTCGATCTGTAAGAAGTCCGCAGCACGGCGCCGCCTCGTGCTCGTCACAGGGGGAGGATACCTGTTTAGGGCGTGTCTGCCCATCATGTCGCATTAGAGGGGTGTTTTCCGATAACGTCCCTTGTCACTGAGGCCAACTATGGAGGGCGTAATGAAGCGAGTAGTGGGATTGATCCTGCTGGGGCTCGGAGCGATGCTGCTGGTGCTTGCTCCGCTGTTGAAGTTCTACGTACTACCCAGCGCTGCGAAGACCCCGACTGATCAATACACCGAGAGCACCGCAGTCGTTGAGTTCGCACAGCTGCTCAACCCCGCGAAGGTCGCTGCTGGGGACCCCGACCCCTATGAGCGCAACGTCGCGGCCACCCAGTCCATCTACGTCCGCGGTGATGTGCCGGCGGCCGAGCAGCCAGAGGCCCAGGCCGAGGATCTGGCGGTCTTCGACTACTTCATGCGGGTCAACGACGACGCGACGGGCGAGCTGATCACTGCGTCCACGGCGCGCTACCCCTTCAACCGGGTGAGTTCGGAACTGGCCAACTGCTGTGGGGCCAGCGTGGATGATGAGCCGGTGGACATGACGGGCGCCGTGATGCCGGTCAAGTGGGCATTCGATCTGCAGAAGCAGGACTACAACGTCTTCAACTCGTCCATCAAGACGGGCACCACGTGGAGTTACCAGGGTGAAGAGACGGTCTTCGGAGTGCCGACCTACGTCTACACCAACGAGGTGCCGCCCACCATGGTCGACACCCTCGAGATCCCGACATCGGCGATCCCGGGCGAGGACAAGGACGCTGAGGGCAGTACGGTCCTCGACGAGATGTACTCCTCCAAGAGCACGTACTGGATGGAGCCGGTCACCGGCCAGATCATCCAGGGTGAGTCCAGCGAGTTCACTACTTATGACCTTGACGGCGAGCAGAAGCTCGTCAAGGCCGACTACACCGGCAAGAGCGGCAACCAGGAGTCCGCAGATGACGCCGCCGCCCTGGCAGGACTGGTCACCATGATCGGCACCACGCTGCCGCTGGTGTTCGCCATCCTGGGCATCGTGCTCATCGTGATCGGACTGTTGCTCAGCCGTGGCGGGGACAAGAAGGATGGGGATGCTGCGGCACCCGCGCAGGGCGCTACAGCTTCTGTCTAGCGGTACATCGCTTCAGTAGCACGAAGGGGCGATCCGGTCTAGAGGCCGGGTCGCCCCTTCGCTATGCTTTCCCCAAGGCATCGATGCCCTCACAGCGTCGTGTGCGTGAACCCAGACCGAGCGGATTCACACTCCAGCACGCGTTCGGTGTGCCCACCTAACAGACCGGCTACCAACACTTCATGACTGACAACCCCGATATCAACCCTGCTCCCACATCTTCCGCGGCCCGCCAGGTGGCCGTCAACGACATCGGTGATGACGCGGCACTGCTCGCGGCCATCGATGCGACCATCAAGGACTTCAACGACGGCGACATCGTGGAGGGTGTCATCGTCAAGGTCGACCGCGATGAGGTCCTGCTCGACATCGGGTACAAGACCGAGGGTGTCATCCCCGCGCGTGAGCTGAGCATCAAGCACGACGTCGATCCGTCGCAGGTGGTTGCCGTGGGGGATCGGGTCGAGGCCTTGGTCCTGCAGAAGGAAGACAAGGACGGCCGTCTGATGCTGTCCAAGAAGCGCGCGCAGTACGAGCGGGCGTGGGGCGACATCGAGAAGATCAAGGAAGCCGATGGCGTCGTCACCGGTAATGTGATCGAGGTCGTCAAGGGCGGTCTGATCGTGGACATCGGGCTGCGCGGCTTCCTGCCGGCGTCGCTGGTCGACATGCGCCGGGTGCGCGACCTCCAGCCCTACGTGGGTCAGGAGATCGAGGCCAAGATCATCGAGCTGGACAAGAACCGGAACAACGTCGTGTTGTCCCGGCGGGCCTTCCTCGAGCAGACCCAGTCCGTGGTGCGCACCGGCTTCCTGAACCAGCTGCAGAAGGGCCAGGTCCGCTCCGGCGTCGTGTCGAGCATCGTCAACTTCGGTGCCTTCGTGGACCTCGGTGGCGTCGACGGCCTCGTTCACGTGTCCGAGCTGTCCTGGAAGCACATCGACCACCCGCAGGAGGTCGTCGAGGTCGGCCAGGAAGTCACTGTCGAGGTGCTCGACGTGGATATGGACCGCGAGCGGGTCTCGCTGTCGTTGAAGGCCACGCAGGAAGACCCGTGGCAGCACTTCGCCCGTACCCACGCCATCGGCCAGGTCGTTCCCGGCCGGGTCACCAAGCTCGTGCCGTTCGGCGCGTTCGTGCGGGTGGCCGAGGGCATCGAGGGTCTGGTGCACATCTCCGAGTTGGCTGAGCGTCATGTGGAGATCCCCGAGCAGATCGTCACGGTTGGTGACGAGATCTTCGTGAAGGTCATCGACATCGACCTCGAACGCCGCCGCATCTCGCTGTCGCTCAAGCAGGCGAATGAGGACGCCGGTGCTGAGACCACCGACGAGTTCGATCCGTACCTGTACGGCATGCCCGCGTCATACGACGAGAACGGCGCGTACATCGGTCCCGAGGGCTTCGACCCGGTCTCCGGTGAGTGGAAAGAGGGCTTCGAGGATCAGCGCACCGAGTGGGAGCAGCAGTACCAGGAGGCCTACCAGCGCTGGACCCAGCACAAGGAGCAGATCACCGAGGCCAAGAAAGCCGACGAAGAGGCTGCGGTCTCCGGTGACTACACCGCCGCTCCCGCCGAGCCGTCAGGGTCGCTGGATGATGACGCGAACGAGGCTCTTGCCGCGCTGCGGGAGAAGTTGCAGCAAGAGGGCTGATGAATTCCCGGTAGTGACGTGAGTTCGGCCCCGCGCCCCAAGAGGGTGCGGGGCCGAACTCGTCGTGCGGGAGACACGATCGGCTAAGGTCGGCATGATCGTGTTGGGTCAGGCCGTGGGAGGCGTTAGGTGGTATTCGCCGTACCAGGCGTCACCCAGGAGATCGACTCCCCGGCGCCCACGAGATGGCCTCACAGACAGGTTCCTGGCTCAGCAGAGATTCATGCCGGGTGCCCGCCGACCCAACCCCAATGGACCCGCTGTTCCTCAGCGGACCGGGATGGCGGGTCGGCCACTATGCCCGGCCTTTACCCGATGGGTACGTCGATGCAGTCACCTGGGCAGATCCACAACTGCTGCGCGATCCCCAGCAGGCCCAGCAACTACAAGAACTGTGGAAGTCGATCACGCCATGAGGTCCCGCTCTTGGCCGTCTCCGCAGGTGATCGGCTGTGTAATCTCGGCAGGGTGACGACCGCCAAGGACACCCAGGTGCCCGTTGCTGCTGTCGCCCCTGTGACAGCTGGAGGTCGTCGCTACCTACCCCTGGATGGGTTGCGAGCGCTCGCCATAGGCACGGTTCTGGCCTTCCACACCGACGGTCAGTGGCTGTCCGCAGGATTCCTCGGGGTGGACGTCTTCTTCGTGATCTCGGGTTATCTGATGGCCGGAATTCTGGTTGCGGGACATCCCTGGAACCTGCGCAGCCGTCCCGTCGATTTCTGGCTTCGCCGGGCACGCCGTTTGGCCCCGGCCCTGCTTACGGTGGTCGCGGCTGTCCTTGCCATGTCGATCCTCGGTCTTGTCCAGGGCGGTCCGGGTCTGCGCGGCGATGCCATCGCGGCTTTGCTGTACGTCACGAACTGGTGGGCGCTCGCCGGTGACGCTCAATACTTCACGCAGTGGGGTTCACCGTCGCCTTTGCTGCAGACCTGGTCACTCGGAATTGAAGAGCAGTTCTACATCGTGTTGCCACTGCTGCTGTGGCTCCTATGGAGGATGCGAGTAGGTGCCCGGTCGCTGGTCGCGTGCTTCGTGGTCCTCGCCGTGGCGAGCGCTGGGTGGGCATGGTCCCTGCAGGGCGTCGCTCCCATACACGTCTATTTCGGAACGGGTACGCGGGTGCAGGCACTGTTCATCGGCGTCGTGCTCGGGCTCGTGGTAGCCCGGCCGGTCCAGGTGGGGGATGGGCCGACGAAGGTGCTCCGGCAGTCGCTGGGATGGGTCGCGTTGGCTGGCCTCTTGGTGCTTATGGTGTTTGCCCAGCCTTGGACGCAGAGGCCGTACGCCGGAGTCCTGACGGCTGCAGCCCTCTTGTCTGCTGTACTCCTTTGGGCGGTGCTGGAGTCCTCCCACTCCGCCCTTGCTCGCATGTTCAGCTGGCGGCCGCTGGTGTGGGTCGGGGGCATCTCCTACGCGCTGTACCTGTGGCACTGGCCCGTGTTCCTGTGGATCCAAGGCAATCAGGACACACCTTTGGGCGGACAAGTGTGGGCCATCGCGGTGTCAGTGGTCCTGGCGTGGGGCACCACCCGATTCATCGAGAGACCTATCCGTGGTGTCCGGTTCAGCAGTCTGCCCGCTGCGCGCCAGTGGGTGACGTACGGCGTTGGGGTGGCCGTGGTCGCGGCGCTCGCCTTCGTCCCTACGGTCGGTGCGCAGGGAGGCGAGCCGTCTGAATCGCAGTGGCCGTCGGCCACCTCACTGCCCACTCGGCTGACATTGTTCGGCGACTCCACTGCCTACACTGCTGCAGGCGGCTTCCCCACCTCGCGGTACAGAAATACGCAGTTCACGTACTTGGCGCCACTGGGATGCGGTATCCGGGACAGGCGACTTCAGCAGGTGGGGTCGAACCCTGCCGGTGTGGAATGCGACGGGTGGCAGCAGAGGTGGGCCGACTTTGTCGCCTGGGCGAAACCGGACGCCACCGTGCTCATGGAGAATGTCTGGGAGTTGTTCGACGTCGTGGAGAACGGGGTGCACTACCCGCCCGGTTCGCCCGAGTACACCGCCGCGGTTTCGGAGGCAGTAGCCCAGGCAGTTGACCTCATCACACCGCCTGGCGAGGGACCGGTGTACATACTCGGTGTCCCCTGCCACGCGGCGGGCCCCGAACTCAACGGCGACGTACTCAACGATCGCACCAGGCAAGCCGCACTTAACGAAATCCTGCGCCAGGTGGCCCACACCCATGAGAATGCAGAATTCATAGACTTGGCTCCTCTGTCGTGCTCCAGCCGTGGCCCGGTGAATGCCATTGCGGGAACCACGCTGCGTCAGGACGGGGTTCACTGGAGTAATCAGGGTCGCGATTTCCTGTGGGCCTATGTGCTCCAACAGATTAGCGACCGGCGCGGGTGACGAACCCCGATCTCAGCAGTGGGGCAGGGTCATGGCACCGGGCGGGTGGCGCTGTTTCAAAAGGGCGGGCACGGAGTGGGACCACCGCGATGCACGCTGGGCTCGCGACTGTCGTGCTGTATCGTCGCGATGTGCGCCAAGGGTGGGGAGCCGGTTTGCTGTCAGGCAAGCATGTGGCGATTCTGTCCACCGTGCTCGTGGTCGTGGTGTCGCTGCGGGCGTCCATCTCACTGCGGGGCTACCTCTACGCCGATGACTTCGCTTTCCGGTACTGGGCGGCCACCGACTCGCTGAACTTCGACTACCTGACCCGGTCCTACGGAGGGCATGTCAACCCCATCGGGCTGTTCAACCAGTGGATCCTGCAGGCGCTCTTCCCGGGATCACATACCGCTTTGGCTGTATTCACGCTTGTGCTCTGGGCCGCGACGCTTGTGCTCGCGGCCATGTTGGCTCTGCTTCTGACCGACCGGTGGCAGGGCAGCGTGATCATCGTTGCGATCGCCGGTTTGAGCCTCTTCGGCTTTGAGAACAGCACTTGGTGGGCGGCCGCCGTCTACGCAGGGCCCTACCAGCTCTTCCTCGTCGGGGGGGTCGTCAGTGTCGTCGCCAGCCAACGCCTGGGCGGCCGACTATGGGATTGGGTCGCGGTGGCATGTGCTGTCGGTGCCTGTTTCTCGTTCAGCCGTGGTTTCATGGCGCCGCTGCTCATGTTCGGTGTAGCCGCCCTTGTGCCACTGACGCCCGAAGGTCCCAGAGGTCTGCGGGCTGCCTGGCGCGGGCGGCAGAAGATCTGGATGTCCATGCTGATCGCCTCTGCCGCAGCCATACTTTTGGTCATCACCCGCAGTGCAGAAATCGCGCGATCAGGTTTCAGTCTCACTGAGATACCCGGATACATGTGGATGCTGTTGGTCAACAACGTCTTGCCCGCCATCTGGGGCGGTCCTTGGCGCTGGTTTGAGATTCCTCCACCGAACTGGTCCCCGATCGTCACCAACCCGGCGCCAGCCACGTGGGCGATGTTCCTCTTTGCTGTTGCCACCGCCGCAGCAGCAGTCTGGATCTGGGTCACCCGTCGCCATCTGCGGGCGCTTTTGGTTGGTACCGCCACATTCACCCTGATCATTTTGGTGATCGCGGCACTGGCCCGATCGGGAACCGTCGTTGAAAGCACTGCCTATCGATACACCTTTGACATCCTCTGGCCGGTGTCGCTGCTGCTGACGTTGGCGGTCGTTCCGATGCGGTGGCAACCCGCAAGGGTCAGCCGCGGTGGCGTCATTGTCGTGGCAGTTATCTGTGCCAGTGCCCTGGTGTCTACAGTGGTGCCGGCCCAGGACTGGATGAGCAATCAGGCCCGAGAGTACATGGCGAACGCCGAAGCGACATTCTCGCGCATCCCCCCGGCTCAGCAGGTGCTGGACCAAGGCGTTCCCGACGACCTCATCCATCCTGCATTGATGGCCCCATACGCCAACGCCCGGACTGTGATGACCCCGGTCCCGGGGGCCCCGATCTTCGCAGATGTCGCTGCAGACACGATGTACGGTTTCAGTCCTGACGGCAACGTGGAGGAGCAGACCGTCGCAGGTCCGGCCGCACCGCCGGGTCCCGATCCGGACTGCGGATACAAGGTGACCGACCAAGCGCGCAGCATTCCCCTCGACGGCAAACTCATCGCATGGGACTTCTACGCGCGAGTGGCATACTTCACCGGCGTTGATACCACTCTCAATGTGGCCGTTGGAGGCAGGATTCACACCGTTCCCTTGCGCGGCGGTGGGCTCCACGCGGTTTTCTTTCGGGTCAGCGGACCGGGCCAAGAAGTCCTGGTCTCAGCCGGCACGATCGGCGCCACTGTCTGCGTCACCGATCTGACCATCGGGAACAGGGTCTCTGAACAGACCGGTGAGCTGATCCCATTCCCTGTGACGGAGTTGGCCCGGTGACCGTACGCACTGACCCGGAGCCACCTGCACTTGATACTGCGGCGTCCCCGAACCGGCGGGTCGCATCCCTCGACGGCATCCGCGCTGTCGCCGTGATCGCGGTGATGATGTTCCACTTCGGCCAGGGCTGGATTCCGGGTGGGTACATCGGCGTCGACGTCTTCTTCGTGCTGTCGGGCTTCTTGATCACCACCCTGCTGGTCCAGCGGGCGCCGCAGCCCTTTGCGGTGCGAAGGTTCTGGGAGCGACGCATCCGTCGGTTGTTCCCGGCGCTATCACTGATGTTGGCGGTGGTATTCCTTTACGCGCTCACTGTGCCGGCGCTGGAACAGACCGCGATCCGGGGCCAGGGCTTAGCCACCATCTTCTACGTCAACAATTGGTACTTGCTGTTCAGCGGATCGACATATTTTGCGGCCTATCAGCAGCCCTCACCCCTGCTGCATACCTGGACCCTGAGCGTGGAAGAGCAGTTCTACATCTTGCTGCCTGTCATCCTGCTCATCGTCATCGCCCTTCGTCGGTTCACATGGCGACCGCTGATCTGGCTGCTGGCGGTAATGGCGGTCATGTCCTTCGGGTGGACGGCCTGGCTGGCCGAGCAGGGCGCCAGTGTTGAGCGGCTGTACTTCGGTACGGACACGCGTGCCCAGCAGCTACTTCTCGGGAGTCTGCTGGCCGTCGTGGGTGCCAGGTCGGTCGCGAGTGGGCGCCCGCGAATGGCATTCGCCGGGGCGCGCGGCGGCTTCGCTGGACTCTGCGGTCTGAGCATGCTTCTGGCGATGTTCATTCTGTGGCCCGAAGGTCGTCTGGTCGCCGTCCAGCTGCCGGTTGCCGCCATGGGCAGTGTGTTGTTGATCATCGGCGCGCTTGACCGAACCAGTCTGGTGGGCCGCTGGCTCTCCTGGACACCGCTGGCGGCGATCGGCGTGATCAGTTACGGATTGTATCTGTGGCACTGGCCGATCGCGGTCATGATCGGTGCCGACCAGACAAATGCGACAACCCCAGTCCGGCTGCTGTTGACCGTATCTATCGCGACTGCGTCTTACATCTGGCTCGAGAAGCCCATCAGGCAGGGACGGTTGCGACTGCGGTGGCTGATGCCCGTCCCGGTGATCCTGGTGATCATGGCGGTCGTTTGTACGCCCCTGGCTTCACAGACGGTCTTCGCCAAGGCACTGCCAGATCACGCCGCGCCGCCCTACAGCGGTACCGGGCCCGCCGCGTTCTTCGTGGGAGACTCCGTCTCCGGATCGCTGTGGCTGCCGGCCACTGTGCCACCGCGCGACGACATCGCCATCACCGGATCGTTCCTGCTGGGGTGTCCACTCTTCGGTCTCACCGTGCAGGCAGCGGGGGCGCCGGTGTTGGCGGATGACCCCGCGGCGTGCGATGCCTGGGAACAGCAGTGGCGCGCCGACATGCAGTCGATGAAGCCCGAACTTGGCGTGTTCGTGGGGACGAGTTCTTTCCAATTCGACGTCTATGACGAGAACGGGATGCTACAGGCGTTCGGCTCCCAGGGCTACGTGAACCGGATCCGGCAGGCACTGGACTTGACATTGCGCGACTTCAGTTCGGAACGGATCGTCATCACCAGCGTCCCCTGCACAGCCCTGCCGAGCAACGTCATCAACAACCCAAAGAACGACCGGACACGCACTCAATTCTTGAACGACCTGCTGCGCACATACGCCGAGGAGCATGGTTACTCCTTCGTGGACCTTGATGGAGTGACGTGTGTGCCCGACCCCTCGGATCTCTACATAGATGGCCTGCACTTCTCACCGGAGGGCTCTGCAAAGGTTTGGGATACGTTGCGTCCTCGCCTGCAGCAGTTGACAGGTTGACGCATACGATGACGCCGTGACCCGCCCAGCGACGCTTGCCTACTCACCGGCGCTGGACGGCATCCGGGCCTTCGCGGTGCTCGCCGTCATGTTCTATCACGGCGGCACGTCCTGGGCCGGTGGTGGCTTTCTGGGGGTCGACGTCTTCTTCGTCCTGTCGGGATTCCTGATCACCTCCCTACTGTTGATCGAGTTCGAGCAGGCCGGGCGGTTGGATCTGAGGGCCTTCTGGGGGCGTCGGGCCAGGCGGCTGTTGCCCGCCCTCTTCCTCGTGCTCGTCGCGGTCCTGCTGTACGCGACCTTCCTCGTCGGAGAGGCAGCCTCGGCCGTGCGATCCGACGCGCTGGCCACCCTGTTCTACGTGAGCAACTGGTGGTTCATCGCATCGGGCAACTCCTACTTCGAGCAGTTCCAGGACCCGTCTCCGCTGACCCACACCTGGAGTCTTGCGATCGAAGAGCAGTGGTACCTGCTGCTCCCACTGGTCCTTGTCCTGCTGTTGCCCAGGTGGCGCCGCAGCCGCCTTGCCTGGACATTCGCAGGACTGGCGGTCCTGTCCGCCCTGGAGATGGCGTGGCTGGCCAGTCCACAGACTGATGCCTCGCGGGTCTACTACGGAACGGACACTCGCCTGCAGGCGCTGCTCGTTGGCGCGGCGCTCGCTGCGGTGCTGACGCCCGGCGTCCTACAGAAGGTGAGGGTGGCTGCCGCATGGGCGGGCCCCGCAGCGCTGGTCGGCCTGATCGGCTTCATGCTCCTGATCAGCGATCAGAGTGCCTGGATGTATGACGGGGGCTTCCTGGCTTTCGCCGGCTCGAGTGCGCTCTTGCTGGCCAGTGTCCAAGCCCATCCGGATGGCTTCGTCGCTCGCATCTTCAGCACCCGCCCCGTGGTGTGGATCGGGCGGATCTCCTACGGTCTGTACCTATGGCACTGGCCCGTCTACGTGGTCCTGAGCCCAGCTCGCACCGGTCTGTCGGGGATCGGCCTGTTGACCCTGCGGTTCGCCGTGACGTTCGCGATCGCCACGGCTTCCTACTACTGGGTCGAACTTCCCGTGCGGAGGGGAGCCCTCCAACGTTTCACCTCGCGCCAGCGGGTCGCGGTGGTGCTGGGCGCACCACTGGCCATCGTCGCGATGGTCGGACTCACCACGGCCTGTGCCCGCCCCGCCCCCCCGGATTCCCTGGAGTCCATCGCCGCTTCGGCCACCCGCAGCCCATCGCCGATCAGCACGTCGACGCCTGCACCCAGCGATGTGCGTGCCGTGCTGGTGGGCGACTCCATCGCGCTGTCCCTGTATGCCGCTTATCAGCCCGCACTGATCCCCGGGCTGAGCGTCTATCCCGGAACCGAATTCGGGTGCGGGCTCGTGCCCTACGACGTGGCGCTCAACGGTGCCCCCATCAAGGCCCGCGCGCAATGCCAGACGTGGGAACAGCAGCGCGCCCAGCGGATCGCTTCGGCCGGGGCGAATCTGGGGGTGATGTTTGTGGGGCCCTGGGAACAGTACGACCGGTGGATCGATGGGGAGGCGGTGCCGTACACCGATCGTCGGTGGCAGGAGGCCACGGTCAACGCCTACAGCCGGGTGATCGCCGAACTGGCCCAGCTTCCAGCGCAGGCGGTGGTTCTCGGTACCTGCCACGGAGCTCCGGCGCTGGATCTGCCCGACGCTGTGCTGTACCAAGCGGGCAGGTTCGCAGATGTCGTCAACGACCCCGCGCGGATCGCGGCTGTGAATGCCGCAGCCCGCGAGGCGGTGCGTCGCAGCGGTCGCGACATCACGATCATCGACCCCAACCCGTACCTGTGTGACGGCGGTGACTACCGGGCGACGATCGATGGAGTCCCGATGCACACCGACGGTGTGCATTTCACCGAAGAGGGCGCCCGACTGTATTGGCAGTGGCTTGGACCCCGGCTGCTCAGCGCCGGCCTGCCACCGTCGGCCACGCCGTCACCACCTGCCCAGTGAGGTCGTCGAGGCTCCCGGAGTTGTCGATGACGACGTCCGCGGCCGCCAGCCTGGCGTCGCGTGGTGCCTGTGCGGCGATTCGGGCGGCGGCATCCTGGGGGGTGTGACCTCTGGCCACGAGCCGGTCCAATCGCACGTCATCGGGGGCGTCGACAACAACGACGAGATCGTAGGCGTCCTGCATTCCCAACTCCACCAAGAGCGGGACGTCGTGGATCACGACCGCGTCTGCGGGCAGCGCGTTGATGAGCTCGGCCGTCCGGGCGCCGATCCGGGGGTGGGTGATGGCGTTCAGTGTGGCGCGGGCCGCGGGATCGGCGAAGACGATGTCGGCCAGCCGCTGGCGATTGAGGCTGCCATCCGGGGCCAAGATGCCGGGACCAAATGCTTCCACCAGCGCGCGTAGGCCGTCACTGCCCACCGAAACGACCTCGCGGGCGATCGCGTCCGCATCGATGACGACCGCCCCCAGGTCGGCGAAAAGACTGGCCACAGTCGACTTCCCCGACCCGATACCACCGGTCAATCCGATCCGCCGCATGGCTCCCAGGCTAGCCCGCGCCCGGGCGTCCGCCCTGCACGTCGCTGCGATGGCCCACATACTGATCAGGTGGATCAGGACGCCCAGGGCACTCCGGTTGGTCGGCGCGTTGTGCTCGGCCTGCTCGGTCTGGCTGGCGTGGGGGTGCTGGTCGGTGCGCGTGCCAACTCCGCCCTGACCACGATCGCGGCCAAGGACCCGACGGGCCTCACGGGCCTGATCCCGGGCGGTGGGCGCTTCCGTTTCTACTCGGTGGTCAACAAGGTCGAGCGCATCCCGCCGGAGAAGTACTCGCTCACGGTCGACGGGCTGGTCGACCGCCCGCTACGGCTGTCCTTGGCTGAGCTGTCGCGGCTTCCCCAGCAGGTGATCACCAAGGATGTGCAGTGTGTCACTGGATGGCGCGTTCCCGACGTCGTCTGGGGCGGGGTGTTGTTGGCCGACTTGCTGGCCGCGGCGGGGGTGCATCCCGGCGCGGGCGCTGTCCAGTTCGGGTCCTCCGACGGGGTGTACACCGAATCGCTGACCATGCAGCAGGCGATGCGTTCCGACGTGCTGGTGGCCACGTCGATGAACTCAGAGCCGGTGACGCACGATCACGGGGGCCCAGTCCGGCTGTACGTGGCGCCGATGTACTTCTACAAATCCAGCAAATGGCTCAACCGCATCACCGTGACCGACGACGTCATTCCCGGCTACTGGGAGGAGCGCGGATACGCCGTGGACGCGTGGGTGGGGAGGTCCAATGGCCGCGACGACACCCCGGTCGTCTGATCAGATCCGGCGGTTCAGTGCCGGCGAGCGCTGGGCCCACCTGGCCTTGGCTGCGCTCATGCTCGTGCTCATCACCACCGCCGCGGTGCTGTATGTCGACCCACTGAGCACTCTGGTCGGCCGACGCGCACTGCTGTCGACCGTGCACCTGTGGGCCGGGCTGCTGTTGCCGCTGCCACTGATCCTGGCAGTCGTGCTCTCACCGGCCTTCCGTGCCGATGCCTCACGACTCAACAGATTCGTGCCGGCAGACTGGGTCTGGCTACGCAGGGCACTGCGCGGGGATGTGTCGGGACCCTCCGGCAAGTTCAACGCGGGTCAGAAACTCAATTCGGCGTTTGTCGTGGCGGCCGCGCTGATCATGTTCATCACCGGACTGATGATGCACTTCTTCGCCCTCGTCCCAGATGATCTGCGCACGGGCGCCACGTTCGTCCACGACGTCTTCGCGCTGTTCGTGATGATGGTGTCGACCGGTCATATCTGGATGGCCTGGAGCGATCCCCGTGCCCGGCAAGGGTTGCGCACCGGGTACGTGTCCCGCGACTGGGCGCGCACCAAGCACCCGCTGTGGGATGTCGAGGTCGATGACAGCACAACCGCCCCTGCCCCGGATGTCAGGGGGTCGTCGTAGCGTAGACCTCATGGCCCGTCCCATCACTGACCTGCAGCGCACGGTGGCGCCGTTCCAGGTGATCAGCGAGTACCAGCCGGCGGGGGACCAGCCACAGGCCATCGAGGAGATCTCCCGGCGGATAGCGGGCGGAGCCAAAGACGTCGTCCTGCTCGGCGCCACCGGCACGGGCAAGAGCGCCACCACAGCGTGGATCGTTGAGAAGCTGCAGCGGCCCACCCTGGTCATGGCGCCCAACAAGACGCTGGCGGCACAACTGGCGAACGAGTTCCGCGAACTCATGCCCAACAACGCCGTCGAGTATTTCGTGTCGTACTACGACTACTACCAGCCGGAGGCGTACATCCCGCAGACGGACACGTTCATCGAGAAGGACTCCTCGATCAACCAGGAGGTGGAGCGGCTGCGGCACAGTGCCACGAACAGTCTGCTGACACGCCGGGACGTGGTCGTGGTGGCCTCTGTGAGCGCCATCTATGGCCTGGGCACTCCGCAGGAGTACGTCGATCGGATGGTCCGGCTGCGGGTCGGCGATGAGATCGACCGGGACGGCATGCTCCGGATGCTCGTGCAGATCCAGTACGCGCGTAACGACCTCTCCTTCGCCCGTGGGACGTTCCGCGTCCGTGGTGACACCGTGGAGGTGTTCCCCGTCTACGAGGAGCATCCGCTGCGTATCGAGTTCTTCGGAGATGTGGTGGAGCGTCTGATGACCCTGCACCCCGTGACCGGGGAGATCCTCACCGAGGACACCGAGTTGTACGTCTTTCCGGCGACCCATTACGTAGCCGGGCCAGAACGCATGGGCCGTGCCATCAGTGGGATCGAGTTCGAGTTGCAGCAGCGGCTGGCCGAGTTGGAGCGCGGCAAACACCTGCTGGAGGCGCAACGCCTGCGAATGCGCACGCAGTACGACGTGGAGATGATGCAGCAGGTCGGGTTCTGCAACGGCATCGAGAACTACTCCCGCCACATCGATGGCCGGGCGCCCGGCTCCGCGCCGAACTGCCTGCTGGACTACTTCCCGGAGGACTTCCTGCTGGTCATCGACGAGTCCCACGTGACGGTGCCGCAGATCGGCGGGATGTACGAAGGCGATATGAGCCGCAAACGCACTCTGGTCGAGCACGGCTTCCGCCTGCCCAGCGCCATGGACAACCGGCCGTTGCGCTGGGAGGAGTTCGTGGAGCGCATCGGGCAGACCATCTACCTGTCCGCGACGCCCGGTCCCTATGAGTTGTCCCGGGTCGGGGGTGACGTCGTTGAGCAGGTCATCCGGCCCACCGGGCTGATCGATCCCGAGATCATCGTCAAACCCACCCGCGGTCAGATCGACGATCTGATGACCGAGATCACCCTGCGAGCCGAGCGCGACGAGCGGGTGCTGGTGACGACCCTGACGAAGAAGATGGCCGAGGACCTCACCGACTACCTGTTGGAGAACGGGGTGCGGGTGCGCTACCTGCATTCGGAGGTGGACACCTTGCGCCGCGTCGAGTTGCTGCGCGAATTGCGGCTGGGCGAGTTCGATGTGCTGGTCGGGATCAACCTGCTGCGAGAGGGTCTGGATCTGCCCGAGGTCAGCCTGGTCAGCATCCTCGACGCCGACAAGGAAGGGTTCCTGCGCTCGGAGCGCAGCCTCATCCAGACGATCGGCCGCGCCGCCCGCAACGTGTCAGGGCAGGTGCACATGTATGCGGACACCATCACCGCGTCGATGCGCACGGCCATCGATGAGACGAACCGGCGGCGCGCGAAGCAGGTGGCCTACAACACCGAGCGCGGACTCGACCCGCAGCCGATTCGTAAGAAGATCGCCGACATCACCGACCTGTTGGCGCGCGAGGACGCCGATACGCAGGAACTGCTGGCCGGATCCGGGCGCGGTCTGAGTCGTGGTGTGGGGCCGAAGGCACCGGCAGCGGATGTGGGCCGACACGCCGCGTCCCTGGCCACGATGCCCGCCCAGGATCTGACCGACCTGATCGATCAGCTCACCCAGGCGATGCACACCGCGGCCGAGGAACTGCAGTTTGAGGTGGCGGCCCGCTATCGCGACGAGATCCACGAACTGAAGAAGGAGTTGCGCGGCATGCGGGACGCGACGAAGTGACTGTGCCAGGCTGGCTGTGGGCCGGCACCATCGTGCTGTTCCTGGTCCTGTTCACCCTGGACTTCCTCGTCGTGGGCCGCCGCCCGCACGTGCCGAAGACCCCCGAACTACTGCGCTGGTTGGCCCTCTTCGTCGGTAGCGCGATCGCCTTCGGGCTATTCCTGGGCTGGCAGTTCGGCGGGGACATCGCGGTGCAGTTCTATGCCGGATGGCTGACCGAGTACAGCCTGAGCGTGGACAATCTGTTCGTCTTCGTGCTGATCATGGCCCGGTTCTACGTACCACGGGAACTGCAGCAGTACGTGCTCATGTGGGGGATCATCGTCGCGCTGGTCCTACGCGGCATCTTCATCGCGTTGGGGGCTGCGATTCTGGCGCAGTTCTCGTGGGTGTTCTACCTGTTCGGCATCTTCTTGATCGTCACAGCGGTGAAGCTGCTGACCCACGGTGAGGACGACGACGAGGAGTACAAGGAGAACGTGATCGTGCGAACGGTCGGGCGGCTCGTACCCATCGCCCAGGAGTTCGACGGCAAGAGGCTGCGAACCATCGTGGATGGCAAGCGGCTGTACACCCCCATGCTGGTGGTGTTGATCGCGATTGGCACCACCGATGTGCTCTTCGCTCTGGACAGCATCCCGGCGATCTTCGGGCTGACCAAGATCCCGTTCATCGTCTTCACAGCCAACGTGTTCGCCCTGATGGGCCTGCGACAGTTGTACTTCCTGCTCGGCAACCTCCTGGACCGACTGGTCTTCCTGGGTGTCGGGCTGGCGGCCGTGCTCGGGTTCATCGGGGTGAAACTGATTCTGGAGGCCATGCACGAGAATTCGCTGCCGTTCCTCAACGGGGGAGAGCCGTTCGATGTGCCGGTGATCTCGAACTGGGTCAGCTTGGCGGTCATCATCTCGATCTTGACCATCACGGTGGTGGCCAGTCTGATCCATGAGCGGCGCCATCCTGAGGTCGGTCAGGACGCGTAAGCGACATGTGGGTCACCCGCTCGGGGTCCAGGTCACGTCACCAGCGCCGCGCCTCCCACGTCGCCAGTGCGGGACGCTCGGCCCCCAGGGTCGTGTCGTTGCCGTGTCCTGGGTAGACCCAGGTCTCGTCGGGCAGACTGGCGAACACCCGGTCGCGCACGCCGCGGAACAGGGTGTCGAAGTCCTGCTCCGACCAGGTCTTGCCGACGCCGCCGGGAAACAGGCAGTCGCCGGTGAACAGGTGCGGGTGACCCAGCGGGTCCTCATACAGCAAGGCCATGGCGCCGGGAGTGTGTCCACCAAGGTGGATCACCCGCAGGCGACAGTGGCCAACCGAAACCGTGTCGCCGTCCTCGAGGGTGTCGTCGACCAGTGCGCCGAGGGTTTCGGCGTCGAGCCGGGGAGCCAGGCTGCGCGCTCCCGTGGCTTTGCGTACCGCCGCCAGAGCCTGCCAGTGATCGGCGTGGCCGTGAGTGGTCACGACGGTGGTCAGGCCATCTGAGCCGATCAGGTCAAGAAGGCGGGCCGGCTCTGCCGCCGCATCAATGAGCACCTGCTCCCCAGTCGCCCGGCAGCGCAGCACGTACGCATTGTTGTCCATGGGGCCGACCGCGAGTTTGGAGATCACCAGATCGGGGAGCTCGCGCACGGCCGCGGGTCCGCCGACGTGGGTCTTGCCGGTGTACGTCATGCGAGAAACGTACCGCCTGAACACCTCTGGATCAGTGACTCTAGCCTGCGTATCCGAAGTCCTGCACCCAGAAGGTGGTGGCGGTGGAGTACTTGGGATCCTGCAGGGAGGTGAACCCGAGGCCCACATCGTCGAAGTCGGGATCCATCAGGTTCACGCAGTGTCCCGGGCTGTTCAGCCAACCCTGCACCACGTCCGCGGCGGACTGGAATCCCATCGCGATGTTCTCGCCCGCCGGACTGCCGTCGTAGGCGGTGTTGTTGATGCGGTCGACGAAGGTGCGACCGTCGAGGGAGACGTGCTCGAAGTAGTTCTTGGCTGCCATGTCCTCGGCGTGGAGTTGGGCCGCTTGGCCGATGTCAGCGTTGTAGGTCAGCGCATCAACCGCGGGCATGGTCTTGGTTCCGCACTGTTGGGTGCGAGAGCGCGCAGTGTTCACCAGGTTGAAGACCTCGGTGAGTTCACCGGCAGGGGGAGTGTCCTGACGGACCGTGCCGGGTGCCGAACTCCCCGCGTGGGAGTAGGTGACCTGCACCTGGGCGGTGACACCCTTGCGCACCGTGATTGTCTGCTTGCGGCTCGCGGGACGGTAAGTGTCTTTGGCCGAGGAGACGTTGCTCGCCCGCACGGTGTAATGGCCCACCCGCAGGCGCATGACGGCTGATTCGGTGAGGATGTACCGCTTGTTCAAGCCCACGACCTGGACCCGTCCCACCGGTGAACCGGTGATGGTCACACGCAGGCGGCTGGTCCCCGCCTTGCTGCTCAGTTTGGCCTTGTGGCCGGCTGCGGCCATGGCGATGGCGGTGCTGGACACGGGCTCTGCAGCGGCAGCAGATGTGGGCATCGCGAGCACCGGTGCCACCAGCAGTGTGCCGGTGATCAGGAGAGGAAGTGCTGCTCGCATACCGTCTTGTCGGAGTTCGGAGATGCTGGGCTTTGCCGCGTCAACCGTTCGGAGCAGTCCGCCCGGTCCAGGGCGGAGCTGAACGGGCCAGGGAGAAGCCCGCATGCGCTGTCCCACCCCCCAGTTAGCCTTGGGGAGTGCAGGACAAACTCATCGTGCGAGGCGCGCGGGAACACAATCTGAAGGACATCCATGTGGAGTTGCCGCGGGATGCCCTGATCGTGTTCACGGGGCTGTCAGGGTCCGGCAAGTCCAGCCTGGCCTTCGACACCATCTTCGCTGAAGGTCAACGACGCTACGTGGAGTCGCTGTCGGCTTACGCTCGGCAGTTCCTCGGTCAACTTGACAAGCCTGATGTCGACTTCATCGAGGGGCTCAGCCCGGCCGTTTCGATCGATCAGAAGTCGACCAACCGCAACCCGCGATCCACCGTCGGCACCATCACGGAGGTGTACGACTATCTGCGCCTGCTCTACGCGCGGATCGGTCAGCCGCACTGTCCGAAGTGCGGCAAGCCGGTCTCCCGGCAGACCCCGCAGCAGATCGTGGACCAGATCGTTGGCCTCGAGGAGGGGACTCGCTTCCAGGTCCTGGCGCCGATCGTGCGAGAGCGCAAGGGCGAGTTCGTGGATCTCTTCCGGTCACTGCAGACGCAGGGTTACGCCCGGGTGGAGGTGGACGGCACGACCTATGCTCTCGACGCGGTGCCCAAACTGCGCAAACAGATCAAACACAGCATCTCGGTGGTGGTCGATCGATTGGTGGCCAAACCCAGCGGTAAGCGGCGATTGACCGACACGGTCGAGACCGCCCTTCGGCTCGGCGGCGGGGTGGTCATCATCGACCGCGTTGACCTATCCGAGGACGACCCGCAGCGGCAGAGCACATTCAGCGAGCATCTGGCCTGTCTGGAGGACGGACTGAGCTTCGAGGAGTTGGAACCGCGCAGCTTCTCATTCAACTCGCCGTTCGGAGCCTGCGCGGAGTGTGGCGGACTCGGGACGCGCATGGAAGTGGATGCCGATCTCGTCGTCCCGGACCCGGGCCTCAGCGTGGCTGACGGTGCGTTGGCACCGATCTCAGGCGGTTCCACGTCGGAGTACTTCATGCGGCTGCTGACAGCTCTGTCCGAGGAGCTGCACTTCAGCCTGGACACCCCCTTCGAGGACCTCGGCAAAGATGTCCAGGATGTCCTGCTGCACGGCCGCGGCGAGCAGGTGGTGGTCCGGTACCGCAATCGGTACGGCCGCGAACGCACGTATGCGACAGGGTGGGAGGGCGCCATCCCCTACGTGGAGCGCCGGCACGCCCATGCGGAGTCGGACTCCTTGCGGGAACGGTTCGCGGGATACATGCGTGACATCCCGTGCCCGGCCTGTCAGGGCGCCCGGCTGAAGCCGCTGAGCCTCGCCGTGACCATCGGTGGCCGCAACATCGCTGACATCTCCCGGATGCCGATCGATCGGTGCGCCGAGTTCTTGGAGGATCTGCAGCTCGACGATCGGGACACGCAGATCGCCTCGCGGGTGCTCAAGGAGGTCAACGCTCGGTTGCGCTTCCTCATCGATGTCGGTCTTCACTATCTGACGTTGGACCGGGCTGCCGGCACCCTGGCCGGGGGGGAGGCGCAGCGTATCCGTCTGGCGACGCAGATCGGCAGTGGCCTGGTGGGCGTCCTCTACGTCTTGGACGAGCCTTCGATCGGCCTGCACCAGCGCGACAATCATCGCCTGATCGAGACGCTGGTGCGACTGCGTGACCTCGGCAACACGCTCATCGTTGTTGAGCACGACGAGGACACGATCCGGGCCAGCGACTGGGTGGTCGACATCGGACCGGCGGCCGGCGAACACGGCGGCCAGGTCGTGGTGTCAGGTCCACTGTCGGAGTTGCTGAGCAGCACGGATTCGATCACCGGCGCCTACCTGGCCGGCCGGCGTTCCATCGAGGTGCCCCCCGTTCGCAGGCCGATCGATCCCGACCGTGTCCTCACAGTGCACAACGCCCGCGAACACAATCTGCAGGACGTCACGGTGGACTTCCCACTCGGGGTGCTGGTGGCCGTCACCGGCGTTTCCGGTTCCGGGAAGTCGACTCTGGTCAACGACGTCCTCTACACGGTGCTGGCCCGCGAACTGCACTCGGCGCGCAGAGTGCCGGGCAGGCATCGTGCGGTCACGGGCGTGGAACAGTTGGACAAGGTCGTTCACGTTGATCAGGGCCCGATCGGGCGTACCCCCCGCTCGAACCCGGCGACCTACACGGGCGTCTTCGACCACATCCGCCGCCTCTTCGCCGAGACCGAGGAGGCGAAGATCCGTGGTTACACCCCCGGGCGCTTCTCGTTCAACGTCAAGGGCGGCCGGTGTGAAGCATGCTCTGGGGACGGCACCCTACGCATCGAGATGAACTTCCTGCCCGATGTCTACGTGCCGTGCGGTGAGTGTCACGGCGCGCGGTACAACCGCGAGACGCTGGAGGTGCACTACAAGGCCAAGACGATCGCTGAGGTCCTGGACATGCCGATCGAGGAGGCCGCGGAGTTCTTCGCCGCGATCCCCGCGATCGCCCGGCATCTGAACACGCTCGTGGACGTGGGTCTTGGCTACGTGCGACTCGGACAACCGGCCCCCACGCTGTCCGGCGGGGAGGCGCAGCGGGTCAAGTTGGCCAGCGAACTGCAGCGCCGGTCGACGGGTCGCACGGTGTACGTCCTGGACGAACCCACCACGGGTCTGCACTTCGAGGATGTGCGACGCCTGCTCGGCGTGCTGCACTCGCTGGTGGACAAGGGCAACACAGTGGTGGTCATCGAGCACAACCTCGATGTCATCAAGACGGTGGACTGGATCATCGATCTCGGTCCCGAGGGTGGTAGCGGCGGTGGTTTGATCGTCGCGCAAGGGACTCCGGAGGAGGTCGTGGCGGTCGAGGCCAGTCACACGGGGCGGTTCCTGGCCCCGATCATCCCCTGACCCGGTGTGTTGGCCGGTCGTGATCTGGTCATGCGCTTAGGCTGTCAGCAGATCGATGGGAGTGACCAATGACCGATGTCACGCGCAGGAATGTCATGGCTGTAGGCGCGCTTGGAGCCGCTGGGGTGGTGCTCACCGGGTGCTCGAGCGGTGATTCCGGGAGCAGCAGCGACCCGACGGGCGACGCCCCGGCCGCGCCTTCGCCCGCCGCGGCCGGCGAAGTGCTGGTGGCCACCACCGACGTCCCGGTGGATGGCGGGGTGATCGTCGACGCCGGCCAGACGAAGGTCGTCGTGACGCAGCCGACCGCCGGGGATTTCGTGGGGCTCAGCGCCGTCTGCCCGCACCAGAAGTGTCTGGTCAACGAGGTGGCCGAACAGACGATCCTGTGCCCGTGTCACGGATCGCAGTTCTCCATCACCGATGGTGCGGTGATTCAAGGTCCTGCCACGACGGGGCTGTCTCCGGTCGCTGTGCGGGTCGACGGCGCCAACGTGGTCCTGGCCTGATCCGGCAACCGTGGCGGATAACGACGACAGCCTGATCCAGCGCCTGCCGACGGTTCTGGGTGGCGTTCTGGCCACGCTGGCGTTCGTGATCGCCGGCCTGTGGGTCAGTGGCAAGGCGGGTCTGCCTTCCCCGCAAGCCGTACTGTCCATGGCGAAACCGCCTGCAGCGCCGCTGACCGGTCCGGTGTATGCCGTAGGCGACTCGGTCCTGCTCGGCGCGAAATCGTGTCTCAAGGGCACGGTCGTGAAAGTGAATGCGGCTGAGAACCGGACGATCACCGAGGGCGCGGCGCTCATCGAACAGAAGGCCGCTGACGGGACCCTGCCGCCCCGGGTGGTGGTGGCGCTGGGCACCAACGGTCCCTTCGGGTTCAAGGTGCTCGATCGGATCATGCAGGCCGCCGGACCTGACCGCGCGGTGTACTTCCTGACCGTCGAACTGCCGGACACCTATACGTACGAGGGTGATGTGAACCAGCGACTGCGGGCCATGCCCGCCAGGTGGCCGAATGCCCACGTCATCGACTGGAACGCCAGCGTCTTCGCGCCAGGGCTGTACCCCGACGGCATTCACCTCAATCCGCAGGGGTGCCAGGCTTACACAAATCTCGTGCTGCAGGGCGTCGAGCGCAGTTGAGGCCTACCGGGAGCCCAGCAATGCCCGGACGGCGTCGGCGATCATCGCCCCGCGCACCTCGTAGCCGGCAGACGTGAGGTGAATGCGGTCGCCGGCGAGGTACTGCGGGTTGCTCTTGATGAACAGATCCCAGCGCAGGACTGACAGCTGCGCCGACTTCGCATCCTGGCGCGAGAGCATGCGGTTGACCCGTGCCGTACTCGGCGCTGCGCCATACGGAGACCCACAGAACTGGTCGGGAGCCGGCCCGCGCCAGAACGGTCTTCACATTGCGGCGCATGGTCTTGGGGTCCGGGGCGTCGTTGGTCCCCAGGGCCAGGACCCACACGTTCGCGCTCTGCCCGGCATCGAGCCGGGAGATCCCCGTCGGGGTGCTGCGGCCCACCTCGGCATCGACGGTGATGTTGCGAAACTCAGCGCTGAGATTGGCTTTGATGGCGCTGGAGGAGCCGACGGTCAAGGAGTCGCCCTCGACGAACAGCCCGTCGAGCTGAGCGCCGGTCGGCGGGAGCCGGCGGGCACGGCCAGGCTGAGTGCGACCAGCGCGCCAGCCATCAACTTCACCACGTCTACGTTCCTCACTGAATTAGCCTTGAGGGGTGGCAGACCCGAGGTCCTACCGACCACCCGCGGGTAGCATCCCGCCTTTACCAGGTGTTTACAGATTTAGAGACTACGACACGCGGGTGATTTACGTCGGAAAAGCGACAAATCTCCGTTCGCGGCTGTCCAGCTACTTCCAGAATCCCGTTCACATGCATCCGCGCACCGCCACCATGGTGCAGACGGCGTGCAGCGTCGACTGGGTGGTCGTCGACTCCGAGACCGAGGCGCTGCAGCTGGAGTACCAGTGGATCAAAGAGTTTGCGCCGCGTTTCAACGTGAAGTACCGCGACGACAAGTCCTATCCCTACCTGGCGATCACGATGGCCGAGCAGTATCCCCGGGTCATGGTCATGCGTGGCGAGAAGCGCAAGGGGGTCAAGTACTTCGGCCCGTACGCACAGGCGTGGGCGATCCGGGAGACCGTGGATCAGGTACTGCGCGTCTTCCCGGTGCGCACCTGCAGCAACGGGGTGTTCCGGCGCTCGGAGCAGATGGGCCGGCCGTGCCTGCTCGGCTACATCGGTAAGTGCAGCGCCCCCTGCATTGAGCGGATCAGCGCGGATGACCACCGCCGGCTGGCCGAGGATCTGGTCGCCTTCCTCGGTACCGGGACCGACCGCTTCATGCGGGATCTGGAGCGCCAGATGCGAGCAGCATCGGCGGTTCAGGACTATGAGACGGCGGCCCGGCTCCGCGACGATCTGGGAGCGCTGCGCAAGGCGATGGAGCGGACTGCGCTGGTCCTGCCCGGCGACACCAGTGCGGACCTCATCGGGTTCACCGAGGACGAGTTGGAGGCGGCCTTCCAGATCTTCCACGTGCGCGGCGGCCGGGTCCGGGGCCAGCACGCCTTCGTCCTTGAGAAGATCGCCAATGAGCTGCCCACTGAACTGATCACGGGCGTCATGCAGCAGCTCTACGGTGAGGATGACGCCGATATCCCGTACGAGGTGCTCGTGCCCGTGCTGCCCGAAGCGGCGGTCGAACCGTGGCTCGCCTTGAAGGCAGGGCACCGGGTCACCGTGAAGACACCGCAGCGGGGTCAGAAGCGCGCTTTGCTGGACACCGTGACGACCAATGCCGTGCAGACGCTGCAGTCGCACAAACTGCGCCGCGCGGGCGATCTCAGCACCCGGGCTGCCGCACTCGAGGAGATCGGCGAGGCCCTCGAGATGGACGTCGCGCCGCTGCGGATCGAGTGCATCGACATCTCCAACCTGCAGGGCAACGATGTTGTCGCGTCCATGGTCGTCTTCGAGGACGGACTTCCGCGCAAGTCCGACTACCGCCGCTTTGCGATCCGCGGGGTGACCGGCCAGGATGACGTGGCCAGCATCGCGGAGGTGGTGCGCCGGCGTTTCACCCGCTACCTCGCCGAACGCGCCGAGGCCTCTGACATCGAGTTCGGACCCGCCGGGGGGGCCAACGACGAGCGCAAGGCCTTCCGCTACCCGCCGAACCTGTTGCTCATCGACGGCGGCAAACCGCAGGTGGCCGCCGCCCGCGCGGCCCTGGCCGACCTCGGCATCGACGACGTCGCGGTGGCAGGTCTGGCCAAGCGCCTCGAAGAGGTGTGGATGCCGCAGTACGACGACCCGATCATCCTGTCCCGGCGCAGTCAGGGTCTGTACCTGCTGCAGAGGATCCGGGATGAGGCGCACCGGTTCGCGATCACCTACCACCGGCAGAAGCGCAGCAAGCGGCTCAGCAGTTCGGTGATCGAGGACATACCTGGCGTGGGCCCCCACCGGCGCAAGGCCCTGATCAAGTCCTTCGGCACCCTGGGCCGGTTGCGCCGGGCGACCTGGGAAGAACTCGCCGAGGTACCGGGCATCAGCCCCGATCTGGCCCACGTGATCGCTGACCATCTGGCCAAGGACACGCCTGCACCAGCGGTCAATGTGACGACCGGGGAAGTGATTGACGATGATTGACCCAGGGAGGCTGTGATGAACAACCCGAACTTCGAAGTGCTGATCGTCACCGGGATGTCGGGCGCGGGGCGCAGCACGGCGGCCCGCGCACTGGAGGACGCTGGTTGGTTCGTGGTCGACAACCTGCCGCCGTCGCTGCTGCAGTCCACGATCGATCTGTTGCAACCGCGTCCCGACGTGCAGCGACTGGCCGTGGTCGTGGACGTGCGGGGCGGACCTCTGTTCTCCAACCTGGTCTCGGTCACACAAGCCCTGCGGGAGGCCCACGTGAACGTGGGCATCGTCTTCCTCGAGGCGTCCGAGGAGGTGCTGGTCCGTCGCTTCGAGTCGTCACGGCGCCCCCACCCACTGCAGGAGGACGGCACCCTGCTCGACGCCCTGCGCGAGGAGCGCACGATGTTGAGCGCGTTCCGGGCAGGCGCGGACATGGTCATCGACACCTCCACGAAGTCGGTGCACGACCTGCGCCGGATCATCGAGGCGAACTACCGCACCCCCGGCCCGGATTCGCTGCGGGTGTCGGTCCTGTCCTTCGGGTTCAAGTACGGAATCCCCGTTGATGCCGACATGGTCGCCGACGTGCGGTTCTTGCCCAATCCCTTCTGGGTGCCGGAGATGCGCGAGCAGACGGGACGGGACTCTGAGGTCAGCAGTTACGTCCTGAGCCGCGAAGGCGCACTGGATGTCCTGGATCACTACGCCGCGATCGTCAATCTCGTCGCGGAGGGTTACGTCCGGGAGGGCAAGCGGTATGTGACGATCGGCATCGGGTGCACCGGCGGCAAACACCGTAGCGTGGCCATGGTCGAGCGGCTCGCCGAGATGCTGCGCGAGGCCGGCCACCAGGTGGTGGTGCAACACCGCGACCTCGGCCGGGAGTGAGTCGTGCGCCAAACAGGGGAGTGGAGCACGGGACCGGCAGTGGTGGCATTGGGCGGCGGTCACGGCCTGGCGGCCACCCTGCGTGCGCTGCGCAGGGTCACCGATGCGGTCACCGCGGTCGTCGGGGTTTCCGATGACGGCGGGTCGTCCGGGCGTATTCGCAGGGAATTGGGGCTGATCCCGCCCGGGGATCTGCGCATGGCGCTGGCTGCCCTGTGCGGCGACGACACCTGGGGCAGAACCTGGTCGCAGGTGCTGCAGCACCGCTTCGAGGGAGACGGGGAACTGGCCGGGCACGCGCTGGGGAACCTGCTGATCAGTGCGCTGTGGCAGGAGACCGGCGATGCCGTGATGGGTCTGGACTGGGTCGCCGCGTTGCTCGAGGCGCAGGGAAGGGTCTTGCCCGTGGCCAACGAGCCGGTGGACCTGATCGCCGACGTGCGCGGGTTGGACGGCGGTTCCGCGCTGAGCACGCTGCGCGGGCAGGTGGCCATCGCGACCACGACCGGCCAGGTGGAGGCGCTGTACATCGAACCGGCCGATCCGAAACCCTGTCCGCAGGTGGCCGAGGCGCTGAGCCGGGCCCGGCTGATCGTGCTCGGCCCGGGGAGTTGGTTCACCTCCGTGCTTCCGCACCTGCACGTCCGACAGGTGCGGCAAGCGCTGGTCGAGTCCGACGCTCGCAAAGTCCTGGTCGTCAATGTGGCGCCCCAGGTGGGAGAGACGACCGGCTTCACCGCCTCGAAGTACCTGCACAACCTCGCGGCCAGCTTCCCCGAAGTCCGTCTCGATGACGTGATCGTGGACCCGAGCTCGGTGGTCGATGAGGGCAGGTTGCGCGTGGCGTGCGCGGCCGTCGGGGCGAGTGTGGTCATCGAGGACGTGAGAGCCAGTGACGGGGGCACGCTGCTGCCCGTGCACGACTCCCTCATGCTGGCCGCGGTGTTCGGGCGGCTCCTGCAGTGACCGGCTGCGGGTGCACCGGGTCCAATTCGGCAGTTCCCGCCCCAGGCGACACGCCGAGCGTGTGAGAATTGCGGCCATGGCCATGACCGCCGCCGTCAAAGACGAGCTCAACCAATTGGAAGTCAGCAAACCGTGCTGCCGTAAGGCGGAAACGTCGGCGATGCTGCGTTTTGGTGGAGCTCTGCACATCGTCAGCGGCAAGATCGTCGTGGAGGCCGAGTTCGACACCGGCGCCGCCGCCCGCCGGCTGCGCGCCAACCTCGCTGAGGTCTTCGGCCAGCAGGCCGACTTCGCGGTGGTGCACAAAGGGGGCCTTCGCAAAGGCACCCGGTACATGGTGCGGGTGGTCACCGGTGGTGAGCAACTGGCGCGGCAGGCGGGCCTGGTGGACGGCGCCGGCCGCCCGATTCGGGGGATGCCGCCGCATGTGGTGACAGCCGGCATCTGTGACGCCGAAGCCGCCTGGCGGGGGGCCTTCCTGGCACACGGCTCGTTGACCGAACCGGGGCGTTCGGCGGCCCTGGAGATCACCTGTCCAGGACCGGAGTCGGCGCTGGCCCTGGTCGGGGCCGCTCGCCGGATGGGGATCTCGGCCAAGAGCCGCGAGGTCCGGGGCGTGGAGCGGGTCGTCATCCGTGACGGCGACGCCATCGCGCAGATGCTGGCCCGGATGGGTGCGCACTCGTCGGTGCTGGTCTGGGAGGAGCGGCGCACCCGTCGTGAGGTCCGGGCCACCGCCAACCGGCTGGCGAACTTCGACGATGCGAATCTGCGCCGTTCGGCTCGCGCTGCCGTGGCCGCCAGTGCCCGGGTGGAGCGCGCCTTGGCGATCCTGGGCGACGACGTCCCCGATCACCTCTCGGCGGCCGGTCAGTTGCGGATGGCGCACCGACAGGCATCGCTGGAGGAGCTCGGCGCCCTGGCCGACCCACCCATGACCAAGGACGCGATTGCCGGGCGCATCCGGCGCCTGCTGGGGATGGCCGATCGCCGTGCACGGGAGTTGGGAATTCCGGATACTGAGGCGGGTCTGGCTTCCGATGACGAACTTGTCTGAGGTGCCGATAGAATTGAACCACTCGACCTAAGGAGTATTTGTGACAATTCGTGTCGGCATCAACGGCTTTGGACGCATCGGGCGCAACTTCTACCGTGCGGTGGACGCGCTGGGGGACTCGCAGACGGCTTTCGGCAACGAGCCCATCGAAATCGTGGCGGTCAACGATCTGACCGATAACGCCACGCTGGCCCACCTGCTGAAGTACGACTCTGTGCTCGGCCGCCTGGCCGGCGACGTGTCCTTCACCGAGGATGAAATCACCGTGGGCGGCAAGTCCATCAAGACCCTCGCCGATCGCGACCCCGCTGGCCCTGGGCTGGGGCGGCCTGGGTGTCGACTACGTCATCGAGTCCACCGGCCACTTCACCAAGGGTGAGGACGCGGCCAAGCACATCTCCGCAGGCGCGAAGAAGGTCATCATCTCCGCACCGGCCAAGGGTGAGGACGCCACATTCGTGATGGGCGTCAACCACACCGACTACAACCCGGCTGAGCACAACATCGTTTCCAACGCCTCCTGCACGACCAACTGCCTGGCCCCGATGGCCAAGGTGCTCGTGGACGAGTTCGGCATCGAGAACGGCATGATGACCACGATCCACGCCTACACCAATGACCAGAACGTGCTGGACTTCCCGCACAAGGACCTGCGCCGCGCCCGCGCTGCCGCGATCAACATGATCCCGACCACCACCGGTGCCGCTCGGGCCATCGCGTTGGTGATCCCGGACCTCAAGGGCAAGCTCGACGGCTACGCGATGCGGGTTCCGGTCCCGACCGGCTCAGCGACCGACCTCACCGTCAACCTGGGCAAGGCCGTGGCCGCAGATGAGCTGAACGCAGCGATCAAGGCCGCTGCCGAGGGCCCCCTGAAGGGCATTCTGCGCTACACCGAGGACCCGATCGTGTCGACCGACATCGTCACTGACCCGTCGTCCTGCATCTTCGATGCCGGACTGACCAACACCATGGGTTCGCTGGTCAAGGTCGTGGGCTGGTACGACAACGAGTGGGGTTACTCCAACCGGCTCGTGGACCTGCTGCGGTACATGGCCGCGCGGGATGCTGCCTGACGTATGCACACCCTGAGCGATCTTGATCTTCAGGACGCCTCGGTACTGGTTCGCCTGGATCTGAACGTCCCGCTGTCCGATGGGCAGATCACGGATGACGGCCGGATCCGGGCGGCCCTGCCGACCCTGAACGAACTGCTGGGCGCCGGTGCCCGCCCGGTGGTGGTGGCCCATCTCGGCCGTCCGAAGGGCGCGGTCAAACCCGAACTCTCTCTGGCACCCGTTGCGGTGCGCATGGCCGAGCTGCTCGGCTCGCCCGTCGACCTGGCTCCAGCGGGGACGATCACCCCAGGCGTTCCGGGTCACGTCGTTCTGCTGGAGAACATCCGATTCGACCCACGTGAGGCCAGCAAGGATCCCGCTGAGCGGGCTGCCCTGGCCAGCGAGCTGGCGGAAGGCATGACGGCCTACGTGAGCGACGGTTTCGGTGTGCTGCATCGTGAGCAGGCCAGCGTGACCGATGTGGCGAAGTTGCTTCCGAACGCGGCTGGCCGGCTGGTGGAGAAGGAGATCCGTTCGTTCCAGAACGTGTTGGTGGATCCGTCTCGTCCTTACACCGTTGTCCTCGGGGGATCGAAGGTCTCGGACAAGCTCGGGGTCATCGACAACCTGTTGGCCTCGGTCGACCGCCTGATCATCGGCGGCGGTATGTGCTTCACGTTCCTGGCTGCGCAGGGCCACAGCATCGGGGACTCGCTGTTCGAAGCCGACTGGGTGGAGCGTTGCCGCGAGATCCTGGCAACCGCTGCAAAGCGCGGTGTGGACGTGCTGCTTCCCACAGATGTCGTGATTGCCGTGGACATCGCCGAGGATGCCGATACCCGCGTCGTGTCGATGGCGGACGGGATTCCGGACGGTTGGAAGGGCCTGGACATCGGACCGCAGACGGCCCAAGCCTACGCGGGCGCCATCCTGACGTCGGCGACTGTCGTGTGGAACGGCCCCATGGGCGTGTTCGAGGTGGCGCCCTTCGCCGCTGGGACCCTGGCCGTGGCCCAAGCCTTGACGCAGACGGACGGTTTCACCGTCGTCGGCGGTGGCGACTCCGCGGCTGCCGTGCGGCTGCTCGACGTCGATGCGGATGCGATCGACCACATCTCCACCGGTGGCGGGGCGAGCCTCGAACTGCTGGAGGGCAAGACCCTACCCGGAATCGCCGTTTTGGAGGAATCATGAGCCGTAAGCCACTGATGGCCGGCAACTGGAAGATGCACCTGAACCACCTCGAAGCGATCGCACTCGTGCAGAAGGTGGCTTTTCTGCTCAAGGACGAGGACTACGCGGCAGTGGATGCGGCTGTCATGCCGCCATTCACCGACATCCGCAGCGTGCAGACCCTGATCGAAGGCGACAAGCTCAAGATCCAGTACGGCGGGCAGGACGTCTCCGCGCACGCCGCCGGTGCCTACACCGGCGAGGTCGCCGGGCACATGCTGGCCAAGCTGGGATGCACCTACGCCGTCGTGGGGCACAGTGAGCGCCGCGAGTATCACAACGAGACCGATGCCGTTGTCAACGCGAAGGCGAAGGCCGCGCTGGACAATGGCCTGGTCCCGATCGTCTGCGTCGGAGAGAAGCTCGACGTGCGGCAGGCGGGCGAACATGTCGGCCATGTGACAACGCAGCTCACGGGCAGCCTGGCCGGACTGACTGAGGACCAGCTTCTCAACGTCGTGATCGCCTATGAGCCCGTGTGGGCGATTGGGACCGGCGAGGTGGCGTCCCCGGAGGATGCCCAAGAGGTCTGCCAGGTCATCCGCGAGTGGATCGCCTCGACATACAGCCCTGCGGTCGCTGAGCAGGTACGCGTGCTTTACGGAGGTTCGGTCAAGTCCAGCAACATCGCCGGGATCATGGCCAAGGCCGACGTGGACGGCGCCCTCATCGGAGGGGCCAGCCTGGACGCGGAGGAGTTCGCGGCGATTGTCCGGTACCGCCTCCACCCGCAGGTCTCGGCCTGAGGTTACTCTGGAACTTGCCGCACGACGTGAAAGGGACTCACCGGTGATTCTTGGACTGGAGATACTGCTGCTGGTCACCAGCGTTCTGCTCATCGTCTTGGTGCTGCTGCACAAGGGTAAGGGGGGCGGCCTTTCCGATCTGTTCGGCGGCGGTGTGAGCACTTCGCTGGGTGGGTCGAGCGTCGCTGAGCGCAACCTGGACCGCGTGACGGTCGGAGTGGGGCTCATCTGGGCGGCCACGATCATTGCTCTTGGTCTGATCACCAAGTCTTAACGCGAAGGGATTCACTGTGGCAGGTGGCAGTGCAATCAGGGGGAGTCGAGTCGGCGCAGGCCCGATGGGCGAAGCCGAGCGGGGGGAGGCAGCGCCCCGGAAGAAGATTTCCTTCTACTGCTCGAACGGCCATGAGAGCCAACCCAGTTTCGCGCAGGATGCCGCGGCGCCCACGGAGTGGGATTGCCCACGTTGTGGGCTACCGGCGGGCACCGACAAGGAGAACCCGCCGGCTGCGCCTGTCACCGAACCGTACAAGACGCATCTCGCGTACGTGAAGGAGCGCCGATCCGAGGGCGAGGCCAACGCCCTGCTCGACGAGGCGATGAAGAACCTGCCAGAGGCCTAAGTCACTCGCCTGGGGGCACTGGGTGGGTGGTGAGTTCCCCGATACGGTGGTACTCCTGGCAGGCGGGAGGCGCTCGGCGTGAAGTTCGACGACAACAACATCGACTTCTCCGGAGTCGACGATCAGCGGGACGGTCGCGGGGGTCGATCGTCGCGCGGCGGTGGCGTCGGACCCGGCCAGGTGGCGATGGCTGGGGGCCTGGCCAAGATGCTCGGCGGCGGTGGGGTGATGACCATCATCATCCTGCTTGTCTTCGTGATGTGCAGCATCGGTGGGGAGACGGGGACAACCGGAGATGGTGGGGCCCTGTACGAGGTGCCGTCGAATGCCCAAGGGGTGAATGTCTCGCTGGCGCAGAGGTGTCCGCAGGATGCCGAGGACGGGGTGTTCGAGGACACGGACTGCCTATTGGTGAAGTCCTACAACGAGGCCAACGACGTGTGGTCCGGGGTGTTCCAACAGGCTGGCCGGACGTTGCAGACCCCAGGTCTGACGTTCTTCGACGGGTCGACCCGCACCGCCTGCGGACCCGCCGACACCAACGTGGGGCCGTTCTACTGCCCCGGGGATGAGCGGATCTACTTCGACCTGGGCTTCAATCGCCAACTTGCGGGGCTCGGCGTGCAGGGCCAGTACGCGATGGTGTACATCATGGCCCACGAGTACGGCCACCATCTGCAGAATGTTCTGGGCATCGAGCAGCAGGTACGGCGGGCCCAGCAGGACGCCCGCAACCCGAACAACTACAGCGTGGCGATGGAGTTGCAGGCCGACTGCTTCGCCGGCGTCTGGGGCCGCCTCGCCAATGACATGGGCAACGTCCAGATCACCCCTGAGGAGTTCCAGCAGGCCTCGAACGCCGCCGCGGCCGTCGGTGACGATCGGATCATGGAAGGCGCCGGCGTACGCGTCAATCCGGAGAAATTCACGCACGGTTCGGCCAAACAACGGCAGTTCTGGTACACCCGGGGGTACGACACCGGCGACATCAACCAGTGCAACACGTTCGCGGAACTGGGTCTGCCGGTTTAGGCCTCGACAGTTTCGGTGTAGTGCGTTGGCCTGTCGTGTTGTTGTCTGAGTCTGCGGCTGGCGCATGAATCGTTGCGGTGGCGGCCCACTGTCGTGGCGGACGCGGGTGGCGTTACGCGTGGCGCAGCGTGTTCACGACGTCACAGGGGAACCACAGTTAGGTGTGGGGGTGCCGTGGGCGCCCCCCAGTACCGCGGTCCGGTTCCGGCGGTCGTCGATGAGGGTCCGCCCGACTCGGTCGGGGTTGTCCCCATGCCCGTGGGCGGGTGGGTGAAAGATGTCAGACCCTCCCCGTAGGTTTGGGGTGTCACCAGGTTTGGTGGCCATCAGCTCGTGGAGCGACGCCGCAGGGGAGCCTTGCCCCTGGTTTCGGCACCGACCGTCGTGGGTGGGGGTGTGTGCTGATGGGGTTCTTCGAGATTCCGGCGGCGGCGTTACGCCGCGCCCAGCTGGCCGATGAACTGCCGGTGGAGATTCCGGCGGTGTTTGAGGAGTTGGCCGAGAGCGTGCTGGGCCTGCCCGATCCGGCCGATTTGAGCGTGGAACAGCGCCTCGGCGCGGTGCGCGCCGCGGCCCGCCTGCAGACAATGCTGGAGGCCTACCAGACCCAGGTCGCCGGGGTGAGCGACGCGCAGCAGGATTCCCGGTTGTTCGCCGCCGGCACGACCGGGTCGATGGTAGCCGCGTTGACCGGAAACAACCGGGCCGTCGGCTCAGCGATCGTGGGCCGGGCCCGAGACCTACGGTCCATGCCGCATGTGGCCGACGCCTACCGGGCCGGGGAGATCACCGGCCGGCATGTGCACCTGTTGTGCCGGGCCGCCCCCCGCCTGCGGCACTTCCCGGTGTTGGAGCCGGATCTGGTCGCCGCCGCCGCCGTGATCGAACCGGTGGTGCTGGCCCAGGTCCTCGACATACTGATCACCCAGGACCGCCGTGAGGCACCCGATGAGGACCTGCGGGGCGCCCGGGCCAAACGCGGCCTGCACCTCTCAGACCTGGGTAACGGGCTGTACCGGGTGGATGGGCACCTGGACCAGGTGGCCGGGGCCCGGCTGCGCGACGCGCTGGCCGGGTTCACTGACCCGCCCGCGCCCGGGGATGACCGCACCCCCAGCCAGCGCCTGGCCGACGCCTTGGACGACCTGGTCAGTGCCGCGCAGGCCAACACCCGGCCGTTGGGGGTGTCAGGGGTGACGGTGCTGGTCGATGCCGAGCAGCTGCCCGACGGCCACGGGGCCCGCCTGGAGGACGGCACCCTGCTGGGCCCGGACACCTTCGCGTTGCTGACCTGTTCGGCGGTGGTGTCGGTGATCCTGGGCAAACGCCGGGCGGGCAGCTTCATACCGTTGGCGTTGGGCCGCACCCAGCGCCGCGCCAGCCACGCCCAATGGGCCGCACTCACGGCGCGGGATCGGGGATGTGTGCGCTGCGGGCAGCCGGCCCGGCGCTGCCACGCCCACCACATCACCGGCTGGGCCGCCGGCGGCCAAACCGATGTCGATGCGATGTGTCTGCTGTGCCCACGCTGCCACCGCGACCTGCACAACGGCCGATTCACCATCCAGATGGTCGACGGCATACCCCGCTGTGTGCCTGTGCGGCGAAGAACCTGAGCCGGCCCCCCCGGGGGCCGGCCAGACGCCCAGCGTCAGCACCAAGCAACAGCCCCCAGCACGATCAGTGCCGCCCGGCGACGACCTCGACCGGGGATGGGCGGACGGTGCGATTTCCCACGGCGTGTCGCAGCAACAACTGCCGAACTGCCCGCAGGGGGAACGGGCGGCGTGGCTGTGACCCGCCACCGCGGCCGGTGTGCGCGAGCGGTACTGCCGCAATCCCCGCTGCCCCACCTACTCGCATTCAGCAGACCCCAACGACGTAGGCAACCCAGTTCAGGGGTAGCGCAGCAGCCCAGCCGGAAGATGGCGAGCGGCGGCGATGTCCACGGCCAGGAGTGTGGTGTCCATGCCGTGAACGCCTGCGGCCGGTACCACCAAGGGACCGGGATCGTTGATCAACATGGCGACAGCGTCGGCCTTCCCGGCGCCTGCGGCGATCAGGATGACCTCGTTCGCGTTGTTGATGGCAGGAAGCGACATGGAGATTCGCCGGGGTGGCGGTTTGGGGGAGTCGGTGACCGGAAATGCCAGGCGCGTCTCCCGAAGACCCGGGTGCTCGGGGAACAGCGACGCCACGTGACCGTCCTCACCCATTCCCAGGATTGACACGCAGAACTGTGGACCCAGGGTGCCGAACGCAGCCATCTCGGCCGCGTATGCATCAGCTGCTTCTGCGATGTCTTCGAATTGATCGGCGGCCGGCATCCGATGAAGGTTGGCTACCGGCAGGTCCACCACATCGAGCAGCGCGGCCTGGGCCATCACGTCGTTACGCAACTCATCGCCGCTGGGAACGAAGCGTTCGTCGGACCACCACACGTGCACCCGTGACCAGTCGATGCCGGGGTCGGGCGCCAGGGCAGCCAGTGCACCATGGCCGCCGCGGCCGCCTGTTATGCAGATATGCGCCACCGACTCTGTGGTCAAAGCCCGCAGAATGCTGCCAGCCATGCGGTTGGCCACCGCGTCGGCCACCGCTTGCGCGTTGGGGTACACCCCCACTTGAATGCTCGTCATGCGGGAGCGGCCGCCGCCGATTTGCTGCCGCGCTTGCGAGCCGTCGGCACCTCAAGGGCCGCCAGCGCCTCCGCATAGGTGTCATCGGGATCCAGTCGGCTCAGCTCCTCTCCGATCAAATCCCGGACATCACGGCGTGACAGCGGCACATCGTGGGTGGTGATGCCAGGTCGGGCCAGTCGTCCCGTCCGGCCGTCGGGCCGGGTCAATTCGATCGGGCCGCCGGTGGTGTGCAGGACCACACTCGTGATGCCAGGCCCCCGGCTGCGATGCAGGTCCACGGGGACGTCGAGACAGTTGCGAAGCCACGCCTGCAGGAGTGCTGCAGAGGGATTGGCTCCCTGGGCACTGACCTCGGCTCGTTCGATCGGTGCGTACGGCAGGTCCAGCGCTGCCGCGAGCATGGACCGCCATGGCGTGGTCCGGGTCCAGGCCAGATCAGTGTCGCCGGCCACATAACCTTTGCGGCGGGCGATCAAGGCCTGCATCGGATGCCGAGCGGCGGCGGCATCGGTGATCCGGCGCTGCGCCATGCGGCCGAACGGGTCCGCCGATGGGACATCTGGGCCATTGGTCGGCCACCAGACCACCACGGGGGTGTCGGGCAGCAGTAGGGGCAGGGCCACCGAGGCGCCGTGATCGGCCAGCTCACCGCGCAGCCTCAGACGCACCGTCTCGCCGGGGCCCATCGTGTCCCCGACGTCGATGTTGGCATCCAGTGCCGGCGCTACGCGCCCCGGCCGCGGGATCATGGTAATGATGCGGCATGGGTGTTCCATGGCCGAATGCGCAGCAGCCCGAGTGGTGTCGGATTGGTTCTCCTCATCGGTGACGATGATCAACGTGAGCACCATCCCAGTGGATGTCGCCCCGATCTTGTGCCGCTCCGCGTTGATGGTGCGTACGATCTCGTCGGCGCTGGTGTTCTCCAGTCGCGTGGTCATGGCCGTCGCCAGACGCGACCGTCGCGGGCGAGCATCTCGTCGGCGCTGGCCGGGCCCCAGGTGCCGGGGTCGTACGTGTCAGGTTTACCGTTCGCAGCCCAATGGTCCAGGATCGGGTCCAGGATGCGCCAGGACATCTCCACCTCCTCGTGGCGGGGGAACAGCGGGGGATCACCCAGCAGCACATCCAGGATGAGCCGTTCGTAGGCCTCCGGGCTGGACTCGGTGAAAGAATCGCCGTACATGAAGTCCATCGTCACGTCGCGCACTTCCATCTGCGTGCCGGGCACCTTCGAGCCGAACTTCATGGTGATCCCCTCGTCGGGCTGCACCCGCACGACCAGTGTGTTCGAACCCAGTTCCTCAGTGTCGGTCGTGGCGAACGGCAGATGTGGGGCCTGCTTGAACACGATCGCGATCTCCGACACCCGCCGCCCCAGCCGTTTGCCTGTGCGCAGATAGAACGGCACCCCGGCCCAGCGCCGGGTGTCAACGTTCAACGTGATCGCCGCGTAGGTCTCGGTGGTCGATGTCGGGGGGATGTTCGCCTCCTGCATGTAGCCGACGACCTTCTCCCCGCCCTGCCACCCGATGCCGTACTGCCCACGAGCTGTGTAGGCGCCCAAGTCGTCGGGCAGCACCACCGAGGCCAACACCTTCTCCTTCTCCTGGCGGACGTTCTCCGCCGAGAAGGACACCGGCTCCTCCATTGCTGTCAGGGCCATCAACTGCAACAGGTGATTCTGGATGACATCGCGGGCGGCGCCGATCCCGTCGTAGTACCCGGCGCGACTGCCGATGCCGATGTCCTCGGCCATCGTGATCTGCACATGGTCGATGTACCCGCGGTTCCAGATCGGCTCGAACAGCGTGTTGGCGAAGCGCAGAGCCAACAGATTCTGCACTGTCTCCTTGCCCAGGTAGTGGTCGATGCGGAAGATCGAGCCGCTGGGAAAGACCTCGCCCAGTGTGTGGTTGAGCTCCTGGGCACTCTCCAGGTCATGGCCGAACGGCTTCTCCACGACCACCCGGCGCCAGCCGCCCCGCTCCTCGGACGCCAGGCCGGAGCGCTTCAGTTGCTGTACCACCAGCGGGAACATCCCGGGCGGGATGGACAGGTAGAAGGCGGTGTTCCCGCCTGTGCCCTGGTCGTTGGCCAGATCCGCCACGGTCGCGGCCAACGCGTCGAAGGCAGCGTCGTCGGTGAAGTCGCCGGCCACGAACCGGAAACCCTGCTGGAGTTGATTCCAGACGTCCTCGCGGAACTCGGTGCGGGCATGCTCGCGGACCGAGTCGTGGACCTGTTGGGCGAAGTCCTGATCGCTGTAGTCCCGGCGGGCGAAGCCCACTAGCGCGAACGATGGTGGCAACAGGCCCCGATTGGCCAAGTCATAGACCGCAGGCATCAGTTTGCGCCGTGCGAGGTCTCCAGTCACCCCGAAGATCACCAGGCAACACGGACCGGCGACCCTCGGCAGGCGCCTATCCAGCGGGCTGCGCAGCGGGTTGGTGCTGGTGAACTCCGCTTGTCTCATGAGCTACCTCGATCCGCGCTCAGCGCCTCGTTGACTGTGCCCAGAAGTTCCAGCCACGCCTGCTCGAACTTGTCCACGCCCTCGTCCTCCAGCTGCACGAACACCGCGTCCAGATCGACACCGGCCGCCGCCAGATCATCGAACAACTGCTGACTTGCCTCGGCCTGACCATCGAGGGTGTCGCCGCGGACGTGGCCGTGATCGGCCACGGCGCGCAGCGTCGGCTCCGGCATGGTGTTCACGCAGCCCGGCCCGGCCAGGCCCACCACGTAGAGGTCATCGGGTAGCGCTGGATCCTTGGTGCTGGTGGATGCCCATAGCGGGCGCTGCGGGAAGGCGCCGGCCGCTTCCAGGGCAGCCCACCGATCGTTGGCGCGGAACTCCTGGTAGGCCGCCCACGCCAACCGGGCGTTGGCCAGCCCCGCTTTGGCGCGCAGCGCCAGCGCCTCATCACCGCCGATCTTCTCGAGGGCGGCGTCCACGGCGCTGTCCACGCGGCTGACGAAGAAGGAGGCCACCGAATGCACCGAACGCACGTCCTGCCCGGCCGCGAGGCGCTTCTCCAGGCCGGTGGCCCATGCGTCGATCACCTCGCGGTAGCGGCTGACGCTGAAGATGAGGGTGACGTTGACACTGATCCCCTCGGACAGGGCCTGCGTGATCGCAGGGAGGCCCTCGGCGGTAGCAGGGATCTTGACCAGCAGATTGGGTCGGTCGACCATCTGCCACAGGGCTCGGGCCTGCTCGATCGTGGGGCCGGTCTGCCGGGCCAGGCGTGGATCGACCTCGATGGAGACCCGGCCGTCGACCCCGTCGGTAGCCGCCGCAATCTCCGAGAACACGTCGCACGCGTCCCGGACGTCCTGGGTGGTCATCTCCCGGACAGCGAAGTCGGCGTCCGCCTGACCGGCAGCCAGACTGGCGACCTGAGTCGCATAGGCGTCAGCCCCGGCGGAGATCGCCTTGCTGAAGATCGATGGGTTGGTGGTGACGCCCACCACGTGGTCCTGCTCGGTGAGCCGAACCAGGCCGCCGCTGGTGAGGCGGGTCCGGGCCAGGTCATCGAGCCAGATGGACACTCCGAGGTCCGACAGTGCCTTGAGGGGATCGGTCATGGATTCCTCCTTATTGAGCGACGGTAGGCGATTCCCGCCCGCGACGGCTTGTCAGACGGGCGTAGAACCTTGCAGTGCAATCGTGCCCAGCACGCTGAGCATCAACCCGAACATGAAGAGGGCAATCATGGGTGCCAAGGAGCGCCGCTTGCCGCCGGGACTGATCGCCTGCATGGCCGCCACGGCGAGCAGGTAGATCCCGAAGGTGAGGAACGTCGCGGCCTGCGCGCGGATACCCCAGCCGAGGACGACGCTGAGCACCCCCGTGAGGCCCCATGCCAGATTCGCCAATCCCACCTCGATCTGGAAGTTGTTGCGTGCGCCCAGATCCCAGCCCATCCGGACCGCATCGCTGCGGTGGAAGATCGAGTGCCGCAGGAAGCTGAGCAGCCCGGCCGCGCCGACGGCGAGCAAGCATGCCAGGGACAGGCTCGGCGGCTCGGCCGTGACAGTGCCAAAGCCCACGGCGATGCCGACCGCCCCCACAACGTAGGTGGCAACCATGAGTCCAGTGGCCACCCGCGGATTGGACGAGGCGGCGGTGTCAGGCATCAGCCAGACTGCTCCTCGCCGCCGCGACAACCGCGTCACTGGTGATGCCGAACTCCTCGTACAGTCGTTGGTAGTCCGCAGAAGCGCCGAAGTGCTCCAGACTCACCGCGCGTCCCGCCGTTCCGATGTACTGGTACCACGGCATCGCCCGGCCCGCCTCGACACTGACGCGAGCGGTGACGGCCTTGGGCAGCACGGATTCCCGGTAGTCAGCGCTCTGGGCATCGAACCATTCTGTGCAGGGCATCGAGACCACCCGGGTCGGCACACCTTGGGCCTGCAGCGTGTCGCGGGCGGTGAGCGCGAGCTGCACTTCGGAGCCGGTGGCGATGAGGATCACCTGCGGGCTGCCGCCGTCCGCCTCCGCCAGGACATACCCGCCCTTGGCGGCACCCTGGACCTGGTCCGGGTCCAAGGTCGGCACATTCTGCCGTGTGAGGGCCAGCCCGGCGGGGCGCCGGTTGCGCAGGACCTGCAGCCAGCAGACGGCAGTCTCGTTGGCGTCAGCAGGACGCACGACGTCCAGGCCGGGCATCGCCCGCAGCGCAGTGAGGTGCTCCACCGGCTGATGGGTGGGACCGTCCTCGCCCAGGCCGATCGAATCATGGGTCCACACGTAGGTCACGGGTGCCTGCATCAACGCGGACAGCCGCACGGCCCCTCGCATGTAGTCGCTGAAGACCAGGAAGGTCCCGCCGAACGGCCGGGTCAGGCCGCCCACCGCGATGCCGTTCAGAGCAGCGCCCATGGCATGCTCGCGGATCCCGAAATGCAGGATCCGTCCGTAGGGTGTCTTGCCTGGCGCCTGCGAGGTGGCGGGCAGGAAGGAACCGCCGCCCTCGATCGTGGTGAGGTTGCTCTCGGCCAGGTCCGCCGATCCACCCCAGAACTCGGGCATCACGGCGGCGATGGCGTTGATGCACTCGCCACTGGCCTTTCGCGTGGCCATGGGCTTACTGGGATCGAAACGTGGCAGCGCGTCGGCCAGGTCGGCGGGCAACTCCTGTGCCACGAGGCGATCCAGAAGTGCCACCCGGTCGGGGTGAGCCTGCTGCCAGGCGTCGAAGGTGGCCTGCCATTCCGAGTGCGCCACGGCGCCCCGGCTCTTGACCTGTCGGACGTGGTCGAGCACCTGCGGGCTGACCGCGAAGTCCTGAGCGGGGTCCATGCCCATGGCGGTCTTCGTGGCGGCGACCTCGTCGGCCCCCAGCGCGGAGCCATGGGACTTGCCGGTGTTCTGCAAGGTCGGAGCCGGCCAGGCGATGATCGTACGCAGCGAGATCAGGGAGGGCCGCCCGTGCTCGGCCTTGGCGTTGTCCATCGCGGAGGCCAGCGCCATGACGTCGACGTCGCCGTCGAGGCCCAAGTCGACCTTCTGCACGTGCCAGCCGTAGGCCTCATACCGCTTGAGAACGTCCTCACTGAAGGCGACGTCGGTGTTGCCCTCGATGGAGATGTGGTTGTCGTCGTAGATGCAGATGAGGTTGCCCAGCTCCTGGTGCCCTGCCAAGCTCGCGGCCTCGCTGGTGATGCCCTCCTCCATGCAGCCGTCGCCGGCGAAGACCCACACGCGGTGATCGAACGGGCTGCTCCCGGTCTCGGCGGTGGGGTCGAACAGACCGCGAACGTACCGGCCGTCCATCGCCATCCCAACGGCCGTGGCGAACCCCTGCCCCAGTGGACCCGTGGTGGTCTCGATGCCGATGGTGTGGCCGTACTCGGGATGCCCAGGGGTCTTGCTGCCCCACGTCCGGAAGGCTTCCAGGTCGGTCAGCTCCAGACCGTAGCCACTGAAGTACAGCTGGATGTATTGGGTCAGGCTGCTGTGGCCGTTGGACAGGACGAAGCGGTCACGGCCCAGCCAGCGCGGGTCGCTCGGGTCATGGCGCATGAAGTGCTGGAAGAGCAGATACGCGGCGGGTGCCAGGCTCATCGCGGTGCCGGGATGGCCGTTGCCGACCTTCTGCACCGCATCCATGGCCAGAGCGCGGGCGGTGTCCACGGCTTGCCGGTCCAGATCAGTCCACTCGACGGTCACGTGTTGGTTCCTTTCGTTGAACTCCCAGTGAGCGTATCGGCTCGGCGGTGGCTCGACACGGTTGAACCATTGGCGACGCTGCAGGTGTGGTCAACCCAGTGCAGAGGCCACCAGCCGACCGGTTTCCCGGCTCACCCTCGCGATCCTTTCCATGCCCCGCGGCAGCACTCCCATACCGAAGAAGCCGTGTACCTGGTCGTCGAAGCAGTGCGCGGTGACGGGCACGCCGGCCGCCGCCAGCTGCTGCCCGAAGGCCAGGCCTTCGTCGCGCAGGGGGTCGAAGCCGGCGGTCCAGATGGCCGTCGGTGGCATTCCCGACAGGTCCTCGGCAAGCGCCGGGGACACCCGCGGATCAGTGACCAGGGCCAAGTCCGGCAGGTAGTGGTCGCGGTAGAAGATCATGTCGTCGCGGGTCAGGAAGTACCCGGTCGCGAACGTGTCGATGGAGGGCTGAGTCATCCGCAGATCCACGGCGGGGTAGATCATCGCCAGCGCGATCGGCTGCCTGGACAGGCACAGCGCAGCGGCCAGATTCGCCCCCGCGCTGTCACCAGCTACCGCCACCGCCTGCGAGATGGCCCCGAACTCCTGTGGATGGGCGTGCAAATGGTCGAAGGCTGCGACCGCATCGTCGAGTCCGGCCGGGAACGGATGCTCGGGGGCCAGCCGGTAGTCGACGCTGACGACGGTGCAGCCACTGTGCAGGGCCAGCATCCGGGCGGATCCGTCGTGGCTGTCGAGATCCCCGACGACCCAACCGCCGCCATGCAGATACATGATCAGCGGGGCTGGTTTGCGAAGGTGGGCGGCCCGGTAGGAGCGGGCCGGTATCCGGTCTGCAAGCACGTGGTCGGCGGTGACGACGCCTGCCGGGCGGGTCATGACCAGCGACGTGTTCTTCGCCATGGCGGCCCGACGGCCCAGCACGTCCTGGGGTTTACCGGCCCCGATGCGGCTCTCCAGATGCAGCAGCAGGTTTACGGCCGGGTCCAGCGTCCGGCCGTCGATCGTCGCCGGCTGCCCGGCCCACCGGTTGAGCGTCGGGACGGGCAGGTCGAGCACGACACGCAGGAACGCACGCAGTGGTTGCATGCGGTCAGGATGGCACGCACGCGAGCGCGCATCAGCAATTGCGCCGGATCGCTGCCGATTCGGCGCGGTCTGCACGGTAGTCTGCAGTGGTGGCCAGTACCCGTGTCGATGCCCAGTCGCCGGCTCGGACCAGCAGGGTGCGGGCGTATGTCGCCCTGACGAAACCCCGCATCATCGAGTTGTTGCTCGTGACGACCGTTCCGGCGATGGTGCTCGCCGCCCGTGGGCTGCCGTCCTTGACCACGCTGGTAGCCACCCTGATCGGCGGGTCGCTGGCCGCGGCCGGGGCGAATTCGATGAACAGTGTCTACGACCGTGACATCGACTCGATCATGAAGCGCACGAGTGCCCGCCCGATGGTGACCGGTGAGATCTCGCCAGCAGCGGGATGGGCCTTCGGCAGTCTGCTCAGTGTGCTCAGTGTCGGCTGGCTCGCCTGGACCACGAACCTGCTGGCCGCCGGCCTGGCCGGCATGGCGATCTTCCTTTATGTCGTTGGGTACACGATGGTGCTCAAGCGGCGCACCTCCCAAAACATCGTCTGGGGTGGGGCAGCGGGCTGTTTCCCCGTCCTGATCGGGTGGGCAGCGGTGAACGGGAGCCTTTCCTGGAGCCCCTGGATCCTGTTCCTCGTCGTGTTCCTCTGGACCCCTCCCCATTACTGGCCGTTGTCACTGCGGTTCCGTGAGGACTACCACAGCGCCGGAGTGCCCATGCTGCCGGTCGTCGCAGACACCCGGCGGGTGGCCGACCAGATCCTGTGGTACGCCATCGCGACTGTGGTGGCTTCGCTGGCGCTGGTACCGGTGGCCCCCATGGGGTGGATCTACGCGATTGGATCGCTCCTGCTTGGCCTGGTGTTCGTAGGGGAGTCCTGGCTGTTGCGGCGGCGGACCCGCAGAGGCGAGGATTCCAAGCCGATGCGCCTGTTCCACTGGTCGATCACGTACTTGGCCCTGCTGTTCCTGCTGGTGGCCATCGATCCGCTCATCCTGGGCTGATGTTTCCACGCGTCGCCTACGTGACCTATCGGGGTAGCCTCCCCGATCCGGATCTCCCGCTGGCGCTGGCAGCGCTGCGCGAGAGCCACCTGGAAGCGCAGGCCGTGGTCTGGGATGACGCGGCAGTCGACTGGGCTGACTTCGATCTGGTCATTGTGCGATCCACGTGGGACTACTCGGGGCGGCGCCCGGAGTTCCTCAAGTGGGCGCGGGGGGTCGAGGAGGTGACCACGCTGGCCAACCCGGTGCGATGCCTGGCCAAGAACACGGACAAGACCTATCTGCGCCAGTTCGCGCTGCGGGGAATTCCCACGATCCCGACCGTGTGGTTTGAGCCCGGTGACGACCCAGCGTCCTGCGAACACAGTCTGGCGGCCACGGGTTGGGACCGATTTGTGGTGAAGCCGAATATCGGCGACGGCGTCTTTCGGGCGGTGCCCTTGGATACGGCGCAGGAGGCCGCCGCAGTAGCCGCAGCGCTGGCCACTCGCGGGTTGGTCGCGCTCATCCAGCCATACCTCTCGGTCGTGGAGCGGGCTGCGGAACTGTCGGTGGTCGTGCTCGGTGGCGCTGTCTCACACGCTGTTACCCGGGTCGGCACCGAGGCGATCGAGGTGGCCGCAGTCGACGTGCCTACCGGTGTCGGCGAGACGGTGCGCGAGGTGCTGGCCTACACCTGTGAAGACCCCCTGCTATACGCCCGAGTCGACTTCATCCCGGACGGGGATCAGTGGTTGGTCATGGAGTTCGAGGCCACCGAGCCCCGTTTGTTCCTGGAGACCGCGCCTGCAGCACCCGCCCGATTCGCGCGGGCGGTCAGGGCGGCGCTGAGCGCGACAGACACCTAGCAGTCCGACGTGCGCCCGGCTTCTACTGTCCCGACCTGGCCGGGGTGTGCGCCGCGGCTCGTTGCGTAAGACTGAAGCGCAGACGCCAGACCCCCACCCAGACCAGGCAGGCCCCCAGCAGATGCAGGGTGACCAACACCCAGGGCAGACCCGTGAAGTACTGGACGTAGCCGATGCTGGCCTGCAGCAGGGCGAAGGCGACGACCCACCACGCTCGCCGCCGTGCCACGGCAGACGAATGGTCGACGTACAGAAGGGCCAACATTCCGATCAGCAGACCGATGAACAACAGCACGACATCGGCATGCAGCCAACTCACCAGGCGTGGATCGATGTCCAGACGTTGTGTGCGGGAATCCCCAGCGTGGGGCCCCGCCCCGGTCACCACGGTTCCCATGACGATGACCAGGCTGGTGATGGCGATCAGCCCGTTACCCACGTAGCGGGTCGTTGGCCGGGTCAGCGCGGTTCCCGGCGGGTCAGCGGACTCGCTCGCGAATTCGACCAGGGCGACACAGGCCGCGATGACGGCCATGGACAGCAGCAGATGGCTGGCCACTGCCAGCGGGTGCAGGTCGACAAGCACTGTGACGCCGCCGAGGACTGCTTGGGCGAGGGTGCCCACCAGCGGAACCGCGGCCAACGTGAACACCCACGGCCGGCGCACACCGCTGCGACGACGCCAGACCAAGACGCCGATGATGGCCGCCACAGCCAGAATCATCAGGACACCGGTCAGGGTACGGTTGCCGAACTCGACGAGCTTGTGCACGCCTTCGGTCTGGCTGGCGGTTGGTGTGATGGAGCCATCCACGCACTCTGGCCAGGTGGGACAGCCCAGGCCGGAGCCGGTCACCCGCACGATGCCGCCGGTGATGACGATGCCGATCTGAGCGATCAGGTTTGCCCAGAAGATTCTGCGTAACCAGCGCGGGGCGGGTGCGGTAACGGGCACACCCACCGCCTCCGGTGCTGTGTCAACTGCCACGCTCTGAGCCTACGCGCACGATTTGTACCCGCCGTGGGGCGGGTCAGACCTCCCAGCGGAAGAAGCGAGTGGCCAACCCCGTGCCCACCACAGCCCAGCCGGCCAGCACGGCCAGCGGCAGCCAGGCCACTGGCGAGGTGGACAACGCCTGCACCATGGCCCCGGTCGGCAACCACTGAGCCACCCCCTGCCAGGGCAGTGCGTCGAGGGGGATCGCCAGGCCACCGCCGAACATGAGCGCCAGGAACACCGCGTTGGCCACTGCCAGCGTGGCTTCGGCCCGCAAACCGCCCGCGATCAGCACGGCCCACGCGGTGTAGCCCCACACCCCGAGCAGGATCGTCAGGACGGCCTGCGCGATCGCCGCGGCATCTGTGGGAAACCAACCTGTCAGGGCAAGGGTGAGCCCCAGCAGCAGGACCAACTGGCCACCGATGATCAACAAGCTCACCATCGCCCGGGCGGCCAGCAGGCCTCGCACACCCAGTGGCGAGAGGCCCAGCATGCGCAGGACGCCGTAGCGGCGATCGAATCCGGTCCCGATGGCCTGCGAGGTGAATGCGGTGGCCAGCACCGCGAGGCTCAGTGCCGCGATGAGCGCGTCGGCAGGACTGCGATCGCCGCCCAACGGCGTCTTCAGCACGAGCACCAGCACAGCCACAGGTATGACCAACGTGAGAAGCAGGTTCTCCCCGTTGCGCAGGGCGTTGCGGGTGTCGAACAGGGCCTGCGACCAGACCCGCCGGCCCGCTGATGCCGCCACCGTGCCCTGGCTCAGGTCGAGAGTCACCATGGCGCACCTCCGGTCATGTCCAGATAGGCCTCTTCGAGGGTCCGCACGACAGTCACCTCCTGGCTACCGTCCCCGTGCCCCGCGACCCAGGACCGGATGGCGCTGACCTCACTCACACCGACCTGTCCGTGCACCCGGTAGCGTCCGGGCTCGACCTCAGCGATCTCGAAACCGGGGCCGAGGACCTGCTGCAGGGATCGGGTATCCAGGTGGCGGGCACAGGTGAACCACACCGGTGCCCGATCGATCAGGGCCGCGGGGGTCGCATCGGCGATCACCGTCCCGCGGTGGATGACGACGACCTGATCCGCGCGGGTCCCGGCCTCGTCGGGCTGGTGGGTGGTCATCAGAATCGTGACGCCCTGCGCCCGGACCTCATCCAGCAACGTCCAGAACACTCGCCGGGCCGCTGGGTCCATGCCGGTTGTCGGCTCGTCCAGCACCAGCAGCCGCGGCTTGCCGACCAGTGCCACCGCCAGTTTCACCCGCTGTTGCTCACCACCGGACAACCGTCGGTAGGGGCGGTCGAGGTGTTCCAATCCCAGTCGCGACACCAACTCGGCCGGGGGGATCGGGTCCGCATACAACCGTGCAAAATGCGCCACGATCTGGGTTGGGGGGACAGCCATGGGAAGGCCACCGTCCTGCAGGACGACACCGACCTGGCTGCGCAACACCGGGTCCTGTGGGTCCCGTTGGAGCACGCGCACCGTCCCTGCATCGGGAGCCCGCAGACCAAGGATGGTGCTCAGTGTGGTGGTCTTGCCGGCGCCGTTGGGGCCGAGTAGCACGCAGACAGTGCCCGCCGCCACGTCCAGATCCAAACCGTCCACGGCGTGCCGATCCCCGAAGGCGACCACCAAACCGCTGACGTGGACGGGATTCACAGTGCCCATCGTAGGCGCGGCCATCGCCGACCCCGACGTCAGAGCGTGGCTGCGCCCAGCCACGGCCTCACTTGCTCGGCGACCATGTCGAAGCACGTGGCCATCTCGTCCTGTCCGTATCGCAGCCAGGGCAGTCGTACGGTGCTGCGCGGGGCGCGATCCAACCAGAACAGACCGCTGGGCACCGCGTGCCCGGCCAGCCACAGCATGGTGTCGCAGCCCTGCTCCGGCGTGCGCAGGATCGGCCCGGTCACCCGCCGGAACGTCGGCAGGGAGCGCTGCACCCCAGGGGTGTCCGCCCAACCCGGGTGCATGGCCGCGAACGTGGGCCTGCCCGGGTGGCGTCTGGCCCATTCGGATGTCAGCGCCACTTGCGCCCGTTTCGCGCGGGCGTAAGCCGTGACCCCGTCATAGTCCTCGGCGGTCATCTCGACCACCGCGGAATCCAGTCGCTGGGAGTACATGCCTCCTGAGGACACCGCGATCACCGTCTGCACCCGTTCGCGGGCCAGGGCCGTCAGCAGGAATGGCGCCAGCACGTGCACCGCATACGTGGTCTCGAACCCCTGCGGCGACAGCGTGTAGTCCGCATCGAGGGCTCCCGCATTGTTGACCAGGGTGTCCAGTCCACCCAATTCGCTCGAGGCCCGGTCGATGAGGCCCGCCATGGCATCGAGATCGGCGGCATCCGCGGCCAGGGGCACTGCCCCGATTCGTGCGGCTGCCGCGGCAGTGCGTCCGGGGTCGCGCCCTGTGATGGCCACGACCGCTCCTGCTGCGACCGCCTCGCGGGCAGCGGCATAGCCCAGACCGGTTGTGCCACCCGTGATCAGCATGCGGTTGCCGGCCAACCGGTAGTGGGTGTCCCAGGGCTGCATGCGCGAGCGCGTCTCGTAGCCGAGGCGGCTGAAGCTACCCACGACGCTGACTTCCAGCAGACCGTCAACCATGCCCTTCACGCGGGTTGCCGCATCTGCACCGCAGATTCCAGACCGGCCCGGGCGCGGCCACCGATGACCTGGAAGGCCACGCGCAGGAAGGGGTCGAACGGGCGGCGAACGCCCTTGAGGGCCAGGTCAGCGTCGTAGGTCAGCGCACATCCCGTGGCGGTCGGCTCGACCAGAATCACGTCATACGAGCGGAAGTCACGGGTATCGGCCTGCAGGACCACCCGGCCGGGGCGCCCTGCCACCGGAGGCACCGACTCAAGAATCCGGTAATCCAGGGCCAGCGTGAGGCCCAAGGTCGAGGTGACCACGCGGTATACGGCGCCGACCTCGGCGGCGTCACCGGATACCAGCCATGCCTCCCGCACGCCGGGATCCCACTCGGCGACGGTGGCGAAGTCAGCCAGATACGTGAACACGTCGTCGGCGCTCGCGGCCGATGTCACGGTAGTGCGGTAGTGAGCCATGCTTCCACCGTCCGTCAGGTCGGCACCATCCGCAAGGTGAGGACCCCGGTTGTTTGCAGATCTCGAGAATTACGCAACAATAGAGTTGTGAAAAGTTCCGGTGGTGGCAGGGAACGTGTCGTGAGCAGTCTGCTCGCGGCCGGTCCTGCGACCGCCGCCGAGCTCTCGGCCAGGTTGGGGATCACAGCCGCCGGGGTACGCAAGCACCTCGACGCCCTTGCGGACAGCGGCGATGTGGTTGCTGGCGACCGGCCCCCCTTCGGCCCGATGCCGGGCCCTCGTCGCGGCCGGCCAGCGAGGATCTACGCCCTGACCGATGCCGGCCGCAGCCGCTTTGAGCAGGCCTACGACGATCTGGCCGTCAGCGCCCTGCGCTTCATGGGTCAGATGGATCCGCAGGCACTGGCGGACTTCGCCAATCGGCGGGCGGCGGAACTCGAACATCGGTACCGCCTCGAACTCGACGAAATCCACGATCCCCACGAGCGGGCCGTCCGGCTCGCTGAGTTGCTCACCGCCGACGGGTACGCCGCCACCGTCGAAGAGGGTCCGGCCGCGGTCTTGCAGGTGTGCCAGCACAACTGCCCGGTGGCCCAGGCCGCCAATGAGTTCCCGCAACTGTGTGACGCGGAGGCGGCGGCCTTCGCGCGGTTGCTCGACACGAATGTGACACGGCTGGCCACGATCGCCCACGGCGACGGGGTCTGCACCTGTCTGGTTTCTCCGACACATGCCACCGAAAGGATCTCTTCATGAGCGATGTGGACCAGTTGGCCGATCTTGGCCGCTACGAGTACGGCTGGGCGGACTCCGACGACGCCGGCGCCGTGGCCAAGCGTGGCCTCAGCGAGGCTGTGGTCCGGGAGATCTCCGCGCTGAAGAACGAGCCCGAATGGATGCTCGAGATGCGGCTGAAGGGTCTGCGCCTGTTCGAGAAGAAGCCGATGCCGACCTGGGGTGCGGATCTGAGCACGATCGACTTCGACAACATCAAGTACTTCGTGCGCTCCACGGAGAAGCAGGCCACCTCCTGGGATGAGCTGCCCAGTGACATCAAGAACACCTACGACCGGCTCGGCATCCCCGAGGCGGAGAAGCAGCGGTTGATCGCTGGGGTGGCGGCGCAATACGAATCGGAGGTGGTCTACCACAAGATTCGGGAGGATCTCGAAGAGCAGGGCGTCATCTTCTTGGACACCGACACGGGACTCAAGGAGCATGAGGACCTCTTCCGCGAGCACTTCGCGTCGGTGATTCCCACGGGGGACAACAAATTCTCGGCGCTCAACACGGCAGTGTGGTCCGGCGGCTCGTTCATCTACGTCCCGAAGGGCGTGCACGTCGAGATTCCGCTGCAGGCCTACTTCCGGATCAACACCGAGAACATGGGCCAGTTCGAGCGCACCCTGATCATCGTCGACGAGGGCGCGTACGTGCACTACGTCGAGGGCTGCACCGCGCCGATCTACAGCACGGACTCCCTGCACTCCGCCGTGGTCGAGATCATCGTGAAGAAGGATGCCCGCTGCCGCTACACGACCATCCAGAACTGGTCGACCAACGTCTACAACCTGGTCACCAAACGTGCGATCGCCGAGGCCGGGGCCACCATGGAGTGGATCGACGGCAATCTCGGGTCGAAGATCACCATGAAGTACCCGGCCGTCTGGTTGATGGGCGAGCACGCCAAGGGGGAGACCTTGTCGGTGGCCTTCGCCGGCGAGGACCAGCATCAGGACGCAGGCGCGAAGATGGTGCACGCCGCCCCCAACACCTCCTCGACCATCGTCAGCAAGTCGGTGGCGCGAGGCGGCGGCCGGACCTCTTACCGCGGTCTGATCCAAGTGAACCCCGGTGCCAAGGGGTCGAGGTCCACGGTGAAGTGTGATGCGCTGCTCGTCGATGACATCAGCCGCTCCGACACCTACCCCTACAACGACATCCGCGAGGATGACGTCGCCATGGGACACGAGGCCACGGTCAGCAAGATCGGCGAGGACCAACTGTTCTACCTGATGTCGCGTGGTCTCACCGAGGACGAGGCGATGGCCATGATCGTGCGCGGGTTCATCGAGCCGATCGCCCGCGAACTTCCCATGGAGTACGCGTTGGAGTTGAACCGGCTGATCGAAATGCAGATGGAAGGAGCGGTCGGCTGATGGCGCAGTTGTCCATGACCAGCCGACGTTCCCACGACGTGGCCGACTTCCCGGTCCCGACCGGCCGCGAGGAGGTGTGGCGGTTCGCGCCGCGCGCCGCCCTCAAGCCGCTCTTCGAGGACGCCGGGTCCCATGGTCGGCTGTCGTTGTCCACGGTGTTGTCCGACGGGGCCGTTTTGCGCGAGATCAGTTCCGAGGAGGCTCGGGCCAGGGTCGCGAGCGCACCCGTCGACCGGATCTCCGCACTGGCGGCCAAACACACCCAACGGTCCTGGCTGCTCGAAGTACCGGCCGGTGCCACGCACCCCGAGCCGATCATCCTGGATCTCACCGGCAGCAGCCGCGAGGTCGTGTGGGGACAGACCCTCATCGAGGTCGGCCGCGATGCCCGGGCCACGGTCGTCGTCAAGCACAGTGGCAGCGCCATCTACGGCGGCAACGTATCGGCCGTGGTGCAGGATGGCGGATCACTGGAACTGGTCCTAGTGCAGAACTGGGACGCCGATGCGGTCCACGCGGGACACTTCGCGACCCGGGTCGGCCGGGATGCGAGCCTGCGTACGGTGATCGTGACGCTGGGTGGCGAGGCGGTCCGGCTGGTCCAGACCATCGATTACGCGGGTCCCGGCGGACGCGTCGACGCGCGAGGCCTGTACTTCGCGGGGTCCGGCCAACGCTTCGAACACCGATCCTTCGTCGATCACCGTGAGCCGCACTGCGCGAGCAATGTGGTGTTCAAGGGTGCCCTGCAAGGGCATGGGGCGCGCAGCGTGTGGGTTGGCGACGTCCTCATCCAGCCCAGCGCGATCGGCACCCAGACCTATGAGATCAACCGCAACCTGCTGCTCGACGACGGCCCCCGCGCGGACTCGATCCCCAACTTGGAGATCCTCACTGGTGACGTCATCAGCGCCGGGCACGCCAGCGCGACCGGCCGGTTCGACGAGGAGCAGTTGTTCTACCTGATGTCGCGGGGTATCACCGAGGAGCAGGCCCGCCGGTTGGTGGTACTGGGCTTCTTCGCGGACGTCTTGGACAGCATCGGGGTCCCGATGATTCGCAGCGAACTCATGCGAGCTGTGGAGGCGGAACTCGGCTACGAGGATCTGGAGACCTGATGGCCGACGTCTCTGTGCGGCTCGGCGAACTACGTGATCGCCAGCCGCGGCGCATCATCGTGGCTGGCATACCGCTGGCCGTCGTGCGCGTCGGTGACGAGGTGTTCGCGATCGACGACCACTGTTCCCACGCCGAGGTGTCCCTGTCCGAAGGCGAGGTCTCCGGCTGCGAGATCGAGTGCTGGCTGCACGGCTCCCGTTTCGACCTGCGCACCGGCGAGCCGTCCGGCCCTCCGGCGTTCGAACCCATAGCAACCTACCCCGTACACATTGAAGGCCACGGCGACGACGCAGTAGTGCTCGTCGCGATTCCTGAGGAGGCACGATGAGCGAACTGATTATCAAGGACCTGCACGTCGAAGTGGACGCCGACACCGGTGCCAAGGAGATCCTGCGCGGCGTCGATCTGTCCGTGGCCAGCGGTCAGACCCACGCCATCATGGGGCCCAACGGATCAGGTAAGTCCACGCTGGCGTATGCCCTGGCTGGACATCCGGCCTACACGATCACCGGTGGCACCGTCACCATGGACGGCCAGGACCTGCTGGACATGAGCGTGGATGAGCGGGCCCGCGCCGGGCTGTTCCTGGCGATGCAGTACCCGGTGGAGGTACCGGGGGTCTCGGTGTCCAACTTCCTGCGCAGCTCGGTCACCGCGGTGCGCGGGCAGGCGCCGGCGCTGCGGCACTGGCTCAAGGAGATGCGCGGCGCGATGGCCGCCCTGAACGTGGACCCGGCCTTCGCCGAGCGCAACGTCAACGAGGGATTCTCCGGTGGTGAGCGCAAACGCCACGAGATCCTGCAGATGGAACTGCTGCAGCCGAAGTTCGCGGTGCTGGACGAGACCGACTCCGGTCTGGACGTGGATGCGCTCAAGGTGGTCTCGGAAGGCGTCAACCGGGTGCGCGCCGGGGGAGTGGTCGGCGTTGTCCTGATCACCCACACGACCCGTCTGCTGCGCCAGATCCCGGTCGAGTACGTGCACATCATGTGGCAGGGGCGGATCGTCGCCGAGGGCGGCCCGGAACTGGCCGACGAGATCGAGGCCAACGGCTACGAGCAGTACACCGCGGCAGGTGCAGTGGGATGACATTGGACGTCGAGGCCGTGCGCAAGGATTTCCCGATCCTTGCGCGCACGGTCCGCGATGACCGCCGGTTGGTCTACCTCGACTCCGGAGCGACCTCGCAGAAGCCACGGCAGGTGATGGACGCCGAACGCGACTTCTACGAGCAGCACAACGCGGCCGTGCACCGCGGCGCCCACCAGCTCGCCGAGGAGGCCACCGATGACTTCGAGCGGGCCAGGGCCCACATCGCGGCCTTCGTCGGCGGGCAGCCGGGGGAGATCGTGTTCACCCGCAACGCGACGGAGGCGCTGAACCTGGTCGCCTACGCCTTCACGAACTGCGACGCTGGACGGCGGCCCGGCCCGTTTTGTGCTGGAGCCCGGTGACGAGATCCTGATCACCGAGATGGAACACCACGCCAACCTGGTCCCCTGGCAGCAGGTGGCGCGGCGCACCGGCGCGACCCTGCGCTGGTTCGGCGTGACCGATGAGGGCCGCCTGGATATCGACCCCAGCCTGATCAGCGAACGCACCAAGGTGGTGGCACTGACCCATCAGTCGAACGTGCTCGGCACGATCAACCCGGTGGCCGAGGTCGCTCGACTCGCACACGCCGTGGGCGCGCTGGTGGTCGTCGATGCCTGCCAGTCCGTGCCGCACATGCCCGTGGATGTCGCGGCGTTGGACGCCGACTTCATCGCCTTCAGCGGACACAAGATGCTGGGTCCCACCGGTGTGGGTTGTCTGTGGGCCCGCGCCGAACTGCTCGCCGAGATGCCGCCGATGTTGACGGGCGGATCGATGATCGAACAGGTCTTCATGGACCGCTCGACCTTCGCCGCCCCGCCGCAGCGGTTCGAGGCCGGCGTGCCCAACATCGCGCAGGCAGTGGGCCTGGGCGCCGCGTGTGACTACCTCAACCAGATCGGCTTGCCGGCGATCCACGACCATGAGGCCCGTCTGACGCACCTCGCGCTGGCTGGCCTGGGCGACCTGCCCGGCATCCGGATCATCGGGCCGACGGACGGTGTCGACCGGGGCGGAGCGGTGTCGTTCGTCGCCGACGGTATCCACCCCCACGACCTCGGACAGGTACTGGATGACTCCGGGGTGGCCGTGCGCGTGGGCCATCATTGCGCCTGGCCGCTGCACCGGCGCTTCGGGGTGCCCGCGACCACCCGCGCCACGTTCTACCTGTACAACGATGAGACGGATGTCGACGCGCTCGTCGACGCCACGAAACGGGCGTTGGAGTTCTTCGGATGAACCTCGAGAGTCTCTACCAGGAGATCATCCTGGACCACTACCGCAATCCCCGGGGCAAAGGCCTGCGCGAACCCTTCGGCGCGCAGGTGCACCACATCAATCCGACCTGCGGGGACGAGATCACCGTGCGCGTGGATATCGCCGAGGGGGTGGTGGCTGACATCTCCTACGACGGGATGGGCTGCTCGATCTCGCAGGCTTCGGCCTCGGTGATGTACGAGGACCTGGTGGGCAGGCCCCTGGCAGAGGTGTGGCCGGTGGTCGACGCCTTCCAAGAACTGATCAGCAGCCGCGGGAAGGCCGACCCGGATGAGGATGTTCTCGGCGACGGGATCGCCTTCGCCGGCGTCGCCGCCTACCCGGCCCGGGTCAAGTGCGCGCTGCTCAGCTGGATGGCCTTCAAGGACGCGACCTTACAAGCACTGGGAAAGGACTTCGCATGAGTGTGACTGTTGACGAGCTGACCGAGCGGATGCGTGACGTGGTGGACCCCGAACTCGGGATCAACGTCGTTGACCTCGGTTTGGTGTACGGGGTCCACGTCGATGACGACGAGATCGCCACCATCGACATGACGCTGACCTCGGCGGCCTGCCCGCTGACCGACGAGATCGAGGATCAGACCCGCGTGGCCCTGTCCGAGGTGGTTCGGGATTTCCGAATCAATTGGGTGTGGATGCCGCCGTGGGGTCCGGACAAGATCACTGACGAGGGCCGCGAAATGCTGCGCGCACTGGGTTTCAACGTCTGAGCAGGGACACCGGGCAGGTGGAACTGGACGCCGGCCCGCATAGGGTTGAACCGTGATCCAGGCCACCGACATCGAGTTGCGCGCCGGCGCCCGGCTGCTGTTGGAGGCAGTGAACCTGCGCATCGGGCCGGGGGATCGGGTGGGGTTGGTCGGCCGTAACGGGGCCGGTAAGACCACCCTGATGAAGGTGCTGGCAGGCATCTCCACCCCCGCGCACGGGACAGTCACCAGGGCTGAGGTCGGCTACCTGCCACAGGATCCGGCAGCTGCTGATGGTGAGCAGTCGGCGCTGGCTCGGATCATGAGCGCCCGGGGCCTCGACGAGGCCGTGATGCGGATGCACAAGCAGGCCAAACGTATGGAGGACCCGAAACTGCGCGACCAGGCCATGCGCCGGTATGCCAGCGCCGAGGCGGAGTTCCTCGCGCAAGGGGGATACGCCGCCGAGGCGCAGGCGCTGGCTGTGGCCGACGGACTGGGCCTGTCCCAGGAGCAACTGCAACGTGAGATCGCCACCTTGTCCGGTGGGCAGCGGCGCCGCGTGGAACTGGCCCGCATCCTGTTCTCCGGCGAAGGCGTCCTGCTGCTCGATGAGCCCACCAACCACCTCGACGCTGACTCGATCACCTGGCTGCGCTCCTTCCTGCGCACCTACTCAGCCGGCGTGATGATCATCAGCCACGATGTGGATCTCCTGCGTGACGTCGTCAACCGGGTGGCCCACCTGGACGCGACTCGATGCACTCTGGATCAGTACGCCATGGGCTGGGACGCCTACCAGAAGCAGGTGGAGGTGGACGCCCGGCGGCGCAAGCGGGAGACGGCCAACGCCACCAAACAGGCGGAGGCCCTGCGCCACCAGGCCGAGCGCATGCGCGCCAAGGCGACCAAGGCCAGGCAGGCCCAGACGATGCTGCGCCGCGCCGACGCCCTACTGCACAGTGTCGAGCCGGAACGCCAGCATGAGCGCACCGCTGCCCTGCGCTTCCCCACCCCGCAGTCGTGTGGGCGAGTACCCCTGTCGGCGCAGGGCCTGTCGAAGTCGTACGGGTCACAGGAGGTGTTCATGGATGTCGATCTGGCCATCGACCGCGGCGCCCGGGTGGTGGTCCTGGGTCTCAACGGAGCGGGCAAGACGACACTGCTGCGCATGCTGGCCCGCGAACTCACCCCGGACACCGGTGAGGTGGTCGACGGTCACGGTCTGGTCAGCGGCTACTACGCCCAGGAGCACGAGACCCTGGATCCGCAGCGCAGCGTCCTGGCGAACCTTCTGCAGCAGGCGCCCGCGCTCAGCGAGGGCGAGGCCCGCGGTGTCCTCGGGCGCTTTCTCTTCAGCGGCGACACCGTGTTCCAGCCGGCCGGCACACTCTCCGGCGGTGAGAAGACGCGTTTGGCGCTGGCGTGCCTGGTCGTGTCCGGCGCCAATGTGCTGCTTCTCGACGAGCCGACGAACAACCTCGACCCGGCCTCCCGTGCCGAGATCCTGGAAGCCCTGCGGGAGTACGAGGGTGCAGTGGTGTTGGTGACTCACGATCCGGGAGCGGTGCAAGCTCTTGAGCCAGAGCGTGTATTGCTGCTCCCAGACGGGGCAGAGGATCTTTGGGACGACCAGTACGCGGATCTGATCGCCCTGGCATGACACGTATGGGTAGTTCCAACTAATTGCCGTGCGTGACCTAGATTCGCACCGTATCGTAAGTTCCATAGCCATTGCAGGACGAGGAAGGTCACTTCATGACAACGTTGCCCAAAGGGCGTCGCATCTCCGGTTCAGCTCGTGAGTCACTCACGGAGGAAGTGCGTGCCCAGTACGAAGGCGGCGCCAGCATCCGGCAGCTCGCCCAGGAAACGGGACGCTCATATGGCTTCATCCACCGCTTGCTCGTAGAGGCCGACGTTACGCTGCGTGGTCGCGGTGGTCCCACCCGGGGAAATAATCGCGCTGCCTCTTAGACAGGGAATCTTTGCCTGGGTGCCACGGTTGCCTTAAGGGTGGCTGACGCGGTCACCGGATTGAGGTGGCTATGTCGATGATGCGACCGCATATGGCCATGCGGTCATTCAGGCGGGATGAATCGGTCGTCGACCACAAGTTGGCACCGGGCACCTTTCGGCGCATCCTGGGGTACGCGACGAAGTACCGCGGGCTGATCAGCGGGTTCCTCGTGTTGCTCGTCATCGACTCGCTGCTGGTAGTGGCGCAACCCTTGCTCTTCCGGCGCATCGTCGATGACGGCATCACCCCCGGGAATGCCGCTGTCGTGACAACCACGGCGCTGCTGGTCGCGCTGTTGGCCTTCTTCGATGCCGGGGTCGGCCTCATCAGCCGTTGGCAGTCCTCGCGGATCGGCGAAGGCCTGATCTACGACCTGCGTTCAGAGGTCTTCGCCCACGTGCAGCGGCAGCCGATCGCGTTCTTCACGCGCACCCAGACCGGGGCGCTGGTCTCGCGTCTCAACAACGACGTGATCGGCGCTCAGCAGGCGTTCACCTCCACGCTGTCGGGCGTCCTGGGCAACCTGATCAGCCTGGTCGTGGTGTTGATAACCATGTTCGCACTGTCGTGGCAGATCACTTTGGCCTCGCTGGTACTCGTGCCGCTGTTCATCCTGCCCGCCAAGTGGATGGGGCGGCGGCTGGCGACCTTGACCCGCCAGCAGATGCAACTGAACTCCGACATGAGCACTCAGATGACGGAGCGCTTCAACGTGGGTGGTGCCCTGCTGGCAAAACTCTTCGGCCGGCCGGCGCAGGAGGACGCCGACTTCTCCGGCCGGGCCGCGCGGGTTCGCGACATCGGGGTGCAGATCGCGATGGCCAACCGCTACTTCCTGACGGCGCTCACTCTGGTCGCGTCGCTGGCCACAGCGCTGGTGTACGGACTGGGCGGCAACCTGGTGGTGACCGGGGCCATGACGTTGGGAACGCTATTGGCGCTCGTCGGGCTGCTCGCCCAGCTCTACGGGCCGCTGACCCAGTTGAGCAATGTCCGCGTGGACATCATGACCGCACTGGTGAGTTTCGAGCGGGTCTTCGAGGTCCTCGATCTACCGCCCTTGATCACTGAACGCGATGGTGCGCGTGATCTGCCGCCAGGCCCGGTGAGTGTGCGCTTCGACCAGGTCGCGTTCCACTACCCGTCACCCCAGGAGGTGTCGCTGGCGTCCCTGGAGGCGGTCGCGATTGAGGAGGCCACCTCCAACGAACAGATCCTGTTCGACGTCGACTTCGACATCCCGGCCGGCTCGATGGTGGCCCTTGTCGGCCCCAGCGGAGCGGGGAAGACCACCATCACCCAACTCGTCTCCCGGCTCTATGACGTCGACTCCGGAGCTGTTCAGCTCGACGGCGTTGACGTGCGGGAGTTGACCCTGGCGTCCCTGCGGCAGACCGTGGGCTACGTCACCCAGGACGCCCACATGTTCCACGACACGATCCTGGCCAACCTGCGCTACGCCGCCCCCGACGCCACCGAGGAGCAGATCTGGGCGGCCTGCGAGGACGCCCAGATCGCCGACCTGATTCGCAGCCTTCCGGACGCGCTGAACACGGTCGTCGGAGATCGGGGCTACCGGCTGTCAGGTGGCGAGAAGCAGCGGTTGGCGATCGCCCGGTTGCTACTCAAACGGCCCGGTGTCGTGGTGCTGGACGAGGCCACCGCGCACCTTGACAGCGAGAACGAGCGGGCCGTGCAGCGCGCCCTGAGCGCAGCCTTGCGGGGGCGCACCTCCCTGGTCATCGCCCACCGCCTGTCCACAGTGCGCGACGCCGATCTGATCCTGGTCGTGGAGAACGGCCGGATCGTCGAACGGGGTCGTCATGACGAACTGCTGGCCGAGGGCGGGGTGTACGCCCGGCATTACGAGCAGTTCAGTCTCAGCGCCGCGGCCCAGTGACGTCGGGCTACAGGGCGCGCAGCAGGCCGCCGTCGGCGGCCACCACCGAGCCTGTCACATACGACGACGCCGGCGACAGCAGGAAGGCCGCCAGCCGTCCGAACTCGTCGGGCTCGCCGTAGCGGCGCAGGGGAATCCCGGCCTCCCGGCGCCGGCGGACCGCCATGGGGTCGCCCTGCTGGGCATCCTGAGCGAAGACGGCGTCCGTGGCGAACCTCCCCGGGAGGATGCCGTTCACCCGAACGCCGCGAGGCCCGATCTCGTCGGCGAGGTCCTTGATCATCGTGGACAGGCCGGGACGGATGTCGTTGGACATCAACAGCCCTGGGATGGGGGAGCGTACCGAACTCGACGAGACGAAGACGATGCTGGCGCCGGTCCCCGTCACCGCGGCCTCCTGCGTCGCCACGAGGACGGTCGCCCGGACCATCCGCATGCCGCCCACGAACAGCGTCTCGAAGGCGGCCCGCCAGGCGTCATCAGTGGCCGTCATGGGCGTCCCGGGCCGCGGGCTGCCGGCACTGATCAGGGTGCCATCGAGGCGGCCGAACCGGGCCATCGCGGCGGCTGTCGCGTTCTCCGCGGTGGCGGCGGCCCCCAGGTCAGCGGCGACTCCGAACGCATTGGGCCCGAGAGCGGCCACCGCGCCACTGAGGGTGGCTTGATCACGGGCGACCAGGACCACCATCGCACCCTCGTCGATCAAGACTTTCGCGGCGGCGAAACCCAATCCGCGTGAGGCCCCCGTGACCACGTAGCAGCGCCCGGCCAGTCTGAGGTCCATGCTGCAATCCTGCCCCACCGGGACCAGCCGTGCTCGCGATGGGACGGGCGCGCCGTGACATGTCGCGCCGTGGGTGGCGTCTCAGGCGACGGGCACCTTGCGCGCCCGCCTCTCCTGTACCTCGCGACGCAGCAGGATCACATAGCCCACCGGCAGCAGGAGGGCGAAGATGACCCACTGCCCCGCATATCCGAGGTGGGGCCCCAGCCCGGGCCCCTGGACGGGGACCGCCTCGACGGAGTCCTGTGGGATGGAGTCAGTCATCTGCAGGTAGGCCTGGTAGCAACTCGGATCGGGGCACAGCGTCTCGGTGTTCAGCGAGGTCGCTTCGCCGTTACTGAGGATGCCGGGACCTTTGCGCGGCTCGGAGGGTCGCAGCACTCCGGTGACCTCGACCGGTCCGGCGGGTGGGGGAGTGGTGGGTGGTACCTGCGCATTGTCCCGGGTGGCGGCCACCCAGCCGCGTAGAACCATGATGACCGAGCCGTCCGCGAGGCGAAGTGGGCTGACGATCCAGAGTCCCCGCTGATCGTTGCGGGACCGGTTTCGGATGAGGATGGTCTGGGGGTCGTAGGTACCCGCCGCGACCACCGGCGTGAAGTGTTCGGCCGTCGTCAAGGGTGTCGCGGGGGGCAGCGCCTGGGCCAACGGCAGGGGTGCGGTGGTGTCGACCGCCTCTGACCGGGCCTGCTCCACTGAGCGACGTTCATGGCGGTCGTACTGCCAGTTCGCCGCGAGCAGGCACAGCCCCATTGCAACCGGGAGCGCGAGTAGCAGCCCCCACCACACGGGTTTGCGCAGCACAGCCAACCAGTCGGACACGACAGCTACTGATCCTCCAGGCGGAAGCCGATCTTCAGGGTGACCTGATAGTGGTTGACGTCGGTGTCGCGGATGTAGCCGCGGATGTCAGTGACCTCGAACCAGTCGATGTGGCGCAGGGTCTCGGCCGCTCGGCTGATGCCGTTGCGGATGGCCTGGTCCACGCTATCGGGGGATGTCCCCACGATCTCGGTCAGGCGGTAGGTGCGGTTGCTCATCCACTCGCTCCGTTCTGAAGGTTTCGCAACGCGTCAGTCACGTCTGCAATCCCACGGTACGGCAGGTCAGCGTGGGCATTGTGGCCCACCTCACGGCTGCCGACCCCGACAGAAGTCCGCGTGGGGTCTGACAACGGTCACTTCACCGTATGCTCCATCCGGGCATTGGCGGCACCTGCGGGGCGAGACTACCGTAGAGCTGTGGCCCGATCGGACAGCATTTCGATTACCGGCGCGCAGGTGTCCCTCGTGGAGGATCAGCGGGCTCGGACCCGGCGCTACCTGGTGTCGATGGCCATCCGCACCGTGTGTTTCCTGGGGGCGATCATCGCGTCGGGGTGGCTGCGGTGGGCTCTGCTGGCCGGTGCCGTCCTGTTACCGTACTTCGCCGTCGTCATGGCCAACGCGGGACGCAAGCGGGCGCCGAAAGCATCCCCCATGATCATCCTGAACGATCAACGCCAGATCGGCAGCACGCACCAGGACTGAGCGGTCAGCGGGCATCGCTGGCACTGCTGAGGTTGAACCCGTCGATCAACAGGGCGGGCATCGCCGTGCGGGTGAACCAGTCCGCCCACTCCCTCGGCAGGCAGTTCACGGTCGCCGAGGCGTCGGCGATGCGATGCAGCAGGTCCGGCACCGCAACGTTGAAGCGGAAGTTGGGCAGACCGGCCACGACAGTCCCGTTGCGCACGCGGTACACCCCGTCGCGGGTGAGGCCGGTCAACAGCAGATTCTGGGGTCCACCTCGCGGATGTACCACAGACAGTTGATCAGGACCGCCTCGTTTGTGCGCGCGATCAGGTCGGCAAGGGAGCCGTGGCCCTGGTCATCGGTCATGATCAGGTTGTCGGTGAGGTACACCGGGGGCAGGCCGAACCGTTCTCCCGTGGGCCGGGAGGCCCGCAAGGACGTCAGCTGGCCGTCGGTGATCAAGGCTTGCCGACCCAGTGCCATACCGTTGTCGAACACCGAGTCCATGCTCGAGTTCGCCTCCACCACGACCGAGGTTGCGGACTGCAGCCCCTCGTACCCGGGATCGGCGAACAGCGTGACCGCGCGTGGGTCAGACTGTCACCGATCCGGGTGCCTCCGCCCGGTTTGGCGAACACGTTGTGCCCCTCAACCGCATCCCGGCCGCTGGCCGACCACGCCAGGTAGATGAGCAGGTCTGCGACGGCGCCCGGGGTCAGGATCACCGGGTGCCTACCCGGATCCAGGGACTGCCGGCTGCGCTGCACAGCCAGATCCCGCGTCTGTTGAGCCGCTGCATCCCGGAACGGGGCCTGCCACGTGTTCGTCCCCCACCAGGTGGAGCCCGAAGCGTCCCGGGCCGATGCCTCGAACCGGAACTGGTCCTGCACGTGCCGATGGCGGGTGCCCGCAGTCGTGGCCAGGTACGTGGTCGAACGGGTCGCCTCCGCGTAGCCGAACTGCGGGGTTCGGGCGTCCAGGAAGACCCCCAGCGCCCTCACCATGCGCTCCGGTGTGCTGTGCTCCAACGGAGGCGCCGAGTCCTCGAAGCCGGCGTCCGTCCCGGCATCGATGAGGTCGGCCCGGTCACTGTCCGTCGACTCGGCCGCCGCCGTGAGGGCCTGGTCAGCCAGTGCTGCCGCCTCGGGGGGATCGGCCACCTGACCGGACATCACCGCGACCCCCGTACCCTTCGCGACCGGCTGTGCTGCGATCACCGTGAGGTTGGTCGACCACATGTCACCGTTGGTGGTCACCTGGGAGTTGGCCCAGCGCACGTTCTGACTGTGGGTGTCGCGCAGCACGACAACCCCCTCGCCGAGGCGGTCGAGAGCGGCGTGGATCAGGTCGGTGGCACTCACTGGGTCGCCTCCTCACGAGTGTTCAGCACGTTGATCGCTTCGAAGACCGCGGTCGGGCAGCCATGCGATACGGGGGCGACCTGGCCGGGTTGGCCCTTACCGCAGTTGAAGGCGCCCCCCAGCAGATAGGTGCGCGGTCCACCCAGTGCCCGCAGGGAGTTCCAGAAGTCCAGGGTGTTGGACTGGTAGGCGACGTCCCGGACCTGACCGACCACCTCGCCGTGGCGCACACGGTAGAAGCGCTGGCCGGTGAACTGGAAGTTGAAGCGCTGCATGTCGATGGACCAGGACTTGTCCCCCACGATGTAGATCCCGTCGTCGACACCGGCGATCAGATCCGTGGTGGTGCCGCCCCCGGGATCGGGCTGCAGGCTGACGTTGGGCATGCGCTGGATGGGGACGTGCTCGGCGCTGTCGGCGTACGCGCAGCCGTTGGAGCGCAGCGGCGCGGCCATCTGCCGATCGAGCTGGTAGCCCACGAACATGCCATCACTGACCAGATCCCACGACTGTGCCGCGACCGCCTCATCGTCCCAGCCCACGGTGGACAGACCGTGCTGCACGGTGCGATCGGCACGGATGTTCATGAGGCCACTGCCATAGCGCAATCGATCCAGTTTCTCAGGAGTGGCGAATGAGGTTCCGGCATAGTTGGCCTCGTAGCCCAGAGCCCGATCCTTCTCGGTGGCATGGCCGACGGACTCGTGGATGGTCAGCCACAGGTTCGTAGGGTCGATGATGAGGTCGTAACGGCCTGGTTCGATGCTGGGCGCGGCCACCTTCTCGTCGAGCACCTCGGGCATGTCCGCGAGTTCCCGGTCCCAGTCCCAGCCATCCAGGCAGTACTCCCAACCACGGCCGGTGGGTGGCGCGGTCGTCGACATGTCGTCGAAGCCCTGTTCGGTCACCCGGACCCCGGTGTACACGGGGTGGATCCGGACCCCCTGCTGGACGATGCGCGCGCCTGCCAGGTCGGCCAGGAACACCGTCTCCTTGGCGCACTCCACACTCGCGCTGGTGTGGTCAAGGGCGGCCATCAGGGCGCACTGTTCCTGCAGGCGGGTGACCATGTCGGCCACCGACACCTCAAACGGATCAATTCTGTAGGACGAGAAGTGGGTGCCCTGGGCCACCGGCTCGTCGGCCAGGCGCACCGCGGACCCCGGCAGCACCGCGCAGCGCACCGCCAGTGCGCACGCCCGCTCCGCCGCGCTCGCCACCGCCGCGGGGGACAGGTCGCTGGTCGCCGCGAAGCCCCACGCGCCGTCCACGATGACGCGTACCCCGACTCCGATATCACGGTGATCCACAGCGGTGTCCAACCGCAGATCGCGCACATGCAGCATGCGTGTCTTGATCTGGTGCACGCGTACGCAGGCGTAGGAGGCCCGCAGTCGACTGGCGGTGCTCAGTGCCGCGTCCTGAATGGCGGGCAGGTCGAGGACCGCGAACTGCGGATCCAGGGAAGCGTTCACCCTAGGCATTCTGCCGCTAACCCGTGGCACCCTGAGGGCTGTGACGCAGATTCAAGACATCCGTGTCCTGCCAGGACCGAATCCTGACATCGGCGGTCCCGCCGTGCGGCTGACCATTACTGCCCCGTGGGACGCGACCACGGGAGTCGTGGAGCAGGTCGTCGCCTCCGCCGCCCGGATCGCGATGGACCTGTCGCCGGAGGATCTGGTGGTCCGTCCCACCGACGATGGCTTCGTGGTCGCCTGGCCCGTTGATGATCGGTCCCAGGCAGAACTGCACGCATCGGTGGTCGAAGCGGTTCTGCGCGGAGCGACGTTCGTTGCGACGCAAGCCTCCGAGCCCGCCCAGCCTTTTGATCTGCTGGATCCTGCCGTTCCCTGTGTGGCCATCAGCGGCACGAACGGCAAGACCACGACCACACGCCTGATCGCGCACTGCGCCCGCGTGGCGGGACTGTCCACGGCGTGGTCGAGCACGGACGGCGTCTTCCGCGACGGCACGATGGTTGCCGCGGGGGACTACAGCGGTCCAGGAGGGGCCCGGCGAGTGCTCGCTGAAACGGGCATCGGATTCGCCGTCCTGGAAACCGCGCGGGGTGGGCTCCTCCTACGCGGCATGAGCGTGCGTCGAGTCGATGTCGCCGTGGTGACCAACGTCGCCGCCGACCATCTTGGCAGTCACGGGATCAATACGGTCGAGCAGCTGGCCATGGTCAAGGCCACAGTTGTGCGGATCGCCGATCCGGGCGGCTGGGTCGTGCTCAACGCTGACGAACCGCTGGTGAGGCGGATGGCCGAGCAGTCCAGTGCACCCGCGTGGTTCTTCGGTCTCGGTGAGCAGGCAGGAGAACGCTTCACCACGGTGCGTGCGGGCAGGGTCGTCGTCACCGGCGATGTGGAGGTGGATCTCGGTGCGATTGCCGATATGCCTGTCACAGTGGGCGGTTTTGCTCGATTCAATGTTCTCAACGTCCTCGCCGCCAGTTCGGCCGCGCTCGCGGCGGGCCTCGACGTGCAGGCCGTCAGGGAGGGGTTGCGCACCTTCCGAGCGGACAGCGTCCTGTCAAGCGGGCGGTTCAACTGCTGGGAGGTGGCCAACCGCCGTGTGGTTCTGGACATGGCCCATAATGTCGAGAGTCTGCGCGAGCTGCTCGGGACGGCCCGTCACCTGTGCGCTGGGGAGATGTGGGTCGCGTTCGGCACGGCCGGGGATCGCGAGGATGAGGTGCTGCAGGGCATGGGATTCACAGCCGCCGATCTGGCCGATCACGCCTATCCGATGGACAAGCCCCGGTACTTGCGCGACCGTACGGCGCAAGAGATGCGGGCGCAGTTCCTGTCGGGCATGGCAGTGGCCGGCGTCCAGGGGGATGAGTGCTTCGACAGCGAACTGGTCGCGTTGACGGAATTGGTGAGTCGCGCCGCCGCTGGTGATCTGGTGGTCGTCACCATCGCGGAGCAACTCGAGGCCCTGCAGACGTGGCTGCTCACTGCCGGCGGTCGTGAAGTGGATCCAGCCAGCTGGATCGTGTGACTCAGGGGTCGTCGAGGTGTGAGTGGTAGGTGTGGCCGCGGGGGCTGGTCCAGGTGAGGGTGTGGTTTGGTCCGGTGGTGACGGTCCATGCGGTGTGGGTTTTGAGTCGGTGGTGGTATCTGCATAGGGCGTGGAGGTTGTCGGCGCTGGTGGTTCCGGCTGGCCAGGGGGTGGTGTGGTCGAGGTCGCAGCGGGTGGCGCGGCGCCGGCAGCCGGGGAAGCGGCAGTGCCGGTCGCGGGTTCGGACGTAGGCTTGCAGGCGTGGTCCTGGCCGGTAGCCGGGCGCGGGTGGTGGGGGTGTGGACAGGTCGATGATGTCGGTGACCCCGTCGGAGATGAGGTGGGCGGCGTGGGTGTGGCTGATCGGGCCGTATCCGGCGATCTGGGGGTCGGTGTCCCGGGCCGAGGCGATGATGACGGTGATGGGGACGCTCTGGTCGGGTTTGGTGCCGGTGAGCAGTTCGATGAACGCGTCGGCCATGCCGGGGTTGGTGGCGCCGTTGGTGGCGCCGAGGTGGGCGCGGATGTGTTGGATGCAGGCCTGTCCTTGTTCGGCGGTGAGGTAGGCGCGCAGGGTGGCCATGCCGTCGGGTTCGTCGTGTAGCCACACGCCGCGGCGTTTGCGGGCGGCGGCCCGGCGGCGTTCGGCGGCGTCGGGGTCGATCCGGTCGACCTGGCTGGTCAGCCAGCGGCGTAGTTGGGCGCGGGTGTGGTGCCCGGCGTAGGTGATGCCGCGGGTGGTGAGGGCGGCCCGCTGGTCGGGGTGCAGGGTGGCGCTGCGGTGGGCCAACTCGCGGGCGGCACCGAGGTCGATGGCCCCGACTGATAGGGCGTGTAGGACGTTCGGTAGGTCTTCGGTCAGGGTGACGGCCAGGTCGAGGCGGTCGCTGGCGGTGCCGGGTGACCAGTGCAGGGCGGCGCTGATCTCGGCGGCGGTGGGGTCGACGTCGGTGCCCAGCGGGTCGGTGCCGACCTCGGCGGTGGCGGCCAGCACGGTGAAGGCGCCCAGTTGGCGGGCGTCGGTGAACGCTTTGACGGTTTCGCAGGCCAAGGCCACGTCCAGCGGGTCGTTGTCGTGGGGGTGTTGCAAGATGTGCCACGCGTCGGCCACCGTTTGATTCATACCCCAACCCTAGAACAGGGGTACGACAAATAAGGCCCACGAACAAGAACTGTGGAAACTATCGAGCCGCGGCCATCAGCGTGTCAGCCAGAGCCTGATTGTCCTCTCCCATCACCGCTAGAACATCACCGGAGTTGGCGATGGACAACGCGTACTCGAGGGCATCGATCTCGTTGATGATGATGTGCACGTCCTTGGCGCGCCGGGGGTTCTGCTCGCGGATCCCCTGTTCGATGAGGACGGCGACCTCCCCCTCGGAGCGGCCGCGGCGTTTGCTGTCCTCCCGGACGACGATCACGTCGAAGTACTGGGCGGCGACCTTGCCGATCTCGATCATGTCGCTGTCCCTGCGGTCTCCGGCAGTACCGATGACCCCGATGCAGCGCCTGCGCTCCAGCTCGTGCCCCTTGGTGAGGCCGTCGAGATAGGCATTGAGGAACTGCCCGAGAGCGGTGAGCCCGTGGGCGTTGTGCGCGTAGTCGATGAACGCATGGACACCATGGACGTCGATGTGGTTCAGGCGGCCAGGGGCGGAGTCCCACGTGGGCAGGAACCCACTGAGGCCGGCGCGGATGTCGTGCAGGTGGGCCCCCTTGGCAAAGGCCGCTCCGGCAGCGGACATCGCATTCATCACGTTGAACCGGGCCTTGCCGCCGTACGTCGCGGGGAGCCGGTCACAGTAGGTGAGTCGCATGGTGCGCCGCCCCTGCCGCAGCAGGATGTACTCGCCGTGGTCATCGGAATCGAGCACTACGGCGGTGCCACCACGCCGGCAGTGCCCCTCAGCAAGTTCGCGTCCCTTGGATCCTGGTTCTCCCATGCTCACCCAAATGACTTCACCGCGGCAGCGTCGTCGCATCCCCACTACCAGATCGTCGTCGGCATTGAGGACCGCGTAGCCGTCGCGCGGTACCGCCTCGACGACCACCGACTTGACGTCGGCGAGTTGCTCAATGGTGTGGATGCCACCCAGGCCCAGGTGATCGGCCGCAACATTGGTCACCACGGCCACGTCGTTGCGGTCGTAGCCCAGCCCCTCGCGCAGGATGCCTCCGCGTGCCACCTCCAACACAGCGAAGTCCACCCGCGGGTTCTGCAGCACCATCTTCGCGCTCTTCGGTCCCGAAGCGTCCGCCTGGATCATGAGGCGTTGGTCGATGATGATCCCGTCCGTGCTGGTCATCCCCACTTTGTGGCCCATACCTTTGAAGATGGCGGCGATCATGCGTGACGTCGTCGTCTTCCCGTTGGTGCCCGTCACTGCGATGATGGGCACCCGCGCCCGCGACCCGACCGGGAACAGTTGATCGATGACGGCCTTGGCCACGAACTGCGGCTCTCCGACAGTTGGGTGGGTATGCATGCGGAATCCGGGCGCGGCGTTGACCTCGCAGATGCCACCGCCGGTCTCCCTGACCGGCTCGGCGATGTCCGGGCAGATGAAGTCGATCCCGGCGACGTCCAGGCCGACAACCCGTGCGGCCTCCTCGGCGATCTCCACGTTGTCGGGGTGGGCGTCATAGGTGCGATCGATGGAGATGCCGCCGGTGCTCATGTTGCCGGTCGATGCCAGCTTGACCTCGACCCCGGTCTCGGGGATGTCGTCCATCGCGAAACCCTGGATGGCGACCAGTTCCTCGGCGGCCCCGGTGATCCGGATTCGGGTGAGCACCTTCTCGTGCCCCACTCCTCGCCGCGGGTCGGCGTTCACGATGTCGACCAGCTCGCCGACGGTGTGCGTCCCGTCGCCGATCACGTGGGCGGGGACCCGTTCGGCCACGGCGACCATCCGCCCACCCACCACCAGCACCCGGTAGTCCTTGCCCGTGTAGAAGGACTCCACGATCACCCGGCCGTTGCGGGACTGTTCCTTGGCCGCGGGGAAGGCCGCCAGCACGTCCTCGTCGGTTCGCAGATCGAGTTGCACACCGCGGCCGTGATTGCCGTCGGCGGGTTTGATCACCACGGGGAAGCCGACCCGGCGCGCGAGCTGCACGGCGCGATCGGCAGTCCGGCAGCTCTGCGACGAGGGCACCGGCAGCCCCGCTGAGCCGAGCAGACGGGCGGTCAGCTCCTTGTCGCTGGCGATGTCGGTGGCCAATGCCGACGTCAGCGAGGTCATGGTCGCCCGGATCCGCTGCTGGTACACACCCTGACCGAACTGCACCAGGGAGCCGGCGTTCAGGCGCATGTACGGAATGTCGCGGCTGGCCGCCTCGTCGACCAGGGCCTGGGTGGACGGGCCGAAAGCGTAGCGCTCGGCGTCGAGCAGGAAACGCTCGAACTCGGCCGCCACGTCGAAGCCCTCCTCGGGCTCCACCAGATGGTTGACCAGCCGCACCGCCAGCCGTCCCGCGGCCAGACCCACGCGCTCATCGAGGTAGGCGAAAATGACGTGGTACTGACCGCGGACATCCGCCGAGCGGGTCTTGCCGCGCCGCACTTCATGGCCGGCTTCGGACTGCAGTTGAATGGCGACGTGTTCTGCCACATGCCCCAGCCAGGTGCCCTCCTGCAGCCGCTCCAGGAAGCCGCCGCGCTTACCGCGGGAGCAGGTGTGGTCGCCCACGCCCGGCAGCACGCGCATGAGCCGCCCCACGAAGCCCGGGATGGTCGCGCTGTTCCACTCCTCGAGCTCCCCGAGGTCGACCAGCAGGTGAACGCAGGGCTCGTAGGACCACACGTTGGGTCCCCGGTACACCCGGGTGTTGAGGATCTCCAACCGGCCCTGCGGGTACTCAGACATCCAGACTCCTCACGTCGGTGGTCGCTGTCGACGACGCCTCACGGCACGTTCCGCGTTGCGGTCGTCCACCCCTTCGGCATTGACGCGCACGCTAGCGGTGCGGTCGGGGATGTAGTCGGAGGTGCGGCGCGCGATCTGCGCCTGCTCGACGGCCGTGCGGTACTCGGTGAGTTGTCGGCTGTCGAGGTCGAAGTGTGTCCCGCTGGGCAGGAAGTGCACCGAGGCCCCGCTGATCAGGATCGGCTCCGTACCGCGCGCCGCGTAGGCGTTGCTCACGGCGTTGCGGCCGTCTGCCAGGAACACGGCACCCCGGCCGTAGACCTCGAGCAACGTCTCGTTCGTGATGATCGCGGCGGTATCCTCGTCCACCCCCATGCCAAGCAGGCTGGGATTCGCTGCGACCAGGGCGAGCAGGCGGCCGAAGCGGCCCCGCTCCGCGAAGTGCTGGTCCACAATGACGTCGGGCAACAGTCCCAAGCCCTGCGCCAGGGCCGCCATGCGCTGTTTGGGGGTCTCGCCGGTCGCCCCGAGGGCCACCATGTGCTCGCTGACCACGGAGGCCCCAGCGCTGGTACCGCCCACAACCACGCCTTCGGCGTACATCTGTCGCACGGTGTCGCCCAGCGCAGTGCCGCGCAGCACGGCAGCCAGCCGGGCCTGGTTGCCGCCGGTGAAGAAGATCCCGGTGGCGCCGTGGACGGCTTTCGAAGCGACTGTCGCCTCGGCCTCGGCCCGGTTGACGGGACGCACGGACAGCACATCGGCGGCCCCTAAGTCCCGGAACACCTTGTCGTAAAGGTTCGTGATCTCATCGCCGAGAGAAGAGGCCGTGGCACAGACCGCGATGACAGACCGGGAGCCTCCGCAGTACTGCACGAAGCGGCGTAAGACCCGCCGCTGACCCAACTTGTCCTCGGCGCCGCCGATGATCATCAGGCGGCGGGTTGCGGGAACGGTCACGTTCGACAGGTTACGGGCTGAGCGGCGCCGATCGCGCCGCGCTGGCAGAATAGCCGTCCATGGTCTTCACCCTCGTTCTCCTGCGGCATGCCAAGAGTGACTATCCGCCCGGCGTCGTCGATCATGACCGGCCCTTGAACCCACGCGGCCGGCGGGACGCGCCCGTGGCCGGACAGTTGATTCGGTCCAGTGTGGGCTCACTTGATGTGGCGCTGGTCTCCACCGCCACGCGTGCTCAACAGACGTGGCGACTGTCCGCAGTCGAGGCCAGCCGCGTCGTCGATAGCCCACAGCTCTACCTGGCCTCTCCCGACGCGATGCTGAGCGCCATCCGCGGCGAGCAGGCCACTTCGGTGATCGTGGTGGCCCACAATCCCGGCACCGAGGATCTCGCGGCTCGATTGAGCTCCAACCCGGGCAGCGCCGCCCACGAGCAGATGCTCGCGAAGTTTCCCACCGCTGCCTTCGCGGTGCTGCGCGCGGAGGTGCCCTTCGCCGAGTGGGAGTTCGGGATGGCCCGGCTCGAGGCCTTCGAGGTGGGCCGGGGTTAGCAGCCGCCGCCCTCAAACTCAGCGCACGTCGAGGGCTTCGACCTGCTCGCGCGTGATTCCCAGCAGATAGAGAACCGAGTCCAGGTAGGGGGCGGTGACAGAGGCGTCCGCCGCTGCCGCCACAGCAGGTTTGGCGTTGAACGCGACCCCTAATCCAGCGGCGGCCAGCATGTCGAGATCGTTGGCACCGTCGCCGATGGCCACGGTGCGGGTCACATCGAACCCGAACTCCTCGGCGAACTCGCGCAGCGCGGCGGCTTTGCCCGCCCGGTCGACGATCGGCGCAAGCACGCGCCCGGTCAGCAGCCCATCGGCCACCTCGAGGCGGTTGGCCCGGTACCGATGGACCCCCATCTGCTGCGCCAAGGGTCCGACGATCTCCTCAAAACCACCGGACACCAGAGCCAGCCGGTAGCCCAACGAAATCAGCGTGCGGCACAGGGTGCGGGCGCCCGGAGTGAGCCGGATCGAGTCGCTGACCTGTTGCAGGGCCGATTGTGGGGTGCCCCGCAGCGCCGCCACCCGCTCGCGCAGCGAGTCGGCAAAGTCCAACTCACCAGCCATCGCCCGTTCAGTCACCGCAGCCACGGCCGCCTCACAGCCGGCCTGCCGTGCCAGCAGGTCGATCACCTCGTCCTGGATCAAGGTGGAGTCCACGTCCATCACCACCAGCCGGGCACCTTGCCGGATCGTCGCGGCCGACTGCACCGCGACGTCGACCCCGATCTCTCGCGATATGGGGGCCAGCGCCTGCTTGAGAGCGGCATCGCTGACACCGCTCACCGTGACCTCGATCGCCGTGACCGGGTACTCCGCGATGCGCACGATGCGCTCGATGTTGCCTTCCCGGCTCGCGATCTCACCGGCGATGCGGCCCACGTCAGCGGCGCGCAATTCCGGCGCCATCAGAACGCAGAGGGCGGTCGCCGCTTTCCGGTTCACCACGTCAGGGCATTCCTTCGCGATGTCCAGCTCCAGACCGAGCCGGGCCGCCAGCTCCTCGATGTCCGGCAGGCCATCGGTCTCGACGGCCACGCTGAGCACCAGTCGGCCCTGTACGACGAGTTGTTCGATGTCGTGCACCTGCACAAGGTCGCCCAGCGATCCCAGCAGTTCGGCGGTGATGCCCGGGCGATCGTGGCCGGTGAAGGTCAATGTTGTCGTCATGCGAACCTGCGAGTCCGGTCCGACGTCAAGACAGGCGCCTCGCGATATGCCGTCAGGGCAGCCCGCGCACTGCACCGCACCACGTCCTGCAATGCCGCGCTGCGCTGGGCCGCAGGCACTGAGCCGACGGCGGTCCACACACGTACCGCGCGTACCAGTAGCCCCTTGCGCTGGCCGTCGGCCCCAGGGGGCAGCGGCCGGACCGTCATGGCGGGCACATCTGAGCACACCGCAGCCCCCGTGGACCGCAGTTCGTGCTCCGCGCGGACCACTGCCTGCGCGAACTCGGCGGCTGCCTGGTCCAGGTCCAGATCGAGTGGCCGGGGAACGCCTGCGGGCAGCAGGCCGACTCCTGGAATGAGCACGGTGCTCGGTTGACCCGGCCCGGCGTGCAGGATGACGGCTTCCCCGGCGGCGACGGCCGCCTCTGTCACGGGTTTCGGACCTGGCAGGGTGCCCACCCCCAGGTCGGGGGAGTAGGCGCTCAACGCGGTCGTCGTGGCCCGTAACGGGCTCACCTGCGTCATGAGGTCGGCGCCGATCAACTCCAGGACATCGTCGCCGCCGGCCGCGCCTCGCCACCATGCGGGCAGCCACCCGCAGAGTTGGAAGGACACAGGCACGACGGTCATGAAATCCAGCGTAGGGTTAGGTTTCGTGTCCGACGTCATCAACCTCGTAGACGTGTCCGTTCTGCGGGGCGGTCGGGCCATCCTCGCCGACGTCGACTGGGCTGTCTGCGAGGGTGAGGCCTGGGTCGTGCTCGGCCCCAATGGCGCCGGCAAGACGACAATCCTGCAGGTGGCCGGCACGCTGATTCACCCCAGCCGGGGCAGCGCCGAGATCCTTGATGAGCGGCTCGGTGCCGTCGATGTGTTCGAGCTGCGCCCGCGCATCGGGTTGGCCAGTTCGGCCCTGGCCGCCCAGGTGCCGCCAGCCGAGCGGGTGCGCAACGTCGTGGTGACCAGCGCCTGGGCTGTGATCGGCCGCTGGCGGGAGCAGTACGACGTGGCCGACCTCGAGCGTGCCGACCAGCTGCTTCAGAGCTGGGGTCTGGCCCCGCTGGCCGACGCGCGGTTCGGCACGCTGAGCGAAGGTGAGCGCAAACGCACCACGATCGCCCGGGCACTCATGGCCGACCCCGAACTGCTCCTACTGGATGAGCCGGCGGCGGGCCTCGACCTCGGCGGTCGCGAGGACTTGTTGAGCCGCATAGATGCCCTGCTGGCAGATGAGTACGCACCGACAGTCGTCATGGTCACCCACCACGTGGAGGAGATCCCGGCGGGTGCCACGCACGTCCTGCTGCTGCGCGACGCCCAGGTGGTGGCAGGCGGGCCCATTGCTGAGGTGCTGACCAGCGACAACGTGTCGGCCACGTTCGGACTGCCGGTGACCGTCACGAAACTGGGGCAGCGCTGGTCGGCGCAGGTTGTATGACCGGGCAGGAGATCGCTTGGCTGTTCGCGGCCGGGTTCGCCGCGGGTGGGGTCAATGCGGCAGTCGGCTCGGGGACGCTCATCACGTTCCCAACCCTGCTGGCCATGGGTGTTCCACCGGTCCTGGCGAACGGCACCAACTGCCTCGGGCTGGTCCCCGGCAGCGTCAGTGGTGCCTACACGTTCCGGGACGTGCTGGACCGCCGCGCCGGGCGCTGGGGGTTGCTGGTGGCGGTCTTCGCTATGGCGGGTGCCCTGCTCGTCCTGGCACTGCCCAGTGAGGTCTTCAGCGCGGCCGTTCCGTGGCTCATTCTGCTGGCGGTCGCCCTCGTGGGTCTGCAACCACTGTTGCTCAAACACCTGCCGGCACCTGACGCGCGCTCCAGTACTGTCGCGCTGAGCGGCTCAGGTTTCTACGGCGGCTACTTCGGTGCGGGGCAGGGCATCGCCTTTCTCGCTGCGCTCGCGGCTTCGGGCGTCACTGACATCCACGAGGCCAATGGTTTCAAGAACGTTCTGGCGGGGGTGGCCAACTCAGCCGCCGCGATCGTCTTCGTCATCGGCGGGCAGGTTCTGTGGTCGGCCGCCGCGGTCCTGGCGCTCTCGTCGTTGCTCGGCGGGTGGATCGGGGGCCGGATCACTCGGCGCCTTCCCGCTAGTGCGCTGCGAGCTCTCGTGATCATCGTCGGTGTGGTCGCCGCGATCAGCGCATTCCTGGGGGATTGATGCCGGTCATTGCCGTTGATAACCCCACCGATGAAAGGTTGCGGGCCTTCACGAACCTCACCGACATGCAACTGCGTAAGGTCACCGAACCCGAGCAGGGGATCTTCCTCGCCGAGGGCGAGAAGGTGATCCAGCGGGCCCTCGCCGGTGGCCTGCAGATGGTCAGCGCCTTGATGGAACCGAAATGGTGGCCGGGTCTGGCGGCTCATGTTCCCGAGGAAGTAAACGTGTACCTGGCACCGCCGAGTCTGCTCAAGGACATCACCGGCTTTCGCCTGCATCGCGGGGCGCTGGCGACATTCCAGCGCCCAGCGCCGCGGCCCGTGGCCGAGGTCCTGCGCGGCGCCCGGTCAGCGGTCCTGCTCGAGGACCTGGTGGACCATACCAACGTGGGCGCCATCTTCCGCTCCGCCGCGGGTCTGGGCATCGACGCCATCCTGGTCACCGAACGCTGCGCGGACCCGTGGTACCGGCGCAGTGTGAAGACCTCCATGGGGGCGGTGTTCACCATGCCGTGGGCAACCGTGCCAGACGTGGGCGTCGGGGTGGCCGCCGCACGGGCCGCCGGGCTGGTCACAGTGGCGATGGACCCGGCCGCGCCGATCAGCCTGCGCGAGTGGGATCCCGAACCGGCAATGCTGCTGGTGGGCACCGAAGGTCCTGGCCTCAGCGATGCGGCCGTGGCGGTGACCGATGTGCAGGTCCGGATCCCCATGTCGCGGGGCGTGGACTCGCTCAACGTGGCTATGGCCGCCACCGTCGCCTGTTACGTGCTCGGCGGTGGGTTCACAGTCAGCCGCTGATATCGGCGTCGGCCGGCTCGGCTGTGTTCGCGCGCCGCCACAGGATGTAGATGTACAGCGGCACCCCGAGCACGATGAGCATCCAGAGCCAGTAGATCTCCTGCACGCCGCCGCCGTAGAAGGCGAAGATCGTGAACACCAGCGCCAACACGGCGATCGTCATCTTGCGGGCGAAATGGGCCACGGGGATCTTGCCGCGGTCCAGGGCCAGCCACTTGATCTCGGCTCCAGCGCTGAAGGCGTAACTGACCATCGTGGCGACGGCGGAGACCAGCACCAACTGCGCCACCGCGTCACCCAGACCACCGCCGGAGAACGACAGCGCGAGGATCCCTGCCGCCAGCACCCCGCTGATCATCAGGCCGGTGCTGGGGGCGTGCTTGATGTTGAGTCTGCCGAAGACCTTGGGCGCCAGGCCATCGAACTCTGCGGCCATAGGGATCTGTCCGGACAGCAGCAGCAAGCCGTTCATCGCGCCCAAGCACGAGACCACTGCAACGGCAGCGACCGCGTCGCCAGCCCAGCTGCCGAACATGTTGGAGGCCGCCACGGAGAATGCGGCGTTGGAGGAGGCGAGTTCGGACTGCTCCACCGCACCGAAGACGGCCGTCGTGCTCAACAGGTAGACCGCCGCGGCTGCTGTTGTCCCGATCACTGTGGCACGCGGGATCGTCTTGTCCGGCTCATACACATCGCCAGCAGGGATCGTCGCGGCCTCCACGCCGATGAAGCTGAACAGCGTGTACGCCATCACCGCTGTGATCACCTCAAGTGGGGGCAACGTGGAGGCGTTGAACGGCCCGAGATTGCTGGTGTCGAAGGCGAGGAACCCCAGGGTGCCGATGAGCAGCAGTGGCACGATCTTCAAGATCGTCAGGATGAGGGAAACCAGACCACCGGTGACGACACCGCGGGTGTTGAGGAAGGTCAGAACCGCGATGACTCCCACGGCGACGGCGATGCTCAGCAGCCGGTTCTCGACAACGGCCGGGATGAGCACGCCCAGGTAGACGACCATCGAGCTCGCGATGGCGCCCACTCCGACCCAGGCACCGATCCAGTAGGTCCACGCGCTCTGAAAGCCCACGAAGTCGCCGAAACCCTGCCGGGAGAACGCGTAGGGCCCCCCGACATCGGGAGTGCGACGGGCCAGCGAGGAGAAGACCAGGGCCAGCATGAGACTTCCGAACGCGGTGATCGCGAAGCCCAGCAGGCTGATCGGCCCGTACTGGGCCAGCCACGAGGGCTGTGTGAAGATCCCGGCCCCGATGATCGTGCCCGTGACCAGTGCCGTGGCCGGCCACAGTGTGAGGCCCTTCGGCTTGTCCGTGACCTCTTGCGTGGTCTGGCTCATGTCAGCGCCCCCTGCGTCGTCCCGGCTGTTGATCGCACAAGTGGCACAGTAGCCCTTTCGCCTCACGGTGCGGGTATCTCCAGCGCGATTGCGGGCACACAGTGTCGCGGGTCACCCGCCATGGATTCGGCGCGGCTGCCACCGCCGCTGCTCAGTGTGTGGTAGAAGTCAGGCGGGGGAGTCGGTGCTCAGGCAGAGCGGTCTTGTAAATATCAAGCGAGGTAGAGATGCGAAACTTCAGACGGTTCGGACTGATCGCGGTGGGGGCTGTCTTGGTCCTCAGCGGATGTGGCGGAGACGACGGCGGCGGCAGTGAGAGTGCCAGTCCCGCGGCCTCTGCCCCCGAGGTCACCGCAGATGAGACCCTGGCGGCGGGCGTCCCCGCGGCCATCAAGGACAGCGGCACCCTGCTCTTCGGCACCGACGCGAGTTATGCGCCGAATCAGTTCCTGGCTGAGGACGGCAGCACGATTGTCGGCTTCGATATCGATCTGGGCAACGCTATCGCCGCGAAACTGGGTCTGGCCGCCAAGTGGGAGAACTCAACGTTCGACTCCCTGATCGTCGGGGTGCAGAACGGCAAGTTCAACGCCTCGATGTCCTCGTTCACGGTGAACCCGGAGCGTGAGAAGCAGGTCAACATGGTGACCTACTTCGAGGCGGGCACGTCCTGGGCGGTGGCCACGGGTAACCCGGCTGGGATTGATCCGGCCGATCCGTGTGGCAAGACCGTGGCCGTTCAGAAGGCCACGGTGCAGGTGGACGACATCGAGGCTCGCAACGAGGAGTGCAAGACTGCGGGCAAGCCCGAGGTCAGCATTCAGCAATACGGCCTGCAGTCAGAGGCCACTACTGCGGTGGTCAGCGGCAAGGCAGACGCCATGCTGGCCGACTCACCGGTGGTCGCATACGCCATCCAGCAGTCCGGGAAACTCGAGCAGGTCGGCGAGGTCTACGACTCAGCTCCTTACGGAGTGGTGGTCCCGAAGGACGAGACCGAGTTCGCGACGTCCATTCAGGGTGCAATCGACGCTCTCATCGAGGATGGTAGTTACGCCAGTATCCTCGAGCAGTGGAACCTCAGCGATGGGGCCATCACCGCTTCCGAGGTCAACCCGTCCTCCTGACAGTTAGGTGAGCCCATGACCGCCGACACCGAGGTGGCACGGGAGAAACCTCCCATCGAGGCGGTGCCCGTGCGGCACCCCTGGCGCTGGGTGGGTGCCTTCGTTGTGGCCCTGTTTGCCGCAATGTTCATCCACAGCCTGGTCACCAACCCGAACTGGGGTTGGAGCCTGATCGGGGAGTGGATCTTCGCCCCGCCGATCATCAAGGGTGTCGGGGTCACGATCCTGCTCACGATCCTGGCGATGCTGATCGGCCTGGTGCTGGGCATCATGCTCGCGATCATGAGGCTGTCCCCGAACCCGGTTCTCAGCGGGGTGGCCTGGATGTTCATCTGGGCGTTCCGGGGCACACCGGTGTACGTGCAGTTGTTCCTGTGGGCCAACATCATCGCCCTGTACACCACCTTGTCGCTGGGGGTTCCGTTCGGTCCGGAGCTGCTGACGCTGCAGACAAAAACCCTGATCCCGGCCTTCGTGGCCGCACTGTTGGGGCTGGGTCTGAACGAGGCCGCCTACATGGCCGAGATCGTTCGGGCCGGCATTCTGAGCGTTGATGAGGGCCAGGACGAGGCGGCGACGGCGCTGGGGATGAGCCGCATGCAGACGTTGCGGCACATCGTGCTCCCACAGGCTATGCGAGTGATCGTGCCGCCCACCGGCAACGAGACGATCTCGATGCTGAAGACCACATCGCTGGTGATCGCGATCCCGCTGACGACGGAACTGTTCTTCCAAGCCAGCGCGATCGGCAACAGACTGTTCCAGCCCTTCCCGATGGCTGTGATGGCTAGCTTGTGGTACCTGTTCCTCACCAGCATCCTGATGGTCGGGCAGTACTACATCGAGCGTTACTACGCGAAGGGGGCGATGCGGCAGCTGCCACCGACACCGATCCAGAAGCTACGTCGTCGCTTCGGTGGGGGAGAAGACCGATGATCGAGCGTCCAGTGAAGGTGCACGCCGAGAACGTGCACAAGGCGTACGGCCGCAACGAGGTGCTGCGCGGAGTGGACCTGGAGGTACGCAGTGGTGAGGTCGCATGCATCGTCGGACCGTCCGGTGGCGGCAAGTCAACGTTTCTGCGATGCATCAACCATCTCGAGAAGATCGATTCCGGCCGGCTCAGCGTCGATGACGAACTGATCGGCTACACACAGCGCGGCGGCAAGTTGTACGAGATGCGCGAGAGAGAGGTGTCGGCCCAGCGTCGCTCCATCGGCATGGTGTTCCAACGCTTCAACCTCTTCCCACATATGACGGCTGCCGAGAACGTGATGGCTGGTCCAGTGGTCGTGCGCAAGCAGAACAAGAAGCAGTCGCGTGATCGGGCCATTGAACTGCTCGGCAAGGTCGGTCTCGGGGACCGTGGTGACAGCTACCCCATGCAGTTGTCCGGAGGCCAGCAGCAGCGCGTGGCGATCGCGCGGGCGCTGGCCATGGAGCCTGACCTCATGTTGTTCGACGAGCCGACCTCAGCCCTTGACCCGGAGCTGGTCGGGGAGGTCTTGGACGTGATGCGGCAACTGGCGCAATCGGGCATGACGATGATCGTGGTCACCCACGAGATCGGCTTCGCTCGCGAGGCCGGCGACCTGCTGGCGTTCATGGACCAGGGGGTCGTCGCTGAGCAGGGAGAACCGCGGGAGATCCTGGCCAACCCGCGCAGCAAGCGTTTCCAGGACTTTCTGGGCAAGGTGTTGTGAGGGCATCGCTGGTGCCGTTACTGGCACAGTGATCGCATGGCAGGAATCGTCATGCTGCGGCATGGTCAGACGGACTGGAGCCGGACGGGGCGCCACACCGGGCGTACTGATGTGCCGCTCACCGAGGCCGGGGAGCAGGCGGCGGCCGCACTCGCACCGCACCTGGCTGGACATGACTTCGCGTGGGTGGCCTGCAGCCCCTTGCAGCGCGCTCGCGAGACCGCCCGGCTGGTAGGGCTGCATCCCGATGAGTACCTCGACGATCTGTTGGAGTGGGACTACGGGCAGTACGAAGGCCGTACCACCGCCGATATTCGCCAGCAGTCCCATGCCCCGGACTGGGTCATCTGGGATGCCCACATCGGGCCCGGTGACACGCCGGGGGAGCAGCCACGCGACGTGGCCGTGCGCTGCCAACGGGTCATCGACCGCTGCCAGCCTTACCTGGACGACGGCCACGACGTCGCCCTCATCGCACACGGTCATGTGCTGCGAATTCTGACGGCCACGTGGCTCGGCCTCGATCCGCACGCGGGTCGGCTCTTCGCCCTGGAGACAGGGACCGTCTCCTATCTGGGTTTTGAGCGCACTCAACGAGTCATCGAGTTGTGGAACGCACCTGGTCTGCCCGCTGGCTCTTGACGATAGGGGTAACGTTCGAGCCGGGAGGGGAGCCATGAAACGATCACTGATTTCCGCATTTGCCATCCTCGGGCTTGTCACGGGAGCCATTACGGCCTCGCCAGTCTGGGCCGCACCGCCGAGCAACGACAATCGAGCTGATGCGATCCGGGTGACCCCTCCGCAGACCGTCGTGGGCACCCTGGTCGACGCCACCCTCGAACCCACGAACGACGTCAGTGAGTGTGAGGACACCGAGGCCTCGGTCTGGTACCGGTTCACGGCCCCGAAGTCCGGCGCGATCATCATCGAACTCGACGCCGATGGCGAGATGGATGCCGCCGTCGATGTGTTCCAGCAGGTCCGGTCCAAGTTGGACTTCGTGGACTGCGCCGGCACGGACCGCAAGGGTGTGGCCACCATCGACACCGCCGATCTGGAGCCCGGCGCTGAGTACTCGATCCGGGTGGGTAGGCAACTCGGATCGGTGGCGGACACGTTCACGATGCGCGTGCTGATTCCCAGTCCTGCCCCGCGCCCGCCAGGCAAGCCGCTGCCCGCGGGGGGAGCGAAAGGCAGCGTGGACCGGTTGGTGAATTCCGGCGATGCCTACTGGAGTCGTCTGCGCGAGGGCGTGACGATGCGCGTGAGCCTGCGGGTCAATCAGTGCACAACCCTGGCGATCTATGGTCCAGGCACGCGCGACTTCGACGGCGACCCGGTCATGCAGCGACGCTGCGGCGGCTATGCCTTGTTCACACCGGAGGAGTCCGGACGCTACTTCCTGGTCGTGTGGGCCGGACGCAGTCGCGACACCCAGCGGTACCGCCTACGGGTCGCGCCGGCCAGGCGCGATGACACCTCGCCCGGCATCTTCATCGGCAACAACGCCCGGGTCACCGGCAGGGTGAACGGCGGGATCGATACCCGAGACCTTTTCCGGTTCGACGTCCCCCGCCGCAGCGAGTTGCGGCTGTGGGTCACCGGTAGCCCGGAACTGCGCCTGGTCAGCGACAACGGCGCTCGCTACGGTGTTGACAGCTCCTTCGACCTGACCGTGCGGCCGGGCCGCTACTACGTGGCCGTGGAGGGTAGTGGCAAGTACACCCTGCACCGGGTCTCTCGGACCATCACCCGCTCGCAGGTGAACTTCAACGGACGACGGTCGACGACCGTGACCCCGGGCTCCGGCGTGCAGATCGCCATGCGGGTCAGCCCGGCAGTGTCGGGGCCGGCGGTGATGGTCCTTGAGCGACGCGATGCGATCGACGGATGGCAGTTCGTGCGCCGATACCGCGTGATGGTCAGCAACGGGTCGGCCCAGGCGTCCTTCACACCGGACGTTGGGCACTACCGGGTCAGTGGTGAGTTCAAGGGCACCCGGACGTCGGCACCGTCGCAGACCTCATACGCGCGCCTGCGGGCGCAGGGACCGCTGGTCGACTAATGGCAGGGCTTGCAGCCCGGCTCTGAAGCACAATGGCCACCATGTCGGTTGTGGTGATCGGGGATGGTGCCTTGGCGGGTCGTGCCTGCCGTCAGTTGAGTTCCGAGGGCCATGTGGTGAACCACCTACGAGGTGCGGGGGACAAGGAACTCGCAGTAGCGCTGGCAGAGCGAGTCAAGGCCGTGGCCGTGCTTCTACACGACGACACGGAGGCCATCCGCTATGTGCTCGCCGTGGAGCACCTACGTCCCGGCACCCGCATCTATGTGGCGCTTTTCGACCGCACCGCCGGTGATCAGTTGCGGGCAGTGGTGCCTGAGGTGACCATCATTTCCCCAGCCGACGCAGCGCTGCCGACCCTGCTCGGGGCGGTCATGGGCCCCGATGTGGTCGCTGTAGGTCCGGCGTTACCGGAGGCAGGAGGGGCCGCCCGCACCGCATTACGCAGAGCCAACGGTTTCTTGCAGGTGGCCCCCTTCGACGTTCCCCAACCGATCAGGCGCGCGGGATTGATGGGCCGGCTGCGGGGGCAGTTCCGCTCCCACGACGGCAACTCGGCCATCCTGCTCACCGGGCTGCTGGGCATGCTGGGCATCATCGTGGCGGACACCGTCCTGCTGATGGCGTTCAAACATAAGGACTTCCTCACAGCCGCCATGGAGGCCGTTGCGGTGCTGTCGACGGTCGGGCCGGCACCGCAGGCCCAGGAGTATCCCTGGTACCAGGTGTTCGCCATCGTGGCGATGTTGGCTGCCATCATCTTCCTCGCGGTCTTCACGGCGGGCATGGTCGAGCACCTGCTCAGCGGCCGGTACGTCGGTCTGGTGGGCCGGCGGGTGATGCCGCGCTCGGGCCATGTCATCGTCGTTGGCCTGGGGCAAGTCGGTTTTCGCTTGTGTCAAGAGTTGCGCACGCTGGGTGTGGCCGTGATCGGCCTGGAACGTGATGGGGAATCGCGCAATCTGCAGCTCGCGCGGGCGATCGACATCCCCGTCTATTTGGGCGATGGCAGCATGCGGCGCACGATGCAGAAGTTGCGGGTGGACCGCAGTCTCGCCGTGGTCGCGGTGGGCAGCGACGAGTTGGACAACGTGGCCGTCGCCATCACGGCGCGCGCTTTGGCCGCGGGTGTGCCTGTGGTGATGCGGGCCGGTACGCACGACGCCATCGAGGAGACGGCCTCGCTGTTCAGCATCGGCTCGGTGGTGGACGTCGACGGCCTGACGGTCAGCGCGGTGTCCGACTGGTACGCGGGTGATCACCCGGCGTTCCTGGCCGACGCGGGCATCGATATCGCCATCGTCGCCTGGAGCGGAAGCCTTGCGACCCGCCCGAAGACCGTGGGGAGTGCCTGCCCGCACATCGACTGAGGCGTTGTGGGCGGACTAGACTCCTGCGCAACTTCGGGAAGGGGATGGCGATGCGCACATTGATCGGTCTAGGTGTGGTGGGTCTGTTGCTGACTGGCTGCGGTGGCAGCACGACGAGCACCGAAGCCAGCCCTTCAGCCGTCGCTACGTCAGCCGCGCCGTCACCGGTGGCCTCGGACGATGCCTGTGGCCTGCTATCGGCCGAAGAGATCAATGCGGTGCTGGGCACCACGTTCGAAGCGGGCACGCAGAATGCCGACGACACCCGGGACATCGTGACCTGCAACTTTACGATGACCGACGACAGCACCGGGGTGGAACTGCCGGTGTCGATCGTGGATGTGGGTACGTCGTTGCTCGACGGCCAGGAGTCCTACACCACGAACCAGGATCTCGCGCCGGCCTACTTCGGCGGCGACCCCAAGGACGTGGCGGTCGCTGGGGCGGACAAGGCGTACATCGTGATCAACGAGGGGACCCAGTCACCAGTCATCGGAATACTTGCGCAGGACCGCTTCATCCTGGTGCAGATCGGTGTGGAAGGGGCCACTGAGCAGCAGGCGATCGAGTTGGCGCAGATGGCGGCGGCGCGCGCCTGATCGGTAGCGCGGGTTGCCGCGACTGGGCAGGAGGTGCGAATTCGCGCGGCGTGTCGCAGCAACAAGTGCCGATCGCTCCTGGTCAGGGTCCGGGTGCGGGGGTCGCCAGCCAGGCCCGCGCGGCCGCCACGAGGGCGGCAACGCCGTTCTGCAAGGTGGGCTCGGGCACCGGGGCGTACTGCGGGGAGTGGTTCGACGGCAGTGACCCAACCACCTTGGCAATCTCGGCCACCGTTGACGCTGCCTCAAATCGGCCCGGGTCAGCGCCACCGAGCAGCCAGAACACCAGCGGCGCCCCGGCGGCCTCCGCCAGCACACCCACGTCCTCACTGCCCGTGACCGATCCGGGATCGACCACCATTGCGACGGTGCCCAGCGCCGAGCGCGTGTCCTTTCACACGCGACCTCGTCGTTGATGACGGCCGGCGCGCTCTCGTACCACTCGACGTCTGGTTCTCGCGGTGCGCCGGAGGCTTGTGCCTCGGCTGCGACGATGCGCTCGATGGCGCTCACGACGTGCGTGCGCACCGCCTGCGTCGTAACTGCGGACGTTGACCAGGAGGTCAGCGGTGTCCGGGATGATGTTTGCCTTGGTCCCAGCCTGGACGGCGCCCACCGTCACCACGGCAGTCTGCATCCCGGCGATCTCGCGCGCCACGATCCCCTGCAGCCGCATCACGACTGCTGCGGCCATCACCACCGGGTCCACGGTCGCCTCGGGACGCGATCCGTGGCCGCCGCGGCCGTACAGGGTGATGCGGGCGCAGTCACTGGCCGCGAAGGCCGGGCCGGGCCGCAATCCGATCACTCCGATGGGCAAGGGGGCCACGTGCTGGCCGAGGACCACATCGGGAACGGGTACCTTATCGAACAAGCCGTCGGCCACCATCGCCGCCGCCCCCGACACTGTTTCCTCCGCGGGCTGGAACAGCAGCACCAACGTCCCACTCCATGCCTGCCGACTCGCGGTGAGTTCTTGCGCCGCCCCGAGCAGGCACACCACATGCAGGTCGTGTCCACACGCATGCATGACGCCCGGCACAGTGCTCGTGTAGGGCAGACCGGTGTCCTCGGTGACCGGCAGCGCATCCATGTCCGCGCGCAGCAAGACCGTCGGGCCTGTTCCGTTGACCAGCACCCCGACTACCCCGGTGCCGCCCACGCCCTCGTGCACCTGCATGCCGAGGTCGCGCAGACGGCTGCTGACCAGCGCGGCAGTCCGGTGCTCCTCCCCAGACAGTTCGGGGTGGCGGTGCAGGTCTTCGTACGTTTGGCGCAGCATGCCCTCACGCTAGGCCACCAACGCCAGACAGCGCGCCACCCCACATGAGGGTGGCGCGCTGCTCGGACTACGTCAGCGGTGCAGGTCGAAGCGGTCGTTCTCCATGACCTTGACCCATGCTGCGACGAAGTCCGTCACGAACTTCTCTTGGGCGTCGTCGCTGGCGTACACCTCGGCCAGCGATCGCAACTGCGAGTTCGACCCGAAGACCAGGTCGACCCGGCTGGCCGTCCACTTGGGTGCACCGGTCGCCCGGTCCGAACCCTGGTAGGTCTGCTGCTCGTCGTCCACCGGTTTCCACGTGGTGCTCATGTCGAGCAGGTTCGTGAAGAAGTCGGCACTGAGGGTACCGGGTCGTGACGTGAGCACGCCGAGGTCCGAACCGTCGTAGGTGGCACCGAGCGCGCGCATGCCACCGATGAGCACAGTCATCTGCGGCGCCGTCAGGTTGAGCAGGTTCGCCTTGTCGACCAGCAGGTGTTCCGCCGGGCCGTGGCGGCTTTGCCCAGGTAGTTGCGGAACCCGTCTGCGCTGGGCTCCAGGACCGAGAAGGACTCGACGTCGGTCATCTCGGGGGTCGCGTCGGTCCGTCCGGGGCTGAACGGAACCACGGTCTGCACGCCACCGTTCCGAGCGGCCTGCTCGATCGCAGCGCCACCGGCGAGCACGATCAGGTCGGCCAGCGAGATCTGTGCGCCACCCGCGGCGTTGAACTCTGCCTGGATGTCCGTCAACGTACGGAGCACCTTGGACAACTGCGCCGGGTTGTTGGCCTCCCACTCGATCTGGGGAGCCAGGCGCACGCGGGCACCGTTGGCGCCACCGCGCTTGTCGGTATTGCGGAACGTGGCGGCAGATGCCCAGGCCGTGAGAACGAACTCGGCCACGCTCAGCCCCGAGTTGAGCACCATCGTCTTGAGCGCCTCGACGTCACTGTCCGACACCAGGTCACCACTGACGGCGGGTACGGGGTCCTGCCAGATCAGCGGTTCGGCGGGGACCTCGGCCCCGACATAACGGGCGACTGGGCCCATGTCGCGGTGGGTCAGTTTGAACCAGGCACGCGCGAACGCGTCGGCGAATTCGGCCGGGTTTTCCAGGAACCGCCGGGAGATGGGCTCGTAGATCGGGTCCATCCGCAGGGCCAGGTCGGTGGTCAGCATGACCGGCATGTGCCTCTTCGACGGGTCGTGCGGGTCGGGCACGGTGCCCGCGGCGGCCGGGTCGGTGGGGACCCACTGCCAGGCACCGGCCGGGCTCTTCGCGAGATCCCAGTCGTACTTGAAAAGCGTCTCGAAGAAACTGTTGTCCCACGTTGTGGGAGTCGGAGTCCAGGCGCCTTCCAGCCCACTGGTAATGGTGTCGTCACCCTTGCCGCTGCCGTAGGAGCTCTGCCAGCCCAGGCCCATCTCCTCCAGCGGGGCCGCCTCCGGCTCGGCACCGACCAGCGCGGCATCCCCGGCACCATGGGTCTTGCCGAACGTGTGACCGCCGGCGATCAGCGCGACCGTCTCCTCGTCGTTCATCGCCATGCGCGCGAACGTCTCGCGGATGTCGCGTGCTGCCGCGAGGGCGCTCGGGTTGCCGTTGGGGCCTTCCGGGTTGACGTAGATAAGTCCCATCTGGACCGCTGCGAGGGGGTTGTCCAGCTCCCGCTCACCCTGGTACCTCTTGTCCTCCAGCCAGGTCTCCTCATTGCCCCAGTTGACCTCCTCGGGCTGCCATACATCGGCGCGCCCGCCACCGAAGCCGAAGGTCTCGAAACCCATTGACTCCAGAGCCACGTTGCCGGCCAGCACCATGAGGTCAGCCCATGAGAGCTTCTTGCCGTACTTCTTCTTGACGGGCCACAGCACGCGCCGGGCCTTGTCCAGGTTGGCGTTGTCGGGCCAGCTGTTCAGGGGAGCGAAGCGCTGCTCGCCCTTGCCGGCGCCACCGCGGCCGTCGTGGATGCGGTAGGTGCCGGCGCTGTGCCACGCCATGCGGATGAAGAGGGGGCCGTAGTTGCCGTAGTCGGCGGGCCACCAGTCCTGCGAGGTGGTCATCACCTCGTGGATGTCCTGCTTCACGGCCGCCAGGTCGAGGGTGGCGAACTCTGCGGCGTAGTCGAAGCCGTCTTCCATCGGGTCGAGTTCGCGGGGGTTCCGCTGCAGTTGCTGCAGGTCGACAGCCTCAGGCCACCAGTCCCGGTTCGTGCGGGCCATCGGCCGGTGGTGGGCGACGGGGCACTCGGCGGCGTTCTGTGGGGTTTCCACGGTCTCGGACAAGGCATTCCTCCTGGTTGCGGTTACTCGACGGACGTTCGGATGGCTTGGCAGGCGGGGCAGACGCCCCAGTAGATGACCTCGGCCTCGTCAATGGCGTAGCCGCGGTCGTCGGCTGCTGTGAGGCAGGGCGTGTAGCCGACGGCGCAGTCCACGTCCTCGAGGCGGTCACACCGCCGGCAGATCAGATGGTGATGGTTGTCGTCCACACGATCTTCGTAGCGTGCGGGGGAGCCGGCAGGTTGAATGCGCCGGATGATGCCCTTGTCGACCATGACGCCGAGGGCGTCGTACACCGACTGCCGGGAGATCGAGCCGATCTCGGATGTGACCACCTCGGTGACGGCTTCGGCACTGATGTGGGGGTTGTTGGCCACGGCTTTGAGAACAGAGAGACGTTGCGCGGTGACCTGAACGCCCTTGTGGCGAAGCAGTTCGGCAGTCACGCGGGTGACCTTACCGGAAAGCGTGGACTATGTCCAGAATTGGACACGTCCAAAGAACGTTCGGGTGAACGCGCCGTCCACAGATGCTGGCTCGATGGTAGGAACGGTGATGGATTTCGCCAAGGCTAGGGTCATGACCTTCGACAACCTCGTGCCCCCAATTGGCCCGATCTGCCCGTGACCGGTGCCCAGCACACCGCCGACCTGCTGGATCTACTGGTGAACACGCGGGCTCGCATCAACGGCGCCCTGCTCGTGCTGGTCTGCGACGACCAACTCCGGCCCATCCAGCCGATCCTCATCGAAAACGACAATGCCGAGATCCCCCGACCGCCGGACATGACCGAAGCGCTGTGGACGCTGGCCGAGGGGGTGGCGCGCACGCTTCCCGGCGCGACCGCGCTGGTGGCGCTGTCGCGGCGTGAAGGCAGGCCTGACGCCGTCGGTCGTGGACCGCGCCGTGGCACCGCAGCATTCGGGAGGCGTTCGCCGGACAGGTCAAACCGATCGGGGTCTATGTGATCACGCCTCGAGGGTCCGTGCCGCTGACGGGTAGGGCGGCCGCCTGATCGGGGTGGTTCTGCCCGCGTGTGCGGGAAGGCCCGGATTCAGGGGTCGTCGGGGCAGCTGGTGTATCTCTTGCCGCGGGGGCTGATCCAGATGGTGGTGTTGTCCGGTCCTCGTTCCACCCGCCAGCCGCTGTGGGTTTTGATGCGGTGGTGGTATCGGCATAGCGGCTGGAGATTGTCGGCGTCGGTGGGGCCCGCTGGCCAGGGGACGATGTGGTCCAAATCGCAGTTGCGGGCGGGCCGGATGCAGCCCGGGAACCGGCAGTGCCGGTCGCGGGTTCGGACGTACCGGCGCATCTTCAGATTCGGCAGGTACCCGGCCTGTAACTGGGGCAGGGTCAGCCGGATGATCGCCGAGGGCAGTTCCAGGCGGCGCAGCAGATCATCCGCATGGGCATCAGCGATGCGGCCCTACCCCTCGATCTCGACCCCGTCGTCGGTCATGATCACCGCGATGGGGGCCTGGTTAGCCGGGGTGATCCCCGTCGGCAGTTCGATGAACATGTCGGCCCGGATCGCCTCCCGGTTACCGTGAATGTTGTTCGACCGCACCCGGATCGAATCCATACACGCCGTCGCCTCCTCAGCGGTCAGATAGGCCGACAGCGTCGCCATCCCGTCCGGCTCCGGGATCAGGCTGACCTTGCGACACTTGCGGGCCTTCTTACGCCTGCGTTCGGCGGCGTCAGCATCGATCCGGTCGACCTGCCGGGTCAACCACGACCGTACCTGGCCGCGGGTGTGGGTGCTGGCGACAGGCTATGGCCCGTTCGACCAGCGCCTGCCGGTCGCCCGGGGACAGTCCGAGGGTGGCGCGGGTGATCTCGCGGACCTTGCCCAGATCGATGCGGCCCTCGGCAAGCGCCGTCAGCACCACCGGCAGATCCTCGACCACGTCCATCGCGATATCGACCATCGACGACGCCGCACCAGGCGACCAGACCATCGCACACGCCACCTCCGGCGGCGTCGGATCCACCACCACCCCATCCGGATCGGCACCCAACTCGGACTCCCGACACCTGATGGAACGCCTGCAACTGCTGGGCGTGGCAGTACCCGATCACCGCCTCAGCCGCTTTCGCCCGCTCCAGCGGATCTTCTCGGGAGCGCATCGCCTCCCAGGCCTCGATCACCGATTCGTTCATGCCCACACCGTACGTGAGGGCTACGACAAACTATTCTGCCCAGGTATTCCGCTGTGGATAACAGAACCCGCGGTGATCGACCCTGAGACGAACACATCCGCCCGCGATGGTGGGGTCGTCTGTGCCGGCGGCCCAGGCTAAACTCAGTGCAATCAGCCTGAGGTGATCTCGTCCCCGTCGCCGATCTGGGAATTGGGGTCAGTGGACTGGATGTCCCCCGGCGGCTGCGCGTCGGAGTTCTTCTGCTGACTGCCGGCTACCGGCTCGGGGCGATCGTGGCTGTCCATGGGTTCTCCTCGCGGGGGTGGCTTGCCGCCACGTACCCGGGCCGCGGGCGCCTACACGGGCGCCGGTCCAGTGCTTAGATAGGCCAGGCGGGCAACCGCCTGGGTCGAACGGAGAGCAGATGAGTACCGGTCACGCACATCGTGCCGACAGTCACGACGTGATCCGCGTGCAGGGGGCACGGGAGAACAATCTCAAGAACATCACTGTGGACCTGCCGAAGCGGCGGCTGACCGTCTTCACAGGAGTGTCCGGGTCCGGCAAGAGCTCACTGGTGTTCGCCACCATCGCCGCGGAGTCGCAGCGGATGATCAACGAGACCTACAGTGCGTTCGTGCAGGGGTTCATGCCCAGCATGTCCCGGCCCGATGTGGATCGGCTTGAGGGCCTGACCACAGCGATCATCGTGGACCAGGAGCGGATGGGGTCCAATCCGCGCTCGACCGTGGGGACGGCCACTGATGCCAACGCGATGTTGCGCATCCTGTTCAGCCGACTCGGCCAGCCGCACATCGGATCGCCGAACGCGTACTCCTTCAACATCCCATCGGTCACCGCACACGGTGCCATCACGGTGGAGAAGGGAAACAAGACCAAGACGGAGAAGGCCACCTTCAGCCGACTCGGGGGGATGTGTCCTCGCTGTGAGGGCATGGGTTCGGTCAGCGACTTCGATCTCAGCGCTCTCTTCGATGACACCAAGAGCCTCAATGAAGGGGCGCTGACCATCCCGGGCTACACCATGGACGGCTGGTACGGGCGCATCTACCGCGGTTGCGGCTTCTTCGATCCGGACAAGCCGATCGGGGACTTCACGAAGAAGCAGATGCAGGACCTGCTGTACAAGGAGCCGACCAGGATCAAGGTGGACGGGATCAACGTCACGTTCGAGGGCCTCATCCCGAAGATCCAGAAATCCATGCTCGCCAAGGACCGCGAAGCCATGCAGCCGCACATCCGCGCGTTTGTCGACCGGGCGATCACCTTCGACATCTGCCCCGCATGTGAGGGCACCCGTCTGAGCCCGGAAGCGCGGTCGTCGAAGATCGACGGCATCAGCATCGCCGACGCGTGTGCGATGCAGATCAGTGACCTCGCCGGGTGGGTGCGTGGCTTGGATGAGCCGTCGGTGGCACCGCTGCTGACGGGCCTGCGGCACCTGCTGGACTCCTTCGCCGAGATCGGCCTGGGTTACCTGTCCTTGGACCGCCCGGCCGGCACGTTGTCCGGGGGCGAGGCGCAGCGCACGAAGATGATTCGCCACCTCGGCTCATCCCTGACGGACATCACCTATGTCTTCGATGAGCCCTCGATCGGACTGCACCCACATGACATCGCGCGCATGAACGACCTGCTGCTGCGTCTGCGGGACAAGGGCAACACGGTGCTGGTCGTCGAGCACAAGCCGGAGACAATCAGCATCGCCGACCACATCGTCGACCTCGGCCCCGGTGCCGGATCGGGCGGCGGGGAGATCTGTTTCGAGGGCACAGTCGAGGGTTTGCGCAAGAGCGACACCATCACTGGCCGGCACCTCGATGACAGAGCCCGACTCAAGGCGGCGGTCAGGACACCGACATCGGCGATCGAGATTCGCGGCGCCGCCAAGAACAATCTGCGCGATGTCGATGTGGACATCCCGCTGGGGGTGCTGGTGGTCGTCACGGGGGTCGCCGGGTCGGGCAAGAGTTCGCTGATCCATGGTTCGCTGGCCAAGGGCGAGGGTGTGGTCGTCGTCGATCAGGCCGCCATCAAAGGTTCCCGACGCAGCAATCCAGCTACGTACACCGGGTTGCTGGATCCGATCCGCAAGGCCTTCGCGAAGGCAAATGGGGTCAAGTCCGCGCTGTTCAGTTCCAACTCGGAGGGAGCCTGCCCGACCTGTAACGGGGCAGGTGTGATCTACACCGACCTCGGGCTCATGGCCACGGTGGAGTCGACCTGCGAGGACTGCGAGGGCAAGCGGTTCCAGGCCTCCGTGCTGGAGTACACGCTGGGCGGTCGCAACATCGCGCAGGTGCTGGCGCTGCCAGTGGCAGAGGCAGAGGAGTTCTTCGGCTCGGGTGAGGCCCGCAACCCGGCGGCGCACCGGATCTTGGAGCGGCTGTCTGATGTCGGGTTGGGCTATCTGACGCTGGGGCAGCCGTTGACGACCCTGTCCGGCGGTGAACGGCAACGGCTCAAGCTCGCAACCCATATGGGCGAAAAGGGCGGGGTCTACGTGCTGGACGAGCCAACAGTCGGCCTGCATCTCGCCGACGTCGAGCAGCTCCTTGGTCTGCTCGACCGGTTGGTGGACTCCGGCAAGTCCGTGATCGTCATCGAACACCACCAAGCGGTGATGGCCCACGCGGACTGGATCATCGATCTCGGTCCGGGCGCCGGTCACGACGGTGGGCTGGTCGTGTTCGAGGGGACACCGAGCGATCTGGTGGCCGCCCGGGCCGGGCTGACCGGACAGCACTTGGCCGACTACGTGGGGGTTTGATCCTGGCTCGAGGTGTCTTCCGGGATCTCGCCCATGCGAGCCAGTGCAACTGAGCCGCCGATGGCCACCAGCATGCCGACGACCACCACCATCGCGAACCCCGGCCGCACCTGATCGCCGAGGAACAGCAAGCCGATCGCCGAGGGGATCACCGTCTCGGCCACCACCATGGCGGCGGTCGCCTGCGTGACCCCGCCGCGCTGCAGGGCAGTAGCCAGCGCCAACAAGGACACCGCACCAGCGGCGACCAGGCCGTAGGCCGAGGGGTCGGTCAGGACCCCGGTCACGGACAGCGGTTCGTCGAGAGTTCGAGTGGCGATGCCCACCAGGCCGAAGCCCAGACCGGCCAGGCCGCCCAGTACGGTGACGCCCGCGCGCCCTTTGAGCCGAGCGCCGAAGTAGGTGGCAACCAGCAGTGCAGCTGCAGCCGCGAGAGGCAGCCACTTCTGCGCTGGTGTCAGGGCCACGTCCCGGTCGGGACCGGCCGACAGGCCCAAAGCCAGCAGGCCCACCGTGACCGCAACCACGCCCAGCCATTCTCCGCGCGACAGTGGGATTCGCAACCAGGTGGCCGCGGCGACGGCAGTCACGGCCAAGGCGCCAGCGGTGAAAGCCTCCACCACGAACAATGGCAGCGTCTGCAGTGCCACCACGGTCAGCACGTAACCCAGCCCATCCAGACCCAGGCCGATCAGATAGGGCACCGACCCAAGCAGGCGCACGATGAGGCCAGGGTCGAGGCCGTCCCCGGCAGCAGTGCGTTTGGCACCGACCGACTGCAGAACCGTGGCCAGGCCATAACTGACGGTGATGCCGAGCGCGGCCAGCAGAGCCAGGGTCATGGAGTTCAGGCTATGGCCCAGCGGGGTTACAGCGCTGCCAGGGCGTGCAGCAGGCGGGGCCGGTCTCCGAACGGCAGTGCCAGCAGCAGGTCGGCACCCGCATCCGCGTAGGCCGTCACCTTCTGCTCGAGGGTCTGCTCGGTGGCAGCAATCGCGGCCAGATCGATGACATCGTCGGTGAGCAAGCGCGCCGCCCCGGCATGGTCGCCGGCCAAGAAGGCATCCTGGCAGGCCGAGGCGACCTCGCCGAAACCGTAGCGGGTGGCCAGGTCCACGTAGAAGTTCTTCCCGCGCGCCCCCATCGCCCCGAAATAGAACGTCAGGATGGGACGCAGCAGATCGCGGGCCTCCCGCTCCGTAGCGCCCAGAGCGACCGGAACGGTGGGAGCGATGCTGACGTCCTGGCGCTGTCGTCCGGCGTCAGCAATGCCAGCCAGCAGCGGGGCATTCAGCGACTCGGCGTGTTCCGGGCTGTAGAAGGCGGGCAGCCAGCCGTCGGCGATCATGCCGGCCTGACGGACGGTCTTCTCGCCGATCACACCCAGGTAGATGGGAATGTCGTCCTGCACTGGCCGGCCGATCATTCGCAGCGGCTTGCCCAGGCCGGTGCCGCCCGTGGACGGCAACTGCCAGTGCTTGCCCTGGTAGCTGACCTTTCCGCCGGCCAGAGCGGTCCGGATGATCTCCACGTACTCGCGGGTCCGGCCCAGGGGCGAGGTGAACGGCACGCCGTACCACCCCTCCGAGACCTGTGGCCCGGAAAGGCCCAGACCGAGCATCGCCCGACCGCCACTGAGCTGATCAATGGTCGAGATGGCGGACGCCGTGCTGGTGGGCTGGCGGGCGGGAATCTGCATGATCGCCGCCCCGAGCCGCAGTCGTCGCGTCGTCGTGGCCAGCCCGCCCAGGACGGCGGTGGCATCCTGGCCCCACGTCTCGGCGACCCAGGCGCTGTGCAGGCCCAGCCGGTCTGCCAACTGGCCCAGGGTCAGTTGCTCGGGCAGGGGAATCCAGGGGGCATAGGCCAGATAGACCGCGATGTCCATGCGGTCAGTCTGACATCAGGCTTCGAGGCGCTCGGCGATTCGGGTGAGCTGGTCGTGCAAGGCGAAGTACTCGGCGGGACTGTCCACGAGCCGCGCGGCGACCTGCTCCGGGACGGCTCGCGCCCGCTCGCGCAGTTCGCGGCCGGCCGGGGTCAGGTGCACGGTTACCTGCCGCTCATCCCGTGGGTTGCGGGTCTTGTCGACCAATCCGGCAGAGACCAGTCGGCGGATCAAGGGGGACAGGGTCCCCGAGTCCAGACACAGATCGCGACCGAGATCGCCCACGGTTCGACCGTCTTGTTCCCAGAGCACCAGCATCACCAAATACTGCGGATACGTGAGTCCGAGGTCGGTCAGCAGGGGCCGGTAGGCGGCCGTCAGGTCACGGGTGATCCGGTGGAACAGGAAACAGAGCTGGTTGTCCAGCAGCAGCTCGGGGCGGTCCTGGCTCATGCGGGGGTGGCCGTCAGCAGGTGCTCGATGTGGCCGCTGAGCTTTGCCGGGTCGGTCTTGGGGGAGAAGCGCTTGACGCTGACCCCGTCGCCGGCGACCAGGAACTTCGTGAAGTTCCACTTGATGCGCGAACCCAGCAGGCCGGATGAGTGGTCCTTGACGAATTCGAAGACCGGGTGGGTGTCGGGGCCGTTGACATCGATCCTCGTGCTGAGTGGGAACGTCACCCCGTGGTTGACCCGGCAGTACTCTTCCACCGCGGCATCGTCGGCCAGTTCTTGGTTGGCGAACTGCCCGCAGGGGAAGCCCAGTACAACCAGACCCTGTGGCCCGTAGGTCTCGTGCAACGTCTGCAAGCCGTCGTACTGCGGGGCAAACCCGCACTTGCTTGCTGTGTTCACGATGAGGATCGGCTGGCCCTGGAACTGGGCCAGGTCCATGGTCTGGCCGCTGTTGGTGGTGAGACTGAGATCATAAATAGTGTCCATGATTAGATTGTGCACGATTTAATCATGGACGGCAAGTTGTGGGCACACGGCAGCGCAGGCTGGCCCGGTGATGCAGGGCATGCCGCGAAAGCGGCGATTGCGGAAGGTTCGCCCGTTTCGTTCAGGTGCGCCGATTCGGGAGCGGCGATTGTGGACGAAAGGGGCGGTGCTGGCCACGTCGGGGTGAGCAGGTGGACGGTCTCTGTAGCACTGGGCGACGACGGACCAGAAGCACAGATGGCTTTGCGGGCGGTCACGGTGAAGGTGTGAGCGGTGCCCTTCGTCAAACCCGGCACTTTCGCGGGACTTTCGCTGGCTACTACAGGTGGCCGCCGGGGTGGCTGTGGGCACGTACTCCGGACCACCGCCATTTGGGTCGACCAGGACACCGTCGCTCGAGAGTCACCAGGTTCTGCTCGTGCGGCTACGGGCGAGTTACCCCGCAGCGGCCAAATAGTCACAAGGTGCGATTCTTCGCGGCGTGTCGCAGCAACTACCGCCCATTCGCTCAACGTTCCCGCCTCGGGCGACCTGTCGGCGCCAAGACCGGCAACGGGCCATCCCTGTCCAACGCCCGTCTGGCTGGGCGGCCGCGCTCGTCTGCTTTGGCAGGACCGCGGCACCGTTCGCGATTACGTCCTGGCCCAGCGCACCCAGCAGGTAAGGCGAGCGTTGTGCCGGGGGTAATCTCTAGTCGACGGCCGTAGGAGGAAGAGTGCTGACTGCAGGTAACGCCGCGTATGACAGCCTGCTCCAGGACTACGTGAGGTTCCACGAGGCACTGGTCGTCGTTGGCGGGGTTTTCACGCTTGCGCTCACCGCGCTCGGTATCTTCGCGTGGGTGCGATTTAGGAGGGCGCCCCGCCCCGCGCAGGGCGGCCTCGGCTTCGAGAAGCGCACATACCTCCTATGCGGCGTCTTCAGTCTCGGCCTCAGTGCGCTGCTGGCACTGGTTGTCGCTGCGAATCTGAGCAACGTACTCAACCCGCGCGCTGGGCTGGATGGCGCGATCGGCGACGTCGCATACCCGCGCGCCCTCGCGTCGTGGCTGGACTCCGGCAGTCCCGAAGTACCAGCGTTCATCCAGGAGAGGGTTGAGGAACGGTTGGCTTGGCAGATGCCGAAGGCCATCATCAGCACGATCCTTCTTCTGCTCTGTGCCGCCCTCACCGTGTACCTGTGGCGCCGCCTAATGATGCGTTACCGGGCGCATCGGGAGGTCCGGGGGAGGGGCCTGGTTCTGTCGGCGGCATCCTTTGGGATCTTGGCCTGCTTCGTCCTGATGCTCATGGTGATGGGCAATACGCAGGCGTCGTATGCGCCGGTCGTGATGACCCTGCTCTATGGCTAGCAGCAGTCAGTCCCCAACCAGACGTGCGCACACCGCCTAGCGCGTCGGCCGCGGGTTCCCCTGCGGCAACTTCCCTGTCTGCGCGAGATGCTCGGCGAGGTCGTTCAACCTGAGGTTGAGGCGCTGAGACGCCCGACGCAGGACGTCAAACGCCTCAGCGGCCGAAAGCCCTTGCCGCTCCATCAAGATGCCCTTGGCCTGGCCGATCACGTCGCGAGTATTCAAGGCGCGGTGCAACGACGCCTCGCGACGCTCAAGATCCCGGTCCCGTTGGATCGCCCCAACGGCAGCGGCAAAGTTCGCGGCCAGGATCGCCATGAATTCACACACCTCGTCGCTGAAAGCCTCCGTACTACTGCTGTAGAACGTCAACGAGCCCAGCGACTGTCCCCACCGGCCACCCTGCACCACGAGACCACAGGACAGAACTTGGCACACACCGAACGTTCCGGCCGCAGCGGTGGTTGCCGGGGATTGTTCGTCCAGTTTCAGGTCCAGGACGTGCACCTGCGCTCCCTCCTGCATCGCCTGCCAGGCCGGACCCTCCCCACTGACGAACTGAATGTTGTCCAGCGTCGCTGCGGCGGCACTGGTGGCAAGCGTGTCGAAGAGACTGGAATTGCGCCAGGTCGTCAGACTTGCGCCGTGGCAGTCAGGCGTCACCTCGGCCCCGTTGTCCAGCGCTTGCGACAACAACGAGCGGGATCCTCGCCAGCGAACAACGCGCTGGCCACCTCGGCGAAGCTGGCGATCAGCCGTGGGCCGTACTGCTCGGGTCCCCACAAGGCCGCAGCACGTTCCCGGGCATGAGCCGCGTCCTGACGCTCACGAGCGGTCCGAATCCGTCGCGCCCTGACGTCGGCTCGTGAAGATGCAAGAAGGGTGGGGTCTGATGCTCCCGGGGAGAGCCGGAGTACGCCGGCCCGACGGCCCCGCGCGCGACCCTGCTGGTGCCGTTCTCGCTCGCTGACCGCACGGTCCCGCTTATCGGCGAGCTCCTCGCGGATGACGGCGGACTCGTCGCGGTCTTCCGCTGAGTCCTCGCGGCTGTCCGCCATGCGATCGCGCTCGGCGGCGACGAAGTCGCGCCGCTCCATGAGCCACGCCCGCTCCTCCTCATCGGAGGCGTCCAGCAAGGTGCCGGCCGACACGGCTCGGTCACGCCCGGCACCATCGCGGAGCATGCGGCCCTCAGTCCGGGAGGCGGCCTGCCGGACGCGGGCGAGTTCTTCAGTGGCACGTCCCGGCGCGGGCTCGGCGCGACGAACCGCCTCCCGCGCAGCAGACAGTTGGTCCTTAACATCCAAGCCCTGCTCAGCTAACGCGGACTCCAGGCGATCCAACTCCAGCTCACGCTGCTCGATGAGCCGGTCACGTTCATCGGCGAGCCACTCGCGCTCATCCGCGACCGAGTCACGCTCGTCGGCGGCCCGTTCGCGTTCATCTGCGGCCGCCTCCCAGAGAGCTGCTCGGCGGCTCCGCTCCTGCGCGTCCACGGATCGGGCAGCCTCCTTCGGCAGGTCCTTCCGTCATTGTCGGAGTCGTTGGCGATGACCACCCTGGCCCCCTCTGCTCTGCTCTGACTGTACGTCTTTTGGCGTGCCCTGCATTACCTCCCCTTTCGGCACCCGGCAGGCGTGGCGGCCATCTGAGAATCAGCGGGTGGGCAACGGGTACTCACCACCGAAACGAGGAGGCACGGTGGCCGTTGGTCGCAGTGCAGTTGTTCGAGCTACACATGCGCAACCAGATCGCTGGTGTGGCTCGCGTGGTCGCGGACGGCAGCTTCCTTCGGGTGAACCCCGCACTCTGTGCCTTCTTGGGTCTCGATGCGGATGAGTTGCTTGGTTCGACATGGCAGGGGTTGACACACCCAGGCACGTGAAGCCGACTGGTCCCTTGCGCGTGAACTCTGCGTAGCCTGCCGGCGGAACGATGACCGGTCGGTCTGTTGCTTCGTCTCGCACATTCTGGACAGCACAGGACTGGTCCGTGCCCGGAAGGAACTCACCCTGAGCGAACAGCACTACCGCTTCGTGGTGGAAGCCTCCAGCGGGCCGCGCTCCGAGTCTGATCAGGAGGCGGGCTTGACCCTGATGGTCAGCCAGGAGGACTCGATGGCGCCGAGGTTCTGAGTGACGATCACACGGATCTTCTGCTTGCCGGTCGCAGTGAGGACCACTCGCATGCTGCAGTCACCACGGGCGCCGACGTCACGTCTGGCGTTGATGGTGGCGCGCTTCTGGTCTAGCTGTGCCACTGCCCCCTGGAATCCGGACTTTCCGACGAGTTGGCACTTGATGCGGAACAGTTGACCAGCCGTGACGGTGCCCGGGGCCGACACCTTCTTGAAACCCGGATCGGATGCGGCACTCGCGGCACCCGCGCCCACCATCACAGCACCACCAGCTACCGCCACTGTGGCGCCGAGCGCCACGATCTTGTGCATAATCATCTGACCAATCCAATCTGTGAAGTTGTCCCACCTGCAATCGCAGTATGCCCTTGACCCGCCGTTGTGACATCCGACAAGACGTCGCGTTTGTCGCCCGCGGGTTTCGGGAGGGTTCGGCATTTAGCACCAAGTGCCTGATTGCTGCGGGGCGGCCGTCGTCCGGGAGGGGTTCGGCAGTTGTTGCGACACGCCGTGGTGGATCGCACCAAGTGCCTGATTGCTGCGGGGCGGCCGTCGTCCGGGAGGGGTTCGGCAGTTGTTGTTGCGACACGCCGTGGTGGATCGCACCAAGTGCCTGATTGCTGCGGGGCGGCCGTCGTCCGGGAGGGGTTCGGCAGTTGTTGTTGCGACACGCCGTGGCGGATCGCACCAAGCGCCCAATTGCTGCGGTGGTACGCCCGAAACGACGCCTCGGGCAGGGCATCCGGGAACGTACTCAGTGGTCGACGATCACGCAGGAGCCCCCGGACTCTTTCGCCGCGTACATCAGACGATCCCCACGCTGCGGCAGAGCCTCGGCCGTCTGAGCGGGGTCTGTGGTGAGGGCGACGCCCACCGAGGCGCCGACTGCCCAGGACACTTCGGGGTCGTTCAACAGCGCTTCCAGCAGATGCTCTGCGCGGACCTGGGCCTCGGAGCGGTCGGCGAGGCCGGAGGTGATGATCACGAACTCATCGCCGCCGGATCGGGCGGCGAGTTCATCGGCGCCCACTGTCTGGCTCAGACGCTGTCCCACGTGGCGGAGCACCTGATCACCGACCGCATGCCCGAAGCGGTCGTTCACATCTTTGAAGCCGTCCAGGTCGATGTAGGACAGACTGACCACGCTGGTGGGGCTGGCCGCGGGCAGCGTCGCCTCTAGCACGTGCACCAACTGTCTCCGATTCGCCAGGCCGGTCAGCGGATCGGTCACCGCCTCATGGCGTAGCCGCGACTCCCGACGCCGCACGTCGGTCATGTCCTCCGCGAGCACGAGGCGGGCCACGTTGGCACCCGAGCGAAGCGTCCCGTAGCGATCGAAGTCGTCAGCGGCCACCGCAACGACGCGCAGCCGGACCTGCAGTGGATCACCTGACGGATCCACGGCTGCGAACTCGCCGGTGCGGGTCTCGCGGGTGGGACAGGCATCCTTGAGGAACTGCGTTACGGCGTCGCGCTCGCCTGCGGGGAAGTACGACGGCAGATCGGACGGTCCCGTGTCCGCGAGCAGTTCGCGGAAGGCCCGGTTGGTCCGGGTGATCTGCAAGCAGTCCGGTGCCAGCAGAGCCGTGGCTATCGGGGACTCCTCGAGAATGGCGTCGAGCAGCGCCTGCTGGCCAGCCATCATCGTGCTGTGGCGCAACGACCGGGAGACCATCAGCGATACGGACTGCACGGATACGGCGATCACGAGCAGCACCAGCTGCAGTGTGCGCATCGGGGTTCCGTCACCCAGAGCCAACTCTTGGAACGGCCCCACCCCCCAGGCGGTCAGCGATGCGGCGATCCAATCCATGCCGAGCAGGAACAACGACATGGCCAACAACCCGAAACGCAGGCTGTAGAGGACCACGAGCGGGGTGGCGACGATCAGCCACACCCATACCGGCAGGGCCGGATACACAAAGCCCGCGAACTGCACCAAGAGGCCTGCCAGCGCTACGACGAACCAGGCGAGCGCCTCGAGGGCGCGCCGTCCGCGCGGCGGGCTGGCCCGTCCCAGAAGCAGGATCAGGGGCACGACCAACACCACGCTAAGGACGTCCGACCCCCACCAGTCCGCCCAGAACCGCGTGGCGTCCACGTCGGAGACGGAGGCCAGGCTCAGGGATCCAACGACCGCCACGATGGCAGTGACCACAGCGGCCACCGCCGCCAGCACCACTGGGTCGCGGGGCCGGGACATGTCGACCTTCGCCCGGCGCAACAGGAACGCCAGAGCGAGTACCTGCACGGCGTTGCTGACTCCCCAGATGGCGGCGACCTCGAAGGTGGCCAGTCCCAGCACCGTTCCGCCCCCGACATCGGTGGCCAGCATGGCACCCAGAACCCACCACCACATTCGGCCCGGGAGGCGCAGCAGCAGCCCCACCCCCACGCCAGTGGGCAGGAACAGCGCGGGGATCCCCACGTCCGACACCGTGATCTGGGCCAGGGCGTAACTGGCGATCCAGGCGCCGAGTCCCACCCCGAGTACGACGCGCGGATTCAGGCGCCACGGAACGATGGGCGTCTCAGCCCCCGTGGGTGGGGGACGGAAATCGCGCGGGATCGACATGTGCCACCAGCCTCCCGTCCAGTGTTGCATCGGGCGAGGCTCCAGCACAGTCCCCGGACGAGTGTCATTGACCAGGCGTCGCCTGTGCCTGGCGGCCGGGGATCGCTTGGCGCAGGTGCGCTGCACGCCGGGAGCTCGCGCCGATCGTTGGCGGCGATTGTTGGCGGCGATTGTTCGGCGGGCCAGTTGACCCTGACAGAAGATCGTCTTGACAGACACGCAGATCTACGAGTCCTGGCCGATGGCAAATCCTCTTTTCGGCGAGTGACGATCTTCGCCGGATAGCCCCTAGGGTTATGCCACTTGGCCCAAGCGGTGGGCCCGTAACAGAGGGATTCCCCTTATGAAAGCTCAAATATGGTTGGGTGCTACGTGCATGGCCGTGCTGTGCGGAAGCATCACGACAGCTCCCGGACAGGCGACGACCTCGTCGGCAGCATCGGCACCGGGGGGAGAAACGAGAGTTGCGTACGCCATGTGCGCAAAGAAGACCACCGGCAAGGTCCGCCTGGTGCCGCCTGGCGCAAGCTGTCGCGCTACGGAGGTTCGCCTCGCTACTGTCGCCTACGGTCCACCAGGGGTACGCGGTCCAGCGGGTCCGACCGGTGCGACCGGTGCGACCGGGACGACCGGGGCGACGGGTGCCGTGGGCGCCACCGGTGCCCAAGGACAGCAGGGCATCCAGGGAGACAAGGGCGCGCAAGGCCTGCCGGGGGCCGACGGCTCACCCGACACCCCGCAGCAGGTTCTCGACAAGCTGTTGACGGTGGACGGCCCCGGCTCGGGGCTCAATGCCGACCTGCTCGACGACCTCGACTCCGCGGCCTTCCAACTGCTGGTCACGGGCGACTGCGCGACCGCGAACACGTATGTGACGGCCGTGGCCGCCAATGGTGACGTGACCTGTACCGGGATCACCGCTCCGCTCGTCCTTGCCGGTGTTCCCAGCGCGGCCACCAACGGAGCCACGATCACGATGCCCAATACGAACACCGGGCGCGGGATCTCCGTGGATCATCAAGGTTCCGGGCCGGGAGTTCTGGCGACTACGGTGGGGAACTCCCTCTGGGGTATCACCTCCAGTATCAGCTCCGCCGCAGTCATCGGAGACTCTTCCAGCGGTGAGGCGGTCGTAGCCCGGCAGAACGGCGCCGTGTGTGAATTGAACATTGGCAAGTGCAACGGCATCGGAGCGCTCGTCGGCCGCCACGATGGACAGGGCGGCTACGGGGTGCGCGGGTTTGTCACCGACCCCAACGGGGCCATCGGTGTGATCGGCCAGTCGGGTATCAGTGGGGGCACGGGTGTGGCCATCAGGGCTGAAAACGTCAACAATGCAAACGCCTCGAACGCCTTCGAAGCGGTGACCAATGGCGACGGCGCTGCTGTCTATGCCGACGGCGACCCGCTCGCAGGTGTCTTCGCCGGCAACGTGCAGGTCAACGGCAATCTCAATGTGACCGGCACCAAGGCGTTCCAGATCGACGATCCCCGCGATCCCACGAGACGTACCATCACGCACGCCGCGGTGGAGACCGACGAGTTGCAGGTCATCTACTCCGGCAACGTCACCACCAACGCCGACGGCCGTGCTGTCATCGAGCTGCCCGGATACATCGAGGCGTTGGGCGCCAATTGGCGCTACCAGTTGACGCCGATCGGCTCGTTCAGTGGACTGATGGTCGACCAGGAGATCGCCGACGGCTCATTCACCGTGCGCAGCGAGGAGCCCAACGTGCGCCTTTCATGGCAGATCACGGGCAGTCGCATCGATCCCTACGCGGCACAGAACCCCTTGGATGTCGTCACGGACAAGCCCGCGGCGGACCAGGGCGAGTACGTCGACCCGGAGGCCTACGGGGCGAAACCGTCGAAGCAGGCCGGCCCAACCCTGTACGAGGCGCAGGACAGCGATCGTCGGCTGGCCTCTGATCAGGCCAGCGACCGGTAGCGGGCCTGCGCCAGGGGCACTGCGCACCTCGCAGAGTGTCCTAATACGCCTGATCGGTGGGTTGATGGCAGACATCGACCCACCGATCAGGCCCGCGGTGCCGTCCGCTTCCATCTCGTCGTCAACGCTGCCGTGCGGGACTGGGGCGAGTACATGTGTCTGCGTCCGAGCGGCAGGGTTGTCGAACTGACCAGCACATCTGCAGCGGCCACCTCCTGACCGGGCAAACGCTGCCCACGCGCCCCTAGCATTTCCAACACCACCCGATGTCCGGCCCAGGAGAGTGAACTCGCGTGAGACTAGGCAGAATGTCGGCGGCCGTGACCGCGGTCGCCGTGACAGCGGCGCTACTGATCCCGGGAAGTGCGTCGGCGGATATCGGGCAGAACGCGAACACGCAGGCCGCCGCTGATTGGGGCAGCATCAACGTGCAGTGGGACTGGTCGATGCCGGCATCCATGACCGACACCGACCAGTACCCGGGCATCCCCGACCAGCCGATGCAGCCGGTACCCGGCTATCAGGCCGCGGGCAATGCGCTCTACGGACCCCTACCCGCAGACGGGCTCTTCCAAGTAGTCCTCAACGCGGGGGCCTCGACGGTGGGCGGCGGATTGCCCACCCAGTTGTCATGCACCTGGACCCTCTCGACCAATCCCGTCTCGACCTACGCGGGCCAGCCGTGCAGTACCCCGCTGAACGCGTCGCTGCCGGAGGGGACTTTCCCGCTGCAGCTGGCCGTCACGGACACCAAGACCTCAGTGACGAAAACCGTGTCGAGCAGCATCACGGTTCGCAACACGCTGATGAGCATTGCCGGGGACTCCTACGCGTCGGGTGAAGGCTTCCCGCCGTTCCGCAATGCGGACGGGACGATCGACTGGGATGAGCCGGCCTGTGACAGGTCACGGTGGAGCGGGTTCGTGCGAGCCGCGCTCACCCTGGAGCAGTCGGATCCCCGATCGAACGTGACGGTCGTGGACGTGGCGTGCTCCGGGGGCGAGATTCTGGAGCAACCGAACAACCCAGCCGTCTCGCCGAACGGTGGCCTGTTGTCGCCGCAGAAGAAGATCAAACAGCCGTCGCAACAGAGCAACACCGGTCCCGGCGACTACATGCCCCCGCAGATCGACCAGTTGGCCGCCATCGCGGGGAACCAGACCTACGACGCCGGGTTGCTCTCGATCGGCGGCAACGACGCCGGGTTGTCCCCAGTCATCCTCAGTTGCGTCGCGACCGACGTCCTGCCGGTGGTCATCAACGGGTTCCCGGACAGCGGCATCTCCGGGATCCTCAAATCCAAGATCCAGGGCTTCCCCAACTGTCAGGACGGGGCGCAGGTCTCTGGCAAGCTGGACCTCGCCAACCTGCAGGACATCACATTCACATGTGCGCCCAATGGACCCAGCGGCTCGTTCAATGACCTCGGCGGGCTACTCACCCTGATCGGCGACATGAACCTGATCACCCCCGGCGATGTGGGAGGGTATCGCTGCCTCACCTCCGATCCTGACGCTCCCGACCCGGTCCAGGACAATCCCGAACTCGAAGAGGCCGTCTTCAACAACCTCACAATGCTGCAACAGGACTATGCGAAACTCGCGCCCTGCCTCGGTGCGACCGGGGGTGCACCTGACTGCAAGACCCAGAAACTGGTCAATGGGGTGCCTCAGCCCGGCTTCACCGCGTCCACGCCCGTCAAATACACCAAGATCGGGAACCTGACCCAGGCCATGTATCCCGACCTGACGCAGAAGGGCACCCCGGGCAACACCGAGTTCTGCGGCGTCCAGCAGGACCCGACGCAGCCGTGGGGAGGGCAGTTGACGCTGAAGAATCCCGCTGGCCTGCCGGAGCCGAGTAACATCAACTTCCCGACGATCGAGCAGATGCTCACCAACCCGTTGATGTCGCCGCTCAACCAGATCGACAACGCCTGGGCGTACAACGTGCTCTATGAGGGGCAGGCCGGCCACGATGTGGTCGCCGTCCCGCAGACCACGTCGTTCCCGAGCAACGTCCCGGCGCTGAGTCCGGTCGTGACCGGGTTCGGTCCGTTCAATCCGGCCACCAATCCGCCCCTCGGGGCACCGAACACCCGCCTGGACAACCGCATCGAGGTACCGGTCAACGGGCTTGTCGCGCAGATCGAGAACAACGCGGCGACCTACGGCTGGAACACGGCCTTCTCGATGTACCGGGCAAGTCACCCGCACGGCATGTGCTCCCCAACCCGGTGGGTCACGAGCCTGACGGACTACATCGTCGACACCACAGCCGCGAAGGGCACCGGCGTCGGATTCCATCCGAACGAGGTGGGCCAGCAGCAGTACGCAAACATGCTGTCGGCGACGCTACTGGGTCAGTACCCGCCGGTTGTGCCGGCGTTCACCACTCTCGTGCCGCTCGGGCCTTCTGTCAGTTCGAAGATCAGGGCGAAGCTCGTCAGCCCGGCCACGATCAAAGCGGGCAAGCACATCCGGCTCACGGTCAAGGTCACGACGAAGGGGGCCAAGACCGGCGATATCGGTGTGCGAGCAGTCAACACGAACGCGGTTCTGCGCTACACCTCGGTGACGCTGCCCAAGGACGGCACTCGCACGATCTCCCTGCCCAGGAAGTGGTCCAAGATCGGACCGAAGGGCAAGGTCAAGCTGACGGTCCAGTTCTTGGGCAACATCTCGGTCACACCGTCCAACAAGGACAAGGTGACGCAGTACATCGGCAAGCCGGGCAAGTAGTCAGGCAGGTGCGGGTCGCAGCCTGGAGAGGGTGTCACCCGCATCTGCGTGTGTGAAAATCAAGCCCTGCTGGGTTGACGGACTGGTTGGTAGGCACGTTCTGGATCACTTCGCCGTCGTATCAGGACTTCACAACCCCGAGCGGCCAGTGCGGGGACACAGACCTTCGGCACAGGGATATCCACGCACTATGGGATCGGTCGAGCCACGTTCAGCGCCAGTCGGGGGCGCCAAGCGTAGGCACCATAGTGCGATGGGAGACTACGCAGTGACACAGGCAGCTGGGACCGCACATGCGGCACCGGTGCTGTCCGGCACCGCCAGCCGGCTGATTGCGGTGAGCCGCGCCACGGGCGATGGCACGGAACCACCGTTGCGAAACCATTGAGGGAGAACGTATGGCTACAGACACCGAGGTCCCGCTCATTCCCGTGGAAGAGCGCAAGCGCGGCTTCCGGGTGTTCTCTGTGACCTTCAGTGGGGTCGGGATCTGGTTCGCCGTTCTGTTCTTCGCGTTCTCGCTGTTCCCGTCCCTATTGCCCCGCGCCGGATACCTACAGGGCATCGCTTCCGGGATCACGATCATGGTCGGATACCTCATCGGGGTTGGGTTGCAGACACTGTGGCGATATCTGCAGATCCCCTCCCTGCCGGTCAAGGTCGCGCGGTGGGTCACGGGCATCCTGTGGGTTCTTGTGGGTCTGGCTGTGGCGTCATCCATCTGGCGCTACGTCGGCTGGCAGAACGAGCTTCGAACCATCTTCGCCAAGGATCCGATCTCGCCGAGCGTCTGGCCAGTCATCGTGGTCGTGACCGTTCTGGTCGCCGCCCTGATACTGATCGTCGCGAGGTCCTTGCGCAAGCTCGCGAAGTTCGGAACTCGCCTGCTCAACAGGATCTTCCCGCCTCGGCTGTCGCAACTGATCAGCGTAGGGGTCATCGTGGTCCTGCTGTGGTCGCTGATCACCGGGGTGCTGGTCCGCGGCTTCTTTGACGGCGCCAACGCCATGTTCTCGACGCGGGACACCGCAACCAGCGAAGGGGTGGTCCCGACCACCTCGATGCTGCGCTCGGGGGGCCCCGAGTCCGCGGTCACCTGGGAATCCCTGGGCCGCAAAGGCCGGGACTTCGTGGCGACGGGACCCACTGTTGAGCAGATCGATGAGTTCAGCGGGGGTGGGGCCATCGAGCCGATCCGTGTGTACGTCGGGCTGGACACGGAGGCCGATTTGCAGAAGCGGGCCGACCTGCTCCTGGCGGAGTTGCAGCGCACGGGTGCGTTCGACCGCGAGGTCCTCGTCGTGGCCACCACGACAGGCACGGGATTCCTGGATCCGGCGGGGATCGATCCGCTGGAGTACATGTATAACGGCGACACCGCGATCGCCGGGGTGCAGTACTCGTTCCTGCCGAGTTGGATCTCACTGCTCGCCGATCAGCAGGCCGTCAAGGACACCTCCCGCACTGTGTTCGACACGGTTCACGACTACTGGGCGACGCTGCCGGAGGACTCGCGGCCCGACTTGTACCTCTATGGCCTGTCGTTGGGCTCTTACGGCGTCGAAAGCATCCTGAATTCGATCAACGTGCTCAACGAACCGATCGATGGTGCCTTCATGTCGGGCCCGCCGTTCGTGAACTCGCTGCACAACGACATCGAGGCCGACCGGGACCCGGGCAGTCAGGCCTGGCTACCCGCTTTTGAGGGCGGGCGGACCGTCCAGTTCACATCGTCAGGCTCGCAGATCAACGCGGTGGTGGAGCAGAACTGGGGACCGACGAGGCTTGTCTACTTGCAGCACTCCTCCGACCCCGTGGTGTTCTTCAACCAGAACCTCGCCTATGAGGAGCCGGAGTGGCTGCTGGAGGGGCAGCGGGGACCGGACATTCCGAAAGAGATGGTGTGGGTGCCGCTGGTGACGATGTGGCAGGTGGCGTTGGACCTGCCAGCCGCCGGATCGGTGCCTATCGGGCACGGGCATATGTACTCGCCACAGTCGAACACCGAGGCCTGGGCCGCGATGACCCAGCCGCAGGACTGGACACCGGCCGAGACTGCCCGTTTGGTGGCGCAGATGGAGGCTGACGGGACTGCGAGCTGACCGATGGGTGGCTCTTGGCGATCGTCGCCAGCCAAGATGCGCCTGTTCCGCTCAGAATCGCCTCTCCCGAATGGGCGCACATGGACGAAGCGGGCGAACCTGTCGCCTGAGGTGGTAGGTGCGGGCACAACGGCATAAGTGAGCTCCGCAGCGCAGCGGTGCGTGCCTATATTCGACCGGTGACGTTCTGGCTGGGAACTTCAGGCTGGGGTTATGACCACTGGACGGGCGTTCTTTACCCCGAGGGTCTGCCGCCGGTGCGGCGCCTGGAGACGTACGTGTCGCATTTCCGGACGGTCGAGCTCAATGCCTCTTTCTACCGTTGGCCCGCGCCGCGCAGCTTCGCCAGTTGGCGGCGGCGGTTGCCTGACGGGTTCCGGATGGCTGTGAAGGCGCCGCGAGGGCTCACACACGGCCGGCGGCTATCCGAACCGGAATTGTGGATCGACCGGATCTCGGCGGGACTCCACGAACTGCGGGGCAAGCGCGGGCCACTGCTCGTGCAACTCCCACCGGGCTTCACCCGTGACGACGTCCGACTGGCCTACTTCCTCGACCGGTTGCCGGAGTGGATCGAGGTCGCGGTCGAACTGCGCCATCCCAGTTGGCAGGCCGAAGAGGTGTTCCAACTCCTCGCGTCGCGCGGCGCGGCGTACGTGGTCATGTCGGGGGCGAATCTGCCCTGCGTGCTGCGGGCCACGGCCCCGTTCGTCTATGTGCGCCTGCATGGGCCCGACCACGCTCATCTGTACGCAGGCTCGTACTCGCAGGACGACTTGAGATGGTGGGCCGACCGCATCCGCGAGTGGGAGTGGCACAACGGAACCGACGTCTACGTGTATTTCAACAACGATGGTGGCGGCAATGCCGTGCGCGATGCGTGGGCCCTGGACAGTCTGCTCGGGCTGTAGGCATTGCCCTCGTTGACTCTCCGACGCGATCCTGGCGGCCCGCAGCCTCGGGCGGCGAGAACTGCCCGGCCGCCCGCCAGCAAATGGGCACAAGGCGCGATTGCGCGCGGCGTGTCGCAGCACCAAGTGCCCAATCTTGCGGCCAGCCAATCCGCGACGGCCTGCGGAAGCTACCGTATGCCAGCCGGACCGGGGCCCCTTTGGGCTGGCCCCATGGCAAGCCGGCTCGTAGCGACGACCTGGGGAGCGGCTACCAGCCGTCACCTGCCCCGGAAGCGGATCGTGGCCGCCGGTCCGGGGCCAAGCGGTCCCAGCGCCGCGACCTGAAAGCGGTACTTGCGTCCCTTGGTCACATGTACCTTGATCACGCGCTTGGTAGTGGTGTTCCAGGCTTTGTACTTCTTGCCGCCGGCCTTGGAGATCCTCACGCGATAGGCAGTGGCCCCGGTGCTGGGCTTCCAGGTGAGTTTCGCCATGCCCCTGTGCAGCGAGACTCTGAGGCCCTTGGGTTTGCTGGGGCCCGTGGGTTTGCTGAAGCTCTGCGGCGCGGTGGGCGTGACAGGAGCGGAGGCCAGCGACCCCAGCGACGTGCCGATCTCGTTTCGCGCCACCACGGTGAAGGTGTAGGCCGTGCCGTTGAGCAGCCCGGACACGATGCACGACGAGCCGCTTGTGGTGCACGTGGCCCCACCGGGGCTGGCAGTGGCGGTGTAGTCCTCAATGGGGGATCCGCCGTCATCGGCGGGCTGCTGCCAACTGACCGACACGTGCCCGTTGGCAGCCACCCCGGTCACGCCGGTGGGAGCTGAAGGCGGGGTCGCGAACAGCGCCAGGGAGTGGTTCCCGCCGGCATCGACCGCACGCACCCGGCCGCGACTCAGTGCGCCACTGGTATCCACCGCGACAGCGATCGCCGAGTTGGCTGTGGTGTTGTTGCCCAACTTCCCGAGTGCGTTACTACCCCAGCAGTAGGCCTGACCGTCGGCCACGGCGCACGTGTGGCCATAGCCCGCATCGACTGCTGTGACGGTCTTGGCCGCCAAGACGCCACTGGTGTCGACGGGCAATGGCGCGGCTGCGAAGGGGCCGCCGGTGGGGTTGCCCAACTGCCCCTCACTGTTGTCGCCCCAGCAGTAGACGTTGCCGTCGGCGAGAACGCAGGTGTGATTCTGGCCGACACTCAGGTCCGAGACCGACTTGCCTGCCAGCACACCGGTTGCCACTGGTACCGGCTCTGGCGATCCAGAACCGGCAGTCCCCAACTGGCCGACGCTGTTGTCTCCCCAGCAGTACGCACGACCCTGCGCGAGGGCACAGGTGTGGTCACGCCCAGTGCCGATAGCGGTCACGGTCTTCCCCGCCAAGGCGCCCGACAGCACCACGGACACAGGGACGCGCGATCCAGGACCACTGGTGCCATCGCCCAACTGGCCCCGGTCGTTCTCGCCCCAGCAGTACGGCTGTCCATCGGCCAGGACACACGAGTGGTAATACAAGCCGCTGATCGCAGTAACTGTCTTGCCTGCGAGGACGCCCCCCGGATAGACCGCAACGGGAACCGTGGAAGCGGCAGGGCTTTCCGTGCCCAGCTGCAGGAAGCCGTTGTCGCCCCAGCAATACGCGCTGCCGTCAGCCACCGCGCAGGAATGCCGCCGGCCAGCGCTGATGGCGGTAACGGTCTTGCCCTGCAGCCCACTTGAGGTGTCCACCGGGACAGGCGTCGACGACAGGCTTGTGTTGCCGGTGCCCAGTTGGCTTTCGTCGTTGGCTCCCCAGCAGTATGCAGCCCCGTCGGCTATGGCGCAGGAGTGGTTGCGACCAGCTGAGATGGCAGCCAATCGCTTGCCAGTCAGGTGACCGGCCACGTCGACGGTCACGGGCACGCTTGAGTCGTTGGTGGTGCGGTCGCCCAGCTGGCCGAAGGCGTTGTAGCCCCAACCGGCGAGGCGACCCGTTGTTGGTGCCGCAACGCCCGGTGCCATCAGCACTGACCCGACCAGCGACACCCCTGCTACGACGGCGAGTTTCCTTCTGATCCCCAACATCACACACCCCCACGGGGAGGTGTCGGACGGGCGCCGGCCCCCCACCCGCTACATGACCATCGTAAGCCCGCTGGGCGTTGTCGAAGACGCTCAATGCGGCGGCATATTGTCAGAGTTCAGCGACGACAGTGTGCCTCGCGCGGGCGAGGGGCGAGTTCGCCCCGCCCCACGCTGGTCGCAGGCTTTAGCCTCAGGTCATGTGCACCCGCGTGTTCTGCTGCGAGAACAGCACGGCCAAGGTGGCGGGCAGGACCCTTGATGCCAGTTTCCTGGACGTGCCTCACCTGTGGTGGTTACCCGCCGGGCAGGTCCGGAAGGCCCACCCCGACCGCGATTGGACGTGGACATCGAAGTACGCGAGCCTCACCATCGCTGAGTGGCAGGACGCTGCCGTGGACGGCATGAACGACCATGGCCTAGGCGCACACGCGCTGATGTACACCTCGGCTGTGTACGAACCACCGGATGACCGTCCTGTGCTGTCGACGCTGCGCTGGGTCAACTTCGCGCTGGACCTGTTCGGCACCGTTGCCGAGGCGGTCGAGGGTCTGGCTGGTATGCGGGTTACACCGTCGCTCCTGGAGGGTCTTCACCTCGGGGTCCACCTCGCACTGGAGGACGCCTCCGGCGACTCAGCGATCGTGGAGCCGGTCAACGGGCGCATGGTGGTTCACCACGGCCACCAGCACCAGATCATGACGAACTCACCCAGCCTGGACGAACATCTCGCCAACCGGTCGAAGTACCGCCCGTTCGGCGGTGAACTGCCACCACCCGGGGACATCACGTCGCTGGACAGGTTCGTTCGAGCCTCGTACTTCCACCACTACCTTCCCGAGCCCGCGGACAATCGCGAGACCGTCGCTGAGGTGTTTCAGGTCCTTTCCACCGTGGCCAAGCCCTTTGGGGCGCCCTATCCGGAGGGCGACATCTATCCGACGCGTTGGATCAGCGCTGTGGACCTCACCAATCTCGACTACTACTTCTGGTCGCGCATGAGCCCGAACATGCTGTGGCTGAGTATGCACGACATGGCCGGCCGGCCGGCGGGTGTGGTCGATCTGTTCGCTGACGGCCTGGCAGGTGACCTCGAGCCCGCAATGGAACCCGGGTCCATTTCGGACTGACCTTCGGCGGCAGCGACCGGCACGACCCTGACCTTCCCACCCGATAGGCTCGCCGGCATGTCCTCGGCAGAAGAGATGCCCGTGGCGGCTGAGATAGAGCCAGCTCGACGCCCGCCGCTGTCGGAGTCCTGGCCTGCGATCGCGCGCCTTGCCTTCATATCCGTCTACTGCCTGACGATCATCCTCGCCGGCTTCGGCCACTGGGGTCCTTCGACGGTGCGGATTCTGAACGCCATAGTGGCGGTCCTATGGGTCTGGCTCCTGATCATGTGGATCCGGCAGGTGCGCGGCCAAACCGGTCGACTCGCGTTCGTCCTGCGCCGTCCGGCGCTACCGATGCTGCTCATCGCGCCGCTGTTCCTGATCCTCTTCTGGGATCCGGTCTGGTTCATCTTGATCGTCGTAGCCTTCATTCTGGAGTTGCGGCAACTGTCTGCGGGCGACGGCTTCACGTTCTCCTTCGTCCTGATCGTGTTCGTGGGCGTCATGTCCGGGCTGACGATGGTGGAGTTGGAGAACAATCAGGAGTCTTCCGGCATCCATGGACCCGGGGACGCCTTCGCTTGGGCTTTCGGCAGTCTGCTGCACATCGAGACTGGGACGGACTTCGCGCCCACCACGCCGGACGGAAAGTTCCTGGGTGTGGTCGTCAGCGTCTGCGGCATCCTGGCTGCGAGTATGTTCACTGCCAAACTCGTCGCCTGGATTCTCGGTGACGAGAAGAGCAACTCCGCCGAAGGCTCCGCTTTGACCGCTGAAGATGCGCAGGCCCTACGCACCGAGGTGGCTGAACTGCGGGAAACGGTTTCGAGGCTCAACCAGACCATCCAGCAGCGGGCCGGCGAATCTGGCCAGAATTGACCGGCGTCAGTCCTCCGCTTTGCCCCGCCCATCCTATTCAGCATTTCCCCTGGTCAGATCCGTATTCCTGCTCGGTTGCACGCGCTTCGGTTCGCCAGGCATCTTCGGAGTGTTCACGGGGTGACGGTGTGCGTCGTGAGGGGGAGGGGGGTGCGCTGTGCGACAAGATATTCCGGCGAATCGTCGTGGCACCCCGCGCGAGCGATGCCGATGTAGTCGCGGGTCGTCGCGTTGGATGGCGTTCGGGTAGTTGGTTGACGCTCAGGCTGCGACGAACCCCACCCAACTGCACAACGTCACCTAGCGCGGCGATCAGCATGGACTCAGTCCCGCGCCCGGCTCGGCTGCACCCGTTTCGGCTCGCCGGGCATCTTCGGAGTGTTCATGGGGTAACCGTGTGCGTCACGAAGGGGAGTGGGGTGCGAGGTGTGACGAGATATTCCGGCGAATCCGCGACCTTGGTTTCTTCGATGCCGGAGCACACTGCTTGAAGACTTAACGGATTGTGGTCGGAGCGATTCCTGGCCTATGCTCACGAGGTTCACAGAACGCTCTCGCGGACAGCCGGGGAATTGCACATGGCCGTAGACTTGCACCGCTACACCAAAGGGAGGCTCACATGGCGACGTTGGATCGGATCACCCGTGATCCTGCGGTCATGGGCGGGCGTCCCTGCATCCGCGGGATGAGGGTGACGGTGGGCATGATCGTGGGGCAGATCGGTTCGGGAGTGACAATCGACGGTCTGCTGTCCGACTACCCCTACCTTGAGCGTGAAGACGTTCTTCAGGCACTCCGGTACGCCGCCTGGCTGGCCGAGGAGCGGGAGATCGAGCTCGAAACTGCATGAGGTTCATCGTTGACATGAACCTTTCTCCACGCTGGGCTGATTGGCTGCGCGACGCCGGGTTGGATGCCGAGCATTGGTCGGAAATCGGTGAAGCAACGGATGCCGACGTGGTGATCATGCAGACTGCCAGGCACCGCGACGCTGTCGTTTTGACCAATGACCTGGACTTCGGTTCCATGCTGGCCTCATCGGGCGCCGCCGGCCCGAGCGTCGTCCAGCTTCGCGGTGGTGATCTGCGGCCTGAGGCGTTGGCGCCGATGCTGATCTCAACCGTCGCGCAGATGGCCAGCGAGCTGGAATCAGGAGCCTTGATCACGCTAGAGCCGGGTCGACAGCGGGTGCGGGTACTGCCCTTCATCGGAGAGTAGGCAGGGCTGCGGTCGTACTCCAGTCCGGACGTGGCTGATGACATCACCCAACTCCAGCACCCTTTCGGCGGCAAGTGCCTCCACGTCTCAAAGGGATTTCTCATTTTGTCAAGAGGACGTTTGACGCGGTGAGAAGACCGACCCGACGGCGATCTCCAAGGGCATCATGCGCGAGCGACGGAAGGTATTCCGGCGAGCTTGCGCTGTGCGTCAATCCTCCGCACGGTCCAGCCCACCCTTTCCAGCATTTCCCCTAGTCAGATCGGTATTCCGGCTCGGCTGCACCCGCTTCGGTTCGCCGGGCATCTTCGGATAGTCAGGCGGATAGGGCATCTCATCGCCGTCGTACAGCTCGAGAGCAGGCGTGAGATCGAAGGCCTGACCCCAGCGTTCGGCATGCACGTCACCCAGATCTGCCACCCGATCGGGAACAGTGGCGATCGTCCAATCGCCAGGTTCGGTGCCCTCCAGCTCGTCCCAGCGCAGGGGAGTGGACACCGGCGCGTTGGGCCGTGGCCGCACCGAAAACGCGCTCGCGATGGTGCGGTCCCGGGCGTTCTGGTTGTAGTCCAGGAAGATGCGTTCCCCGCGGTTCTCCTTCCACCATTCGACGGTCACCAGGTCCGGCACGCGACGTGCCATTTCCCTGCCGATGGCGATCGCGGCGTGGCGCACATCGATGAAGTCCCAGCGCGCCTCGATGGGGATGAACACGTGCAGACCCCTGCCCCCGGACGTCTTCGGCCATCCGGTCATCCCCAGTTCCTCGAGGATCTCGCGCATCACCCATGCTGCTTCGACCGCGTCGCGGAAGTCGGTGCCAGGTTGCGGGTCCAGATCCAGGCGCAACTCATCTGGGTGGTCCACGTCAGGTGCGGTCACCGCCCACGGATGGAACACGATGGTGCCCAGGTTGGCGCACCAAGCAATCACCGCCGGCTCCGTGGGAGTGATCTCATCGGCGGTACGGCCCGACGGGAAGGCGATCTGGGCGCTCTTGATCCAGTCGGGCGCGTGTTTCGGAATGCGCTTCTGGTAGAACGCCTCGCCCGGGTTCACCCGCCGGCCACGCTGGGCCATCGTCACACCGGGCAGCACCCCGTCGGGCCAGCGTTCCAGCGCCGTTGGCCGGTCAACCACGTACGTGAGCATCAGCTCCGACACCTGCGCGTAGTACTGGACCACCTGCAGCTTCGTGTAACCGTGCTCAGGGAAGTAGACCTTGTCCGGGTTGGACACCCGCACCTCCCGCCCACCGACCTCGATGAAGGTCTCCTTGGTCGCCATCAGCGCACCTCCCCGGCGAGGACCGCTGCCACGTCGAAGCGGACAGGTCGGTCGAGTTGCTCGTAGGTGCAACTGCTCGGTTCACGGTCCGGACGCCACCGCACGAAGGACGCCACATGCCGGAACCGGTCACCCTGCATGTGGTCGTACTTGACCTCGGCGACGAGCACCGGTTGCAGCGGCCGAAAACCCATGTCCTTCTTGCCGGACCAGCGCGACACCATCCCGGGCACGCGCTGGCCGTCCGCACCCCACTTCCACGGATGGTCGTCGTCGGGACCGATCTCGATCGCGGCCAGCTCCTTGGCCAGGGCCATCCGCACCTCACGGGTGAACGACCCCGCGGCCCCCACGTTGTGCAGCATCCCGTCCTCGTCATAGAGCCCGAGCAGCAGTGCGCCAACCATCGCGGAACGGTCGGGCGCGGCATTCTTGTAGGGTCGCCACCCGGCCACCACCACGTCAGCGGTGCGCACGTGTTTGACCTTCAGCATGGTGCGTTTTCCGGGGGTGTACTGCGCATCGGCGGGTTTGCACACCACGCCGTCGAGCCCAGCACCTTCGAAGAGGCTGAACCAGTCCCGGGCCACCTGCGGATCGTCGGTGATCGGTGTCAGGTGCATGCCGGCGGGCAGATCGATGCCCTCCAGGACGCGCCGACGGTCGGCGAACGGTTGCTGACTGATGTCGTCCCCGCCGAACTCGAGGCAGTCGAATGCCACGAACTGCGCGGGGGTTGCCTCGGATAGGGAGGTGATCTTCCACCCGCCGGCCTCCGAGCGGGGCCGGATGCGGTTGCTCAACAAGTCGAACTCCAGGCCCGACTCGCCGACGATGACCAGCTCGCCATCCAGGGTGGTGCCGGCAGGCAGGCGTTCACAGGCCGCCACGACCTCCGGGAACAGATACGAGAAGTCCTCCTCCTTGCGGCTCTGCAGCACCACTGTCTCGCCGCGGAATACGATGCAGCGGAAGCCGTCCCACTTCGGTTCGTAGAGCAGGCCTGGGCCGTCGGGCACCTTGTCGCCGACCGCCTTGGCGAGCATCGGGGCGATCATGATCTCCGCCACAGCGTGAAGATCGTGTTGTCTGCGGTGTGCGCGTGGCGAGGGGTGAAGCTGGCGCGGACCTCATCGGGAAGCAGCCTGCCGGTACCCCCGACCTGCCCGCTGATGCTCAAGGCCACCTCATCCACGAGCCGCTGCTCCAGCAGGGACGCGAACAAGTGCGGCCCGCCCTCACACAAGATCCGTGGGTACTGCGCGATCACTGCTGCCAGGTCTGTGCCGTCCACTGTCACCGCCCCTTCAATATCGGGAACGTTCCCGCTGGCCGAGACCATAACCAGGACAGGCGCTTTTGATCGTTGCCGAAACTGCTGCCACTCCAGTTTCACAGCCGGCGCCCGGTACCCCTCGGTGCGCGCGGTGCCAGCGCCGACCAGGATCGCGTCACAGCCCGCCCGCAGCATGTGGAACACGCGTCGATCCTCGGGGCTGCTCAGGCCGCCGCTGAGGCCGTCGGGAGCGCCGATGTGTCCGTCGAGGCTGATCACAAAATTGACCCGCAGGCACTCGTCGGGCCACGCGTAGGCGCTCCACAGAGCGGCGTCATCCATCTGCCCATCAGACCATCACCACAGGACGGTAAGCACGCCGGATAGATTGCATCTCGTGCCCGAAAGCCTGTGCGATCGCTTTCCCCGGGTTCGCCCGGAGGAACTTGTGGCTGGCCTGCAGCCGCCGCCTCACTTCGGGCACGTGAGCTTTGACTCCTACGTGCCGGACCCCTATTACGTGTCGCAATCGGCGGCGGTCGCAGCGGCTCGCGCCTTCGTGGAAGCCAGTGCCCCACCCGTCAAGCGGCGACTGTTCCGTAAGGCCACGCCACCGGAAGCGCGGCCCGGGATCTACTTCGACGGCGGCTTCGGGGTGGGCAAGACCCACCTGCTCGCCTCGGTGTGGCATGCAGCGCCAGCCCCGAAGGCTTTCGGAACCTTCGTCACTTACACCCATCTTGTGGGCGCCCTGGGCTTTGCGGGTGCGGTCGAGGCCCTCAGCGACCGGACCCTCGTGTGCATCGACGAGTTCGAACTCGACGACCCCGGTGACACCGTCCTGATGAGTTCGCTGCTCATGGCATTGACTCAGCGCGGGGTGCGACTGGCCGCGACGTCCAACACGCTTCCCGATGCACTGGGGGAGGGCCGCTTCGCCGCTGAGGACTTCCTGCGCGAGATCCAGGGCCTGAGCGCCCATTTCGATGTGTTGCGCATCGAAGGGGTGGACTACCGGCACCGCGGGGTTCCGCGCGCCCCGCGACCGCGGCCGGTCGAGGAGGTGCTCGCCGCTGCGCAGACGCCGGGCGCGACCTTGGATCGCTTTGACGATGTTGTGTCACACCTCGCGCAGGTGCACCCCTCGCGGTACGCACAGCTGATCGCGGGCACTGCCTTGGTGGCTTGGACTGACGTTCGACAACTCACCGACCAGAGCGAGGCGCTGCGGTTCGTGGTGCTCGTTGACCGGCTTTACGACAACGACGTGCCGGTGGTGGCGTCGGGGGAGTCGGTGGGGCACATCTTCGCCCCGGACATGCTCAAGGGCGGTTATCGCAAGAAGTATTTCCGCGCGTTGTCGCGGTTGGCAGCCTTGGCGGAGGCGAAAGCCTGAAAGCTCGCGCCAAACGCCTCACTGAGCGCCGCGTTTGGCGCGAGGTCTCAGGCGGCGTGGTCGGCCAGCCATTGCTGACCGACCTTCTCCTCCTTCTTCAGGTACTTGCCGATCCACTCAGCGGCGAAGTTCTCGACCTTGCCACCGATGAACGGCACGGAGCACTTGATGGCTCCCCGGGTGCGCACAGCGGTACCCTCGCCGTCCGGGCTCAGCGTGATGGTGCCTGAGAACTTCAGCGGCTGGCCGTCGAAGTCGACGTCGAACGTGGCCGTCCGCGACCCTGTGTCATCGGCAGCGGTCCAGTGCTGCGTCTCGTCGAGCGGGATAGTGTCGCCCAGGAATTTCTTCACGAAACCGGGCACCTTGGCCGGCAGCACCCGACGGTTGTGGATGCGCAACTTGTCGCCCTCTGGTGCCACCTCGGCCACCACGTCCAGACTCGCGCTCTGCTCGCACTTGTAGATGATGAACTGCTCATCGCTGAGCATGGCGAACACGGTGACCGGATCCGCGTCGTAGCGCTGGATCTCGTCTATCTGGGCGGGCATGAGTCGATCCTGCCGCATCCTGGCGTCGCGAGCAGCGTCTGGTACCGCGCGTCACCTAAACACCGGTCGGCGTCGCACGCTCCAGGATGGCCGTGAGGTCTTGGGCAGCGAGATCCACCACACCGTACGTGCCCTCGTTCTGCCGCAGCCGTGTGGCGACGAAGGCATCGGCGACGAAGGCCGGCGCATGCTGCACCAGCAGGGACGCTTGCAGAAGTAGCACCATCTTCTCGGCCAGCCACCGCGCACGGGCTTGCGAGACCGTGCCGGCCAGTGCGTTCAACACATCCCGCAGCCCGGTATCGAAGGCCTCATCACATCCGGCTGCAGGCGCCAAGGCTTGCAGATACGCGTCCAGGCTCTCCGGATTGCGCGCCAACGCCCGCAGCAGGTCGAGCGCGTTGACGTTGCCCGAGCCTTCCCAGATCGAATTCACGGGGGCCTCCCGGTAGAGCCGCGGCATCCCTGTCTCCTCGACGTACCCGACACCGCCAAGGCACTCCATGGCCTCGAACGTCAGGCCGGGGGCCCGCTTGCACACGTAGTACTTGCTCATGGGCAGCGCGATCCGGCGCAGCGCTGCCTGCTCGCTGGAATCGGTGGCATCGACAGCGTGGGCGAGCCGCAGGCCCAGCCACGTGGCCGCCTCGACCTCCAGCGCCATGTCAGCCAGCACCTGCCGCATGAGTGGCTGGTCGATGAGGGTGGCGCCGAACGCCTCGCGGTGCTGCGCGTGCCAGATTGCCTCGGTGACCGCCTTGCGCATCAACGCCGTGGAGCCAATCACGCAGTCGAGACGGGTGGCCGAGACCATCTCCACGATCGTGCGCACTCCGCGGCCCTCCTCGCCGAGCCGCTGCGCCCAGGTGCGATCGAACTCGACCTCGCTGGAGGCGTTGGAGCGGTTGCCGAGCTTGTCCTTCAGGCGCTGGATCTCGAAGACGTTGCGCGAGCCATCGGGCAGCACCCGGGGGACGATGAAGCACGTCAACCCGCCGGGTGCCTGGCCGAGCACCAGGAACACATCGCTCATGGGCGCCGAGCAGAACCATTTGTGCCCCGTCAGCAGGTAGCCGTCGGCCACCGGCTGTGCGACGGTCGTGTTGCTGCGCACGTCGCTGCCGCCCTGCTTCTCAGTCATCGCCATCCCGGCGATCAGGCCGGCCTTCTCACCGGTCGGACGCAGGCCGAAGTCGTACTGCCGACTGGCCAGCCCGGGTTCCCACTGACCGGCCCGCAACGGATCGACCCGCAAGGCCGGCACACTGGCGTAGGTCATGGAGATGGGGCAGCCGTGACCAGCCTCGGCCTGCGACCACATCAGGAAACCCGCGGCACGCCGCACATGAGCCGTCTTGTCGTCGGTGCTCCAGGGCGCGGCATGGAGGCCGTGTTCGACCGCCACGGTCATCAGTTCATGCCAGGCGGGGTGGAACTCGACCTCATCGATACGCCGGCCATACCGGTCGAACGTGCGCAGTACCGGGGTGTACTCATTGGCCAGGCGCCCCCACTCACGGGCGGTCTCGGAACCCGTCAAGGCGCCCAACTGGGTCAGCGGGCCATCCTGGGGGTTCCCACCGAAGGTCGCGAGGGCCTCCCGCAACGCGTCGTCATCGAGGAAGGCGTTGTGAACCAGCGGGGGTGGCTGGTTCGTTACGGTGTGGGTGCTCACGAGACCACCGTAGACCCGCTCGGATGCGGCAGACTCACTTCCTGTGGGACTGACTGACACCGAACTGCTCGAGGTACTGCAACCCTGGCTGCTGGACCGGCGGTGGTTCGCTGGCAAGGGTCACCGGATCACCGGACTCGCCATCACGAGCCGAACGTCCTTGACCGAGGACGTCGAGCATCTCAGCGTCGGGGTCGAAGTGGACGGTACCCATTTCCAGGTGTACCAAGTCCCGGTGCTGTACCGCTGCGAACCGGATCCGGACAGTCTGATCGGCCCGGCCGGAGGGCGCTATCTGCATGACGGCTTGCCCCACCCGGAGGTCATGGCGGCGATGCTCGCAGCTGTCAGCCCGACCGCCGCGCTGCAGCCAGCCACGACAGGGGCCCAACCCCGGACCCAGTGGCTGGATGCCGGCCCGCCGATCACCGGCTACCGGGTGCTCAACGTCGAGCAGAGCAACACGTCAGCCGTCTACGCCGACGAGGTCCTGGTCAAGGTGTTCCGGATGCTGACACCTGGGGTGAATCCCGACATCGAGGTGCATGCGGGACTGTTCGGAGTCGGCAGCGCCGACGTCGGCCGCCTGCGGGGATGGATCAACGGTGGCTGGACGGACCCACGTTCCGGCAGCACTGTGTACGGCCACCTCGCGATGATCCAGGAGTTCTTCGCCGGGTCCATCGACGGCTGGGATCTCGCGCGGCAAGAGGTCGCGGCGGGGCACGACTTCCAAGCAGAGGCGCACGCGCTCGGAGTGGCCACAGCTCGGGTGCATCACGACCTGGCCACCGCCTTCCCCACCGAGGTGCTGACCGGGCCGAGAATCGACGACATGGTGGCCAGACTGCATGACCGTCTGGCAGTCGCGGTCGGGCTGGTCCCGGCGCTGCAGCCGATGGCCGCGGGGCTGCACGACCGGCTGGACGGCTTGCGCGGCATCGAGAAGATCACCGTGCAACGCGTTCACGGCGACTACCACCTCGGTCAGGCGCTGCGAACGCCCAAGGGCTGGCGTGTCCTCGACTTCGAAGGGGAGCCGGGTGGTGACATGGCCTCCCGGCGGGTTCTCGACCATCCGATGCGCGATGTGGCCGCGATGTTGCGTTCGTTCGCCTATGCCGCATGGCAGGGCGCGGACAACAGTCCCGCGGCACGGGCGTGGCAGGAGGCGTCTGAGGCCGCGTTCCTGGAGGGATATGGCGCCGACGCCGCGGACAATGACGTGCTGCTCGAGGCGTACTCCATCGACAAAGCGGCGTACGAGGCGGTCTACGAACAGCGCAATCGGCCCGACTGGGTCGACATCCCGTTCACAGCATTGCGCTCGATCCTCGCCTGACGAACACGGGGAGGACGGTAGGGCCACGCCGCGTATCGACCCATCCTCGGGTGCCCGAATCTTGCGGTGAGCCCAGCAGTCGCCGGCGGGCAGCCAGACCCGGCCCTGACCACCGGGGCCAGGATCGGCGCGACGAGGGCAGACCCGCCCAGGCGTCCCGGAAGGGGGTCAAAAGGGTCCGGCTGTATCTCCGCTGAGGTCGATGACCGCTGCTGCCATTGCCGGTCTGCTCAGCGTTGGTTCCACCCGAACTCGGGGTAGGACATCGGTGGCGCGGAGACGTCGCTGAGGGCCGCCTTGATCTGGTCCGGGATGACCAGGGCCTCGCTGGCCAGGGCGGTGCGCAACTGCGCGGGGGTGCGGGCCCCGACAAGTGCGCTGGTCACGCCGGGCTGGTCCCGCAACCAGGCCAGTGCCACCTCGGAACTGGACGCCCCCAACCCTTCGGCGGCCGTGGCCACGGCGTCGGCGATCCGGCGAGCATGCTCAGTCAGGTAGGGCTGCACGAAACTGGCGAACAGCGGGTTTCCGGCGCGGGAGTCGGCTGGGATCCCGGCGCGATACTTACCCGACAACACTCCGCGACCCAGCGACGACCAGGCGATCAGCCCCATGCCGTGACCCTGCAGAGCCGGGATCACTTCGCGTTCCACGCCGCGCTGGAGCAGGCTGTACTCCATCTGCGCGCAGACCGGAGCGAAGTGACCGGGGACGGCCGTCTGCATCGCAGCGACGGTGGCGACCTGCCAGCCGGCATAGTTGCTGACGCCGACGTAATGGACCTTGCCCGAGGACACCGCCGCGTCGATGGCGCTCAGCGTCTCGTCGATCGGGGTCAGGGGGTCCCAGGCATGCAGTTGCCACAGGTCGATGTACTCGACGCCGAGCCGGCGCAGTGATGCGTTGAGCGTGCTCAGCAGATGTCCGCGGGAGGCGTCAAAGCGGCGGTCACTGGTCGGCCGGGACACGGCCTTCGTGGCCAGGACGACCTGCGCGCGACGATCGGCATCAGTGAGCAACCGTCCGAGGATCTTCTCCGACTCGCCGTCGGCGTACACGTCGGCGGTGTCGACGAGGGTGCCCCCCGCGGACAAGAACGTGTCCAGCAGTTCAGATGCCTCATGCTCGTCGGTGTCCCGGCCCCAGGTCATGGTGCCCAGCCCGATCCGGCTGACCCGCAGTCCGCTGGCCCCGACGCTTCGGATATCCACGTCCAAACCGTAACCGAGTGGGACGGGTTTCGCGTTCACGTAATGGCGCTGGCATGTCAGCACGGTCAGGATGCGGGCAGTCGATCTGCTCAGGGAGGTACGCGACTACGCTTGGCCACCATGCGACTTGGTGTGAATCTGGATATTGGGGCGCCGGCAACGACGCGGAGAATCTGGCGCTGGCCCGGGAGGCCGATCGCCTGGGATACGCGGTCTGCTGGACCGCCGAGGCGTACGGCTCCGATGCGGCGACGGTGCTGAGCTGGATCGCGGCGCAGACCGAGCAGATCGACATCGGCAGTGCCGTGTTCCAGATCCCAGGGCGGACCCCCGCCAACTGCGCCATGACGGCGGCGACGCTCGACACCTTGTCGGCCGGGAGGTTCCGGCTCGGTCTTGGAGTGTCGGGGCCGCAGGTGTCCGAGGGCTGGCACGGGGTGCGCTTCGACAAGCCGTTGACGCGCACCCGGGAGTACACCGAGATCGTGCGCAAGGCGCTGCGCCGCGAACGCTTGACCTACGACGGCCAGTTCTTCACCCTGCCGCTGCCGGATGGTCCCGGCAAGGCGCTGACCTTGACCGTACATCCGGTGCGGGAGTCGATCCCCATGTATCTCGCGGCCATCGGGCCGAAGAACCTGGAACTGGCGGGGGAGTTGTTCGACGGCTGGCTGGCGATCTTCTACAACCCCGAGTTCGCCCCAGAGCTGTTGGGCAACATCGAGGCCGGGCGGGCGAAGGTCGACAAGACGCTGGCGGGCTTTGACGTGGTGCCCACCGTTCCAGTGGTCTTCGGAGACGACGTGGAACAGTGCGCCATGCCCGTCCGGGCGTACTCCGCGCTGTACATCGGCGGCATGGGCAGCCGGGACAAGAACTTCTACAATCAGCTCGCGACCCGCATGGGATACGAGCAGGCGGCTATCGAGATCCAGGACAAGTACCTCGCGAAGGACCAGCTGGGAGCCATGGCCGCGGTGCCGCTCGACTTCATCGACAAGACCGCTCTGATCGGGCCGCGCGATCGGGTGCGCGACCGGCTGCAGGCCTACGCCGACTCCGGCGTGACGACGCTGACAGTGGCCACTTACGCCGGCAGTCTCGAGGAGCGGATCGCCACGCTGCGCACGATGGTTGAGGTCGTGGAGCAAGCGGGCTTGGCGGAATGACCGACCCGATCTCCTACTTCGAGGCCCTCATTCTGGGCATCGTGCAGGGCCTCACGGAATTCCTGCCGATCTCATCCAGTGCGCACATCCTGATTGTCAGCACGCTGGCCGGCTGGGGCGACCCGGGCGCTGCCTTCACGGCCGTGACGCAACTGGGCACCGAGACCGCAGTGCTCGTCTATTTCCGCAAGGACATCTGGCGGATCATCACCACCTGGACGCGATCGCTGTACACCCCCGAGTTGCGATCGAACATCGATGCGCGCATGGGCTGGTACGTGATCATCGGCACCATCCCGATCGGGGTGTTCGGCCTGGCCTTCAGCGATCAGATCGAGACCGCGGCGCGCAATCTGTACCTCGTCTCGGTCGTGCTGATCGTCTTCGGCATTCTGCTGGGGGTGGTGGACCGGTTCAGCAAGCAGGACAAGACGCTGGACGATCTCACCGCGAAGACCGGTCTGGTCTTCGGCTTCGGACAGGCCCTGGCGCTGATCCCCGGGGTGTCCCGGTCAGGTGCGACGATCACCACCGGCCGCGCGATGGGCTTCGACCGCCCGTCGGCCACCCGCTACGCGTTCCTGCTCGCGATTCCCGCGGTCCTGATCAGTGGCGCCTACGAGGCGCTGAAGATCGGAGATCAGCCCAACGTGTCCTGGGGCCCCACGATTCTTGCGACAGTGGTGGCCTTCTTCATCGGCTACGCCGTGATCTCCTGGCTGATCCGGTACGTCTCCCACGGCTCGTTCCTGCCGTTCGTGGTCTACCGCATCGGGCTGGGCAGTCTGGTGCTGATCCTGCTGACCACCGGTGTGATCACCACCTGACCGCGGTCAGAGCCAGCCGGATTTCTTGAAGGCCCGATACATGATCAGACATACGCTGATCATCAGCCCGAGGATCAGCAGGTAGCCGTAGCGCCAGTGCAGTTCCGGCATCGAGTCGAAGTTCATCCCGTAGATACCGGCGATCATGGTCGGGACCGCCGCGATCGCGACGTAGGCGCTGATGCGGCGCATATCGTTGTTCTGCTGCAGGTCCTGCCGCGAGGTGGCCGCCATGAGCAGCGTCATGAGCAACTGGTCGTTGTTGTCCGCGGCATCTGCCACCCGCAGGACGTGGTCGCCAAGATCGCGGAAGAACGGCTGCATCTCCTCGGGAATCCCTGGCACGGTCTCGCGCACCAGTTCGTGGGCGATGCCAACCAGCGGCTGGACCGCACGGCGCATCTCAAGGTTCTCGCGCTTGACCCGATAGATCATCTCGGCATCATTGGTGCGTTCGGGGGAGAACACGGATTCTTCGAGTTGCTCGATGTCCTTGGTGATCTCCTCGGACACCGCGATGTAGCCGTCCACCGTGGCGTCCAGGATGGAGTGGGCCACGGCAGTGGGTCCGTGCCGCAGGAATTCCGGGTCCGCCTCGAGTCGCCGGCGGATCTGGGAGATATCGCCGAGCGGGCCGTAGCGCACCGTCACGATGAAATGGCGGCCGATGAAGATCGACAGTTGCCCCGTCTCCACGTCAGACGTCTGGTCGTAGTAGGAGAGGATTTTGACGATTACCAAAGCAGACTGATCCTCGAACTCGACCTTGGGCCGCTGCCGGGGGTTCAGGGCATCCTCGACCTGTAGTTCCGGCAAGTCGAAGACGTCCTCGACGAGTTGCAGTTCGGCCCGGGCGGGTTCGAACAGGCCGATCCAGACGAATTGGTCGTGTGCACTGCGGGCCGATGCATACAACTTGGAGATCTGCTCGTGCAGCTGAATGCTGTCACCAGGTATCTCCCCGGAGAACACACTGTGCTCGTTGTCCTGCAGGTGCCCGTCGAGATAGAGCCCCAAACCTCGAATCATGATCCGAGTGTGCCGCAACCCTATTGTGGTGTGCGTGACCACCGTCGTACTGATTCGTCATGCTCGCTCCGTCGCCAACGCCGAGGGAGTCCTGGCGGGGCGCTCAGACACGCCGTTGGACGACACGGGACGTGATCAGGCCGCGGCCTTGGGTCAGCGCCTGGCCGATGTGCCGTTGGACCTTGTGATCAGCAGCCCCCAGCCCCGGGCTCAGCAAACCGCTGCGTTGGTCGTGGGCGACCGTGCTGCGGTGACGATCGATGAGCACTTCGCCGAGTGTGACTACGGCGACTGGAGCGGTGCCAGTCTCAGTGAACTGGCGACCGAGCCCAGCTGGGAGATCGTGCAGTGGTTGCCGTCGGCGGCACAGTTCCCGGCAGGGGAGACGATGGCCCAAATGTCGCACCGCGCCACCCACCGGGTTCAGCAGCTGGTCAAGAAGCACCCCGACGACATCATCTGGATCGTCACGCACGGCGATATCATCAAAGCCGTCGTCGCCGACGCCCTTGGCGTCCATCTCGACCACTTCCAGCGGATCGTGATCGACACGGCATCGGTCAGCGTGATCCACTACACGCCCAAGCGTCCATTCGTCGAACGGATCAACGACACGGGCACAATTCGCCTAGCGCGTAAACAGCCCGAAACGTCCGGTGAGGCGGTCGTCGGTGGCCGCGCCACACAGTAGGGTCGTGCCCGTGACGCGCCGCATTCTGTCCTTCTCGCACCCTGCGCGGTTCGTGGTCGGCACCGTCGGCCAGCCGGGGGACCGCACCTTCTTTCTGCAGATCACTGACGGTGGCGCCGCGTTGAGCTTGCTGTGCGAGAAGGAGCAGGCGGCGGTGTTGTCGGAGAAGATCATCGAGCTGCTTGATCAGGTACGGCGATCCGGTGTTGACCTGCCGACCGACCCGGACGAGGACCTCATCGACACGGAGCCGCTGACGCAGCCCATCGAGCCGGAGTTCCAGGTGATTTCCATGGGGATTGGATGGGATCCCGGCGACGACTGCGTCATCATCGAGGCGCACGGGGAGTCTGAGACCGATGAGGTGCCTGATATCGGCGACGATGAGGAGATCGGCCCGGACACCGTGCGCGTGCGGCTGACGGCGATGGCGGCGTTGGCATTCTCGGTGCGGGCCAGCCGCGTGGTGGCCGCCGGCCGGCCGCAATGCCCCTTCTGTCATCTGCCTATCGACCCCGACGGACACATCTGTCCACGTGCCAACGGGTATCGCCGCAACATCGCATGATCGACGAGGCCACCCTCGCCAGCGCGCCACTGCAGGTTCTGGGCCGCCTCCCGGACTCGTCCAACAACGCCCTGCTTTGCAGCGTGCCCGGGGATGCTGGTCCGGTCCGGGTGGTCTACAAGCCGGAGGCCGGGGAGCAGCCGCTGTGGGACTTCGAGCCGCGGACGCTGAGCCGGCGGGAGAAGGCCGCGGCGGTCCTTGATGAGCTGCTGGGATTCGACCAGGTGCCCGTGACCGCCTGGCGGGAGCATGGCCCGGCCGGCGCCGGAACCGTCCAACTGTGGGTAGAGGGAAACGTGGACCTGGCCGCGTTCGCCCCCGACGCGGTGCCCGATGGCTGGGTCGGGGTCGTGGACGCCGAGACGCAGGACGGGCCCGTCGTGGTGGCGCACCGCACTGACCTGCCGACGGCTCGGATGATCGTGTTCGACGCCATTGCCAACAACGCCGACCGCAAGGGCGGGCACCTGCTGCGCAACGAGACTGGCCTCTTCGGCATCGACCACGGGGTGACGTTCCACGACGAACCAAAACTGCGCACTGTGCTGTGGGGGCTGATGGGCGCGACCATACCTCCGGAGTTGCTGCAGGCTGTGTCAGCGGCGGTGCCGCACCTGGATCGGCTCGAGCAGTGGTTGACCGTGACCGAGGTCCGCGCAACGCGCGAACGGGCGCAGGCATTGCTGAATGCCGCCGTCTTCCCCGCACCGGAGGGGACGTGGCCGGCACTGCCCTGGCCTCTGATCTGATCTGTCCTGCAGCCCGCCAGAAACAGGATATGGATCGTTCAACTAGTCTGAAAGTGTGCGTTCCTGGCCCAGCGAAACCCTTCCCCCTCTGCCGAGAATCTCCGCAGATCTCACAGCGTTCGATACGGCAACGGGTCAGGTGCGCCCGCTGAATCCCGGCAGTCCTGCCCGAATGTACGTATGCGGCATCACCCCGTACGACGCCACGCACATCGGCCACGCCGCCACCTACGTTCTTTTCGACACGGTGCACCGCTTCTGGCGGCTCACCGGCAACGACGTCACCTATGTGCAGAACGTCACGGACATTGATGACCCCCTGCTGGAACGCGCCGCCCGCGACGGTGTGGACTGGCGCGGCCTTGCCGATTTCGAGATCCAGCGCTTCCGCGACGACATGGTGGCGCTACGGGTGTTGCCACCCACGCATCTCGTCGGAGCCGTGGAATCCATCGACTTGGCCGCCAGGCGCGTCGCTGACCTGCAGAATGCCGGTGCTGCTTACCCCGTCGATGACGACGTCTACTTCGACGTCACTGCAGCTGTTCGGTTCGGGAGCGTCAGTCACCTGTCAGATCCGGACATGGTGGGAATCTCCGCGGAGCGTGGCGGGGACCCGGGCCGTCCGGGCAAGCGCAACCCCATCGATCCGCTGTTGTGGCAGGCCCCTCGGCCCGGTGAACCGTCGTGGGACAGCACCGTCGGCAGCGGTCGACCCGGCTGGCACATCGAATGTGCTTCGATCGCACTCGATCTGCTAGGGCCCGGCTTCGACCTCCAGGGCGGTGGTAGCGACTTGATCTTCCCCCATCATGAGATGAGCGCTGCGCAGGGCGAGGCACTGCAGGGCTGGCCCTTCGCGCGCTCTTACGTGCACGGCCCCATGGTCGGCCTGGACGGACAGAAGATGAGCAAGTCCGTCGGCAATCTGGTCTTCGTCTCTGCGCTGCGCGAGGCCGGGGTCGATCCTATGGCGATCAGACTTGCGCTGCTGTCGCAGTCCTACCGTGAGGACTGGTCGTGGAGTGATGACCTCCTCGCCGAGGGGACGGCACGCCTGACCGCGTGGCGCGCGGCGCTGTCTCGGCCGACCGGGCCGACGAGTACGGATGCCGTGTCCGCCTTGGTGGAGGCCGTTGCCGATGACATCAACACCCCCGCCGCACTGGCAGTTGTGGACCAGTGGGCTCGGGAGCAGGATCTGCGCGGGGGTGACGATCCCGCGGGTCCGGGTCTGATGTCCCGGGCTGTCGATGGGTTCCTTGGCGTGGTGTAAATCGGGGCTGTCCGCTACTTGCTCTCTCATGGCCGTACGGGCGTATCCTGATGCTGGGTTCTGCGCAGTGCGAGCCCGGATGGGCACATCTCGACTCGGCGGAACTTCGGCCACGCGCAAGGTAGGGGGTCTGCACATGTCTAGGCGGATCAGTCTCATTCTCGGTGTCCTGGTGGCGTCACTGGCACTGTTCACGGCCACGGTGATGACGGGAGCGCCGGCCGGGGCCGCCAGGGTGCCTGACCCGTCGGTACCGACAGCCGCTCGTTACGGCAACACCTACGGCGCCCTCTCGCTGGCCATGTCCGGCGGTGCCGTGGGTTGGTCCAACGGCTACTCCACCAAGTGGCAGGCCTTGCGGCGTGCGCAGAACGAGTGCAAGTCGACGTCGGACTACCCGTGGACGTGCCGCAAGATCGCATGGGTGCGCAACGGGTGGCTCGCCCTGGCTGTGCGCTGGGACGGCAACAACATCGAGCGCTACGGATGGGCGGTGGGCAGCACGAAGCGGTACGCCTACTGGGCGGCGAAGGACAAGTGCGGGTACGGGTGCGTGCGCCGCGCCAGCACGAACAGCTTTGGGTAGAGAGCTGCCCACAAAGGGCCGCACGTGTGTCATCACGGGCGCACTGCCGTTCACACCGTGGGCATTCGCTACCTCGGTGGTGTTGCCCGCGTGGGCGGGGGGACCTGTGTTTAGGGGTCGTCGGGGTGGCTGGTGTATCGCTTGCCGCGGGGGCTGGTCCAGATCATGGTGTTGTTGGGTCCGCGCTCGACGTGCCAGCCGCCGTGGGTTTTCACCCGGTGGTGGGTCCGGCACAACGGCTGCAGATTGTCGACATCGGTGGGGCCGGCCGGGTAGGCGACGATGTGGTCGAGGTCGCAGGAACGGGCCGGCCGGCGACAGCCCGGGAACCGGCAGTGCCGGTCCCGGACCTGCACGTACCGGCGCATCTTCACGGTCGGGGCGTAGCCGATCCGGAACTGCGGTGGGGTCAGCCGGATGACCGCCGAGGGCAGTTCCAGGCGGCGCAGCAGATCCTCGGCGTGGGCATCAGCGATCGGCCCGTACCCCTCGATCTGCGCCCCGTCATCGGTCATGATCACCGCGATCGGGATCTGCTCGGCCGCGCTCACCCCGGTCAACAACTCGATGAACGTGTCGGCCTGGCTGGCGTCGCGGGACCCGTCGATACGGGTCGACCGGGCCCGGATCGACTCCATGCAGGCGGTGGCCTCTTCGGCGGTGAGGTAGGCGGACAGGGTCGCCATCCCGTCCGGTTCCGGGGTCAGGCTCACACGGCGGCGTTTCCGGGCATGCTTGCGGCGCCGCTGCGCGGCGTCAGCGTCGATCCGATCCACCTGCCGGGTCAACCACGGACGCAACTGCGACCGGGTCCGGGTCGCGGCGTAGTCGATGGCCCGCTCGGCCAACGCCTGCCGGTCAGCCCGGGACAGGCCCAAAGTGGCGCGGGTGATCTCGCGGACCTTGCCCAAATCGATCCGGCCCTCGGCCAACGCCGCCAGCACCACCGGCAGGTCCTCCACCACGTCCACCGCGACATCGACCATCGAGGCCGCCGCCCCCGGGGTCCACACCATCGCGCACGCCACCTCCGGCGGCGTCGGGTCGACCACCACCCCATCCGGATCCGAGCCCAGCTCGGCCTCCACATACACCTGGTGCAAGGCCCGCAACTGCTGGGCGTGACAGAACCCGATCACCGCCTCAGCCGCTTTCGCGACCTCCAACGGATCCCCCCGCGACAGCATCACGTCCCACGCATCCACCACCGAACTGTTCATGACCACACCGTACGAGGAGGGTCTGACAAACTCGTTTGCGTTTCCTGACCAGGGATTATGCGGTGGATAACCCGCCCGCCACCGTTGGCGAACGTTCAGGAGCGCTTACTTCACGCGGTAGCCCCGCGCCACGGGCTAGCTCTTCTTCTCATCGTGGCCGCCGAACTGTTTACGCATCGCCGACTGCACCTTGTTGGCGAACTCGTCGTTGCCCTGGGAGGCGAATCGCGAGAAGAGCGCGGCGGTCAGCACCGGGGCCGGAACGCCCTCATCGATGGCGGCGATGGACGTCCACCGTCCCTCGCCGGAGTCCGACACCCGCCCTGAGAATTCCTCGAGATCTGGGCTCTCGTTCAACGCGATCGCGGTGAGGTCGAGCAACCAGGACGCCACAACGGAGCCCCGGCGCCATAGCTCGGACACGGCGGCTGTGTCGATGTCGTACTGGTAGTACTGCGGGTTCTCCATCGGCGCGGTCTCGGCATCGGCGGTACGTGTCGAGGTGCCCTCGTCGGCGTTCTTGAGGATGTTCAAGCCCTCGGCATACGCGGCCATCAAGCCGTATTCGATCCCGTTGTGCACCATCTTGACGAAGTGCCCGGCGCCGTTCGGACCGCAGTGCAGCCAGCCCTCTTCCTCGGGGGTGTAGGCGCCAGACCGGCCCGGTGTGCGATCGATGTCGCCCACGCCCGGGGCCACGGAACGCCAAATGGGCCGCAACCGGTCCACCGCCTCGTCGGGGCCGCCGATCATCAGGCAGTAACCGCGCTCAAGGCCCCACACACCGCCGGACGTGCCGCAGTCCACGAAGTGGATGCCCTTCTCCTGCAGGTTCCCGGCATGCCGGATGTCGTCGTGGTAGTAGGAGTTGCCGCCGTCGATGATCGCGTCGCCGGGCTCGAGCAGGTCGGCCAGTTGATTGACGACGGCCTCAGTGATCTTCCCAGCCGGAACCATGATCCACACGTTGCGCGGACGCTGCATCATGCCGACGAATTCGGCCAGGTCGGGGGACCCCGTGGCACCGTCGGCGACGAGCGCCGCGACAGCATCCGCGGACACATCGTTCACCACCGCGGAATGGCCATCCTGCATGATGCGGCGCACGATGTTGGCGCCCATCCGTCCCAAACCGACCATCCCGAGTTCCATCGGCGAATCCGTGGCCATCCATCCTCCTAGGACCTTCATGCGCCGGGACATCCGTCGCAAACACTAATGTCGAACGTAGGCCACCGAGACTTTCCCTCGCACGCTGGACCACAAGGAGTCACCACGCATGTCCGTTACCCAGAATCCCGCCTGGCAGGCCCTCGCCGCTCACACCACGCCCTCCCTGCGCGAACTGTTCGCCACTGCACCCGACCGGGGCAGCGACCTGGTGGTCGAGGGGGCGGGCATCACCTTGGACTACTCCAAGCAGCGCGTGACTGCGCAGACCGTCGACCTGTTGGTCGCTCTTGCTGAAGGCGTCGATCTGGCCGGGCGCCGGGAGGCCATGTTCCTGGGCGAGCACATCAACACCACAGAGGACCGAGCAGTGCTGCATACGGCCCTGCGCCTGCCGCGGGATTCGTCGCTGGTGGTCGACGGCGTGGACGTGGTGGCCGAGGTGCATGCCGTGCTGGACCGGATGGCGGCGTTCAGCCAGCGGGTCCGATCCGGGGAATGGACCGGGCACACCGGCCTGCCGATCACCAACATCGTCAACATCGGGATCGGGGGCTCCGACCTCGGGCCCGTGATGGCCTACGAGGCGTTGAAGCATTACAGCCGACGCGACCTCACCTTCCGCTTCGTGTCCAACGTCGATGGAACGGACTTCGTCGAGGCTGTGATGGACCTGGATCCGCAGCAGACGCTGTTCGTGGTGTCCAGCAAGACGTTCACAACCCAGGAGACGATGACCAACGCGCATTCGGCGCGAACGTGGCTGCTCGACGCGCTGGGCGACGAAGCGGCTGTCGCCAAACACTTCGTTGCCGTGTCCACCAATGCGCAGGCCGTCAGCGCCTTCGGCATCGACACCGCGCAGATGTTCGGCTTCTGGGACTGGGTGGGTGGACGCTACTCGATGGATTCGGCGATCGGCCTGTCCACCATGCTTGCGATCGGCCCGGACAACTTCGCAGACATGCTGGCCGGCTTCCACGAGATGGACGAGCACTTCCGGCATGCCCCACTGCACGACAACCTGCCCGCGCTCATGGGTCTGCTGTCGGTGTGGAACCGCAACTTCCTCGACCTGCCCACCTGCGCCGTGCTCCCGTACGAGCAGTACCTCAAGCGCTTTCCGGCCTACCTGCAGCAGCTCACGATGGAGTCCAACGGGAAGAGCGTGCGGATCGACGGCTCCCCGGTGGGGGTCGACACCGGCGCGATCTTCTGGGGCGAGCCAGGGACCAATGGCCAGCACTCCTTCTACCAGTTGATCCACCAGGGCACCGCGACCGTGGCCTGCGACTTCGTGTTCTTCCTGGAGCCGGTGACGCCCCTGGCCGCCGTGGATGCGCCCGACCATCACGACCTGCTGATCGCCAACGTACTGGCCCAGGCGGCCGTGATGGCCTTCGGTCGCGATGCCGACGAGGTCGCTGCCGAGGGGGTGCCGACAGATCTGGTACCACACAAGGTGATGCCGGGGAATCGGCCGTCATCGATGATCGTGGCCGAACGACTCGACCCCCGCACCCTCGGTCGTCTCGTGGCCCTTTACGAGCACAGCGTGTTCACACAAGGGGTCGTATGGGGGATCAATCCCTTCGATCAGTGGGGTGTGGAACTCGGGAAAGTGATGGCCAAGAAGATCACGCCCTTGCTGCTGGGGGACTCTGAGGTCGGCGATCTGGACTCATCTACGGTGGCCCTGGCCAGGCGCTACCGGGAGCACAAGGCCTGAAGCCCCGTAACGCCCGGCGCGCGCCGACCGGACCTCACCGGGGGCACCGTAGGCTTGACACATCATGACTGAGGATCTTTTGACTGCCCTGTCGCGGCGTGTAGTGATCGCAGACGGGGCCACGGGGACGATGCTGCAAGCCCACGATCTGACCCTGGACGACTTCCAGGGCCATGAGGGGTGCAATGAGGTCCTCAATGTGACGCGGCCCGAGGTTGTGCGCTCCCTGCACGACGCCTTCTTCGAGGTCGGGGTCGACGCGGTGGAAACGAACACCTTCGGTGCCAACTTGGCCAACCTGGGGGAGTACGGCATCGAGCACCGCATCCGGGAGCTGGCGCAGGCCGGGGCGAGCATCGCCGTGGAATCGGCCCGTGACTGGTCGACACCGGATCACCAGCGCTACGTCCTGGGGTCGATCGGCCCGGGGACGAAGCTGCCGACCTTGGGTCATGCCACGTTCGCGGCTTTGCGCGACGCCTATACCGAGCAGGTCATCGGGATGCTGGATGGCGGGATCGACGCGGTCCTCATCGAGACCAGCCAGGATCTCCTCCAGGCCAAGGCGGCGGTCCTGGCCAGCCACCGCGCCATGTCGGCGCAAGGCCGGTCGGTGCCCATCCTGGTCAGCGTCACGGTGGAAACCACCGGCACCATGCTGCTCGGTTCGGAGATCGGGGCGGCGCTGACAGCACTGGAACCGCTGGGGATCGACGCCATCGGGCTGAACTGCGCGACGGGTCCTGCGGAGATGAGCGAGCATCTGCGGCACCTGAGCCGTAACGCGGGCATCCTGCTGACCTGCATGCCCAACGCCGGCCTGCCGCAACTGACCGCCGACGGCGCCAGTTACCCGCTCACACCGACGCAGCTGGCAGATGCTCACGAGACGTTCGTCGCCGACTACGGTCTCAATCTCATCGGAGGATGCTGCGGCACGACCCCGGAGCACCTGCGGCAGGTCGTGGAGCGGCTGCACGGCAAGGGTCGCGTCAACCGGCAGCCCAGCGCTCCGGCCTCGGTCGCATCGCTGTACCACTCGGTGCCTCTGCGCCAGGACCTGACGTTCCTCACTGTGGGGGAGCGCACAAATGCCAACGGCTCGAAGGCGTTCCGCGAGGCGATGCTGGCGCAGAACTGGGATGAGTGTGTGCAGATCGCCCGCGACCAGGAGCGCGACGGCGCCCATGTGCTCGACGTGTGCATCGACTACGTCGGCCGTGACGGCGCAGACGACATGTCCGAGTTCGCCGCACGGCTGGCCACCGCCACGACGCTGCCAATCATGCTCGATTCCACCGAGCCTGAGGTACTGCGCGCAGGTCTGGAGCGCCTCGGCGGCCGGGCCATCGTCAACAGCGTCAACTACGAGGACGGCGACGGCCCCGGCTCCCGGTTCCAGCGGATCATGCCGCTGGTCAGGGAACACGGAGCAGCCGTGGTGGCACTGACCATCGACGAGGAAGGTCAGGCCCGCACCCGGGACTGGAAGGTGCGGGTGGCCAGCCGCCTCATCCAGGACCTCACCAGCAACTGGGGCGTAGCGATCGCAGACATCCTCGTGGACACCCTGACCTTCCCCATTGCCACCGGCCAGGAAGAGACCCGGCGCGACGGCATCGAGACGATCGAGGCGATCCGCGAGCTCAAGGCCACGTACCCGGAGGTCAACACGGTCCTGGGGTTGTCCAATGTGTCCTTCGGCCTGAACCCGGCCGCTCGGCAGGTCCTGAATTCCGTCTTCCTGCATGAGTGTGTGGCGGCCGGCCTGGACGCGGCCATCGTGCACGCGTCGAAGATCCTGCCCATGAACCGGATCTCCGACGAGCAGCGCGACGCCGCCCTCGACCTGATCTTCGATCGGCGTCAATATGACGGGGAGGGCAACCTCACCCACGATCCGCTGACCCGGTTCCTGGAGGTGTTCGCCGACGCCCAGAGCATCACGAGTAACCGTGCCGATGAACTCGCCGGGCTGCCGTTGTTCGAGCGGCTGCAACGGCGCATCATCGACGGTGAGGCCAAGGGGCTGCAGGCAGATCTCGACGAGGCCATGGCCGAGAAGCCGCCCCTGGAGATCGTCAACGATGTCCTGCTGCCGGGGATGCGGATCGTCGGTGATCTGTTCGGCTCCGGCGAGATGCAATTGCCGTTCGTGCTGCAGAGTGCCGAGGTCATGAAGGCGGCTGTCGCGTACCTCGAGCCCCACATGGAGAAGACCGATGAGGCCGGCAAAGGCACTATCGTGCTGGCCACGGTCAAGGGCGACGTGCACGACATCGGCAAGAACCTCGTCGACATCATCTTGAGCAACAACGGCTACTCCGTGGTCAACATCGGCATCAAGCAACCGGTGAACGCGATTCTGCAGGCCGCCGAGGAGGCGAACGCGGACGCCATCGGGATGTCCGGGCTGCTAGTGAAATCAACCGTGATCATGAAGGAGAACCTGCAGGAGATGAACGCCCGCGGCATCTCCGAGAAGTTCCCCGTCCTGCTCGGTGGGGCCGCCCTGACCCGCGCGTTCGTCGAGCAAGATCTGGCGGCCGTGTTCGACGGCGAGGTCCGTTACGCCAAGGACGCCTTTGAGGGGCTCTCCCTGATGGATGCCGTCATGGCGGTCAAGCGCGGCGAGCCGGGAGCCGCCCTGCCCGAACGGCGCACCCGGAAGGTGCGGGCAGCAGCGCGCCCGATGGCGCCGGAGGATCCGGACGCGGTGTCCACGGTCGCGCGCGACACGCCGGCACCGACGCCGCCGTTCTGGGGTGAGCGGATCGTCAAGGGTGTGCAGCTCAAGGACTACGTCGCCTACCTCGACGAGCGGGCACTGTTCCGCGGCCAGTGGGGTCTGAGCCCGGGCAAGACGGGGCCGGACTACGAGGAGCTGGTTCAGACAGAGGGTCTGCCCCGGCTGCGGTCGTGGCTGTCGCGGGTGGCCAGCGAGGGTCTGCTCGAGGCTGCGGTCATCTACGGCTATTGGCCGGCCCGTGGATCTGGCAACGAGATCATCGTGGGCGATCCCCAGCAGCCTGACCGCGAGATCGCCAGGTTCCAGTTCCCGCGCCAGAAGCGGGGCCGCCACCTGTGTCTGGCCGACTACGTTCGACCGGACGCCGACGTGATCGGCCTGCAGATCGTGACGATGGGCCGGCGCATCGACGATGCTGCTGCGGAACTGTTCGCGGCCAACGCCTATCGGGAGTACATGGAACTGCACGGCCTTTCGGTGCAGCTCACGGAGGCCCTGGCCGAGTACTGGCACTCGCGGGTGCGCGAGGAGTTGGGTATCGGCGCGATCGATGCCCCGGACGTGGCGGGCATTCTGAAGCAGAAGTACCGCGGTGAACGGTTCTCCTTCGGCTACCCGGCCTGTCCCGACCTCAGCCAGCAAGTGCCGCTGTGTGACCTGCTGGGGGCCGAGCGCATCGGTGTGCACCTGTCTGAGGAGTTCCAGCTCGACCCCGAGCAGTCGACCTCGGCGATCATCTTCCACCACCCGGAGGCCGCGTATTTCAACGCCACCTGACGCCCTGTTGTTCGACCTCGACGGCACCCTGCTGGACAGCGAACGGCTGTGGGAAGCCGCCCAGCAGGACACCATGGCGTACTTCGGGCAGACCTGGACCAGCGACGACCAGGCGCATGCCATCGGTGGGCCGCTCGAGCGGGTCGTTTCCCACATCGCCACGCGCACGGGCGGGGAGCCCGGTCACGTGGCACGCATCCTGGTCTCCGAGATTGAGCACCGTTGCGCCACACAAGCGGCCCACTGGCTGCCCGGCGCCCGCGAACTGCTCGTCGAGGCCAAGCGGGCCGGCATCCCGACGGCGATCGTGAGCAACTCTTGGCGAGTACTGCTCGATCTGCTGGTGCAGAACATGGACATCCAACCGGACATCACTGTCAGTTCCACCGAGGTCGAGGACCCCAAACCCCATCCCGAGCCGTACCTCCTGGCCTGTGAGCAACTGGGCGCTGATCCGAAGGGAAGCTGGGTCATCGAGGACAGCTCGACAGGTGCGAAGGCGGGCCTGGCAGCAGGATGCCACGTTCTGGCGGTCGGACCGGCAGTTTCGGCACTGTCGCATCCACGACTGCGACACGTACCGACACTCGACGCGGTCAGCCTCTCGCTACTCGGCCGCGATGGCATCCAGGATGCGTAGCCGGGAGGCGCGCCACGCTGGCCACAGGGCCGCCAGCACGCCGCCCACCGCGGCGAGCACCAGGAACAGCAGCAACTGCGGCACATTCACCGCGAACTCCTCGATCCCCTCAGCGGCCAGGATGCGCTGCAATAGCGCCCCGAATGCGACCCCGGTGACCATGCCCAGCACCGCGCCGAATACCGCGATCAGCAGCGCCTCGATCACGATGGTGCGGCGGATGCCAGCGCGCGACATCCCCACGGCACGCAGGAGTCCGATCTCGCGGGTCCGTTCGAACACGCTCAGAGCCAACGTGTTGACGATCCCCAGCAGGGCGATCAGCACGGCCAGAACGAGCAACGCGAAGAGGAAGGTCAGCAGCTGACCGATCTGGTCGCTGATGCTGCGTTTGAACGCCGACTGATCGAGGACCTGCACGTTGGGGAAGTCCTTCAACGCGGCATCGAGCCCGTCCTGGACGGCAGCCGCGGATACCTGGGGATCAGCCACGACATACACGACGTTGTCCTGGTCCCCGGAGCCCAGCTCGGCGGCCTGGGGCAGGTCAACCACGTAGCCCGTGAATCCGCCGGCCGGCTCATACAGCGCCACGACCTTCAGATCCACCGGGCCCACTACGGACAACACCTGGATGGTGGTACCGAGCCCCGCGCCGATCTCGGCGGCGTTGTCGGCGTCCAGCGCCACGGTGCCGAGGGTGAGGTCATCCAGGGACCCTGCCGTCACCTCCAGGCTCAGGGCCTGCTGGATCGCTTGCGGATCGACCCCGGTGACCAGCGTGTCCCCGGTGCCGGGGGCGCGCAGCGGCGCCTGCCGGACCACGGCCGTCTGCGCCACGCCAGGCACCTCATCGATGGCGCGCGCCACACCAGCGGGAAAGGGTTGGAATCCGTAACCGGTGACCACGAAGTCGGCACCGATGACTTGGTCGACGATGCCCGCCACGGACTTCTGGGTGCTGGCCGCGAGCACGGAGATCGCGGCCATCAAACAGACCCCGATGGTCAGGGCACCTGCGGTGGCAGCCGTGCGTCGGGGGTTGCGATGTGTGTTGCCCCGTGCCAGCCTGCCGGTCACACCGCGAAACGCCACGCCCAGCAGGGCGCTGGCGGGACGGGCGAGTTCCGGTGACAGCGCCAGCACCCCGAGCAGGATCAGGGCCGCCCCCACGCCGGCCATGGTTGCGCCGCGCTGCGTGCTGAACTCGGCCAACCGCGGTGACACCACGGCCAGTCCTAGTCCGGCTCCGAGCACGAACCCGCCGAGGACCGTGCGCCGTTGCAGACTGCGTGCGGGCACAACTTCCTCGCGCAGGGCGGCCACCGGTGCGACTGAACCGGCGCGGCGGGCGGGGAGCAGTGCGCTCACCATCGTGATCACCACTCCGACAGCCAACGACACAGCGATAGTGCGTGGCTGGAAGACCAGCGCCGACGCTGGGAAGGGCGCGCCCGCCGCCTGGAAGAGCAACTGCAGGCCTTTCGCAAAGCCTGCCCCGACCACGATCCCGAGGGCACTGGCCAGCAGGGCGACCACGATCGCCTCAGCCAGGATGGAGCGCAGGACCTGACCGCGGGAGGCACCGATGGCACGCAGCAGGGCCAGTTCACGAGAGCGTTGGGCGACCAGCATCGAGAACGTGTTGTAGATCAAGAAGGCGGCGACAAAGACGGAAATGATGGCGAACACCAGCAGGAACGTGTTCAGGAAACCCAGCCCCGAGTTCAGTTGCTGGGAGATCTGACTGGCCTGTTCGTCACCGGTGACCGCGGTGATGCCAGCCGGCAGCAGGGCAGTGACTTCCTCGCGCAGTGTCTGCTGGGTACTGCTCGTCTGAGCCAGCAGAGCAATGCTGGTGGCCTGCCCAGGGTTGAGCAGCAGGCGCTGGGCCGTGGCGAAATCCCAGGAGACAAAGCCCACCCCGAATCCCGCCGAACCCGTCAGCGCGGTGGTGGCCGCCAGGGTGAAGTCCCTGCGACCGCCGTCCGGCAACAGCACCGTCACGGAGTCACCGACGCCGATGCCGAGTTCCTCGGCACTGCCCGTGTCCAAAGCCACCTCAGTGCGGCTGGCGGGGGCGGTGCCGGCCACCACGTCCGCCGGGTTCAAACGGCCGTCAGTAACCCACGCTTGTCCGATCGCCGTCCCGGCCCCGAAACCGCCGCGTTCGGCACCCAGGGGTTTGCCGGCGGCGTCGAGGATCACCACGTTGGGCACCTGGATCTGGGGCACCACCACCTCGGCTGCGGGCAGATTCTCGAACTCCGGCAACAGGGATGTGGGCACTGTGAGCGTCTCACCCTGACCTTGGAACTCGGGGGAGAAGTCGGCGCTCGCCGGCTGCACGAGCACATCGGGGGTGTCCTGCCGGACCAGAGTGTCCAGGGAGGCCCGCAGGGAGTCGGTGAAGATGTAGGTGCCTGCCACGAAGGCCACGGCCAGCACGATCGCCAGGCCGGTGAGCAGAAGGCGCAGGCGGTGCGCCAGCAGGTTGCGCAGCGACGCCTTAAGCATCTACGCCAGTCGTACTCACGATCGCGTTGCCCTCCACGTCGAAGCGCTTCATCCGGTCGAGCACCCGATCCGCGGTGGGGTCGGCCATCTCGTCCACGACCCGGCCGTCGCCGAGAAACACCACCCGCTGGGCGTAGGAGGCCGCGTTCGGGTCATGGGTGACCATGACGATCGTCTGGCCGAACTCGTCCACGCTGCGCCGCAGGAAACCCAGCACCTCAGCCCCGCTGCGAGAGTCGAGGTTTCCGGTGGGTTCGTCGGCGAAGATGATGGCCGGTCGGCTGGCTAAGGCCCGGGCGCAGGCCACGCGCTGCTGCTGGCCACCTGACAACTCGCTGGGCTTGTGCCGCAACCGTGAGCGCAGACCAATGGTGTCGATGATCAGATCGACCCACTGCTGGTCCGGTTTGCTGCCGGCGATGTCCATCGGCAATGTGATGTTCTCCAGCGCCGTCAGGGTGGGGATCAGGTTGAAACTCTGAAAAACGAAGCCGATCTTGTCGCGGCGCAACTGGGTCAGCGCCTTGTCCTTCAGCGTGGTGAGGTCGGTGTCTCCGATCATCGCCTGCCCGCTGGTGACGGAGTCCAGACCGGCCAAGCAGTGCATGAGGGTGGACTTGCCCGAGCCGGAGGGACCCATGATGGCGGTGAACCGGCCCTGTTCGATGTCGATGTCGACCGCGTCCAGCGCGACGACCTGCGCCTCTCCTTCGCCGTAGATCTTGGTGAGGCTGCGCGCGGAGGCGGCTGTCGTGGTCACTGCCCCACCGTAATTGAGGATGATCGGGCTGGCTGATCGGGGAGTGGCGGTGGCGTGCCGCCGAACGCCGGGCACAACGCATGATGGGAGCACCAGCGGCATTTCGCCGAGCGGTTCGGCCGCCAGTCCCCACTGTCGGCAGCCCTGGTGATCGCGAGCCACAGCGCCCGGAGTTTACGCTCGAATCGACGTACGTCCTCGGCATCGGGCCGGTAGGTCAAGACCTCACCGTTCCCCAGGTAGATCAACTGCAGGCGATCCGGCAGGCGACCGGTGGCCAGATGCACGATGAGAGCGTAGAACCGCATCTGGAACAGGGCGGACTGCTCCCACTGCGGCCCCGGCGAACGGCCGGTCTTGTAGTCGACCACTCGTAGATCACCGTCAGCCTCATCAAGGCGGTCGACGTACCCGCGCAGAATGAAGCCCGGTTCGAGTTGGGTCTCGATCAGCGACTCCCGCTGCACCGCCTCCACGCGGCGCGGATCCTCCATGCCGAAGTACGTGCTAAGCAGCGACTCGGCCTCGCCGAGCAAGCGCTGCAGCGCGGCGTCGGGGATCGGCGGCGCCTCACCCGGCCAGTCGACATCCTCCACCAGCGCGAACGCCACATCTGGCGTGCACGCCAGCAGGTCACTCAGGGCATCCGGTGCGAGGGCGACTGCGGTGGGCAAATCGCGCTGGTCGGCGGGCACATCGAAGAGGCGGTCCAGAATCTCGTGAACGAGGGTGCCCCGAAACGCAGCCCGGGCGGGTCGCTCAGGCAGCCGGTCGATGGTGCGGAACCGGTAGAGCAGCGGGCATTGCAGGAAGTCCGACGCGCGGCTCGGCGACAGGGCGCCCACGACCGGATGGCCCTGCACCCCTGAGCGTTCACGCACCCGGACACCGGTGGCGGGTTCTACGACGACTGCGGGATTCACAAGACTCACCGTAAGCAGGGGTCCTGACAAAACCGTGTCACGACTTCAAGGCGGTGTTGACGTCGGCGGCCAGCAGCACCCCGAGCGGCCGCTGATCCTCGGTGGTGACGAACAAGACCGGGCCTTCAGTGGCCGCGAGTGCCTGCACCAGGTCAAGGGGATCGCTGCCCAGCACCGCGCGCTGCTGCACCGGGATGACCATGGTGAACGGGCCGACCTGGACATGCGGGCGCCGGTCGGCCGGGACGGCATCCACCGCCGCCATCGCCAGGGCGGCCAGCAGCCGGCCCTGCTCGTCGACCGTCACGACGCTGACCTGGTGGGTGCGGTCCCACCTGTCCAACGTTGCCTGCAGGCTCTCCCGGTCGCTGACGGCCAGGACGGGACGGATGAGCCCCGGAATGCGGCTCGAGACCTCGTCCCAGGCCGCGCGGGAGTCGGACGAGCGGATGGACTGGTAGGCACCGAAGCCGATGAAGCCGGCCAGGATCAGTGTGAGCAGCCCGAACGAGCCGCCGTTGAGCCACGCCCAGATGGTGAAGACGCCCAAGAGAGCGGCGATGAGAATGCCCGCATAACCGGCTGCCTTCGAACCGGTGGATTCTGATCCGGTGGCCTTCCACACCACCGCTTTCACCATGCCACCCCCATCGAGCGGTGCGCCTGGCAGCAGGTTCAGCGCGCCGAGCAGCAGGTTTGTCCAGGCCAGCGCGGCGAACAGCAGATCGACCGTCCCGGTGGTGGCCGCGGACGCCGCCGCACACGCCCCCGCCAGCAGCAGTGTGGCGAACGGCCCACTCAGGGAGATGACGAGTTCGGGCCCCGGCCGCGTGTCACGGCGTTCGTACACGGTGTACCCGCCGAGCAGCCACAGTGTGATGCCGTGCACGGGGTACCCGTAGGCCCGTGCGGTCCAGGCATGCGCCAGTTCGTGGAAGAGAACGCCCAGATACAACAAGACGGCGAACACGACGGCCAGCAGCAGGCCGCTGCGCCCCGGGCCCTCGAAGTTGGGTGTCCACAAATAGGCGATGAGCAGAACCCCGAGGATGCCGCCCACAGGCAGACTCACCGGGAATCCCGCCACCCGGAACTGCAGACCGCCCTCACCCATAGGTCGAGACTAACCCGTGAGCGCGGGTTGGCCCGCTGAGCCGATCACGGTGCTGGGCTAGTGTGCTGCCCTGTGACCACTCCCGCAGGTCCGGCGTTCGCACCCGGTGACCAAGTCCAGTTGACCGATGCGAAGGGCCGGATGCACACCATCACGCTGATGGCCGGGCAACGGTTCCACACGGAGAAGGGCGGCATCGACCACGACAGCCTCATCGGCGCCAGCGAAGGCATTGTCGTGACGTCCAGCAAGGGCACCCAGTACTTGGCCCTGCGCCCGTTGCTGCACGACTTCGTGATGTCCATGCCGCGTGGCGCCACCATCATCTATCCCAAGGACGCGGCCCTGATCGTGGCGTTCACCGACATCCGCCCGGGGGCCCGGGTCCTGGAAGCGGGTGCGGGTTCGGGCGCGCTGTCCTGCTGGCTGCTGCGCGCCATCACCGACACCGGACACCTGACCAGCGTGGAGAAGCGGGCCGACTTCGCCGAGATCGCCGAGCGCAACGTCAGCAAACTCTTCGGTGGTCGGCCGGCGAACTGGACGCTGCTGACCGGCGCCCTGGAAGAGGTGGCCCCAGACGGACCCTTCGACCGTGTGGTGCTCGACATGCTCAACCCCTGGGACATGCTCGAGACCGTCGAGGCCTGCCTGGTGCCCGGCGGAGTCCTGTGCGTCTATGTGGCCACCACGACGCAGCTGTCGCGGGTCGTGGAGGGCCTGCGGGCGGGCGGCGGCTGGACCGAGCCCAAGGCCTCCGAGACGATGCACCGCGGCTGGCACGTGGAGGGGCTGGCGGTGCGCCCGGACCACCGCATGGTCGGCCACACCGGCTTCCTCATCTACAGCAGGCGATTGGCTCCCGGGGTGACGGCGCCGACCAAGCGCACGCGTCCGGCCAAGGGCGCCTACGGCCCGGACTATGCCGGGCCACGCGCCATGCCGGTTGAAACGGGGGGTGGCAATCCCGCGCAGGACGTATAGGGTCGAAATCAAGTCCGACCACCCGTCTCGGAGGTGAGACCCGATGACCGACGACGCGCGCTATGAACTCGAGCACGTCCGCGCCGAATTGGCCAAGCAGCGGATCAACAACGAGCGACTGACCGTCACCTTGCGTGAGGCGCGCTCGCAGATCCTGACGCTGAAGGCGGAAGTCGACCGCTTGGCCGAGCCGCCGAGCGCTTATGGCGTCTACCTGCAGACCCTCGACGACGGCACCATCAACATCTTGACCAGCGGGCGCAAGATGCGCGTGGTCGCCACGCCCAACATTGACCGTGAGTTGCTCGTCCCCGGCCAGGAGGTCATGCTCAACGAGGCCATGAACATCGTCGACGTTGCCGGCTTCGAGCAGCGCGGCGACATCGTCATGCTCAAGGAGATCCTCGAAGGGGGCGAGCGGGCCCTGGTCATCGGCCACACCGATGAGGAGCAGGTCGTCCACTTGGCCGAGCCGCTGCGCACGCAACGGCTGCGGGCGGGCGACTCCTTGCTGGTCGACATCCGCTCCGGCTTCGCACTGGAGCGGATCCCCAAGGCCGAGGTGGAGGAGTTGGTTCTGGAGGAGGTGCCAGACATCCACTACGAGGACATCGGCGGTCTGAGTAACCAGATCGAGATGATCCGCGATGCGGTCGAGCTGCCTTTCATGCACGCCGACCTGTTCCGCGAGCACGAACTCCGGCCACCCAAGGGCATCCTGCTGTACGGCCCGCCCGGCTGCGGCAAGACACTGATCGCGAAGGCCGTGGCCAACAGCCTGGCCAAGAAGGTCGCCGCGCGCGAAGGCGTCGATGCGGGACGATCGTTCTTCCTCAACATCAAGGGCCCCGAACTGCTGAACAAGTACGTGGGGGAGACCGAACGGCACATCCGGCTGGTCTTCCAGCGCGCCCGCGAGAAGGCCAGCGAGGGGATGCCGGTGATCGTCTTCTTCGACGAGATGGACTCCCTGTTCCGCACCCGCGGCTCCGGGGTGTCCAGCGACGTGGAGAACACGATCGTGCCGCAGTTGCTCTCGGAGATCGACGGTGTCGAGGGTCTCGAGAACGTGATCGTGATCGGGGCCAGCAACCGCGAGGACATGATCGACCCGGCGATCCTGCGCCCCGGCCGGCTCGACGTAAAGATCAAGATCGAGCGCCCAGACGCCCAAGCCGCCGCGGACATCATGGCCAAGTACCTGACCGCGAACCTGCCCTTGAACGTCGACGACCTTGATGAACATGGCGGGAACGCCGACGCCACGGTGGCCGCCATGATCCAGCGCACCGTGGAGCGTATGTACTCCGAGGCCCCGGAGAACCGGTTCCTGGAGGTCACGTACGCCAACGGGGACAAGGAGGTCCTGTACTTCAAGGACTTCAACTCCGGCGCCATGCTGGAGAACATCGTGTCGAGGGCGAAGAAGAGTGCGATCAAGGCGTTCCTGGAGACCGGTCAGAAGGGCATCCGGTTGCAGCACCTGATGTCGGCCTGCGTTGACGAGTTCCGGGAGAACGAGGATCTTCCCAACACCACCAACCCCGATGACTGGGCGCGGATCTCCGGGAAGAAGGGCGAGCGGATCATCTTCATCCGGACCTTGGTGCAGGGCAAACAGGGCGACGAGCCCGGTCGCACGATCGACAACGTCGCCAACACCGGGCAGTACCTCTAGTTCAGCCGCCCACGCGCTGCAGCGAGGTGATCAGGTCCAGAGCCGTGGGACTGGCGTCCAACAGGTCCTGAACGTGCGCCTTAGTGCCCCGCAGAGGGTCCAGCGTGGGTACCCGTTGCAGCGCTGAACGCCCCGGCAGATCGAAGATCACTGAGTCCCAGCTCGCCGCGGTCACGTGCATGGGGTAGCGACGCAGGCACTCGCCACGGAAGTACGCGCGGGTTCCCTCCGGGGGGTGCTGAACGGCGAATTCCACTTGCTCGGGGGTCGTCATCCGGCGCAGTCGGCCCCGCGCCTCCAGCCGCGCGGCCAGCCCGCGAGCCGTGTTGACGTCGGAGTACTGCAGGTCCACCAGGGCAAGCCGCGGGTCGTCGTAGTCAATGCCATCGCGGCGCCGGTACCCGTCCAGCAGGGCCTTCTTCGCCACCCAGTCCAGATCATTCACCAGTTCCATCGGGTCACGAGTCAGCGCATCGACGGTGCGTTCCCACTCGGCAAGCACCTCGAGGGTTGCCGAGTCGGCGTCGCTTCCATAGCGGTCATCGACGTACTTGCGGGCCTGCTCCACGAACTCGGCCTGCAACTGCACCGCCGTCAGTCGCCGGCCGTCGGCAAGGTCGACCTCGTAGGCCAGCCCGGGGTCGTGAGATACCGCATGCAACTGCTTGACCGGCCGGTTGACGATGAAACTGCTGAAGTCCCACTGGCTCTCGATCATGCTGAGCACCAGCGAGGTGATGCCCATCTTGAGGTATGTCTGATACTCGCTGAGATTCGCGTCCCCGATGATGACGTGCAGGCGCCGGTACTGCTCAGGGTCGGCATGGGGTTCGTCCCGAGTGTTGATCAGCGGACGTTTGAGCGTCGTCTCCAGCCCTACCTCAACCTCGAAGAAGTCCGCCCGCTGCGTCAGTTGATAGCCCTTGATCTTGCCGTCCTGGCCGACCCCGAGCCGACCGGCCCCGGCGATCACCTGCCGGCTGACGAAGAACGGGATCATCGCCGCGACGATCCGCGGGAACGCCACGGTGCGCGGCATCAGATAATTCTCATGACAGCCGTAGGACGCGCCCTTGTTGTCGGTGTTGTTCTTGTACAGCCGGATGTGCTGGGCGCCGGGCTCAGCGGAGGCGAGATCTCCCGCGGTGGCCATGATCTCCTGGCCGGCACGGTCGTAGAGCATCGCCTCGAAGGGGGTGAGCACCTCCGGCGTGGAGTACTCCGGGTGGGCGTGGTCGACATAGAGCCGAGCGCCGTTGGTGAGGATGACGTTGGCCATCCCGATGTCCTCGTCGGTGAGTTGCGTGGGGTCGGCCTCGGCGCGGCTCATATCGAAGCCGCGGGCATCGCGCAAGGGGGTCTCCACGTCGAAGTCCCAGCGCGTGCGCGCCTTGCGGCTCACGTTCGCCGCCCGGTCGTAGGCCGTCACCACCTGACTGGACATGAGCATGGCGTTGGCGTGTGGATGGCCGGGCGACGAGACCCCATACTCGGTTTCGATCCCCATGATCCGCACGACGCTCACTTCATCAGGCTATCGGTGAAATCGAAGGTTCGGCGTAGGTGCCCGCAACACCGGAAGCGACTAGGGTTTGAGTTCGGAGGTGTCTCATGGCAGACGGACAACAGCACAAGCAACGGCCCCAGACGACCCGGGAGTCCGAAGACATCGTGGGCGAGGAGATCGAGGCTGCCGCTGCGCGCAAGGCCGAACTCGACGCCGACGTCGACTCCATCCTCGACGAGATCGATGACGTCCTGGAGGAGAACGCCGAGGAGTTCGTGGCCAGTTTCGTTCAGAAGGGTGGCCAGTGACACACTCCGCAGGCCTGCCCGCGCACTTCTTGCGCCCAGGATCTTCTTTCGTCGATTTCCTTGCTGAGCACGACCCGTCGTGGTCCATGACGGTGCCCGGCAACGCACCGGTGGACGCACCGCACGGCACGACCATCGTCGCCTGCCTCTACGACGGTGGTGTGGTGATGGCCGGTGACCGGCGGGCCACGATGGGCAACGTGATCGCGCAACGCGACATCGAAAAGGTGTTCCCCGCCGATGATTTCTCCGTGGTGGGGATCGCCGGTACTGCTGGTTTGGCAGTGGAGATGGTGCGCCTGTTCCAGACCGAACTCGAGCACTTCGAGAAGATCGAAGGCGCCCAGCTGTCCCTGGAGGGCAAGGCGAACCGGCTTGCCTCGTTCATCCGGGCAAACTTGGGCATGGCCTTCCAGGGCCTGGCCGTGGTCCCGCTGTTCGCCGGTTTCGACGCCGCGCGTGGACAGGGGCGAATCTTCTCCTATGACGTGACCGGCGGCCGGTACGAGGAGCATGACTACCACAGCGTCGGCTCAGGCAGTCCCTTCGCCCGGGGCTCGATGAAGAAGCTCTACAAGCCCAATCACAGCGATCAGGACGCGGTGCGGGTATGTCTGCAGGCCCTCTACGATGCGGCTGACGATGACTCGGCCACCGGTGGCCCGGATCTGACGCGGGGCATCTATCCGGTGGTCTACACGGTCGGCACCGGGGGCGCGCAGCGGCTGTCCGAGCGTGAACTCAGCGTGCTGGTCGACTCGGTGGTCCAGCAGCGGTTCCAGCGGCCCGACGGCCCGCAGGCGAACGCGACGGGGGAGTCCTCATGACGATGCCCTTCTACGTCTCGCCCGAGCAGATCATCAAGGACAAGGCCGACTACGCCCGCAAGGGGATCGGCCGTGGGCGATCGGTCGTGGTCGCGCAGTACGACGGCGGGATCGTCTTCGTGGCCGAGAACCCGTCCCGGGCCCTGCACAAGATCAGTGAGATCTATGACCGGATCGCCTTCGCCGCCGTCGGCAAGTACAACGAGTTCGAGAATCTGCGCGTTGCCGGCGTACGCTACGCCGACCTGCGCGGCTACTCCTACGATCGGGCGGACGTCACCAGCCGGGGCCTGGCCAACGCCTACGCCCAGACCCTGGGCACCGTGTTCACCGAGGCGCAGAAGCCTTATGAGGTCGAGATCATCGTCGCCGAGGTCGGCGAGGACGAGGCGCATGACCAGCTGTACCGGCTCACCTTCGACGGGTCGGTCGGCGATGAGCACGGCTTCCTGGCCATGGGCGGTGCCGCGGAGGCCATCGCCGGGCAGTTGCAGGAGCAGTGGCAGCCGGATCTGTCCCTGCGCCAGGCTCTGCAGATGGCGGTGGCGGCGCTGGCCGAACATGGCGGCCAGGGGCCCCGCACCCTCGACGAGAAGCAGCTGGAGGTGGCGGTCCTGGATCGCACCCGGCCGCGGCGGGCATTCAAACGCATCACCGGGGAAGAACTCAAACGTCTGCTGAACAGCGAATAGAGGGGAGGTGGCCATGTCGCGGCGGATCTTCGGCATCGAAACCGAGTACGGCGTGACATGCACGTTCCAGGGTCAGCGCCGGCTCTCCCCGGACGAGGTCGCCCGCTACCTGTTCCGGCGCGTGGTCAGCTGGGGCCGCAGCTCGAATGTCTTCTTGCGCAACGGGTCCCGGCTGTACCTCGATGTCGGGTCCCATCCCGAATACGCCACCGCGGAGTGCGACGAACTGGTGCAACTTGTCACCCATGACAAGGCCGGCGAACGGATTCTGGAGGGTCTGCAGATCGACGCCGAGCAGCGCCTGGCGGGGGAGGGGATCCTCGGCGACATCTACTTGTTCAAGAACAACACCGATTCGGCGGGCAACTCCTACGGCTGTCACGAGAACTACCTGGTGGGCCGACAGGGCGAGTTCTTCCGGCTGGCCGAGGTGCTCATCCCGTTCCTGGTGTCGCGGCAGTTGATCTGCGGTGCGGGCAAAGTGCTGCAGACACCGCGGGGAGCCACCTACACCGTGAGTCAACGCGCTGAACACGTGTGGGAGTCGGTGAGCAGCGCCACCACCCGCAGCCGGCCCATCATCAACACCCGTGACGAGCCACACGCCGACGCTGAGCGCTTCCGGCGCCTGCACGTGATCGTCGGGGACAGCAACATGAGCGAGACGACCACCTTGCTGAAGGTGGGGTCCACCGATCTCGTGCTGCGCATGCTCGAGGCCGGCATCCCGATGCGCGACCTCAGCCTGGAGAACCCCATCCGCAGCATCCGCGACATCAGTCAGGACCCGACCGGGCGCAAACTCGTCCGGCTGTCCAACGGCCGCAGCATCTCCGGGTTGGACATGCAGCGCGAGTACCTCGACCGCGTGCACACCTTCGCCCGCGGACACGGCCTGCTCACGGATCCGAACAGTGTGCCTTCGCGGGTCGTGGACCTCTGGTCGCGCACCCTGGATGCCATCGAGAGCGACCGGCTGCAGGACATCGCCACAGAGATCGACTGGGTCATCAAACGAGAACTCCTGGATCGGTACATGGCCAAGCACGGCTTGGACCTCACCGACGCCAGGATCAGCCAGCTGGACCTGGCCTACCACGACATCAGCCGCAGCCGCGGCCTGTACTACTTGCTGGAGCGCAGGGGTCTGGTGGAACGGGTCACGCACGACGTGGCGGTCTTCGAAGCGAAGTCAGTGCCGCCACAGACGACCCGAGCCAAACTGCGCGGAGACTTCATCAAGCGCGCGCAGGAGAAACGCCGCGACTTCACCGTCGACTGGGTGCATCTGAAACTCAACGATCAGGCGCAACGCACAGTGTTGTGCAAGGACCCGTTCAAGAGCGTTGATGAGCGGGTGGAACGGCTGATCGCGTCCATGTGACCCCGCTTCTGAGCATCCCTGCCAGCCACGTAGGGTGATGCCCATGCATCGTTCTCTCTTCGCTGCCGTGCTGCTCGTGCCGGCACTGGCCCTGTCGGGCTGCGGCTCCGACTCCGGATCGACTGCGAGCACCTCGCCGTCGCCGAGTGCCAGCGTCGCCGCGCCGAGCGGGGATGCCGTCGTTGAGGGTGTCACGGTCTCCGGGGAACCGGGGCAACAGCCAACTATCACCGTCGACTCGGCGGTAACGCCACCGACGCAACTGGTCGTCAAGGAACTCAGTCCCGGGGACGGCAAGGAGATCAGCGCGAACTCCGTCGTTTCGGTGCAGTACGCGGGAGTGGCCTGGTCCAACGGCCAGGAGTTCGACAGTTCCTGGGCCAACAATGCAGGCCAGCCCATCGAGTTCCCGCTGCAGGGTGTTATCTCCGGCTGGCAGGAGGGCCTGGTGGGTGCCACCGAAGGCTCCCGGGTGCTGCTGGTCATCCCACCGGACAAGGGCTACGGGGAGCAGGGTTCGCCTCCGGTCATCGGGCCCAATGAGACCCTCGTTTTCGTTGTGGATGTGGAGAAGGTGGCGTCATGAGTACGAAACCGGAGATCGACTTTCAGGATGGCCCGGCACCGGGTGAGTTGGTCATCGAGGACATCGTCGTCGGCGACGGCACCGAGGCCCGCGCCGGCGGCCAGGTGACGGTGCATTACGTCGGCGTCGAATACGACACCGGCGAGCAGTTCGACGCCTCCTGGGATCGTGGGGAACCCATCGAGTTCCCGCTGCGTGGTCTGATCCAGGGCTGGCAGGACGGCATCCCCGGCATGCGGGTCGGCGGACGCCGCCAGCTCATCATCCCGCCCGCTTTGGCCTACGGTGAGTCCGGTGGGCACCGGCTGTCCGGCAAGACGCTGATCTTCGTCATCGATCTGCTCGACGCCCGCTGAGCACAAAAAGCCCGACACGCCGGGCCCGGTACTTGACTACTTAGGGTGATTGACCCTTTCAACAGGACACACGGCTCAAGTTCCAGCATTCTCCTCCCGAAGGCACTATCAGAGCGCACGCCAAGGGAGGCGAACACAATGACGACGATCAAGGCGACATGCCCTATCTGTGGTGATGTCGATCTGACCCCCGCCGAGGTCCGCCTCACCGTGGCCCAGGCCGCCGGGTGGGCCACCTACACGTTCAAATGCGCATCATGCCAGGACCTGATCGAGAAGTCCGCCGACGACGAGGTGGTTGCGCTGCTGTCCAGTGCCGGAGTGGTTATCGATCACGTTCCCGGTGAGGCTTTCGAGACTCACTACGGACTGCCCATCTGCTACGACGACGTCCTCGACTTCGCGCTGTGGCTGGACATCCACGACGTGATCGTGCCGCACTTGATCTCGCACTGAGCGTCCCGATGGCCCGTGGTGATGGGGGCTTTTTCTGCAGCGATTGGGCAGTTGTTGCTGTGACACGCCGCGTGGAATCGCACCTAATGCCCAATTGCTGCGGTGGACAGCTGGGTCCACGCGCTTCCTCGGGGCGCCACAGCGGCCTCACCGCGTCCTGGGAAGGAACGCCAACGCGCGATGTCAACCGGCCCGACCTTTCGTACGAGATCGCAATGTCCACCCCGGGGCGTTTACGGCGTACTCTTGACCCATGCCTAACCTTCGTGGGTCAGAGTGGCTGATCCTCATCCTGCTGGTGGTGCTGTTGTTCGGTGCCCGCCGGCTACCCGATGCGGCCCGCGGGATCGGCCGGTCGCTGCGCATCTTCAAAGCCGAGACCAAGGGGCTCACGGAGCCGGACACCCCAGCGCCGGCCCCTGTCGACGCCGCCACCACACCGCCCGCCTCCGGCCGTCGCTGAGAGCCCGGTGACAGAGGCCAACAAACCCTCCCAGACCTGAGTCCCATGACCGCGACCGTGCAGCACGCGCGAGCGCAGATGCCGCTGGCCGAGCATCTGCGCGAGTTGCGGCGCCGTCTGGTCGTCAGCCTGATCGCTATCGGCCTTGGGCTCTGTGGTCGGCTGGATCTACTACGTACAGATCTTCGACGTGGTGAGCCGACCGATCGAGCAAGTGGTCACCGAAGCCGCTGCCGAGGGCCGCGACGTCAAGTTGGTCATGACCGGCGTCGCCGATGCCTTCATGTTGCAGGTGAAGATCGCCGTGATGACCGGCCTGGTGCTCTCCTCGCCGGTGTGGATCTATCAGCTCTGGGCGTTCGTCACCCCCGGTCTGCACTCCAAGGAACGCCGCTGGGTGTTCGTCTTCGCCGGCATCAGCGTGCCCCTGTTCCTCGGTGGTGTGGTCCTTGCCTACCTGGTGATGCCCAAGGGCCTGGAGGTCCTGCTCGGGTTCACCCCGCAGGACGTCGGCAACTACCTGCCGGTGGACCGTTACCTGTCGTTCTTCCTGCGCATGGTGCTCGTCTTCGGCGTCGGATTCCTCACCCCGCTGTTCATCGTGGGGCTCAACGTCATGGGCATCCTCAGCGGCAAACGCCTGGCCGCCGCGTGGCGCTACATCATCTTCGGCGTCTTCGTCTTCGCCGCCGTTGCCACGCCCACCGGCGATCCCATCAACATGCTGCTGCTGGCCACGCCGATCCTGGTACTCGTGGGCGCCGCGGTCGTCTTCTGCTTGTTCAATGATCGCCGCCGCGCTCGCCACGGTGAACCGGACTACGACGACTGGGACGATGACGACATCTCGCCGATCCCTGAGTCGGTCGATGATGACGATGCCAGCCGCATGTAGCGTGCAGGGGTGCTCAACGCGGCGATCCTGATCAACCCGACGTCTGGCAAGGGCCGCAGCGCGAAGAACGCGCCGCTAGCGGTGCAACGACTGCGCAGTCGCGGGGTGCAGGTCACGGAGTTGACCGGCGACAGTGCGCAGGGCAGTCTGGCGCTGGCACAGCAGGCGGTGGCGGACGGCATCGACGCCCTCATCGCCTGCGGAGGCGACGGTACGGTCCATTGCGCGCTGCAGGCCGTGGCCGGGACCGACGTCACGTTGGGCATCATCCCCTTGGGCACCGGAGACGACATCGCCCGCACGCTGGGCCTGCCGCGCAACGACGTGCAGGCGGCCGCGGACGTCATCGCCGATGGCCGCACGCGCCAGGTCGACTACGGGATGGTCCGCAGCAGCGACGGCGTGGACAAGGCTTTCCTGGCCGTGATGAGCGCCGGTTTCGACTCCGAGGTCACCGAACGGGCCAACACCATGACCTGGCCGACCGGGACCAGCCGCTATCTGATCGCCACCTTGGCCGAGCTTCGGGTCTTCCAGCCAGCCCCGTTCCAGATCACGGTCGATGGGCAGACCTTTCGCAGCGAGGGCATGATGCTGGCCATCGGCAACGGCTCCAGCTACGGCGGCGGCATGTATGTCTGCCCCACCGCCATCCCGGATGACGGCCTGCTGGATCTGACGTTCCTCACGCGAACCAGCAAGCTGACCTTCCTGCGCATCTTCCCGCGCGTCTTCAAGGGCAGCCACATCCATCACCCCTCGGTGCGGACGCTGCGCGGCGCATCCCTGCACATCGAGGCCCCCGGCCAGACCGCCTACGCCGACGGGGAGCGGGTGGGCCCGCTGCCGGTCGATGTCGATGTCGTGCCACGCGGCTTGCGGGTCTTCGCCAGCGTCAGTTAGACGTAGGGTGGGCGGTATGGCCACCCCTGCGGAGCGCTATTCAGCAGCCCGGCGCCGAACCCGCTCCAGCCCCCACCTGGCCAGCTTCCGCCAGCGGTACGACTTCGGTCTCGACGACTTCCAGGTGCGTGCCTGTGAGGCGCTGGACGCTGGCCGGGACGTGTTGGTGGCAGCCCCGACGGGCAGCGGGAAGACCGTCGTGGGGGAGTTCGCGGTTCACCTCGCCATGGCCACGGGCCGCAAGGCCTTCTACACAACCCCGATCAAGGCGCTGAGCAATCAGAAGTACCGCGACCTCGTGCAGATCTACGGGGAGTCGGAGGTCGGGCTGCTGACCGGTGACGTGGCCATCAACGGCCACGCCAGCACTGTGGTGATGACCACCGAGGTACTGCGCAACATGGTGTACGAGTCGTCGGCGGACCTCGTGGGACTCGGCTACGTCGTCCTGGATGAAGTGCACTACCTGGCAGATCGGGAGCGGGGGGCGGTCTGGGAAGAACTGATCATCCAGTTGCCCGAGAGCGTGAACATCGCCGCCCTGTCGGCGACGGTGAGCAACGTTGAAGAGTTCGGAGCGTGGATGGCCACGGTCCGCGGTGACACCGAGATCGTCGTCGAGGAGCACCGCCCGGTTCCCCTGTGGCAACACGTGATGGCCGGCAACCGCCTCTACGACCTGTTCACTGATGACGACCAGCGCACCGTCAACCCCGAGTTGCAGCGCCTCAGCGGGGACTTCCGGCGCCCACGCGACGGACAGTCGCACCGTCCGGATCGGCACGGCCGCCGCCCACGCTCCCCACGACCACCGTCGCGATTCGACGTGGTCGAGCGGCTCGAGGCCTCCGACCTGCTGCCCGCGATCTACTTCATCTTCTCGCGGGCGGCCACCCAGGATGCGACGCGACAACTGGCCGCGGCCGGGGTGCGGTTAACCTCCCCGGAGGAGCGCGAGCGCATCGCCGCGGTCGTGCAGGCACGGTGCGCGGTGATCCCGGAAGCCGACCTGCTCGCGGTGGGCTTCGGGGAGTTCAGCGACTCGCTGCAGCGCGGGGTGGCCGCTCACCACGCCGGGATGCTGCCGATCTTCAAGGAGGTCGTCGAGGAACTGTTCCAGCAGGCACTGCTCAAGGTGGTTTTCGCCACCGAGACGCTGGCGCTGGGCATCAACATGCCCGCGCGCACAGTGGTCCTGGAACGGCTGGTGAAGTGGAACGGGCAGACCCACGCGGACATCACGCCGGGGGAGTACACCCAGCTCACCGGGCGGGCCGGACGCCGGGGCATCGATGTCGAGGGGCATGCTGTCGTCCTGTTCGGGCCGAATGTTGCGCCGAACCATCTGGCCGGACTGGCATCCACCCGCACCTACCCGCTGCGGTCCTCCTTCCGGCCGACGTACAACATGGCCGTGAACCTCGTTCGCCGAGTGGGACGGCGGATCTCACGCGAGATCCTGGAGACGTCTTTCGCGCAGTATCAGAGCGACCAATCGGTGGTCGGCCTCGCCGCCCAGATCAAACGCAACGAGAACGTCATCGCCGGCTACCGGGAAGCCATGCAATGCCATCTCGGGGACTTCGGTGAGTACGGGGCGATCCGCTCGGAGCTCAATGCTCTCGAGAAGAGCACCTCGCGGGAGTCCGCCCGGCTGTCGCGGGCCCACGCCGCGCAGTCACTGGAGCGGCTCGTCCCCGGTGACGTCATCGCCATCCCGGCCGGTCGGCGCACCGGTTTGGCCGTCGTCGTGGAGGTGGGAGTCGACGAGTCGGGGGAGCCGCGTCCGCAGGTGCTCACCGTCGACCGGCAGGTGCGCAGGGTCACTGCCGCCGACTTCCCAGCGCCCGCGGTGGTCGTCGACCGGATCCGGATTCCGCGCGACTTCCATCCGCGCAGCGCGAATGCCCGCAAAGTCCTGTCCGCCACGCTGCGCGAACTGTCCGGCCGGCACACCAATGTGCGCCCACCGCGCGTGCGCGACAGCGGCAACGACGTCGAGATCGCCCGACTGCGAGCACGACTTCGCAAGCACCCCTGTCACGGCTGCGACGATCGGGAGTTGCATGCCCGGTGGGCGGAGCGTGCTGCCAAGCTCCAGCGGGAGAATGACAACCTGACCCGTCGGGTGGACGGACGCACGAACACCATCGCCCGGCAGTTCGACCAGATCTGTGCGGTGCTGGTGGAACTGGGTTACCTACAGGCCGACGGCGAGGATCTGCTGGTGCCCCCGGACGGACAGATGCTGGGCAGGTTGTACACCGATCGGTCGCTGGTCATTGCCGAGTGCCTGCGCCGGGGTCTGTGGTCGCAGATGACACCACCGGAGTTGGCGGCATGTGTGTCCGCTCTCGTCTTCGAGTCCCGCACGGATGAGGATCTGGCGCCCCGCCTGCCCAAGGGCCCGGTGCGCGCAGTTCTGGCCGAGCAGGTGCACATCTGGGCGAGCATCGAAGCGTTGGAAAGCGAGTTCAAGGTCAAGCCGACCTCTGAGCCGGATCTCGGCTTCTGCTGGGCGGTGTACCAGTGGGCCAGTAATCAGAGCCTCACCTCGGTGCTGTCTGGCAGTGATCTGCCGGCCGGCGATTTTGTGCGCTGGTGTAAGCAAGTGATCGATTGCCTGGGCCAGATCGCCGGAGCAGCCGCGCCCGACGATCCCGTCCGGGCAACCGCGCACAAGGCCGCTGATCTGCTCAAACGAGGGGTCGTCGACTACTCCTCAGAGGTGTGAGGAAGCCAGGGCAACGCGGTATCGGGAGATCGACGATCCGATACCGAACTCCTCTCCGATCAGGTCCAGCAAGGCATCGTCGGGCTGTGGCGGCCCGGCCGGCAGTGGTGGCAGGTCCAGATCAGTGACCACCTGCACCACCGAGGGTGCACGGTCGAGGTAGTCGGTCGCAGCCGTTATCGAACCGCGCAGGCGCGGGGTCATGGAACTGGTCGGGTCCGCGGCGGCCGTCCGCACCCCCGCAAGGTCACCGAAAGAGCGCAGCAGGGAGGCGGCCGTCTTCTCCCCGATGCCCGCCACTCCGGGCAGACCGTCGCTGGGATCGCCGCGCAGAGTCGCCATATCAGCGTATTGGGCCGGGGTGACGCCGTACTTCTGCGCGACGTAGACGCCGTCGACCACCTGCAGCTTGGAGATGCCCCGCGCGGTGTAGAGAACGCGGACGTCGCGCTGGTCATCGACGATCTGAAAGAGGTCACGGTCACCGGTGACGACGTCCACCGGACGGGCGGCGTTGGTGGCATACGTCCCGATCACGTCATCGGCTTCGTGACCATCGGCGCCGATGGGTGGGATACCCGCCGCGACCAGCATCGCCTCGATCAACGGGATCTGTTCCTGCAACAGATCCGGTACCTCTTCCTCGGCGCCAGTGGCTACGCGGTGTTGCTTGTAGGACGGCAGGGCGTCGACCCGGAACGCCGGGCGCCAGTCGTTGTCCCAACACGCCACCACCGACGACGGAGAATGATCCCGCATCAGGCGAGCGATCATGTCGAGGAGCCCGCTGGCTGCGTTGGTCGGTGGGGCATCCGCACTGCGACGGGTGTCGGGGACGCCGAAGAACGCACGGAAGTACAGCGACGCGGTGTCCAGCAGCATCACGGGTCGGCTCATCGGTCCAGTCTGTCATCAGCTAGACCCCTGCCACGCGCGAAGCAGGGACTACCCTTCGACAATGGACATCGTTGACGTCGCTGATCTCAAGGACCGACTCAGCCGCTGCGTGCAGGCCGCTGCCGTTGCCGGGCTGGATGCCGTTCTCGTGTCGCCGGGGCCCGATCTGAGGTACCTGACCGGGTATGACGCCATCCCCCTGGAGCGGTTGACGTGCCTGGTGCTGTCCACCAGTGCTCATCCGCGCATTGTCGTGCCCGGCTTGGAGGTCCCGGCGGCACTGGCCAGTCCGCTCGCGGCTCTGGACGTGGAAGTTGTGGCCTGGGAGGAGACCGAGGACCCCTTCGCGCTGACGGCGTCCTTACTGCCCGTGGCCCGGCGGGTCGCCGTCGATGACCATATGTGGGCATCCAAGGTACTGGCGCTGCGCGACGCGATGCCCTCGGCCCACCAGGTGGCGGCGGGTCCGGTCGTCCAGGAGCTCCGGATGCGGAAATCCCCGTCCGAGATCGCTGCGCTGGTGGCCGCAGGGGCTGCCATCGACTCCGTGCACGCCCAGGTCGCGCAGTGGCTACGACCCGGCAGGACCGAACGGGAAGTGGGCGCCGACATCGCCGATGCGATCATCGCGGCGGGCCACGCCACTGTGGACTTCGTGATCGTGGCGTCAGGGCCGAACGGGGCCAGTCCCCACCATGAGCTCTCCGATCGGGTGCTGGCGGTCGGGGATTCGGTAGTGGTCGACATTGGGGGCACGATGCCCGACGGGTACTGCAGCGACTCCACCCGCATGTACTCTCTGGGCGAGCCGTCGACCGCGGTGCGCGAGGAGTTCGAGGTGCTGCGCTTGGCGCAGGCCGCTGCCGTGGCGGCGGTGCGGCCTGGAATCAGCTGCGAGGCCATCGACGCCGTGGCCCGGGACTACCTCACGACGGCAGGGCTCGGGGAGTACTTCATCCACCGCACCGGCCATGGGATCGGGCTGGAAACGCATGAGGAGCCGTACATCATCGTCGGCAATCACCGACCCCTGGAACCCGGGATGGCCTTCAGCATCGAGCCGGGTGTCTACCGCGCCGGATCGCACGGGGCGCGCATCGAGGACATCGTGGTCTGCACCGAAACCGGGTACGTGAGCTGCAACAACCGCCCGCACGACCTGATCGTGGTGGATATCTAGACTCGCAAGAGTGCGGACGCTGCTGGTCAACGGACAGATCTACTCCCTGGTCGAGAACTTTGCGACGGCCATCCTGGTCGAGGACGGGATCATCGCCTGGATCGGGTCAGCGGGCGGCGCGGAGGTGCACCGCGGCGACGTGGACACGGTCGTCGATCTCGAACAGGATCTGGTCACTCCGGGATTCGTCAATCTGGGCTGCGACGTGGTGTACCCGGACGCCGGGTTCGTGCATGCGCAGACGGCCGACATCCCGATCGCCAACGGCTGGGATGAGCAGCAGTGGCAGGACCACGCGCAGCGACCCGTGGCGGTCGTGCCTACCAGTGACTGTCGTCTGCGCAGCCGGATCGCCATGGGCGTTGCCACGGCGCTGGCGCCTGAGCACCCGCAGACCAGCGGCTGGGAAACCGTACGTGCCGCCGTGCATCTGGTGTCGGCGCAGGAACGACTGACCGCACGTGGCGCCTTCTCCGCCCTGACCCGGGGCGCGTGGCGGCTCATCGGCCAACCTGACCAGGGAGTCCTGGCGGTGGGCGCAATGGCCACGTTCGTCCAGTGGCGGGCCAAGGACCTGGTGGTCGAGAGCCCGGACGAGCGCATCAGCAACTGGTCGACCGACCCTCGCTCAGCTACGCCCGGCCTGCCCCGGCTGCAGCCCGGACATCCACTGCCGGACGTGACGCGCGTGTGGAAACAGGGGATCCCGCAGTGAGGAACCTGCTGCTGGCGCTCGCCGCGGGGGTTCTGCAGGTCCTCAGTTTCCCGCCCGTCGGGTGGTGGTGGACGGCTCCACTGGGGGTGGCGGCGTTCATCGTCGCGGTCCGTGATGCCGAGCATCCGGCATGGCTGGGGGCAGCTGCCGGAGTGGCGTTCTTCGTTCCCCTGTTGCACTGGATCAGCGTCCTGGGCCCCGATGCGTGGCTGGCCCTGTCCCTGGCCATGAGCCTGTGGTTCATGGCCCTCGGGTGGGCGGTCTCCCGGGTACTGGTTCTGCGCTGGTGGTGGCTCGCAGTGCCCGCCGTCTGGGTAGGACAGGAGTGGTTGCGTGGTCGCTTCCCGTGGGGCGGCCTGGGATGGGGCCGGCTCGCCTTCAGCCAGCCCGACTCACCGCTGACGGGGTGGGTCACCATGGGCGGCGCCCCGCTGCTCAGTTTTGTGGTGGCCACCCTGGGTTGCCTGCTGGTCGTGGCGGTCAGCGGGCGCCGCCCCGCTGCCGTGGCCGCGGCCATCACGGTGGCGCTGGTGTTGGTGGGTGCCCTGGTCATGCCCCGCGCGGTGTCCACCGAAGCCCCCGCGACAGCTCGCCTCGCTGTCATCCAGGGCAATGTGCCGCGGCCAGGCATTGACTTCCTGGGTCGCCCACTCGCGGTGCTCACCAATCACACGACGACCACCCTGGACCTGGCCCAAGCAGTGGCCAGTGGCGCGGAGCCTGCGCCGGACGCCGTCATCTGGCCGGAGAATGCCGCCGACCTTGACCCTGTGGTCGACCCTGAGGCTGGCGCGTTGGTCTCAGCGGCGGGCTCCGCGATCGACGTGCCGATTCTGGTCGGGACCGTGCAGCAGGTCCCAGGCCAGCCCGATCGGGTGGCGAACGTGGGGCTGGTCTGGGATCCGCAGGACGGCCCGACGGATGCGTACGTCAAGCAGCACCCGGTTCCCTTCGGGGAGTTCCTGCCCTTTCGCCCGCTGTTGAGCAAGGTGATCACCCGATTCGACCGCGTCCCACGCGACTTCATCGCGGGGGAGAGTCCCGGCGTCCTCCAGTTGGGCCCGGCCCGGATCGCCAACGTGATCTGCTTCGAGGTGTCCAACGATGAGATCGTGCGGACCGGGGTACGTGAGGGTGGGCGGGCAGTTGTGGTGCAGACGAACAACGCCACGTACGCACTCACCGCCCAACCCGAACAACAGTTCGACATCACACGGTTGCGTGCCCGGGAGACCGGCCGGACGATGCTGGTCGCCGCGACCACGGGTGTCACGGGAGTCGTCACGCCGGACGGGAGTTTCCAGAGCCTGCCGCAACTGCAGCCCGGCTGGTTGAACGCAGAGGTGGCACTCACCGACAGCTGGACGCCGGCAGTTCGCTTCGGGGGACCGGTGGACGGCCTCCTGAGCATCACGGGGGCGTTAGCACTCGGTTTGGGGCTATGGGGCCGACGGCATCGCGCACCGGATCGACGGGTAACGTCAAATGGTGGAGTTTGAGGATCTGGGTCGCATCGTGGTGGTGATCCCCACGTACAACGAGGCGGAGAACCTGCCGCTGATTGTGGCCCGAGTGCGCAACAGTGTCCCTGAGGCGTACATCCTCGTCGCCGACGACAACAGCCCGGACGGTACCGCCAAGGTGGCTGACGAACTCGCGGCGTCGGACGATCATCTCCATGTGATGCACCGCCTGGGCAAGGAAGGCCTCGGGGCTGCCTATTTGGCCGGCTTCGCATGGGCGTTGGAGCAGGGCTTCGACGTCGTGGTCGAGATGGACGCTGACGGCAGTCACCAGCCCGAGCAGCTCCCCTTGCTCCTCGATGCTCTGCGGGATGCGGACCTGGTCCTCGGCTCCCGATGGGTGGATGGCGGATCCGTGGTGAACTGGCCGCGGTCCCGCGAGATCCTGTCCCGGGGCGGGAACTGGTACACCCGGCGGGCCCTGCGGCTGCCGCTGATGGACGCGACCGGGGGATACCGGGCCTTCCGGGCCTCTACGCTGCGGGCACTCGACCTCGACGGTGTGGGTAGCGCTGGGTACATCTTCCAGGTCGATCTGGCGTACCGGACCCTGGACCGAGGTCTGCGGGTGCGCGAGGTGCCCATCGAATTCGTGGAGCGCCAGATCGGCGACAGCAAGATGAACCGCAAGATCGTGTCTGAGGCGTTGTGGCGGGTCACGGTGTGGGGCGCGCGGGAGCGCGTGGCTCAGGTCAAGTCAGTAGCCTCCAAACGGCGTTCGGCCCAGAAGAGCTGAACCGACCCCGCCTAGGACCTCACGTGGGTTGCACGACGACTGCTGAGCCGTAGGCCAGGATCTCGGTGAGACCCTGATCGCCACCGCCCACGTCGGAGGAGTCGAACCGCACGCCCACGATGGCGTTGGCGCCCAGAGACTGCGCGTGCTGGATGAGTCGATCCAGGGCGTCGCGGCGGGCTTGATCCACCACATCGGTGTACTGCGGTACCTCGCCGGCCTTCAAGGCCCGGAACCCGCCGGTGAATCCCTTCGCGAAGCCCACCGAGCGCACCAGGACACCCCAGGTCAGCCCCAAATGCGCGGTGATGGTGTAGCCGGGCAGTTCAAAGGCGGTGGTGCAGGGGATGGCCTCTTTGATGGGTTGGTCGGCGGCGCTCATGAGGGGGAATCTAGCGCGGGTGATGACTGTCGTCGAGCGGGAGCACGGCCACGGGTTCCGCGCACACAGAGAACCGGGCCGAGGTTTCCCTCGACCCGGTTCTGTGGTCTACGCGATCAGGCGCTGCGCAATTTGGACGTCGTGTCGTCCAGCAGGGCCAGTCGCTCCTGTAGCAACTCCTCGAGTTCGGCGATGGAGCGCCGCTCGAGAAGCATGTCCCAATGTGTCCGAACGTGCTTGGTCGGCTTGGGCTCGGGCTTGGTGGCGTCGGTGAGAAGTGCCATCTCCCCACAGGCGCACTCCCATTCGACCGGAACCTCTGCCTCAGCCGCGAACGGCATGTTGATCACATGTCCAGCCGGGCAGTCGTAGGTCACGGTCATGCGCGGAGCGAATTCGACGTCGCGGTCGTTCTCCAGACTCGTCGCTCCAAGACGGGTGCCGCGCAGGGCCTCACTCATGCTGCCTTCTTCCATCCTCGTGCACCGGAATGCGGTGCTGCCTGACGTAACGTCACGCTGACTACTTCTATTCCCCACTTTCGGGCCTTCTAAACATCAGCCCCGCAAGTGGTACATGCTCCACAGTGTCGGCTACGGCATGTCCGGCGCCAGTCCGCCACTCGTGCCTGACACATCCCTTACATTGTCTTGTGGCCACCGTGACAGTACGTCCTTCAGAACGGTCGGCCGGTCGGTAATAATCCCTTGAACACCCATCTGGAGCAGTGCCTGCATCTCCTGGGGCTCATCGATCGTCCAGGCGTGCACGGGCCACCCCCGGCGATGGGCGGCGCGCAGGAACGCTGGCGTGATGATCGGCATCCTCGCCGTACGACGGGGGACCTGGACCGCGATGGGCCCACTCGGGAAGACAAATCGGTCACCTGCCCGCAGGCGTCCGAGCCGGGAGAGGGACACCAGTGCCGCCACCTCTTGGGGGGCCAGGGCAGTGCAGACCCGATCACCGAACGCCGCCCGGACAGCCCGCAAACGCGACCATGAGAATGACGCGATACATACCCGATCGAAGTAGTCACCGCCAGCGAGCAGTTCCAGCATCGGGGTGAGGGCGTGGTCTTCCTTGATGTCGATGTTGAAGCGGGTGTTCGGGAAAGCAGCCAGAGTGTCGGCCAGCGACTGGACGGCATCAACACCACCCACGCGGGCCTTGGCCACGTGGGCGAAGGGCAGCTCTCGCACCCGACCTATCCGGTCGGTCACTCGGTCCAGGCGTTCGTCGTGAAAGACGACCGGCACCCCGTCGGAGGTGGCGCGCACATCGGTCTCGATGTACACATATCCCAGGTCAACGACCTTCTGAAAGGCGCTCAGGGAGTTTTCCGGCGCCTCCGCGGCACCACCACGGTGGGCCAGGGCCACGGGCGTGGGGGAGTCCAGATAGGGATGGGTCATAACTGCTTGGTCGTCGGCAGCCCGTCTACCCACGGCTTCGCCTGTTCGATCTGGCTGGCAACTTGCAGCAGTCTCGCGTCGTCGCCGAATGCCGCAGCGATCTGCACACCCATCGGCAGGCCGGCCCGAGTGACATGCATGGGCACACTCATGGCGGGCTGGCCGGTCATGTTGTAGATCTGAGTCTGTGGGGTCGCCTCCAGGGAGTCCGTCGCCAGTTGATCGAGGAGGCGGCGCAGCACGGGCGGCGGGCCGACCCGCTGGAGAACCGACAGGGCTGCCTTCTCCGCGGGTTTCGGCGCGAGTTCCCCGATCGCCACCGGCGGCTGCGCAACCGTCGATGTGAGGTGGAGGTCGAAGGTCGGCCCGAAGAGGTCCGCGAACTCCCGAGCTCGCAGCAGTCCCCATGCCCGCGCTGCCGTCAGGTCGACGGCGGGGATCACCTGCCCGGCCTGGTTCAGCAGCCAGGTGGCCCGCTCAAAATCGTGCGGATCGGGCTTCCTACCCGTGACTTCTTCGGTCCACCGGACTGTGTAGGCGACGTTCGCGGCAACGATGGTGAGATACGCCTTGGCGCCCTCATCGGCGGAGATCGGCAGATCGTATTCAAAGACCTCGTGACCCAGACTCTGCAACAGGCTGGCAGCCTCGTCGACTGCCTGAACCGCGTCGGGCGACAGCTTCGAGCCGAACAGGCTGCGTGTTGAGTAGGCGATGCGTAGGCGTCCAGGGTCCCGGGTTGCCGCCTCGAGGTACGACGCAGGTCCGTCGGGGACCGCGTACGGACTGCCCGGCTCCCACCCCCGCGTGACGTCGAGGGCCGCAGCAGTGTCGCGCACGGTCCGCGACATCACGCCACGCACCACAAGGCCGTCCCAGCCCTCGGCTTCGTCGGGGCCCAGCGGGATCAGACCACGGGTGGTCTTCAGCCCGAACAGGCCACAATGTGAGGCCGGAATCCGCAACGACCCGCCGCCGTCACCGCCGTGCGCCATCGGCACGATGCCGGCGGCTATCGCCGCAGCTGATCCGCCACTGGAGCCACCGGGTGTGTGGCCCAGGTTCCAGGGGTTACGGGCAGGTCCGCGCAACTCGGGTTCGCTGACGCCCATGATGCCGAACTCCGGGCAGTTGGTGGCCCCGAAGATGTTCAGGCCGGCCGTCTCGAAGCGGTTCATGAGCTCGCTGCTGCGCTCGGGGACGTAGTTCACCAGCGACCTGCTGGAGTTCGTGCTGCGGTGTCCGGCGTACTTGCCGTCCATGTCCTTGATCAGGAACGGAACGCCGCCGAACACCCCAGTCGTATCGGCCGAGGATGCCCGGTCGAGCGCCTCGGCGTCCCAGGACTCGACGACCGCGTTGATGGCCTTGTTCACTGCCTGCCGACGAGCGATCGCTGCCTGCAGCACGTCGGTGGCGCTGACCTCGCCGTCGCGGATCAACTGGGCGAGCCCGAGGGCGTCGTAGCTGGCGTATTCGTCGTGACGCATGGCCTCACACTACGGGCGATACAAGCGGACAGCCTCGTCCACGGTGACCGATAATCAATATTATGACAGTTCATGCTTGGCCAGGTCGAAATCGGTCCGCCATCGCCTGCACGTGGGCCCGGTAGGTGACCCAGTCGATGTCAGGCAGGATTCTGCTCTGCGCCTTCCAACCAGCCCGCTCATCGATGAGTTCTCTCACGATGTCCATGTGACCGGCGTGTCGATGTGTCTCGGCGATCATGTGTACAAGAAGCTGTTGCAACGTGACCTGCTGCCTTTCGGGACGCCACCAGGGAACATGGCCTTGGGCTTGCAGGTCCAGCGCGCCGATCGTCGCATCGGAGTGCACCCACACCCGCCGGTACAGATCCACGATGCTGTCCCGGCTCTCGTCGGCGGTCGCCCACATGTCCGCGTTGGGTTCGGCGTCGTCGGCGAACCAGGGGAACACCTGGTCGAATGGCCGTCCGAAGCAGTCCCCGAAGTAGCCCGCTTCGACGCTGGCCACGTGCTTGACGATGCCCAGTAGGTTCGTCCCAGTTGCGGTCATGGGTCTGCGGGCGTCGTATTCACTGACATCCTCAAGCTTCCACATCAACGCATCACGGCCGTCCTGCAGATAACCCCGCAGGATCTCCTTGGGATCGCTCACGTCTGGGCAGGCTTCGGGAAGCCGGGCAGCCACGACCCGTACCTGATCGAGTTCCCATCGGCATCCACGTAGGCACCCTCGTTGAGGCCGTACTCGGTCTCGACTGGCTCGACGAATTCCCCAGGGGCCTCTGACTGTGACCATTGCTCATGCAAGGCCACGGCGTCATCGACATAGACGTAGACCTCGCTCAGGTTGGACTTCGGATCGATACCGGCAACCTGACACAGGTGAATCTGCAGGCCATCGCGGAAGAGCAGACCGTAGAGCACCGGCGCCGGGCCGCGCCCTTCGACGATCTCCGCGCGCTGATAGGGCTTGGCCCGGAATCCCAGGCGGGCATAGTTCTCCAGGGAGGTCAGCACGTCGCTGACCGGCAGGACGGGCGCCAGGGTCTGCATGGTCGGCATGGCAGAGAGCCTAACGAGATTTCCCAGCGGAACAATGGGCTCATGGGACGTGATGTCACAGATCTGGCGCAAGAAGCGGCCACCCGACTGGCCCGGCGAACGGTGGGATCAGTGGTCGGGGTGTCCCACGGCGGCGATCAGTCCGTGGCCGGTGCGGGTCACTTCCGGCTACCCGATACCGGGCCACCCACCGCCGACACGCTGCTGGACATCGGATCCATCACCAAGGTGTTCACGTGCCTGGCAGTTGCTGAGCAGGTTCTCCGGGACGATCTTGGCCTGCACACTCAGGTCGGGCAGGTGATACCCCAGTTGCGCGGTCTGCCCATCACCGTGGAGCAACTGGCCACCCACACCAGCGGCCTGCCCCGCTCCCCCATTGGGATGCGAGCCGAACTGCGTGACAGCAACGCGTACTCCGCAATATCGAGCCAACAGGTGCTCGACGCAGCGGTCAGCGCGAAACTGGCCAAGCAGGGCAGCCTTCGCTACTCCAACCTTGGTGTATCGCTGCTGGCCCTGGTCGCCCAGACCGTGGCGGGCGTGGACACCTACGACGACCTGGTGTCCCCCATCACCGACGAGTTAGGCATGCCCGACACACGAGCCGCGCTGACCGCCGACCAGCACGAACGGCTGGCCACGGGGTATGGCTGGCGCGGCAAGCCGGTTCCAGAGTGGAATCTCACGGGGATGGCCGGGTGTGGAGCCCTTCGCTCCACGGTCACCGACGTGCTCAAGTTTCTGCGCGCTCAACTGGATGTCGCGACCCCAGCCATCGAGATGAGCCAGCGGATCCGCCTCATTGAGGCCCGCTACAGCATCGCCCTCGGCTGGTTCGTCATGGACTCACCAGACGGCCCCGTGTACTGGCACAACGGCGCCACGGGGGGCTACCGGTGCTTCGCGGCTTTTGTGCCGGAACGCCAGATCGCCGTGGTGACGATGACCAATCAGTACACCCTGCGAGGACCTGATAGCGAGGCTCTGCGAATCCTCAAACAGTTCAGCGCCTGACGCGAACTGACGCTTGATCGCGCCTAATCTGTTGACCATGTCCTTGACTACACCCGATGCTGAATCCCTGCGTGAGCGGATCGCCGAGCTGATGCCCCAGGTGCGTGCTGACCTCGAGACCCTGGTGCGGATTCCGAGCATCAACTTCCCCGGTTATGACACCGCCGATGTCGTGCGTGGCGGCGAGGCCTGCGCCCAACTGCTGCGCGACGCCGGTGCCGACCCGGTTCTGATCCCTAGTTCCAGCGGAGTCCCAACGGTGCGTGCCGACGTTGCCGGGCCACCCGGGTCCCCGACTGTCTTGCTGTACTCGCACTACGACGTGCAGCCCGCCGGTGATGAGTCCAAGTGGAACTCCGACGCGTTTGCCCCCGAGGAGCGCGAAGGCCGCCTGTACGCCCGCGGAGCGGCCGACGACAAGTCCGGGGTGATCACCCACATCGCCGTCCTGCGAGCCTTCGACGGCAAACCGCCGGTCAACCTGCGCATCCTGCTCGAGGGGGAAGAGGAGTACGGCGGCGACTTCGAGGAGTGGCCCACCACCCGGCCGGACGTGTTCGCTGATCTGGACGCCGCCGTGATCTGCGACATGGGCAATGTCGAGATCGGACAGCCCACGTTCACCACGCAGTTGCGCGGCATCATCGAAGGTGTCGTGACCGTCAACACCCTCGCCGAGCCCCGCCACAGCGGTATGTTCGGCGGCCCTGCTCCGGATGCTTTGATGGTGCTCATCAAACTGCTCAACTCCCTCATGGACGACCAAGGCAATGCCACGGTCACGGGCATCGCTGGTTCCCAGTGGGAGGGTGCGGACTACCCGGAGCAGGCCTACCGCGAGCTGGCCGGCGTCTTGCCGGGTGTCCCCCTGATCGGCACCGATTCGATCGCCTCCCGGCTGTTCTCCAAACCAGCCGTGAGCGTCGTCGGCCTCGATGCCCCCGAGGTGGCGACCGCCCCCAACGCGATCATCCCCATGGCACGAGCAAAGATCAGCGTGCGAATCCCCGCTGGTGTCGACGCGCAGGAGGCCACTGAGCTCCTCGCGGCCCACGTCCACGCGCATGCCCCGTTCGGCGTGCAGGTCGAGTTCGAGCCCGGTCTGCCAGCCAATGGCTCCGCCGTCCCGGTGGGCGGTCCGGCATACGACGCGTTCTCGGCCGCTATGGCGTTCGCCTATGGACGTGCATCCACCCAGCAGGGAGCGGGTGGGGCGGTACCGTTCGTGGCAAACCTCATCGAGGCATTCCCGAATCTTGAGGTCCTCGGTGTGGGCGCGCAGGATCCTCTGGCCCGCATTCATGCCCCGAACGAGAGCATCGACCTGACCGAACTGCAGGACTCCATCGTTGCTGAGGCGGTCTTCCTCGCTGAGTTCGGGGCTAGCCAGTAGCGCTGCCCGCCCGGGGGCGGGTGTTTGGTGTTAGGGGTCCTTGAGGCTGCTGAGGTAGACCCGGCCGCGGGGGCTGGTCCAGATGAGAGTGCCGTTGGGCCCTGCGACCACTTGCCAGCCGGTGTGGGTTTTGATCGGGTGATGTCGGCGGCACAGCGCGTGCAGGTTGTCCACGTCGGTGGCACCTGCTGGCCAGGGGGCGAGGTGGTCGAGGTCACAGGCACTCGCCGGGCGGGTGCAGCCCGGGAAGCGGCAGTGCCGGTCGCGGACCTGCACGTACCGCCGGATCGCCAGGTTGGGGGCGTAGCCGATGCGATCGGTGGCCGGTCCAGCCGGATCAGCGCCGATGACAGGTTCAGGCGGGCCAGCAGGTCGGCGGCGTGACGCTGCGAGATCGGCCCGTACCCCTCAATTTCCGGGCCCTGGACGGTCATGATCACGGTGACCGGCACCGGTTGGGCCGCCGTGATCCCGGTCAGCAGTTCCACGAGGGTGTCGGCCTGGTTGGCGTCCCGGGCGCCGTCGATGGCGCGGCAGCGTTCCCGAATCGACTCCATGCAGGCGACGGCTTCTTCGGCGGTGAGGTAGGCGGACAGGGTGGCCATCCCGTCAGGTTCGGGGGTAGCCGCACCCCCGCGGGCGTTTGTGGGCGGCCCGGCGACGGCGGTCGGCGGCGTCGGGATCGATCCGGGTCGACCTGCCGGCCCAGCCAGGACCGCAGCTGTGAGCGGGTGTGGGTGGCGGCGAACACGATCGCCCGACGGCTAACTCCTGCCGGTCGGCCGGGCGCAGCTCGCAGGTGCCGCGGGTGATCTCCCGCACCTTACCCAGATCAATCCGGCCCGCGGCCAGCGCCGACAGCAGCTCGGGCAGTCCGGTGACCACATCCACCGCCGTGTCGACCATCGACGACGCCAGTCCCGGGCTCCAGCCCATCGCGCACGCCACCTCCGGCGAGGTCGGGTCGACGACTACCCCGTCGGGGTCGGCGGCCAACTCGGCCTCCTGGAACACCTGGTTGAAGGATTGGAGTTGCACGGCGTGGCAGAACCCGATCACCGCTTCGGCCGCCTGGGCGACGTCGAGCGGGTCACCACCGGACAGCATCACCTCCAACGCTGTCACCACCGAACCATCCATACGCCCACCGTAGATGGAGGGTCTGACACGTCGAATGGCAAGAATCCACAGGCCAGTAGGGCTCAATGACGGCGCTGCGGGATGCGTCCACCTGCCGAGAAAGCGGCGGGTAAGGCCGTAGGGGCGGCCCTCTCGCGGCTCCTTCCCAGGGCTGCAGGATCTACCCTTAACAGGTGACGAGCAGGGGGCGCGACGCTTCGAGATTGCCCCTGATTCTGCCGGCCGCCGCCATGTTGGAGGCGGTGCTACTGGTACGCAACATGCTGACTCTGACTCCCCCGGCGTCAAGGGTGATGCCGATCGCCCAGAGCGTGGTCGTGGTCGGATTCCTCGGTCTCTGGTGGTGGGTCGCACGCCAGGACGCCCCGGTCGAAGAGGTGCAGCGGATATTGCCCGCAGTTCTCATCCCGCTCGGCCTGCTCCTGCCGTTCGAACAGGCTCTCACAGGCAATGGCCTGCTAGCAGCGAACCTTGCGTTGCTGCTGGTCGTCGGCGGCGCGCTAATCACAAAGGGTCTTCACCTAGCCCTCACCGACCTGTGTCTTGTCGGAGGATGGGCCCTTGCGATGTCAACCGGCACGACGTGGACCGTGAGCATTTCGGATCAGTTGGTCCTCGTGGTCTTGGGCTGCGCCATCGGTGCGGCGGTGTTCGTGCTGCGACAGGCCGACCGGCGTCGACTCGAAATCGCCCGCGATGTCGCCTTCGCCTCAGCCATGCGGGACCATCTCACGTCGCTGTGGAACCGGCGCGGCCTGCATTCGATCGTGCCTTCGATGGTCGGAGCAGCGCACGAGAATGGAACAGGGATGTGGTGCCTCTTCATCGACGTGCGAGGACTCAAGAAGGTCAACGACAGCCATGGGCACGCGGCTGGAGACCAGCTTCTCGTGGCAGTCGGCACCTCTCTGGCATCAACCATGGTGCTGGGCGGTGTCCCTGCCCGCTGGGGCGGAGACGAATTCTGCGTGGTGGGTGTCGGTGGTTCCCCGGACGTGCGCTTGGTCTACCGAGATCTCGTCGCGGGGGTAAGTCGGTGCTACGACGGTCCGCCAGAGTGGGACCTGAGCCTTGGCTCCTCCTACGAGAAGGAGCCAGCAGAAGGCTTCCTGGATCACTTGGTGGCGTTAGCGGACGAAGACATGTACCGCCGACGAGGACAGGCCGGTCTAACGCTTACGTGAGTGTCGAACCGGCACCCTCGGCATGTGCCCGCCGTGCAGAATAGGCCCCTGAAGTCGAAAACCCCTGGTTTGACCAGGGGTTTTACTTGTGGGCGATACTGGGTTCGAATCTGTGTGGCCCCACCCACGAAATGGCCGTTTCCCCCCGGATTTCCCCCACAAACGCGCGTCACTAAACCTCACTTTTCCTCATGAGATACGCTGATATTTGCCCGGACGGGCAAATATCGAACAGGGGACCCACCGTGACCACAACCACCCACCACCTACCCGCAGGGGCAGGCGCAGCATTCCCACTGGAAGCCGATGAACAAGGCCCCTGCACCGGACTGTCCCACCCGGCGGCGTGAAGCCTGCCGCCACCTGCGTGGTGTACCTCTCCCCCGTGCCCTGCGGGATGTTCGTCGCCACGATGCGGCTGTGCGACGACTGCCTCAACACCTACGCTCAGGCGGTGCAGCATGGCTAAGGTGCAAACGTCAGCCAGGCGGCGCCGCAGTCTGCGGCTGAGGGCATCCGGGCGATGGCAGGCGCAGGTGCGAGTGGACGGCACCTACCACCCTGCACCCCACACGTTCGACACCAAGCAGGCCGCCCAGATGTGGCTGAACACCCAGAACAAGGCCATCGCGGCCGGCACCTGGTCACCCCCACACCGGACGCTGCGACCGCGCCGGCCGGGCGGGCACCCCGGTTCGGCGACTACGCCGAAACGTGGTTGGTCCAGCGTGGCCTGAAACCTCGCACCGTCGAGGCGTACCGGCACCTGTTGGACACCCACCTCCTGCCCGCATGGCAGGAACGCCGCATCGACACGATCACCGTGGGGCAGGTCAAGGCGTGGTACGCCACGTTGGACGACACCCACCAGACCACCCGGGCGCACACCTACGCCCTGTTCCGGGCCATCCTCCAGACCGCCTACCAGGATGACCTGATCGGGTCGAACCCGTGCCGGATCCGGGGCGGCGGGCAGGTCAAGCGCACCACCAAGACAATCGTTCCCACGGTCGAGCAGGTGCAGCAGCTGGCGGACGGGATGCCATCGGCGAAGTACCGGACCATGGTCCTGGTCGCCGCTTGGTGCGGTCTGCGATTCGGGGAGCTGACCGAACTACGCCGCGAGGATGTCCTCATGGACGGCGAAACCCCTGTGGTGATCGCGGTACGGCGTGCCGTGGTCCGGGTCGAAGGACGCTACGAAGTCGGCACCCCGAAGTCCGATGCCGGGGTGCGTGACGTGGTGATCCCGCCGCACATCCGGGCCGATGTCGCCGACTACCTGAACACGTTGCCGGCCGCCGGTGACGGCCTCCTGTTCCCCGGGTCGCGCAACGGGTCGCACATGGCCCCCAGCAGCTTGTACAAGCCGTTCTACCGGGTCCGTGATGCACTGGGCCTGTCCTCACTGCGGTGGCATGATCTACGTCATTTCTCGGGCACCACAGCAGCGCAGACCGGGGCGACACTGGCGGAGATCATGGGCCGGTTGGGCCACTCCACCACCCAGGCGGCGATGCGCTACCAGCACGCGGCCAGCGGTCGGGATGAGCAGATAGCGGCGGCCATGTCCAACGTGGTCCCGATACGCAAGGCACGGTGAGCCTCGGCGGGTCTACAGTGAGCAACGTTAGCAAGTGCCCTCCACGGGGCGGCTATACCTCCGAGGGCTCTAGGACTGACAAGGAGTCCCAGCAATGGATGACGTTACCTGCCCGTCGTCCCCGGTGTATGAAGCGCACCGCGAGGACTTTGAGGGTTCACTGCGTTTCACCGGTCACACCGCGCGCACGGTTGAGACGTATCGGCGTTGGTAGGAGCGGTTCGACCGTGAGGTGGGCTTGTTGACTACCGATGAGCTGGCGGTGGTGCGCTGGTTGCCCGCGTGCTCGCGGCCGCGCTGACGGCGGCCGCCGATGGTGCTGGACCGGTGCCAGGGCCGGCTACCGCTGTAGCCACCAACCGACACACGCGGCTACCGTGGTGCGCATGACCTCGGTGTGGGCTATGGCCTTAAGGCCCCCTGCGGGCGTGACCGGTCGCGGCGTGATTGAGCGGATCGCGGAGGTGCTTGGTGGCCGCGCCGAGCAGGTGGACTCCACCCGCTGGGCCTGGGTCCCCGATGACAACACCGCAACGGTGGTTTCGTATGATGGAACCTTGTGAGGAGCGCCCGTATCTGACTGTGCTGCTCGACATCTATGCGGCGAACGCCCGCGTCGCTGAAGTAGCCAGCCAACTGGCCGACCGGTTGAAACGAGTGGCCGGGCTGTGAGGCGCACGGTAACCTGCCTGAGTTCAGGCAAGATCCATCAATGCTTCTCCCCGCCTGACCTGAGGTTGGTGGCCGCCGCGATCATGGACCAGTGCGCAGGTGTGGCACCGCTGTAGCCCGCTCTGCCAAAAATGAGACCCGTATTCACCCCGAGCACCTGAACCCCACGTGTGAGGCCCCCTCCGGCGGGGGTGGCCCCCCTGCGGGTTACCCTCCTCAAGATCAGGTGCCGGCGCTCGTGCAGCAACGCCAGCAGGTCCTCGTCGAGGATCTCCCGCTTGCGGTCGGCCAGGGTGGTGAACTCCTTGTACAGCTCCCGGCCAGCTTCGCCTCCGCCAGGTCGTAGCCGAGTTCCTTGTAGCGCCGCTCCAGCGCGTGGCGCCCGGAGTGCTTGCCGAGCACGAGGGTCGACGCGGAGAACCCGACGGCCTCGGGCGGGATGATCTCGTAGGTGGTGCGTGCTGCCAGCACGCCGTGCTGGTGGATGCCCGCCTCGTGCGCGAACGCGTTCCGGCCCACGATGGCCTTGTTCGGCTGTAGGCATGCCCGTGACCTCGGTGACCATGCGCGAGGTCGCGAGCAGTTTCTCGTGTTGATGCGGGTGGTCACGCCCAGCACGTCCTTGCGCGTCCGGCTGGCCATGACGATCTCCTCCAGCGACGCGTTGCCGGCCCGCTCGCCGATGCCATTGATGGTGCACTCCACCTGCCCCACCCCGGCCTCGACCGCCGCGAGCGAATTGGCGCCCGCCAGCCCGAGGTCGTCGTGGCAGTGCGCGCTCCAGATCACCCGGTCGGCGCCGGGCACCCGCTCGCGCACGGCGCGGAGCGTCGCGGCGTACTCCTCCGGCATGGCGTAGCCCACGGTGTCGGGGAGGTTGATGGTGGTCGCCCCCTCGGCGATGGCCATCTCCACCACGCGGCACAGGTAGTCGAGGTCGGTCCGGCTGGCATCCTCGGCCAGAACTCCACGTCGTCGGTGTGGCGCCGGGCCTGACGGATCGAGCGCCGGGCCAGTTCCAGCGCGTCCTCCCGGCTCATCCGGAGCTTGTGCTCCAGGTGCAGGTCGGAGGTCGAGAGGAAGATGTGCAGCCGCCCCCCGGGCCACGCCCTGGATCACAGCCTCGGCGGCGAGCTCGATGTCCTTGTCGTGGCAGCGGGCCAGCGCGGCCATCGCCGGGCGCCGGATCTCCTGCGCGATCTCGCGCACACTCCGGAAGTCGCCCTCGCTCGCGGCCGGAAAGCCGGCCTCCATGACGTCCACGCCGAGCGCGTCGAGCTGCCGGGCAAGCCGGAGCTTCTCCTCCGGGGTCATGGTGTTGCCGGGCGCCTGCTCGCCATCGCGGAGCGTGGTGTCGAAGATGATCGCTTCCCTGGCCATACCGGATCGGCAGTCATTCTGCCGTGGCAGAAAACAAAAACCGCGGACCGTTGGGGTCCGCGGCGTGGGGGGGGCGTCGTCCTGCTCGCCGTTACTGCTCTCGCCCGTATGCGCCGCGGTCCCCGTACTCGAGTCCCAGAAGGACGAGCACGAGGCTAATAAGGACGAGCGCAAGCGGCAGCGACGAGAGCATCACGATCCTGTGTCGGACGGGTTCCGTGGCCGGGGCAACTTTATGCGCCAGCGGTGCCGGATCATACAGTCTACGGATGGGCCCCGGCCCTGTCAAGACAGGGGCGCCCCCTCCCCATCGGGTCATGGACGCTTTTGACCCGGCCCCACGAGGGTGTATTTTTATGCACATGCGCCTCAATTGCACCGCCGCCGCCGTCCTTATTTCTCCGGCCCTCCCCGAATGGGAGCGGTCCCGGACGGTGATTGGCTGACCCCAGCCCGACGCTGCCCGGCCCACTCCCCAGATGGAGCGGGCTTTTTCGTGTCTGCCCGAGGAGTCGCGATGCCCACGCCCCCCTATCCCGCCCACGGCCCGACCGACGCCGGCGAATCCCGCCGCGAACACGACGCTTGCGGCGTCGGCTTCGTGGCCCGCGCCGGCCCCGGGGAGCGCTCCCCCATGACATCGTCCGCATGGCGCTCCAGGCGGTGGCCCGGGTGGCGCACCGTGGCGCGGCCTCGACCGACAACTCGGGTGACGGCGCCGGGATCCTGACCCAGATCCCGCAGCGGCTGTTCCACCGCGAGGCCTACCGCCTCGGCCTGCGCCTCAAGCCGGGGCAGCCCTTCGGCGTGGGCGCCTTCTTCCTCCCTCCCGAGCATGAGCCGTTGCGCCGGTCGATCCGGCTTGTCGAGAAGGTGCTGGAGCGGAACGGCATCCCGTGCCTCGGCTGGCGGGAGGTGCCCATCGACCCGGCGGCCCTCGGCCCGCTGGCGCGGGCCAGCCCTGTGCCCGCCATCCGGCAGGTGTTCGTGGGCCGGCCCTTCACCGCCCAGGACGACGACGCCTGGGAACGGGCACTCTACCTGGCCCGCCGGGACATGGAGCGCGAGGCGGAGGCGGCGGGCTTCGCGCCGTTCTTCGTCTGTTCGCTCTCCTGCCGCACCATCGTCTACAAGGCGCTGCTGACCGGGGCCCAGCTCCCCGTGTTCTTCCCCGACCTCCGCTATCCCGAATACGAGAGCGCGGTGGCGCTCTTCCACCAGCGGTACTCGACCAACACCCTGCCGAGCTGGCCCTTGGCGCAGCCCTTCCGGATGATCGCCCACAACGGGGAGATCAACACGCTGTGGGGCAACCAGAACGCGATGGCCGCCCGCGAAGCCGACACGCCCAGCCCGATCTGGGGCCACGACATCGAGCGGCTCAAGCCGGTGATCGCGCCCGGCGGCAGCGACTCGGCGGGGTTCGACAACACCATGGAGCTGCTGGTGCGCTCCGGCCGCGACCCGCTGCACACCATCATGATGCTGGTGCCGCAGGCCTGGGAGCGGTATCCCGACGTGGAACCGGCCATCCGTGACTTCTATCGCTTCCACGCCCACCTCACGGAGCCGTGGGACGGGCCCGCCGCGCTGGCCTTCACCGATGGCGTGATCGCTGGGGCCGCGACCGACCGCAACGGCCTGCCACCCTGCCGCTACAAGGTGACCCGCGACCAGCTGGTGGTGGCGGGGTCCGAGGTGGGTCTGGTGGACCTCGACCCGCGTGACGTCGTCGAGAGCGGCCGGCTCGGG
>JBAOHC010000001.1:0-67215 GCA_037046735.1 Candidatus Nanopelagicales bacterium | reverse complement strand
AGTCTACTTGGTTGCAACCGTATTGCTAACCGTCCTGCCACTGAGTTCTGACGCGTGACACCCAGATACCAACCAGGCCCAAGTCCTTGAGCATGTTCCGGATCGTCGAAGCCGTGTATCCCCGCCCGGCCAGCCACCCCCGGTAACCCTCGACGTGCGGGCCCAGCAGACCCGCCTTCCTCCGCGTCGTGCCCATCTCACTGCCTCCTCAGGGGAGCCCGTGGTTTGCGCCTGACTTCGCGATAGAGATCGGCGTGTCGATCAGACAACATCCGGCGGGTCCTCCAACCACAACAGGAGGATCAGAAGATGTCCGAGAACGAGCCCATCAGCGGGTCGAGGAAGCGCCGTGCGAAGCGGTTCTTGAGCCCGTCGTTGAAGTACGAGATCTGGCTGCAGTTGGTGCGGCAGGAGGCCACGGTCGCCGAGGTCGCGACTGCCCAGCAGGTCGACCGGTCCACGATCATGCGGATCAAGCAGGTCGCCAAGGACGGTGCCCTGTCTGCGTTGGCGGCCTCCAAACCCGGAGTGCAAGGCAGGCAGCGCGATTACGAGCTGGAGGCCGCGAAGGCCGAGATCGCCCGGCTCTCGGAGGCCTGCAAGGAACTGGCGGTGAAGCTGACGCTGGTAGAGGGAAAAGGCGGTTGGGGCTGAGTGGCCGAGTCCCGCGCCGGGTGGATGCGGCCACCAAGGCAGGGCTGCTCGATCTCATCGACGGGGCCGTGGATGCCGGCTGGAGTATCCGCCGCGCCTGCCGGGCGCTTGAGGTCGGCGAGGTCCGCACCCACCGCTGGTACGCCCGCCGGGCCCGCGGCCGGCTGGCCGACCAGTCGCCGGGCGGGTTCCCGATGCACGGGATCTTGCCCGAGGAGGCAGCCGAGATCCTGGCCCTGTTCAAGCAGTGGGGTGAGGTCGACCGGTCCCACCGCAAACTCGCCCACCGCGGCTCCTACCTGTCCCGGGTATGGGTCTCCCCGTCCACCGTGAGACGGGTGCTCCACGTCGCTGACCTGCACTTTCGTCCACGTCCACGGCCCGGACGGTCGAAGAACACGACCCTTCCCCGAGTGGGCCGACTACACCCCGAACAGCATCTGGATCTTCGACACGACCCACTTCACCAGAGCTGGCATGGCGGTGCTGATCATCGAGGACCTGGTCTCACGCAAATGGATCACCGAGATCGTCTCGGTCGAGGAAACCTCCACCCAGGTCGAACTCGCCTTCACCACCACCCTGCAGGCCGAGGGACTGCTCGAGGCCGTCGATGCCCGCCACGACGACGGACGGGTCGACATCAGCGCCGATGACCAGACCCCGACCGATCCTGCTCGCCGTGAGCGACAACGGACCACAGATGACCTCGGGGTCGACCCCGGGGGGTTCCCTCGCCCTGTGCGCGATCGCTCAGCACTTCGGCCGGCCGGGCACCCCGACCGACCAGGCCTGGATCGAGTCGCTGAACGGGACCATCAAGATGGAGAACCCGCACCTGCTCGCCATCCGCGACCCGGCCACGCTACGTGCCGAGCTCGCCGTCACACGCGAGCACTACAACGCCGTCCGACTGCACGCCGGGATCGGCTACGTCACCCCCGACGACGAACACGAGGGCCACGGCGAGGCGATCCGTGAGGCCCATGGAAGCCGGCCTGGACAACGGCCCGACTCCGCCACCTTGCCAACCACCGCGCCCAACGAAACACTAAGACCAGAAAGGGGCCCGACGATGTTGTTTGATTCGCCGCGGTTCTCTATCGCAAAGTCAGAAACACCTCACCCGGTGCTCCCCACGGGACAGGCCAGCTGCCCCCATCCGGCGACTATGCCAGAGCCCAGCGCAAGACGCCCGCCGCCAAACCACACGACGCACGCGCTTGCCCACGGACCATCACCCAGAGTCCTCGGCATAGTCGCGGGATCGGCATAGATCGACCTATGCCGATGTCGGCATAGGTCGATCACATCGGGCTCTTACCGGTGGCCACCGACGCCGCCGAAGGCCTCTACCGCCTCGTCGACGCCGCCTACGAGAAACGCTCGGTCGCGATCAGCTCGAACCTGCACCCCTCAGGCTTCGACGAGCTCATGCCCAAGACGCTGGCCACCGCCACCGTCGACCGGCTCCTGCACCACGCACACGTCTGCCAAACCAGCGGCGACAGCGTGCGACTGCCAAGCCCTGGCCGGCGAAGGGGTGAGGCCGCTGCCATAGCCCCGACCGTGATGGCCCCCGACGTGCAGAACCCATGGCCATCGCCGGGCAAAACTCGTGACCGTCACCGGGCAGCTTTTCCTGTCCGCCACTGGGCAGAACTCAATGTCCCTTGACATCACCCCGGGCTTCCGCGTCACCGGTCACCGTCGGCTCGATCGGCGGAGTGGCCCGCTTCTTGCGGGTGATCAGGTCCTCGACCCACCACCATGGATGGTGAACGCCTTGGCCACCAGGTACACCGTGCTCTTCGAGACCCCGAGCCGTTCGGCGACCACCCGGCGGTCCGGAGTCGGACCCTGTGTCTCGTCCGGGGCGAGCCGGATCCGGGCCCGGGCGATCATCTGGGCCGGATGCGTAACCGAGGGGCACCACCTTCGTCAGTTTCGCGCGATCGGCAACGGTCAACGCGACCGTGAACTCCTTCGGACGAGGCATGACGACTCCCTCTGGCCAAAGTGCCAACCAGAACTGCCCATCACAGATAGCCAGCAGAATGGAGGTCGACACACCGCTAGGAGCGCCCCCACCTCTCGTCGAAATCAGTGTCCTGGCCTGACCTGCGGTCAGCAGAGTGTTCGCGTGGCCCGCTAGTATCCGATGTGGATCGCCTGCCGTTTTGCGGTACGAGGGGGTCCAACAAGAGATCGGGGATTCGTATGGCCGTGAACCTCGCCAAGGGGGGAAACGTGAGTCTATATCGTGAGGCGCCAGGCTTGACGGCATACGTCGTGGTCTTGGGCGGGACGAACGAACGACTGCTGGCGACGACTTCGACATGGACGCGTCTGCATTGCGGGCAAAGAGCGATGGCCGGGTGGCAAGCGACCAGCATTTCGTATTCTTCAGTAACTTGCGGTCGCCGGATGGTTCTGTTGAACACACACGGGATACACTGATTGGTTCGGGCGATGGCAACGACGAAGGCATCATGGTGAATCTCGCGGGGGTTCCCGCCGAGATTCAGAGAATCGTCTTCCATGTCTCGATCTGTGACGCTGACGCGCGCAAGCAGAACTTCGGCCAAGTAAGCAACGCCTTCATCCGAGTGGTTGACCAGGCGGACGGAGCCGAAGTAGTGCGGTACGACCCGACCGAGAACTTCTCAGTCGAGACCGCGATGATGATCGGGGAGTTGTACCGTCACAATATGGTGACTGGAAGTTCCGTGCGATGGGTCAGGGGTATGTCACTGGGCTGCTCGGCATCGCGCAGGACTACGGTGTGAATGTCTGAAGGCGCTGACTAAGTCCAATCGTTGGGGGTGTGGCATGGTTAGAATTTTTGGCTGGTCAGTTGGTGTGACCGTGGCCGTGTTGGCTGCGGCACTGTGGCTTGGCGGGCCTGAAGTCCTGATCATCGTGGCGATTCTTGGGATACTTGAGATTTCGCTCTCATTTGACAACGCAGTTGTCAATGCCACGGTCCTGGAGCGCATGAGCCCTTGGTGGCAGAAGATCTTCCTGACCGTGGGAATCGTGATCGCAGTTTTTGGGATGCGGCTCGTGTTTCCCTTGGCGATTGTGGCGGTCACGGCCGGTCTGGGGCCCGTTGAAGTCATCGATCTTGCCATCAACGATCCGGACACCTATGCGGCGGAACTCACTGCTGCACATCCCGCCATTGCCTCCTTCGGGGGCATGTTCTTGCTTATGATCTTCCTCGATTTCATGCTGGAGGATCGTGAGATTCGTTGGATCGCAGTGATCGAGCGTCCGCTGGCCCGTGTCGCCGGTGTAGAGGCGCTGTCCGTCGTGGTGGCGCTATGCGCTCTTGTCGCTTCAGCGACCTGGCTGGCTGGGGATGACTCGTCAACTGTGATGATCGCGGGCGCGCTAGGACTCATCACGTACCTCATCGTCAATGGACTCGCGTTGTTCTTCGAGGGCGGCGCAGACGAAGACGATGACTCGTTGGCAGGAATCGCGGGGCCTGCCAGTGCTGCAGACGGTGCAGTGGCAACAGGCAAAGCGGCCTTCTTCTTGTTCATGTACCTGGAGCTGTTGGACGCTTCCTTCAGTTTCGACGGGGTGATCGGTGCCTTTGCGATCACGTCCAACATCTTCGTGATCGCCGCAGGACTTGGCATAGGCGCTATGTACATACGTTCTCTGACGGTCTTCCTCGTTCGTCGCGGGACGTTGGCTGAGTACGTCTTCCTGGAACATGGTGCGCACTATGCCATCGGCGCCTTGGCTGCTCTGCTTCTCTTCTCCATCAGATATGAGATCCCCGAAGTGGTCACAGGCTTGATTGGCATCGGCTTCATTTTGTTGGCGTTTGTGTCCTCCCTGTTGAGGAATAGGCGCAGATCGTCCGGAGCGTCGCCGACCGATGATTCCCTGGTCGAGCGTTCCATTTGAGGAAGTCCCCATGTCGGAGGACGCCAACCAAAGGATCGCTCCCCTTTGCGGCTCCCATTAGAGAAGGATGATCACCATGGTCGAATACAGTAAGAACGTTCCAGGCGGCCCCAGTCAGCCTCCGGTCAAGCTCAGCAAGGTCACGCTCACGAAGCAGGCTCCGGCAGTCTCGCTGACCAAGCAAGGGTCGGCGTCAGGCACCATGCGCGTCAACCTGAACTGGGCGTCGGGAGCCAGCGCCAGCGGATGGCGTTCCAAGATGGGCGGCAAGTCCGCCATTGATCTGGATCTGGGATCTCTCTACGAACTGACGGATGGGACTAAGGGAGCCATTCAGGCAGTTGGGAAGCTCTTCGGGCACCTTGATCAACCGCCCTACATCATGCTTGATGGCGATGATCGCTCCGGGGATACCGAGGGTGGGGAGAACCTGCTCATCAACTTGGCTCACATCGCAGAGATTCGCCGGGTTCTTGTCTTCGCGTTCATCTATGAGGGTGCTCCCAGCTGGGACAAGGCACAGGGAGTCGTCACTCTGCACCCCAACGGAGGTCCGGAGGTAGAGGTGAAGGTTGATGAGAAAGCAGGGGGTGCACGCCTGTGTGCCATCGCTCTCCTGCAGAACAGCGGCAACGATCTGACCGTCCAGCGTGAAGTCCGCTATGTCGCCAATCACCAGGCGATGGACCAGGCATATGGCTGGGGCATGCGGTGGGCAGCGAGCAGCAAGTAGACCAGCAGATCCAACGTAAGCGCTTGGCTTCCGATCAGGTTCTTGGGATGAGGATTCTGTGCGCCACTTCAGCACGATGACTTCGCACGAACTTGATGGGCTCTTCGCCCTACCCCCCACTGAGTTCAACGAAGCCAGTGATCAAAGGGTGATCTCGGATGCGCTCGGGGCCATGTTGTACACGCGTGGGACTCATCCGGGACTGGCATCTGTGTTGGAGAGGCAGAAGCAAGTGGGGACGACTTCTGTGGTGGTTTGCCTCGAAGACGCCATCGGGCAGCATGAGGTCGCCCTTGCCCACGCCAATCTGTCATCGGCCCTGAGAGAGCTTTCACAGAGGCCCCAAGAGGCGACCCCACTGTTGTTCTGCCGAGTTCGCCATCCTTCGGAGATCTTGAAGGTGTGCGCTGAAGACACCCGCAGGCGCATCGTGGGTTTCGTGATTCCGAAGTATTCGGCTCAGAACGGGTCGCAGTGGCTGGCAGCTGTTCGGCAAGCCGCCGATGCCAGGGGCTGTCAGGTCTGGGCAGTGCCTGTGTTGGAATCGGGGGAACTTGCGGACCCTTTGAGGCGATCCCAATGGCTGGAGCAGACCCGAGACTCGGTTGATGCGAACAGGGATGTCGTCCTCTCCCTACGGATCGGTGCCGTTGATATCCTGGGATCGCTCGGGCTGCGCCGCACTCGCAACCTGACCTCCTACGACTACGGTCCGCTGCGCGATGCCATCAGCGCGATCGTGGGTGCTTTCGCCGGCGACAGGGAGCATGGACTGGCAACGTCGGGCTGTGTCTGGGAGCACTTCTCGGGCACTGGTCGTGGACCCTTGTCATCGGGTAGCCCCCGTATCTCCCTGCCGGAATCCGAGGGGTTAGCAGCCGACCCCCTTCGGGCTCGTTTCGGCGCGCTTGTTGATGAGTTGACGTTGGACCGGGCGCATGGCCTGGTGGGCAAGAGCGCCATTCACCCGACACAGGTGCCAGTGATCAACGCGTGGCAGGCTGTGACTCACGAGGAGTACGCCGACGCGACTGGAGTCCACGAAAGTGAGGGCGCCACGCCGTCTCCATATGGCAACAAGATGAATGAGGCACTGCCGCATCGCCTCTGGGCTGAGCGGACAGTTCGCCGGGCTAAGGTTTTTGGAGTATTGCGCCGCCGCCGGACACACCGGGACCTTGTCGGTGCACTCGCTCCCATCGATGTGGGGCGCACATCGGACGGAGCTATTCCCTCCGCAGAAACCCAGTGACGTGATGCGTGGGTTCGCGGCAGAGAGCATCGACTTCCGTGTGCTGCGGAGCGAGAGTCGGACGGGACTGACATTCGACGAGCTCGCAGGAGTCGGGCTGCGCCGCAATCCCAAGAGGGCGCATCTGATCGTGTCCCGCGTACTCGCCAAGCATGTACCTGTGTCAGGATCCATTGCAGTCGACGCCGCGCGGTCGCTTGCCGACGAGGTGCGGCATGCCTGGGGCGGGCCGATGCCTGAGAACGTGTTGGTGCTCGGATTCGCCGAGACTGCCTGCGGTTTGGCCGGCCTGGTGGCAGACGCATTGCCAGGCTCGGTGCTGACCCAGACGACCCGCGACGTGAGCGATGCGCCAGGTATTTGGCTGCAGTCTGAGGAGTTACATTCGCATGCGCCGTCCCACTTTCTACTTCGTGGGGTGCACGACGCGTTGTTGGCGGGCCCAGATGTGGTGCTGGTCGATGACGAGTTGTCCACTGGTGAGACTGCATGGCGCGTCATCAGCCAGATCAACGGAGTGTTTCCGAACCGTCGGTATGTGATCGCCTGCCTCATCGACGCCCGCCCGGACTCAGACCGCGAACGCCTACATCTCCTTTCTGAGATGGCTGGTGTCGATGTGCGAGTCGCGTCGTTGCTCGACGTTCGGCTTTCCTTCGCGGACGATGCGCCTGCAAGGGTCGCGTGCCTATTGGCCGAGCCGAGTTTGAGAGCGGATCAGGCCATGCGCCTATCGCCACAGCGCGTGCGTCCCCTGCCACTTAGCCCAGCGCTCGTGCCGGACGCGCGCAGTGGCGCTGGGTTTGCCGATCGGGTGCGGGCGGTCGAATTCCTCGACAGGCAACTGGCCACCCTGCCTAGTGAACAAGAGGGCGCCAAGACTCTGGTGATCGGCGTGGAGGAAGGGATCTACCCGGCAGTCCGGGTCGCCGTTGCACTCGGCGCTGACGTCCAGTCCACGACCCGATCCCCGGCGGTGGTCATCGACAGGCCGGACTACCCTCTGCGAAGCGGAGTGACTTTTCCCTCCGAGTATTCACGCGACGTCCCAGCCTTCCTCTATAACGGCCCTGCGACCACCGCTGGCGAGCCCGTATACGACCAAACTGTCGTGATGCTGCCTGACACCCACGGAACGCAGCCACGAGTGGCCAGGGCCGAGTTGCTTGCTGCCGCGGGCAGCTGTTGCACAGGGACGGTTTGGACCTGGGACGTAAAGCGCACCAGATGAATCAACCCAAAGAGATCGGACCCGGCAGCGGCCCTCTTTACGGTCCCGACTTCTCCTCCTTCCGGCACGACGAGGTGGGATGGCTGCTGGCTGACTACACGCATGTGCACCTGGAGCGCGACGTCGCGCGACGCGAACGGGACATCCAATCTGGTAAGTCACACTATGCCGACGACCTCCCCATCGAGTTGCCCCCGAATGAGGAGTACACGGCACTCTTCGATGCCGCGTTGTCCCGTAACGCTGTGATTGTTGCTGCGGCGGTCGCTCACGTTGCTGACCAGATTGACCGTCTCATCCCTGACGGGGAAGTGGTTCTGGTCTCATTAGCTAGGGCCGGGGTGCCTGCTGGAGTGTGGATACAGCACAGGCTGAAGACGGTAAATGCTCGGGCCTGCCAACACTATGCAATATCCATCATCAAGGGCAGGGGCGTTGATCGACACGCTCTAGCCTGGATCGCGGTCCACCATGATCCACGGCAGGTCATGTTCGTGGATGGTTGGAGCGGCAAAGGCGCCATTCGTGCAGAGTTGCGGCAATTCCTGCGGTCCAACCTGGGACCGTTCGAAAGTCTCTTCCCAGATCGCTTGGCGGTCCTGGCGGACCCTGCAGGAGTAGCCGATATCGCTGGAACTCGCGACGACATCCTGATCCCCACAGCCTGTCTGAACTCGACGAGTTGCGGCTTGGTCTCACGGACCGTTCTGCCTCGCCCGGGTGTCTCCTCATCGCAGTACCACGGCGCACGCATGTATCCCGAGCATGCGCGGTTTGATCGAACTAGGGAAGCGATCGACGCTGTGAATGCATGCTCGGCTGGAGCATCCAGCGATACGGGATTCATGCCTCAAGTAGTCCCGCTGCCCAACATGTGGCAACTCGCTCAACGGCTGGGGATCGGCGATGTGATTCTCATGAAGCCGGGGTTGGGTGAAACCACACGAGTTCTTCAACGTCGCGTTCCATGGTCAGTGCTGGTGCATCCAGACTGGATGAAACACGCTGACCTTTCTCACATACACGCGCTGGCTGCCTATCGGGGAACCCAGGTCGTGCCCGCAGACACGTGGCCATATCGATGCATTGGGGTCATTCGACCGCAACGATTGGCTTCGCACCCGTGAGGGCGGTCGTCGTTTCTGACATCGACGGCACCCTGTGTGTCTCCGGGAGAGGAGAACCGAACCCACACGACATGGTGGTAGTCGACTCTTGGCGGGGTGGCTGGAGCGGAACAACCAAGCGCGGCTACCTTGCGTGGAAGCGTATGTCCCAGATCGACGGTCTCATACCGGTGTCGGCTCGCCGTGTCGATCAGTTCATCCGAATGGAATGGCCTGGGGTGAAGCCGAGACTCGCGGTGCTCCTGAATGGGGCCACCATCTTGGTTGATGGGCTAGTGGATCAGGCGTGGACGCATGAAGTGATACGCACGGGTGGCCGATTGGGATGGAACAGGACTGCAGCCCAGAAGGAACTGGCCGCGATCGTACCCCGAGGCAGAACCCTCAATGTGCAACCAGGGCTGTTTGCCCAACGTGTCTCACAGGTGGCTTTGAACCAGCATCAGCAAGCTGACCTGCGGGCATTGGCGCAGCGGAATGGCTGGGTCGCGTCGGTGCAGGGGCGGCGAGGCTATCTGGCACCGATGGGTTTCGGGAAGGCGGATGCTGTTCGACGGCTTGTCGAGCAGCACGGACTGGAAGTTCGTGCTGCTGCAGGTGACACCGCCATGGATGTCGAAATGCTTCTAGCAGCGCCATGCGCAGTCTGTCCGGCCGGCAGCGAGGCGCATCGCCTGCTCAGCGATACGCGGACCCATGCGGTTGCGGGGTCGGGTGCCGGGCAAGTGGCTCTAGTGGCCGAATGGCTGGCTGATCGCCTGCTGCCGTCACCAGGGGATGAGGCCTGCCGAGCGTAGGATTGTGTCGAGTGCGGACGCTGTCCTGGTGGATCCTTGGGTGTCCAGTTTGGTCCAATTGTGGGGGGGTTCGCCTCGCTTTGCCGGGAGGCCATCGAATAGGCTAGGAGTCTAACAAATAGTAGATTCCGCGAAGCGCTAGACCAACGATCAAACGGGAGATCACAATGCGTCGGCTGCCTGTGTACCTAGTGCTTGACGTCTCTGGATCCATGCACGGAGAACCCATCGAAGCAGTCCGAAATGGAATGCAGATTCTGGTCAGCACCCTGCGGACGGACCCATATGCCCTCGAGACAGCATGCATTAGCGTGATCACCTTCGACGGGACCGCCAAGCAGCTGGTCCCCTTGACAGATTTGATGAATTTCCAGCCGCCGGACATCCAGGCGGGTACGACAACGTCGTTGGGGGATGCGCTTCGGCTCACGAAGGAGTGCATGGAGCGCGAGGTGCAGAAGACCACCGCCGAAGTGAAGGGGGACTGGAAACCCCTGGTATTTCTGATGACTGATGGAATGCCCACTGATGACTGGCAGGCTGGTCTGAATGAGTTCAAGACCGCCAAGACTGGAATGGTCATCGCGTGCGCCGCAGGCTCCGGTGCGGACTCGAACATCCTCAAACAGGTAACTGACACTGTGGTCATGCTCGATACCGCAGACTCGAGCACGATTGGGGCGTTCTTCAAGTGGGTGTCGGCCAGCATCTCTACCACTTCGAAGAAGGTTGACCTTGGAAAGTCGGAATCGTCCCAGGTGAACGAACTCCCACCCCCACCCCCTGAAATCACGCTGGTCTGACTCAAGGTCCCGGCACATATGCGACGTCTTCCTGTCTATCTCTTGCTCGACACTTCTGGCTCTATGCAGGGGGAGCCCATTGAAGCAGTGAACACCGGTCTGGGCGTCATGATCGGTGCACTGCGACAGGATCCGCATGCCCTGGAGACGGTGCACATCAGCATCATCACATTCGACGCCCAGGCCAAGGTGGTGTTGCCCCTGACGGCCCTCGACGCACTGCAAATCCCTCAAATCGCGACTCCTCGCTCCGGTCCAACCCACCTGGGCATGGCTCTCGAGACCCTGAATGGGCGACTGCAGACCGAGGTCAGGAAGGCCAACGCCACAGAGAAGGGCGATTGGGCTCCATTCCTCTTTGTGATGACGGACGGCAAGCCTTCAGACAACCAGTTGTATCTCGAGCAGAGCGCGATCATCAAGCAGTTCGGATTTGCCAGCATCGTGGGTTGCATCGCTGGGCCCAAGGCGCACCAAGAGGATCTGCAACCCCTGTGCGATCACATTGTGTCCATGGACACAATGGACGGCCAGGGGTTCACGAGTTTCTTCAAGTGGGTCACGTCTGCGATCTCTAGAGGGAATCGGTCCATGGGAGCGACAACCAGCGTGACACTACCGCCGCCACCGCCAGAGGTCCAAGTCGTTTTCTGATTCGGTCAGACAGCCCGGTCATTCTAGGAGGGGAAAAGAAGTGCGTCGACTTCCGATCTTCTTCCTCGTGGACGTGTCAGAGTCCATGGTGGGGGATAGCCTTGACCAACTCGAGGAGGCCTTCAAATCCATCATCTCGACTCTGCGGCAGGATCCTTACGCTCTTGAGACAGCACACGTCTCGGTGATCGCCTTCGCAGGCAAGACGAGAACACTTCTGCCGCTGACCGAACTCATCTCGTTCTATCCGCCCGAGTTGCCTGTCGGGGGTGGGACTGCCCTCGGCCAAGCCCTTACCCACTTGATGAATGAGATCGATCGACAAGTGGTCACGACGACCGCTGAGGCCAAGGGCGACTGGAAGCCGACCATCTTCTTGATCACAGACGGCCACCCAACCGACGATACTCGCGCGGCCGTCACTCGGTGGAACATGTCTTATCGGGACAGGGCGAATCTCGTCGCCGTTTCCGTGGGGGGACAGGCTGACCATTCGGTGTTGACCGCTCTTTCTGAGGATGTGATCGTTTTCTACGACGCTGCCCCAGACGCGTTCGCCCGCTTCGCGACCTGGATCACGATGTCCATCCAGACCCAGAGTCGCAGCGTGAGGGCAGGCAAGGATGAGCGGGTTAGCCTCAGCAAAGCAGAATCGGATTTGCTCACTCCCCTCGAAGATGCACCGGGACTAGCGGACGGTGGCAGTGTGGACCCGCGGTTCGCGGTCTTCGTCGGTCGGTGTGAGAAGAACAAGATGCCCTACATAGTGAAGTACGAGCGGCATCACAACGACATCTATGTCGATGATCCGATCCTCGCTCGACTGCTGGCTGAGCGGCCGTACACGTTCACGATGGTCGTTCCGGTGCGCAACAGCTATTTCGAGTTTTCCGAAGAAGCGGCGTCGGTGGCGACCGTGAGCTCGGGCGAACTGATCGGGGGACCGGACTGTCCGTACTGTGGGGCGGAGTTCGGGTTGGCCGTCTGTGCCTGTGGGAAGGTCCACTGCGTTGACGGGGATGGCGAGCATGCGTGCCCTTGGTGTTCGAACATCGGACTCTATGGATCGTCTGAGGACGAGAGTTTCGAGATTGGGAGAGGACTGGGATGAGCCAGGATCCAAGCGTTGAGTCCGGGATGACCGAGCCGAAGTCTCAGTTCACCTATCCCGAAGAAGGCGCCCCTCCCATCGGCGGGGATCGAGAGACTGATCCGGCAGAGGAGGGCAGTGACGCGTCTCAAGTTCCTTCAATTGCCGACAAAGCGAACCAGACCAGCGTGGATCCGGCATCTCAAGTCCCGATGGAACAGGTGTCAACAGAGCTCGATGAGGGCACGCTGGACGCACCGGTTCCGGCAGAAGGGGTGGACGAGGTCGAGAAGATCTATGCGCCGGACACGTCTGGCCTGGCCATCGATGCCCCAGACAAGTCGCTTGTGGGTCCCATCCCGCCGGGGCCGATCCGTGATGCGCCGGTGCGTACGGTGACCGCGAACCTTCAGCCGAATGCGCAGGCGGGACAGCCCTACCTTGGGCGGGTTGGCCTCGAGGGCCTGACTGACGTGCATTTGGTGGATTCTGCCGGCAGTATGCTGGAATGCGATCCAGCAACGGGGGAACTACAAGGCACCCCGCTTGAGGTCGGGGATTTCGAGGTCCACCTTGATGGACTCGTCGACGGTCAGCGTTTGAACATCGTGGCGAACCTCGCGGTCTTGCCAGACCCGCGGTCCTTGTGGACCAACATTCCAAGTGACCCGAAGGCGCCGTTCTGGAAAGCCGATCAGTACTTCGAGCGTGCTGAGGGCCATCTGCTCTGCATTGGTGCCAGCAAACGAGGGCGTTCCCACGCACGAGAAGGCACCTGCCGAGATGATCACTTTGGCTTTGTCGCCGGGCCTCTGGGAGGATGGCAGATTGCTGTCGTGGCTGATGGCGCTGGGAGCGCCGAGTTCTCCCGAAAAGGTTCGAAGGTCGCTGTCGAGAGAGTCCTCGATGTCCTGCCGGGACTGCTGCAATCCGAAGTCGACCCGTTGTTGGGGGATTACGTCGTTGCCTACCTGAGCGACAATCCGAAAGCTATCGCTGGAATCCGGGGCCTGCTCTACAAGTCGCTCGTGGCGGCCGCGTTTGAGGCTGCGGAAAGGATAGAGACTCGCATCGCACGTGATCACAGAGTCCATGCGTCGTTGTTCTCGACCACCTTGATCGTTTGTGTGGCAAAGCGGGTGGCCAGCGGCGACTGGTTCTTTGGCGGGTTCTCGGTGGGCGATGGTGGCGCAGCCGTGTTCGATCTCGACGATGAGCAGCGTCCACTCACGACACTCACGTTGCCGGACAGCGGCGAGTTTGCGGGTCAGACGCGATTCCTGCATCGTTCCGAGTTCACGAATACCGATGACGTCATCCAGCGGGTGTTCTTCGATGTTCGACCGAGGTTCACCGCCCTCGCGTTGATGAGCGATGGGATCACAGACCCGAAGTTCCCCACGGAGGTGGTGTTCGGGGATCCGAACCGGTGGCGTGAATTCTGGCGGGACTTCACCGGTGCGATTGATCTCCAAGCTTCGCGAGATACGGAAGCGCAGTTCATGCAGTGGATGGACTTCTGGTCGCCAGGCAACCATGACGATCGCACCCTTGTGGTTCTCGTGCCACGTGAGGAGGATTGATGACTGTCGTCAAACTGACCACGCATGATGGTAAGCAAGTCGAGTACGTCGATAAGGTCATCGGTCAGGGCGGCATGAAGGATGTCTACTTCAGCCCTGACAGGTCCTACGTCGTTGCCTTCTTCCGTGACCCGGTGGACTACCAGGGCAAGGAACGTCTGAAGGCCATCGTTGGTCAGTACCGGCAGAGTATCTACGGCAAGGAGGGCGGGGACTACTGGCAGGACTTCTACTGCTGGCCGACGGCAGTCGTTGAGCATGACGGTCGTATGGGCGTCGTGGCGCCCACCTACCACAGCCGCTTCTTCTTCGCTCATGGCTCGGTTAAGGACGACATGCTCAACATCAAGGGTCAGGAGAAGGAAGGCAAGTGGTTTGCCAGCGCCTCCAACCGAGCCAAGTTCCTGGACCCCCGCGAAAGAGGCAACTGGCTGACACATCTGCAGATGTCGCTGAGAATCAGTCGCGCCGTGCGTCGCCTGCACGCGGCCGGCTTGGCGCATTCAGATCTGTCGTATAGGAACGTGCTCGTTGACCCCATCACTGGCACCGCCTGCATCATCGACATCGACGGACTGGTGGTCCCGGGAAAATTCCCGCCTGATGTTGTGGGGACCCCTGATTTCATCGCGCCTGAGGTGGTTGCCACACAATCGCTTAACCGGGACGATCCGAATCGGAAGTTGCCATCCACGTTGACTGACCGGCACGCTCTCGCGGTATTGATTTACATGTATCTGCTGTATCGCCATCCGCTGCGTGGAGGGAAGGTCAACGATCCCGACGACGCTGCCCGTGATGAGGAATTGTCTATGGGCGAGCGGGCACTCTACGTCGAGCATCCGACGGATTCCAGTAACCGTGTTCGTCCCGACAGTCTCAGGGACTCGGATCTTCCGTGGGGCGATCCCGCCTTGATGCCGGTCGGGATACTGGGGCCATTACTGACTGATCTGTTCAACCGTGCCTTCGTCGAGGGCCTGACGGCACCTAACCAGCGTCCCACGGCGTCTGAATGGGAGAACGCCCTTGTACGGACAATCGACATGATTCAACCCTGTGCGAACAAGGACTGTTCCATGGGTTGGTACGTCTTCGACAACACTCACAAACCGTCTTGCCCTCTGTGCAAGACGCCGTATATGGGCAAGTTACCTGTCCTGAATCTATACTCGAGCCGACACGCTGGCTCATATCAGCCCGATAACCACCGGGTTATGGTGTGGGACGGGCAGTCACTGAACGCCTGGCACGTCAACCGTAAGGTGTTCCCCAACGAGCACCTCACTGTGGCCCAAAGGAAACGCGTCGGCTACTTCCAGCTTCATCAGGGCGACTGGTATTTGGTGAATGAAGGAATGCCTGAACTGCGCGACGTCGCAGCAAAATTGGATGTGCCCGTCGGCGGTAATGTTCGACTTACGGACGGCGCTCAGTTGCTCCTCTCCCGTGAAGAAGGCGGCAGACTTATTCAAGTGCAGTTGGTGGGCGGCTAGGGCGTGTCTGACAATCTCTGTGCGGTTGGTGGGGCAGCCTGGTTTCGTGTCTGAGCGTGATGTGTTGACCGATGAGATGTGGGCTGTGTTGGAGCCGATGTTCCCGGGTCGTTCGCTGCGTGCGGGCAGGCCGTGGACTGATCATCGACTGGTGCTGGAGGCGGTCATCTGGCGGTTCCGGACGGGATCTCCGTGGCGGGATCTCCCGGACCGGTTCCCGCCGTTTCAGACGGTGTGGCACCGGTTCAACGCCTGGTCCAACGACGGCACGTTCGAGAAGGTGCTGACGGTGCTGCAGGGTCAGGTGCACGCCGAAGGGCACCTAGATTGGACGGTGTCGGTGGACTCCACGATCGCCCGGGCGCATCAGCACGCGGCCGGGGCCAGACGGGGCGACACGACCGCGCCCGCCGATCCGCCCCGAGATCAAAAAGGGGGCCCAACCGAATTACAAGAATTCCTGGCCCGAGCCGGATGATCATTGTTTGGGCAGGTCACGCGGTGGATTCACAACGAAAGCACACGTTGCTGTGGACGGTGCCGGCCGGCCGCTGGCGGTGCGTCTGACCGGCGGCCAGGCAGGGGACAACCCGCAACTGCTACCGCTGCTCGATCAGATCGCAGTTCCCACCGCAGGCAGACCCCGCAAACGCCCGGACAGCCTGCTGGCGGACAAGGCCTACTCCCACCCATCCACCCGAGAAGCGCTGCGCGAGCGAGGCATCCCTACCGTGATCCCGCAGCGCAGCGACCAGATCACAGCCCGCCAGAAACGCGGTACCGGCGGCGGCCGGCCACCCAACTTCGACACCGAGATGTACAGGCGCCGCAACGTCGTCGAACGGTGCTTCAACAGGCTCAAACAATGGCGCGGAATCGCCACCCGCTACGACAAAACCGCCCGCAACTACCGGAGCGGGATCCTGCTGGCCTCGATCGTTCTGTTCTGGTTATGAACGATTACCAGACACGCCCTAGTAAGCGGTCGCCATCGCAAAGTCAGACCAGTTCCAGCAGTACACTAATGCACGGCGGGGGCAGCATTGGTGTGCTCCCTGATGAGGAGGGTCTGATGGCCAGAGTCAACGGTTCAGTTTCACGCACCAGTGAATACACCGAGGTCCATAAGTGCCGAGGCTGTGAAAAGGCATTCTGGGCGAAGTCATCGTGGGACAGGGTCACGGTGACTTGTCCGCATTGCGGAGAGGGAAACTGAACCACCTGCTCGGGTGTGGATTGCCTGGCGTGCAGTCGATCCTCACAAGCATGGTCAAGTCCAGCAGAGTGGTTGAGGTATTTCTGACTTTGCGATAGAGAACCGCGGCGAATCAAACAACATCGTCGGGCCCCTTGCTGGTCTTAGCCTCGATCTTTCACGCCGGCCGAGTGTCGGGTGTTGATCTTGGTTCAAGTGGTGGCTGTGGGGTGTGTTGGCCTTGTGGCATGGCGAGGGCCCGACTGTCGCGTCGGGTGGGCGGGTTTCGGGTCCTCGGTTGAGCGGGCAGGGCCGGCGGTGGTCAGGTGAACGCGGCCCGCAGTCTTGTGAAGCCTTCAGCGATGTGTGCGGCCCAGCGCCAGGTCTTGTCCAGGCGTAGGTGCAGCCGGCGGGCGCCTCGGGTGAGCCGGGCGGCGACGTGCAGGACCCGGTAGCGGAACGCCGCGATTTCGCAGCGGACCAGTTCGTGGACGTCGGTGAAGCAGATCTGTTTGGTCCAGCAGAGCAGATCCACGGCGGTGAGCACGACTTCCAGCCAGGCGGCGTTGTCGGTGAAACCCCGGCACGGCAGGTTGCGCAGGCCGGTGGCTTTGGCTTCCCGGATCCGGTCTTCCACGCGGGCGTGCTGCCGGTGGCGTAGCTCCAGCCCGGCCGGTCCGGTCAGGGATTGCTCGGGTGGTGTGTTGGTGAGCAGCGCGGTGATCCGGTGGCCGTCGACGTCGGTGAACGTCAGCTGCGCGCCGGGGTGGGGGCGTTCCTTGCGCAGGATCAACCGGGAGCCCTCGGGCCAGGTGTCCAGGTCGATCAGGGCGGTGGCCTCGGTTACCCACGCCCCGTCGCGGGGCTGACCGTCACCGTTGACCGCCGGGGTCCACGCGTGCGCATCGATGGTGTCCAGGGCCGCCTTGATGCGGGTATCCACGGGGAACCCGAAGGAGAACTGCAGGCCGCGGGCCACGCAGGCGGCAGCGAACTTGTGAGTGGCTCCGGCCGAATCCGAGCGGGCCAACAACCGCGGACCCTCCCAGCTCCCAAGCTCGGCGCCGGGGCGTGGCCGGGCCGCCTCGGGCAGTGCTTCCAGGGCCAGGTCGAGCACCTCGATGTGGTCGGCGGCGGTGTTCGACCCGGCATTACCGGGCCGTAGCAGACCGGCCAGCGCCTCCCCTCCGGCCAGGTCGGGGCGGTCCAGGAAACACAGCAGCGGATGGAACCCGAACGTGCGTTTTCAGGTCGCCGCCGCGTTCTGTTTCTCGCTGTGTGGCGAATAGCCCTTCTTGGTAGCGCCTGTCCGGCTTGTTGGTGTGTCAGATTCCGCGGGTTTGTTTACAACCTGTCTCACAGGTTCGTTGACAGTCTGTGTCGCCTCTTCGTGAACGACCGGTCTCACGACTTCGTTGACACGTCAGGGACGTGGGCTGGGTAGTGCTCCGCCTCGTATGCGAGGTGCTTGTGGGTCCATGACGGTGTCGGGTCGCGGATCCTCGCTCCGCGTACTTTCCATAGTGGGACCACCCGTGAGCCGGTCTCCTTGGTCTGGACCGGCAGCGGCAGCCGGATCGATTCGGCCCCGTCGCTCAGGTCGAACAGCGCGTACTCGGTGTCGGCGATCACCGGCATGTAGGAACCAACCAGGTGGACCGGGACCTTGTAGATCCTGCCGTGCAGGTAGATCTGCGGGTTGTCCCGTGTGATCGCAATCTCCCCGGCGGCCTCGCGCAGCCTGCCCGAGGCGGTGTGCTGGGGGTCCTGTCCCGCGGGCGGCCCGTCGCCGGGGCCGGCGTCGGCGACCGACCGGTCGACGTAGGCCAGGGCGGCGGCTTCCAGGTCGGCGTGCGGGATGGGCACCCCGTTGGAGGGACGGTGCTCGCAGGCCGCCCATGCCTGCCCCGGTGTAATGCGCACGGGCAGGGACTGGTGGTGGCGGCGATGGTTGTAGTACTCGCGGTACTCCACCAGCAGTTCGCGCACCCGCTGCAGTGTGGTCGGCTTGTGGGCGTCCAGGAACCGTGTGAGGGTCTGGTGGGAGCGCTCGTCCTTGCCCTGCGTGGTCGGTGAGCGGAACGCCCCGGTGATGCCCAGGCAGCCGTGGTCGGCCAGCAGCCGCTGCAACTGGGTCACCGCGCCCTGCCGGGCGAGGTTGAACGCCCCGCCGTTGTCGCTGAGCAGTTCCTGCGGCACCCCGTGGGTGGTGAGCGCGGCGCTCACCGCACTGACCGCGTCGTCGCCGTTCTCGGGGTCGGCGAACGCCTGCGTGCCCACGTCGTACCGGGTGGAGTCGTCCAGCAGCTGGTAGATCGTGACCTTCACCGGCTGCCCGCCCGCGGTGTCGTTGAAGAGCGTGTACTCCAGCGCGTCGAGCTGCCACAGCTCCATCGCCGCCGCCCGCTGGAAGCGGATGTACGACGACCGGGGGCGCTTGCGCGGGTTCGCGTCCACCACCCCCGCCGCGGCCAGAATCCTGGCGATGGTCGACACCGATGGGATCGAGGACGTGAACAACCCCTCGTCCACGCAGGCGTGCCAGATCGAGATCGGGCCCGCGTCCCACCCGTTGCCCGTCAGCCGCTTCCGGACCCCCAGCACGACCTCCGCGGTGTCCTCGTCATACCGGTGGGCGGGCTCCTTCGGTGCGCGGGAGCGAGGGTTCAAGGCGGCGTTGCCCTCCTTCGCGAACCGTCCGCGCACCTTGTAGAACGACGGACGGGAGACCCCCAGCTCGCGGCAGAACTGCGCTACCGACGGCGCACCGGGCTCAGCGGGGTTGAAAGCGATGATCTGGCGGCGGACCGCGGGAGTGAGTGACTTCGACATGACCCGACGGTCCAGGACCACAACCTGTAACCGAAGCCGCGACACAACCTGTAGACGAAGTCATGACACAGGGTGTAAGCGAAGCTCTGAGAGATGACATACCAACAAGCCGGACCAGCGCTACCAACAAGTGCTATCTGCCACTGTGCGCGATCGTGATCGTGGCATCGAAATCCAGACACAACGGCTGGTCCAGGTCCGGGCCGGCACCAGCCGCCCAGGCCGCCGCCCGCGCCCGCCCGCGGGCCGTACGCACCGCCTGCAGATGGCTGTCGTCGATCCGGTCCAGCACCCGCCAGGTGTCGGCATCGACGCGACCAGCCCGAACAGGTCCTGCCGGTCACCCAGCACCGCGATCCCACTGATCGCGTCCGCCCCGTCAGCCACCGCGACGGCCAGATCGGTGAACACCCGGCCCGGGGCATGCACCGGCATCCCTTTGTAGGTGTCGATCAGCGCCGCGCTGACACCATCGACCAAACCGGTGTTGGTTTGCGCCTGACTTCGCGATAGAGATCGGCGTGTCGATCAGACAACATCCGGCGGGTCCTCCAACCACAACAGGAGGATCAGAAGATGTCCGAGAACGAGCCCATCAGCGGGTCGAGGAAGCGCCGTGCGAAGCGGTTCTTGAGCCCGTCGTTGAAGTACGAGATCTGGCTGCAGTTGGTGCGGCAGGAGGCCACGGTCGCCGAGGTCGCGACTGCCCAGCAGGTCGACCGGTCCACGATCATGCGGATCAAGCAGGTCGCCAAGGACGGTGCCCTGTCTGCGTTGGCGGCCTCCAAACCCGGAGTGCAAGGCAGGCAGCGCGATTACGAGCTGGAGGCCGCGAAGGCCGAGATCGCCCGGCTCTCGGAGGCCTGCAAGGAACTGGCGGTGAAGCTGACGCTGGTAGAGGGAAAAGGCGGTTGGGGCTGAGTGGCCGAGTCCCGCGCCGGGTGGATGCGGCCACCAAGGCAGGGCTGCTCGATCTCATCGACGGGGCCGTGGATGCCGGCTGGAGTATCCGCCGCGCCTGCCGGGCGCTTGAGGTCGGCGAGGTCCGCACCCACCGCTGGTACGCCCGCCGGGCCCGCGGCCGGCTGGCCGACCAGTCGCCGGGCGGGTTCCCGATGCACGGGATCTTGCCCGAGGAGGCAGCCGAGATCCTGGCCCTGTTCGAGCAGTGGGGTGAGGTCGACCGGTCCCACCGCAAACTCGCCCACCGCGGCTCCTACCTGTCCCGGGTATGGGTCTCCCCGTCCACCGTGAGACGGGTGCTCCACGTCGCTGACCTGCACTTTCGTCCACGTCCACGGCCCGGACGGTCGAAGAAGCGACCCTTCCCCGAGTGGGCCGACTACACCCCGAACAGCATCTGGATCTTCGACACGACCCACTTCACCAGAGCTGGCATGGCGGTGCTGATCATCGAGGACCTGGTCTCACGCAAATGGATCACCGAGATCGTCTCGGTCGAGGAAACCTCCACCCAGGTCGAACTCGCCTTCACCGCCGCCCTGCAGGCCGAGGGACTGCTCGAGGCCGTCGATGCCCGCCACGACGACGGACGGGTCGACATCAGCGCCGATGACCAGACCCCGACCGATCCTGCTCGCCGTGAGCGACAACGGACCACAGATGACCTCGGGGTCGACCCGGGAGTTCCTCGCCCTGTGCGCGATCGCTCAGCACTTCGGCCGGCCGGGCACCCCGACCGACCAGGCCTGGATCGAGCCGCTGAACGGGACCATCAAGATCGAGAACCCGCACCTGCTCGCCATCCGCGACCCGGCCACGCTACGTGCCGAGCTCGCCGTCACACGCGAGCACTACAACACCGTCCGACTGCACGCCGGGATCGGCTACGTCACCCCCGACGACGAACACGAGGGCCGCGGCGAGGCGATCCGTAAGGCCCGTGAAGCCGGCCTGGAACAGGCCCGACTCCGCCGCCTTGCCAACCACCGCGCCCAACGAAACACTAAGACCAGAAAGGGGCCCGACGATGTTGTTTGATTCGCCGCGGTTCTCTATCGCAAAGTCAGAAACACCTCATATTCGGTGCGCACGGTGGTGTCGAACAGGTGGGCGTAGCGCAGGCTGATCTCCGCGGAGACATGGCCGAGGATAGCCATGAGTGCTTGCAGGGATACCCCGGCGTTGACCAGAGCGGTGGCGTAGGTGTGTCGTAGCTGGTGGGGCGTGACGTGGCCGATCCCTGCTTCGGCGGCGGCGCGGCGCAGTTCGGCGCGTAGTCCGTTTTGGGCCAGGCGGTGTCCGTGGGCGGTGAACAGGAAGTCTGCGGGCCGGCCGGTGCGCGGGTGCGGGATGGGCCGTCCGGGGCTGCGGGTGGTGGTGATCCGGTCGATGAGTTCGAGCACGTCGTCGTCGATGGGGACCATGCGTTCGGTGTCGAGTTTGCCCAGGGGCACTTTCAGCCAGGAGCCGCTGGCCGGGATGTCGATGACGGCGTCGAGTTCGAGGTCGAGCAGTTCGCCGATGCGCAGCCCGCAGGCGCGTTGCAGCAGCAGCGCGTCGCCGGCCAGCCGGTTGTCGGATGCCTGCAACGCCTGGGTCAGGCGCCGGTCGGCGTCGGGAGGCAGGAACCGGGGCAGCGGTGTGGGTAGGCGTGGGTTGTCGGAGGAGAACAACAGTCGTCGGGTGGGGGCTTGCGGCCAGTCCCATTCGGTGATGTCGGACAGGAAGTTCGCCACGGCCAGGATCCGGCGGGCCTGTTCTGCCCGGGACAGGCATCCACCGGTTTTGGTGTTGCCGGTGGCGGGCAGCGCGGCCAGCCACGGCTCGATATGCCCGACCCGGGTGAAGGGAGCGGGGTCGCGCTGGGATCGATAGCGGCGATGAACCGTCCGAAGTGGGCCAGCCGGGTGGCGATGCTGGACACGGTGGCCGGTTTGCAGGTGACCGACTTGGTCTGCAGGTAGCGCACCAGGATCGATGCCATGGGCTGCGGGACCCCTGCCACCCGGGCGGTGAACGGCCACCGCTGCTGGGTCGGTGCGGGCAGGGCGGGCAGCACGCCCATGTGGAACAGCACCGTTCTGGTGGCCGTGGCGGTGGCCCGGTAGTGCTTCCAGGTCCGGCCGGTGTCGGCCTGCCTGGCCATGCCCGCGACCCGCAGGGCATCGAAGTCGGCGTCGGTGATCTCGTGCAGGCGTTTCCCGGTGGCGAACAGCAGCCGGGCCATCACCTGCGAGGCCATCGCAGAGCTGACCCGCTGGCTGTAACCGGCGGCGCCCGCCGCGGCGATGAACTCCTCGATGTCCTGCCCGATCACCGTCCCGGGAAGGTCACGCCAGATCGCGGAGAACTTGCGGTGCACCAGGTAGTCCCAGCCCGGGTGCAGCCGCCCGGTGACCAGCAGAAACGTGATGAACGGCCGGGTCGGCGCGTTCGCGCTCAGTTGCATGTCCAGAGGCTCATCCTGCCACTGGCTCACGTCGGGCCAGCGCCGCAGGAACGACCTGGCGGCGGTGGCATAGGCGCTGTTACCCCTGCCGGTGCGCCCCTGATGGGCCCGGTAGGCGCCAACACCGCCGCTGGCGGCTCACCGGTCGTGGGGCTACTGCTGCTGGTCGCGTTGGCGGCTGCGAGCGGCATCGTATTGCTCCTTCACATGCGTCGGTGCCAGATGGATGTAGCGGGCCGTGGTGTCCACGTGGGCATGGCCCAGCAGGGCTTGCATCACTGCCAGATCCACCCCCGCCTCGGCCAGCGCGGTGCCGAACGTGTGCCGCAGCGTGTGCGGGGCGCCCACGCTCACCCCGGTCATCTGACGGTGGTAGCGGAAGATCGTGCGCAGCCCGGCGGGGGTCAGTGGCTGGCCTCTGGTCGGGCCCTTCGCGACGACGAACAGCGACGTCGTCGTGGCGGTGTCCGGGCGTTCGGTCAACAGATAGCTGGAGATGACCGCGGCCAGGTCACCGTCCAGAGGAACCCGGCGTTCTTTGTCGCCTTTGCCCGAGACCAGCAGCCACCGGCCACCAATATCGACGTCCGTGACCCGCAAAGCGAGGACTTCACACGAGCGCAGACCGCAATACAACATCAGTCCGGCCATCGCCAGGTCACGGGTGGAGCGCAGACTGCCCAGCAGGGTTCTTACCTCGCCGGCGGTCAAGGCGCGAGGAAGCCGTTTGGGAGTGCGCAGCCGCAGTCGGGAGCGCGGCGAGGGACGCCGCTTCGTATGAGCCAGCAGGCCCGTGCGTTCCCCAGCAGCGAACCAGGAACTCGGTCGACCGGGTGGAATCGGCGAGACCATCGACGGATCGCGCATCGTGAGGAACTCGAACAACCCGGCAACCGCGGCCAGCCGAAGATTCACCGTGCTCGGCGCCAACAAGTCGGTGCGTCGGCCCTGCATGTCGACCACGTTCGGGCCGCCCCGGCCCGAGACCGTCTGCTGCCGGCACGCCGATACGAAGCCCAGCACATCCTCGGTCCTGACTGCGGAGACGGTCAGCCCGGCAGTGCCCAACCAGCGGCAGAACGACTGAAGCCCGTACCCGTAGGCCCGGACCGTCCTCGGCGAGTAGTGCCGGTCAGCCAGGTACCCCAGATACGCGTTCGCCTCGACAAGTAGCCCTGCATCACCGCCCTCCAACAGCCACCGGGAACCGTCCCCAACGAGCCTGACATCGCTGCTGTCCATGCCCCCAGCAGTACGCCGATCACGCTGCGAAATCCACCACCCCAATCGCTGCCGATGACCTACCAGCAGGCCTGAGGGGCCCGGAATAGCCGGTTAACAGGCACACACCTGTGCGTCCGACCGACTGGCGCACGTCGAGCTCCTGAGCCACCAAGGCGAGCTGCTCGGAGGTGTACTGGCAGCCTCGGTCGGCGTGGAAAATGACCCCGGCGGTCGGCCCGGTGGCCGGGTCTCGAAAGGCCACCGCCCGACGCAGCGCGGTCTCCACCACGTCGGTGTGCAGACTGTCGGAGAACCCGTAGCCCAGCACCCGCCGCGAGCAGCCGTCACGCACCGCGCACAGGTACAGCCAGCCCTCCCCAGTGGCCAGATACGTGATGTCGGAGGTCCACACCCGGTTGAGTTCGCCGGTGTCGAACTTGCGTTGGACCAGGTCCGGGATCGAGTGCGGCGTCTCATCAGCGATGGTGGTGGCCGGGGTCCACGGCCGCGGGCTGATCCCACGAATCCCCTGCTCACGCATGATCTTCGCGACCGTCTTACGCGACACGACCTCACCAGCCTCGCGCAGATCAGCCAGGATCCTGGGGGACCCGTTGACCCCATCGGACTTGTCGTGGAATTCCTTGATCTGCACGGCCAGGCCGGCCCGGCGTAGCGCCAGCGGGCCAGGCTGGGCGTCCAGGCGCTCGGCCCACGCGTAGTAGCCCGACCGCGACACCGCCAGCAGGTCAGCCATCCTGGTCACCGGGAAGTTGGCCTTCTCCGCGTGGATCACCTCGAACGCCTCCTCGGCGCTCAGGTCTCCTTCGCGAAGAAGGCCGCGGCTTTTTTCAGGAACTCCCGGTCCATCCGCAACTGGGCGTTCTCCCTGCGTAACCGCTCCAACTCGGCGCGCTCATCAACATCCAGCGCATCCGGCGGGCTGTCCATCTTCGCGCGTTCAATAGCCACCCAGCGGCCCAACAGTTGTTCCCCGACCCCGATCTCACGGGCCACCTCCGCGATCGTGCGACCAGTGTCAATCACCAGCCGCGCGGCCTCACGCCGGTACTTCGGGGTATACGACTTCCTCTTCGCACCCATGGATGCCATCCTCGTCTGCCGGGCAAAACCGGCCATCAGGATGTCCACCAAAACGGGGCAACCGCAGAAACAGCGAGGTTAGTCTTTCGTTGGGCGCGGTGGTTGGCAAGGCGGCGGAGTCGGGCCTGTTCCAGGCCGGCTTCACGGGCCTTACGGATCGCCTCGCCGCGGCCCTCGTGTTCGTCGTCGGGGGTGACGTAGCCGATCCCGGCGTGCAGCCGGACGGTGTTGTAGTGCTTGCGTGTGACGGCGAGCTCGGCACGTAGCGTGGCCGGGTCCCGGATGGCGAGCAGGTGCGGGTTCTCGATCTTGATGGTCCCGTTCAGCGGCTCGATCCAGGCCTGGTCGGTAGGGGTGCCCGGCCGGCCGAAGTGCTGAGCGATCGCGCACAGGGCGAGGAACTCCCGGGTCGACCCCGAGGTCATCTGTGGTCCGTTGTCGCTCACGGTGAGTATTGGCGCTTCTGAGCGCCGTGGGTATTGCGGTTGAGCGCCACTGTGTCGTGCGCACTGTCGTGGTCGTGGGCGCCACCGGCTATTCGGGTTGAGCGCCACGATCTCTACCATCTAGGCCCGATTCAGGAGACCGGGCAGGACCTGACCGGCGGCAGACCCGCAGGGTGGCAACCCGAGTCGAGCCCGGGCACCGAGCCTGCCGGGTACGTGCGTGGCGCGGACTACTACGCGGGCGGTCCGCGATGACGATCATCGATTCGGAGACCAAACGCAAGCTTCGTGAGATGGGAGCGCCGTCGTTGGTCGAGGCGCTGGAGGCCCACGACGATGCGCTCACCCTCGCCATGCCGTTCGCCGAACGCATCCAGCTCGTCGTCGATGACGCCCACGCCACGTTCAACGACGTCAAGGTCGAGGGGTTGATCCGCCGGGCCGGGTTGCGCTACCCGAACGCCGACCTGCGCAGGGTCGATCTGATCGAGCAGCGTGGCCTGGATCGCGTGGTGATCGCCCAGTTGGGGAACTGCGCGTTCGTCGGCAGACGCCAGAACGTGGTGTTCCAAGGGTTCACCGGGTCCGGAAGTCCTACCTCGGGTCGGCGCTGGCCAAGCAGGCCTGCCAGCACCGGTACCGGGCTCACTACCTGCGGATGCCCGACCTGGAAGAGGCGTGGATGGTCGCCTGTGACAAGCCCGGCGGGAAGGAGAAGTTCCTGCGCAAGTACGGGCCGCGTTCACCGTCCTGGTGATGGGCTTGTCCACTATTCTGTGTAAGGATTATGTAAAGGTGGTCTCTAGTTGAGGTTGAGGCGGTCGGGGTAGGCCATAGCCAGGGCGTTGAGTGCCTGTTTCCAGCCTTGAGTGTTCGTGCCGATTTCACCTCCTCGGTCGGTGCTCATGCGGGTGATCGCGAGGTACAGGATCTTGAGCACGGCGTCGTCGGTCGGGAAGTGGCCTTTGGTCTTGGTGACCTTGCGCACCCGGAAGTTCAGCGACTCGATGGCGTTGGTGGTGTAGATGATCCGCCGGATCGCGGGGTCGAACGCCAGAAGCGGGGTGAACCGTTCCCAGTTGCGACGCCACAGGTCCACCACTGCCGGGTACCGCTCGCCCCACTCGATCTCGAAGGTGTCCAGGGCATCGGCGGCGGCCGCCACCGTCGCAGCGGTGTAGATGGGCTTCAGCGCCGCCGCGACGGGCTTACGGTCTTTCCACGTGACGTATTTAGTTGAATTCCTAATCAGATGGACAACGCATGTCTGCACGGTCGCTTGCGGCCACACCGTTTCGATGGCCTCGGGGAAGCCGGTCAGACCGTCGCAGCACACGATCAGCACGTCGAGCAGGCCACGGTTGCGCATCTCGGTGCAGACCCCCAGCCAGAACTTCGAGCCCTCCCCACCGGTGCCCAGCCACATGCCCAAAACGAGCTTGGAACCGGCCATATCGATGCCCATCGCCAGATACACCGGACGGTTGCTGACCACATGATCGGTGCGCACTTTGACCACGATCGCGTCCAGGTACATGACCGGATAGACCGCGTCCAACGGCCGGGACTGCCACGCCCGCAACTCGGGCAGGATCGCATCGGTAATCTTCGAGATCTGCTCGGCGGACACCTGCGCGCCGTACACCTCGCCGATATGGGAGGCCACGTCCCGAGTCGACATACCCCGGGCCACCAGCCCGACCACGATGTCGTTGAAGCCGTCCAGGCGCCGCTGGTGCTTGCCCACCAACTTCGGCTCGAAAGAGCCATTACGGTCCCGCGGGACGGCCACCGGCACCGGGCCGGCATCAGTCAGCACGGTCTTGGGCGAGGTGCCGTTACGGGAGTTCCCCGAACCCCAGCCAGACCGGTCACCATGCTCATAGCCAAGGTGCTCGCTGAGCTCCACAGCCATCGCCTTGGACAGCAGCCGCGAGGCCAACCCCGTCAGCAGGCCCTCAGGCCCCAGCAACTGCAAGCCCTCAGCCTGCACCTGCTCCACCAGCTGGTCCAGCACAGCATCGTCCACCAGCGACGCAGCCGTCACCTCGGGCATCGAAGCGGACTCGGGCATCGGGTAATGGATGTCCACGAAACAGGGGCAGCCCCAACCGCCAGTGGGGGTGTTTTCCCTGGTCAGCGGGTTCAGGCCGGTGATCCGCGGTGGTGGGGGTACTTGGCAGGCGCCGAGTATTGCCCGTTGTTTGTCGGTGAGTTCGGTGGTCTGGACCACGGTGCCGGCCGGGCCGGTCAGGGTGACCGCCGCGAGTCGGGTCATGTGGGTGGCGATGGTGTTCCAGGAGTCGCCGGTGTGTTCCTCAGCGACGCGGGTCAGCAGCAGCGCCAGCCAGCAGATCAACACGTGCGCGGTGATCCGGGCTTCGAGGCGGTGGAACACCGGGCGCAGCAGCAGCCCGGTCTTCATGTCCCGGAAGCCCCGCTCTGCTTTGAGCAGGTTCTTGTAGCCCAGCGCGATCTGCGCGGGCGACAGGTGCTGGTCGGAGGTGGACAGCAGATACTCGCCGTCTGGTTTCGCCTCCGCCGCCACGGCCTTCTTGTCGATGACCAGCCGACCGGTCGGGGTTTGGCGGCTCTTCACAAGCGGGGTGTAGTTGGGGTCTGACGCGCGACAGTCTTTCCCGGAAACACCTCGCTAAAGTCAGACGCACCGCACAACGAGCTCCCCTCGGTGCCCGAAGGCGGCGCATCCGGCGGCGAAGGCGACCCCGTGGATCACAATCATGAGCCGGCCGACGCGATGCGACCTACTGCTAAGGCATTTTCTCTGGCCGGGGTTCTGGTGGTGGCGGGCGCCTTGACGGTGGGCGTGGCGATGGCTCCGGCTGCGGTGTCCAAGGCCACCGTGGGCACGGGGTCAGATCGAAGCGCCCCGGTAGAGCAGTCCCTTCGTGAGCCCGCTGGTTATTCATCCGAGGGGCTGCGGAATCTACCCATCATCGACCCGGATGGCGCTGTTGCTGCCGCTTTCCCGGCGGGCCAAGGTCTGTACGACGAGGCTTCAGTCGATCGCGTCTACGAAGATCTGATGGATCGAGTTGGGCTGGGTGGGATCTCGTACATCTGGCACGACCCCTTCATCGCCGAGCAGGTTCATGATTCCATCCTGGATCGTCGACGAGACCATCTACGACTCGGGAGTGGACGTCTCGCGGCCAATCGCCCCCGGATGGACCTATGCCACATCGGCGTCCGAACCGGTTCTGGGGTTCGCGATCACGATGCTCCTCTTGGTCGCCTTCGAATCGTGTGGGCACTCGGACTGGACCAAGCTGGCGGCTGGATAGCGCAGAAGGTGAGTGCCTCTTCGCCGATCAAAGCAGTTCCGCTGTCTTGGTTCTGGCGTCGGATTCGAGTTAGATGGGCGCTGGTCGTGACAGCTCTGGTGCTGGGCCTTCCTGCGATCTGGGGCCTACCGACGTGGCCGGCTGTCATCGGCATCCTTGTGACGTGCGGTGTGGTGGACACGCCACTTGCTGCCCGTGCCGTGATGACGAATTCTGCGGAGGTGTCTCACTACGGGTGGACGCCAGCTGTTGCTGTGGGAGTGGCGGTGGCACCATTTGGCATCTCGTTTACGCCCTATCCCGTACTCGATGACACCCTTCGCGGGAATCGCTGGGCGGGTACGGTGGGCTCCGAGTATCGCGATGGTGACCGTCGTCGCTGTGCTCACCGTCGTCAGCGCAGCGACCTCCGTTCCCTACGTGCGTGCCGGCGCGATGATGTCCCTTGTTCTGCTCGCATCGATTCTGACGCCGGCCCCACCATTTGACGGAAGCAAAATATCGAGCCGCGTCGGCCAGCTTGCAGTGGCCGGAGGACTTGCAGTCGCCACATTGGCCTTCGTCATGAAGTGGATCTAGCGGTACCGTACGACGCCCAAGGGCTTCCTGGCCCTCGCATGCAGAAGGTCGCGACGACGCGGACGCAAACGATCAGGTGACTGGGCCCGCGCCCAATGCACATGCACCAAGGCCACCCTGTCAAGAGACCCGAGGGAGTGCGGTATCGGCCGGCAGTCCACATACGCCTCGATCCTGGGAACACTGGTCTACCGGGGCGACGACTTCAAGCACGGCACGGCATGGGGCCGGAGGGAGCCTCCCCACAAGCAGCGCGCCCGGAGGGATTCGAACCCCCAACCAGCCGGGTAGAAACCGGCGGCTCTATCCGTTGAGCTACGGGCGCTGTCAACCCTGCCATTCTGCCACCCGCAGATACCGTGCTCCCAGCACCCCGACATCCGGCTCATCGTCCAGCAACCCCAGGTGGCTCGCATCCTCGATTCCCGCGAAGTGACCCCGGCAACCTGGCCGAATGCTCGTCACGGAGTTCCGATCCGGCCGCCAGCCCCCACCGGTCCCGCGCACGCCTGACCCGATCTGTACAAGGCTCGCGCGCTGCCGCAGGGCTCCCACATGAGACCCTAGATGTTGCACTGTCTCTAGGAGTCCGCTTGAGCGCCAATAGCGTCTACCGCTTCACCAATACGTCGATCCTTACCGTTGTGGCGGTGGAGGCCCCCGAGGTCGTCACCTCCGCGCAGTTCGACGACCAACTTGAGCCCACCTTGGAGCGGCTCAACCTGCGCCGCGGCATGCTGGAGCAGGTCGCCGGCATCAAGGAGCGGCGCTGGTGGCCGCCGGAGGTCACTTACTCCGAGATGGCTGCCGAGGCCGGCAAACGGGCGCTGGAGCAGGCGGGCATCTCCTGCGGACAGGATCGGCCTGCTGATGGACACGTCGGTGTGCCGCGCACGCCTGGAACCCTCGTCGGCGGTGTTCGTCCATCACGAGCTGGGCCTATCACCGGCGTGCCTCAACTTCGACCTGTCGAATGCGTGTCTCGGCTTCGTCAACGGGATGCAGCTGGCCGCCACGATGATCGACGCCGGACAGATCGATTACGCCCTGATCGTGGATGCCGAGGGCAGCCGCCTCATCCAGGAGCGCACGATCGCTCGTCTGCAGGACCCGCAGACTGCCGCTCCGGACATCATGTCGGACTTCGCCACACTGACTCTTGGGTCAGGCGCGGCGGCGATGGTGATGGGTCGCACCGACCTCCATCCGGAGGGCCACCAGTTCCTCGGGGGAGTGGCGCGGGCCGCCACCGAGCACAACACGCTGTGCCTGGGGGACATGGACCGCATGGTGACCGACAGTCGTGGCCTACTGATCGCGGGTCTGGACGTCGCGGAGAGTGCGATGAAGGAAGCCTCGCACGACTTCGACTGGGACGAGATCGACCACTACATCATCCATCAGGTGTCGACTGTGCACTGCGATGCGCTCGCGCAGCGCCTCGGCCTGGACCAGACCAAGATCCCGCTGACCTTCCCGACCCTGGGCAACATCGGTCCGGCAGCGATTCCCATCACTCTGGCGTTGCATCAGGACAAGATCGCCAAGGGCGACCGGGTGCTGGTGATGGGGATGGGGTCCGGTATCAACGCGATGGCCGCCGAGATCCGCTGGTGAGCCTGCCGCCGTCGGGGCTGCATGGCCTCGACCCCGCCTGGTCGCGCGAGATCACGGCGGTCGACTCCACAGGGGTCACGCGCACCTGGCACGTGCTCGACTCCGGTGGTGGCGATCGGGGGACGTTGCTGTGCGTGCACGGCAACCCGAGCTGGTCCTATCTGTGGCGGCGTCTGGTCGCCGCACCCCCGCCGGGCTGGCGGGTGATCGCTATCGACCAGATGGACATGGGCTTCTCCGACCGCACCGGCACCGTGCGTCGTCTGGCTCAACGGGTGGACGACCTGGACACGCTCACGGCAGCGCTGGGACTGACCGGCCCGGTCGTGACCGTGGCCCACGACTGGGGTGGGCCGATCTCGCTGGGCTGGGCTTTGCGCCACGTCAACCAGCTCGCGGGAGTCGTGCTGTCCAACACCAGCGTGCACCAGCCGCCCGAGTCCTCAGCGCCCACGGTGATCAGGGCCGCCCGCAGCCGTGTCGTGCTGCCGGCCGTCACCCGCAACACCCGCAACTTCATCCGGGGTGGACTGTTCTTCTCCCGCCCGCTACCGCCGGCTGAGATCCGTAAGGGCTACTACGCGCCTTACGGCAAGGCGGCCCGTCGCCACGCCATCGAGGAGTTCGTCCAGGACATCCCGTTGGAACCCGACCATCCCAGTGCGGCCACCCTCGACGCGATCCGTGACGGCCTCGGCGCGTTGGCCGAGGTGCCGGTGCTGATGCTGTGGGGCCCGCGGGACCCGGTGTTCTCCGACCTGTACCTGCGCGATCTGCTCACGCGGCTGCCGCACGCCGACGTGCACCGCTACGAGGGATCCAGCCATTTCGTCCCCGAGGATGCGCCCACCTTTGCCGCGGATGTGGCCCGGTGGGTGCTTGATCTGGACCGGCCCCCGCAGGCTCGCGAGACCCCGGCCGGCCGGCCGCTGTGGGACGGCATCGCGCAGCGGCGCGGTGACCCCACTGACGCGGTTGTCGAGCTGGGGCCGGACGGGCCGAGCCGGACGATCTCTTTCGGGCAGCTCAACAGCCGCGTCGAGAACATCGCGGCGGGCCTGGCGGCCCATGGGGTGAACGCCGGGTGACCGGATTGCGCTGCTCGTGCCACCGGGGGTGGACCTGACGGCAGTGCTCTACGGGCTGTGGCGGCGCGGGGCCATCGCCGTCGTGGTCGACGCGGGGCTGGGACTGAAGGGCATCCGCACCGCCCTGCGCAGTGCTGGGCCGAAGTACGTCATCGGCGGTCTCAAAGGCTTGGCGGCTGCCCGCGCGATGGGCCTGGCCGCACAGTTCATCAGCGTGGGTGATGTGCCAGGCTTGACGGTCACTGCGACGCTGGCCGACATCGAAGCGCTGGGCGGACAGTCGCCGCTGCCAGATCCACCCAGTGCCGATGATCCGGCGGCGATCGTCTTCACCTCGGGCGCCACAGGTCCCGCCAAGGGTGTGCTGTACCTGCACGGGCAGTTGCAGGCCCAGCGCGAGGAGCTGACCGCGCTGTACTCGATCACGAGGAACGACCGGCTGGTTGCGGCCTTCGGGCCGTTCGCGCTGATGGGCGCAGCCTTGGGTATCCCCTCGGCGGTGCCGGATATGGATCTCACCGCGCCGCGCACCCTCACAGCCCAGGCGATGGCAGCGGCGGTGGCCGCCGTCGATGCCACGCTCGTTTTCGCCTCGCCCGCGGCGCTGGCCAACATCGCGAGCACCCGCGCTGGGGTGACGCCGATGTCCGGTGTGCGGTTGCTGCTGTCCACCGGTGCGCCGGTGCCAGCGGCCCTGCTGCAAGAGGTCCTGCAGCTGATGCCGCAGGCCGAGGCCCACGCGCCATACGGCATGACCGAGGTCCTGCCTGTCGCGGACACTGACCTCATCGAGATGCAGAAGGTGGGACTGGGCAATGGCACGTGTGTGGGCCGCCCAGTGCCCGGCGTCACCGTCGCACTGAGCGCGCTGGACGCCCATGGGGAAGCCACCGGCCCGCTGGTCAGCGATCCCGGTGTGACGGGCGAGATCTGCATCAACGCCGCCCACACCAAGCAGCGTTACGACCGCCTGTGGGTCACCGAACGGGCGGCCAGCCGCGATCCGGGATGGCACCGCAGCGGAGACGTCGGGCACTTCGATGACGATGGCCGGCTGTGGGTCGAAGGGCGGCTGGTGCACGTGATCGTCACCGCCGCCGGCCCGGTCACTCCCGTGGGTCTTGAGCTACGTGTGGAACAGATCCCTGCGGTGACCCGTGCCGCGGCCGTCGGCGTGGGCCCGCGAGGGGCCCAGCAGATCGTCATCGTGTGTGAGGTGCCCGGGGGGCAGACGGGGCTTGCCCCCAACGGACTGCGCGAGGCGGTGCGATCCGCGCTCGACCTCGAGATCCCAGCGGTACTGCTCGTTCAGGCGCTGCCCGTCGACATCCGCCACAACTCCAAGATCGACCGGTTGCGCGTCGGGCGCTGGGCGCAGCGCGTTCTGGCCGGCGGCCGGGTGGGGACCCCATGAAGATCCTGGTCACCGGATCGAGCAGCCTGCTGGGCGCGCAGGTCATCCGGCAGTTGGTGGGCCGCGGCGACACCGTGGTGGTCACTCAGCGCAACCCCTCGAAGATCGCCGCCGAACTCAACCTCGAACAGCACCTCGCGGACGTCGTCGACGTGCCAGCGGCGGCGCTGTCCGGAGTCGACGCCGTTATTCATCTCGCGGCGCGGGTGGGCGTCGTTGGAACCCGCACTCAGTTCTTCAACACGAATGTGCGCGGCACCCGGGCCGTCCTCGGTGCGGCACGGGCCGCCGGCGTGCAGCGTTTCGTGTTCGTCTCCTCGCCTTCGGTCGCGCACACCGGATCCGCGTTGGCCGGTGAGGGTGCCGGTCCCGCCGACCCCCGCCACGCCAAGGGTGAATACTCCAAGTCCAAAGCCCTGGCCGAGCAGGAGGTGCTGGCTGCCGATGGGTCGGGGCTGGTGACGATCGCCGTGCGCCCGCACCTCGTGTGGGGCCCCGGCGATACGCAGCTCGTCGGCCGCATCGTGGAACGTGCCCGGCAGGGTCGATTGGCCCTGGTCGCGGGCGGTCGTCCGCTGATCGACACGACCTATCTCGACAACGCGGCGGATGCGGTGGTGGCGGCCGTCGACCACGCGGAAGCAGGGCACGGCCAAGCCTTCATCGTCTCCAACGGTGAGCCCCGCACGGTGACCGAGCTGTTTGAGCAAATCTGCGCCGCGGCTGGCGAGAAGCCCCCCACCCGCTCCGTGCCGCGGGGTGTCGCCTGGCTGGGCGGTGCCATCGCCGAAGGCGTGTGGAAGGTCGGCGGCCGCGACGACGACCCGCCGATGACCCGCTTCCTGGCCGGTCAACTGGGAACGGCGCACTGGTTCGATCTGCGCCAGACGCAGGACGTGCTGCAGTGGCGGCCGCGGGTGAGCCTGGATGAGGGCTTCCGACGGCTGCGCGTCTACTACAACCAAACGTCGTGACGTCCCTGCTCGAGGCGCTCTCACCGCCGGCCGAACCCGAGGATCTGCTCGATCGCTTCGGACAGTGGGCGGCCTCGACCGGCCGGCCGCTCTACGCGGCGCAGGAAGATGCGCTGCTCGAACTGGCCTCCGGATCGCACGTGATCCTCGCGACTCCGACGGGTTCGGGCAAGAGCCTGGTGGCCCTGGGAGCCATGTTCTTCGCATTGGCACAGGGTCGCAGAACGTACTACACCGCACCCATCAAGGCGCTGGTCTCCGAGAAGTTCTTCGACCTGTGCGACGTGCTGGGCGCCGACAACGTGGGCATGCTCACCGGCGATGCGGCGGTCAACCCGACGGCGCCGGTCATCTGCGCGACCGCTGAGGTGCTGGCGAATCAGGCACTGCGCGAAGGTGCGGCCGCGGACGTGGGTGTGGTCTGCATGGACGAGTTCCACTACTACGGCGATCGCGATCGCGGTTGGGCGTGGCAGGTGCCGCTGATCGAGCTCACCGGCGCCCAGTTCCTGCTGATGTCGGCGACGCTGGGCGACATGGGCCGGATCCGCGACGACCTTGTGCGGCGCACGGGCCGGGAGACGGCGATCGTGGCCGGCGGTGAGCGGCCGGTGCCGCTGGAGTTCGAATACGTCACGACACCCATTCATCAGACCATCGAGGTGCTGCTGCAGCAGGGCAAGGCCCCGGTGTACGTCGTGCACCCCACGCAGGCCGGGGCCCTGGAGCGGGCGCAGGCCCTGATGAGCCTGAACGTGTGCAGCAAGGAGGAGAAGCGGGTGATCGCCGAGCAGATCGGCGGGTTCCGTTTCACCGCGGGGTTCGGCAAGACGCTGAGCCGCCTTGTCCGCCATGGGATCGGGGTGCACCATGCCGGCATGCTGCCTCGCTACCGGCGTCTCGTCGAGCAGCTCACTCGTGCCGGGCTGCTTGAAGGTCGTCTGCGGGACGGACACACTCGGCGTCGGGATCAACGTGCCCATCCGTACCGTCCTGGTCACCTCGCTGGTGAAGTTCGACGGCCGGCGGATGCGGCTGTTGCGCGCCCGGGAGTTCCATCAGATCGCGGGTCGGGCGGGTCGGCCCGGCTACGACACGACCGGGTATGTCGTGGTGCAGGCGCCCGAGCACGAGATCGAGAACGAGCGGTTGGTCATGAAGGCCGGCGACGACCCGAAGAAGCTCAAGCGGATCGTGCGCAAGAAGGCCCCGGAGGGAATCCCGAACTGGGGTAAGGCGTCGTTCGAGCGGATCATCGTCGCGGCGCCGGAACCATTGCAGTCCCGCTTCGACATCAACCATGCGATGGTCTTCAACATCGCACACCGGCCGGTGGACGTGCCGGGGGCTTTGGATCATCTGCTCGCGGACAACGACGAGGAGGCTGAGGCCAAGGAGGCGATGCGGGAACGCGCCGAGGCGATCAAGGACTCGCTGGTGGCTGCCGGGGTGCTGGCCGACGACCTGTCGGTGATGGCTGATCTGCAGGACGACTTCGCCTTGAACCAGCCGTTGTCCACGTTCGCTCTGGCTGCGCTGGAGTTGCTCGACAAGGAGTCCGAGACCTACGCGGTGGACGTCCTGTCGGTGCTGGAGGCCACTCTGGAAGACCCGCGGCAGGTGCTGTACGCCCAGCAGTCGAAGGCCCGTGGGGAGGCGGTGGCCGCCATGAAGGCTGAGGGCATCGAGTACGACGAGCGCGTCGAGTTGGTCGAGGAGATCACCTGGCCCAAACCCCTGGCCGACTTGCTGGAACACGCCTACACCGTGTACGCCGAGGGCCACCCCTGGGTGTTGGCCCACCCGTTGCGGCCCAAGTCGGTGGCACGCGAGATGTACGAGATGGCCATGACGTTCGTCGAGTACGTCGGGCGCGTACAAGTTGGCGTCCTCGGAGGGCCTTGTGCTGCGGTACCTGGCCGATGCGTACAAGGCCCTGCGGCGTACCGTCCCGGATGATCTGCGCACCGAGACCGTGGACGACATCACCGAGTGGCTCGGTGAGCTGGTCCGGCAGGTCGACTCGTCGTTGCTCGACGAGTGGGAGCAGCTGGTCAACCCGCAGGCCGAGGTCTCCGCCGGGGTGGTGGACTCGGCGCCTCCGCCCGTCACGGCCAACGTCCGGGCTTTTCGGGTGCTGGTACGCAACGCGATGTTCCGCCGGGTCGAGCTGGCCGCATTGGGCCGCTGGGAGGACCTGGGCGCCCTCGACGGCGAGGACGGCTGGGACGCCGTGCGCTGGCAGGCGGCCATGCAGGAGTACTACGCCGAGTACGACGAGCTGGGAACCGGTCCGGCTGCCCGCGGCCCGGCATTGCTGCACATCCAGACCAAACCCGGGGTGTGGGAGGTGCGCCAGGTCTTCGACGACCCGGCCGGGGACCGGGACTGGGGCATCTCGGCGGTCGTCGACCTCGCGGCCAGCGACGAGGCGGGGGAGGCGGTCGTGCGCGTGGTGGACGTCGGCAGTCTGTGATGGACGTCCACGAAGGGCTGGCCGGCCGGATGTGGCTCAGGCCTTCGGCGCCGCCTGCACATCCCTCAACAGGGGTCCGAGCGCCCGCCAGACGTACACCAGCCACAGGATCATCCCGACGTGCAGCACGTCGTTCTCCGAGAAGTAGAACCCGTCGCCGTCGTCCCACAACGTCCGCGTGATGCCTGCGGCGTAGTACGCGAAATATGCCCCCTGCACCAGGATCTGCAGCAGCGCGACGTTCAGGATCACGCGCGCCATCCGGTCGGCGCGCCGACGTGCTGCGATGACGATCACCATCACCAGACCGGGGACCGCGAACAGCATCAGCACGGGGAACGACAGCAATACCGCGCTGGGTAGCATCACGGCAATCACCGTGACCACGCAGGTACACGGCGACGTTGGCCCACGCGTAGATCACGAAACCGCGCCGGGTGCCGCCCCTCGTACACGCGTAGGCCACCGCGATCAGCATGGCGCTGACGCTGAATGCCTGCGTGAGGCTGTAGCCGACTTCGAAGCCGTTGGTCAGGCGGCAGTACTGCAGGCCCTCACATTTGAGGACATAGCTGAACGCTTGGTAGCTGATCCCGGCCAGAGCGGCGCTCACCCCGCCGAGCAGCAGCGCCAGCCCGAACCACGCACGGGAACGCTGTCCTGCCCGCGTGAGCAGGAAGTACGTCCCGACGATGAGCCACAACAGCGCCAGGCCGAAGACCAGCACCGTCCCCAGCGGCTCGTTGAGGATGGTGTCGCCCACCTCGACACACGGCCGCTGCTGGCACCACTGGTCAGGTGTCGTAGCCGGGCTGTACTGCAGTTCGTCCAAGCGGCCGCAGCCGGCCAGCAGCACGGCGAGAACAGTGAAGCGTCGCATGCGGCGCTCAGCCCAGGTCTGTCGGCCGCTGCTTGCGGCTGAGCAGGCGGTCCAGTCCTAGGTACAGGAATCCGATGGCCAGGCCCAACACGATGATGACGACGATGTTGACACCCACCCCGAGGTAGCCGTCGAACTCCAGCCCGGGAATCAGAGGCGACGGGTCGTTGACGTTGATGAACGGGTAGGGATACCAGTTCTGTGGCGCGCCGAGTTCGGTGGCGGGGGCCTGCGGCGGCGGTTGCAGTGTCAGCAATCCACGCAGCAGCGTGTAGATGAGCCAGATCACCGGGATCAGCAACATGGTGAACACCTCGCGTCGGCTGAACCGTGGCCGGGGGCCGAACAGCAGGAAACCCATCAGACTCGCCCACGGCACGATGTAGTGATAGCCGATGTTGGTATAGACCCCCAGGCCCACCGGGTGGGCGTCGGCGGCCAGCACGATCGCGTAGACGAGCCCGGTGACGGTGATCATCACCAGGCTGGTCATGCGGAACCACCGGAAGCCGCGCCCATCGCGCTGCGGGTCGGCGACCAGCATCCACGTCGCGATGAACGTCACGATGTTGCTCCACACCGTGAAGTAGCTCAGCGTGAACCACAACCCGTTCAGCGCCCCACCGTTGCCCTCCTGGGTCATCGAGATGGTGCAACTCACCAGGAACGATGCGGTGCCGATGGTGGCGACGATCAGCCAGTAGATGCGGGCGGCCGTGACCATCGCCCCGCGCGGGGCGACCGTCGTGATCTCTGTCATGCGCTACAGGGTGGCGGATAGTGATCGGGTTTGCCCGATCAGCGCGCAGACGGCCGACGGTACCCTGACCCTATGGCCGATATGAAACCTCGCAGTCACGTTGTCACCGACGGTATGGAACGCGCCCCCGCCCGCGGGATGCTGCGCGCCGTAGGGATGGACGATGAGGATTTCAGCAAGCCGCAGATCGGGGTGGCGTCCAGTTGGAACGAGATCACCCCCTGCAACCTCTCGCTGGACCGGCTGGCCAGGGCCGCCAAGGAAGGTGTGCACGCGGCGGGCGGATTCCCGCTGCAGTTCGGCACGATCTCGGTCTCCGATGGCATCAGCATGGGTCACGAGGGGATGCACTTCTCGCTGGTCAGCCGCGAGATCATCGCCGACTCGGTGGAGACCGTGATGAACGCGGAGATGCTCGACGGGATGGTCACCTTCGCGGGCTGTGACAAGAGCCTGCCGGGCATGATGATGGCGGCGGCGCGCCTGGATGTGGCCAGTGTGTTCGTGTATGCCGGTTCGATCATGCCGGGCAAGGTCGGTGACAAGGACGTGACGATCATCGACGCCTTCGAAGCCGTGGGGGCCTGCGCGCGGGGGCTGATCACCCGGGCGGAGGTCGACGAGATCGAACGGGCGATCTGCCCGGGGGAGGGGGCGTGCGGCGGCATGTACACGGCGAACACCATGGCCAGCATCGGTGAGGCGATCGGTCTGAGCCTGCCCGGGTCGGCCGCACCGCCGGCCGTGGACCGCCGCCGCGACACCTACGCCCGTCGCTCCGGTGAAGCGGTGGTCGAACTCATCCGCCAGGGGATCACTGCGCGCGACATCATGACCCGTCCCGCCTTTGAGAACGCGATCACCGTGCTGATGGCCCTGGGCGGCTCGACGAACGCGGTCCTGCACCTGCTGGCCATGGCGCATGAAGCCGATGTGGAGCTCGAACTGGAGGACTTCCACCGGATCGGATCGCGGGTGCCGCTGCTGGGTGACCTCAAACCGTTCGGCCGCTATGTGATGAACGACGTGGACCGGGTCGGTGGGGTGCCGGTGGTTATGAAGGCGCTGCTGGACGCGGGCCTGCTGCACGGGGACTGTGTCACGGTGACGGGTGGCACTGTGGCCGAGAACCTCGAGGAGTTGCAGCCCAGCGACCCCGACGGCAAGATCCTCGTGGCGATCGACTCGCCGCTGGACACCCACGGCGGCATCACGGTGCTGTCCGGGTCGCTGTGCCCCGAAGGGGCCGTCGTGAAGAGTGCCGGTGTGCCCGTCGACGTCTTCGAGGGCACTGCGAAGGTTTTCGAGCGCGAGCAGGCCGCCATGGCCGCCCTGGAGGACGGGTCGATTCAGACCGGCGACGTGGTGGTCATCCGTTACGAGGGGCCCAAGGGTGGGCCGGGCATGCGGGAGATGCTGATGATCACCGGTGCCATCAAGGGCGCCGGGCTGGGCAAGGACGTCATGCTCATCACGGACGGCCGCTTCTCCGGCGGAACCACAGGTCTGTGCGTGGGTCACGTCGCGCCGGAGGCCGTGGACGGCGGTCCGATCGCCTTCGTCCGCAATGGCGACCGGGTGCGCATCGACATCGGCAACCGCACCCTCGATCTGCTGGTGGATGAGGCCGAACTGGCCGTTCGCCGGGAGTCCTGGGAGCCTTTGCCAGCGCGCTACACCCGCGGGGTCTTGCACAAGTACGCGCGGCTGGTGGGATCCGCCTCGCGCGGCGCGGTGTGCGACTGACCCGCGGCCGAGTAGCCAGTAGGCGGTATGTTGTCTGGCACACATCCAGGACACAGGAGGTGTCATGAGACTCATCACCGCCATCATCAAGCCGTTCGCGCTGGACAAGGTGCGGGAGGCGCTGCAGGCGCAGGGCGTGGAGGGGATGACGGTTTCCGAGGCCAGCGGGTACGGCCGCCAACGCGGGCACACCGAGGTCTACCGGGGCGCTGAGTACGTGGTCGACCTCGTGCCGAAGGTGCGGGTGGAGGTGGTCGTGGAGGACGACGACGCCGGGCACATCGTCGACGTGCTGGTGTCGGCCGCACGCACCGGCAAGATCGGGGACGGCAAAGTGTGGGTCGTGCCTGTGGAGACGATTGTGCGCGTGCGCACGGGGGAGCGCGGTCCGGACGCTCTCTGAGGCGGGGGTTTTGTCAGCCAGACGCACTTTTCGTGCGTGCCACTGACATTCTTCACGCCGCTTGGTCCAGGATGGCCAACTGCTTTCCGAGGAGCGTCATGAATTCGCCCGGACCCGTGCGGATGGTGAATGTCGCCACCCGCAGGTAGGCATCGTGTCCGGCCAGGGCCAGTCCGTTGTGCCGGTCGATGTCATCCAGCCAGGAGTCCGGATTCAGATGGTGAGAGCCTTCAACTTCGAGCCGCAGTGTCCGGCTGCCGATGCGGAACTCGACATCGATACTTCTGATCTTGCCGCGAGCATCCCGCACGGGGGTCTGTCGCACGGGTCGTGGAAGTCCGTACCGCCGGCACAAGTGGGAGAAGTCGTACTCGCTGACGCTCTGGATCCCGTCGCGATACTCAGTCACCATCGCCTGCACGAGGCGGCGATGACGTGTGGTCGCCGACAGAGAAGCGAGGATGCGGTCGGCAGTCGTCAACCGCTGCTGCATGACGGAGATGAGCAGATACATCGCCTCTCGCTGCGATCGCGACCACGCTGCCGCTTCGACGGCGGCGTCCGCCACGAGAACGCGGGGAGGAGTCAGGTGTGACGTCCCCGGCAGCGCGAGTCTGCGCACTGTTATCCACGGCGGTGGCTCATGAGGACGAAACGACGTGGGTACGACGATGTCGAACGGCGCCTGCAGGTCGCCCGCCCACCCGTGCAGCACCAACGCATTGCGACCCCCGAGGCGGGCATGCGGCCCGCAGTGCAGAACGGCGGCCCACGCTCTGGCCAGCGGGCTCAGTTCTTGGTGTCCGAGGTGGAAGACGTGGTAGGTGAGCTCCGTGGTGCCACCCCGACGCCCGGCGCGGCGCAGGGCGCTGCGTTCCGACGGTGGCACCTGCCAACTCGCCACGAGATCGTGCTGTACGCGCAGAAGGTGGCGGGTCCGGTCCGACAAACGTGGTGACATAACGGCAGCCTCGCCAAGGATCTCGCCAAGTGGCAGCGCCGTGGGCGATCTGTGGATAGGAGGGTGTCCGTCAGGCGCAGGTTCTGTGCGTGTCACTGACAAACCTGCCGCCGGCCGGAGGGTGTCCGTCAGGCGCAGGTTTTGTGCGTGTCACTGACAAACTCGGCCTGGCTGGTCGGAGGGTGTCCGTTAGGCGCAGGTTTCGTGCGTGTCACTGACAAACTTGCCCCCGCTGGCTGGAGGTGTCCGTCAGGCGCAGGGTCTGTGCGTGTCACTGACAAACTCGGCCTGGCTGGCCGCCGTCGGCCGGAAGATGTCCGTCAGGCGCAGGTTTTGTGCGTGTCACTGACAAACTTGCCCTGGCTGGTCGGAGGGTGTCCGTTAGGCGCAGGTTTTGTGCGTGTCACTGACAAACTTGCCCTGGCTGGTCGGAGGGTGTCCGTTAGGCGCAGGTTTTGTGCGTGTCACTGACAAACTTGCCCTGGCTGGTCGGAGGGTGTCCGTTAGGCGCAGGTTTTGTGCGTGTCACTGACAAACTCGGCCTGGCTGGCTGGAGGGTGTCCGTCAGGCGCAGGTTTCGTGCGTGTCACTGACAAACTTGCCCCCGCTGGCCGCCGTCGGCCGGAAGGTGTCCGTCAGGCGCAGGTTCTGTGCGTGTCACTGACAAACCTGCCCCCGCTGGCCGCCATCGGCCGGAAGATGTCCGTCAGGCGCAGGTTCTGTGCGTGTCACTGACAAACCCACCCCCGCTGGTCGGAGGGTGTCCGTCAACCGCACGTTATCTCCGTCTCACTGACAAACCCACCCCCGCTGGCCACCCCCAGCACCCCGCGCTACAGTGACAGAGTGCAGAACATGATTCTCGTAGGCACCAGCGTCTGAGCTTCCCCCAAACAGCCCAGGCGCACCCTCCGTAACCCACATCGGGTCGGGGGGTTTTTCATTGCAGACGAGATCACCACCGAAAGGACGCCGGAATGGCAGAGCAGATGACCGGGGCAGCCAGCCTGATCAAATCGCTGGAGCATGCCGGTGTGGACACGGTATTCGGCATCCCGGGCGGTGCGATCCTGCCCGCCTACGACCCTCTGATGGACTCCGAGCAGATCCGCCACATCCTGGTCCGCCATGAGCAGGCCGCCGGCCACGCCGCCGAGGGCTACGCCCAGACCAGCGGCAAGACCGGCGTCTGCATCGCCACCTCCGGCCCCGGAGCCACCAACCTCGTCACGCCCATCGCCGATGCCTACATGGACTCGGTCCCGATCGTCGCCATCACTGGCCAGGTGCCCAGCACCGCGATCGGCACAGACGCCTTCCAGGAAGCTGACATCAGTGGCATCACCATGCCCATCGTCAAGCACAACTACCTCGTCACCGATCCCGCGGAGATCCCGCGCGCGATCGCCGAGGCGTTTCACCTGGCAGGCACCGGGCGGCCGGGGCCCGTGCTCGTGGACATCAGCAAGGATGCCCTGGCCGCCCAAACAACCTTCCGCTGGCCGGGGGAGGTGGATCTGCCGGGCTACCGGCCGACCACGGCCCCGCACGGCAAACAGATCAAGGAAGCGGCCAAACTCATCGCCAAATCCCACCGCCCGGTGTTGTACATGGGCGGCGGGGTGGTGCGCGCTGACGCGTCCGCGGAACTGCTCGAACTGGCCGAATTGACCGGCATTCCCGTCGTCACCACCCTCATGGCGCGCGGTGCCTTCCCCGACAGCCACAAGCAGAACCTGGGAATGCCCGGAATGCACGGTACGGTCCCCGCGGTCGGTGCGCTGCAACAGGCCGACCTACTGATCGCCATCGGCACGCGTTTCGACGACCGGGTCACCGGCAAACTGGACTCCTTCGCGCCCTACGCGAAGATCATCCACGCCGACATCGACCCGGCCGAGATTGGCAAGAACCGCCACGCCGACGTGCCGATCGTGGGAGACGCGCGCGAGACGATCATCGCGTTGATCAAAGCGCTGCAACCCCGCCGCCAGGACATCGACATCGCCGACTGGTGGCAGGTCCTCGACGGCTGGGTGGAGCGCTTCCCGCTGGGCTATGACGAGCATGAGACCGCGCTGGCGCCGCAATACGTGATCGAGCGGCTCGGGCAGATCGTCGGCCCCGACGCGATCTACTGCGCGGGTGTCGGCCAGCACCAGATGTGGGCCAGCCAGTTCATCAGCTACGAGAAGCCCGGACACTGGCTCAACTCCGGCGGGCTGGGGACGATGGGCTACGCGGTGCCCGCCGCCATGGGTGCCAAGATGGGCGCCCCCGACAAGGTCGTGTGGGCTATCGACGGCGACGGCTGCTTCCAGATGACCAACCAGGAACTCGCGACCTGCGCCATCAACAACATCCCGATCAAGGTCGCGCTCATCAACAACTCCAGCCTGGGCATGGTGCGCCAGTGGCAGACGCTGTTCTACAACGAGCGCTACTCCAACACCGACCTGCATTCCCATCGGTTCCCCGACTTCGTGAAGCTCGCTGAGGCGTACGGCTGCTACGGGCTGCGGGCCGAAAGCCGCGAAGAGGTGGACGCGGTGATCGAGAAGGCCATGGCGCTCAACGACGCCCCGGTGGTCATCGACTTCCAGGTGCACCGCGACGCCATGGTGTGGCCGATGGTCCCCGCCGGCACCAGCAACGACCTGATCACGACTGCGCGCGACCTGGCGCCGGCGTGGGAACGAGAGGACTGACATGACCCGCCACACCCTGAGTGTGCTCGTCGAGAACAAGCCGGGCGTGCTCGCGCGCATCTCCGGTCTGTTCAGCCGGCGCGGCTTCAACATCGACTCACTGGCGGTCGGTCCCACGGAGAACCCCGAGGTGAGCCGCATGACCATCGTGGTCAGCGTGGACAAGTTGCCCCTGGAGCAGGTCACCAAGCAGCTCAACAAGCTCATCAACGTGCTGAAGATTGTGGAACTCGACCCTGAGAACTCCGTGCAGCGCGAACTCATGCTCGTCAAAGTGCACGTCGACAACGTGAAGCGTTCCAGCGTGCTCGAGATCGTGACGTTGTTCCGGGCCAAGGTGGTCGATGTCGCCCCCGACAGCGTGACCATCGAGGCCACAGGAAGCAAGGACAAGCTCGAAGCGCTGCTGCGGGTCCTGGAACCCTTCGGCATCAAGGAACTGGTGCAGTCGGGCCTGGTCGCGGTGGGTCGAGGAGGCAAGAGCATCTCCGAGCGCCCGTTGCGGTCCGTGGATCGCAGCGCCTGACGGATGGAGCTCGCCGCCCGCCTCGCACCGCCGTTGGCGTTCGTGGCGCTGCTGGGCGTCTGGGGTTCGGCACTGTCCGGAGCGCTGGCCCTGCTCGTCGGTCTGATCCTGGTGGCTGCCGTGCTGGCCGCGGTGCACCACGCCGAGGTCGTCGCACACCGGGTGGGGGAGCCGTTCGGCTCGCTGGTGCTGGCCGTTGCCGTCACCGTCATCGAGGTCGCGCTGATCGTGTCCCTGATGGCCAGCGGCGGAGCCAAAGCCGAGACGCTGGCTCGCGACACCGTCTTCAGCGCCCTCATGATCACCACCGCGGGCATGGTCGGGCTGTCGCTGCTGTCGGCAACCATGCGCAAACCGATCGTGCGGTTCAACTCCGAGGGGTCAGGGGCCGCCCTGGCCACGATCGGGGCCTTGGCCGCGCTGACGATGGTGCTGCCCACCTTCACCACCAGCTCACCAGGTCCCACGTTCACCGGCGGGCAGCTCGCCTTCGCGGCGGTCGCCTCGCTGACGCTCTACCTGCTGTTCGTGTTCGTCCAGACGGTGCGCCACCGCGACTACTTCCTCAACCCGGGCTCCACCGACGACCAGCACTCGGCGCCGCCGAGCAACCGCACCGCCGGGATCAGTCTGGGTCTGCTGCTGGTCTCGCTGGTGGCGGTCGTCGGGCTGGCCAAGACCCTGAGCCCGACCATCGAGAAGGCGGTGCTCGGGGCCGGCCTGCCGGTGGCGTTCGTCGGTGTCATCATCGCGCTCGTGGTGCTGCTGCCCGAGGGGATCGCAGCGGTGCGGGCGGCCCGCATGGGCAGAGTCCAGACGAGTCTGAATCTCGCCTTCGGGTCGGCCATGGCGAGTATCGGCCTGACAGTGCCCACCATCGCCATCGCCCAGATCTGGCTGCCCACCACCCTGCACCTCGGCTTGGGGCCGGTGCAGATCGTGCTGCTGGGCATCACGCTGTTCGTGAGCGCGCTGACCGTGGTCCCCGGGCGGGCGACTCTGCAACAAGCTGGCGTCCATCTGGCCGTTTTCGCGGCTTTCATGGCGGTATCCGTGGCGCCCTGAGCAAGCTCGCGCCAAACGCGGCACTCAGCGACGCGTTTGGCGCGAGCCTTCCGGGGCCGACCCCTGAACCGGCCCGAAGACCCCACCTGAGAGACTTTTCCCGATCCATTCGCACAAGGAGCACACGTGGCAGACATGTTCTACGAAGACGACGCCGACCTTTCGATCATCCAGGGCCGTAAGGTGGCCATCCTGGGCTACGGATCGCAGGGACACGCCCACGCGCTGAACTTGCGTGACTCCGGAGTGGATGTCCGCGTAGGCCTGGCGGAGGGTTCGAAGTCGCGGCCCAAGGCCGAGTCCGAAGGGCTGCGGGTCGTCGATCCGGCCACGGCCTGCGCCGAAGCCGACCTGATCATGGTGCTGGTGCCGGACCCCGCGCAGCGCGGGCTGTACGCCCAGGCGATCGCCGAGAACCTCAATGCTGGCGACGCACTGTTCTTCGCCCACGGTTTCAACATTCGTTTCGGCTACATCCAGCCGCCCGCGGACGTGGATGTGTGCATGGTCGCCCCCAAGGGTCCCGGCCACCTCGTGCGCCGTGAGTACGTCTCGGGTCGCGGTGTCCCGTGCATCGTCGCCGTAGAGCAGGACGCCACGGGTAACGCCTGGGGCCTGGCGCTGTCCTACGCCCGGGCCATGGGGTCACTGCGTGCTGGCGGCATCAAGAGCACCTTCACCGAGGAGACCGAGACTGATCTCTTCGGCGAGCAGGCTGTGCTGTGTGGCGGGGCCTCCGCCCTGGTCCAGGCCGGGTTCGAGACCCTGGTCGAGGCCGGCTACCAGCCTGAGGTTGCTTACTTCGAGTGCTTGCATGAGCTCAAACTGATCGTGGACCTGATGTACGAAGGCGGCATCGCCAAGCAGCGCTGGAGCGTCTCCGACACCGCCGAGTACGGCGACTACGTCTCCGGGCCGCGCGTCATCGACGCCCGCGTGAAGGAGAACATGAAGGCCGTCCTGGCCGACATCCAGAACGGTGCCTTCGCCCAGCGGTTCATCGACGATCAGGACGCCGGGGCGCCGGAGTTCGCCGCGCTGCGCAAGCAGGGTGAGGAGCATCAGATCGAAGAGGTCGGCCGTGAGCTGCGCAACCTGATGGCGTGGGTCGCCACCGACGACGACTACACCGAAGGCACTGCCGCTCGATGACCGCCCGGGAGCGCTATGGCCCTGATCGGATCATCGCGTTCAGCGATGCGGTGGTCGCTATCGCGATCACAGTGTTGCTGCTGCCCTTGGCGGAGGTGAGGATCCCCGCCGGGGGAGACCTGGTAGACCTGATCCGCCAGGACAGCGCAATCCTGTGGGGACTCAGCCTGTCGTGGGTGATCATCGCCATCTTCTGGCTGGCACACCACCGCCTGTTCGACCACATCGCGTACTTCGATGCCCTCACCGTGCGCCTGAACTTCCTGTGGCTGTTCGTGATCGCGCTGATGCCGCTGCCCACCAACATCCTGATCGAGAATGACCCGACCACCCAAACAGTCGGGTTCTACATCGGGTGGATGCTGCTCACCAGTGCTCTGCTGATGCTCATCCAGATGCACGCGCGCAGGACGCCGGGGATGATGGACCCGCACTACCTGAAGACCACCGAAGCCGCCGAGGCGCGTCTGCGCTCCCTGCTGATCACCGCGGTCTTCGGCGTGTGCCTGGCTGTGGCGTTCGTGGCCCCCAACGCTGCGCTGTGGTTCCTGCTCCTGCAGATCCCGGTGGACTGGATCGCCAGTCGCTTGGCAGCCCGTTCGCATGCTTGAGGCCTTGATCCCGCAACTTGGCGACCATACGGCCGAATCCCTTGGCGGCGGCGACATCTGCCGGGCCTACCGAATCGAGACAGCCACCGGCAGGTACTTCGCGAAGACGCCGCTGCGGGCCGATCCTTACCTGTTCGCCGCCGAGGAGTGGGGCTTACGGGCCCTCGCCGCAGTGGTCCCCGGCCTGACGCCGCACGTTATCGGGGTGGACGCTGACTGGCTGGTACTGGAATGGGTGGAAGAGGCCCCGCCCTCGCAGCCCGCCGCACGTGAGCTGGGCCACTGCTTGGCTCAACTGCATGCCGCACCTCAGCAGGCTTTCGGAGTCGGCCCCGAGCACGCCCGGATCGGGTCGCTCCCGATGCCTTCAGGCAGATACGACAGGTGGCCGCAGATGTACGCCGCACTGCGCCTGGAACCACTGGTCGACGGTGATCTTCCGAACTGTAGAGCCGTGGTCGAGTCCCTTCGTGATGAGCCGGAGTGGGCGGGCCCGCCCGAACCGGCGAGCCTGTTGCACGGGGATTTGTGGTCGGGCAACGTGCTGTGGACCGACGCCGCGCCAGTGCTCGTCGACCCGGCCTGCCACGTGGGCCATCGGGAGACCGACCTGGCGATGCTGGCGCTGTTCGGGACGCCCCACCTGGCCGACATCATCGCGGCATACCAGGAGGTCTACCCGCTGGCCCCCGGCTGGCAGGACCGGGTGGGCCTGCACCAGCTGTGGCCGCTGCTCGTTCACCACCGGCTCTTCGCAGGGGGCTACGGACAGCGCGCCGAGCAGATCGCCCGGGAGTACGTGCGATGATCGCCGTCGAGCTCCTGGACCCGCACGACCCGCGGGTGGCCGACGCCCTGCGCTCCTATATGTCCGAGGTGTTGACGGTCTGTGGGATGAACGGCGTGTCCCTGAACGACGCGGTGAACGACGTCGCGGACTACTGCCCGCCGTCAGGAGCCTTCCTGGCCGTCCTGGACGGTGAGGTGATTGCCTGCGCGGGGATCCGGCGCCTGGACGAGGTCACCGGGGAGCTCAAACGGATGTGGGTGTCTCCCGCGCTGCGCGGTCAAGGGGTCGGTGCCCGGCTTCTGCACGCCGTGGAACAGCAGGCTGTCGACATGGGCTTGCGCAGGCTGCGTCTGGACACCCACGACGGCCTCGCGGCTGCCATGCGGTTGTACACCAGTCATGGGTACGTGAGCATCGACGACTACAACGGCAACCCGGACGCGACGCACTTCTTCGAGAAGCGGCTTCGTACGATTCAAGGGTGAGCAAACCCATCGTCCTGATCGCCGAAGAACTGTCGCCAGCCACCATCGATGCCCTCGGGCCGGACTTCGAGATCCGGCACACCGATGGTGCCGACCGGTCCCGACTGCTGGCCGCGATCACCGATGTGGATGCCATCCTGGTGCGTTCGGCCACCCAGGTGGATGCCGAAGCGTTGGCCGCGGCCGCCAACCTCAAGGTCGTGGCCCGGGCGGGTGTGGGCCTGGACAACGTCGATGTGGCAGCAGCCACGCAGGCCGGCGTCATGGTGGTCAACGCGCCCACCTCCAACATCGTGTCGGCTGCCGAGCTCGCCGTGGCCCTGCTGCTGGCCAGTGCCCGCAACATCTCCCCGGCTCACGCGGCCCTGCGCAACGGCGAGTGGAAGCGCAGTAAGTACACCGGAGTCGAGCTGTCGGACAAGACGGTCGGTGTGGTCGGCCTGGGCCGGATCGGCCTGCTGGTCGCGCAGCGCCTGAGCGCATTCGGGGTGCGCCTGGTCGCCTACGACCCCTTCGTGCAGCCTGCTCGCGCGGCGCAGCTCGGCGTCAAACTGCTGCCCCTGGACGACCTGCTGGCCGAGTCCGACTTCATCACGGTGCACCTGCCCAAGACCAAGGACACGGTCGGCCTGATCGGCGCCGAGGCCCTGCGCAAAGTCAAGCCGACGGTGCACATCATCAATGCCGCACGCGGCGGGATCGTCGACGAGCAGGCGCTATACGACGCGCTGGTCGAGGGCCGCGTCGCCGGCGCGGGCGTGGACGTGTACGCTAAGGAGCCCTGCACGGACAGCATCCTGTTCACCCTCGACAGCGTCGTCGCCACCCCGCATCTGGGAGCATCGACCGACGAGGCGCAGGAGAAGGCCGGCATCGCCGTCGCGAAGTCGGTGCGGCAGGCGCTGGCCGGTGAGCTGGTACCGGACGCCGTCAACGTCAAGGGCGGCATCATCGCTGAGGACGTCCGTCCGTTCATCGACCTCGCCGAACACCTCGGACGCCTCGGGACGACGATGGCCCCCTCGGCCGTGGCGAAGGTGACGGTGGAGGCACTCGGTGAACTCAGCGCCTCGGATGTGAGTGTGCTGGAACTGGCCGTGCTCAAGGGTATGTTCAGCGTGCTGGTGGACGACCCGGTCTCCTACGTGAACGCCCCCGTGCTCGCCGCCGACCGTGGCGTCGAGGCCACGCTGGTCACCGAGGGTGACAGCCCGGACCACCGCTCGCTGGTACGGGTGCGGCTGGCGTGCAGCGACGGCAACTCGCTGGTCGTTGCCGGCACCGTCGCGGGGCCGCGCGACACCGAAAAGTTGGTGGCCATCGACGATCTGGACCTGGACCTGCCGCTCAGCGAACACATGCTGGTCTTCGCCTACGAGGACAAACCCGGCGTCGTGGGAGTCGTTGGCCAGGTGCTGGGCGCGGCCGGGGTCAACATCGCCAACATGCAGGTCGGGCGCGACGCCGCGACCAGTCAGGCGCTGATCGCCTTGACCGTCGACTCGGCCGTCGACGCGGCCACGGTGGAGAAGATCGCCGCTGAGATCGAGGCTTCGATGGGGTCCGCGATCGACCTCGTGTAGCCGCTTTGTGCGGTGATCCTCCAATAGGCTGTGCTCAGCCCAGCGAAGGAGTCGCACATGCTGCACGAGGAAGACATCACGCAGATCGAGAAGCTGTACCTGGCGCCGACCTTCGCGCGCTACGGCGAAGAGACAGCCATCGTCGCCCACAAACTGGCTGATCTGGGCCGCACCCAGGAGACCGCGTACCAGCTGATCCACGATGAGTTGATGCTGGACGGCAACGCGCGGCAGAACCTGGCGACGTTCGTGGGGACGTTCATGGATCCCTTCGCGGACCGGCTGTTCGCCGAGACGTACGACAAGAACATGATCGACAAGGACGAATACCCGCAGACGGCGGCGATGGAGTCCCGTTGCGTCAGCATCATTGCCAACCTGTGGAACTCCCCGGAGGGCAACAACGCCATCGGCACCTCCACGATCGGGTCGAGCGAAGCCGTCATGCTGGCGGGGATGTCGCTCAAGCGGCTCTATCAGCAGCGGCAGCGGGCAGCAGGTAAGCCGGAGAAGCCCAATCTGGTCATGGGGCAGAACGTCCAGGTTGTGTGGGAGAAGTTCTGCCGCTACTGGGATGTCGAGCCACGCTACGTGCCGGTCACCCGGGACCAGTTGTTCATGACGGCCGAAGGCGCGATGGAACTCGTCGACGAGAACACCATCGGTGTGGTGGCCATCCTCGGCTCCACCTTCGACGGCAGGTACGAGCCGGTCAAAGAGGTCTGTGAGGCCCTTGACGTCGTCCAGCAGGAGAAGGGCTGGGACATCCCTGTGCACGTGGACGCCGCATCCGGCGGATTTGTCGCGCCGTTCATCGACCCTGAGCTCGTGTGGGACTTCCGCCTCCCGCGAGTGCACTCGATCAACGCCTCAGGGCACAAGTACGGCCTGGTCTATCCGGGCGTGGGCTGGGTGGTCTGGCGTGAGCACTCGCGCGTGCCGCAGGACCTGATCTTCCATGTGAACTACCTCGGTGGTGACATGCCGACGTTCACGCTGAACTTCTCGCGGCCGGGCAGCCAGGTGATCCTGCAGTACTACCGCTTCCTGCAACTCGGCTTCGAAGGGTACCGGGCGGTCCAGCAGGCATGCCGCGACACCGCCAGGCACCTCTCGAACGAAATCGCCAAGCTGGATCCCTTCCGGTTGCTCAGCGACGGATCCGAGCTGCCGGTTTTCCTCTTCACGCTCAAGGACGACCGGACCAACTACACCGTGTTCGACGTGTCGGCCAAACTGCGCGAACGCGGATGGCAGGTGCCGGCCTACACGATGCCGCCTAACGCCGAGGATCTGGCTGGTTTGCGGATCGTGGTCCGCAATGGGTTCGGCCGTGATTTGGCCGATCTGTTCCTGGCTGATCTGCGGCATGCCGTGGACTTCTTCGAGAACCTCGACGGTCCGATGCCGCACGACCCGGACCATCGCAAGAGTTTCGCGCACTAGGTGTTCTGGGCGACCGGGATCAGCCGCGCTCCTCGATGACCTGCATCGTGTAGTCGTACAGGTCCGCCGCGAGCTGGCTGTCCTTGCCGGCACCTTGGGGCGCAGCGGGCTTGCTGCGGTACCAATACCCGCCCGTGTGCCTGGGATCGGCGTCCAAGGCGAGATGTACAGAGGTGGCGCTGCCGGCGTCGAGATCATCGCGACCGGGGATGTTGAAACCCTCGGTCAGCAGTTTGGTTCCCACGACCCCGGGGTGCAGGGCGTTCACCGCCACCAGGGAGCCGGGACCAAGCCGGCGGGCGGTCTCCTGAGCCATCAGCAGATTCGCCAGTTTGCTCTGGGCGTAGGCCGCGTAATGGTCGTACGGGCGGCGCTCGAACTCGGGGTCGTCGAGGTCCAACGAGGCCCGGCCGTGGGCGATGCTCGACACGTAGATGACGCGCCCGCCCGCCGCCATCCCCGGAATCAGGGCGTCGGCCAACAGGCTGGCCGCCAAGTGATTGACGACCCAGGTCGCCTCCCCGGACGCAACCAGGGTGCGCTCGCGCGCGTAGATTCCCGCGTTGTTGATCAGCACGTCCGGGGAGAAGTCACTGGCCGCATCCGCCAGCTGCGTGGCCTGGTGCAGATCCCCGAGGTCATAGACCAGACCAGCGATCGCCCCGACCCGGTCGCGGGCTGCTGCCACGCGGTCCGGGTCGCGCCCATGCACAATGACATCACATCCGCGCGCTCGCAGTGTCTGTGCCGCGCGCAGGCCGATACCGTCGGTCGAACCGGTGATGAGAACCGTGGTCATAGGGCAATTCTGGTCGGGTCCGGGGCACCGCGCATCACTTGTCGGAGTTGCCGAACCCCGCATTCATGCCGATGACCGCGCCGATCGCGGCCAGGATCCCGATCCACAAGGAACTGCCGGTGAGCCACCAGACGAGCAGACCCACGCCGACTCCGCCGGCGATGCCGACCGCCAGACCACGGCCGTCAAAGGTGTCCATGGCTGCGAACCTACCGTGAGGTGCGGGTGCGCATCGTGGGCGACACCCACACCGGCGCCCCGGTGTCGCTGGCATCACCGCGCATGGCGATGATGCGCACCTTCAGCCCCGGCGGCACGGCGATGGCGTACCACGTCCGTCCCTTGCGCAAGCCGTCGAACTCCAGCGGCTTGGTCCATTTCCGGGCCTTCACGCGCTGGATCGCCACCACGAACCGTCCGGTCGCGGGAATCCGGTAGCGCACCAGGCCGGGCCGGGCACGGACCTGTACGCGATTGACCGGGCGGGTCTGGACCTCCGAGGGCTCGACGCTGGGGGCCTGGATCCCGGTCTGGGCCATGGTGGTCAGCATGTTCAGGGCGCCCAGCGGGTTGATCAGCCCAAAGCCGAACTCGTCATCCCGTCCAGGGTCACCGAGGTCGACCGCGGTCCCCAGCACTACGTCGGTCACGCTGGTGCGCAGGCCCAATGCGCGCTCCCGGGAGATGGCCAGCGCCATGGCGGCGGCCGTGTACGGAGCCGCCATGGACGTGCCGGGCATCCGGACGTAGCGACCGTCCGCGAACGAGCTGTAGATGCCCCTTGAAGAGTCGAACATGCCACTGCCGCCCGGGGCCACGACGTCGACCTGCTTGCCCACCTCGGAGAACGAGGACCGGGTCTGGCTACGTGTCACCGCTCCCACCCCGATCACCCCGGTGTAGGCCGCGGGGTATTGGATCGGGTTGTACAGCGAACCGCCGGAGTCCAGGTAGGCGTTTCCGACCGCCGCTACGGGTATCGCGCCCTTCGACAGCGCGTAGTCGATCGCCTTCTGCTCGACACCGCTGGCTGAGCCCGAGTAACTCATGTTCAGCACGTCGGCGCCATGGTCGACGGCCCAGATGATCCCCTGGGCGGAGTCGCTGGCGCTCACCCAGCCGCTGCTGTCCGCGACTGTTACCGGCATGATCGACACCTGCGGGGCCAGACCGGCACCGCCTTCGGCGTTGTTCGCCGTCATGGCGATGATGCCGGTGACGTGGGTGCCGTGGCCGTTGTTGTCGACTCGGCCGTCGCTGTTATTGACCAGGTCCACGCCCTTGACAAAAGAGCCGGACAGGTCCGGATGCCGGGACACCCCGGAGTCGAGCACGGCGACAGTCACCCCGGCACCTGTGGAGTAGTCCCACGCGGTCTCGGCCTGCAGCATGTCCAGCGCCCACTGGTCCGACCGCCCAGGATCAGCGACCACTGGCATGGTCGGTAGACCGGTCAGACGGCGAGGCTCATCCACTTCGACGGCGATCACGTCTGGCTGCTGCTGAACGTCGGCGATGGTCTGCTCCGCCGCAGTGGGGGACGCTACTTGCTCGGTCTCGATGCGCAGCGTGTCGCCCTCTTGGACCGCGTACGTGATGGTCATGGAGCCGGTCTCATCGGCCTGTTCGATCAGCGTCGCTGGCTCAGCGGCGACACTGGCCGCCGGCTGCGCCCACTGTGGGGTGACTTCGGGCGTGACGGAGTCGTCGGCTGCTGCTGGCACGGCCCCCAGCGACAGCACGACGGAAATCGCGACAATCGCCCGCCTCACTCCTCCACGGTACGCCTGTGTTGGCACAACACCTCGAAATCACCAGGGGAAACGCCGAACAGTGTCGGCACTGTGACCTTGGGTGTCGCTGATCAGGCGCGATACGCCCGGTTCACCGCGCTCACCACGGCCTTCATGGATGACGTCACGATCGACGAGTGGATCCCGACGCCCCACAGCACCTTGCCGTTGACCGCACACTCCAAGTAGGCCGCAGCTTTCGCGTCGCCCCCCGCGGCCAGCGCGTGCTCGTGGTAGTCCAGCACCCGTACGTCGGCATGGGAGTGCAGGGCCTCGCAGAAGGCGGCGATCGGGCCGTTGCCGTGTCCGGTCAGCTCGACGGTCTCGCCGTTGTCGGTGATCCAGGCCCGCACGGTGGTGTCCCCCTCGACCTCGCTGAGGATCTCGTGTTTGACCAGGCGGAAACGGCCCCACGCAGCGTCCGGGTTGGGCAGGTACTCGTCGGTGAAGATGTCCCACATCTGCATTCCGGTGACCTCACCCCCCTCATCCTCGGTGTGGTGCTGGATGACCCCGGAGAACTCGATCTGCAGGCGCCGTGGCAGTTCCAGTTTGTGCTCGGTGCGCATGATGTAGGCCACGCCGCCCTTGCCGGACTGGGAGTTCACCCGGATCACGGCCTCGTAGGTACGGCCGACGTCCTGCGGGTCGATGGGCAGGTAGGGGACCTCCCACTCGACGTCGTTGACGGTCTTGTCCTGCTGCGCGGCGACTGCCTCCAGGGCCTTCAGCCCCTTGTTGATCGCATCCTGATGTGAGCCGGAGAAGGCGGTGAACACCAGATCGCCGCCGTAGGGGTGGCGCTCGTTGACTGGCAACTGGTTGCAGTACTCCACGGTGCGCCGGATCTCATCGATGTTGCGGAAGTCGATCTGCGGGTCGATGCCCTGGCTGAACAGGTTCATCCCCAGCGTCACCAGACAGACGTTGCCGGTGCGCTCGCCGTTGCCGAACAGGCAGCCTTCGATGCGATCGGCGCCTGCCATGTAGCCAAGTTCGGCGGCAGCCACGGCGGTACCCCGGTCGTTGTGCGGGTGCAGACTCAGCACGATGGAGTCGCGGTAGGCCAGATTGCGGTGCATCCATTCGATGGAGTCCGCGTAGACGTTCGGTGTCGCCATCTCCACGGTGGCGGGCAGGTTGATGATGACCTTGCGGTCGGGGGTGGGAGCCCAGACGTCGTTGACCGCGTTGCAGACCTCGACAGCGAACTCCAACTCGGTGCCGGTGTAGGACTCCGGGGAGTACTCGAAGAAGACGTCGGTCTCGGGAACCGTGTCGGCGTACTTCAGGCACAGCTGAGCACCGTGCACCGCAATGTCCTTGATGCCATCGCGATCGAGGCCGAAGACGACGCGGCGCTGCAGCGTCGACGTGGAGTTGTACAGGTGCACGATGGCCTGTTTGGCGCCCCGGATGGCCTCGTACGTGCGCTCGATCAGGTGGTCGCGGGCCTGCGTCAGGACCTGGATGACGACATCGTCGGGGATCCGGTCCTGTTCGATCAGCATCCGGACGAAGTCGAAGTCCGTCTGGCTGGCGCTGGGGAAACCGACTTCGATCTCTTTGTAGCCCATCCGGACCAGCAGTTCGAACATGCGCAGTTTGCGGGCCGGGCTCATGGGGTCGATCAGCGCCTGATTGCCGTCGCGCAGGTCGACGGCACACCAGCGGGGGGCGTGGGTGATGACCTGGTCGGGCCACGTGCGATCGGCCAGGGCGACGGGTACGAAAGGTTTGTAGCGGCGGAAGGCCATGGGAGAGGGTTGCTGCTCGTTCATTGCGGTGGGGCTCCTGGTTGCTGTGGGTCTCGGGGCAACCGGCGCGACGATGCTCCGCGACGAGGAAGCCGGTGAATCAGGCCTCGCCGCGGCACATAAGCAGGAGCCCGCGCAGCACGTGTCGAGGGTAGCACGGGCCGCTGCCACTCACCCTGCGACGATGTCCCCCTCGGCGCGCTCGACGCCGATGCCCTGACCCTGCAGGTACTTCTTGGCCTTCCGAATGTCGTCAGGGTCGCCGTCCAGTTCAATGACCATCCAGCCCAGGTGGTTCTCGATCTTCGCGCGTCGGATGTTGGGGATCACGTCGAAGTCGGTGACGATGCGGTAGATCACCGGTTCGGTAGCGCGGGTCTCCGGGAAGGTCAGCAGCAGGTGTTCGGCCATGAGAGCCAGCCTAGGGTCTGTCTGACAGATGCGGCGTGCCGATGAGGCCTTTCGTGCCGCGTTCGCCTCAGCGTCTGCCAGTGCAACCCTCGCGGCTGCCGATTGCTGTTGGGCGTCGTGTGGCGAAGGGTTGGGGCCGATCTACGATGCCCCGATGTCGACGTGTTCGGGGGTGGTGTCAGGCACAGTCCAACAAACCGAAGATGTCAGTGGGACGTACGTTAGGTCTTCGCTACTGACATGCTTGCTGCCCGGGTGGGACCAGCAGTTGAAGTTGTCAGATGGGACGCACGTAAAGTCTTCGCTACTGACATTCTTGCTGCCCGGGTGGGACCAGCAGTTGAAGTTGTCAGAGGGACGCACGTAAAGTCTTCGCTACTGACATGCTTGCTGCCCGGGTGGGACCAGCAGTTGAAGTTGTCAGAGGGACGCACGTAAAGTCTTCGCTACTGACATTCTTGCTGCCCGGGTGGGACCAGCAGTTGAAGTTGTCAGAGGGACGCCGTAAAGTCCTCGCTACTGACATTCTTGCTGCCCGGGTGGGACCAGCAGTTGAAGTTGTCAGCGGGACGCACGTAAAGTCCCCGCTACTGACATTCTTGCTGTGCCCGGGGTCACACCACAGCGACCAGATAGCCCAACGACCAAGATGCGCGGCCGGTGGCCACCAGGATTCGCCCCGGACAACCACCTCGGCGCAGGCAACCGCTCAAAAGGCCGAGTGGCATCGCCACAGCCTAGGCCTTGCTGGCGGGCTGCAGCAAAACTCCGCACGGCCAGGCGAATATCAGCTGAGGATGCGGAGTCTTGCCCAAAAGAGGCCCGATGTGGGCGTTATGTGGTGATTTGGCTCGGGAAAACTCCGCATGGCCATGCCCGCCGTGCGGAGTTTTGCCCGAACGTCCGACGAGCACTGAGCTCGCCTGAGGCCTTTGGCGCGCCGCGGTAAGCCTTGACTACCCTTAGCGCATGGCTTATCGGATCGCGACCATCCCCGGCGACGGCATCGGCAGTGAAGTGGTGGAGCAGGCGCTACGCGTGCTCGACGCCACCGGTGTGAAGGCGGAGGTCACCGAATTTGATCTCGGCGCAGCCCGTTACAACCGCACGGGTGAGGTACTTCCCGACGCCGACCTCGAGCAGATCCGCACCCATGACGCCATCCTGCTCGGTGCGGTTGGTGATCCCAGCGTTCCGCCCGGTGTACTCGAGCGGGGCCTGCTGCTCAAGCTGCGGTTCACCCTCGACCACCACGTGAACCTGCGCCCGGTCAAGCTCTACCCCGGCGTGGTCACGCCGCTGGCCGGGAAAGGCCCGGAACACATCGACATGGTCGTGTGCCGGGAGGGGACCGAAGGCCCTTACGTCGGCGCAGGTGGTGCGCTGCGTGTGGGCACCCCGCACGAGGTGGCAGTGGAGGAGAGCCTCAACACGCGCTTTGGCGTCGAGCGGATCGTGCGCGATGCCTTTGACCGTGCCACCCGCCGTCGCGGCAAGGTGACCCTGGTTCACAAGACGAACGTGCTGACCAACGCTGGTTCGCTGTGGCAGCGCACATTCAATGAGGTCGCGCAGGAGTACTCGGGCATCGAGACCGACTACTGCCACGTCGACGCGGCCAGCATGTTCTTCCTCACCGCACCGGAGCGCTTCGATGTTGTCGTCACGGACAACCTGTTCGGCGACATCATCACCGACATCGGGGCTGCGATCGCTGGCGGCATTGGCCTGAGCGCCAGCGGAAACCTCGATGTGACGCGGACGAATCCGAGTATGTTCGAGCCTGTGCACGGTTCAGCGCCGGACATCGCCGGGCAGGGTAAGGCCGACCCCACTGCCACGGTCCTGAGCCTGGCGATGATGCTGGATCACCTCGGTGAGCAGGAGGCGGCTATGGCGGTGGAGAAGGCGGTGACCGACGACCTGGCAGCTCGGGGGACGGCGGTGCGCAGTACTTCGCAGATCGGGGCGGCGCTGGCGCAGGGGGTCAGCCCGTGATCACGTTCACGCGCAACCCTGCGAGTGCGCCGCGCAGTGCCCAGCAGCGCCAGGAGATCCTGGCCAACCCCGGATTCGGCCGGCACTTCACCGACCACATGGTGAGCATCGAGTACGACCGTGACCGGGGCTGGCACGACGCCCAGGTGATGCCGTACGGCCCCGTCACGCTGGACCCGGCGACGAACTTCATCCACTACGGACAGGCGATCTTCGAGGGGATGAAGGCCTACCGGCATGCCGACGGGCACATCCGCACCTTCCGGCCCATGAAGAACGCCGAACGGTTCCAGAACTCGGCGCGCCGTCTGGCCATGCCCGAGCTGCCCGTCGAGATGTTCCTGCAGTCGCTGGTGGAGTTGTTGGCCGTGGATGGCGCGTGGGTTCCCACAGATTCCGAGAAGTCGCTCTATCTGCGCCCGTTCATGTTCTCCACCGAGGTCGGTTTGGGTGTGAAGCCGGCTGACTCCTATCGATACTTGCTGATCGCCTCGCCGGCCGGAGCGTACTTCCCGCGCGGCGTGGCGCCGGTGTCGGTGTGGCTGACCCCGGATTACGTGCGCGCGGCGGTGGGGGGCACCGGGGAGGCCAAGTGCGCTGGCAACTACGCCGCCTCCCTGGTGGCCCAGGCGGAGGCCACCACCCACGGCTGTGACCAGGTCGTGTGGCTCGATGCTGCGCAGCACGAGTGGGTCGAGGAGATGGGCGGGATGAACCTCTTCTTCGTCTTCGGCCACGGTGACTCGGCCCGTCTGGTCACCCCCCCGCTGACAGGTTCGTTGCTGCCAGGCGTGACCCGCGATTCGATCATGATCCTCGCGCACAACTTGGGCATCCCCGTATCGGAGGAGCCGATCAGTGTCACGCAGTGGCAGGCTGGCTGCAAGGCCAATGAGATCACTGAAGTATTCGCCTGTGGGACCGCGGCTGTGGTGACGCCGGTCGGCGAGGTGAAGAGCCGGGTGGGCAATTGGACGGTCGGTGAAGGTGGTCCGGGCCCGGTCACGATGGCCGTGCGCAACGCTTTGCTGGGAATCCAGAGTGGCCTCGATCCTGACGTGCACGCCTGGATGTTCGAATTGGCCTGAGGTGGCTGTGTCAGCACGACCACGGACCGACCCGCTGGTGGCCCGTTGGGCACCTGTGCCACACTGATCGTGTGCGTACCGCGCTCATTATTGAAGGGCGCATCGGCTGAACCGCTTGGTCGATGCGCTAACCCTCGTGCCTTCGGGCCCGGGGGTTTTTCGTTGGAAGGATGAATATGGACGAGCAGTTCCAGTTGTTCGACACCACGCTGCGCGATGGCGCCCAGCGTGAGGGCATCTCCTTCTCGGTGGAGGACAAGCTCGCCATTTGCCGCCTGCTCGATGAGTACGGCGTGGGTTTCATCGAGGGGGGCTGGCCCGGCGCCATGCCCAAGGACACCGAGTTCTTCGCCCGGGCCGCCACTGAACTCAAACTGCGCAATGCCACCCTGGTCGCCTTCGGCGCGACCCGCAAGGCCGGCGTGGACGTCGCGCAGGATCCGCAGGTGGCCGCACTGCTGGCCAGCCAGGCACCGGTCGTCACACTGGTGGCCAAGTCCGACATCCGTCACGTCCACGAGGCGTTGCGCACCACCCCCGAGGAGAACCTCGCCATGGTGCGCGAAACGGTGGAGTACCTGCGCGCCCAGGGCCGGCAGGTCTTCGTGGACTGCGAGCACTTCTTCGACGGGTACAAACATGACAACGACTACGCGGTCAGCGTGGTCCGCACAGCCCTGCAGGCTGGCGCCGACGCCGCGGTCATGTGCGACACCAACGGCGGGATGCTGCCGGTCGGGATCCACGAGATCGTCTCCGACGTGCGCGCGCGCGTCGAGGGCCGGTTGGGCATCCACTGTCAGGACGACACCGGGTGTGCAGTGGCCAATACGGTCACGGCTGTGCAGGCCGGTGTCACCCACGCCCAGTGCACCGCCAATGGCTACGGCGAGCGCACAGGCAACGCGGACCTGTTTGTCGTGTCGGCCAATCTCGAACTCAAACTGGGCATGCAGGTGCTGCCCGCCGGCCATCTGCGGGAGTCGATGCGGATCAGCCACGCCATCGCCGAGATCGCCAACATCGCCCCGGACACCCATCAGCCGTACGTGGGCGTGAGCTCTTTCGCGCACAAGGCCGGTCTGCACGCCAGTGCGCTGAAGGTCAACTACGAGTTGTACAACCACGAGGACGCCGGTGCGGTCGGCAACGACATGCGGGTCCTGGTAACCGAGATGGCCGGCCGGGCGTCGGTGGAACTGAAGGGCAAGGAGCTCGGCTACGACCTTTCCCGTGACCCGGCGCTGCTGTCGCGCGTCACCGATCGGGTCAAGGAGATGGAGGCCAAGGGCTGGACGTTCGAGGCCGCCGACGCCTCCTTCGAGCTGCTGATCGTGGACGAGCGGGAACACGGGCGCTTGCGTCCCTTCAGCGTCGAGAGCTGGCGCACGATCGTCGAGCAACGTATTGACGGCGAGGTGGTCAGCGAGGCCACCGTCAAGGTGGTGATCGGCGAACGCCGGGTCGTGGCGGTGGGCGAGGGCAACGGGCCTGTGAACGCCTTGGACAACGCCCTGCGGTCTGCTTTGCAGGAGGTGCATCCGGAACTGGCCGAGGTCCAACTCGTGGACTACAAGGTGCGCATCCTGGAGGGTGTCAAGGGCACCGCCGCCGTCACCCGGACCCTGGTCGGGTCCAGCGACGGCACCCAGCGCTGGGACACCGTCGGAGTGCATGAGAACGTCATCGCCGCCTCGTGGATGGCCCTTGAGGATGCGGTCGCCTATGGGTTGTTGTCGGCAGGCCCACGTGGCTGATCAACCCGAATGACCAAGGAGTAGGCTGCCGTCGTGTCGGCCGATGAGCTGCAGACTGCTGAGCCGCCGGAGCAGCAGGAATCGTCAGCTGTTTCCCGTGTCGTCGGGATTGGTTCGAGCGCCGGCGGGCTCGAGGCTCTGCAGCTGGTGCTCCGGCAACTGCAGATCGGTCAGATGGTTGCCTATGTGATCGCACAGCATGTGTCCCCCAGCCACCGCAGCCTCATGGCGGAGCTGCTGGACAAGGAGACCGCACTGGTCGTGACTCCCGCTGTCGATGGCCTGCAACTGTTGCCTGAACACGTCTACGTGACCCCACCCAACGCCGACGTGACGATCGTCGGCGACCGGATGCGGTTGTCCACGCCGTTGCAGGGACACGGTCCCCGGCCCAGTATTGATGCGCTGTTCCTGAGCCTGGCCGCACAGTGGGGAGACCGTGCGATCGCGGTGCTGCTGTCCGGAACCGGCGACGACGGGACCTATGGCATGCGCGAGATCCATGCCGTGGGCGGGCTGACGATCGCCCAGACCCCCGAGTCGGCGAAATATCCCGCGATGCCGGCAGCGGCCATCCGGGCCGGGGTGACCGACTTGGTCCTCCTGCCGGAGCGGATCGGCGAGGCGATCGTCAGTGCGATCAACCGGCCGGCGGAGCTGACACCCTCCCTGCCTCGACCATTCCTGCAGCGGGTCGTGGAGCAGTTGCGCGTGAGTGGCGCCGGTGATTTCTCGCAGTACAAGTCGGGCACGCTGTTGCGCCAGATCGCTCGCCGGATGTCCGTGCTGCAGCTGGACGAGCAGGCCGACTACCTGACGTATCTGGCCGCCAACCCGACCGAGAACCGCCTGTTGCGCCACTCCATCCTGGTATCGGTCACGTCCTTCCGGCGTGATCCCGATGCCTGGGAGGCTCTGGCCAGCATCTTGGCGTCACGCTGGCAGGACCTTGCCCCTGATCGACAACTGCGCATCTGGGTGCCGGGGTGTGCCACGGGCGAGGAGGCCTACACGGTCGGCATGATGGTCGACGACCTCCTCGGATCACCGGCCGACCTGACCTCCCGGGTCAAGGTGTTCGCCACCGACCTCGACGACGTCTCCTTGGACTACGGCCGTCGGGGGACGTATCCCGCCAGCGCTATCAGCTCGCTGCCCACAGCCTGGCAACGGCGCTACTTCACAACCCGTTCCTCCCAGGTCGATGTGGCACCGAGGCTGCGAGACATCACCGTCTTCGCCCGCCACAACATCGCTGTCGACCCGGCCTTCGTCCGGCTGGATCTGGTGAGTTTCCGCAACGTCATGATCTACTTCGAGAACGTCCTGCAGAACCGGGTTCTGCGGGCCTTGCACTACGCGCTGCGACCCGATGCCCTGCTGTTCCTCGGCGCGTCGGAGGGCGTGGCAGCCATGCAGGACTGGTTCGTCCCGCTATCGGCCAAGCATCGCATCTTCGAACGTGTCCCCGGTGGCAGCTCCGTGTGGATTCCGAACGTCAATACGTCTGGGGTCAAGCCGGCGGCCGCCCCGGCGCCGCCGCGCACAGATCGGTCGAGCCTGACCCGCGATGCGCTGCTCAAAACCCTGCTGCCGTCGGCGATGGTGGTCGACGAGAACGAACGGGTCATCGAGATCCTCGGCGACGCCTCCGAATTCCTCACGCTGCCGGACGGGCAGTTCGACGATCAGCTCGGATCGCTGGTGAGAGAGGATCTGCGCACCGACGTGCGGGGTCTGGTGCTGCAGGTGCGAGCCTCGTCGATGCCCGCGGCGACGCTGGTCACCCGCCGCGGTGGTGCACTGACCATCCGGGCCGTGCCCGTGGTCACATCGGCCGGGGTCTTTGTGACTGTGGCCTTCGATCACGCGGAGGATCCCGCCCTCGACGCGGACCCCGACCCGGCCATGGTCGGGCGGCTGCGAACTGAGCTGGCCGGCACGCGGGAAGCGCTACAGGCCACGATCGAGGAACTTGAGACCTCCAACGAGGAGCTGCAGGCGACCAACGAGGAGATGACGGCCTCCGCCGAGGAGTTGCAGGCCTCCAACGAGGAACTCGAGACGATCAACGAGGAGTTGCAGGCCACCAACGAGGAGCTGGGGTCTCTGAACCAGGAGATGCAGGTGCGCCAGCATGAACTGGCACTGGCCAATGAGGATTTGCGCAACATCCAGAAGGCGTTGTCGCATGCCCTTGTGATCGTCGACCGGGACCTGCGGATCACGCGCTACTCGCCGCTGGCGGTCCGGGTGTTCGCCCTTGTGGAGTCTGACATCGGGCGCCCACTGCCGATGGTTCCGACGACGGTCAAGACCGAGCGGCTGCAGGGGGCACTGATCGAGGTCATGGCAAGCGGCAAGCGATCGATGCTGGAACTGTCCGGTAACGGTCGCACCTACATGGTGCACATGGTTCCGTACAAGCTCACCGACGGGACGATCAACGGCGCCATCCTGTCCATCAGCGATTTCACCGGTGCCCCGACGCCAGGCGGCGACGAGGCCGCACTGGTGCAGTTGCGTGCCATGGCCGAGGGGCTTGACGAGATGGTGTGGCGCAGGGAGTCCGAGGGTCGGCTCACCTTCGTCAATCATGCAGTGTTTGACATATTCGGCTTGACCCCCGAGCAGGCGATGTCAGATCCGCAGGCCCTCGACAGTGCCATCGATCCGGTCGACCTGGCGTCGTTCGGTTCCCTGGCCTCGACCCAGCGACCGCGCTACCTGCGGTATGCGGTGTCCTCAGCTGGGCGCAGCCATCAGGTGGAGGATTTCATCCATTCGGTCATCGAGCGCGACGATGGCTCAAAGGTGACCATCGGCTCCATCCGGCGCCGGCCGCAGAATGGCGATTCCGCACCCGCCGGACTCGACTCCGTGCTCGCTGCTCTGCTCTCCCTGCCTGAGCAACTTGTCCTGCTGCTCGACTCCGACGGTTTCGTCCGGGCGGCCGGCGAGGGCAGTGCTGATCTGCTCGGAATGACAGCCAGCGAAGTCACCGGCCGCCACATCCTCGGCATCATCCACGAACAGGACGTCGGAGCAGTCTCACGTGCCCTGGCCAGAGATGTGTCGGCCGACGGCGATGCAGAAGGCCATTCACTGCGGGTGCGCGTCATCGGTCGGGGTGGATCTCTGCGGTGGGTTCAGGTTCACATCAAGGGGTTGCCGGAAGCGGCCGCTGCCGCGCACATGGTGCTGGTGGCCGACGTCACCTCTGAGCACGAGCGCACTGTGGACCTGGGGCGCAAGGCCATGTTCGATGCGGCCACCGGGCTGCTCAACAGGGCCTCGTTCATCGATGCTCTGCGGGTGGAGCTCGTGCGGCAGGCCCCCGACGGTGGTCGAACTGCTGTGCTGTGGCTCGACCTTGACGGATTCAAGGAGATCAACGATCAGTACGGGCACTCGGTGGGAGACCTGGTCCTGGTGGAGGTGGCAGAGCGACTACAGGCGACCTGCCGGCGTCAGGACCGCGTCGGTCGGCTCGGCGGGGACGAGTTCGGTGTCCTGATCACCGACTGCTCCCATATGGACATCGTGGAGACGACTGCTGCGCGGCTGATCGACGTCATGGCCCAGCCCATCGATCTGCCCGACACGGTGATCACCGTTGGGGTCAGTATCGGCGCGGGTCTGGCGCCGCACGATGCCCGTGCAGCTGAGGAGCTGCTCAATGCGGCGGATGCCGCGATGTATCTGGCCAAACGCGGCGGTGGGTCGCGATTCCAGTACTACAAGCAGGGCCTCAACGAAGAGGCGGCCCGCCGGGCCCTGATGCGACAGGAGTTGTCCGAGGCCATCCGCGACAGGGCCTTCCGCGTGGCGTACCAGCCGATCCTCCGTTTGGCCGATCAGAGCGTTTGGGGTGTCGAGGCGCTGGTGCGCTGGCAGCGGGAGGATGCGTTGGTCAGCGCTGCGGAGTTCGTGCCGACCGCCGAGCGCACCGGGCAGATCCGCATCATCGGCCGGCAGGTCATGGAGGTGGTGTTCGAGGAGGCTCCGACCATCGTCGAGGCCATTCCCGATGCGCGGATCTGCGTGAATCTGTCGGTGGCCGAGTTGGAGGATCCGCACCACGTGTCGGCCTTCATGCGGGACGCGCCACGAGGCATGCTGAGGAATCTGGCGGTCGAGGTGACGGAGTCCGCCCTGATCGGCGAGGACTCCCAGGCAGTCACGGCCATCGAGCATCTGCACAACAGCGGGGTCGCGATCTCCTTGGACGACTTCGGTACCGGCTACTCAAACTTCGCCGCCCTGGACCGGGTCACCCCGCACGTCATCAAGGCCGACCGCTCCTTCCTGGACCGGGCTGTTGCGGGTTTCACCCGCGCGGGTTCACTGCTCACTGCATGTGTGGCACTGTCGGAGGCGGTCGGTGCGCAGTCGTTGGCCGAGGGCGTCAGCAGTGCTGAGCACGAAGCGGTCGCGCGGGCTGCCGGCGTCGAGTTGGCACAGGGATTTCATCTGGGCAGGCCCATGCTCCTGCCCGATCTCCTCACGTACCTGACGCATCGTCGTGCCTGAGATTCCCGGAGTTGCCCGGGACGTGCTGGTCGGACTACTGGTATCTGGCGACGAAGGCCGTGCGCAGGACATGGTGCAGGCGCTCGTGGAACGGGGTGCCTCCCCTCCCATGGTGATCTCCGACCTGCTCGGACCGGCAATGGCCACGGTGGGCCAGCAGTGGCAGGACGGGCATGTGTCCATCGCGCAGGAGCATCGGGCCACCGCCATCGCCGAGGGCATCCTGCACTGCGTGCTGGCCGACGTCCCGAGGCCGCGATCGGGCCACCGCGTCTGGCTCACAGGTGTGGAGGGGGAGTGGCATACATTGCCGGCCCGGCTCGTGACTGGAGTCTGGCAGTGCCTTGGGTGGGAGGTCGTCTCCTTGACGCCGTCCCTGCCCGCCGACGACCTGCGCGACCTCGCCGCCGCGGACACCACGACAATGGCAGGTGTGTCCTGCAGCCTGGCGGCAAATCTTGTCCCAGCGTGGGAGACCATCTCCGCATTGCGCGCATCGGGATTCCGCGTGATCGCCGGCGGCCGCGCTTTTGAGGTGGTCGCTGGTATGGCGGCCATACTCGGCGCCGACGCCCACTTCCACGACCCGATCGCCGCCAGTGACACGTTGGCGCGATGGTCGGAACTCTCCTCGACCCCACCGCGCGACCCGACGAGGTGGGCCAGCTGGCTGCAGGTGCGCGACGTGTGGCTGGGACTTCCCGCCCTGGTAGAAGACGCGACCTGGGTTGCCCGTGAATTGCATGATGTCGCCCTATCCGACGACGTCCTGCGGGTGGATCTCACACTGCTCGCCCGAACGGCCGTGGCGGCTGCGCTGTCCAGTCGGCCAGAGCTTCTGACCACACACCTGCGGTGGTACGCGTCCCTGCTGGACCCAGCCCACGATGACCGTGCTGTCACGAGCACGCTGATCTCCTGCATCGAACGGGTCCTGCCGCCCGGCGATGTCG
>JBAOHC010000014.1:0-15385 GCA_037046735.1 Candidatus Nanopelagicales bacterium | reverse complement strand
AGCATTTCCTGGAACTCACCTTGGCGTTCGCGCGCAGTGCATCCCTGGTGCCGGTCGCGACGGTGCGCACGCAGCGCACCGTGCTGACGCTGGCCGGTGAGCAGGGCCAGATCGGACAGATTCTGGACGACACCGTGAGCCTGCTCGACGGCGACGACATCGCCGCCCGCTTCCGTGAGGTCGAGGTCCGCCCTGCCCTGCCGGCGGTTCTGCGTGTACTGCGAAGCGTGGGTGCCGTCGTCGAACAGCAGTCAACAGCGGACGTCGCCTTCGGACCGCTGGCGCATGAGCCATGTGATGTGCCTGAGCCGGTGGACGTCGACCGTGCGGACTCCGCTGGGGCAGCCGTCACCGCCCACATGCGCAGACATGCCCGGGCGCTGCTGCTGCAGGACGTGCGCGTGCGCCGGGACCTGCCCGACAGCGTGCATCAGATGCGGGTGGCCGCGCGTCGACTGCGCAGTGGGCTCAAGGTCTTCGAACCCTTGCTGGACTACGAGTGGGCCGAGGCCCTGCGGACTGAACTGGGCTGGATCGCCGGTGAGCTCGGGGTCAGCCGCGACACGGAGGTGCTGCAGGCTCGCATCGACGAGCATGCGGACGAGATCGGCGGGGAGTATGCCCGCATGATCCGAGCGGTTGTGGATCCGGCCCTGAACGAGCAATGGCGTGACGCCCGCGAACACGCGCTGAGCGCGATGGTGGGGCAGCGATATCGGGCTTTCCTGGATCAACTGGTGGACGCCGCCGCGCGGCCGATGCTCAATGAGGCGGCCAACGGCACTGCCGAGGACGTGCTGCCGGGCCTGGTCGACAAGGCCTACCGCAAGCTCGCCAAAGAGGTGAAGTTGCTGGAGATCAACGGGCCGTCCGAGCCCTGGCACGAGGCGCGGATCCGGGCCAAGAAGGCCCGCTACGCTGCGGAGGCGGTGGCCCCGGTGCTGGGTGAGGACGTCAAGAAGTTCGGGAAGGCGTTGGCGCAGGTCACCGAGCTGCTCGGCGATCATCAGGACGCGTGGGTCGCGCAGAACACCCTGAAGGTGCTTGCGCAGCGCCCCGAGGTGGACGGTATGAGCGGCTTCAGCCTCGGGCTGCTGCACCAGTTTGAGTTCGAGCAGGAGATGTTCAACCGCAACGACTTCGTCGAGCTGTGGCCTTCGATCAAACATGCCCACAAGAAGGCGCAGTTGACCTGATGGCGCGGGGGACGGTGATACGGGCAGCGGGGGTGGTGCTGCTTCGGGAAGGTCCCGAGGTGTGCGTGCTGCATCGTCCGCGGCAGGATGACTGGTCCCTCCCGAAGGGAAAGCTCGACCCCGGCGAGTCGCAGGTGGAGGCCGCCCGCCGCGAGACGATCGAGGAGACCGGCTCGGATGTGGTGCTCGGTGTTCCGCTGCGTACGCAGAAGTATCTGGTCGACGGGCGGCCCAAGACGGTTCATTACTGGGTAGGCCGGGAACGCGATGGCGGTCCAGGCTTCGCGCCCAACAAGGAGATCGACGAACTGCGTTGGGTGAGCGTCAGTGAGGCGCTGGACATGCTGACGTATCCCCGCGACGGCGACCTGGTCCGGGAAGCCCTGACCGCCCCCGCCAGCACGCCGCTGATCGTGCTGCGCCACAGCGAGGCGATGCGGCGCACCGCCTACCGGGGCCGGGTGGACGCCGAGCGGCCGCTGACCGCGCGCGGTGCCGCCGATGCCCAACGGTTGATCGAGGTGCTGGGCGCCTTCGATGTGCGCAAGGTCTACTCCTCGGACGCTCTGCGCTGCCTGGATACAGTGCGGCCGTATGCCCATGTCACGCACGCCCCGGTTGCTCAGGAACCCCTGCTCACCGAGGAGGGGTTCAGCTCGGCGAGGACAGCCGCGTTCAAACGTGTCGATCAGATTCTCGGTGATGGTGCGCCCGTCGTGATCTGTTCCCACCGGCCGGTGCTGCCCGACCTGCTGGAGCACATCGCCGGCCGGCTGGGCGCCGAGGCCCCTGACGTCGAACTGGACACCGGGGGGGCGGTCATCTTCCATCGGGTCGGGGCAAAGGCCGTGGCGGTCGAAGTCGTCCGCAGCTGAGCGTGTCCCTCTGGTTGGCACCCGACCACGATCAACCAGTGCTGGACACCCCACGCGGTTCGTTCCGGTCATGTGGATGCCGATAGCGTGGCACTGGTTGTGAAATCGGGTCTGCCACGGTGGCGTCGAGCAGACCTGGACATCGGGTCAAGACCGACCGCATACACCCGTGAAGCATTTCCGGAGTGTGAATTCCAGCCAAACAGTTGAGGTTGGCCCCTCGGAGGGCCGTTCGGCGTTCCGCAGACGTTCACCGCCCGGACACCCTCACCTCAGAGTCGCGTCACGCGGGCTCCCTACCGTCAGGACCGGTAAGAGTTAACGACACAAGGGAGACAAAGGGTGAAAATCGCCCGTTCCGCCAAGGTAGCGGCACTCGCCGCCACAGGGGCTCTGGCCCTGGCCGCATGTAGTTCCGGGGACTCCGGTGGCAGCGAGTCACCGGCCGCAGCCGGCAGCATCGGTGGCATCGACTGCGCCACCGGGAGCATCAAAGCCTCCGGTTCCAGCGCTCAGAAGAACGCCATGACCGAGTGGATCAACGCCTACCAGACCGCGTGTGAGGGCGCCACGATCGAGTACTCGCCCTCCGGGTCGAGCGCCGGCCGGGCTGACTTCATCAACAACCAGATCGCCTTCGCCGGCTCCGACGCCGCCATGGACAGCGATGAGCTCAAGCAGGCCGCCGCCCGCTGTAACGCGGCCCCTCCGATCAACGTCCCGATGGTGGGTGGCGCGATCGCGCTGACCTACAACCTGGAGGGTGTCGACAACCTGGTCCTGACCCCGGACGTGACCGCGAAGATCTTCAACAGCGAGATCACCAACTGGAATGACCCGGCGATCGCCGAGATCAACTCTGGTGTGACCTTGCCAGATGCGCCGATCGCACAGTTCCACCGGTCGGACGGCTCGGGGACCACGGACAACTTCACGCAGTGGCTGCAGGCAGCCGCTGGCGATGACTGGCCCTACGAGGCTGGTTCAGACTGGACCGCCAAGGGCGGGCAGGGCTCCAAGGGCTCCGACGGTGTCGCCGCGAGTGTCAAGTCGACCCCCAACTCCATCGGGTACGTCGAACTCTCCTTCGTGGAGACCCAGGGCCTGAAGGCCGCCAGTGTGGACAACGGCGGAGGTCCTGTCGCTCCGACCGCGGACACCGCGACTGCCGGTCTGGCCAAGGCCAAGCTGACGCCGAATGCCGACGCCGGCCCTGGCGACATGACGATGGAGATGGACTACACGCTTGCCGACTCCACCGCCTACCCGGTGCTGCTGCTCACCTACGAGATCATGTGTCAGTCCGGCAACGATGCGACAACACTGCCGCTGACCAAGAGTTTCCTGAGCTACGCGGCCAGCGCTGACGCCCAGGGCATCTTGACCGAGATCGGGTACGTGCCGCTGCCGGCCGAGCTCGACACCCAGGTCGCCGAGACGGTTGCGGCGATCTCCTAAAAGGACACTTGTGAACACATCGCTGAAGCCCCTGGACGCGCAGGCCTCGCGCGTCCAGGGGTCTTCGGTCCGCGTGGGGGACCGGATCTTCCGAGGCATGACCCGCGGGGCAGGCATCTTCGTCCTGATCCTGATGGCCTCCATCGGGGCCTTCCTGGTTTGGAAGGCAATCCCCGCATTCCAGAACAACACCGGCAACTTCTTCACCACACAGGAGTGGTTCCCCGACGCCGATCCGCCCGTCTTCGGCATCGCCGCGCTGGCGTTCGGAACCGCCATCTCCAGTTTCATGGCGATGCTCATCGCCGTGCCGATCGCCATCGGCACCGCCCTGTTCATCGGTTTCTACGCCAACCGCCGGGTGTCGACCTCCCTGGGCTTCGTCATCGACGTCCTGGCTGCGGTCCCGTCGATCATCTACGGCCTGTGGGGCCTGCAGGTGCTCATGACCCACATGGACGGGATCACCAAGTGGCTCAATGACTACCTGGGTTTCATCCCGCTGTTCCGTAATGAGCTCGGCATCTACACCAAGAGCATCTTCATCGCCTCCGTGGTGCTGGCGATCATGATCCTGCCGACCATCTCCGCGCTCTCGCGTGAGGTCTTCCTGCAGGTGCCGCGGGCTCACCGCGAGGCGGCCCTGGCCCTCGGCGCGACCCGCTGGGAAACGATCCGCATGGCGGTCATCCCCTTCGGCAAGCCTGGGGTCATCTCCGCCACGATGCTGGGCCTGGGCCGAGCACTCGGTGAGACGATCGCCGTCGCGCTGATCCTGTCCGCCGCATTCGAGATCAACTGGCACATCACCGAACCCAGCGGCAACACCTTCGCGGCCAACATCGCGCTGAAGTGGAATGAGGCCGGTCCGGTCGGACTGTCCGCTCTCATCGCCTCCGGCCTGATTCTGTTCATCATCACCTTGGTCGTGAACATGGTGGCCCGTTCCATCATCGCCAAGCACAAGGAATTCTCAGGGGCGAACGGATGAGTATCTCGACGACAGAAGCCGAGGAGTTCGAAGGGCTGAGCTCACAGTTGGCGATGCGCCGACTGCCGCGCTTCGGCGGGCTGTACTCCGCGTTCATCGCCGCTGCGCTGGCGGCGGTCATCGTGGGACTCACGCCCGCCCAGGGTGTGGCCGGCTCCCTGGTGATCTGGTTCCTGCTGTTCATGGTGGTGCAGACGGTCTGGAGTTTCGCGGTCGAAGGCCGCCGCTTCGCCTCCGACCGACTCGCCACGACGTTGATCTGGACCTCGTTCCTGATCGCGCTGGCAGCGCTGGTGTGGATCATCACCTCGGTCACGATCCGCGGTCTCAAGGCCTTCTCCGCCGATTTCGTGACGACCACCATGCGTAACGTCTCGCCGCTGCGCGAAGGCGGCGGTCTGTGGCACGCGCTGATCGGAACCCTGGAGCAGGTCGGCATCGCGGCGCTGATCGCCGTGCCCATCTCGATCCTGGTCGCGATCTACCTGGTTGAGTACGGCACTGGCCGATTGGCGCAGTGGGTCACCTTCTTCGTTGACGTGATGACCGGTGTGCCGTCGATCGTCGCCGGTCTGTTCATCTACACCTTCTGGGTGCTGACCTTCGGCTTCGAGCGGTCCGGCTTCGCCGCATCGCTGGCGTTGACCATCCTGATGATCCCAGTCATCGTGCGGTCGACCGAGGAGATGCTCAAGATCGTGCCCAACGACTTGCGGGAGGCGTCCTACGCCCTCGGCGTGCCGAAGTGGAAGACCATCGTGCGCATCGTGATCCCCACCGCATTCGGCGGCATCGTGACCGGCATCATGCTCTCCATCGCCCGGGTCGCCGGGGAGACCGCCCCCCTGCTGCTCACGACGTTCCTGTCGCAGAGCTTGAACACCAACCCCTTCAGCGGGCCGCAGGCGTCCATCCCGACGTTCGTCTGGGATCAGATCTCCTCCGGCACACCCGCCTCCGTCGACCGTGCCTGGGCGGGAGCCTTGGTGCTGATCGTGGTCGTGGTCATCTTCTACGGACTGGCCCGCCTCGTCGCCAAACTCACCGCCCCCGCCACGGACTGAAAGGAAAGACATGGCCAAGCGCATCGACATCAAAGACCTGGACATCTACTACGGCGACTTCAAGGCGGTGGAGGGCGTCAACCTGGCGATCGAACCCAAAGCTGTCACCGCCTTCATCGGGCCGTCGGGCTGTGGGAAGTCGACCGTGCTGCGATCGATCAACCGCCTGCACGAGGTCATCCCGCGTGCCTACGTGGAAGGGCACATCCTGCTCGAGGGGGATGACATCTATGCCCCCGACGTCGACCCGGTGAACATCCGGGGCACGATCGGCATGGTCTTCCAACGGCCCAATCCCTTCCCGACGATGAGCATCTACGACAATGTCATCGCGGGTCTGAAGCTGGACAAGTCGAAGGCGAAGGGCCGCAGCCTCGACGAGGTGGTGGAGAGCTCGCTGAAGGGCGCCAACCTGTGGGAAGAGGTCAAGGACCGGCTCAAGAGGCCGGGCGCAGGGCTCTCCGGGGGACAGCAGCAGCGGCTGTGTATCGCCCGGGCGATCGCGGTGGAACCGCAGGTCCTGCTCATGGATGAGCCGGCCTCGGCTCTGGACCCGATCTCCACTCTGGCGATCGAGGACCTGATCCACGAGCTGAAGCAGAACTACACCATCGTGATCGTCACCCACAACATGCAGCAGGCGGCACGCGTTTCGGATACGACCGCCTTCTTCAACCTCGCCGGGGTTGGCCAGCCGGGCCGGCTGGTGGAGTCAGGTGCGACCGAGCTGATCTTCACCTCGCCCAAGGAGCGGGCCACCGAGGACTACATCTCGGGTCGCTTCGGCTGACCAGGCTCAAGCCGGGCTGAACAGCCGGCCGAGGTCGCGGATGTTCGCCTCTTCGGCCCGGAACCACGCCCACTGCCCGCGCTGCTCGCGGGAGATCAGGCCAGCTTCGACGAGCACCTTGAGGTGGTGGCTGACGGTCGGCTGGGACAATCCGAGCGGCTCGTTGAGGTCGCAGGCGCACGCTTCACCCTTGGACCGGATGATCGACAGCAACTGCAGGCGGCCGGGGTCGGCGACCGCCTTCAGCACCCGCGCCAGTTGCTCGGCCTCGTCGCGGTCCAACGGGTTCTGCAGGCCGGTGGCACAGCACGCTGCGAGATCCACGGCACCTCCCTGAGATGTATTGACAAGAATCAATATAGGCTTCTACCGTAAGTATTGACAACCGTCGATATGGGAGAGGCCGACCATGACCCAGCATGCGGATCCGGCCGAGAATGCCGTGCTGGAGCGGATGTCCTTGCTCGACCGCTGGCTACCGCTGTGGATCGGCGCCGCGATGCTGGGTGGCCTGCTGCTGGGCCGCATGCTCCCGGGCATCCAGGATGCTCTGAGTGCAGGTGAGATCGAGGGCACATCCATCCCGATCGCGATCGGTCTGCTGGCCATGATGTACCCGGTGCTGGCCAAGGTGCGTTACGAGGAGATCGGCCACCTCACCGGCGATCGCAAACTCCTCGGACTGTCCTTGCTGCTCAACTGGATCGTCGGGCCGGCCCTGATGTTCTTCCTCGCCTGGACCTTCCTGCCCGATCAGCCCGAGTTCCGCACTGGGCTGATCGTCGTGGGGCTGGCCCGGTGTATCGCCATGGTGCTGATCTGGAACGATCTGGCCTGCGGTGACCGGGAGGCGGCCGCGCTGCTGGTGGCGATCAACTCGGTGTTCCAGATCCTCGCCTACGCCGCGCTGGGAGTGTTCTACTTGCAGATCCTGCCCGGGTGGCTCGGGTGGCAGACCGCCGATGCGCAGTTCTCGACGTGGTCGATCACCAAGAGTGTGCTGATCTTCCTGGGCATCCCTTTGGTCGCGGGCTATCTCACGCGCCGGATCGGAATCGCGCGCCGCGGGGAGCAGTGGTACACCGGTACCTTCCTGCCCAGGATCGGACCGATCGCGCTCTACGGGCTGCTCTTCACGATCGTCGTGATGTTCGCCTTGCAGGGTCAGCGCATCACATCCGATCCGCTGGCCGTCGTCGGCATCGTCATCCCCCTGCTGTGCTACTTCGCCATCATGTGGTTCACCGCCTTCTTCGCCTCCCGCGCCATCGGTCTGTCCTACCCCAAGACGGCCACCATGGCCTTCACCGCCGCAGGCAACAACTTCGAACTCGCGATCGCCGTCAGCATCGGCGTCTGGGGTGTAACCAGCGGGCAGGCCCTGGCCGGCACGATCGGGCCGCTGGTCGAAGTCCCGGCGCTGGTGGCCCTGGTCTACGTGTCCCTATGGCTGCGCAAACGCCTGTTCACCACCCCCACCTTGGAGAAAGCATGAATGACAAACCGTCGGTCCTCTTCGTCTGCGTTCACAACGCCGGTCGTTCGCAGATGGCCGCTGCCTACCTGACCCACCTCGCGGGTGACCGTGTGGAGGTGCGCTCGGCAGGCTCCGCCCCGGCCGAGACGGTCAACCCCGCAGTCGTGGCTGCTTTGGCAGAGCAGGGGATCGACATCTCCGCCGAGGTGCCGAAGGTGCTGACCACCGACGCGGTCAAGGAGTCCGACGTAGTCATCACCATGGGCTCCTGTGATGTCTGCCCGATCTACCCCGGCAAGCGCTACGAGGACTGGGTTCTGCCGGACCCGGCCGGTCAAGGAGTCGCCGCCGTGCGGCCCATCCGCGACGAGATCCGCAGCCGTATCGAAACCCTCATCACCGAGATCGCACCAGGAGGTGCCGCATGACCGAGATCCGAGAGACCGTACGTCAGCATTACGCCGAGGCCGCCCGAGGAGCTGGCTGTTGTTCGCGCGAGGGGGAGTCCACCGTGTTCGGCGCCTCGCAGTATGACGAGGCAGCCACGTCGGTGTTGCCCGAGGAGGCCATCATCGCCTCCCTGGGATGCGGCAATCCCACGGCCTTGGCCGCCCTGCAGCCAGGCGAGACCGTGCTCGACCTCGGCTCCGGTGGGGGCATCGACGTCCTGCTGTCCGCTCGCCGGGTGGGCCCGGAAGGTAAGGCCTACGGACTCGACATGACCGACGAGATGCTGGAACTGGCCCGGGCCAACCAGGCCAAAGCCGGAGCCACCAACGTGGAGTTCCTCAAGGGCCACATCGAGGACATCCCGCTGCCTGACAACAGCGTCGACGTCATCATCTCCAACTGCGTCATCAACCTCTCGGGGGACAAGCAGCAGGTGTTTCGCGAGGCGTACCGGGTGCTCAAGCCGGGCGGGCGCCTGGCGGTGTCCGACGTGGTGCTGAGCCGGGAACTGCCGCCCGAACTCAACGCTGTCACGTCGCTGTGGACGGGCTGCATCGCCGGTGCCCTGACCGAGCGCGCGTGTGAGGAAGGGTTGGTCGCAGCGGGTTTCAGCGCGGTGTCGGTCGAACCGACGATCGTCTTCGACGCTGACGCGCTGGCGGAACTCGCCGGCGGCATCCCCGTCGAGCACTTCCCGGCCGGGGTCGACGTCGCGACGACGGTGACCAGCCTCGATGGCGTCATCCGCAATGCCACGATCCGGGCCACCAAACCCGGTGGCCAAGCTGCGCCGGCGATCCGGGTCTTCGAGCCCGCGTTGTGTTGCAACACCGGCGTCTGCGGCCCGGATGTGGATGAAGCGCTCGTGGCGTTCACCGCTGATCTGGCCCACCTGCAGGGTCTGGGGGTCGACATCGCCCGGCACAACCTCGCCAACGATCCGATGGCGTTCGCCGATGATGCGGCGGCGAAGGCATTCCTGCAGGTCGCCGGCTCGGCCGGTCTGCCACTGACGACAGTCGACGGTGTCACGGTGATGACGGGGGTGTACCCGAGTCGGGAGCAGTTGCTGCGGTTCGCCGGGTTGCCCGCGGCGACCGGTCTGCTCACCGTGATCGAGGACGAAGGCGGATCCTGCTGCGGAAGTGGCGGGTGTTGTTGATGCAGTTCCTCGAGGCGCCGCCCCGCTTCTTGTTCTTCACGGGTAAGGGCGGGGTCGGCAAGACGTCGATCGCGTGCGCTGCGGCCGTGTGGCTCGCCGACCGGGGGCGGCGGGTGCTGCTGGTGAGCACCGATCCGGCCTCCAACGTCGGACAGGTCTTCGGGATCACGATCGGAAACAACCTCACGCCGGTGCCCAGTGTTGCCGGCCTCGATGCCCTGGAGATCGACCCCGAGCAGGCAGCAGAGGCCTACCGGGAGCGCATCGTGGGTCCTGTGCGAGATCTGCTGCCGGCGGCCGAGATCGCCGCCATCACAGAGCAGTTGTCCGGCTCCTGCACCACCGAGGTGGCGGCCTTCAACGAGTTCACTGCCCTGCTGACCGACGACGAGGCCTACCGGTCGTACGACCACATCGTCTTCGACACCGCCCCGACGGGGCACACAGTACGCCTGCTGCAGTTGCCCGGTTCCTGGACGGACTTCCTCAACGAGGGCAAGGGGGATGCGTCCTGCCTCGGGCCGCTCGCGGGGTTGGCAGGTGCTCGGCACGTTCGGCGACCTGTCCACCAACGTGGCCAGCGACTTCGTGGCCGTGCACGGCACGCCGCCGTCGCTGCCCCCGTTCGAGGCGTGCGTCCACGCGAGTCGAGACGGGGCAGGTGGCGGTGCCGATGATGGACCGGCTCGAGGTGCGGCTCCATCCGGACCACGTCGGCTGGTTGCGCGGCGAGAAGCTGGGCGTGGGCGAGATGGCCGGGTGGTTCGGGTTCGCCGACGGCCGCCCGCTCGACACGCTGGCCCTGCTGCTGGTGGCCGATGCCCTGCCACCGGCGGTGTTCAACCTCGACATCCCGTCGGGCTGGGTGCCGACGGTGGAGATGACCGTGCACGTGCGTGCGGTGCCGGCGCCCGGGCCGGTGCGATGCGTGTTCCGCACCCGCTTCGTCCACGGCGGCATGTTCGAAGAGGACGGCGAAGTGTGGGACAGCTCGGGCACGCTGGTGGCGCTCAGCCGTCAGCTCGCCCTGCTGCCGCGTTGAGACGCCGCGTGGCGTACTTCGCACCGACGATGAACGAGCCGATGCTGAGCGACGTGGCGGCCACACCTTGCGACGTGCGGCGCACGACCGCCTTGGTGCGGCGGCTGAAGATGACGATCGGCCAGCCGCGGCGCTGGGCGATCCGTTCGAGCTTCGAGTCGGGGTTCACCGCCACCGGATGGCCGACGGCTTCGAGCATCGGCAGGTCGCTGGCCGAATCGCTGTAGGCGTAGCACTGGCGCAGGTCGAGGCCCTCCCAGCGGGCGAGCTCGGTGATCGCTTCGACCTTGCCCGTGCCGTCGCAGAACGGCCCGGCCAGCTTGCCCGTGTACACGCCGTCGACGATCTCGCTGGCGGTGCCGATGCCGCCGGTCATGCCCAATGCACCGGCCAACGGGTTGACGAGCTCGACCGGCGACGCCGACACGATGTAGGTGGCCCGTCCGGCATGACGGTGCATCTCGATGAGCTGCTCGGCCTCGGGCCGGACACGTTCCATCAGCTTCGGCACGATGTCGGTGTTGAGTCCGACCAGGTCGTCGTGGCGTACGCCCTCGACGGCGCCGAGGATCCGGGTCGCGTACGGCGTGGCTGGTCTCGTCGCTGGCACCGCTCAGCCGGAACGCCAGCACGCCCACGGCGTCCTTTGCGAACTGGCGGCGCCTGACCAGCCCGGCACGCCACGCGGCGATGCCGAACACGAACGTGCTCGACCCGCTGATCAGGGTGCGGTCGAGGTCGAAGAACGCTGCGCTGGGTCCGGTGCTCACGATCTCGGCGTACTCGGTCATGGGCGTGGCTCTCGGTGCTGGTCCGGATCGACGACGGGGCGTCGGGGAGTGCGGTGGCGATGTCGAACGCTCGCCGCTTCGACACGCCGAGTGACGCCGTCACCGTAGCGACCGCGGCCTTGCGAGTGTGGCCGCGGTCCATCTCGTGCACCAGTTCGGCCCGGATCCGGTCGTCGTCGGCGGGTCCCTCCGGCGGGGCGCCGGCGAGCACGACCACGTACTCGCCGCGTGGGCCGACCTCTGTCATTCGCGCCGCAGCCTCGGCCAGCGTGCCGCGCCAGAGCTCCTCGTGCAGCTTGGTGAGTTCCCGCGCCAGGAGGACCGGGCGATCGGCCCCGCACACCGCGGCCAGATCGGTGATGGTGCGTTCGATCCGGTGCGGTGCCTCGTACAGCACGACGGTGCGTGGTTCGGAGGCGACGTCGGCGAGCCGCCGGGAGCGGTCGCCGCCGCTGCGTGGCAGGAAGCCCTCGAACACGAACCGTGTGGTGTCGAAGCCGCTGACGACGAGCGCCATGACCAGCGCGGCCGGCCCGGGTACGGCGCTGACGATGCCGCCGGCCCCGACGACGGCGCGCACCAGGCGTTCGCCGGGGTCGCTGATGCCCGGAGTGCCCGCGTCGGTGACCACGGCCACGTCGCGCCCCGACGCCAGCACGTCGAGGACCTCGGCGATGCGGGCGTGCTCGGTGTGTTCGTTGGTGACCGCCAGCCGCTCGGCCCGCACGCCGGCGTGCTGCAACAGCTTGCCCGTGCGGCGGGTGTCCTCGCAGCACACGAGCGCTGCCGAACGCAGCGCATCGACGGCACGCGGTGGCAGATCGCCGAGGTTGCCGATGGGTGTGGCGACGAGCACCAGGCGACCGGGTCCTCGTTCGCCGGTGTTCGTGGCGTCGCTCATCTGCGGATGTCCTTCGCGCCACTCGCCGCGCCACTCATTCGCGCAACTCGACCACGAGGCCGACGTGCAGGTTCCAGCGGGCGAAGGCGCCGGCCTCGGCCTCGATGATCCAGCGTGCGTCGCTCACGGGAGCACCCAGACGATGGCGCCGCATCCGCACGGTCTTGATCACGTTGCCCTCACCGTCGAGGTAGGCGACGTCGAGCGGGAACTGCATACCGATGGTGTGGATCCACCGACAGCCCTGGAGCACGACGCGCGCCTTCCATGCCGTCACGGCCGAGCAACCCCTTGCGGCGGCTCTGCCGATCGTCGGCCACCTCGGCCGAGGCCAGCACCACACCATCGCTCACCAACCAGGCCACGTCCCCAGGATAAGACGCCGACCCGGCTCGCCACCCACCACCTCCACCTCCGCCACCTCCGCCCGACGCGGGTCGACGTCCGCGCCGCCACGGTGTGTCGGTGATCGAACGCAGGTGGGGCGTGCTGGGGTACGGTCCGGCGGATGGGTGTCGACCTGGATCTGAGCTTCCGTCCCGCTGCCGAGATGGCGGCCCGGGTCGCCGATCGGACCGAATCACCGGCAGAGATGGTGGAGCGGACACTGGCCCGCATCGCCGAGGTGCAGCCGGCAGCTCAACTGCTTCGCCCACGTGTGGGCCGATGAAGGCGCGTGCCGAAGCCAGAGCGGCCGGTGAGGCCGTGGCAGACGCCCTCGGTGCGCTGCACGGCGTGCCGATCGCAGTGAAGGAGACCACCCAGGTCGCCGGTCGTCGCTGCACCCTGGGGTCGCGTACGCACGAGCACGTGGTCGCCGACCGCGACACTGCGATCGTGCGTGCGCTGCGTCGGGCGGGCGCGATCGTCGTTGGCGCCACCACGTCGCCCGAGTTCGCACACACGCTGCAGACCGACAGCCCGCTGTGGGGCACCACGCGCAACCCGTGGAACACGGCGCTGACACCCGGTGGCTCGTCGGGCGGCAGCGCGGCAGCAGTAGCGTCCGGGTGCGTGCCGGTGGCCGAGGGGAGCGACATGGGCGGATCCGTGCGCATCCCGTCCGCGTGGTGCGGCATCGTCGGACTCAAGCCGGGCATCGGCCGGATCCCGATGGACGTGCTGCCCGGTCTGTTCGTCGATCAGCCACCATGGTCCGCTCGCCCGTGACGTCGACACCGCACGGCTGTTCCTGCGCTGCACCCAGGGCCCCGACGAGGCCGACATCTTGTCGGTGACCACACCGCTGGGGCTCGAGGGGTCGACCCCCAGCGACGTGCGCGGCATGCGGTTCGGGCTGAGTACCGACCTGGGCGGCTGGTGGGTGCACCCACAGATCCAGGCTGCCGTGCGTGCCGCCGGCGACGCCCTCGCCGATGCCGGCGCGGTGGTCGACGAGGTCGACCCGAAGATCGGAGCCGACGACGAATGGACGTGGATCCAACTGTGGGGCGTGTTCATGTCCGGTTACTTCGGCCACCTGGTCGACGAATGGGCCGACCGCATACGAACCGGACGTGCTGGCGCTCATCGAGCTCGGGCAACCGGATGTCGGCCACCGAGTACAAGCGTCTCGAGCTGGCACGCACCGATCTGTGGCGCAGGGTCTCGGGCGTGCTCACCGGGCAGGCGATGCGCTGCTGTGCCCCACCATGGCCACACCGCCGATCGTTGCCTCCAAGGCCGAACGCGCCGAGCCCGACCTGCCGGACGACGGCAGGTACCGCAGTGAGGACATGACCGGGGTGTTCAACCTGGTTGCCCCGTGCCCGGCGCTCACCGTGCCGTGCGGCTGGCACACGGGCGACGGCATCGAGGGGCTGCTGCGGATCGGCCTGCAGATCGATCGGCCAGCGTTGGCACGAAGACACGGTGCTGCGCATCGGACGGGCGGTCGAGCTCGCGCTGCCGCACACCGTGGGGCGCCGGCCCCCGATCTGAGCCCCGCACTCGAGGCGGCGGGGGCTGGACGAGGTCAGGCTCCCCAGTTGAAGGTCTGCTTGTAGAGCTTGAGACACGGGAAGGCCTCGACCTCGACCACGTCGGCGCCCGCGCGCGCAGGTCGCTGAGCAGGCGGAGCAGGTGGTGCTCGTCGTCGACGATCACCTCGAACATGGCGGGTCGTAGCGGCCGGCGGTCGCGACCAGGTACTCGACCTCTGGCATCGCGGCGACCCACTCCGCCGAGCGCTCGGTGCGTCCGCTGACCCGCAGTCCGACGAGCGCAACACGGCGGTCACCGCCACCTGCCGGGTCGGTGACGGCCACCACCTGCATGAAGCCGGACTCGGTGAGCCGCTGCACACGCTTGCGCACAGCGCCTTCGGTGAGGCCGATGTCCACGGCGATCCGCGTGAACGCCGGCGCGACCGTCGCGCTGGAGGTGTTCGACGATCGCGCGGTCGGTGTCGTCGAGCTTCACGGGGCCGAACTGCGGCTGCGCGCGGCGAAGGCGTTCGAGGCGTCGGTGAGGACGGTCCGCAGGGTCGACTCGATGAACTCGAACTCGGCCGGGCCGGCGATCAACGGTGGGCTGAGCGTGATGACGGGTTCGCCCGCGGTCGATGGGCGCGGCAGATGAGGCCTGCTGCGTACAGGCACGGTGACGGGTAGACCGCGAAGCAACCACTCGGCCTGTTCGTCGGTGAACGTTCCCTTGGTGGCCTGGTCGGGCACGAGTTCGATGGCGTGGAAGTAGCCCTCACCACGTACGTCGCCCACGAGCGGGATGTCGCGTAGGCCCTGCAGCGAGTAGCGGAACGTGCGCTCGTTGGCGAGCACGTGGCCGCAGATGTCCTCGCGTTCGAAGATGTCGAGATTGGCGTTGGCGACGGCGCACGACACGGGGTGGGCGCCGAACGTCTGGCCCTGGAGGAACGCGGTCGTTCGCCCATGAACGCCTCGGCGATGCGGTCGCTGATCATCACGCCGCCGAGGGGCGCGTAGCCCGACGTGACCCCCTTGGCGAAGGTGATCATGTCGGGCTGGTAGCCGTACCTCTGCGAGCCGAACATGACCCACCCAAGCAACGCACAGATCACCTCGTCGCTCACGAGGAGGATGTCGTACGTGTCGCAGATCTTCGCGCACACGATCCCAGTAGCCGTCGGGCGGGGCGAACACGCCGCCCGTGTTCTGCAGCGGCTCCATGAACACGGCGGCGATGGTGTCGGGACCCTCCATCTCGAT
>JBAOHC010000013.1:0-29078 GCA_037046735.1 Candidatus Nanopelagicales bacterium | reverse complement strand
GGGCAACAACTCGTCCAGAGGTTCAGCCACGTCGCCAGCGTAGTGGCCGTGGGTTACAACTCCCGCGACGCTGGGCCGTGCCACAGGTCAGCCGGCGCATACACCCGCAGCGACCCCGACTTGCCGGGCAAGGAGTACTTGCCCGCCGCGTTGGTCTGGGCCGTCGCGATGGTCTTCCAGCCGGCGCCCGCACGGCGCTGCAACTGCACCTCGCTGGGAGCCTTGTTGGGCGTGACCCGGCCGGTGATCCGGCCACCCTTGTCAACGCTGATCGAGGTCGACACGTACTGCGCCTTCTGCGGTTGTGCGGCATTCCAGAAACCAGACGCCAGCAGAGTCACCTGGTAGTTGAAGTTCCAGCGCACCTTGCGGACCGTGAAGGCGTCAGGCCCGTCCGAGATCGGGACGAACCGCCGCACACGTTCCTTGCCGCCACCCTCCCGCGTGGTGAGTTGGAGCGGGTAGCCGCCGATCCAGCCGAATTTGGCGACCTTGACACCCACCTGCACCCGCTGCCGGCTGTTGCGGGGGACGGACTGCGAGTCGGTCAAAGCCCACTTGACCGGCCGCACTGTCGCTACCGTCCGTGATGTGCCCGTCGGGCCGGTCGTGAACACCCCGAAAGCGTGCGCCTTCTTCGCGCTCTTGCCCTCGACGGTGAAGGAAACCGTTTCGCCAGTGCCGACGCCCTGTGCGACAAGTGCGCCGGATCCTGCGCCGCCCGGTCCCTTCGTGCCCCCGGTAAGCCGAACGACGTAGGGCACATTTGCGGGTGCTGTGAAGGTCACGTTGAGGCTGCTGCCAGCCCCGGTGGCGGCAATGTCGCGCACCATCCCGGGTGCCCTGCCCGCGCCGAGTTGTTGCAATAGGGCGGCTGGGTCCACCAGGCCGGCACCATAATCGGGATCTTGACCAGCGGGGCCCAGGTCGATCGCGCTGGCGCTGATCTGTATCGCCAGCGGCTCACCACCGGCGCCGGGCGAGTAACTGGCTGCCAGCGCCGCGACCCCGGACACGTAGGCCGTGCTCATAGAGGTGCCGGACGTCCAGGTGTACGCACGTTCGGTGAAACTGGACAAGATGCCCTGACCCGGCGCGACCACATCGACGTGGCCACCGCGGTTGGAGAACGAGGCGCGTTTGTTCTGGGGGTCGGTGGCACCGACGCCCAGCACGCCCGGGTAACCGGCGGGGTACATCACCTGTCGGAAGCCTTCGTTGCCGGCCGCGGCGACCATAGTCACCCCGGCACCCCGCGCGTAGTCGATCGCGGCAGCCTCCACCTTGTTGGTGGAGTCAGCTCCGAAGGACATGTTGATCACGTCGGCGCCGTTGTCCACGGCCCAGATGATGCCGCGTGCGATGTCGTCGGAGTCGCCGATGCCTTCGGAGTTGAGGACTTTGACGGGGATGATCCGGGCGTTCGGCGCGATGCCCACGACTCCGGATCCGTTGGACTTCCCGGCGATCATGCCCGCCAGGAAGGTGCCGTGTCCGTTGTCGTCCGAGCGGGCTCCGGGCTTCTTGGTGATCGCGTTATAACCCTGCGCGACTTGTCCGCGCAGATCGGGATGGGACGCCTTGACGCCGGTGTCGAGAATGGCGACCTTCACACCTTGGCCGGTGCTGCGTTGCCACAGATCCTCGGCCTGCATGCGGGTGAGGCCCCACTGCAGGTCCCGGCCGGCATCGACGGCGGGCAGTGCCATGGCATAGGTCTTGCGAGGAGTGTCGACCGCCACGACTGTGGCGTCCGCTGTCTGCGCGGCGAGGGTTGCCTGGTCGGGCGCGCTGGCCACCTCCAGCGCACCGTCCTCCGTCCGGATCACCGCGGTGACCTCTGTGGACGGGACCTGCTCGACCGGAACCTCAGGACCGAGTGTGGGGACCTCCACCGCCGGTGGATCCACCACAACAGCCGGCGTATCCACGGGGGGCTCGTCGGCCGCAACCGGTGCCAACGGCATCGCCAGCAGGGCCGCAGCGGTCAGACCCGCGGCGAGTCGGCTACGGTTCACAGTCCACCTTCCCTCACACACTCACTGTAAGACGTGGTGTGACCACGATTGGTTCCCGTGGTTGGCAACGTGCCCACCCAGCGGGGACACTGAAACCAATATGCCCGAACTTCCCGAGGTTCACGCCCTGGCTGAGGTGATTGCAGCGCAGTTCACAGGCCAGTGGCTCGCGCGCGCGGAATTGGGCAGTCTCAGCGCCCTGAAGACCTACGATCCACCCCTTTCCGTGCTGGCGGAGGCCACGTTGGTGGGTACAGATCGGCGCGGCAAGTTCCTGGTGCTCGAACTGGTGGACGCGGACGGGGAGCCGGTCTGCCTGGTCGTGCACTTGTCCCGGGCGGGGTGGATCCACTGGCGCACGGGGACGAAACTGGCACCGCTGCGGCCGGGAAAGTCGCCAGTCGCCATGCGCCTGACCTGGCGTGCCGACGATGACACGACCACAGTGTTGGACATCACCGAGGCGGGGACGCAGAAGCGCCTGGCCATTTACCTGGTGCGTGATCTGGCAGACGTGCCGGGGATCGGGCAGCTGGGCCCCGATGCGCTGAGCCTGTCGCAGGAGGACTTCGCAGCGATTCTTGCTGGGCAGGGCAAGCGGCATGTGAAGACGGTTCTGCGTGAGCAGTCGGTGGTCAGCGGCATCGGCAACGCGTACAGCGATGAGATCCTGCACGCCGCGCGGCTGAGCCCCTACGCGCCGGCCGGTGTGCTCAGCGCGCAGGAGGTCACGGCGCTGCACAGTGCGATGGGTGAGATCTTGACCGCAGCCATCGAACGGACCACCCAGGCGGGCATCGGCCAGATCAAGTCGGAGAAGCGGGCAGGATTGCGGGTGCACAACCGCACCGGCGAACCCTGCGATGTCTGCGGGACGCTGATCGCGCAGGTGCGGCTCGCGGACTCGTCGTTCCAGTACTGCCCGGGGTGTCAGACGGGTGGGAAGCCGTTGGCCGACCGTCGGATGTCGCGGCTGCTGAAGTAGCCCTGCAGTCGCGAACAGCATTGGGCGGTTGTTGCTGCGACACGCCGCGTGGATTCACGCCAAGTGCCCATTTGCAGCGGCCACCCGACCGACGCGACCGTACACATCGCCCGAACCGGCGCTCATCGGCGTCCGCACTCGCCCTGCCCCTACCCTGATCCCATGACCGAACTCGCGGATGTGGTGGGCGCTGAGCATGTTCTGATCGACGAAGGACTCCGGCAGGGTTACCAGACGGACTGGACCGGCAGGTTCAGCGGGGACTGCGAGGCGGTGGTCCGGCCAGGTAGCACCGCGCAGGTCGCGGGGGTGCTCCAGTGGGCCGCCGCCAACGGTCGGTCGGTGCACGTTCAGGGGGGTAACACCGGTCTGGTCGGCGGCTCGGTGCCGGCGCCAGGTGCTCGGCCGACCATCATCTTGAGCACACTGCGGCTGCGTGAACCGCTGACCGTCGAAGGCCGCAGCCTGATCGCTGGGGCGGGGGTCACCCTCGGCGACGCCCAGCGCATGGCGGTCAAACACGGGTTGGTGTACGGGGTGGATCTGGCTGCGCGTGATTCCGCCACCCTCGGCGGCACGGTGGCCACCAACGCCGGCGGGATCCGCGTCTGCAAGTACGGGATGACCCGTCGGCAGGTGGAGGGCATCGAAGCGGTGCTGGTCGACGGCACCGTGGTGCGGCGCATGAGCGGATTGGTCAAGGACAACACCGGCTTCGATCTCGCACAGTTGCTGACCGGTAGCGAAGGCACCCTGGCGGTCATCACCGAGGTGCGCCTACGTCTGAGTGACCCGGCGCAGGAGTCGGTCGTCGCCGTGTTCGGCGTGCCGAGTCTGGCAGTCGCCCTCGAGCATGCCCACGCACAAGGTGATGGCTTGCAGGCCGCCGAGGTGGTCGATGCCCGCGGCTGGCAGGAGGCGGGCGGCCCGCCGATCGGCGATAGCCCGTGGGTGCTGTTGCTGGAAACGGACATGGAGACCGCGGAGTTGCCAGACGAAGCGTTGGTCGCGGTGGAGAAGTCCGACCAGGAGCGGCTGTGGCACTTCCGAGAGTCCCAGGCGGAGGTTGCCCAGCGGATGGGCGTGCGCCAGAAGGTGGACATCGCGGTGCCGATGCAACGCTTGGATGAATTCACGGATGCGGTGTACGGCGCTCACCCAGCAGTCATCTTCGGGCACGTCGCAGATGGTTCACTGCATGTGGAACTGTTTGATGACGGCGAGGACGAGGTGCTGCACACAGTGGTCAAGCTGGGCGGGGCGGTGTCGGCCGAACACGGAGTAGGGCGGGTCAAGACCCACGCGGTCGTCCGGGATCGCGGGGCAGACACGATGGCCGCGATGCGCGCTCTGAAGCTGGCTTGGGATGCCGACGGCGTCCTGAATCCCGGAGTCATCTTCGCCTGATGCCCCGTCGTCCACCGCGCCCACCAGCCCCGACACCGATGATCGTGGCTCACCGGGGTGCCTCCACCGAACATCGTGAACACACACTCGCCGCCTACCAGAAGGCGATCCTGCAAGGGGCCGATCTGCTGGAGTGTGACGTCCGGCTGACCGCCGACGGTCACCTGGTCTGCGTGCATGATCGGCGCATCGATCGCACCTCGGATGGCCGCGGTGTCGTCTCGGCTCGTACGCTCGCGCAGCTGCGGCGCTGGGACTTCGGTGAGGACAACTCGGTCCTGCTCTTGCAGGAACTCATCGATCTGGTCCTCGCTGCCGACCGTCCCGTCGGCCTGGCTATCGAAACCAAACATCCCGTGCGCTACGCCGGCCTCGTCGAGCAGCGGGTGGTGGAGATGGTGCGCGACTACGGTCTGCTGGGGTCGCGCTTCGACGACAACAACCGGGTGTACCTGATGTCGTTCTCCGAACTCGCCCTACGCCGCTGGCGCGAGATGGCCCCGTCGGTGCCCACCGTCTTCCTCATGGAGGATGTGCCGCTGCGTTGCCGTAAGGGGTGGTTGCCGTTCAGCGCTGGGGTGGCAGGACCCTCGATCGAGATCGTGCGGGCGCATCCCCGCTTCGTCGAGCGGGTGCACGCCGCAGGCGGCCGGGTCTTCGTCTGGACAGTCGATGAGCCCGAGGATGCTGACCTGTGTCGCGAGCTCGGCGTGGACGCCGTGATCAGTAACCGGCCGGGGGTCATCCGCATGCACCTCGGCCTGCCGGTCTAGGCGGTATCCGCAGGATACGCGCCGTTGCGCCTATGAATCCGTTGTGAGAGCGGTCACCGACTATCGGATTGCGCACAATAGGAATGTGATGTGCGCCACACATGGGGGTGTTCGCGCTTGTGAGGAGATCACTTTCCGTGTTAGATTTCAAGGGTTCGGACGTCACTGTCTCCCCCGTCGGTGGCGTCCGAACCTTTTTGTTGGGCGGCCAGCCGCCGTAGGATCTCCCGCTCAGGAACACCGAGCGCCTTCGCTGCAGTTCGCACGTCCTGGTACTCGGGCTGTTCGGTGACGATCACCCCGTCGAGCCACCCGCGCTTGACGCTGACGACCCGGCCATCGACCGTGCGGTTCACGACATCTCGTTCAAGTGTCCGGCGCTCGACGCGGTGGAAGCGGACGCCCAACGTGGTGGTGTGCTCGAAGAGGGCCCTCGCCACGGCATCGACCTGCGGCGCGAGCGCAGTGACCGTGACCCCCGGTCGGCCATGTTTCATAGTCACGGGAGTCAGCCAGGCTTCCACGGCACCTGCCTGCTTCACGGCTGTGATCACCTCGGGGTAGAGCCGGGGATCGAGATCGTCAATTGTGGTTTCCACCACGTGCAGCCCCGCGTCATCGTTGATGAACCCCGACAGAATGCGCAGCACGTTCGGTCGTTGGGGGTGATCGCGGCCGCCGGCGCCCACCCCGACCCCGCTGACTGTCACAGCGGGCTGTGGACCCCACTCGTCGGCGAGCATTCTCAGCAGGGCAGCGCCCGTCGGGGTGCATGCCTCGTGGGCCACGACACCGCCAAAGGTCGGTACACCACGCAGAAGCTCCGTAACGGCTGGGCCGGGCACGCTGAGGACACCGTGCTGGGTTTCGACGGTGCCCGAGCCCACACACACCGGCGACACCACGATCCGCTGCGGCGCCAGCCGGTCGACCAGCGTGCACACGGCGACGATGTCGGCGATGGCATCCAGCGCTCCCACCTCGTGGAAATGGATCTGATCCACCGGTACGCCGTGCACCGTCGCCTCGGCCACCGCCAACGCGCTGAAGACGGCATGGGCGCGGCCCGTCACCACGGGAGCGATATCGGCCCACGTGCGATGGGTCGAGGAGTCGCTGCAGGTGACCTCGGCTCGCTGTGCCGCCATCCCCGCCCTGGTGCAGGCCGTCACGGACAACGTCACCGACTCCCCGCCGAGCTGCGCCAAGGCAGTATCGACGGCCTGCTGGGCCACCGGCAGACCCTGTGGATCCAGAGCCAGCAGGGCGCCGAGCAACATGTCCCCGCTGGCACCGGCTTGGGCGTCGATCCACCAGATCATCGGGCGTTGCGCGCGATCCGGGCGGCGTGCACGGCGGCACCGAATCCGTTGTCGATGTTGACCACGGCCACGCCCGGGGCGCAGGAGTTCAACATGGCGAGTAGCGCCGCCAGGCCGTTGAAAGAAGCGCCGTAGCCCACCGACGTGGGCACTGCCACGATAGCTACGCCGGTCAGGCCGCCCACCACGCTGGGCAGCGCGCCCTCCATCCCGGCGACCACCACGAGGGCGTCCGCCTGATCGAGACGCTCATGCACGGCCAGTAGTCGGTGCAACCCCGCGACCCCCACATCGGTGATCAACTCCGCTGATGTTCCGTACACACGAGCGGTGGTGACCGCCTCATGAGCCACCGGCAGGTCCGAGGTCCCCGCGCAGATGACCAGGACCTGCCCGGAGGGTGCCAGTGGTGATCCGAGCACGGCGGTGCGGCCCAGCGGGTCGAGGTCCACGGGCAGACTGGCGGCCAAGACTTCTGCGGTAGCGGCATCGACCCGGGTGGCCAGCACGGCCCGGTCAGGGTGCGCCTCGTGCAGAGCCCGCATGATCCCCAATGTCTGTTCCGGGGTCTTGCCCTGTGCGAAGACGACTTCGGGGTCACCCGTGCGATGAGCGCGGTGGGTGTCCACCTTGGCGTAGCCGAGGTCGACCGCGGGAAGGTCCATGTCAGTGACGATACAAACCGCTCTACGCTCAAGGGGTGACGATCGGATATCTCGGGCCGGAGGGGACGTTCTCCCAAGCCGCCCTGCTGCAGTTGCTCGCCGCTCAAGAGGTCGATGCGCCGGTCGAGGCCTTCGGTTCGGTGACGTCGGCGCTGCAGGCCGTCCGGGACGGTCGAGCCGCGTCCGCTTTGGTGCCGATCGAGAACTCGGTGGAGGGTTCGGTGCCCGCGACCTTGGACGAACTGGCCAATGGCGAGCCGCTCATGATCAGCGCGGAGATCACGCTGCCGGTGCAGTTCCACCTCTGGGTCCGGCCTGGGACTCGGCTCGCAGACATCAAGCGGATCGCCACGCATCCGCACGCGCAAGCTCAGTGCCGCATCTGGCTGCATGAGAACCTGCCGCTGGCCGAAGTGGTGCCGGCCATGTCGACCGCGTCGGCCGCCGCGGCGGTGGCCCGCGAAGATCTGTTCGACGCCGCCATCGCCGCACCCTGGGCGGGCCCGCCGCTGGGGCTGGCGCCCGTCGCCCAGAACATCGCCGACAACCCCGATGCGACGACGCGCTTCGTCCTCGTCTCCCCCTACGGGAAGCCTCCCGCTCCAACCGGCGCTGACAAGACGACCCTCATGTTGTACATGCGCGAGGACCACCCCGGCGCGCTGCTGGAGATCCTCACGGAGTTCGCGGTGCGGGGGGTGAACCTGACCCTGATCGTGTCGCGGCCGACCAAGAAGGTCATGGGCGACTACTTCTTCACAGTGGATGCCGAAGGCCACATCGACGACGCCCGGGTGGGGGAGGCGCTGGCCGGTCTACACCGGCTCTGCGCCCACGTCCGGTTCCTGGGCTCCTACGCCCGCCACGATGGGCAGGCGCCGATGATCAAGGACCGCACGACCAATGAGGCCTTCTCGGAGTCCAAGTCCTGGCTGCGCGAAATCCGTGGGCTTTGACCGGGGTCAGTGTCCGATGATGCGGGCGGCGCCGGCGTAGCGGGCCCTCCAGTAGGCGTTGTGCACGCTGTCGATACGGACGTCGGTGCGGGGGTTGGTCGCGTGAATCATCTTCCCCTTGCCGATGTACATCGACACGTGCTGAGAGCCACCGGGGCCGTAGAACAGCAGGTCGCCGGGCTTGAGGTTGTTCTTGCTGACGCGCTTGCCGCGGTGCATCTGGGAACCCGAGTAGTGGGGTAGGTACTTACCGGTGGCCTTCTTGTAGACGTACTGGGTGAAACCCGAGCAGTCAAAGGCGTTGGGGCCGGCGGCGCCGGCGACGTACTGCCTGCCGCGCTTGTTCAGGGCGACTCGCACGAGCGACTGCCGCTTGCGGTCAGCGCGCTGCTTCTGGCGCTTGGCCTTGATCCGCTTCTTCTGAGCCTTGGTGAGCTTCTTGGGAGCAGGCTTGGCCGGGGTCACGGTCTGCGTGACAGGGGTGGCAGGGACTTCATCGGCGAGAGCCGGGGTGGCAGTGAGCAGCGGAAGACCACCCATGAGGACAGCCGCAGCGGTCATGCCGGCGGCGGTTCGGATCTGGTTGGGGCGCGCTTCAGTGCGCATGCGTATCTCCTTCTCATGCCGCCTACCGAGTTAGCTGACGGGCTCGGGCAGAGAAGTGCCCTACCGCTGTGATGCGGATTCGCCCCAAAGTGCTTTTGGTTCCCCGGCGCTTGATGCTTCGGCGGTTGCTGAGGTGTCGGGCTCTCCGACGTAGTCCCTCAGGCGTCGCAATAGGACCGTACCCCGATTTGATTGAGCAGGAAACCAACTGTGAACGAAGTCACGGGCGTGTGAAACAGGTCACTAGGGGGCGTCACCAGCGATCAGTCGCTCCAGGAGTTGGGCCACGCCGTCCTCCGCCGGAGAGGGCAGCACCCGCTGTGTGAGTTGGCGCAGGGATGGGTGGCCGCTGGCCACCGTCATCGGCAGATCGACTGCCTGCAGCAGAGCCAGATCATTGGGCATGTCACCGATCGCGATCACGGTGCGGTCGGGCCACCGCTCGTCGATGAGCCGGAGCAGGGCCCGGGCTTTGGTCACCCCGGACGGTCCCATCTCGATGAGCAACTGGCCGAAAGCGGAGTGGGTGGGTTCCACGAGGTGCCCGGCCAAGCTGCGCACCTGCTCCAGCACCTCGTCGGCATGATCCTGGGGCAGGTCGGGCACGGCGGCCAGCAGTTTGAGCGTGTGGCCATTCCACCGTTCGGTGCGGAACACGAAGTCCGAGCGCAGCCCGACCAGGAGCGCATGAACCTGTTCGACCGTCTCGTCCGGGATCGCCTCGATATTCAGGGGATCGCCTCGGTACAAGGTCAGGGCGCCGTTGGCGCAGATCGTGATGGGTCGGTGCTGCGTGGTCTCGTACACCGCCTCCAGCCACCGCGGGGGCCGGCCCGTCGCGTACATCACGTCGACGCCGGCCGCTTGGGCGGTCCGCAGCGCCTCACGGGTTCGCTCGGACACCGTATGGTCGGGGCGCAGCAACGTGCCGTCCAGATCCGTGACGACCAGGTAGGGCATCAGGCGGGCGTCAACTGCGTACGTCCCCCGAGGTAGGGCTGCAACGCCGGCGGGATGGCGACCGACCCGTCGGCGCGCTGATGGTTCTCCAGCAGTGCCACGATCGTGCGGGTGATGGCGGTGAGGGTGCCGTTGAGGGTGGCGACCGGTGTAGTGGCCTTGCCCTGCTTGGTCCGGATCCGCAGCCGACGGGACTGGAAGGTGGTGCAGTTGGACGTGCTGGTGAGCTCGCGGTAGCGCTGCTGGCTGGGGATCCAGGCCTCGCAGTCGAACTTGCGGGCCGCGCTGGCGCCCAGGTCCCCGGTGGCGACGTCGATGATCCGGAACGGGATCTCGAGGGCCTCCAGGAACCCGATCTCGCACTGCAGCAGGCGCTGGTGCTCCTCGGCGGCCTGCTCGGGGGTGGTGAAGACGAACATCTCCACCTTGTCGAACCAGTGCACCCGGAAGATGCCGCGGGTGTCCTTGCCGTGGGACCCGGCCTCGCGGCGATAACAGGGGGAGAAGCCCACGTAGCGCAGCGGGAGGTCCTCGAGGATCTCGTCACTGTGGTAGGCGGCCAGCGGCACCTCGGCCGTGCCCACGAGGTACATGTCGTCGTCGGGCAGGTGGTACACGTTCTCTGCAGCCTGGCCCAGGAAACCCGTGCCCGCCATCGCCTGTGGACGGACCAGCGCGGGCGGGATCATGGGCGTGAATCCGTTGCGCTGCGCCTGATCCATGGCCAGGTTGACCAACGCCAGTTCCAGCAGGGCACCAGGGCCGGTGAGGTAGTAGAAGCGTGACCCGGAGACCTTCGCGCCGCGCGCCATGTCGATCGCGCCGAGCGTCTCGCCGATCTCCAGATGGTCGCGCACCTCGAAGTCGAACTCGGGAATGGTGCCGCGCTTATCGATGACCGAGAAGTCGTATTCGCCACCGATCGGGGCGTCCATGTCGACGACGTTGGATAGTGCATCGACCAGACCGTGCAGTTCCTGCTCGTGCTCGCGGGCCTGCTGCTCGGCATCCTTGACCGCGGCCGCCAGTTCTTTGGTCCTGGCCAGCAGGGCCGGGCGCTCATCGGTGCTCGCGGAGGCCACCTGGCGGCCCAGATCCTTCTGCTGTGCCCGCATGCGCTCAAAACTGGTCAACGCTGCGCGATGTGCCTGGTCGGCAGCAACGGCCCGCTCCACGAGATCGGGATCCTCGCCCCGGCGGACCTGGGAGATGCGGACTTGCTCGGGCTGGTTGCGCAGAAACTGCAGGTCAATCACGATTCCGAGGGTATCGGGCGAGACCTCGCGCCAAACGCCTCACTGACCGCCGCATTTGGCGCGACCTTGTTCGAGGGCGGCGATGAGTTGCTTCATGAAGTCGTCCGCCGAGTGGCGAAGCGCCAGTGTCGATACGCGCAGGAACACCCGATCGCCGGTCAGCACCATGCAGTTCTGCCGAAAGTCGTCATCCATGCGGACCATCTGGTCCAGATGGCCGATCCCGTCGATCTCCACCACGACCCCCTCCTGGTCCCAGAAGACGTCCAGGCGCCGCGGCCGCCGCTTGCCGTCTCGGCGCCATACTTGACGGTCTGGCTCACGGATGCCGTACTGGCGGCACAGTCGCGCGAAGTGGAGTTCGTTCATGCTGGTGATCCCGTGGTCGTACTCGTCGGCTGTGGTCAGGATCCGGGCGCGACGGGGGATCACCGGAAGGTCGGCGAGTTCATCGACGATGTCCCGAACGGTGACCAGCCGCTGCTGGAGAACGGTTATGACGATGTACTCAGCCTCTAGGTCCGTCCGTGCCCACGCGGCCGCGTGCACCGTTGCTGCCGGTGGACGGGCCCGGGGGATGCCGCCCTTCGCCGCCCGTGGCATGAATCGTGTGCGACGAAGCCGCAGCCAGGTCGGCAGTGACCGGGCCTTGGCGCTGGCGTGCCCGAGAACGTCGATAGCCCCGGCGCGCTCGCCTCTCCATCCGTGACATGTGAGGGCGGCTTGACCGGACAGCATGGCCTGGGGGCCGCAGTGCAACGCTCCCGCCCACAGGTACTGGTCCTCTCCCGGATCACCGGGAGCGGCGTAGAAGACACGACTCGTGAGCTTCGTCCAGAGGCCGGAGGTCGCAGCTCGCAACATCGCCTGCTGCGAAGGGGCGCCAGGCTGCCAGGAGGCGATCACGTTCGCCTGGTTGCTGAGCAGGCTCAGAGCATGAGGGGAGAGGTGGGGCACCTGATCCATCCTGATGCCGGATCGGGCCTTGGATCGCCCCTGTGGACAACAGGCGCGCGCCAAACGCCTCACTGACCGCCGCATTTGGCGCGAGGTCTAGAGGTAGGGACCGTTGTGTGGTGCTTCCACGTGCGGCTGGCCCTCGATCGCCTGTCGGCGCATCTGTTCCAGTTGGGCACGGGCGGCCATCTGCTGGGCGAACAGCGCGGTCTGGATGCCGTGGAACAGGCCTTCGAGCCATCCGACCAATTGTGCCTGCGCGATCCGCAGTTCGGCTTCACTGGGGATCGAGTCATCAGTGAAGGGCAGACTCAACCGGTCCAACTCCTGCACCAACTCGGGCGCCAGGCCCTCCTCGAGCTCCTTGACGCTGGTGGCGTGGATCTGCTTGAGGCGCTGGCGTGCGGCCTCGTCCAGCGGAGCGCTCTTGACCTCGTCCAGCAGCTGTTTGATCATGCTGCCGATACGCATCACCTTGGCCGGCTGCTCCACTTGATCGGCCACGCTGGGCCCGTCGTCCGGATTGACGATGATCACGGAGGGCTGCTCACTGGGTTGTTCAGTCATCGGAGAACTCGGATTTCCTCTGCTGTCGCTTGCCTTGCCTGATAGTCACAATCGTGTCGCCCTTCTGCAGGACGCGCAGCCCCTCGGTGTTGAACCGGTAGATCTGATCCCCGCGTTCCACCGCCAACAGCATCTCCCCGGTGCGGGCCAGTTGGTCCGGGCTGATGCCCAACTCCGCGCGTCCCACTTCCCGCTCGCGCACCTCCAGACCCTCAGACGGGTCCAGCAGATCCTCCATGAGTTCGCCCGCCAACGGGTGAACCAGCTGCATCCCCAGAAGGCGTCCCGCCGCCTCAGCGGTGGTGATGACCCGATCAGCGCCGGATTGTTTGAGCACGTTCGCGCTCGCCTGCTCACGAGCGGCCGCCACGAGCTTGGCCTGCGGAGCCAGTTTGCGCACCGCCAGAGTCACCAGCACCGCCACATCATCGCGGTCCACCGTGACGATGACTCTGCCCGCAGTCGGGACATCGGCGTGCGTGAGCACCTCCTCGCGGCGGGCGTCGCCCAAGATCCCTGCCACGCCTGGATAGGCCTCGGACGAGGGGTCAGTGGGATCTTTGCGGGACGGTCGGGTGGCGTCCTCGACGGCGGCCGGATCATGACTGATGACCACGATGGTCTCGGGCTTCACGTCGTTGTCCAGCAACATGCGCACGGCGGAGCGGCCTTTGACGCCGTACCCGATGACCACGGTGTGGTTCTTCAACTTCTTCCTCCAACGGCGTTCGCGGAACTCGTCGCGGGTGCGAGCGGTGAGGACCTCGATCGCCGACCCGACCAGGACGATGAGGAACAGCAGGCGCAATGGTGTGATGAGAAAGACGTTGACCAGCCGGGCCTGATCCGTGGCTGGCGTGATGTCACCGTAGCCGGTGGTCGACAGCGACACCGTGGCGAAGTAGAGCGCATCCACCAGATCCACCGGGGTGCCGGTGTTGTCCTGGTACTGGTCGCGCTGGACCCACACGAGAAAGGTGCAGGCGGCGATGGCGAAGAACGCCAAGCCCACGCGCACGAACACGCTGGTGATCGGACTCCAGTTCCAATTCGGAAGGGAAAGCCGCCCACCCAGCCGGGACTCGTCGTCACGGTGCGCCACGTCGGGCCACTCTACACGCAGCGGCTGCCGCTTGACCGAGGCTAAAGTTGACACTAGCGTCAACTTCATGTCTGCGCTGCGCTCAATGGTTGACACGGGTTCCCCACAGTTCCAGGCCAACCGCCAGGCGATGCTCGAAGCCCTGGCTGCCATCAGTGAGTTGCAGGGCTCGGTGGCCGCCGGTGGCGGGTCCTCCGACCCCGAGAAGAACGCCCGCACCATCGCCCGTCATCGCAAGCGCGGCAAGTTGCTGCCACGCGAGCGGATCGCATACCTGCTGGACGCCAGCAGCGCCTTCCTGGAGTTGAGCCCACTGGCGGGTTGGGGCACACAGGATCCGCTCGGGGCCGGCCTGGTCACCGGCATCGGGACCATCGAGGGCACCGAGTGCATGATCATCGCCAATGATCCGACGGTGAAGGGTGGTGCGCAGGGTCCCACCGCGGTCCGCAAGGGTCTGCGTGCCATGGACATCGCCCGGCAGAACCGCCTGCCGCTGGTGAGCCTGACGGAGTCGGCGGGAGCCGACCTGCCGCAGCAGGCCGACATCTTCGTCCCGGGCGGGGCCAGCTTCAAGAACCTCACGCAGTTGTCAGCGGCTGGCATCCCCACGGTCACCATGGTCTTCGGATCCTCGACCGCCGGCGGCGCCTACGTGCCGGGCATGAGTGACTACGTGGTGCTGCAGAAGCAGGCGGCCAAGGTCTACCTGGGCGGCCCGCCACTGGTCAAGATGGCCATTGACGAGGACGCCGACGAGGAGGAACTCGGTGGCGCCGAGATGCACGCCCGGGTATCGGGCCTCGCGGACTATTTGGCGCAGGACGAGACCGACGCGCTGCGGATCGGCCGGGAGATCGTGGGACATCTGCGGTGGCGCAAGGCCGGCCCCGGGCCTGATCGGACACCCATCTCGCCGCGCTACGACCCCGATGAGCTGGTGGGATCGCCTCAGCCGACGTGCGGGTGCCCTTCGATGTGCACGATGTCTTGGCCCGGGTGCTCGATGACAGTGCGTTCGAGGAGTTCAAGCCCCTCTACGGCTCGACCCTGGTCACGGGTTGGGGGCACATCGGTGGCTATCCGGTGGGCCTGCTGGGCAACAACGGCATCCTGTTCAGCGAGGAGTCCCATAAGGGCGCGCAGTTCATCCAGCTGTGCAACCGCATGGAGGTCCCGATCGTCTTCGTGCAGAACATCACCGGCTTCATGGTGGGCACACGCTACGAGCAAGGCGGCATCATCAAGGACGGCGCGAAGCTCATCAATGCGGTCTCCAACTCGACGGTGCCGCACTTGACGCTGATGATCGGAGCCTCCTATGGCGCGGGCAACTACGGCATGAGCGGGCGCGCTTACGACCCTCGGTTCGTCTTCACGTGGCCGAACCACCGGATCGCGGTGATGGGGCCGAAGCAGCTGGCGGGTGTGTTGACGATCGTGGCACAGCAGAAGATGGGCGACGCCTTCGATGACGCTGCGTTCGCGCCTGTCCGCGACGCCTTCGAGAAGCAGGTGGAAGAGCAGTCCACGGCGCTGTTCGCCACCGGAAGGCTGTGGGACGACGGCATCGTCGATCCGCGCGACACCCGGACCGTCCTGGGCCTGGCACTGTCAGCGGTGCACTCCGCGCCGGTCGAGGGAACCAGTCAGTACGGCGTCTGGCGGATGTAACGGCGGCGTGCCCCGCCGTGGGCGGCGCTTGCGGTCAGGGGTCTTCGAGGGTGCTGCGGTAGACCCGTCCGGTGGGGCTGGTCCATTCCAGGACCCCGCCGGGGAGTCTGCGCACGGTCCATCCGGTGTGAGTTTTGAGGCGGTGATGGTGCCGGCACAGACACGCCAGGTTGTCGGCATCAGTCGGCCCGGCCGGCCAGGGAACGAGGTGGTCGAGGTCGCATGCTCGGGCGGGGCGCTGGCAGCCGGGGAACCGGCAGTGCCGGTCCCTCACCTGCACATACCGCCGCATCGCGAGGCTCGGGGCGTAGCGGATGCCCATGGGTGGGCGGGTCAGGACGGTCACCGCGGGTGTGTGCAGCCGGGCCAGCAGGTCGGCGGCGTGACCGTCGCTGATCGGGCCGTACCCTTCGATCTCGGCCCCCTGGTCGGTCATGATGATGGTCACCGGGACCTGCTGGGCGGGGCTGATCCCCGTCAGCAACTCCACGAAGGTGTCGGCCTGATTGACGTCCCGCGACCCGTCGGTGGAACGGCAGGCCACCCGCACCGACTCCATGCAGGCGGTGGCTTCCTCGGCGGTGAGGTAGGCGGACAGGGTGGCCATCCCGTCCGGTTCCGGGCTCAGCCACACCCCGCGCTGTTTACGGGCCCGCTTACGGCGCCGTTCGGCGGCGTCGGGGTCGACCCGGTCGACCTGCCGGGTCAGCCAGGGACGCAGCTGCGACTTCGTGTGGGTGGCGGCGTAGGTGATGGCCCGGTCGGCCACCTCCTGCCGGTCGGCCAGCGAAAGCCCACTGGTGGCGCGGATGATCTCCCGGACCTTGCCCAGATCGATCCGGCCCTCCGATAGAGCCAGCAGCACCGCGGGCAGGTCGGTGACCACATCCACCGCCACGTCAACCATCGCCGACGCGACACCCGGGCTCCAGAGCATCGCGCAGGCGATCTCCGGCGGGCACGGGTCCACGACCACCCCGTCGGGGTCGGCACCGGCCTCGCTCTCTTGGTACACCTGATGCAACGCCGCCAGTTGCCGGGCGTGGAAGAACCCGATCATCGCCTCCGCGGCCTTCGCGACCTCGAGCGGGTCACCGTCGGGCAGCATCGCCTCCCACGCCGCAACCATCGAACTATCCATACCCCAACCATAGAACAGAGGTACGACAAAACAAGCCGCCCAACAAGAACTGTGGACGGACGGATAACCCACACCCGGGCGATGAGCACCGCGCGGAGATCGACCAGCGGCGTCGCGAACGTCAAAGCCCACACTCACCGGCACGGGCGTAGCACGTCTGCCCGCTCGACCTCAGCGGTCGCTGGGCCAGTCCTCCAACGTGTCGAGGTACATCTGGCGCACCTCGGTGATGCGCTCGTCGAGGTTCTCCTTGGTCCAGTCGTCGGTGGGCACGGGGGGGAGCACGGCCACATCCACGGTGCCCGCGTGGATGACCATGGAATGCGCCGCCATGATCTCCCCGCAGTTGCGCATGACGATCGGCACGACCGGGACACCCGCCTGCATGGCGATGTGGAACGGGCCCTTCTTGAAGGGCAGCAACCGCGGCGTCGGGGAGCGGGTGCCCTCGGGCGCGATCGCGATCGACCGGCCGTTCTTCAGCGCCTCCACCGCCGGTTCCAGACCCTTGCGGGCCGCCTCGGTGTTGGACCGGTCGATGTAGGCCACGTCGGCCAGGTACCCGATCGGGCCGAAGAAGGGGTCCTTCTCCAGGGACTTCTTGGCGACTCCGGTGAAGTCCTTGCGCAGCAGCGCGGCGAGGACGAAGACGTCGAGCTGGCTCTGGTGGTTGAACAGGAAGACAGCTGGGCGCGTCTCCCAGACGTTCTCCTCCCCCACGATGTTCAGGCTGACCCCCGCCGCGGCCAGCGCCAGCTCCGAACCTGCGCTCGCCGCCAGGTTGGCACCCAGCGAACGGCTGCGGTTCAGGACGGCCAGCCCGGTGGCCGCGGCCACGGAACCGACAAACAGGCCCATGGCCGCAGCGCTACGGCCGACGTCCAGCAGGGAGGTGCTCGGGGGAGCCTTGAACCGCGACGCCGGCCAGCCGCGCTCTTTGGCGATGAAGCGCAACTCATCGTCGGGGTTGAGGGCGACGGGGTGGCCCACCGATTCCAACAGCGGCAGGTCCTCGGGCCCGTTGGAATAGGCGAAGGACAGGTTCAGATCGATCTCATGCTCATCGGCGTACTCCACGACGCCGTCGGCCTTCGCCTGACCCCAGCGAATGGGTCCAGCCAGGCGGCCGGTGATACGGCCATCGTCCACCTCGATCTCGGTGCAGATGATGTCCTCCACGCCCAGGTCCTCGGCGGTCGCCTGCACCTGTGCGCGGGTGGCCGAGGATGCGATGGCGACGCTGTGCCCCTTGCGAAGGTGGGCCTCGATGAGCAGTCGGGAGTCCGGGTAGATCATGCCGGCGATCTTGCGCGCGAAGATGTTGCGGGCCCAGGAGTCCAGCTCGTCGGCCTCCTTGCCGGCCTGGGCCTGGACCCCGATCCGCATCATCTCGGAGACGTCGTGGCCGCGCCGCTCGATGTTGACCGCCTCGCGGACGCTGGTGACGACCTCATTGACGCTGATGTCCCCGCGCCGCAGCCGGTACTTGAAGAAGGCGGCGGCCGAGTAACCGTCGATCAGGGTGCCGTCGAAGTCGAAGAAGGCCCCAATGTGCGGGCCCTCCTCCGAGCTGTCGACCTGCTCCAGCAACCACTCGATGTCAGCCACGGTTGTCTCCTCGCTGGGCGCGTTCGATGAGCACTGGCTGGCCCATGGCCCCGGCAATCACCCGCAGGTCATCCACTCTGCGCACCGCGGTGCGCAGCTCCTCCGCGAAGGTTCGGCGACGGGCGCTCAGATCCGGGCCGGCCTCGATGAGCTTCTGGTTCTTCGCGTACTGGAACACGTTGACGAAGTAGTCCTTGGAGATGGACTCCGGGGTGTGCAATGTCCGCTGCAGCCAGCGCTGCTTGGCCAGCGCCAAGGAGGTCGCGACGATCGTCTTCTGCTCCACGGGGGCGTCGCCAGCTTTGGCCAGCTCGTCGGCGAAGACGCTGTAGGCCTCCAGGAACGGGCCGATCACCCGATGGGCGAGGACCAGCTTGAGCTTGATCGCATCCTCCAGGACCTGCTTCGGGGTGAAGCTCTGTTGCTCCCAGCCGGGCCACATCAAGTTGTATTCGGCGGCCATCTGAGCACCGAATTCTTTGGTCGATGGGAAGAAGAAGTCGAACTTCAAGATGTCCTTGAGCCGCAGCGCGTACTCCCAGGCGGCCGTCTTCACATCGGGCGCGTTGTCCTCAGCCGCTTGCAGGATCGCCAGTTCAGCGATCGCCCGGTTGATGAAGAAGTGGATCACTGTGTTGCGGTAGAAGGCCGCCTCGTGCTGGTGATCCAGACTCACGTAGAAGACCCGCTCGGTCGGGCCGTCGAACTGTGTGACGACCCCCTCCTGCACCAGATTGCGCAGGGTGTCGCGCAGGGGTCCCTGGTCCTCGAGGTTCACGTTCTGGGTCATGGGCAGATTGCGCGCTCGGATGTAGTCCAGCAGCGGCGCCAGGATCGCCCTGCCCTCCTCAACCGTGATCGCACGGTCGCCGTTGTCCAGCACGGCGAAGGTGAGCATCGAACTCGGCGTGACCGGGGTGACGGCATTGATGCGGTTGGCTGTCTCGAAAGCGACCTTCGGGACGGCCAGCCGCGGTCGCAGATGGCCCTCGGCGTCCTCGGTCAGTTTCAGGGCATCCCCCAAGCTCAACGGCTCCCCGAACCGAAGGTATGCCTGCCCCAGGCGGCGGGACTGGGAGCGGGCGAAGTTGTACAGCCAGGACAGCGACTCGGCCTTCTTGGTGCCACCGGCCTCCTCGGCGCTGATCGCGCTGACCTCGTGCTGTTGGTCGTAGATCACGGAGGTGGGGATGATGTGGACATCGTTCTCGGGGTGCTCGGCGAAGGCGTCGATGACGTAACTGAGGATCCCGTACCGCGGCGGGCGCAGTTTGCCGGTGCGGGTGCGGCCGCCCTCGATGTACCACTCGAGGTTGTGCTTCTTCTGCATCAGGTAGGACAGGTACGCCTTGAGGACGGCCCGGTACACGTGGTCGTCGCGGAACTCCCGGCGGATGAAGACGATGCCGTTGCGCCTGCCGATCTCCGACATCGGCCACAGCGCCAGGTTCGACCCGCCGAGGGTGTTGTTCGGTGGGAACCCGTACTGGTCCAGCGCGTATCGCAGGACGAGCGGGTCGAGGTACGAACGGTGGTTGGGCAGGAAGATGAGGCCACTGGTCGTGTTGAGGTCGCGCAGCGCGGCGACCTCGCTGGGGATGTAATCGACCTTGTAGGCGCGGGCCATCCAGCGTGAGAACTTGTCCCAGGCGTCGACGGTCTTCCCGCCTGGGATGGCAGCCATCTCCTTGAGGCACCCGTATGCCTCCTCGCTGAGCTTCGAGACGGGGCGGCCGGTCTCTTCAGAGAGCCGTGCCAGGGTGCGGTGAAAGTCAGGGGTGTCGAGGATGCGTTCCACGTGGCGACGTTAGCCCTGTTTCGACATAGGTCGCTACCTCGCCCGCGAGATGTTGGCTGCTAGATGACGATGACGTAGATGGCCACCGCGTGGCACAGGGCCGCCACGATCGTCAAGGCGTGGAAGACCTCGTGGTAGCCAAAGGTGTTGGGATAGGGGTCAGGCGTACGCGTTGCGAACACGATCGCACCCACCGTATAGAGCACCCCGCCGACGACGAGCAGGACATTGGCGTACATCGGCGCCGAGCTGGCGAGGTCCGGGAGAACGGTCAGGGCCACCCAGCCGAGGGTGATGTACAGCGGAACGAACAACCAGCGCGGGGCCGTATGCCAGGTGAGGCGGGTGACGACGCCGGCCAGTGCACCGCCCCAGACCGCGGCGAGCACGATCCAGGACTTCGACCCCTCCAGGACCAGTAGTGCGATCGGCGTGTAGCTACCGGCGATGAAGACGAAGATCATGGAGTGATCCACGCGTTGCCACCAGGCTTTGACCGCTGGACGCCACCTGCCCCGGTGATACGTGGCGCTGACGGCGAACAGCGCCGTGAGCGTAACGGCCCAGACCCCGCTTCCGACGCGGGCCCGCGCCTCGTTGGCCAGTACCAGTGCGACGACTCCGATGACGGCGGCGACCGGTGCGGCCCAGGTGTGCAGGACCCCGCGCATGCGGGGGACGGGGACAGCGGTGCTCACTGGACCACCGTACGCAGTGGTGGCGGATTGCGGTAGGGCAGTTGAGAAGCATCACATTGCGGCCTGCGCCGGTATGATCCCGAATGCCCGTGCGGCCTGGTCCGCGGCTGCTGGCCCGGCGACGATCCGCACGAGGAGAAGCCCGTCCAATTGCGCCAAGAGTGCCATCGCCTGATCCCGGCGCTGGCCCGGATCCGCGACGTCAACGCGCGGCTCCAGCCACGTCAGCCATTGATCGAGCAGGACAGGGGCCAACTCATCGAAGGGCGACCGATGGACAGCGGCCTGACCGATGATCTCGAAGAAGATCGCGATCAATGGGTCTGCTTGAGGTTGAGCCAGCACTGGCCACGAACGCTGCAGGAGGTCGTGTGCGGGAAGCGGACGGTCACCGAAAGCCGTTACCAGCAGGTCCTGCAACTCCCGCCCAAGATCGTCCAGAACCGCACCCATGAGGTCCGACTTGCTCGGGAAGTAGTACACGACTGTGCGGTCGTTGGTTCCCACAATCCGCGCGACGCGCCCGAAACTCAGCGCACCGAGGCCCTCGGCGCGCGCCAGGGCGACCGCTGCCGCAAGCATGTCTTCGCGCTTGTGCAGGTATCCCACGCGGCAAAGCGTAGCGACAACTTCAATTTGGCATTAATGTAGTGGCAACTACAATCTGGAGGTTGGTCATGAAGTCGGGATTCGCTTGGGGTTATGGCGTCGGCGTGGTTGTCGCCGTTGTATTCGCAGTGATCATCAGCCTCATTCCTTCGGCGATGTTCACCGATCCGGCTGGCTACGCGGTCCTTCTTCTCATCGCGGTCGTCGCGGCCCCGCCGACGGTCTGGATGCTGCAGTGGGTCGCGCATGGCCGCGGCGTTGACCCGACGTCAACCGTGGTTGGCGGTATGACAGGCGCCTTGACCTTTGACGGCCTCGCTCTGTCGTACTGGCCGGGTCTGTACGGCCAGACCGGGGAGGCACTCACTGCCGTCGCGACCATGCTGTTGGTTGCCTTCGCCGGCATCGGCATTGCCGCGCACTTGATGCGGGCCTTGCAGCCTGCGCCACTTGACCCCTCACAAAGTTGACACTAGCGTCAAGTTTGTGAAGATCCTCGTCGCCAATCGTGGAGAGATTGCCTGCCGGGTGTTCCGGACCGCACGCGCCCTCGGGCACACGTCCGCCGCCGTGTTCACTGCTGCCGACGCTGGCGCTCTGCATACGCGTAGCGCGGACGTCGCGGTCGCGATCGGCAGTTACCTCGACGGCCCGGAACTCATCGCCGCCGCACACCGGGTGGGTGCGCACGCGATTCATCCCGGTTACGGCTTCCTCAGCGAGAACCCCGACTTCGCGTCGGCCGTCACCGATGCGGGCCTGCTGTGGATCGGTCCGACGCCGGCCAGCATCCGGGCGATGGCCCTGAAGGTGGAGGCGAAGACGCTGGCCGAAAAGGCCGGCGTACCGCTGCTCACATCGGGCACCGATCGCTTCCCTGTTCTGGTCAAGGCGTCCGCCGGAGGCGGCGGAAAGGGGATGCGGCGAGTCGATGACCCCGCCGACCTCGAGGAGGCCGTCGCCGCCGCGAAACGGGAGGCGGCCAGTGCTTTCGGCGACGACACGGTTTTTATCGAGCGGTATCTCGCTCATGCCCGGCACGTCGAGGTGCAGGTGTTCGGTGACACCCACGGCAACGTTGTGCACCTGTTTGAACGCGAGTGCAGCATTCAGCGCCGCCACCAGAAAGTCGTGGAGGAGAGCCCGAGTCCAGGCATCACGTCAGATCTGCGCGACCTGATGACCTCTGCCGCTGTGAGCTTGGCCCGAGAGATCGGCTACGTGGGCGCCGGGACGGTGGAGTTCATGGTCGCCGGTGACGAGTTCTTCTTCCTTGAGATGAACACCCGGTTGCAGGTGGAACACCCGGTCACTGAGGCGATCACCGGCGTGGACCTCGTCGAGTGGCAGATCAGGGTTGCATTGGGCGAGATCCTGCCCGTCAGCCAGGACGAGATCGTGCGCAACGGTCACGCGATCGAGGTGCGGCTGTACGCCGAGGACCCCGCCAACGGGTACCTGCCCAACACCGGGACGCTGCGGGAGTTCGACCTGCGCCCGGCCGCCGGTATCCGCGTGGACACCGGGTTTGTGGCCGGCGACACGGTGACCGCGAACTACGACCCGATGCTGGCCAAAGTGATCGCGCACGGGCCCACGCGCGAGACGACGGCCCGCTGCTTGGCCGAATACTTGCGGGGCGCCGGGATCGAGGGCGTGATCACGAACAAGGAAAGTCTGGCCGCGGTACTCACCGAACCGGACTTCCTGCGCGGCTTGACCACCACCGACTACTTGGACACACACCCGCAGACACTGCAACCGCCATCCGACACGACCCGGCACGCGCTGGCCGTGCTGCGCAGCCTTGACCAGGACTCGCACGTCGCCCCGGCGGGCTGGCGCAATGTCCCCGCGGTTCCTGAGTGGCGCAGCCTTCGGGTGGCGGGGCAGCCGATCACCCTGCGCTGGACCCGGTCTCGGGAAGGTCTGCATGTGCAGACGGTGACCGGAGACCCCCTGCTGGGCGAAGGCACCGATATCGGGCTGGTCCGCCTGGACCATGGTGTGGAGATCGACGGCATCTTCACAGCGGTCGAGGTCGGATCGGGTACGGTGCGCGTCGGCGGGCGCACGCTCTCCTATGAGCTGCTGCCGCGCTTCGACGAGAGTGCCCATCAGTCGGATGCGGGAGGTCCCACCACGCCGGTTCCGGGGACCGTCACCGATGTGCGGGTGGCCCCGGGAGACACTGTGACTGCCGGTCAGATCCTGGTCGTCCTGGAGGCGATGAAAATGGAGCACACGATCACTGCGGACACCGACGGTGTGGTCGCAGCGGTGCACGTGCGGGCCGGGCAAGCCGTCGACGCCCACCATGTGGTGGTCACCCTGGAGGAGTCCTCGTGAAACGTCCAGTCCGTATCGCCAACTGCTCGGGGTTCTTCGGGGACCGGCTGGCCGCCGCCCAGGAGATGGTCGAGGGTGGCCCCATCGACGTGTTGACCGGAGACTGGCTGGCCGAGCTGACCATGCTGCTGCTGGCGCGGCAGAAGATGAAGCACGGCACCGGCTACGCGCGCACCTTCTTGCAGCAGATGGAGGTCGTGCTCCCCACATGTCTGGACCGCGGCATCAAGGTCGTGTCGAACGCCGGCGGCCTGGACCCGCAGGCGCTCGCGCAGGCGATCCGGGACCTCGGGACGGGCGCGAAGGTGGCGACCGTTATCGGCGACGATCTGCTGCCGCGCTTCGCTGAACTGGGCCCGTGGGACAACCTCGACACTGACGAGACCTTCCCGTCGCACCCGCTGAGCGCCAACGCCTACGTCGGTGCGCGCGGCATCGTGGCGGCGTTGAATGCCGGCGCGGACGTCGTGGTCACGGGCCGGGTGACCGACGCCGCGGTGGTCATCGGACCAGCGGCCTGGTGGCATGGCTGGAATCTGGACTCCCCCGCCGATCTGGATGCTGCCGCCGGCGCGCTGGTCGCCGGGCATGTCATCGAATGCGGGGCCCAGGCCTGCGGTGGCAACTATCCCTTCTTCCGGGAGGTTCCGGGTCTGGAGCACGTGGGCTTCCCGATCGCCGAGATCGCCGCTGACGGCACCTGTGTCATCACCAAACATCCCGGCACCGGCGGCCTGGTCTCACCGGGCACCGTGACCGCGCAGTTGCTGTACGAAGTCGGCGATGAGCACTACCTGAACCCCGATGTGACGGCTCGGTTCGACACCATCGATATCGACCAGGTGGGCAAGGACCGCGTGCGGCTGTCCAAGATCCGCGGCGAGAGCGCACCCGAGACACTCAAGGTGGGCATCAACTACCTCGGCGGCTTCCGCAATTCCATGACCTTGGTGCTCACCGGGGCAGAGACCGCGGAGAAGGCCGACATCGCGATCCGCACGATCTGCGGGGTGGGCCTGGCCGAGGCGAAGGTGCTCAGCCCCATGGAGTTGGGCCAGCGCAGTCGGCTCGGTGTGCGCGAGATGAGCGTGTCCTACATTCCACCGGCCAGCGACGATCCCCGCGATGTCTCGGCCGCGCAGGGCCGGCTGACGATCACTGTGAAGGACGACGACCCGAAGAAGGTTGGCAAGGCGTTCACCCGGCCGGCCGTGGAGTCCGCGTTGGCGACGTATCCAGGGATGTTCCCGACAGCACCGCCGTCGGAGGGGGCACCCTACGGGGTGTACTGGCCGACGACCGTCCCGGCAAGGGAGGTGCCGCTCACCGTGGCGGTTGACGGTGAAGAGGTCGCCGTCGTGGCGTCGGGGCTCGCGGTGCCGGCCGCCCCCATCGCTGGTGTGAAGGCCGTGCCGACCGATGTCATCATCAACGGCCCGTTCCATCGCCGTCGGCTGGGGACGTTCGTGGGTGCGCGTTCGGGGGACAAGGGAGGCAATGCCAACGTGGGCTTCTGGGTTCGACACCCGGCGGAGGACATGGCGGTCGCGCTGGCCTGGATGGAGGTCGACGCACTCAGCGCTCCAGAGGTGGACGCCGAGCACGACACCGAACAGGTGTGGACCCAGGATGTGGATCTGGATGTGGATACCGAGGCGCTGGACCTCGCCGATTCCCGCTACGCCTGGCTGTGCGAGTTCCTCACCCGTGAGCGGCTTGCCGAGATGCTGCCGGAGGCGGCCACGCTGCCAGTCGAGGTGCACTACTTCCCTTCGCTGCGGGCCATCAACGTGGTGATCAAAGGCTTGCTCGGCCGGGGGGTGTCCGAGACGACCCGCAGCGACCCGCAGGCCAAGGGTCTGGCCGAGCAGTTGCGTGCTGTGTGGGTGGACGTTCCAGAGGATTTGTTGTGAAGCGATCGAGTCGGTGAACCCGCGCACCGAACGCGGCCGACGCACGCGCACGGCGTTGCTGAGCGCTGCTCGGGAGGCCTTCGAACAACGGGGTTTTGCGGAGTGCCGGATGAACGACATCGCTGACGCTGCCGGCGTCAGTCATGGCACGGTCTACACCTACTTCGGCTCCAAGGAGGCGATCCTGGGTGGGGTCATCGACGAGTTGCTGGTGGAGTTGCAGGACGACCTGCGGACCAGCTCGAGGGATCCGATGGCGCGCATCGAGGAGGCCAACCGTCGCTATCTGAGTGCCTACCGCCAGAACGCCCGGTTGCTGCAGGTGGTGGAGCAGGCGGCGGTGACCGACCCGGATCTGGGGAAACGGCTCGACGAGTTCCGGCGCAGGTACCACCGGCGGGTGAGTGCCGCACTGCGCCGGCTGCAGGACGACGGTCGCGTAGACCAGCAGTTACCTGCCGATGTCACCGCAACGGCGTTGTGCGCGATGGTTGAGGGGTTCTCGCGGTACTGGCACGAGCCGCTCAGCGATGACATCAACCGCACCCTGACTCGGCTCTGGCTCAATGCGCTGGGCCTGGCCGCCGCGGCCTGACCGCCTGCGGGTGTCCACATATCTGGTTGGCGCTCGACCATGATCAACCAATGTTGGATATGCCACGCGGTGCATAAAGGCCTTTTCGGACACGAAAGGGGCCAACCAGTGTGGACGCCAATGATTGGCGGTCGAAACCCGCGGAACTGACTGAGCCGCTGCGTCAACCAGATGTGGAGGCGCGACTGGGCGAGAAAACAGGATCGGCTTGACCACCCACAAACTTGACACTAGCGTCAAGTTCATGAGGTTCACCGAAGAACACGAGCAGTTCCGCAAGGCCGTCCGGCAGGTGGTCGACAACGACATCAACCCGCACGTGGAGCAGTGGGAGGCGGCTGGCATCTTCCCCGCCCATCAGGTCTTCTCCCAGTTCGCTGCCATCGGTGCTTTGGGTCTGGAGTACGACCCGCAGTACGGCGGCCAGGGCGCCGACCACTCCTACACGCTGGTTTTCGGGGAGGAACTCGGTCGGATCAACTGCGCGGGTGTCCCGTTGGGCATCGCCGTGCAGGTGGGGATGGCGACCCCCAGCCTGGCGAAGTTCGGCACCCATGAGCAGAAGAAGCAGTACCTGGAACCGGCGATGCGCGGTGAGATGGTGGCCAGCATCGCCGTGTCCGAACCCGATGCAGGCTCCGATGTCGCCGGCATCCGCACCAAAGCCGTGCGGGACGGCGACGACTGGGTCATCACGGGGCGCAAGATGTGGATCACCAACGGCACGCAGGCCGACTGGCTGTGCCTGCTCGCCCGCACTTCCGATGAGGGCGGCTATGGCGGCATGAGCCAAATCATCGTGCCTACGGACGCCCCCGGATTCAGTGTCGGGCGCAAGATCGAGAAGATGGGCAACCGAAGTTCCGACACTGCCGAACTCGTGCTCGATGGTGTGCGCGTACCAGTTGCCAACACCCTCGGTGAGGTGGGCCGCGGGTTCCAGCAGCAGATGGCGCAGTTCCAGGACGAGCGCCTGATCGGCGCCTACATGGCCGTGGCGAGCATGCGCAAGGCACTTGACAAGACCAAGGAGTACCTGCGCCAGCGCGACGCCTTCGGCAAACCGCTGCTTGCCAATCAGTACCTGCAGTACAAACTCGCGGAGCTGTATGCCGAGGTGGATCTGCTGCAGGCGTTCTGCCACTCCTGCGCGCAGACGGTGCTGGAGGGCGGTGACGTGATCCGGATGGCCACGGTGGCCAAACTCAAGGCGGGCCGCCTGCAGCGCGAGGTCGCCGACACCTGTGTGCAGTTCCATGGCGGCATGGGATACGCCGAGGAGATGTGGGTGGCCCGCTACTACCGGGATGCTCGCCTGACGTCGATCGGTGGTGGCGCTGATGAGGTCATGCTGCGGGTCATCGCGATGCTGGAAGGGATGGGTCGCAAATGAGGTACGAGGTCGCCGACGGAGTCGCGACGCTGACGCTGGACGACCCCGACGCCCGTAACGTCCTGAACGCCGACACGATGGCCGCCCTGTCCGACGGCCTGCTGCAGGCAGCCGAGGACGCCGCAGTGCGAGTCGTGGTGCTGACCGCCGAAGGGCGCGCGTTCTGCGCGGGTGCCGACCTCAAGGGAGCCTCCGCCGCAGACTCAGGATCCTTCACAGCAGCGGGGCCGCTCGCGCTGGTGGCAGTTCTCGAGGAGATTCTGGACCACCCGAAACCCACCATCGCGCGGGTGCAGGGCCACGTGGCCGGCGGAGGCAACGGCCTGGTGGCCGCATGTGATCTCGCCGTGGCCGCAGATGACGTGCACTTCGCCTTCTCCGAGGTGCGGGTGGGGGTGGCGCCGGCCGTCGTGAGCGTGGTGTGCCTGGACAGGATGCACCGCCGGGACGGCATCGAGTTGTTGCTGCTGGGTGAGCGGGTGTCCGCCGAACGTGCGGCCAGCGCCGGCCTGATCAACAAGGCGGTGCCCCGGGCCGAGCTCGACGGTGTTGTTGACGGGTATGTCGACGCCCTGCGCAAGGGGGGACCTCTGGCGTTGCGGGCGACGAAAGACCTCTTACGCAAGGTGCCCGGGATGGAGCGCACCCAGGCGTTCAGCTGGACTGCGGAGACCAGCGCCCACTTGTTCAACAGCGAAGAGGCGAAGGCGGGGATGACGGCTTTTCTGACCCGGCAGCCCGCACCTTGGCTCACTGAGTAGTCAGCGGCCGCGCTGACTGTGCCCTTGACCCTTGCCGAGCGCATTGCCGCAGACATGGCCGGTGGGCACCTCGAGCGGCTGAACTTGTCAGTGGGGCGTAGGTAGGGTGCGTGGTACTGACAAAACCGCTTGTCCGGTGGCTGTCGGGGAGCCTTCAGCGGTCGAACTTGTCAGTGGGGCGTACGAAAGGTGCGTGGTACTGACAAAACCCCTTGTCCGGTGGCTGTCGGGGAGCCTTCAGCGGTCGAACTTGTCAGTGGGGCGTACGAAAGGTGCGTGGTACTGACAAAACCCCTCGTCCGGTGGCTGTCGGGGACCCTTCAGCGGTCGAGCTTGTCAGTGGGGCGTACGAAAGGTGCGTGGTACTGACAGAACCCCTTGTCCGGTGGTTGCAAGGGACCCTCCAGCGGCTGAACTTGTCAGTAGGGCGTACGAAAGGTGCGTGGTACTGACAACCTCTCGTCGGGGACCCTTCAGCGGTCAGCTTGTCAGTGGGGCGTACGAAAGGTGCGTGGTACTGACAAAACCCCTTGTCCGGTGGTTGCCGGGGACCCTCCAGCGGTCGAGCTTGTCAGTGGGGCGTACGTAGCGTGCGTGTGACTGACAAACCTCTGGGCAGGTAGGCCTCCGGGCACCTCCAACCGCGATGGCACGCGTTCCTGACCCGGCAGCCCGCGCCCTGGCTCACCGAGTAGTCACTGGCCGCGCTGGGGGAGACTGGTCCCATGAACCTCGCCGAGCGCATTGCCGCAGACATGCCCCACATCCGCGCCGAGCTCGAAGAGTTGGTACGAATCCCGGGCTGCGCCTTCCCAGGCTTCCCCGAGGCGGAGATCGATCGGGCCTGTGCGGCGGTGGTCGGGCTTTGCGAGGCTCCCGGCTACGCGTCCGTGCGGCGCGTCGAGATCGACGGCGGGGCGCCGGCGGTCATAGCCGAGAGTCCCGGGCCGCCGGGCAGTCCCACC
>JBAOHC010000018.1:0-21704 GCA_037046735.1 Candidatus Nanopelagicales bacterium | reverse complement strand
TTTCGTACACAGTCAACTGTGGTGTTGCTGCGGAGGGTCGCACGCTGGACACGCTGCTCGACGCGCTACTGCTCACTGTGAGGTCAGCCGGAGTGACATCGAACGGAACGTACATGCAGCGAGGACGTTGGCACCTGGAAGGCGAGCGATCTTAGAGTCCTGCTCTGCCCTGTACGATCACCCCATGGCCCCCTCACTCGGATCGGCTAACGTCTCCGCGTCTCGCCGAGTCGTGTACCCATGACAGCGTTCACGATCATCCTGCAAGCGGGAGCCGACGCTGATCCGATGGAAGCGAGCGCGGCTACGTTGATCGCGCAGACGTTCGAGGACTTCGAGCTGCTGGTCGTGCACGACGCCCTGCGCCCCATTCGCTTCTCGCTGCAAGACCCCCGAATCACCCATCTGCATCCAGGCGCTGGCCTAAGCAGGGGTGAGTGCCTGAACGTCGCCCTGGAAGTCGCCCGGGGAGAGGCGGTTGTTGTCGCCAGCACTCATGACCACTTCCGGCCCTCCTTCCTGGGACGCATTCACGAAGCGCTCTCCACGTCCGGTCCTCACATCGCAGCGATCGGCAGCGGCCCCGCCGATCTCGCGTCAGAGAGGTTCACAAGCGATGGCGGCGGCCCATCTCACGACCAGCAGCCTGACCTGTCCGACCCCGAAAACTGGGTGTGGCGCAATCCCCTCCATTCGGGAGTGGCAGTTCGCCGGCAGGTGTTCGACACCCTCGATGGCTTCACGGAGGACCTGGAATCGTTGGTCGAGTTAGACCTGTGGATTCGCATGATAGCCAGCGGCTTGGGCTTCCACGTCCTGGCCGATTCGCTGGTCGATCGCGAGCCGACCGGTCGACAGCGCGCAGACAGCGGTCGCGTCCTGCTCGCGGACTACTCACTGATCTCGCAGCGACACTTCCATCCCTACCTCGTCCAGATAGCCCGGACAGACCTGCTGGCGGTCAACATCGAGGGATTCCTTTCCCACCCCATTTTCCAGGGCGGCGGCGACCTCGCGGACGTTGTTGTGGACCGGGTGCTAATGGACTTGGACCCACCGACAGTCACCGCCATCATGCGACAGCTGGGAACTACTCTGGGCAACTTGCGTCGTCAGACGGCAATGGCAGCGAATCGTGAAGTCGAGATCGATCGGCTGACGTTGGACTGCCAACAGCGGTCGGATCAACTGCGGCAGAGCCAATTCGACCTTCAAGCCGCCCTCGACCGGCTCGGCTCGGCGGAACTGGATCGGCGCTTGGCTCAAGACGAACTCGCCCGCTGGCAGGCGAGCATGATCTACCGTGCGGCCCGGAAGGCTAAGGGCAAACTCGGGCGTTGACTGCTACCTGTGCCCGATCACGTCGTCATACATGCCACGAGTGCCCCGGATACGGCTGATCAAGCCCGGGCGGTCGATGGGTGGCTGTGCCGCGATCCCGCACACCAATCTCAGGAATAGTTCGCTTGACTCATCCCAGCCATGCCACCGTGCGGCCGTCTGCAGGGCGCCAGCGCGAAGCGCAAGCAGCAGTTCTCGGTCGGTGCGCAGCCTGGCAACCGCCGCGGCGGCGGCGGCGTGGTCTCCCGTGGGCACCGTCAATGCGTTGACGCCGTCACGGATGTACTCGTCTGCTCCGGTGACATCATTGGTTACTACAGTCCCCCCACAAAGGAACATCTCCAAGGGCGGACCGTACATCCCCTCCACCTGGCTCAGTTTCACCAGAACATCGCATGAACGGTATACCTGCCCTGTGCTCTCGGCTGGGATCCGGGACAGCACCCTGGAGCATCCCGGATAGTCCCTCACGTCGCTGGGCGTGAGCAACCAGACCTCTGACGCCCCCCCAGCCACCGCGGCGTTCACCGCCTCCCGGACACCCTTCATTGGGGCCGTGGACCCTTCCACGAGCACGCGCAAGCCGTCCCCAGGTGATCCTGCCAGCGTAGGTCCATCCACCCCGTAACGGCTCTTGTCAATGCCATTTCGACATAGGAAGGAGAGCATCCCGTGTTGGAAGCCTAGATAGAGCTGCAACCAGGTGGCGATCGTGATTGCAGGCAGTCCGAACGTGTACGTGAGTTCGGCCGCGGCAGCGGCATCGCGATCCGGACCCTGGGCGTAGAACCGCGACTCGGCACTCTGGACGAAGTACAAGGCGTGCCGGAAGCGCACGTTCGGCAGTTCATATACCGTCGGCCACCAAGTGGCGATGGCGACGTCGAAATCCCGCTCCGACACCTCCCCCGTCGTGCGAAACTCCAACTCTTCGAGCGCAGGGTGCCAGCCGGGTGCAACGGCCCCCATGTCGAACATGGGAATGATCACAACCTCAACGCCAGCCCGCTTCATCCGCAGAGCATGTTCGAAGATGACGTATGTCCCCCCGCTGATGTCCGCTGATCCGATGAGGAATGCCACTCGCAAGTGCGCCGCATCCTCGATATGAGGCGAGAAGCGTCGGTAGAACTCGTACAGCCAGGGGTTGAAAGGCCTGTCTGTCCCTGTCACAGGTTCCCCAATTCGATCAAAGCCGCCACCGGTTGCCACGCTCGGTAGCCCGACGCCCAACCACTTTCTGCCATCCCCTGTTCGATCCGCCGATACAGATCACCCGTAAGCCACTCATGGCCCGGTCGGGTCTTGCCGAAGTCGCTGTGATTGAGGGCGCCAAACGAGTCGTCGTGGTCGGACGAGAACCAGATGTCCGCCACGCCGGCTGGCGGGTTCTGCCACAACTCATGAGCCCAACGGGCAATCTGCGGCCGTAGGGCTGCGGTAGTCAAACCGAACCCGGTCATCCAAACGGCCACGGCGGGTGCCACCTCCAGCGTTCCTCGCTGGAACTGCTCGATACCGGGGCTGACGTGCCCTGCCTCCTTGTCGAACAGAGGCTCGACGCGACCGGCTACCTCCTCAAAGCCAATGGTGGAGGGCACGTCGGGGGTCCACGGTCGCTCGAGAACGGCGGGCGGGTCTGCAAAGGAGAATGCCTCGCCGAGGTTTCCGTCAAATGCCACACCCACCTTGGTGCTGCCCAGGGGTTGCGCATTGAGAAATGGGAAGAGACCGAAGTACACGCCATAGGACGAGGTGATTCCCAGAGCCCGTACGAGGTTGTCCTGGATCGTGCCTCGCCAGCCCACGTCGGCGACCACAAAGGGCTCGGTCATGACTGACGTCCCGAGCACGTACTCCTTCAGCAGTGACCGGGCCCGTTCGACATGGGTTGTGATCTTCTTATCAACGGCAAGGTCACTGAGGAATCTCTCGACCCGCTTGTCGCGCCGGGCATCGTTCACGAGTTCATCCAACTGCAGCCCGGCGGCGGCCAGTTCCTCAGAGAAGTCCAGCGGGTCAACACCGATACTCACCAGCATTGCGCGGGGCGACTGCTTGGCGTACATGGACCACATTCGCTGTAGAGAGAATCGGTAAGGAGCCTGCAGGCTCGCCCCGAACGTGGCCCGCCTGCTCAAGGCGAGGTGAATGGCCTGCACCGACTGCGCTCCCGGCGGACGCAACAGCGGTTCTACGGCCTCGTGGACAGCGGCCAGGAAGATGCCTTCTCGGCTGACGTAGTGCACTCGATCGACACCTGTGCGGTAGGCCTTCTCCAGACCCGCCGCAACCAGCGCCACGGCCAATGGGCTGGTATGACGCCCAGCGATGCGATGTTGATCCTCAGTCGGATGATCCGCATCGAACTCAGCGAGTCCTCTGCGCAATGCGTCATCACAGACAGACAGATCGTCGGGGCCGAACTCCCCTGGGGCGGGGAACCGACTCTGTGGTAGTACCTGGATGGCGGCACCTCCCGCCTTGAGTTGCACCGAGACGTCGGAGTGCACGTTGTCACCCACGTGTAGGTGCTTGGCAGCCGGTGTCGAGGTGTCCCGCCGGATGAGTTCCAGCAAACCTCCGCCGAGACGCTTGGAGCATCCCCGTTCCACCGATACATAGATATCGATCCCTGACCATGCGGGGGCGGCTGCAGTGACGATCCGGCGCAATTGGTCGGAATCCATGTAGAAGTCCGACGCGATGGCGATACGTGGCTGCGTGGCCAGCGCGGCGACATCGGGCCGCGCTCGCGTCCATTCGATCTCGTCGCGCACCTCCGCGTCGACCAGAGCTGCGACGCTGGAGTCATCGGCGATGCCGCCCACCTTGGTCAAGGTGACTGCCACCACCTCGTCCAGCAGATACTCCTGCATGGGGTCGGCAGCAGCCAGCGCGGCTTCCACACCCACTCTGATCGCCATCGCCTCGAATACGTCGAGATCGGGGTGTCTGGTTGCGACGTCAGGACGAAGCAGCATGCGACGGGCAGTCGCCAACTTGGCGGCGTCGGCCGGTCGGTCGCGCACGATGAGGGTGTCCCAGACGTCGACAGTTACAAGGTCGGGCTCCACCTCCTCAAGAAGTTCTGCGACCGTACCCATGTGTCGTCCATCTGCAATGACCAGCTCGGCTGGACCCCACTCGCTAGGTGCAGGATTAGTGCTGGGATGGCCAGCCAGCGCGGCAGCGTGCCTTGAACTCACCGGGCGGCCGGCACCCAATCCGGACTCGAGGTACTCAGACAGGGCGCGACCCACCCAGTCCTGGTCGTAGTGCTGGTGCAGGATCTGCTCCAGAGAAACACCTTTGAGCCGTTGCAACTGCCCGTCCACCTTCGGAGTGAGCTGACGAGCCGGTACGCGCTCACGCCGGTTGGGCAGCCGCTTGCGTAGGGAGATGGGGATACTGCGTCGCAGAGCGTGGAGCTGCGCCTTCGGTGAGACCTCAAGGGGGAGGAGCTGTTGAACCTCGTCGCGAGCCAGGAGCAGCTCTCGCTCCAAGACCTCAACGCGTTGTTGACGCTGCGCCAAGGCCTCCCGCAGGCCTTCAACCTGAGCACGACTGACCCCCCCCTCCGCGTCGCCGGAGTTGGCACCACCGTACGCCCGCAACCACTGCTGCACGTCTGGCGTAATTAGCCATTCCCAGCCGCTGCCAGGGACGACCGCGAGGCCGTTGCTCATCAGCACGGCCCCCCCCTGCCCGTCCCAGTCAGCGATCAAGACAAGCGTGTCTGCTCCGATCAGGTCCGAATCCGGCACCTGACGGTCGGCGAGGACCAGATCCGCCACATCTAGGGCGGGGACCAACGTGGGCTGAGCGGAGAGTGCGACGGCGGCGGCCTCGCCAGTGGTCAGGTCGAGCAGCGTCGTCGGAGCGAAAACCGCGAACAGGTCCACGAAGAAGCGGTGGTGCTCGCTCCACCCTGGGCGGGGTGCGACCGCAGAGCGGTGCCCGTCGTGCCACATGCGCACACTTTACCTATCGGTTGGACCGGGTGGCCGCCACCGCTGACCGCGGCGTCCATGAAGGGCATCCACAAGACCACGCCTCACAGCCGATCGCTGCTCAGGTTCGCGCACAGCCAGCAGTGTGGCCACGGTAAGACGTCGGGCACTCACGGCCGCCCACTTGGGGTGTCGGCGAGTGTGCCGTCGTAGGAGCAGTAGACCGTTTCGCGTGATGTAATACCTGCGAAACGGGGGGTGCTGGCTTGACCAAACCTCCCGACCAAGCAGCGATACGAAGTGACCCTCACCGAGTTGATGCCGGAACGCGACGGGCGCCACCACGACGTCAAACCCGGCGTCCTGCATGCGCAGGCAAATGTCGGTGTCCACCCCGTCGATCACAAGTGACTCATCGAATCCGTCCACGGTCGAGAAGGCAGCAATGTCGAACAACGCTCCAGACTGAATCGACTCTGCAACCACCATCACGCCGTCGTGAAATTGGCCAGCGTGCCGCAGACCCGAGAACTCGACGGCACCTACTACTCCTGGACGCAGCCCCTGATCTTCAGCTCGTCCGCTGCACGCCACCAACTCGGCGACGTAATCACTGGGAAACTCGGAATCCTGATCAATGGTCACGACGTACTTCGCGCCGGACTTGGCCGCCTGCGATACGCCAATGTTCAGTGCAGCGGCGATTCCGCCGTTCTGAGCCAGACGGATCACCGTCATACCCGCAAGGGCGACCGGCGCGGTGGACCCGTCATCGACCACGATCACCGATGCCACTTGGGCGGAGAACTGTGTCAGACGTTGCGCCAGATCCGAGGGGGGGTTGTAGATGGGGCACACCGCCACGATGGGACCGACGATCACCGGCCCGTGCTCACCAGCGAGGCCAGATACTGTCCGTACCCGGACTTCATCAGCGGTTCCGCGAGGGCCAGCAATGCCTCGGAATCGATCCAGTCATTGCGCCACGCCAACTCCTCCAGACACCCCACCTTGGTGCCTTGCCGCTCTTCGAGGACCCGGACGTATTGGCTGGCATCGGACAAGGATCGGAAAGAGCCGGTGTCCAGCCAGGCGGTCCCTCGGGCAAGCACTGTCACCGTGAGCCTGCCCTCGCGCAAGTAGCGGTCATTGACCGCCGTGATCTCCAACTCACCGCGGTCACTGGGTTTTATCGAGCGCGCGACCTCCACGATGTCCGGTCCATAGAAATACAGCCCTGGCACCGCGTAAGAACTGCGTGGCTCCGTCGGCTTCTCCTCCAACGACACGACGTTGCCGAGCGCATCGAACTCCACCACGCCGTACTCTTCGGGGTTGGACACGTGGTAGGCGAAAATGTGGCCACCATCCACGTCAGTCAGGCCACGAAGGCTGGTCCCGAGACCCGGCCCGTGGAAGATGTTGTCCCCCAGCACGAGAGCAGCCGCTCCGCCTTTCAGGAAGTCCGCGCCCAAGAGGAATGCTTGTGCCAAGCCTTCAGGAGCTGGCTGCACCACGTACTCGAAGGACATCCCCAACTCCGAGCCGTCCCCGAGGAGGCGTTGGAAGTTCGGCTGATCCTCTGGTGTTGTGATCACCAGGATCTCCCGAATGCCAGCCGCCATGAGCGTACTGATGGGGTAATGGACCATGGGTTTGTCGTAGACCGGCAATAGTTGCTTACTCACCCCGCGGGTGATGGGCCACAGCCTTGAGCCGGTTCCCCCGGCCAGCACGATCCCCTTCATCGGTCCCATCCTATGCGGGGCGCACCGCGGCACCTGTCCCCAGTAGTGGTGAAGGAATCCACTCAGAGGATGGTCCAGGGTACTGCCGAGGAGGCTGGCGGCGGTCAGGGATAATCCAGGTTCGTGATCAGTGTTGCGCAGAAGGTGGCCGCCATCGTCGAGGGCATCGCCGCCATACAACTCCTTTGTTGGTCGACGCGTTCCGCGTAGCATGACCGCGCACACCCGCACCCTTCTGAGCGCCACCCTGGCAGCGGTGCTCGCCGCGATCCTCGGCCTGAGCTTCCTGGCCCGCAGCGAGTTCTTCAACCCCTTCGACGAGAACTCGCACTACGACTACGTGGTCCGCATCGCCAGCGAGGCAAGCCTGCCGCCTCGCGACGCCACGATCAGTCAGCAGGCGCTGCAGGACTGGGCCTGCACCGAGGGTCTGGGTTTCGACGGATTGACGTGCGGGGCGCAGATCCAGGACCCCGCCAAAGCGCCGTGGGAGGGGGCCAACACCGCCCTGCGATATTTTCCGACGTACTACGCGCTGACCGCGATTCCCACGCGCATCATCCACGACGTCGCCCACGCGACCTGGTTGGACGCAGCGCGGATCGCCACTACCGGCTGGCTGGTACTGCTAGCCATCGGATTGGTCCTTCTGACTCGACGGCTGGGCATGGGTAGCGTGCAATCGCTGGCCACTGCTGTGCTGGTGTGCTCGATGCCGATGGTCGTAGTGCAGGGCACCAGCATGAACAACGATGTGGCTGGGGTGGCGATAGCTGTGCTCGCGGTGTGGTCGTGGCTGGCTCTGACTGCTAGGTCGGGGCGCACGAGGCTGCTCGTCTCGGGTGGCCTCGCGCTGGCCGCGATGACCGTCAAGGAGAACGCGCTCGTCGCAGTGCTCGCCATCACGCTGCTGGAGTGGGCCGAGCAGTACCAGACCTCGCATCCTGAACGATCGGCATGGCGGGCCCTTCGCGTTCCGACACTTCTGGTCACTGCCATCGGGGCCGGATACGTGCTCCTGATGTACGTGCTTGATCCGCTGGTGCGCGGCCCCGCGTCGAGCGCCGCCGAGGGGCTCGTTGCCGCAGCGGTCGCGCAGGCGGAGCCGCAGCAGTGGGGCCTTGCCACTGCGAAGGCATATAACTACCTGCCGTACGGCTTTCAGAGCCCTGGCTTCATCCCCGTCTTCAACGGTGCCTGGGCTCAGCTGGTTCCCCTCTTCGTAACGATGATCGTCGTGGGGGCCGTGGTGTTCCAGGTAATGCGCTCGAGGCGGCCGTGGTTCACCCCGGCTCAGGGGATTCTCGCCCAAAGCGCGCTGGTGTACCTGGCGGCCTTCCCGGTGATGTTCTTCGTGCTGATGAAGATGTCGGGGCTCCCCTTGGTGTTCCAGCCCCGGTACTACCTTCCGGGCCTGATCCTGGCCACCGCCGTCCTCTTCGGTGGCCTGACCCGCAAGTGGTCGATAGCGGCCCTCGCCGCAACGGGGGTAATCTACGCCTTCATGATGCTGCAGGTGTACTCAGCCTGAGCCCTCTGATCTCCCATCGGCGGCGGCCGAGGCCTGTCACACGCACCGACTAAGGTGGGCGGGACGTGTCTAGGAGGACTTCCGTGAGGCTACTCGTGACCGGTGCGGCCGGTTTCATCGGCTCAAATTTCGTGCGACGCATGCTGACAGACGCCTACCCGCGCCATGCGGACACCACAGTCACCGTCCTGGACAAGCTCACCTACGCGGGTGTTCGTGCGAACCTCGACCCGGTCGCCGGCAGTGAACGCTACTCGTTCGTCGAGGGGGACATCTGCGACGGCGACCTGCTCGCCGACCTGGTCCCGGGCCACGACGCGATCGTGCACTTCGCGGCGGAGTCGCATGTTGACCGCTCGATCACGGGGGCGAGCGACTTCGTTCTGACCAATGTTTTGGGAACCCAGAAGCTCCTGCAAGCGGCACTCGACGCCGGGGTCGAGCGGTTCGTCCACGTCTCGACGGATGAGGTGTACGGGTCCATCGACGAGGGGTCCTGGCGCGAGGACTTCCCGCTGGCACCCAACTCCCCATACTCGGCGTCGAAGGCCAGTTCCGATCTGCTGGCCCGCTCGTACTTCCGGACGTTCGGCCTCGACGTCGTCATCACGCGCTGCTCGAACAACTACGGGCCCTACCAGTTTCCCGAAAAGGTCGTCCCGCTTTTCGTCACGAACCTGATGGACGGCTTGCCAGTACCGCTCTACGGCGATGGCCTCAACGTGCGCGACTGGCTACACGTCGACGACCACTGCCGGGGAATCCAACTTGTGCTCGACGGCGGCCGTGCCGGAGAGATCTACAACATCGGTGGCGGCACCGAACTGACCAACAAGGACTTGACCTACAAGCTGCTCGACGCGATGGGTGCCGGGGAGGACATGATTCGCCCCGTCGCGGACCGCAAAGGTCACGATCGCCGTTATTCCGTGGACATCGGGAAGATCTCTTCGGAATTGGGGTACAAGCCCAGCGTGAGGTTCAACGACGGCCTGGCCGAAACCATCGCCTGGTACCGCGACAACGAGGCCTGGTGGCGCCCGCTCAAAGGCACCTCATGACGTGGTTGGTGATCGGATCCCGGGGGCAGCTGGGTGCCGATCTCATGGACCTGCTTGGGGACGGCGCGGTCGGTCTGGACGTCCCGGACATCGACATCACCGACGTTGACTCGGTGTCGGACGCGGTGTACGACCTGAACCCTGATGTGATCGTCAACTGCGCGGCGTACACGGCGGTCGACGCTGCCGAGAGCGATGAAGCACGTGCGGACATGGTCAACGGCCTCGGTCCTGCGAACATCGCGGAGGCGGCCTCGCAGGCGCGTTTGATACATGTGTCCACCGACTACGTGTTCGACGGCTCGGCAACGAGCCCCTACGCGGAAACCGCCGAACCGGCACCGGTAAGCGCCTACGGGCGCACCAAACTTCGTGGCGAGCGGGCGGTCTCGCGACACCCGGAGGCCTACATCGTCCGCACAGCGTGGCTGTACGGTGCACACGGTCAGAACTTCGTGAAGACGATACTCGGCCTGGAACAGACGCGAGACACGCTGAGCATCGTCGATGATCAGGTCGGGCAGCCTACCTGGAGCCGTGACCTCGCGCGGCAGATCATTCTCCTAGGTCATTCCGATGCCCCGCCGGGGATCTACCACGGCACGAACTCCGGCCAAACGACGTGGTACGGGTTGACCCGACGTATCTTCGAGCTCATCGGTGCTGATCCCGAACGGGTTCAGGCCACTACCACCGACCAGTTCCCGCGGCCTGCGCCCCGGCCGGCCTACAGCGTGCTGGGCCATGACCGCTGGGCCGCAGCAGGGCTGCCTTCGATGCGATCCTGGGAGTTGGCACTCAAGGAGGCGTTGCCCTCTCTCGCGGACCGCCTACCGTAGCGAGTCGTAGTGCCTCTTGCACTGGCTGTAGTCGGGAAGCAGGCCGTTGTCGCGGGCCTGCGCCAGGCTGGGTGCAGCGCCATCCTTGGCGGATAACAAGGCTGCCTCGCGGGTGAGGCCCCATTGGATACCCAAGTCCTGGTCAAACGGGTCGATCTCATGCTCCGCGGCGGGGTTGTAGCCCGTGCTGCACAGGTAGATGACTGTGGAGTGGTCTTCCAGTGAAATGAAGCCGTGACCCAGGCCTTCTGCGATGTACACCGCTCTCGGTACCTGTTCACTCAACTCGAGTGCATGCCAGCGCCCGAATGTGGGTGACCCGACTCGGATGTCGACTATGACGTCGAGAATCCGGCCGCGCAGGCAACTGACGTACTTGGCCTGCCCCGGGGGAACGTCCGCGTAGTGGATCCCCCGCAGCGTTCCCGCGGGCGGAGACAGAGCAGTTCGCCTGGGCCAGTTCGAAGTCGTGTCCCACGACCTCGGCGAACGATGGAGGCCTTGAACCACTCGAAGAAGGAGCCTCTCGAATCGCCGTGCCGGGCGGACGTGACGCTGTAAGCGCCCTCGATGGGCAGAGACTCGATCTGCATATCTTGTTTCTACTCTGCCCGAAGCGCATCCGGACATTTGGCTGCCCGGAACTAGGGTTGACCCCGTGAAGGCGCAGATCGTGCTGGCGACCCACAACCCGCGCCCCGACCTGCTCGAGCGGCAGCTTCGCTCACTGATCGACCAGACCGAGAGCAATTGGCAGTGCCTCGTCCTCGATGACGCGTCCAGTGATCGGTCCGCTATTGCCAGCGTCCTCGGTGACCGCCGCTTCACCCTGCTGCCGCCCCGGGAACACCTCGGTCCGTACCGCGCATTCGAGCACCTCCTGCAAAGCGCTGCCAGGGTCCCGGTCTTCCTCTGCGACCAGGACGACTACTGGCACCCCGAGAAAGTCGCGCTGATGCTGGCGGTCCCCGGCACGGCCTTCAGCGCGATGCGCGTGGTCGATGAGCAGGGGCACTGGTCCGTGACCGGTTCCTGCCACCGCCCACGGACCTGACCCCGGCTGGTCTGCTGCTCATGAACTGCGTCTCCGGGACCGCACTGAAGATCACGCCTGAGGTGCTCACAGCCGCTCTCCCGTTCCCAGCACCCACCCTGCGGGGATGGCACGACCAATGGCTGGCAGCGGTCGCCGCCCGCCTCGGCGGCCTCACCTACCTCGACCAGCGTTGGTGGACTACACCCAGCACGATTCGATCAGGTCATCGGTGACGGCCTGCGGACGGTGACCGGCGCAACGTCTGCGTCGCTTCACGCGCCGACCCCAGTTGCGTGCTCGCACGGACTGGATCCGAGTGGCCGCCGCACATGCTACTGGCACTACCAGGACCTGCCGACCCGGACCTCGAGTCGATCGCGACCGGCCGCTTCGGCCGGGCACTCGGCAACACCCGATCCCGCGCAGCAGGGCCGCACTCCTACTGGCGGGCCGCTGGCTCTGAATCGATAAGGTGGCGAGCATGACGACCACGGCGCCGCGGCAGGGGACGGCACGCAAAGAGGTCGGGGGATTCCTCGTCGTCGGCGTCCCGGCCGTCGTGCTTGACTTCGCCCTGTTCAACGGCCTGATGTTCGCGGGGTGGAAGGTCTGGTCGGCAAATGCGGTGGCGCTGTTCGCCTCCATGACGTTCGCCTTCGTCGGCAATTACAAGTGGACCTTCGCCCACCGCGAGATCAAGTCCCTGCTGCATGCCTACCTCACCTTCTCCGGCATCAACCTGGTAACGGTGATCTTCATCGAGGTTGCCGTGGTAGCCGCCGAGGTGTGGGGTGCACCAGGGGCCCTCTGGCTGAACATCGTGAAAGCGGTCGCGACGGCCATCGCGACGGTACTGAGGTTCTTCGCCTACAAGAAGTGGGTCTTCTTCTGATTCACAACTGAGCAACCACACGCGCCTGCCCAGGCTCAGAACGCCCTGCTTCGTGGCCGACCAATGGTGGCTCGGGTCCCTGCAGACCGTTGGCCCCGGGTGGTTAGGAACCATTCCTACGCCCCACAGATCAACTACTTGTTGGAGTCGCGCGGCCCAGCCCAGATCGTCCTGGGCGGCAGTGTAGACCCACAACTCCAGGGCGTACATCAGCCAGTGACGGTCGGCTAATGGTGCCAGGTGCGTCTTTGACGCGGCCTGCCTCATCTGGCGCATGGTCCCGAACTCCTGGGCACCGATGCTATAAACAGCCGCCCCCGGCCGCAGAGCTGCCTCCGCACGGGCATCCGCCGGATCGGCGGCGTGGACAAACCTGGTGGCGTTTGTCACCGGGGTCGAAGACGAGCACGGCTACCCGGCGGACTCCAAGTGAAGATGATCGCGAAGATCCCCTGTCGACCATGCCCGGCTCCAGCCCCCGCAGCACGTGTCGCCTCTGGGATCCCCCCACCGTCCCAAGCAGGTGCTGCTGATGTTGGCGTGGATTTTCGCCTGCGTCAGCTACGCGAACGTCGACCTGGCCACACCCTGACACGTTGCCCGTCAACCACATTGCCTTGCTGGTAGGTAGCGCGGTCGTGCTGCTGACCGGACACTTCGTCATCCGCCGCTTGACGCCCCCAAGCCGATCGTGTGCTCCATCCGGTCGCAGCCATGATCAACCTGCTCCGACTGGTCATGATTCACCGGCTCGACCTCGCGGGGCAGTAACGCGCCGAAGCCAACGGCAACAAGCCTCGAGTTCGGACGCCTGTCTGCACCCTCAGAATATCCTTCGTCTCGGCCCACCGGAAACTGCAGCCGGACACGTTCACGTAGGGATGACGGTTATCCTCCTCCTGAGAGCGGGTAGGCGTGGCTAGACCCAACGTGAGAGGATATCGCGATGAGCCCCATAAGTGTCGCTGACTGGATTGCCACCCAGGACCACTACCGATTCTGGTGGCATCAGATACCGGGAAATGACTACGAGCCGTTGTGCTACGCGGTCCTTTCCGATGAAGAAAAGTCCTTAATGATCTCCTGGTTCGAAGCAACCGCAGATCATTACGTCGGTGAGTGCAGCGTTCCTATGGCCTCCCTCATCGCTGGACTGGTCGGCGGGAACGGCACTAGTCGAGTCGTGCAACTCGGCCACTACAGCGGATACAGCACTCTTCTGACGGGATTCCTTCTGAAGAGGATGGGCCGCCGCAAAGCGCTCATCAGTTTCGACATCGACGAAGAAGTCACCGCCTTCACTCAGACCTGGATTGACAGGGCCGGACTCGCCGATGTCGTACGACTTGAGTTGCTGGACTCAGCCGATCCACAGGCCGTGGCAAGGGCGACTGCCTACTTCGATGGCGCTGACCCACAGGTGGTCTTCATCGACTCTTCGCACCAATACGCCCACACCCTGCTGGAGTACCGCAATTGGCAGCCAGCCCTCGCACCGGGCGGGATGTTCATCATGCATGACGTGAGTCGACAGGCCACGGCGTACGATTCGACATCTGCCGGGGGTGTGATGCGCGCCGCCTTGGAGTTGCGTTCAATGGGTGCGCCCACGCCATTGCTGATCAACAGCGAAGTCGGCCCGGGCGGGCACATAGCGGAGGACCTATCTGTACTCGCGGACTGGGCATATCAGGACGGGTGTGGAGTCGGCCTGCTACAGAAGCCCTACTAGCCGGCAAATCGTCCTTGCGCTCCCCCTCTATAATCCTCAACGAAGTCGCGGTGGTGTTCTATCCCTGCGGGTCCACCAACTTTGGCCACCGACTTCGACGTCCACCCCTCGCGATGAGGGCTGTCCCAGACCAACCAATGAAACTCCCATTTGATGACACCGATCGCCTCCGCCTCCTAACCCGTGAAGGGTGACCCGGAGCATCATCATCGGGAAGTTCGCCTTCTCCGCCTCAATCAACAGGCACCTCTCGGTCACTGGTATGTCTGCACGAAGAAGGCCGCTGCCTCTTGGGAACTCGTTTTCCATCCGCAGTAGCCGGTTGGACTCTTCCAGCTCACGCAACCGGGCCGGCCGACACCAGCCCCACAAACTCCACCCCCACCCCAACACCCACGCCGGTGCCCACACTCGATACCTGTTAACGATTACTGTGGAACCTGGAGGTAAGGCGTGGGTTTACTAGATCGTTTCGAACAGCGGGTCGACCGCGCGGTGAACGGCGCCTTCGCGAAGGCCTTCAAGTCGGAGCTGCAGCCGGTCGAGGTGGCCTCCGCCCTGCAGAACGAGATGGACGCCCGGGCCGCCGTGGTCTCGCGCGCACGCACCGTCGTGCCCAACGTCTACACGGTGCACGTCAGCCAGGAGGACTACGACCGCCTGGCCGTCTACGACGAGACGCTGATGACCGAGTTCGCGGTCATGATCAGGGATTATGCTCAGCAGCAGCAGTACTCCTTCCTCGGTAGCGTGACCGTCGCCATGCGACCCGACCCGGCCCGGTCAACTGGCACCGTCGACGTCGTCAGCGAGGCCAAGGTCGATCACGACATCGCTCCCGCAGCGGGCATTCCGGCGGGCTCGGCACCGCGACTCGAAGGCACCATCGGCACGTTCCAGCTGACCCGCGCGATCACCCGGGTCGGCCGCGGTGCCGATGCCGATATCAAACTCGACGATCCTGGGGTCAGCCGCCACCATGCCGAGATCAGAGTGGGCGGCCACGATGTCGTCATCAAGGACCTCGGATCCACCAACGGCACTTACGTCAACGGCACGCTGATCGCCGAACAACCCCTGCGCGACGGCAACGTCATCACGATCGGCTCGACACATCTGACCTTCCGGAGCGTCTGATGAGCGAGCTGGTGCTGACCCTGCTGCGGTGGGGAATCCTGATCGCGTTGTGGCTGCTGGTGCTGTTCGCGCTCGGGGCCCTGCGCCGCGACCTGGATGCCCCACCGGAACCGGCAGGTGCCGTGCCACCGCGCCCCCGCCCCGAACCCGCAGCCAAACCGCAACGGCAGCCTCGTACCTTGCGCAAGCGCGCGAGCAATCTTGTGGTGACCTCGGGGCAGCTGTCGGGCACCGTCATCCCGCTGGGGACCGCGCCCATCACGATCGGGCGGGCACCGGACTCCACCCTGGTGGTGGATGACGAGTACGCCTCGGCGCGTCACGCCCGCCTGTTCCCGCACGAGGGGCAGTGGGTGGTCGAGGATCTCGGCTCGACGAACGGCACGTGGATCGGGAAGACCCGGCTGACCTCCCCCACGGTGCTGCAGATGGGTCAGTCCTTAAGGGTGGGGCAGACCGTTCTGGAACTGCGGAAGTAGCGCCCATGCCCCTGGTCTTCCGCTACGCCGCGCGCAGCGACGTCGGTCTGGTCCGATCCGGCAACGAGGACTCCGGTTACGCCTCCGACACCCTGCTGATCGTCGCCGATGGCATGGGCGGCCACGTCGCCGGTGAGATGGCCAGCGCGACGGTGACCGCGATCATCGCCGGTCTTCCGATCGCTGACAGCGACGACGTGCTGACCCAGCTCGCCGACGCGGTGGACGAGGCGCAGCTCGAGATGCGCCACATCATCGCCGAGCGACCCGACTTCCAGGGCATGGGAACCACGGTCACCGCCGTCTGCTGGCAAGGGGACCGGGCATCCCTCGCCCATGTCGGCGACAGCCGCGCCTACATGCTGCGCGACGGTCAGTTATTGCGCCTGACCAAGGACCACACCTACGTCCAGACGCTGGTCGATGCCGGTCAGATCACCGAGGACGAGGCTGCCACGCACCGCCGCCGGAACCTGCTGATCCGCGCCATCGACGGGGTCAACACCGTCGAACCGGACCTCAGCATCCGGGAGGTACACCCCGGCGACCGCATCATGTTGTGCACCGACGGTCTGTCCGGTGTCCTGCGGGATCCCGAGATACACGAGTTGCTCGCCCGCAGCGACCCGCCCGGCGCTGTCACGGCCCTCGTCGACGCAGCCATCGAACGCGGCGCCCCGGACAACGTGACGTGCGTCGTCGCCGACGTTGCCGAGGTGGCTGAGGCCCCGGCGGTACCCCGTCCGGTCGTCGTGGGTGCGGCCGCTGAGCCCCGCACCCGCTCGCAGCTGCCCGGGGTCGACTTCCCCCAGGACAGCCACCTCGAGCCCAGCGCGGCTCAGGAGCCTGCCCCGCAGCAGCCCCCAACCACGATTCGCCGACGGCGTCGGCGGTGGCCGGCTGTGGTGACCGCCCTGGTTGTGCTGGGGGCCGTACTGGCCGGGGCCTGGCTGTGGGTCGGTCGGCAGTACTACGTGGGCAGCGACAACGGCTTCGTGAGTGTCTACCAGGGCATCCCGCAGACGGTGGGATCCGCTCCGTTGTCCTCGGTCGTCGAACGGACCGCCATCCCGACCGTGCAGTTGCCGGTCTACGCCCAGGAACTAGTCACGGCCACCATCGCAGCCTCCAGCCGGAATGACGCGACGCGGATCGTGGCCATCCTCGACGAGCAGGCCGCAACCTGCCGCACCAAGCCCCAGACCGAGGGCTGCCCCGGGGCCACGTCAGGTGGCACCCAATGAGCCGTCATCCGCGTCGCACCGAGTTGGGGTTACTCTTCTTCGCCTGGCTGATCGGCTGCGTGGCCTACGCCACGGTCGATCTGGCCACGCTGGACACTCTGCCGGTGAACTACGTGACGCTGCTGGTGGGCAGCGCCGCTGTCCTGCTCATCGGCCACGTCGTCATCCGCCGCCTGGCACCGCACGCGGATCCCGTCCTGTATCCAGTGGCGGCCATGATCAACCTGCTGGGCCTGGTCATGATCCACCGCCTCGACATCGCAGACCAGCTGCGCGCGCAGGCCAACGACAACAAGTCGCCGAGCTCCGATGCGGTCGCACAGGCGACGTGGGTCCTGGTCGCATTGGTCCTCTTCACACTCGTGCTCTTCTTCGTCACGGATCACCGGAAACTGCAGCGGTACACCTTCACCTTCCTGGTGGTCGGTGTGGTTCTGCTCCTGCTGCCGCTGCTGCCCATCATCGGCACCACCATCAATGGTGCTCGCCTGTGGATCCGGCTCGGCCCCCTGTCGTTCCAGCCTTCGGAACTGGCCAAGATCGCGTTGACGATCTTCTTCGCCGGTTACCTGGTCCGCAAGCGGGAGGCCTTGGCCACAGTGAGGCGTAAGATCCTCGGCCTGGGCATCCCTCGCGGGCGCGACTTCGGCCCGCTGGTCGTGGCGTGGCTGGTCGCCCTGAGCATCCTGGCCTTCCAGCGCGACCTCGGTACCGCTCTGATGTTCTTCGGAGTGTTCGTCATCCTGCTGTACGTCGCCACCCAGCGCCGCAGCTGGCTGATCATCGGGGCCGTCCTTTTCGCGCTGGCTGCGGTCCTCGGCTACCTCGCCTTCGGTCACGTGCAACTGCGCGTGAAGATCTGGCTGGACCCGTGGACCTACGCCAATGACGAGGGCTACCAACTCGTGCAGGCGCTCTTCGGCCTGGCCAGCGGCGGACTCTTCGGCACCGGCCTGGGCGAGGGGTACCCGCAGTTCATCCCCTTCGCGAAGACGGACTTCATCTCCGCGGCGCTTGGTGAAGAGCTCGGCCTGGCCGGCATGCTCGCCATCCTGATGCTGTTCGCCATCCTGGTGGAACGCGGTCTGCGCACGGGCCTGGCCTGCCGCGATCCCTTCGGCACGCTATTGGCGGTGGGGCTGTCCAGCGTGTTCGCTCTGCAGGTCTTCGTCACGATCGGCGGTGTCACCCGCCTGATCCCGCTGACGGGTCTGACCACACCGTTCTTGTCCTACGGGGGTTCGGCACTGGTCATCAACTGGGTCATGATCGCGCTGCTGTTGCGGATCAGTGACCGCAACCGGCGTCCCGCGGTCATCGCGCAGAGCGCCGACGAGGCCATGACCCAGATGATCCGGGTGGGGATCGACCGATGATTCGCGCCATCCGTCGGCTGGGGCTGGTGTTCGGGCTGTTGGCCATGGCCCTGGGCATCAACCTCACGTTTCAGCAGTTCCTCCTGGCGCCGCGGATCAACGCCCAGCCTGGCAATCAGCGCACGGTACTGGCCGAGTACGAGCGGGAGCGGGGGCCGATCCTGGTCGGGACCAAACCCGTCGCCCGCTCAGTGCCGACCCCCAAGCAGACGTTCAAGTTCCTGCGCACCTACCCCGACGGTGTGCTCTACGCCCCGGTAACCGGTTTCTACTCCTCGCTGTACGGTTCCTCGGGTCTGGAGCGCACCGAGAACGAGATCCTGTCCGGCAACGACTCCCGGCTGTTCGTGGACCGCATCCAGCAGTTGATCGCGGGACGGGTCCCCGAGGGCGGCGCCGTTCAGACCACCATCCTGGCCAGTGCCCAGAAGGCCGCTGCCACCGGACTGGGTACCCAGGTGGGTTCAGTGACCGCGATCGACCCGAAGACCGGTGCCATCCTGGCGCTGGTGCAGTCCCCCAGTTTCGACCCCAACGGTCTGGCCACCCACGACGCCGCCGCCCAGCAGGACTACTACGAGGCCCTCGAGTCGAATTCCGACAAACCCCTGCTGAACCGGCCCTTGGTGCAGACCATCCCGCCCGGCTCCACCTTCAAACTGGTCACCTCGGCCGCTGCGCTGGAGAACGGCTACGAGCCGGACTCGGTCCTGCCCGGCCCTGCCGCCTACCAACTCCCCGGATCCACGCGCCAACTCAACAACTGGTCGGGGGCACCGTGTGGAGCCAATGACCGGACGACTCTGGCCAACGCTCTGGCCATCTCCTGCAACAGTGCTTTCGCCTACTTGGGCAACGAACTCGGCGACGACGTCCTGCGCGCCCAGGCGGAGAAGTTCGGCTTCGCCACCAGTTTTGACGTGCCCATGACCGCAGCGACCTCCCGCTTCCCTGAGGACCCCGACCCCGCACAGACGGCCATGAGCGCCATCGGACAGTTCGACGTGGCGGCCACGAGTCTGCAGATGGCCCAGGTGACGGCCAGCATCTCCAACAACGGCATGACCATGTACCCGTATTTGGTCAATCAGGTGCTTGCTCCAGACCTCACAGTGCTGTCCCAGACACAGCCGCGACAGTTCCAACGCGCCATGAGCGAGGCGAATGCCGCCAAACTGATGGGGATGATGGTGCAGGTGGTCGACTCAGGCACGGGATCGAACGCGCGGATCCCCGGGGTCAGCGTGGGCGGCAAGACGGGTACGGCCGAGACCGGCGCCGGCCGGCCCAACATCGCCTGGTTCGTGGCGACGGCACCCGCGGAGGACCCGCAGGTCGCAGTAGCCGTCGCGGTCGAGAACGCCGGGCAGGCCGAAGTCAGTGGTAACGCCGTCGCGGCCCCCATCGCGCGCGCGGTGATCGAGGCGGTACTCCAACGATGACTGCGGCATGCAGGAGGAACCTGTGACCACACAGCGCCGGCTCGGCGACCGGTACCAACTCGGAGACACCCTCGGCCGCGGCGGTATGGCCGAGGTCTTCGAGGGCCAGGATCTGCGGCTCAACCGTAAGGTCGCTGTGAAGGTGCTGCGCCCTGATCTGGCTCGTGACCCCTCGTTCCAGACTCGTTTCCGGCGGGAGGCCCAGAGCGCCGCGTCCCTGAATGACCCCAACATCGTGGCCGTCTACGACACCGGTGAGGACGTCCTCGACGGCCAGGGTGAGCACGTCATGGTGCCCTACATCGTCATGGAGTACGTCGACGGGCACACGCTGCGCGAGTTGATGAGCAGCGGGCGACGGCTGCTGCCCGAGCGTGCCCTCGAGATCATGGACGGGGTGCTGAGCGCGCTGGACTACTCCCACGCACACGGCATCATCCACCGCGATATCAAGCCCGGCAACGTCATGCTCACCCGCAACGGTGATGTGAAGGTGATGGATTTCGGCATCGCGCGGGCGGTCGCCGACTCGCAGGCCACGATGACGCAGGCCAACGCCGTGATGGGCACGGCGCAGTACCTGTCACCCGAGCAGGCCCGCGGCGAGGTCGTGGACGCGCGTTCGGACCTGTACTCGGCGGGTTGCCTGCTCTACGAACTGCTGTCCGGCAGGCCGCCCTTCCAGGGCGAGAACGCGGTGTCAGTGGCCTACCAGCACGTCTCTGAGACACCTGTGCCGCCGTCGCAGGTGGACCCGGCCGTCCCGCCGGCGCTCGACGCGTTGGTGCTTAAGTCCCTTGCAAAGAATCCGCAGGACCGCTACCAGACCGCGAACGAGTTCAAGGCGGATGTGGATCGCGCCCTCCAGGGCCTGCCCGTCACCGGAACGATCCCGTCCATCCGGGCCACCGTTCCGGCTGCGGCGGCCACCACCGCCAGCATGGCCCCGGTCGGGGCCCCCGCAGCGGCGACCTGTCGGCGCCAAGCGCAGCCCCTGGGCCTGGCTCGGCGTGACGGTGCTCGTGCTAGCGGTTGCCGCCGCTGCGCTGTTCATCGGACGCAGCCTGTTCAGTGGTGGGACCGGTCAGCGTGTCACCGTTCCGGACGTCGTGGGGATGAGTGTGGACCGCGCGCAGCGGGCACTGGAGGCGCAAGGCCTCAAACTGGGCGCGCAGACTCCTCAGACCTCCGACGAACCTGAGGACACGGTGCTCTCCCAGGATCCGCAGGCCGACACTCAACTCGCCGAGGGGGAGGCAGTGACGGTGGTCGTCTCCGCGGGCAAACAGCAGACCCAGGTGCCGCCGCTGGAGGGTCTGACCGGCCTCGACGCGGTCCGAACGGCTCTTCGTGATGCGAAACTCGACCTCGGCAACGTCAAGCAGGTGCAATCCGACCAACCCGAGGGTTATGTCCTGAACCAGAATCCAGACGCCTTCTCCACCGTCGATGTCGGCACCAAGGTGAACATCGAGGTGTCGACGGGGGTGGTTGAGGTGCCCAGCGTGGTGGGCTTCACGCAGTCCGCTGCGACCAGTGCGCTGTCCCGGGCAGGGATGGATGTGTCCGTGGTGACGGCCTCGTCCGACCAGGCGGCAGGCACTGTGATTTCGCAGGAGCCGGTCGGGGGTACCCAGGTGCGCAAGGGCACGACGGTCACCATCACAGTGTCCACCGGTCCCACCCCGACGCCACCCCAACCCCACGCCGGACTGCCGACCCCGGAACCCTCGACGCCGGACGAGCCGACCCCGTCGCCTTAGCCGACGACGGGGGAGAGTCCAACGGAACGACGCACGGCATCACTGTCACCGCATGCGACAAGCCAGTTGGCCAGCATGCGGTGGCCGCCTTCTGTAAGGACGGACTCGGGGTGGAACTGCACCCCTTCGA
>JBAOHC010000026.1:0-13782 GCA_037046735.1 Candidatus Nanopelagicales bacterium | reverse complement strand
TCCCTTAGCGATCTCCCGTACTTGGCGCGGACGCCCACTTTCACGACCCGATCGCCGCCAGTGATACGTTGCGCGACTTTCCGCGTGCCCACTGCGCGACCCGACAGGGTCGGACAGCTGGCTGCAAGTGCGCGAGGTCCTGGCCGCCTGCTGAGCGGAAGGCAGCCGACCGGGTGTCCGGCGGCGACCGCATACACTCGTACTTCGTGAGGATCGCGCGGTACCGCTTCGACAATGAGGTCTCCTACGGCATCGTGGACGGCCAAGACGTGCACCAGTTGACCGGGGCTCCGTTCCCCGCCGGGTCTCAGGTCGAGGTGACCGGTGAGGTGCATGACCTTGACGACGTGACCCTGTTGGCGCCCGTGCTACCGACCAAGATCATCGCTGTGGCGAAGAACTATGGGGACCACGCCGCAGAGATGGGCGGGCAGGTACCCGCCGAACCCATGATCTTCCTCAAACCCTCGACCGCGGTTATCGGTCCAGAAGGCGTGATCCGGCTGCCCGCACAATCGGATCGGGTCGACCATGAAGCTGAGCTGGCGGTCGTCATCGGGCGGTTATGCAAGGACGTCCCCGAGGATCGAGCGGCCGAAGTCATCCTCGGCTATACGTGCGCCAACGACGTGACCGCACGCGACCTGCAGGCCCGCGACGGGCAGTGGGGGCGCGCCAAAGGGTTCGACACGTTCTGCCCGCTCGGACCATGGATCGAGACCGACATCGACCCTGACGATGTCGGTATCGAGTGTGAGGTCAACGAGCAGATGCGCCAGGACGCCTCGACGGCAGACATGGTTCGCAGCGTCGCCGAGCTCGTCTCGTGGGTCAGTTCGGTGATGACACTGGTCCCCGGCGATGTCATCCTGACGGGAACGCCCGCAGGTGTCGGACCACTGCGGAACGGGGATCTGGTGACCGTCACCATCGAGGGGATCGGCACCCTCGACAACATCGTCAGCGACACAGGAGTCTTCGCATGAGTGACGTTCGCGTCCGGTTCTGTCCTTCGCCCACGGGCAACCCGCATGTCGGGATGATCCGCACGGCCCTGTTCAACTGGGCCTACGCCCGGCACACCGGCGGCACGTTCGTGTTCCGCATCGAGGACACCGACTCCGCCCGGGACTCCGAGCAGAGTTACCAGGCGCTGGTCGACGCCCTGCGTTGGTTACATCTCGACTGGGACGAGGGTCCGGAGGTCGGGGGGCCGCACGAGCCCTACCGGCAGTCCCAGCGGATGGACCTGTACGCGCAGGTCGCCGCCGATCTGCTTGAACAGGGCAAGGCGTACCGGTGCTACTGCACACCCGAGGAGTTGGAGCAGCGCCGCGAGGTCGCCCGCGCCGAGAACCGCGCGCCTGGCTACGAGGGCACCTGCCGGCACCTCACCGCAGAGCAGGTGGCGCAGTTCGAGGCGCAGGGCCGGCAGCCGGTCATCCGCGTGCTGATGCCTGACAAGGACTGGCAGTGGGACGATCTGGTCCGCGGCCCGCTGGAGATCAAGGGTGCCCACGTGCCCGACTTCGTGATCGTGCGCGCCAACGGGGAACCGCTGTACACCCTGGTGAACCCCGTGGACGACATCGCGATGCAGATCACTCACGTGCTGCGCGGCGAGGACCTGTTGTCCAGCACCCCCCGGCAGTTGGCGATGTACGAAGCCCTTGGCGCGCCGGTTCCCCGGTTCGGACATCTGCCGTATGTGATGGGGGAGGGGAACAAGAAGCTGAGCAAACGTGACCCGCAGTCCAATTTCCAGATGTACGTCGACGAGGGGTATCTGCCGGAGGCGTTGGTCAACTACCTGGCGCTACTGGGCTGGTCGATAGGGGAGGACCGGGAGTTCTTCAGTTTGCAGGAGATGGCCGCAGCGTTCGACATCTCGCGGGTCAACCCGAACCCGGCGCGCTTCGATCTCAAGAAGTGCACAGCCATCAACGGGGACTGGATCCGCGCGCTGGATGCCAGCGACCTGGCTGATCGCATGGTGCCCTTCCTGCAGCGCGACGGTGTCCTCGGACTGCAGATCAGCGAGGATCAGCGCCAGCTCCTGGTTGCGGCCACGCCTCTGGTTCAGGAGCGGCTGGAGACTCTCGCACAGGCCTCCGGGATGCTGGGATTCCTCTTCGCCGGGGACGGTTTCGCGGTGAACCCCGACGATGCCCAGAAGGTGCTGACCGAGCAGGGCCGGGAGGTCGTCCGAGCGGCCTGGGAGGCCCTGGAGCCGCTGGACGACTTCGCCGCCGGTCCGATTCAGGAGGTGCTGCGGGAGGCGCTGGTGGCCGGTCTGGGGATTAAACCCAAGCTCGCGTTCGGGCCTGTTCGCGTGGCAGTCACCGGCCGCCGGGTGTCGCCACCGCTGTTCGAGTCGATGGAACTGCTCGGCCGCGAACAGTCGTTGACCCGGCTACGGGCAGTGCTCGAGGGCTGACCGGGTCAGGGGAGGTACCTGGCTGCGGTTTCCCGGTCCGCCGGGCGGCCCAGGTGGAAGCCCTGGCCCAACGTGCAGCCGATGTCGTCGAGGATGGCCAGATGTTCGGGCTGTTCAACACCCTCGGCGAGCACCTCGATGCCCAACTGGTGGCCCAGGTCGCAGACCATCTTGGCGATCGCGGCCGCCCGCGGGTCGTTACTGGCATTCGCGAGGAACGTCCGGTCGACCTTGATCAGATCGACCGGCAAGCTGTGCAGTGAGGCCAGGGAGGAGTGGCCGACCCCGAAGTCGTCGAGGGCCACCCGCGCCCCGCGGCCCCGCAGGCGCCCCAGGATCGGATGGATGGCGTAGTCGGTGATAGCGGACATCTCCGTGATCTCCAGGAACAGGTCATGCGGATCCGCCCCGGTCAACTGCAGGGCCGAGTCGAACCACTGCACGAAGTCGGGGGAGGCGACCTGGCTGGGTGCGACGTTGACGAACATGAGCGTGCCGGCCGGGCAGTCACTGGCGAAGCGCATGGCAGCCATAATCACGCGGCGCCCGATCTCATCGAGCAGGCCGGCCTCCTCGGCCACCGGGATGAACTCGTCCGGCGGGACTGCCTGGCCCATCGACGTCCAGCGGGCCAGCGCCTCGTAGCCGACGAAGGCCTTGCCCGGCAGCCGGAAGATCGGCTGATAGGCCACCGTGAACTCATCGTTGTCCAGTCCCCGGCGCATCCGGCGCTCCAGGTCCAGACCGTGCTGAATACGGGTGATCATGGCCTCCTTGTAAACCACGATCGCCGAGCCCGGGTGCTCCTTGGCCTCGTACAGCGCCACATCGGCGTCGCGCAGGAGCCGGTCCGGATCGATGTTGTGCCCGTCCGTGGTTGCGATGCCGACACTGGCATCCACAAAAGCCACGTCGTCACCGATGTCGAACGGCTTGGCGATGATGTCCACGAGCCGGTCAGCGATCACGTGGGCGTCGTCGTCCTGGATCAGGTTCTCGCAGACCACGACGAACTCGTCCCCGCCGAGCCTGGCCACCGTGTCCACCTCTCGCATCACGGTACTGATCCGCGCCGCACATTCGACCAGCAGTGCGTCACCGGCGGCGTGGCCCAGCGTGTCGTTGACCCGCTTGAAGCGGTCGAGGTCGAGGAACATCACAGCGATCCGGTGCTCGTATCTCCGTGCGCGCTGCAGTGCTCGCTGGATCTGTTCCATCAGGGCGGCGCGGTTGAGCAGGCCCGTGAGTTGGTCGTGGTTCGCCCGCCAGAGCAACTCGGCCTGTGCTTGCTTGCGTTCGGTGATGTCCTCGATGGCCAGGACACCACCACCGGTTGCCATCGCTCGGTAGAGCAGGGCCGCGCTGAACGCCTCACCGTGGTGTCCGCGCACCGCCGTGTCCGCAGAGCGCCAGTTCTTGCCATGTCGGATGGCGTGATCTAGCTCGCTAAGGGTGTGGTCCGAAGGGGACGCCGGTTGCAGCACCACATCCAGTGGCTGGTGAAGTGCGCTGGGGTCGAGGGTGCCCAGAACTGACTGCGCCACATCGTTGATGTCGAAGATCGTGCCGTCGGGTTCCAGGACGATGAGGCCGGTCGCTGCGGTGTCGAAGACCGCCTGCAGCCGGTCGCGCTGAACGGCTGCCGCTGACTGGCTGGCCTGCTCGAGACGCTCGTACAGCGTCTGCATTTCGGTGGAGGCCAACAGGAACGCCCGGTCATGTAAGTAGCGCTGCTTCTCAGCGTCCTCGTAGAAGTGCGACACCCGGCCCAGGAGGTCCAGGTATCGGGGGTCGGAGACCTCCTCCAGGGGGATCGCGCACCGGGTGAGTTGACGCTGCAGGGTGCGGTGAAGATCGGGGGTGGTCATTGCGGCACGACCGCTGGTTCGGTGATGGTCGTGATGGTCATGGTCTGGTTGTGTAACTGACACCGGCCTCCGACCGGTGTGATCTCGCCGTAGCTGTAGAAGCCGATCAGTGGTGTCTGCTGCCCGATCACGTCGACCACACACTCGAGTTCCTCGTCCGTGCGGTGGCCGAGCACGAGGCGCCGGCCGACGCAGGAGACGGCCACTGCCAGCCCGATCTCGCTCTGCGAGGCCTCCGTCGCAGCCTCGCTGGCACCCTCCACGAGATTCTCGACAGTGGTCCACATCAGCCGCGCGGTCCAGCCTTGCGGGACGTCACCGGCGAAAGTCATCGATTGGGTGGACTCGTCGACCGACAGGATGGTGCGCACCACGGCCGACGAGCCGTCCGGTGCCTGGACGGTCAATGGGAACAGCAGCGCCGACCCCGGCAGATCCTCGGCGCGGTCGCCCAGGTACTGCTTGTACAGACTCAGGGCGGGCTGGCCGTCGAGTTCGTAAAGGACATGGCCCGTGCTGCGCGTGATCGTACGCACGGGGCCGAAGCCGTCCCAGCCGCTCTGCGATCCGTGCTGGAAGCGGACAGTCTGGCTCACGACGGCGACCGCGGCCACACAATTCTGGCCTTGCCGGCCGTTGCAGCGGACCCAGGTGCGGCCGAATCGGGGACCGTCCGCGGCCAGGCCGCCGGACAGTGCCGTGCCCGGCGGCAACGCGGCGGCCAAGCCGTCCACGAGGGCGCTGCCGTTGGTCTCCAGACCTCCGCCGAAGACCATGACCCCGGCGATCCGGCGGCCTTCGGCCAGCTCGATCAGCTGTCGCCCGAGGTGTGCGCCCATAGCCTTGCTGCCGTCGCCGTCCTCCACGGCGAACGCACACACGATCTCTGCATCGTCGAAGGTGGACAGGGACAGGACCAGCGGGGCCGCATCGATGCGGGACCCGAGGATCTGACCCGCCGTGGAGCACGAGACGACCGCCGCGTCAGGCAGTGCCCGTTCCAGTTCGTCGAGGGCCGCGACGACGTCGACCAGGGGGTCGGCGAAGGCCAGGCCCACCGATCTGCCGGGATGCGTCACCAGCGCGGATAGGTCCATGGACCAGCCTTCTGACGGCCCCCACGTCACCAGAGTCGTCTGCACGTACGCACCCCTTGCTCCCGTACATCATTATTCCCACAGTGGTGATGGTCTTGCCAGCGAGCGCAGACCACCGTTCACAGGGTTTGCGAACGTTGGGTATGCTTGAGAGGTTGCTTTCGCAGCGCAGTACAACAAACATGAATGCCTTGGGGTATGGGGTAATTGGCAGCCCGACTGGTTCTGGTCCAGTTAGTCTAGGTTCGAGTCCTGGTACCCCAGCGAGACGCCATAGCGACTCATGCGGCCCCGTTGTGTAGTGGCCTAGCACGCCGCCCTCTCAAGGCGGTAGCGCGGGTTCGAATCCCGTCGGGGCTACAAGAGAAGGGTCCCTGTCCTGCTGATCGCGGGATGGGGACCCTTCTGTGTGTGGGTGCGGGCAGCAATAACCTCGCACTCGGCGAGCTGGTGGTGAACTGACGAATCCCGCCCCACTAGCCCCGCAGGTCCTCGCTGACCCTGGCGGCCGCCGCCACCACCTGCTCCCCGAACACCACGCCGGGCTGCCGGGACAGCCGATCGATGGGCCCAGAGATGCTCACGGCGGCTACCACCCGCTCGCCGCTCCACACCGGCGCAGAGACGCTGGCCACACCCGGTTCGCGTTCCCCGACGCTCTGCGCCCACCCCTGCTGACGCACGTCATCGAGCAGTGCCGTGGGAAAGGCCGAACGCGCCTGACCCCACGCCGTCAATACCTGGGCAGCCGATCCGGCGGACATCGTGAGCAGTGCTCCCTCTGGCACCGTGTCCCGCAGTCCCGTGGGCGGCTCGACGCTGGCCACGCACAGTCGCCGTTCGCCTTGCCGGCGATACACCTGGGCGCTCTCCCGGGTCTCATCGCGCAGTCGTCGCAAGGTCGGTAACGCGACGGCTCGCAGCCGATCCGCGGTGGTGGCCGCAGCCAACTCCACGATGCGCGGGCCGATGGCGTACCGGCCGTCATTGCGCGTCAGCAACCGCAGGTCCACCAGGGCCGCCGCCAGGCGATGACAGGTGGCGCGGGGCAGTCCGGTGAGGGCCACCAGCTCGGTCAGATCCTGCGGGCCGAGTTCGACCGCCTCCAGGATGGCCCCGGCTTTGGCCAGCGTCCCCACCGTGTTAGTGTTGTCCACACAGTGATACTACAGTCTCACATAGTGAGATTCGGAAGTGGAGGTCCCAGATGTCGAAGACCATGGCCGAGAAGGTGTGGGAGGACCATGTCGTCCGCCGTGCCCCCGGTGAGCCGGACCTGCTGTACATCGATCTGCACCTCATCCATGAGGTGACGAGTCCACAGGCGTTCGATGGCTTGCGCGCCACCGGTCGTGGCGTCCGCCGGCCCGACCTGACACTGGCGACAGAGGACCACAACGTCCCCACCATTGACATTGACAAGCCCATCGCGGATCCCATCTCCCGAGCGCAGGTGGAGGCACTGCGGATCAACTGCGCTGAGTTCGGTGTGCCGATCCGGCCGCTGGGCGACGCCGAGCAAGGCATCGTGCATGTGGTAGGTCCGCAGCTGGGCCTGACCCAGCCCGGGATGACCGTTGTCTGTGGGGACAGCCACACCTCGACTCACGGTGCTTTCGGAGCGCTCGCGTTCGGCATCGGCACCAGCGAGGTGGAGCACGTGCTGGCCACTCAGACACTGCCGCTCAAACCCTTCAAGACCATGGCGGTCAACGTGGCGGGGGAGTTGCCCGCCGGGGTGACCGCCAAGGATCTGATCCTGGCCATCATCGCCAAGATCGGCACCGGTGGCGGGCAGGGCCACGTGCTGGAATACCGGGGCCCCGCCATCGAGAGGTTGTCGATGGAGCAGCGCATGACCATCTGCAATATGAGCATCGAAGCGGGGGCCCGGGCTGGCATGATCGCCCCCGACGAGACCACATTCGAGTACCTGCGGGGCAAAGAGCATGCCCCTGCCGACTTCGAGGCGGCGGTTGCCTACTGGCGCACGTTGGTCACCGATCCGGACGCTACCTTCGACACCGAGGTCACCATCGACGCCGCGTCACTGACGCCGTTCGTCACCTGGGGGACCAACCCCGGGCAGGGTCTGCCGCTCGGTGCGGCAGTGCCGGCGCCCGAGGACTTCGAGGCCCCGACTGATCAGGCAGCGGCGCGCAAGGCCCTGGAGTACATGGGCCTCACGCCGGGAACCCCCTTGAAGGACATCGCCATCGACACCGTGTTCCTGGGGTCGTGCACGAATGGCCGGATCGAGGATCTGCGGGCGGCGGCCGACGTGTTGCGCGGTCGCAGCGTTGCGGACAGCGTGACGATGCTGGTCGTGCCGGGATCGGTGCGGGTGCGTCTGCAGGCGCAGGCCGAGGGCCTCGATGCCGTGTTCACTGCGGCGGGCGCGCAGTGGCGCAACGCCGGGTGCTCCATGTGTCTGGCGATGAACCCCGACAAGTTGCGCCCGCAGGAACGCAGTGCGTCGACCTCGAACCGCAACTTCGAGGGCCGGCAAGGTCCCGGCGGGCGCACTCATCTGGTGTCCCCGGAGGTCGCCGCGGCGACTGCGGTGGCCGGCCATCTGGCGGCGCCGTCCGATCTGAACGAACTGGTGGAGGTCTGATCATGGAGAAGTTCACGACACACACAGGCGTCGCTGCCCCGCTGCGGCACTCCAACGTCGACACTGACCAGATCATCCCTGCCGAGTACCTCAAGCGGATCACGCGTACCGGTTACGAGGACGCTTTGTTCTCCGCCTGGCGCGACGACCCGGAGTTCGTGTTGAACGACCCGGCCTACGCCCCGGCCACGGTGCTGGTCGCCGGTCCCGACTTCGGAACCGGTTCCTCACGTGAGCATGCAGTCTGGGCGCTCAATGACTACGGGTTCAAGGTCGTGGTGTCGGCGCGATTCGCGGACATCTTCCGCGGCAACGCTGGAAAGGGCGGACTGGTCACTGCCGAGGTGGACCACGCGGTGGTGGAGAAGATCTGGGAGTACCTGGATGCCGAGCCGGGCACCGAGGTAACCGTGGATCTGCAGGAGAAGAAGATCCGGGTGGGTGACATCGAGGCCGACTTTGTCATCGACGACTACGTTCGCTGGCGCCTGCTCGAAGGCCTGGACGACATCGGCATCACCATGCAGTCCGATGCGCTTATCGGCGAGTTCGAGCAGCAGCGACCGGAGTTCAAGCCCACCACGGTGTAGTTCAGTCGTGAACCGGCTACCCCGTCCCGAAATCTGCAACTGGGACGGTTAACAACTGCTGCCCCGTTCTGGGAATGATCCTTGCGGCGTGGCGAGTTCAGGTGTGGACTGGAATCGCTCTACTGTGCTAGGCACACGACAACGTCCACATGGAGGAAGACAGCGTGAACAAGAACGAGTTCGTCGATCTGGTCGCAGAGCGACTGGAGACCAACCGCAAGGCCGCTGCCGAGGCCGTCGAGGCGGTGTTCGACACCGTCAAGTCCGAGGTCGCCAAGGGCGAGCGGGTGGCCATCAGCGGTTTCGGCATCTTCGAGTCGATCCAGCGTAAGGCACGGCAGGCGCGCAACCCGCTCGACGGATCATTGGTTGATGTGAAGGCCAAGCTGGTTCCCAAGTTCCGTCCCGGGACCGATTTCAAGTCGTTCGTCGAGAACCCTGTCGACGCGCTGAAGAAGGCCCGCGAGGGCGCCAAGAGTGCACCGGCGAAGACCACCGAGGCGGCCAAGAAGACAACGCAGGCAGCCAAGTCGACGGCCAGCGCGGCGAAGAAGACGACCACCACCGCGGCGAAGAAGGCATCCACAGCTGCCAAGAAGTCGACGTCGACGGCGGCCAAGAAGGCGTCCACGACAGCCAAGAAGACAACGGCGAGGACCACCCCGGCTCCTGCCAAGAAGGCACCCGCCAAGAAGGCACCCGCCAAGAAGGCACCGGCGAAGTCCACCGCCAAGAAGACGCCTGCGAAGAAAGCGCCGGCCAAGAAGGCCAGCACTTCCTGATCAGCGCATCCGAGGGCCGGTCCGCGTCGCGCGGGCCGGCCCTCGGCGTGCCAGGTGGGCGCTCGTGTGGGGACCGACTCCCAGCCCCACCGCGCGGGCCAGATCCTGGGCGGTATCCACATCGCAGCGCACCCCAGGCTGCGCAGGCAGGGCAGGCAGCCCCTGGGCCCTGAAGGCCGCCGCGGAGCCGGGCCCGAACACCGGATGCAGGTCTGTGTCGATGGCCATCGTCGTGCCGGTTCCCGCCGCGTCCGGCACGAATCCGGGTGCCACGGCCAGCACCTTCAGCAGCGCGGCTGCGGTCAGTGCGGGCAGGTCCGGCAGCACGGCCGCGGTCATTCCGGGCCGCAGTGCGTCCCGGATGGCCTCGTTGAGCAGTCCGCCATGGCCCAGGAAGTCCACGCCCATCGCCCCTGCGAGGTCGCGAACCTTCGGATCGGGGCTGACCACGGTCACCGGGCCAGCGTCCGTTGCCAGGATCGCTGCGACGGTGTCCTGGATCATTGCGACGACCAGACCTACGCGGTCCTCGACCAGTAGGCGACGCTTGCTGCGGCTCAGCTCTTTGACCGGGAGGATGAAGCGGACCACGACACGCATCCTGACATGGGTCGACACCGAGCGGGCCAGCAGGCGATGATTTGCCTCATGCCCAAACGCCATGGAACCTGGTCGCTGGGTCCGGCCTACCGCTTCGCGGCTTTCGTGCTCAAGCCGCCCATGACCTTCCTGACCAAGCGGGACTGGCACGGTCAGCACTATCTGCGGGAGCATTACCCGCCCAGCGATGGCATGGTCGTGGTCAGCAACCACCTGTCCTGGTTCGATCCCATCGCCTTGGCCCACGTCATGTGGGACAACGGCCGTGCGCCCAGGTTCCTGGCCAAGGAGGCGCTGTTCCACACGCCGGGCTTTGGGCTGATCGTCTCCAACATGGGCCAGATACCGGTGTACCGAGAGACCGACATCGCCGGTGACAGCGTGGCCGCCGCCGTCGCCGCGGTGAAGGACGGCGAGGCGGTCGTGGTGTACCCGGAGGGGACCATCACCCGCGACGAGGGTCTGTGGCCCATGACGGGGCGCACCGGGGCCGCCCGGATCGCCCTGCTCGCAGGGGTGCCGGTCATTCCCATCGCGCAGTGGGGCCCGCAGGATGTGATGGCTCCTTACGCCCGGGAGTTCAAGATGATTCCTCCCAAGACGATGAGTATGCGGGTCGGTCCACCGGTGCCGCTGGCGGATCTGCGCGGCCTGCCGCTGTCATCTGAGGTGCTTCAGACGGCCACGCAGCGCATCATGGACGAGTTGACCGCCCTGTTGGAACAGATCCGGGGAGAGCAGGCCCCACCCGAGCGACTGGACTACCGCGCCTGGCGGGAAGCCGAGAAGACCCGACAAGAGGAGATGTGATGCGACGTATTGCCGTGATGGGCAGTGGATCCTGGGGGACCGGATTTGGCATGGTGCTGGCCGACGCCGGTGGGGAAGTGGCCATGTGGGCGCGCGAGCCGGAGGTCGTCGAGGACATCAACCACAAGCACCACAACAACGCCTACCACCCCGGGCTGGAGCTGCCGCCCTCGATGTGGGCCAGCGGCGATGTGCAGCAGGTCCTGCGCGGCGCTGAGATTGTGGTGCTTGCCATCCCCTCGCAGACGTTGCGCGACAACCTGTCGGCCTGGCGGGAGATGCTGCCCCCGGATGCCACCCTCGTGAGCTTGATGAAGGGCATCGAGCTGGGGACGGTGATGCGTATGTCGCAGGTCATCGCCGAGGTGACCGGACTGCCGGAGTCCCAGGTCGCTGTCGTGTCGGGTCCGAACCTGGCGCGCGAGGTCGTCCAGCGCCAGCCAGCCGCGACCACCGTCGCGTGCGGGGACGAAGGTCGGGCCCAAGCACTCGCGGAGGCCACCACAACCGCCTACTTCCGCCCGTACTACACCACGGACGTGGTCGGCACCGAGCTCGGTGGGGCGGTCAAGAACGTGATCGCGCTGGCCAATGGGATGGCCTACGGGCTGGGCTTCGGGGAGAATGCTCAGGCGTCGTTGATCACCCGCGGCCTGGCGGAGATGTCCCGGCTCGGGGCTGCCTGCGGCGCCAACCCGCTGACCTTCCTGGGCCTGGCGGGGATCGGGGACCTGATCGCCACCTGCACGTCGCCGCTGTCTCGAAACCGCACCTTCGGTGAGAACCTCGGCCGCGGCCTGACCGTCGACGAGACGATCGCGAAGACCAAGCAGACCTGTGAAGGTGTCAAGAGCTGCCAGTCCATCCTGGACCTGGCGACCCGCAACGGGGTGGACATGCCCATCACCGAGCAGGTCGTCGCGGTGGTGCACAAGGGGATGGCGCCGCGCGAGATGCTCTACAACTTCATGTCGCGCGACCCGAAGGCCGAACAGGGACACGAGGGACTGTCGTAGCCGACCCGATCACGGTGCGTCGAGGGCGGCCTGCAGGTCGTCCCACAGATCGTCGACGGCCTCGATCCCCACGGAGAGCCGGATCAGGGCCGGGTCAACCTGGTCGGACTCCGCCGGGTGGCGCCGTCTGCGCTCCAGCGTCGACTCCACCCCACCAAGGCTGGTGGCATGGCGCCACAGACTCGTCGATTCACAGATGCGCTGCGCCCTGGGTTCGCCACCTGTCGGGATCAGACCGAGGATGGGCGTGATCAAGTCCATCTGCGCCAGGGCAAGGGCGTGGTCGGGATGATCGGGCAGTCCGGGCCAGATCACCTGCACGTCGTCGCGCTGTGCCAGCTGGGGGGCCAGGACCTCGGCGCTGGCCACTGCTCGGCGCAGCCGAACATCGAGGGTTCGGACACCCCGTAGGGCCAGCCAGGCCTCCATCGGCCCCGGGATGGCTCCCCCAGTTCCCGATAGGTCCGGAACTGCTCGGCCAAGTCAGGATCAGCGCAGACCACAGCACCCAGGATCAGGTCGGAGTGGCCGCTGAGGTACTTGCTCACGGAGTGCACAACGACGTCGGCCCCCAGTTGCAGCGGCCGCTGGCCGAGGGGAGTCGCGAACGTGTTGTCCACGACAGTCATCCCACTGCCGGTGCTGACCGCCGCAATATCGGTGACCCGCAGGTCCGGGTTGCTGGGGGACTCCACCCAGATCAGGTCCGGGCCCTGCGGCAACTGCCGCTGGTCGAGCACCGCGCGCGTGCCTGAGTACAGCACCGTCGGCCGGGTCACGCTGGCCGGCCGCAGGACTTCGAGTACGGCCGTGATGGCGGCCATGCCGGATGAGAACAGGACAGCGTCGCCGCCTTCCAGGGCCCCCAGCACCTGCTCGAAAGCCCGGCTGTTGCGGGCGTCGTGGCGCGTGTACTCGACGCGTCCGCCGGCCGTCAGCGCGGAGGCGAATTCGACCGGCTCGTTGAGCGGCGCCTCGGGACGGGCGGCCGGCCTCCCGGCGGCAACGGTGATGGTCGCACGGTCCATAACAACTCCTGCACTACTGTCGTGATCGTGTCTGAATCGCGGATCCGAGTGGCCGTCGTCTATGGGGGTACCAGTTCGGAGCACAGCATCAGTTGTGTCTCTGCGGGCAGCGTACTCAGGGCGCTGGACCCCACCCGCTTCGAGGTGGTGCGCATCGGGATCGACCGGCAGGGTGCCTGGCATCTCGACGATCAGGATGTCAACCGGCTGCGCCTTGGCGCCGAACTCCCGGAGGTGCTCGGCGGACCGGAGGTGAGCCTGCACCTCGGTGTGCGCCATCCCGGGTTTCACGTCGGCGATCGACTGCTGCCGGTCGATGTGGTCTTCCCGATTCTGCATGGTCCGTTCGGCGAGGACGGCACTGTTCAGGGGCTCTTCGAGGTCGCGGGGTTGCCGTACGTCGGGTCCGGCGTGCTCGCATCGGCGTTGTCGATGGACAAGGTCGCATTCAAGGCGCACATGGCCGCGGCGGGGATCGACGTAGGACGCTTCACCGGCCTCACGGCCAGGGAATGGCACCGCGACCCGGGCCGCGTGCGGGCCCGCGTGGCCGAACTGGGCTTTCCGGTGTTCGTCAAACCCAGTCGGGCGGGGTCCTCACAGGGCATCAGTAAGGTCCACGACCTGGCCGACCTCGATCTCGCGATCGATGAGGCGGCCCGGCACGACCCGCGGCTGATCGTCGAGGCGGCGGTGACAAACGCCCGCGAGATCGAGGTCGGGGTACTCGCCACACCCGACATCGCGGTCAGCGTCCCAGGCGAGATCATCGTGCGAGAGCGCCACGAGTTCTACGATTTCGAAGCCAAATACCTCGATGACAGCGTCGACCTTGTGATCGACCCCGATTTGCCCGAGGGCGTTCTGGAGATGATTCACAGCGTGGCCCGCAGCGCGTTCCGAGTGGCTATGTGCGAGGGTCTGGCGCGCGTCGATT
>JBAOHC010000002.1:0-8135 GCA_037046735.1 Candidatus Nanopelagicales bacterium | reverse complement strand
GCCGACAGCCAGGCCGCCATGCCTGCCGGCTGTGGGTCGTGCAGCAGCACCACATCGCCGGGCTCAAACAGCCGCCTGGCGTCGGCCTCGTTCTGCTCGGCGGTCTGGATCAGCACCGCCCGCTCTGCCTCGCCGAGGGGACCGCCGTCGCCGGGCTCCCCGTGCAGCTGGTTGTGCAGCCGCTTCGTGATGGCGAAGAACTCCGGATTCCCCTCGATCACCAGCCACCGGGCATCGACGCCGACGCCGCCGGTGTAGGCGAGCAGCACCGCGAGCATCTCGGCCACCCCTCCGCCGGCGGCGGTCGAGTTGACGCAGACGACTCGCCTCCCATTGAGCTCCTCGCGGACCTGGTTGCCCGTGGCCACGAGGCGGGCGACGTTGTGTGCGCCGACGATCGGGGTGAGGATCTCCGGTGAGCGGGTGGGGAACTCGACTTCGTACATCACGTTCCTCCGCAGGCGTGGGCGGTTGCCGTGTCTTGTCAGAGTCTCGCACGCCGGCGCCCGCTCAGCGCGCTCGGCGAGGATCCGGAGGTACGGGCAGACAACTCGCGGCGTATCTCACGAACCTGGCCTAAACCGACGCGAGTCTCAGATAGATGACGCGTGGGACAGGTTCGATGAGACGGGACAGAAGTAGAACGAATCTCCCCAGAAGGGGGCGTGAGCCGAATACTGACTCTCGTACTGGTGAACGCCAGTATTCGACTAGAACCACGGCCCGTGATGCCGTCAGCAGCACTTAGTTCGGGTGGCCTGTTCGGGCAAGGAGGCGTGCTCACTGGGATCGATTGCCCGCACCTCGGAGATGAAGGAATCAAGGTCAATCTTGCGACCGTGCATCCACGTTCCAAGCACGTGGACGTGCTCGGTGAGTGTTGCAACGTCGACGGTGTAGGGGTCGGCCGACAGTGCGACAAAGTCCGCGAATTTGCCGACCTCAATCGAGCCAAGGTCGTGCTCTCTGCGGAGATGGTAGGCGGCATTAATCGTCACGGCCTTCAGTGCGTCATCCACGGATACCGCTTGGTTTGGTCCGTGGACTTCTCCGGACAGTGTTCGGCGGGTGACCATGCATTGGACGTCAAGGAGAGGAATAGCGGGCGCTACTGGACTGTCTGAATGGAACGAGATCCGCGCACCCGCACGGCCTGCATCACCGGCAGCACACACTTGACTGCCGATGTCGCTGGCGAGTAACTTTCCGTCGAATATGTCGGCCTGGTAGATAAACTGATACGCCGCCAACGGTGTCGCCACTCCCAGCGCCACCGCTCGCTGGAATTGGTCGGCGCGTCCGGCCGTCCAGTGCTCCAGACGCCAGCGGTGATCTGTCCCAAGCAGTCCGTGTCGGGCCAAGGCCGCCGCGTATCCGTCGAGCACGAAGTCGATGGCCACGTCTCCGTGAGCGTGGACAGCTAGCTGCATGCCGGTGGCCGCTGCCACGTCAAGGGCAGCGTCGAACTGCACTCGGGTGTAGTTCATGACCGAGTCGCCGCTTGGTCCGATTGGGATCTGCGCATTCTTCGTGACGGCGTTGTCCAGATAAGGAAATGACGCCGCGAACGTGCCATTGAACGGTGTGCCGTCTGACCACATCTTGATCCCGGCTTTCCACAGCCGGGTCTGAGGAATCTGCGACGTGAAGGGTTGAGTGGCGCTCGACTCGGTGGCCGCATGGTAAAGCCCGACGCGGATGGGGCTGTCGGGCACAGACGCGAGCGCCTCGTACGCCGGTGTCATTGCCGTCGAGAACGCGTGCTCGCTGGTGGTTGTGATCCCCGCTTCGGCCAGCTTGCGGTACCAACGAGCTGCGGATAGTAATGCGTGGGGAATCGCCGCGGCCTGCACCTTCGCCGCCGCGGGTAGGACAGCAGCGGGTTCGTACGCACGCCCGTTTGATGTGCCGTCGGCGTTTCGTCCGTACCGCGCGGCCTCGGGATCGGCGGGAGGTTTGCCGTCGGCCCAACCATTGAACGCGATCGTCGCGGAGTTGAAATAGACCTCATGTCCCGAGATGTCCATCACGACGGCCGGACGGGTCGGGAAGAACCCGTCCAGATCCTTATTGGTCAGTTCGGGGGCGCCCTGACCAGGCCGCTCCAACCCATAGAAGAGGACGGGCTGTCCTTCCGGAAGAGTCTGATCAAGCTTGCGCCACAGAGCTTGCACATCGGCATAGGTTGCGTAGCCCTGACTGCGAGCGATCCAATGCGAGGGTTCTTGGGTGTAGATGCCGGAAAGCACCGGGTGGCTGTGCGCCTCGATAAATCCCGGCATCAAGACGTCGGTGCCGAGATCAGTCGGCTCGACACCTGCTGCAGCAGCCTGGCATTCGGCCAGCGAGCCGACCGCTGCGATGATGCCGCTTGAAGCGTCGAACGCGACCGCCTCGGCGCGCGAACCATCTGGATCCATCGTGATGATTGACGATGCCTTCAAGATCGTGTCCGCGGTCACGCCGTTCTCCTATCGGCCTGGGCGCCGCATAGTGCTACGCCCGCGATTGCGCATGCTACCCAGTCCTTCTAGATGAAGGGCTCCCCTGACTGAGCTGTGCGTCATTGGAAGGCCCCCTTGAAGGGGTCCCGGTAGTAATCGTGCAAGAACCAACGGATATGGCGGGCTGGGCTGGGCTGGTTGGTGGCCCATGCATCGTGTCTTCATTTGATGCGCAGGGGCCTGCGGCCGTGGGAGTCAAGTTTGGCCAGTTCGGCCTCGACGTCCACAGTGATGATGCCGAAGAAGTTGATGTTCTCGCTGTGGGCTGGGGAGACGTGAGCCAGGATCTGGTCGGGGATGTCGCGGCCCTGGGCGCGTAGCTGGGCCACCGCGATAGAGTAGTACTCGGTTGACCACGTCACGACCGCGTTCGTCAGCACAGTCAGACACCACGCCTGTTCGGTCTGCTGCTGCAGGTGGGCCTTGCCGATGGTGCCCTGGTTGGCGTAGTGCAGGTCGCGGCGCAGCGAGTGAAGTGACTCGCCCTTGTTCAACTGCCGGGAGATCTTGCGCCGGTACTGCGGGTCCGACAGGTACTGGGCTGCGTGGATGGTGCGGCGAAGCATTCCCCACTCCTTCATTGCCGCGGCCAGGGTGTTCTGCCGGGATGCTCCCGACCATTTCCCGACGATCAGCGACGCGGTCGCCTCCCCGAACTTCAGTGACCCGGCCATCCGGAGCAGGTCCGGCCAGCAGCTGGTGATGAGGTCCTCGTCCAGCCGCGCATTCAGCAGGGCACCTGCATGCGGGTAGCTGTTGTTGACGGCGCGTCTGGTGTCGTCGCGGCACAGGGTGATCTTGCCGAGGTCACGGATGCGCGGGGTCAGCGCTTTGCCGACCAAATCGAACAAGGCGAAGTTGACCAGGGTCACCCCATGGGTATCGGTCGCGTGTTCGCGGATCGGCAGGTCGGTGGCGTTGCCGAGCAGGTCATCCAAGACGTAGTGGGCTTCACGGGCGGTCGGAACGAGCACTTTCGTCCCGTAGGTGGAGTGCTGGTCGGACACGTGGGTGTAGGTCGACAGGCCCTGGTCGGCGAAGTGGATGTTCATCGCCCGGGCGGTCAGCGACTTGCCGCGCACCGGGAATCGCTGCCCGTCCGAGGACGACATCGTGCCCCCGCCGAACACTCCCGCAAGTTCCAGCTGGTGGTGATGGTTCACGATCACGGTGTTGGCTTGGCGCAAGGTTTCTTCCCGCACGTACCACTCCTGCGTCCACGCCAGCACGTCGTAGGGCACCGAGCATGCTTCGGCCATCCTGGTCAGGCCGAGGTTGGTGGCCCCAGCGATCAGGACGGCCAGAATGTTGCGTTTCAACCCGGCAGCCTGCGGTGCCATGTGTCCGCTGGCGTGGGTGAAGCACCTCAGGAACCCGGTCCGGTGGTCCAACTCGATCAGCAGAGCAGCGATCGGGACGGTTGGCAGCATCCCCGCCAACTCTTCCTTCACGGCGTCGGCTTCGGCCGGGATGTCCTCGGCGGTCAATGGCGGGATCACCAGATTGCCGTCGGTGTCCAGCCGGACCGCGCCGGTGTCAGCCGGCCCCGCCGCGGCCAGGACCCGTTCCAGATCAGCCAGCGCCGCGTGCAGTTCCTGCTTGCCCTGGTCCAACGCCGCCGCAGCGTCGGCGGGTCTGCCCACCAGCGCGCAGAACTCCGTCTGCCGCGGCAACCACTGCGCCGGCGTGAACAGGTACGTGCCAGGATCGGCGTAGCGGCGCGACCCCGGCACGTACACGTCCCCCGATCGCAGCCCGTCGCGCAGACCCAGCAGCACGCACAACTCCCAATAGTGCCGGTAACTCACGTCGTCCCCGCTCCGGGCGGCGTCAGCGAGGTAACCACGGAACCGCTTGGGCACGAACCCGGTCGGCGCCACGTCGGGGACCTTGCGCCCACCGACCCGGTTCAACTCCTTGAGCACGGCCACCGCCACCATCAGCTCCGCCGTGCCCGCCCCACCCCGGAAATCGATCGCCGCCAACACGTTCGGCGTGAACTGACGCAGATAGGAGTACGAAGCATTGAGCGCGGCAAGCCGTCCATGGTCACGCGGCAGTTCCGGCCACGCAGCAGCCGAGGCGTCCTGCAACCGCTGCATGCCGATACGCCCACGCAACAAGGCCCCGACCTGCTCGTCGGGGACCGTCCGGTCGGCCAGGACACGCAGGATCACCTCCAACAGCTGGTGCCGGTCCTCGCCCTTCTTCGCCCGCTCCGCCAGCGCATCATCCATCTTGGCCTTCGCCCGCGACTCCCGCGCCGACACCGCCTGGTCGAACAACGTGATCACCTCGTCCAGCAGATCAACCGCGGACTGGGACACCACGGTCAACAGGATCGGGTGCCGCCGTTGCGGTTCCCGGCGAGCAAGCGCCTGATTGGTGGACCGGCGACCGACCGTTGCCAGGAACCGCCGCCGCTCGGCCGCCAGCATCGACAGGTCCAACACATGGGCGTCCATGGCGCGCAGGAACATCAACTTCTCAAGCGCCGCCTTCACCGAGCTCGCCGTCGCTTCCACCGCCGACCTGGTCAGCCACGCCAGCCGGGTCATCCCCACCGCCTCGTCGAACAGCAGCAACCGGTCCAACTCCCCGGTCAGCTGATCCGTCAACAGATGCGCCACCTTCTCGTACGTCAGCGCGCTCGCAGTGGCCCGAGCCGACGCCACCAACCGAGTCAACGTCACCACCCCAGGGCGAACGGTCTTCGTAGCCTTCAAGTACTCGCACGCCAAGCCGAACAGCAGCGACGGGGAATCATGCTCCATCGCCCGGCACGCCACGAACTCCTCCAACTCCTTGGCCGCCACCCCGGCAGCGGGCGCAGACTTCCAGCCCAGGTAATTAGTGACGAGCCGCAAATGGTCGGTGCGAGTCTGCTCACGTTTCCCGTAGACGGCCAGCACACCAGGATCCACCTTCAACCGCGCCCCCAGCCGCGCCACCGCCACCGGCGGTGCGGCCCTCACCTGATCCGGCACGAACCCCAGCCACGGCAACGTGCACAGTTGAACAGCCAAGCCCAAGCGCTGCACAGGGCCTCTTCCGCGGCGCGAAGCGATGAACTCGACATCCGCAGGCGTCAACGTGAAGAACCTGACCACCTCGTCCTGCCCGATGTCGGGAAACCCCCGCAACTGATCCAACTGACCATCGGAGAACAAACCCGTCGCCACCAAACACCCCCGCGCCCGAACCAGCAATCCGTAAGAACGTAGCCCAACCGATCAGCCCGACCGTACGGCAGCCATATCCGTTGGTTCCTGCACGATTACTACCGGGACCCCCGTTGCCTCACCAGGTTGTCGGTGACCCGCTCTTCCCATCGGGACTGATCGTCCAATCCCGTTAACCCGAGCACTGCCACGGCATCCTCGATGCGTTGGAAGACCTCCGCGGCTGACCGGTCGGATGCGGTGGAGACTGACGGTGTTGACACGTGGCGCCCCCCTTGCAGTGAAGCATGTGACCAGTGGCCAGAACCCCTACCTCCACACCATCGTGCCCAATCGAAGTTGGCGTTTCCTGTTCGGAATGATTGGACACAGTTCACCAGTGCGTCGATCGGGCTGCCGGATTCAACCGATGGCTGGCGAGAACCTCCACCACCGCTATTGATCGCTCCCCCGAGGACGCAGTTGCAGGCTGACTGCCCCCCAGGTCACCCATAAACGTGTCGACTGAGCCCGGCCTGACCACCGGCACCAGTAGGCGGCAGGGATCGCTTCCGCTGGCCTTCGGCTCCGGAGCCGCCATCGGCGTGCTCGGCGGGATGATCGGACTGGGCGGAGCCGAGTTCCGGCTGCCGCTGCTGATCAGCGTGTTCGGCTTCGTCGCCCTGCAGTCGGTGATCCTGAACAAGGCGATGAGCCTGGTGGTCGTGGCCGTCGCCTTGCCCGCGCGGCTGCTGGGCGTGCCGCTGGCCGAGGTGTTGCCGTATTGGCCGATCGTGGTGAACCTGCTCGCCGGCAGCCTCATCGGCGCCTGGCTGGGCGCGACATGGGCGACCCGGATGCGTTCAGCGACGCTGTACCGGGTCCTGGCGGCGCTGCTGGTGGTCATCGCCGTTCTGCTGATGGCGACTCACCTGGGCACTGTCGGCACCGTCTCGCTGCCACCTGCCGGGCAGGTCATCGCCGGTGTGGTGGCCGGCATCGTGATCGGGGTCGTGGCTTCGTTCATGGGTGTCGCCGGCGGGGAACTGCTCATCCCCACGATCGTCCTGCTCTACGGGGTGGACATCAAGATCGCCGGAAGCCTGTCCCTGGCCGTGTCACTGCCGACCATGCTGGTCGCGTTCGCCCGCTACAGCCGCGACCAAAGCTTCCAAGTCCTGCGCGCAAACACGAACTTCGTCCTGGCCATGTCAGCCGGTTCCATCGCCGGAACCCTCCTGGGTGGCCTGCTGCTCGGGGTGGTCCCCAGCGGCGTGCTCATCCCGCTGCTGTCCCTGCTGCTCATCGCTTCGGCAGTCAAGGTCTGGCGACACGACTGACGACACCCCAACCGGCCGGACATATGACCATCGCGCCCCCGCGTCTGGCTGACTCAGCGGTCCACCGTCAACCGATCGACAGCGGCGTCCAAGTCATCCTCGGTCGGCAGCGTGTAGATCCGGGTCGAATCCAACGACGCGTGCCCCAGCAGCTCGGCCACGGTCACCAGGTCAGTGCCGCCGCGCACCAGGTCGGTACCGAACGTGTGCCGCAAGACGTGCGGAGTCACCACTGCATCGAGTCCGGCGTCGGACGCGATGCTGGCGATCACCCCGTCAGCGGACCGGGCAGACAGCCGCCCACCAGCACGATTGAGGAACACAGCCGCCGAGTCCGCACCTGGCCAGGCACGTCGCTCAACGAGCCAGGCATCCAGGGCGGCGGCCAGGTCCGGGTGCACCGGAACTGACCGGTTCCGGCGGCCCTTGCCACGGATCGCGACCCGACGGCGCCGCTGGGTGGTGGGCAGGTCCGCGAGGTCCAGGCCGACCGCCTCGGAGATGCGTGCTCCAGCCAACCGCATCACCGCGGCCAGAGCCCGGTCGCGTGGCTCGGCGGCCTGGGCCGCGCGCTGCCAACGGATGTCGTCGCGGCCGACCAGCGCCTTCGGTGCCCGGCGGGCGGGCAGATCCAGCCGGGCGACCTGGTCACCATCCAGCTTCCCCAGACCGCGGCGGATCGCCAGGTCCGAAACCGCCGCCAACGCCGCGTTCACCGTCGCCGGGGCCCGCTTGGCCGTGCCGTACAGATAGGACTTGTAGTCCCGCGCAGCCCACGCCGCGGCCATCGGATCGTTCAACGGGTCCCCGTCGGTGTGGGAGTCGGCCAGCCACGCCAGGTAGACCCGAACCCGGGACAGGTAGGTGCGCCGGGCCTGCGCCGTCAGGTCGGCGCGGCCGAGCTCTCGGGCGTAATCCTCGAACGCGCCGACGTACCCGTCCGGCAGCGGGGTCGGTCTGCGTCCCCGACCACCGGAAGACATGTTCTCTGAACCTGTATCGGATGCCCCGCCGGCCGAACCAGCCGCGTTCTCTGAACCCACAGCCCACACTCTAGTAGAGACTGCCGATTCTCTGAACCAAGACCGTCAGGCTCATTCCCGTTTGCGGCTGGTGACAGCGTTCTTACC
>JBAOHC010000030.1:0-16831 GCA_037046735.1 Candidatus Nanopelagicales bacterium | reverse complement strand
GATCACGATCTCCTCCGCCGTCAGCTGGATGCCCCTCGGAAGACGCACCAAGGTCCGTTCCGGAGTCCTTCCGCGCTCATCGCGGTCGTACTTCACGACTCCGGTCTTGGTGTTCACGACCAGCGCCGGGCCGGACCCCTTGGGCAAGGTCTCGGAGGTGGGATCGAAGACCCTGAACGCCTTACGCAACTGCGCGACCTCCGGGCCGTGCACCTTGGCACTCAGAACGAGTTTGTCGCTGCCGAGGGTGAAGTCCGTGATGTGGTGCGCGAGCTGTGGGTTCCCCTTGGCCCGGCTGTCGTCCCCACTCGGCTTGCCGCTGAGCACGTAGCGATCCGCACCGGGACCACCGGACACTGTGTCGAATCCGACGTCCGACAAGGTGATGGTGTCCTTACCCGCACCGCCGATCAGGCGATCGAAGCCGCCGCCCTTGATGACGTTGTCGCCCGCGTTGCCGACGATCTTCTGGTGGCCGTAGGTGCCTGTGGCGTGCAGATTCTCAGACCCCTGCAACCTGAGCGTTTCCACTTCGTCCGGCACGACCAGCGACCGCCAGGACTTGATGACATCGAGGCCTTGATCGGGGAGTTCGGTGATACCCGACCGAGTGGCACCTGCGCGCAGGATGTAGGTGTCCTTGCCGGGCCCGCCGACCAGGCCGATGACACCCGCCTGCGCTTCGAGTCGGTCGTTGCCAGGCCCCCCGGAGAGCGTCGACCTACCCTGCTTCGCGGTGAGCTTGTCGTTGCCCGGACCGCCGTGCAGGAAGTTGCCCACACCTGCCACATCGATCAGTCGGTCCTGACCTTTGCCTCCACGAAGGTTGTCTGAGCCCTTGCCCCCGCGGATGGTCTCGTCGCCACGACCGCCCTCGATCACATCGTCGCCGTCCTGCCCGTCCAGCACGTTGTCGACTCCGGACCCACCTTCGAGGATGTCGCGGCTGTCACCGCCTCGCAGAGTCAGGCCGGAGCGGTTCTTTGCCATCAGCAGATCGCCGTACTCGGTCCCTTCGATCACCGTTTCATTGGCCAGAGGTGCTTCTGAGGCATCGAAGGAGACCGGGTACCCCTGCCGCGGCCCGTCGCACTTGGGCGCGGTGTTGTAGATGGTCCGCTCGTCAGCCTGTGGCACCTGCTGGGATTCGACTCCCCCACGGGGCGGCGCGACGGAAGCGCTCTTCTTGATCGGCGTGTAGTACGTGCACGCCGCTGACATGCCCTTCTGCGTCTCGGAGACATACCCGGTGCCTTTGAACCAGGCCCGCGACGGGAAGCCGGTGGTCATGCCCGGGCACTGCCCAGATGAGCCGAAGTTGTCGGTGTTCGACAGGAACCGTTTCACCCGGGCGGGATCGCCCACGCCACCTGTGTCCTGAATCCACTGCCGCAGGGCCAACAAGCTGAACGGCACCCGGTAGCTGCCGATGGCGACGGCGAGGCAGGGCTGGTCGTCCACCGGGGAGATCAGGGAGTTCGAGAACACCGGCGACTTGATCGGTTCCACCTTGTCGGTGTCCGGCCCGATGACGACGTCGGCCGTGTACTCCGACTGGGTGGTGGCGATTGCGTTCTGCAGGATGCGCCACTCGACCTTGGAGTTCTTCGGCACGGGGATGGTGTACTCGCTGCTCTTGCTCTCCGACTTCGACGTGGTCTTGGTATCGCTGTACTCCCACTTGTGGTCGGTGTTGACGGTGACGTTGAAGTCCATCCCGAACGAACTGACACCCACACTGACTTTCTTCTTCACGCCGAAACTCACCGAGCCGCCCACCGAATGCGAGTGCGTGCTGGTGCTGCTGCTGTCCTCCCCTGTGGTCAGGGTCCGGGTGAACTTGTACTCACTGTCCTTGGGAGTGGCATTGGCCCACACCCCGCTGTCCACCTTCTCACCCACGATCTGCACGTTCTTGGTGTCGATCTTGAAGTCCTTCTCCTGCACCGTCAGGCCGCTGAAGTCGGTCCCCGGGCCGTCCACCTTGTCGCACAGGCGGGCCACGATACCCCGCGACCGGCAGCCCTCTGCCTGAATCGCGGCGATGGTGGGCCACGAGTTCGGGTCAGCGCGCAGGGCGGTTGCGCGAGCAGTCGCGCTGGGTTTGGCCCCTTCGAAGAACTCCCACGGCCTGGTGCTACCGGGCGGGGCGGTGCTGATGGTCAGGTGGCAGTAGATCGCCGAGCCGTTGTGGTCCCGGCACTTGTCCCAGTCGCCGGAGTCGTTGAGCTGGGAGTTGACGCGGAAGTAGAGCGCAGACTCCTTGCTCATGTCCACACCCATCGTGCGCTGCGGCAGGGGCCAGTACCCCCATGGCGCCCAAATCCACGCTGAGTCTCTGGGACTGTCCGGGAAGTAGAAGGTGAACGTCGACTTCTGATCCGACGCCCGGCCGTCGTAGAACGGCTGGGTCGGAGTGAGCTTGTACTCGCCTGCCTGCCCGACGATGGCCGCCCGGAAGACGATGTAGCAGTGCAGATGACGTTCCTGCGTCCATGCCCGACCGCCCTTGGTCTCACCTGGTTTGAGTGTGATGTTCGGGTTGCCTGGGTTGTCCCAGCACTCGTCGCCGCTCTGCGACTCCGGCCAGATGTGCAGCGTGTACGGCGTCTTGTTCGTGAAGTCGAAGTCGGCCGGGTAGGTGGTCCATTGCGGGGCGTCGTCCGCGACCACGGCCCGAGCGCGCAGGCCGATGGGAATAGCGGATGCCCGTGCAGCCGCTTCGGGCGCGGGCTGTCCGGAGGCCGGCCCTCCTATCAGCGTCAAGCCCACCCCTGCCAATGCGGCACTGATCCCGGCAACCGCTCGTCGTGCACCCACGATCCACCCCTATCTCACGCATCACGATGATGCGACTCCCTCTTCGTGATGATCGGCCGCGCACCGTGATTCTTTAGCGAGGCGATCGCGCCGAGTCCGACACGCCGGGTGGAGCGGTTGGAGTCGTGGCCGAGACCGTGTCGCCTGCTGCCTCGAGGAGCGCGGTGTCCACGACCGGTGTTTGAGTGGCCGCCACAACCTTTGTGTCTGCGGGTGGTCCAGAGAACGCAAACGCTGGCACCGGATGCGTTGCCAGTTCACCCGCATCACCGACGACTCATGGCATCGCAGGCTCCCAAGGGAGGCTCTGAGCGATACGCTGCGCAACCCTGAGGCTCTCCACCAGTCGGTTCAAAACTCCGCGTCTTTCGCTGGTATCTGCGGAGAATTGACCCCCCAAAACGGGCAATCCCGGCGTTCTGATGCTGCGATCGGGTCAAAACTCCGCGCGCCAGGCTAGTCCGCGCGGATCTTTGAACCACATCCACATCCAAGGTGGCGGGTGCTGACGGAAGGACCCGAGCCCTAGTGAATGAGCACGACCTTGCCCGTGGTCGCCCGGGACTCGAGTGCGGCAAAGGCGTCGTGAACCTGCGCGATCGGGAACTGCGTCGGCGGTGCCACACAAACCTGGCCCGAGCGCGCCCACCCGAACAGCTCCTCGGTGCGTCGCTGCAACTCGCCGGGCTCAGCGATGTAGTTCACGACAGTGGGCCTGGTCACGTACAACGAGCCACCCCCGGCGAGGCGCAGAATGTCGAAAGGGGGAACGGGACCGCTCGCGTTGCCGAAGCTGACCAGCGTCCCCCGTGGCCGCAGGCAGGCCAGGCTCCCATCGAAGGTCGCGGCACCCACCCCATCGAATGCGGCGACCACTCCCACACCGCCGGTGAGGTCAGCCACTGCCTGGGCGAAGTCGTCGTAGCCGAGCACATGATCGGCGCCCGCCTCCCGAACAGCCTGCGCCTTGGCCTGCGTCGAGCAGGTGCCGATCACCGTGGCGCCGCGCAGCTTCGCGATCTGCGTGAGCAGTAGGCCCACTCCCCCCGCGGCAGCCTGGACGAGCACGGTATCGCCGTGCTGCACGGGATACGTGCTGGTCGCCAGGTAGTGCGCGGTGACTCCTTGCATGAGCAGCGCCGTTGCGGTGACGTCGTCGATGTCATCGGGCAGCGGGACCAGCATCGGGGCCGCGACGACCGCCAGTTCCGAGAACGCACCCAACCCACCGGCCAGCCACCCAACGCGCTGCCCGGTCCCGAAGCCAGCCCCATCGGCCTCGACGACGCCCACCCCCTCGACCCCGGCGCGGAACGGCAGCGGCATGGAGTACAGGCCGCTGCGATGGTAGACATCGATGAAGTTGATCCCCGAGACCGCCAGCCGCACGAGCACCTGATCGGGGCCCGGCACCGGATCGGCGGTCTGCTCGAACTGGAAGGCTTCTGGACCGCCGACCTGCTTCACCACGACTGCACGCATGTGCTCACGCTAGTCGGCGCGCGCCGTCACGTAGCCAGCTGATCCACGGGGCGCGTGTTGATGATGCGCTCAATGGGCACACCCGCCTCAGCGGCTCGCGCGGCACCGAACGGCAGCCACGCCAACTGACCCGGAGCATGTGCGTCGGTGTCGATGCTGAAGTCACAGCCGATCTCGAGGGCTAGGGCCAGCAGGGCCTGCGGTGGGTCGCGCCGCTCGGGCCGGCAGTTGATTTCCACCGCAACACCGAACTGGCGGCACGCCTCGAACACGACATCGGCTTCGAACTCCGAGGGTGGCCGTACCCGGCGACGATCGCCGCGCCCGCTGGTCATCCTGCCGGTGCAATGCCCCAATACTGAGGTGGCGGGGTTGGCGATCGCTGCGACCATCCTCTGCGTCATCTGGCTGCTGGGCATGCGCAGCTTGGAGTGGACCGAAGCCACCACAATGTCCAGCGACTCGAGCAGATCCTGATCCTGGTCAAGAGCGCCGTCATCGAGGATGTCCACCTCGATGCCGGTCAGGATGCGAAAGTCATCCCAGCGGCCGTTCAACTCCTCGACCACCGCCAGCTGCCGTTCGAGCCGTTCACGCGTCAACCCATGTGCCACCGTCAGCCGGGGCGAATGGTCGGTGAGGGCCATGTATTCGTGGCCCAGCGAGTGAGCGGTCTGAGCCATCTCGGCAATCGGCGACCCACCATCGCTCCAGTCAGAGTGGGCGTGCAGATCACCGCGCAGTGCCCGCACAATCGCCTCCCCTGCACCGGCGTCGGGCCCAGCCGCAGCCCGAGCATTGACCAAGTACTCCGGCTGCTCACCCCGTCCGGCAGCGCGGATCAGCTCCCCGGTGGTTTTGCCGATGCCGGGCAACTCCTGCAGTGTCCCCGCTGCCAAACGAGCCCCGAATTCGTCCGCCGGCAATGCCGCGATCACCCCCTGTGCGCGGCGGAACGCCTGCGTCCTGCGCGATTCGGCATGCGCGCGCTCCAGCAGGAATGCGGTCTCCCCCAAAGCTGCAATGGCCCGTGCCCTGGCCGCCGCATCAGTGGTCTCCATCAGCACATTGTGAGGCCTGAGCGCTCACACAGGACAGGTCGCGAACTCCCAACCGAGTGCCACCTTCGATCAGCTCCGGCGTTCCATCGGCCCACACCACCAATGCCTTACGGCCTGGCCGTCCCCGTAGCCATTGGGCGGCGCGCTGGCCGAGCGCATACGCACATGTCGCATCGATGTCAGCCCACGTCAGCGTCGGCGCGATGACCGTGACCGAGGCGACACCCTCCGGCACCCCACCGGCACCTGACCACAGGTGGTGGCCGCGGTGCGCGGTCCCTGACGTCGCCACCGCACCCACGCGCACCGGGACGGTGGCGATCATGCGCGACGGGTCGAGCGGGTCCTCGATACCGATCTGCCATGGCTCACCGGATGACCTACACACCATGTCGCCGCCAGCGGAAAGGCAGAAGTCCAGGTCCGGCACCGCCCGCAGCAAGCGTGCCGCCCGTTCGACTGCCCAGCCCTTCACGACTCCGCAGGGATCGAACGAGTCACGCCACACGGTGAACGCGCCATCCGAGGCGATCTGCGCCGCCTGCGCGAGAGCCAACACCTCGGCCAACTCCGCAGGGCAGTCCGTCAGCGCCACCTCACCGCGGCCGAACCGGCAGACGAACGAGTCCGGCCGGTAGGTGCTGAACACCTCATCCACCCACCGCAGGTCAGCCATCACCTCGTCGAACTGCTCCGCGCAGGGCGCTGATGCCGCCAACGACACCGGCATGCCCATCACGTGCTCCACGTACCGATTCATAGGCCAGCCTCGTCCAGGGCGGCCTGCAGCGAGGAGATGTAACCGTTGCTGGTCACCGTCGCGCCACTGACCATCTCAATATTGGCGCTCTGCGCGGCGAGGGTCTCATCCACCAGGACAGGCAGGGCGTAGTTGTTGATCTGTACGTCCTTGGGGTTCTCGTTGGGGAACTGCAGGACCTGCACGTCCGTGATCTCCGATCCGGATACGGTGATCGCCACCTGCACCGGCCCCCATTCGGTCTGCGCCACGGCTCCGGTGACTGTCTGGGAGTCCGCCGTCGACGGTGCATCAGCCGACACCACTGACTCGTCGGCGGTCATGGGACCCATCAACGAGGTGCGGTAGCCGAAGAGCAGGACGAGGATCGTCACGGTGGACAGCAGGAAATAGAGGATGCGCTTCATGGTTTCACCACCCGAAACTCTCGACATGAAGTTGCGTGTCCGGCACCCGGCACCTGCTGGCGGCGCGTTGGACCGCGTCGGCCCAGGCCTGCGGACCGCAAACGAACACGTCGCGGTCGGCGATGTCGGGGACCACGGCGTGCAGGGCAGCAGCGTCATCCAGCGATCCTGCGCCGTGACCGAGCCAGGAGTCGTCGCTGCGTCGCGATCCCGGCAGATACACCACCCGCAGCCCACGCTCCTGGGCCAGGACCGCGAACTCCCGGTCAAACAACGGATCGGCCGAGAAGCGGTAGAGCAGTACGGCCTCATCCGGGCGGTAGTCCATGCCCTCGACCAGAGCACGCAGTGGCGCGATGCCCACACCAGCACCGATAAAGGCGACCTTGTCCCGGGTGCGCGACCGCGGCGACAGCCGCCCGTAGGGACCTTCAACCAGGATCCTCGTGCCTGCCGTCAGCTCCGCGACCCTGGCACTGTTGTCCCCGAGCGCCTTGACCGAGATGCGCAGGGAGCGACCATCGGGTGCTGCGGACAGGGAGTACGGGTTACCGCGGGTCCAACCCGCGCGACCCAGGAACCGCCAGATGAAGAACTGTCCGGGCGCCACCGGCAACCGGTCGAGGCGGCGGCCGGCGACGTACACGCTGCGGACTCCGTCGCCCTCATCCACGACCGATGTCACGCGCAGCGCGTGTCGCCGGCTGCGCGCCAGCGGCAAGCCGACCCGGAAGACCGCGACGCTGGCAGCCGCGACCGCCCAGAAGGTCCACCAGTAGACAGTGGCGACGCGGGACTGCAGGAACTGCTGGCCCGTCCACAGCTGATGCGGCAGCGCCAGGCCCACCCCGAGGTAGGCGTAGAGGTGCAGCAGATGCCAGGACTCGTACCGAAGCCGACGCCGGGCGGCTTTCACGCTGGTCACCACGACCATCACCAGGCTGATCGTGCCCGCCAGCGCCAGCAGCATGCCCGGGTACGTCGTGGTGAGGTTCCAGAAGGTGCCGGGGATCGCGGTCAGGCTGGCCCCGGCGTACCCCCAGGTGTTCGCCACGATGTGGGTCAGCAGCAGGGTGAACGAGGTGAACCCGATGACACGGTGCAGGCGGACGACCCGATCCTGACCGAAGGCACGCTCAACGAGCGGGATTCGCGCGATCAACAGCACCTGGATGAGCAACAGGTCAGAGGCGACCAGGCCCGCGATACGGCCGATCGAGTTCAACGCCGACTCGGCGCCGCCCAGCAGGTCCTGGATGCCGCCGTCGGCAGCCCACCAGTACCCGACGAGCACGAGGCTGCCCCACAGCAGGGCCGTACCCCAGCGCCCGCACACCGGCGTCGAACCGTGCGGCCGGGTAAGCCTGTGTCCTGACCAGTCGCGCCGGCCCCGGTTGCGCGACGGCGGTCATCAGTGACCCCCGGGCCCGTGGTGTCCGAACTGCCCGCCCGGTCCGTAACCATCTCCGTCGCGGTCGGGTCCGAAGCCATCGGCGCCGTCGGGTGCGGTCCGGTCCTGCGTGGCGCCGTCGCCAGAACCTGCGGTGGACTCGGTCACGGTGGTGTCGCTGGCGTCACGCGTGGCGTTGCCCGCGACGGCCAGACCCACGGCACCTCCGGCGATCGTCGCGGCGGCCACGATGGCCACGGCCGGCCGCGATCTTGGGTACGCGACGTTTCGGGGCCGGGCCCGCAGTCCGCTCCTCGCCCAGCCCAGGGATCATCTGCGTCTCGGGCGCCACGGGGCCCGCGAGCCGCTGTGTGTGTTGTTGGTCGGGATCCGGCTCCCAACGCGAGCCGCTGTGGTCGTTCGGTGTGTCTGCCATGGATTCATCGTGACCTCGCCAGCTGAGAGGGCCCCGTGATCCAGGTGTGAGGAAGGTAAGAAACGCCGTGCGGTTCTTGACCCCTTCACCGCAGTCCCACGATCGACCAGACTGGCCCCATGAAGACGGTGCTCGCGCTGTTCGTGGGCTTCTGGGCGTTGATCTTCATCACGGGCGCGGCCAATCCGGGATACGTGCACTATCGCGAGCATGTGAGTCTGCTCGCCGCGGACGGCAACCGCCTGATCTGGCTGACCACCGTGGCCATTCTGCTCACCGCCCTCGCGCAATGGGTGGCGGCGAGGATGTTCTGGCCGATCAACCGTCCCGCGGCCATCCTGCTCGTCATGGCTGGCTGCTCGCTGGTCGTGGTGGCGGTCTTCCGGGTTCCCTGCCCACCCCGTGCGCGGCACTGCCCGTTCGTCGTCGAAGACACCCCTAGCGAAGCCATCCACAACGCCGCCGTGATCGGATACGCCGTGCTGACCATGACCACGATGGCGATTCTGGGCGTCGTGGCCGTCACGCAGGGTCGGCACAGCCTGGTCGGCATTCCCGGTCTGGTCGCCTGTGTGATCTTCGGCCTGACGTTCAGTGGGCTGCTGGTGTTCCCGGAGGGGCTCGCCCAGCGCACCTGGATCGCGGTCGGGCAGATCTGGTTGGTCGCGGCCGTCTTCGAGGCCCAGGAACATCGAGAGCGCGTTGCCCCGTGACTGACGTTGTGCTGTTGCCGCAGCGGTAGCGGCCGGAGCGGGCCCGCGGCCGGCAGTGCATCTACTGGGATCGTCGACGCGCCGGAAACTATGTGAAAGTTTATGCCGGAAATCTATTGCATCTTTTGGAGCGGTCCGCTAAGAATGGAGACAGAAGAGGGGAGTACCCCACCACTTCGCAGATCGTCATTACGGTGGCTGTGTTGGCCACCCGGTCGCGAGGGGCCTTCGGGCTGGGAGAGACCTCTGGTACACCACCAGGAGTCAACTGTGACCGCAACATTCCCCGAAGCCCGACCGATGGTTACCAGACCGTCCCGCGCCGACCTCGACGTGCTGATGCGCGAACAGGGCCTGTGTGTGTCCATCCTCATCAACACCACTCCGGGGTCGGTCATGTCGCAGGAGGATCAGGCCAGATTGCAGGCTCACGCCCGCGATGTGATCCGGCGCCTGGAGATGGAACCGGATCAGGGCCTGGTGCACGTGTTGCACGCACGTCTGCTGGTCGGCATCGACAAGGCACTGCGGGAACCGACCGACGTCGCCTTGGCCCTGTTCCTCAGCGAGTCCACCATCCGGGTCTTCCACCTGGCCGTTCCCGTCGAGGACCGCGTCGTCATCGACCCGACGTTTGCCACCCGCGACATCGTCATGGCGGTCCAGCACAATCCGCGCTTCCTGCTCCTACACATGGACAGCCGGTCGGCGAACCTCTACCGGTACAACCAGAAGTACCTCGAGCCGGTGCTCTCGGGTGACTTCCCCGCCCTGCGAGAAGGCAGGGTGCGGGCCGACCGCGACCGCGAGCGCACCCGCTCGTTTCTGCGTGCTGTCGACGCCGGGCTCTCGCGCCACCTTGCAGAGACCGACCTGCCGGTGGTCCTGGTGGGCGGGGAGCGCACCCTGGGCGAGTTCGTGCGGGTCAGCCGCAACGGGGCCAAGATCTCCGGCATGGCGCGCGGGATCCACTCCCGGCCCGCGCTGCGCGAACTCGAGGACATGGGCCGGGCCGTGATGGCCGACCACGTGGCCGATCTGAGTGCTGCTGCCCATGACACCTTGTCGGCACGGCTACGGGTCAAGCGCGCCGTGACCGGACTGTTGGGATGCTGGCACGCGGCCTCGACCAACACCCCTGAACTGCTCGTCGTCGAGCGCGACTTCGCCATGCCGGCTCGGTTGGTTGCCGAGGGCCGGTACGTCGAACCCAGCGACGACGACGAGCACCCCGAGGTCATTGACGACGCCGTCGACGACCTCATTGAAATGGTTCTGCGAACTGGAGGGTACGTGTGCGTAGTGCCCAACGGCACCTTGCGTGAACACGGCCGTGTGGCCATGACTCTCGCCCGCTAGAACCGCCACGCCCGCAGACCCCGGCGCCCACCTCCACCGGGCCGCCACCAAAGCGTCGGGGTCTGCGGGTTCGTGGTGTTTGATGGACTGCATGGACCTACTCGCCCAACCCGACCCCACCTTTCTCCCCGACGACCCGGCCGCCAGTTCGGAAGGCACCGCCGAGGAGATCGTCGTCGCCTACCCCGCGTCCAGCCTGGCCTGGGCCCGGATGGCCGAGATCGCCCGGGACGAGGGCCGCACGATCGAGGCCTACGCCTTTGCGCGGGTCGGCTACCACCGGGGCCTGGACCTGCTACGGCGCAGCGGATGGAAGGGCCACGGACCGATCCCCTGGTCCCACCCTGCCAACCGGGGTTTCCTGGTGTGTCTCTACGAACTCTCGCTGGCCTCGATCTCCATGGGTGAGACCGAAGAGGCGCTGCGGACGGCGCAGTTCCTGCGGGATTCGTCGCCGGAGGCCGCCGACGCTCTTGGGCTGGATTGACCGAGCTTTTCCGAGGCCTTGACCTTTGCTCGACCGGGCGACGACCTCACCGGTGGGCCAGCCCCCAACCCGCCGCGAATGGGCGACCTAGGTGCGATCTGGCGCGGCGTGTCGCAGCAACAAATGCTGCCAAGGCCGCCGCACACGCCAATTCGGCGCCTCTCCCCCAGGAGCGCGGCCACCCACGCTCAACGAGGACTCATCGAGGACGGGGCTCGGCGGCTTCGGGGAGGCGGCGTAGCCTACCTCAAGAAATACTCAGCGCGTCGGGCTGTTCCAGGCCGCGCGCATCATCGGGACCTGCAGTGGGATCCGCGCCCACACAGCAGCCTTGAACCACGCGGGGCGGCGGCTGCGCTGGACATCGACAGCCATCTTCAGGTTGCCGACCCACACTCCAGCGAGAACTGCCGTGGTGGCGGCCGGCGCCCAGCGCTGCCCGGTCAGCAACCCCGCCGCACACGCCAGTTCGGCCACCCCCGAGCCGTACACCCAGGCGCGCCGATTACCCAGCTGTGTCGGGATCAACGGCTCGAAGACCTGCGGACGGACCATGTGCACGATGCCGCTGGTGGCGAATGCTCCTGCCACGGCCTTGGTGCCAACTGGAAGCTCCATTGGTACAGCCTAGGGTCAGACCAGGAAGGTGTGGCTCACCGTGTAGATCACGACGCCGGCCAGCGCACCGACCAGGGTGCCGTTGAGGCGGATGAACTGCAGGTCCCGGCCCACCTGGATCTCGATCTTGCGTGAGGTCTCCTCGGCGTCCCACTTGTCCACGGTCTCGGTGATCAGCGCGGTGATCTCGTCCCGGTTGTTGCGGACGACATGGATGGCGGCGTCCTCGATCCAGCCGTTGACCTTGTCGCGCATCTCGGGCTTGTCCGTCAGGTTGCTCCCGATGCTCACCAGCGCATCCACCAGGCGGACGCGCAAGTCGCTGGTGGGGTCGTCGAGGGCACCCAGGAGCATCTCCTTGGCCACCGTTCCGGTCGTCTGCAGGGTGCGATTGACCTCTGGGTGATCCAGCACGCGCATCTTGGCCTGCTCGGCCTTGTACTGCATGTCGGGGTCGAAGCGCAGATCGTTCGACAGTTGCAGCAAGGCCTCATCAATCGATGTTCGCAGCGGGTGGTGCGGGTCGTTGCGCACGTCCTCGGCGAACTTCACCGCCTCGCGGTACACCTTGTTGGCGACCATGTCGTCGGCCCACCTCGGGCTCCAGCCGGGCGCCTGCCGCTCCACGACGTCCACGACCCGGTCCCGGTTCTCCGCCAGCCATTCATGCAGCGATCCGGCCACCAGGTCGATCAGGGGGACATGGGCCCGGTCGGTGACCACTTCGCCCAACAGGTTGCCGGCGGGCTCGGCGATGGGGAACTCCTCGGCGCGTTTGCGCAGGAACTCCGAGACGGCCGAACGCACCTGCTCGTCATCGAGCAGGCCGATCGCAGACTTCAGGCCCACGGCGAGTTCGGCCGACACCCGCCGGGCGTTGCCGTAGTCGGACAGCCAGGTTCCGAGCCGGGTGCTGATGTCCAGGGCCCGGAGCCGTTGCCGCACGACATCCTCGGCCAGAAAGTTGGTTCCCACGAAGTCGCCGAGGTTACGCCCGATGGCGTCCTTGCGGGTCGGGATGATCGCCGTGTGCGGGATGGGCAGACCCAGTGGGCGCCGGAACAGCGCCGTGACCGCGAACCAGTCGGCAAGCGCACCGACCATGGCGGCTTCACCGGCTGCCCGGAAGTAGCCCGCCCAGGTCACACCGTCGCGCTCGGCGATGAAGGCCACTATGTAGACCAGCGCCGCGACCCCGAGGGCTGCGAGCGCAACGACTTTCATCCGCCGCAGCCCGCGCAACTTCTCCTCGTCGGCCGGCGTCAGGGCCAGTGCACTCATACCCGCATCTTGCCCCACGGGCTAAGGATCAGCCGTCAGCCATTCCCCGGTTCAGGTGCCACACCATGGCCACCAAGATGCTGGCCACTCCAGCGGCCACGACTGTGGCCACGGCGACCTGCACGACCACCTGCAGGGCTGGGGATCCGGCCATCGCGCTCGCTGTCACCAGCAGGGCCAGCGCCGCACCGCCCATCACGGTGACCCGGGCAGCGATCTTGCCCAGGCGCGACGGCTCGCGTTGCAGGGTGACGGTCGGCGCGGTGCGGTACCAGCGCACCGCCCACAGGGCCATCAGCACCAAGCCCACGACCGACAGTGCAACCTGCGCGACGTCGGGCACCGGCACTCCGGCGATGTCGGCTCGGAGGAACGCCACGTTCGCTGTGACCAACGTGCCGGTATGGGTGAACTGGTCCAGAAGCAGATGCGTGGCCTGCCCGACGATCAGGCTGAGCAGGACTACGGCAATACGTGCCGGTGAGTTCAAGCGGCGCCGCAGCCCTGGTTGTTGGGCAGGGGTCAGGCGGCGGCGGATCGCGGACGGCGCGAACCAGTCGGCCGGGCGCGCAAAGAAGCCGTGCCAGACGACGAAGAGCAACAGACCCATCAGCAGGTTCACCGTGAGAGCGCCCACCACTGTATGGCTCAGGACCAGCCCGAATGGACTCGGCAGGTACAGCGGAACATCGGGCAGCATCGCGCCGATCACCAACGCCGATGCCGACAACCGGCGGCCCATGGGCAGCACAGCGGCGGCATGGGACACGGTGAACGGCATAGCCTCAGTATCCCCGCCGAAGGCAACGACGGGAACCCGCACGAGATCAAGGTCACGTCAACCTCACCCAGGCAGGCGTCGGTATCGTGGGCGTATCGCCCCGTTAGCTCAGTGGTAGAGCACTCGCCTTGTAAGCGAGCGGTCGTCCGTTCAATCCGGACACGGGGCTCCACTGACACGCACGAAGAGTGCGCTGACATCCTCGGCCCTCACGGCCCACCCGACGAGAAAGGTTGTCACTGACACGCACGAAAAGCGCGTCCCACTGACATCCTCGGCCCTCACGGCCCACCCGACGAGGGTCGCTATTCACGCGCGCCAAAAGCGCTTCCGACCGGCAACACCTCGACCCTGCTGTCGCCGCACGAGTAGCCCCGTCCAACGTTTGCGGTAGTAGATCCCCCAGATAACCTGCACTCATGTCAACCCGCGCAATCCTGGGAGATCATCGGCTGGATCGGCAGCGCCCTCGTGGTGCTGTCCCTCGCGCAGGCCCGGGTCTGGCGGTTCCGCGTCATGAACTTCGCCGGGGCCATCCTGGCCACGTTCTACAACGCCGTCCTCGGGATCTGGCCGTTCGCGGCCATGAACGGCATCATCGCGGTGATCGACGCCTACTGGATCGCTCGTCTCAAACGCGAGAGCCACATCACGAGCGAGGCCTACGAACTGGTGGAGGTCAACCACGACGACGCCTTCGTCGGGCACTTCCTGCGTATCCACGGCGATGACGCCCGGCGGCACTACCCGCAGTTCGACGCCGACGCGCCGAGCGCGACAAACGTGCTCGTAATGCGCGGCGATGAGACGGTCGGCATCGTCGTGGTGGACGACATCCACGACGGACAGGCCCACATCAGCCTGGACTACGTCACCGAGCGGTTCCGCGACTTCACCCCCGGGCGGTTCGTCTACACCAACTCCGGACTCTTCGACCGCCTGGGAGTCACCACCATCACCTGCGCACACGGCGATCCGACGTACCTGCAGAAAATGGGCTTCCGCCAGGAGCACGGCACATGGATACGTTCCGTCCGGCAAGACGAGGCACCTACCCACTAGCCTGCCGTTCCATGAGCACCGCTGAGGCCCCCGCGACAACGCGCACGTTCTTCGGCCATCCGGCGGGGCTTTCCACGCTGTTCTTCACCGAGTTCTGGGAGCGCTTCTCCTACTACGGCATGCGTGCCCTGCTGGTGCTGTACCTGGTGGCCCCACCCGACGGGGCTACCCCACCCGGAGCCGGGCTGGGAATGTCGACCGCCACCGCCTCGGCGATCTACGGCACCTACGTCGCCCTCGTCTACCTGCTCCCCCTGCTCGGCGGCTTGATCGCCGACCGGGGTGGGGATTCCGACGGGCGGTGCTCGTCGGCGGCATCGTCATCGCCTGCGGCCACTACTCCATGGCGGTACCCAATGAACTGACGTTCTGGCTGGGCCTGCTGCTCATCGCCTTGGGCACCGGCTTACTCAAACCCAACATCTCCGCGATGGTCGGCGAGCTCTACCACGACAACGACACCAAACGTGACGCTGGCTTCTCGATCTTCTACATGGGCATCAACCTGGGCGCGTTCGTGGCGCCGCTGGTCACCGGATACCTGATGGATGCCCGCGGCTGGCACTGGGCATTCGGCGCCGCAGCCCTGGGCATGACGTTCGGCGTCATCCAATACGTCATCGGCGGCCGCACCACCCTCGGCACCATCGGCACCCACGTCCCCAACCCGGCCAACAGCGCGCAGAAGCGCGGCTTCTACCTCGTCGTGTTCGGATCGATCGCAGCGATCGTCGCGGTCACTGCGATCCGCGCGGCCATCTGGGGTTTCGACATCACCGACGTCGTGGACACCCTGGCGATCTTCATTCTCATCGTGCCCATCGTGTATTTCGTACGCATGTTCCGGATCCCCAATCTGACCGGCGAGCAGAAGGGGCGCCTACACGCGTTCCTCGGGCTTTTCCTCGGGGCGGCTGTCTTCTGGATGATCTACGACCAGGCTGGTTCCACGCTCAGCGTGTTCGCGGAGGAGAAGACCGATCTCAACGTCGGCGACTTCACGATCCCGGTTCCGTGGCTACAGTCGATCAACCCGATCTTCATCATCATCTTCGCGCCGATCTTCGCCGCGATCTGGTCGAAACTGGGTGACCGCGCACCGTCCACGCCACTGAAGTTCGCCTGGGCGCTGCTGGGCATCTCAGTGTCCCTCCTGATCATGATCATCCCGGCGTTGCAGGCGGACACCGGTGCCGAGGTCGCGGTGTGGTGGTTGGTGGGTGTGTACCTGATCGAGACCTGGGCGGAGTTGCTGTTGTCGCCCATCGGGCTGTCGGCATCCACACGACTGGCCCAACCCGGCATGGAGGGTCAGATGCTCGCACTCTGGTTCCTCGCAGTGTCGGTCGGCGACACCATCGGCGCTCAGATCCTGTCGCGCATCGGTGACAACTACGTGCGGGTGTTTTTGGTCTTCGGAATCATGGCGCTGGCCGCCGGTATCATCGCACTGCTGTTCGTACCCAAGTTGAAGAAGCTGATGGGCGGCGTGCACTGACCTTCAGGTTCGGCGACGCCCAATGAGTCCCCTGCGCGGGCCCCCGCGCCGGCCGGGCACACGACAACGGCGCCGACAGGCTGATTCCAAGTCACGGCCTCGCCGGCGGCCGCACGATGCCCGACGCCGCGGTGCTGACCAGCGGCGTTGCGTAGGTTACCGAGGCACTGATCACCGAGCCGGCGACGGCGATCACCCGGAAGTTCCAGATGAAGGCCAAGCCCGTGGCCAGCATCCCGAGCACGACGACCGCAGCCACCGCCCCCGGGGTGAGGGGGGCAACGTCGCGGGAGAACAGCAGCACGAGCACGGTCATCATCGCTGTGGAGCACAGCAGTTGGGCACTCACGATGGACGGACCGCCCTCGGGCCGCGCAGCAGGAACCGGCGTGTCCAGGGCACGCCGATGCCGTAACACATCAGTGGCCCCAGAAAGGCAGGCCAGCGAACCTGCGAAATCGCCGGACAGCCCTCGCCACACCCCCATCACCACCATCACGCCGGTGAAGCCGATCAGCAGCCCCCGCACATCCACTGCCCCAGCTGAGCCGTTCCGATGGCACGATGAACAACGCGAAGAACGCCGTGAACAGCGGCGTGGCAGCGTTGAACAGCCCGGCCGACGCCTGGAGACCCGCAACTCCGCCATTAACACAGGGAGAACGGGATGACGTTA
>JBAOHC010000007.1:0-3421 GCA_037046735.1 Candidatus Nanopelagicales bacterium | reverse complement strand
CGGACTTTGCGCGTCAGTTCCGCCATCTGCGACACCGGATCCTCGTCGAGGTCCTCCACCCATGACCGGAGGAAATCGAGACCGGTCAGGCGCAAGTCGTCTTCGCGCCTCTTCTCGCGGTGAGCACACCGAGTTCCAAATACTTGGCCTTGCCGTCCACCTCTATCGCCAGGCCCGGCAGCATCAGGTCCAGGAAGTAGAGATTCCCCGACGCACCGCGCATAGGAACTCCACACGCTGGGTCCTCATAGCCCTGCAGAATCATGTGGCCGCGATAGAACGACTCCGTTAAGCGGAGCCTTTCGGTAGCGCGGGTGGGTTGATCTGGTAGCAGGGGTGGGGACACCGGGTAGCGGTGTCCCCACCCCTGCTGTTGACGGACTGTCAGTTCTGCGCGGCGGTCGTGGCCGCTGATGTGTGGCGGCGCATGTTCGGCCCGTCGAGTTGCACGATCTCGGCGTTGGAGACGATCCGGTTCAGGATGGACTCCGCGATCACGGCGTCGTGCAGGGACTTGTACCAGTCCTCGGGGTCGAACTGCGAGGTGACAGCGGTGGAGCCGCGCCCCTCTCGCGCGGCGAGGATGTTGAGCAGTTGGGCCGCGGTTGCGCTTGTTATCGGGGTGGTGAGGAAGTCGTCGAGCACCAGTAGGTCACAGGCGGTGAGTTCGTCGAGGAAGCGGAGTCGTTGCGCATCGGCCTGCTGGAAGACGGCGAGCCGGTTCGCGAGGTCATCGAGGCGGTAGTAGCGGGCGGTGTAGTCGCGTCGGCAGGCGGCGTTCACGAGTGCTTGTGCGAGGTACGACTTCCCGACGCTGGAGGTGCCCAGGATCACGAGGTTCGTGGCCCGGTCGACCCAGTGGCAGGCCGCGAGCCGGGCGACGACGTCCCTGTTGATGCTCCTTGCTTGCAGGTAGTGGATGTCTTCGACGCAGGCGGCGGGGTTCGGGGTTCGTGAGGCCTTCAAGAGTTTGAGCAGGCGCCGTTCGCCGCGGGCGGCGGTCTCTCGTTCCAGGGCGTGCCGGATCTTCTGGGAGAACGTCCACTGGTCACATTCCGGGTCGTTGGCGATGTCGATGACGGCTTCTCCGAACGCGGTCATCCGCAGCCTGGTGAACAAGGGCATGTCATCGTCGGTGAGGTGCTGATCAGGCATCGTCGGCCTGCGTTCCCGGCCCGGTGAGCGCGTCGAGGCTGAACGCGGAGGCCCCCGCCAGGTAGGCGCGGCTGGTGTCGCGGGCAGCACGGCGATCCGGTGGCGACAGCGGGTCGGGGCGTCTGCCTGCGGGGTCGGTTGCGGGCCTGTGGTCCTGCTGCGCGCGAAGCCCGGTGATGCGGTTCTTGACCGCGGTGTAGGTGATCTGCCGGTCCTCGTCCGCGTCGGTGAGCTGACGGCATGCCTGTTCCAGCAGTGCCCGGTTTCCACGCTTGCCGAGGTCGAGGATGTTCATGCAGGAGCGGAAACCCTGCGCCTCGATCTTCTTCTCGTCGAGCAGCCGTTGAAGCGCGGCGACCGTTCCCGGGCCGACCTTCGCGGCCTGGCGCAGGAAGTAGGCGCGCGTCCACAGGTTCATGCTGTCTTCCAGGTGCGCGGGCTGATGCTCGGGATCGGTGACGTACCCGTTCCTGCGCTGGCCTCGCCGATGCGTCGCGATGATCTCACCTTCGGCGATCACGTCGAGGGTGTCGCCGATGATGCGCACGTCGACAGCAAGGCCGGCGAACCGGAAGGGCACGGAGTACTTGACGGTGTCGATCTGGATATGCCAGTCCCGATGCACCTTCGCCGTGCGCCACGCCACCGGCTCCCAGCGCTGCTCCGGCAGTTCGAGCAGCTCTTGGCGTTCACGCTGCTCGAACCAGTCCCGGCGGCTGCGCGCCTCGCCCCGGAACGGGGTCTTCTGGTTGATGATCTCGACCTGCTCGGCGATCGCAGCGTTCAACTCGTCCAGCGACGCGAACGTGCGGTCGGCCAGATAGTGGATCACCCAATTCGTGACGACCTTCACCCCGGCTTCGACATTCCCCTTGTCGCGTGGCTTGTACGCCCGGGTAGGGACCGCGGCGGTCCGGTAGTACTCGAGGAACTCGGCATAGGCGACGTTCACGTCGCGGGCACGCTCGGCCTTGCTGATCTGGTTCGACGCGGTCGATGCGTTATCCGGCACGACCACCAGCGGAACACCACCGACGTACTCGAACGCCCGCCGGTGGGCATCCAGCCAGGCCGGCTGTTTCTCATCCAGACAGCCGCATGCGAACACCAGCCCGGAGTAGGGCAGCGAGGCGACGAAGACTGACACCGCCGTCGTTCGTCTGCTGACCGGGTCGGTCAGGTGCATCCGGGTGCCCGCCCAGTCCACCTGCATCGTGTGCCCCGGCACGTGAGCGATCGCAGCCGTCAGGTCATGCGTGCGCACATGCTCGGTGACGATCTCACAGAACCGGTCGTACCCGTAGAACCGTGCGCCCGGGACGTCCCCGGACTTCAAGTACCGCGCCCACAGCACCTTCAACGGCGGCTTCTTCGACCCCACACGCGCAGCCACGACCTTCTCGACATCGACCGGCACGAAATCCTCCGAAACGGCCTTCCTCCCGTCCGCGAAGAGTCGGTCCAGGTCCTCGACGGTGAGTGCTTCGATCTGCGCGGGAGTGCTCAACCGCTCTGCCTCGAGCACCCGGCGGGCCCTCGCGATCGCGCGGTGCGAACAGCCCGCCATCACCTCGATCTGCCGGTACGGACGCTGCTGCACGAGCAGCGTCATGATCAGCCGGTAGTCAGCCATCTGGTTCCTTCCATCCGCCGCAACCATCCGTTGGCTGCAGATGAAAGCAATCCTTGAGCAGCCACCGCGCTACCGGATACACCCACGCCTGCTACCGGATCGACCCACCTGTGCTACCGAAAGCCTGGGCTATACAGTAGGGGTTCGGCAGACCCAAGATGGCCAGAGCCGAGCCGGAGCAGGCCATGTAATTGCTGCGGGCCTTCATCGCAGCGGCGGCCATCTGGCAGTGCCTGACCCGCGGATCCGCGTCGAGTACAGCGAGGTACACCCCCGCCCTTACCTTGTGTAGCAGTGCCTGGCTCAGAGCGAGTTCCCACTGGTATCTGGACAGCCCTGCGTCCATGGCTTCCCGACGAGTGAAAGGGAGTCGTCCAAATAGGTCAAGCAGATTCACACGAATCACTCTTGCGGCCCGCGTGGGCGCCCGAATTGAGTCGCCAGAATCTGTGGATATGGCTCACCGTCTGGAAAACTCCGCACGAATCAAGATCACACTCATCGATATGCGGTGAAGTCCTGATCAACTGCCCGGTTTGCCCCGATTAGGGGCCCAAATGACCTGGAAGACTCCGCACCGAACCTACCTTCGTGCGGAGTTTTCCAGGCGAGGCTCGCTAAACCAGCTCAACG
>JBAOHC010000017.1:0-13760 GCA_037046735.1 Candidatus Nanopelagicales bacterium | reverse complement strand
ATACGGGCCGGTGGCCCAGCCGGTATTGCCGACTCAACTCGGGTTCAGCGCGGCGTACCCATAGGCCAGCGATGTGGCGATACACAGCCACGCAAGGTAGGGAAGCATGGCCACCCCCGCCCACACGTCGTACTGGAAGGCCACAACCACCATCGGTATGGTGAGCGCTGCAGCGATGGTCAACGCGATCGCGGACGCGGCCGGGTTCTGCTGGATGTAGAAAAGGTTCGCCCAGGCCAGCGCCGCCACCACACTGGCCGCGAAGCAACCCAGCCACACTCCGCGCTCACGGCCCCCTGAATTGAGTACCACTAGCGTTCCGACGATGCCGAGCATCGCGAAGTTGTACGGCCAGGCGATGCCGAACACCACATCAGGTGGTTGCCAACTCGGCTGTTCGAGCGAGCGGTAGTAGCCGCCACCGCTGGAAACCCACAGACCCGAGCCCACGACGTATATGGCCAGGACCCCCAGGTTCGTTGCCACGAGCAGGCTTTTCAACATGTGGACACTTTGCCCCGGTTTCTTGTCGCAACCCCCATCTACGGTCGGTTCCGACAGACAGGAGCGGGGCATATGTTCACATTTCCGACGCCTACCGGCGCACATTCTCACCTACATCGCGGGTTCGCGGTCATCGATCTGGAGACGACGGGGTTCGACGCCCGCGGCAGGGACCGGATCGTGGAAGTCGCGATCGTGCGCAGCGATGCCTTCGGCCGGGAGTTGGGCGTCTTCGAGACTCTGGTGAATCCCTTGCGGGCGCCAGGGCCGACGTCAGTGCACGGGATCCGCTCAGCCATGCTGGACGACGCTCCCACCTTCCCGGAGATCGCCGAGTCGATCCTCGCCTGGCTCGACGGTGTGATCGTGGTGGCACACAACGCCCGCTTCGAGGACGCGTTCCTGAGCGCCGAGTTCCATCGCAGCCGGATCCGCCTACCCCGGCTGCCGGCTCTGGATACGTTGCCTCTCGCCCAGCACAACCTCCGGCTGCCCAATCACAAACTGGCCACCGTGTGCCAGTGGGCAGGGGTGGACGTCGTCGAAGCCCACACGGCGTTGGGGGACGCGCTGGCTACCGCCCAGATGCTTCCCGCCCTGTTGACCGAGGTGGGGCCGCAGCGCTGGCATCACGCCATGCCAGAGCTGAACTTCCACGTGTCTGGCAGGTACTCGCCTCGGCCCCGAGAATCCGCGGCACTGACGTGAGGTCGCAGAGTCCTAGAGCCCCGCCCGCTCAAAGACTGCGCTTGCGTACTCCTGAGCGGCCTTCGCGACGGGCGCACGGCGAGACCCGTCCATCGCGGTACTGCCCATGACCGCGCGCATCGTTTTGTCCGGTGCCACGATGATGACCCGGTCGGAGATCTTGCGGCGTTCCCGGTCCAGTTGCGCGCGCCACGGCACCCTGGACGCGTTGCCGAAGTCGCGCGCGAACCAGTCCGCGGTGGACATGGGGGCTGAGCAGATGATGAGGTCCAGGTCCTGATCGGCGAGCAGGTCCAGACTCACCATCGACCAGGCGCCGCCGTCGACGTAACGTCTGCCGTCGATGGTGACCGGCTCGTAGTAGCCGGGGACCGCGCAGGAGGCCGCAACCGCCTCAGCGACGGGCGCGAACAGGTCGCGGCCGAAGACCACCCGGCGCCCGGCTTCCAGGTCCAGTGTGACGATCCACGTGGGATCGGCGGGCCACTCGTCGAAGATCGCCCGGAACAGGCTCACCCCATCCATGGGGCGCGTCCCGGCGGGCAGCAGGCCCGAGACCGGCACCCCGGGCGGATAACGCCACGGCCGCATCGCGACCTGGCGCAGCACCTCGACCGAAGCCGGACGGACGCCTCGCGGCGCGGAGTCCTTGGGGGCCGCCAAGGGGGGTAGGGCACCCAGGATGCGCCGACCCTCGGCGGACAGCGGCTGTCCGCAGACGCGTGCGACGTAGTCGCCGGGCGGAAACCCCGACCTCATCAACGCTGCCGACGTGGACCCCGCCGAGGTCCCTACGATCAGGTCGGCTTCGCGGGCATCGAATTGGTCCGCGAGCGCGGTGAGCACACCAGCGTGGAAGGCGGTTCCGGTGAGTCCACCGCCTCCCAGGGCCAAACCGATGCGCATCTCCTGAGAATAGTCAGTGCCGCCGGTGCGAGTGACCCGTTCGCGACTTCCCACCAGACACCCGGCGACGCCGCCCTCGCCGATTCCGGCCCGCAGCCAGGGGGGTTCGCGAGCAGTTCGGCAGTTGTTGCCGCGACACGCCGTGGCGGATCGCACCAACTGCCCAATCGCTGCGGTGCCGCCCGGCGCCCAGCGGGTTGGGCTGGTTCGCGGCGCTGTCCCGGGGGACAGTGGAACCATGGCCGATGACAACCCGTTCCACGTGCTCGGGCTGCCACCCACCGCCCGTCCAGAGCAGGTCAAAGCCGCCTACCGCCGAGCCGCCCGGCGGGTGCATCCGGATGCCGGCGGCGATGAACAAGCGTTCACCCGGCTGGCTCAGGCTGCCCAGCGCGCCACGGCATATGCCACCGGCGCGCAGCCGAACCCGTACCTGCCTGACGAGAGCCACGTCGCCTGGGACCCGCACTACGACCGACACAGCCATGCACCGGCGCCACCGCCCAACGTCTGGCGAACCGGCGGACTGTTCTGGATCCTGCCCGGGGCGGCGGCGATCTTCCTGCTCTCAGCGATCGCCGGACCCTACTTCCTGCCTGTGTTCGCGGCCAGCATCACCATCTTTGGGCTCGTCGTATGGTGGGTCACGGCCCGCACCCGGAACTAGAACCCCAGCAGTCGCGACACACCGATGAGAACCGCCGCCACCCCGAAGAACACCAGCCACGGCCAACTCTTGCGCCACCGCTCCGTGCGCCTGGCCCTGGCAGCCCGTTGAACGGCCTCACCGCGGCCCTGCAGATCGGCCCGGTCTTGCTGCGCCCACCGCGCGCGCTTGGCTTCGAGATCCCGGTCGCGCGCAGACTGTTCCCTGTGCGCGGCGTCACTTACCCAATCGTCGTCGAAGCTCACACAGTCCAGCGAAGCACAGCTGTGACACTCGCACCAGGCAGGTCGGCCTCGTCGAGGGCCAGCACCCGACCACCATTGGTCAGCACGCGGCGCGCGACCTCATCGACCACGTTGATCCCGCCGTCCTCGAGCAGCAGGTTGCCCGCCTCATCAACGCTGCCACCCTCGTTGGCCAACCGGTCCACGATCAGCGTGTCCACGGCACCCATCGTTGCCGCCCGGGCAACGTCGGCCAGGTCGGTCAGTACCCGCTGCTGACCCCGGCGCTGATCCACGAGTTCGGCCAGCTCCTGCGCCCGCTGTTGTTGCGCCGCCAGCAGCACCGGTGCGACCGCCGCGGCGATCTCCGCCTCGGGCAGCTTGTCGCCGTTGGTCTCAACCCCGACATCTATCAGATGCGGGTACGAGCACACGCTGCGGAAGATCGAGGCGACCGGCTCGGGCGCGATCAATACCAGCGGTTGGTCGTCGCCGTGCAGCAGTGGCCGCAGCGCGTCATCGACTGCGCGCGCGTAGCTGCGGATGTGCACCTTCTTGCCCTCCGAGCCGACCAACCGGCCGGAGTGAGACCTGTCCCCGATGCTGGCCTTGCCCGCGTGACTGGCCGCGTCCCTGGGCATGTCGGGTACCCGGACCTCCTGCGGGGGCAGATCCTGCGACACGTCGATCAGCCGCGCACCACCTTCGGAGAGCACCAGCGCATGGCACGAGCGGATCTTGCTGGCGGCACCGACCAACGGCAGGATCTTGGCCCGGTCGGCGACCTGCACCACCGCGTCGACCTGGTAGGGAAGCCGGTAGATCCACATCCGCTGCGGTGTTGCGATGACACCCAGACCATGGCCTTGGCTGTCCCAGAAGTCGTCATCTCCCACGAGATCCCCGAGCAGTTCCGCCATGGCCGGCTCATCGACCTCATCGATGAGATTGCTGAACACGGTGGCATCCTGGCGTGCCTGCGGGCTCACTGGCGTCGTGGGCAGGTACACCGATGCGACCTGCTCGTCGCGCAGTTCAGCCATATGGCGCAGTTCGGAGGAACACGGGATATCGAGATGCCACACGGACTTTTCCCCTTCGACGGAATGACAAACGAGGCGCCATCAGCAGATGAACGCTGGGCCAATTTTGATCACGACGCGCAATCGACCCGCGGTAAATCCTACGGTACGTGGTGAGGGCCACGCGGCCCCTTCAGAGAAGGCAGGCACACACGATGGAATTTGGCGTTCATTCTGAAGTAGGCAAGCTGCACAAGGTCATGGTCTGCGCACCGGGCAAGGCGCATGAGCGGCTCACACCTTCCAACAACGACGACCTCCTGTTCGACGATGTGATGTGGGTGGAGAACGCCAAGCGTGACCACTTCGACTTCATCCTCAAGATGCGCCAGCGGGGCATCGAGGTGCTGGAGATGCACAACATGCTGGCCGAGACGGTGGCCATCCCGCAGGCCCGCGACTGGATCCTGGACCATCAGATCGTGCCGAACCAGGTCGGCGTAGGCCTGGTCGATGAGGTGCGCTCCTACCTCGAGGGCCTCCCCGACCGGCAGCTGGCGGAGACGCTGATCGGCGGCCTGTCCACCTACGAGTTCCCGGAGACGCACGGTGGACAGATGATGGAGCTCGTGCGCGACGCGGCCGGTGTGAACGAGTACCTGCTGCCCCCGCTGCCCAACACCATCTTCACCCGCGACACCACATGCTGGATCTATGGCGGTGTGACGCTGAACCCGCTGTACTGGCCGGCGCGCCACGAGGAGACCATCCTGGCCACCGCGATCTACCGCTTCCACCCGGAGTTCGCCGGCAAGGTCAAGGAGTGGTGGGGCGACCCGACGCAGGACTGGGGCATGGCCACGCTCGAGGGTGGCGACGTCATGCCGATCGGTAACCGGACCGCGCTCATCGGCATGAGTGAGCGGTCATCGCGCCAAGGCATCAGCCAGGTCGCCAAGGCACTGTTCCACCAGGGCGCGGTGGACCGGGTCATGGTCGCCGCCATGCCGAAGTCGAGGGCCGCGATGCATCTCGACACGGTCTTCACGTTCGCCGACCGCGACCTCGTCCTGCTCTACCCGGACATCGTCTACGGCATCGACGCGTTCTCCTACTACCCTGCCGACAACGCCGCCGGGCTGGAACTGGTCAAGGAGGACAAGCCGTTCATCGATGCGGTCGCCGGCGCCCTGGACCTGCCGAAGTTGCGGGTGGTGGAGACCGGAGGCAACGCCTACGTGCGCGAGCGGACCCAGTGGGACAGCGGGGCGAACCTGGTTTGCGCGGAGCCCGGCGTCGTGTTTGCCTACGACCGCAACACGTACACCAACACACTGCTGCGCAAGGCAGGCGTCGAAGTGATCACGATCGTGGGGGCTGAGCTCGGCCGCGGCCGCGGAGGTGGGCACTGCATGACGTGCCCGATCGTGCGCGATCCCGCGTAGGTTGACGGCCATGAGTGAGCAGGTGCAGGAGAAGCAGAAGAAGAAGTTCGAGTTCCCGTCAGCGGTCACGACGCTGGCCATCGTCACATTCCTGGTCTGGTTCGCTGCCCTGTTCATTCCGGCCGGCAAGTACAGCCTCGACGCCGATGGTGCCCCGCTGCCCGGCACCTACGAGCAGGTGCCCTCGCCGCTGACGTTCGGGGAGGCCGTTCAGCAGCTGCTGCTGTCACCGATCAACGGGATCTACGGTCTGTTCAACCTCGAGACCGACTTCGTGGACACCGAGACCGTCGGCCGGATGTTCGGCCAGGTCGGGGTCATCGTGTTCATCATGGCGATCGGAGCGTTCATCTCAGTGTCGTTCGCCACGAAGAGCCTCGAGGTGGCGGTCGCCCAGCTGGCCAACCGGCTGCGCAGTAAGGGTTGGCTGCTGATCGCGGCGGTCATGGTGCTGTTCTCCCTGCTCGGCTCCACGATGGGCTTCTCGGTGGAGACGTTGGGGTTCTACGCCCTGTTCATACCGCTGATGGCCGCGTTGGGCTACGACCGCCTGACCACGTCCGCCATGATCATCATTGGTGCGATGTCCGGCGTGATGGGTGCCACGGTCAATCCGTTCTCCATCGGCGTGGCCGCCGGTGAGGCGGGCGTCAGCATCGGTGACGGAATCGTGCTGCGGGTCATCCTGTGGGTCATCATCACCGCGATGTCGGTGGGATGGGTCCTGCGCTACGCCGCCAAGGTTCGCAAGGACCCGTCTGCATCTCTGGTCGGCTGGGAAGATCCCGACGATGAGACCGCTACCGACGAGGCGGCGGACGATCTGGAGCACGGTGATGTCGCCGCGCAGCTCACCGGCACCCAGAAGTGGGTGCTGGTCATCACGGTGTTCGCCTTCGCCCTGATGATCTTCTCGGTCATCCCGTGGTCGAGCCTCTTCGGTGGCAGCACCGGACCTGCGGAATACCTGTACGAGCACGAGACGAGCGCGGAACCGTTCGCCTGGCAGCTCGACTGGTGGTTCCCGCAGTTGGCGATGCTGTTCATCGTGGCCTCGCTGCTGGTCGGGCTGGTGGCCCGGATGAAAGAGAAGGAGATCGTCCGGCTGATCGCCGCGGGCGCCTCGGACATGATGGGGCCGGCCCTCGTGGTGCTGCTCGCCGGTGGCGTCTCGGTCATCATGAACAACACCCAGACGCTGGCGACCATCCTGAACTTCATGGAGAGCCTGGTCAGCGGAGCCAGCGCCGGGGTGTTCGCCGTGGTCACCATCATCATCAACATCCCGTTGGCCTTCCTGATCCCCAGCAGTTCCGGCCACGCCGCCCTGGCCATGCCGCTGCTGGCCCCGCTGGCCGACTTCGCCCAGGTGTCCCGCTCCACGACCATCACCGCGTGGATCATGGGACACGGCTTGACGCTGCTCTGGTCACCCACCAGCGTGGTCGTGGTTGGTGGTCTGGCCATCGCCAAGGTCGGATACGACAAGTACCTGCGGTTCGTCTGGCCCCTCATCCTGGGGCTCTTCGTCGTGGTGTCCATCGTGATCGCGATCTCGGCCAGCCTGGGATGAGCGACTCGACCATCACGCTGCTGATCCTCGCGGTGGTGGTGGTGCTGTTCATCAGTAACCGCTTCCCGGTTGAACTGGTGGCCATCGGCGCGGCACTCGGGTTGTACGGCGCGGGGATCTCGCCCTGCCGCAGGCACTGGCGGGCTTCGCCGACCCCGCGGTCTTGCTGATCGCCGCCCTGTTCATCGTCAGCGAGGGTCTGGACGCCAGTGGGGTCACCACGTGGCTGGGTCAGTCCCTGGTCACGCGCGCTCGCACGATGCGCAGGCTACTGCTGTTCACGATGCTGCTGGCCGCCGGGCTTACGGCGTTGATCGGCCTCGATGGCTCAGTCGCCGCCCTGCTCCCGATGGTCGTGGTCATGGCCCTGCGACGCTCGTACCCGCCGTCACGCCTGCTGATGCCGCTGGCCTTCGCGGGTAGCGCCGGTGGCCTGCTGCTGCTCACCGGCAGTCCCGTCAATGTGGTCATATCGGAGGCCGCCGCCGACGCCGGAGTGGGCGCGTTCGGCTTCGCCGAGTTCGCACTGGTCGGGATTCCGGTCGTCATCGGCACCCTGGCGATCGTGCTGCTGTTCGGCAACCGGTTGGTCCCGGAGCGCATGTCCGACACGGCTCCTCCCAACCTGTCCGGCCTGGCGCGCACGCTCGTCGAGTCCTACTCGCTGGACAACGTGGTCCACCTGCGGGTGGGCATGGGCTCCGACGTGATCGGACGGCTGCGGGTCGGCTGGGACCTGTCGGGCTACCAGGGCATGCGGATCATCACGGTGCTCGAGGGCTCCACGGACCAGCCCAGTTCCGAGGGCCACATTCTGGCCGGGGACCGGTTGACCGCGGTCGGTGACGTCGAGGTGATCTCGCGCTACGCCGACGACCACGCGCTGACGGTTGAGGCGGTGCGCACGGCCGCCGACGTGGAACGCTCCATCATGTCCCGGGAGTCCGGCGCCGCTGAGGTGGTCATCCCGCCGCGCTCGGAGTTGGCAGGAGAGAAGATCGGTCCGAGCCAGGTGATCAAAGGTTCTCTGATCGTTCTGGCGATGACCCGCAACGGCACCGACCTGGGCGGCTACCCGGTGCGCCTGGAACCCGGCGACACGCTGCTGGTTGAGGGGCCTTGGTCGGCGCTGGACACCGCCCAGCAGTCCCACGATCTATTGGTGGTCGACTCTCCCGATTTGGTGCGACGGCAGGCGGTACCCCTTGGCTCCGGATCCGGCGTAGCCATCGTGGTCCTGCTCGTGATGGTCTTCTTGCTGGCGACGGGCATCGTTCCCGCCGCGGTGGCCGCGATGCTGGCCGCGGGCGCCATGATTCTGGGCCGGGTGCTGACCATGCAGAAGGCCTACCGGGGCATCTCGTGGACGACTGTGCTGCTGGTGGCGGGCATGATCCCCATGGCGACCGCGGTAACCCAGTCGGGGGCCGGCGAAGACGTGGCATCCGTGATCGTGGGCCTCGTGGGCGACTTGGGCCCACTGGTCCTGCTGATGGGCCTGTTCATCATCACCGTGACGTTCGGTCAGCTCATCAGCAACACCGCCACCGCACTGGTGATGATCCCGATCTCGGTGTCCGCCGCAGCCCAGCTGGACATCTCGGCTCGCCCGGTGCTGATGAGTCTTGCCGTCGGGTCAGCGGTGGCTTTCCTCACCCCTGTGGCCACCCCCGCGAACATGATGGTGATGGGACCCGCCGGGTACCGCTTCGGCGACTACTGGCGGCTCGGGCTGCCACTGGTGGCACTGTTCGGCGTGGTGGCCATCCTGCTGGTCCCATTGATCTGGGCATTCTGAGCCAACACGTCGGGCTCACTGCTTGGATGGGACTGACACCGCGCCACAAGGAGACCCATGAGCAGCTCAGATCCGTCGCAGGCGCTTGACCACGTGGTCCTGGTGATCTTCGAGAACCGTTCACTGGACAACCTGCTCGGTCACTTGTACGGCCCCGCAGACGGTAAGAGTTTCGACGGGGTTCTCGGCAAACAGCTGAGCAACCCCGTACCCGAGTGGGCCGAGCATCAGCCGCCCGACGGCTCCGGAGAAGTGGGCGTCTTCATCGGCACTGACATGGATGCCCCCCTCCGGACTCCGGGGAGGAGTACTACCACACCAACACCCAGTTGTTCGGCACGCTGGACGAGCACAACCGCTTCGCCGGTGCGGACACGATGGCCGAGCCGTGGAACGCCCCCGCGCCGGGTACCACCCCGACGATGGACGGTTTCGTCGCTGACTACATCCTTTCTTCACCTGGGAGAAGGGGCGCCAACCGACCTATGACGAGTACGCCCAGATCATGCAGTGCTACACGCCGGAGCAGGTACCGGTCCTCAATGGTTTGGCGCGGGAGTTCGGCGTCTTCGACCACTGGTTCTGCGAAGTACCATCCCAGACGTTCATGAACCGCTCGTTCTGGACGGCTGGCACGTGTACCCCGCTGCCCACTGGCGGCACGGCCAACACCCCCGTCACCCACTGGATCAAGGACAACACCGCCGAGACGTTGTTCGACCGGCTGGAGGCACACGGCAGAACCTGGAAGGTGTACGTGCTGGACGGCCAGATCCCACTCACCGGCGTGATCCACTGGCCGCGACTGCGCGACAAGTTCGCCACCCACTTCGTCCCTTTCAGCGAATTCGAGGCGGATGCGGCGGCGGGCACACTGCCCGACTTCGCCCTCATCGAACCGAACCTGCTGCTCGGTCATGGGGACTACCACCCGGCAGCTTGGTGCGGCGCTTGCCCAGGGTGTCGAACTGCAGGTCGATCCACCGTCGTCGATCCTGTCCGGCGAGGCCTTCCTCGAGCGGCTGTTCACCGCGTACCGGAACATGCGTTCCCCTGCTGGTGCCAACGTCTGGAACACCACCTTGTTCATTGGATGGGATGAGCCGGGCGGCACCTACGACCACGTACCGCCCGGTCCGGTACCGGCTCCGGATCCCGCTGCCCCACCCGGACAGTTCGACTTCCGCTTCGACCGCTCGGGCTACCGGGTCCCCGCGATCGTCGTGTCGCCGTGGGTGGATCCGGGATCGGTCTACAACGATGAGCACCGGCACACCTCCATGCTCGCCACCCTGCGCGAGCGCTGGGGTGGGGAGGCGTTCACCGAACGCGATGGCGCGGCTAAGCCGTTCGACTACGTCTTCAGCCGCACGACTCCCACCGACCCGGACGCTTGGAATGTTCCCAAGGCAGCGCCCGCACCGCCGTATCACGTGGACTGGGAAACCAGCGACAAGACGCTGAGCAACCTCGGCAAGGCTGCGCTGCCGGGCATCATTGCGGCGGCGAAGGCCAAGGGGATCGCGTTGCCCCCGGAGGTCGAGGATCCGAACTTCCACCTCACCACGGACCTGGCCTATGACGTCCAGGTGCTTATCGGCGCCCACTTCTGGCCGAAGATGGGGCCGCAGGGGGCTGATCTCGCGGCCCGCATCGCGAAACTGGGCGAGGATCTGAAAGCCGCCGACACCCCGCAGTGACAGGCCGTCCTGCCCAGTACTGGTCAGGCTCGAATCCCCGGGTCGCTGCGGCCACAGGACATCACCGCAGCGCGTCCAGGTACTCGACCGTCCCCTTCGTGAAGACGTACAGGTGGGCTCCGGGTCGCTGCGGGTAGGCATCCAGAATCGTGGGCAGCGTGTCAGAAGGGGTGTGCCAGTACGACCCGTGCTCCTCGGTCTGGGTGTAGCCGTCAAATTCCCCGATCTCCCAATTGGTCGCCTCGAAGGCGACGATCGGGATGCCCGCCTTGTTGAAGGCGGTGTAATCGCTGAAGCCGTTGGGCGTGATCCCAGCCGGATAGGCCGGGTTCCAGCCAGGTTGCATCTCCAGCGGGAGCAGGTGCTTCGCGGCCACCCCAAGCATCGCGTCGCGGGGTCCGGTCCGGCGATTGGCACCAGCGTGGACATAGAGGTGATCTCCCACGATGAGCGAGTCGTAGTTGATCATCACCTGGGTCCGCCGGATCTGGGCCTTGCTCATCCGCTGCACGAACCTGTTCGACCCCACCAACCCACCAGGATTCTCCTCGGCTCCGAAGGCCACAAAAGTCAGGGTGTACGGCAGGGGACCGCGCTTCGCAACCCGCTTGGCCACCTCAAGCATCACGCTCACACCGCTGGCGTTGTCGTCGGCACCGGCCCCCTCCGGACGGTTGTCGTAATGCGCCCCGATGATGACGCGCCGAGATGTCGTGCCGGGCAGCGTCGCGATGATGTTACGAGAGGTATAACGGACTCCTTTACGCGTGTACCCGAACTTCTGCACGCGGGTGTCCAGGCCGTAGTTGTCGAACCACGACCGGATCTTGGCACCGGCTCGGCGCTCCCCGGCAGTGCCCTGCACACGGGGCTCGGTGGTCAACTGCTCCACGATTCCCAGCGCGTACTGCCCCATCGGTCGCGGGTGCTCGCTCGCGACCGCAGGGGTGGACCCGATCAGCAGAACCCCAACCACGCACATCACACGCTTCATACGGTCCACGCTACTCCCGGCCCTGCGGCCCCCGGTTCATCCCGACCGCAGTGGGTACACGATCGTCATGGAGCAGACCGTCGACCACGCCGAGATCCGCGAGTGGGCCAAAGCGCGTGGTGTCGTGCCGCGGCGACACGGCCAGGACCTCTCGTTCACAGACGGCGTGCAGATCAGCTGGCGGGAGTGGTTCGAGCAGTTCGACGCCAGCGGTCTGCGGCTGAGCTACGACGCGACCAACACCGCACCACGCAGCCTGGTGTACCGCCTCGACTGACGAGTGCCTTCAAGGTTGTCAGCGGGACACACAATAGGTTCCCGCCAGTGACATTCCTTGGGCCAGGCAGCACCATGTCAGGGGGACGCACAGAACGTCCCGCCACTGACAAATCGGCTAGGACAAGAACGGCCGCGCCGCCACCCTGGATGCGGCAATCGTCAGGTCTTGGCTATGACCAACCATCAGACACCCGCGCGCCGACGCGCGGGGTGAAGTCCGTTCTGCGGGACGCCGACGTGAGTGGTTACCCGCGCCATCCAGGCAAAGCCGATCCCGGGGCCCACGTCGAATGGGTACCGCTGCTGATCCGCTCGGGCAGCGTGACCCGGGCAACGGGCCCGGCTGCGGACATTTGCGGGCGTCGAAGACCAGGGCTTGGGACCGGTTCTCGGGCACGTCGATGGTGAAAGTCACCAGGTAACCGTCGTCCTCGCCCGTTGAACCGACCCTGGGTGCCATCGCCGTCTCTGAGCAGTACACCCCGTCGGGCAGCATGTACGCCTGCTCCGTGCCGGCGTCCACATCGTGCTTGACCAGGCCGTTGAATTGGAACCGCCCCGGGACGCCGGTCGCGGCGTAGGTGTAGCGGTGTCGGCGCCCACCATGCAGACCGTTGATCATGCCGAACTCGGTAATGGTGTCCGACAGGCGTTCCTCCTTCACGGCACCCGTGACCAGATTGAGCCGCCAGCGATGCAGGTGCGTCTGCATCCCGTCCAGCGACAGGAATCGCGAGATCCGCTCGTAGTAGCTGGCATCCGGACCCACCGCAGGCATGGGGTCATCCTGGAAAAAGCCGTCGAGCACGATCCATCGCCGTCCTCGTAGGCGTTCACCCAATGCAGCACGTAGGTCGGGTCGGCCTCGAACCACGCAACGGTGTCGCCTCGGCGACCGATGACGCCAAGGCGCGTGGGCAACTCCCGGTGGAAGGACGGCGTGTACACACCCCGGGGAATCAGGTCGGGCTCCCAGAACAAGGGGCAGTCATTGAGGATGGCGTAGTTCTCGGTGAAGGCCATATCGTGCGGAATCCGCGGCCCGGGCAGTTCCACCGGAACGTAGTGCACCAGCGTGTCGGTGGAGTCAACCACCCCATAGTTCAGGAAAGGCTCCTCCACGGAGTAATTGAAGAACATCAGCTCGCCGGTGTGCTCGTCCAGTTTCGGATGAGCGCTGGTCCCCCGCTCGGGCACCCAGGGGGCTTTGCCATGCGGGTCCAAGGTCACCGGGTCCATCCGGTAGCCCTCGCCGCACTCGAAGTGTGTGGACAGCGCGAAGCCGTTGTGCACCACAACGTCCGTGCTGGAGGCGTCCTTGAGCTGGTGACGAGCACCCAGCCCCGACGTCCGGGCCGCTCCGCCAAGCCTGCCCACAACGGCGCGCCGGCCTGCTGCTCAGCCAGCATGGCGTCGGTGCGCACGAACTTGTTGCTGTAGAACGCCCGGCCATCCCGGAAGCCGATCGCATGCAACATGCCGTCCCCGTCAAAGGGGTGGTAACGCTTCATCGCCGGATGCAAGGGGTTCTCGGTGTTGCGCAGGTACACCCCGTCGAGATCGTCGGGGATGTCCCCCTCGACCACCATGTCCGTCGCCCGCCATTCGGTGTTCTGCGGGTGCCACGCTCCAGTGCGATACGGGTGGTCGTCGTCCTCGGGGAGAGTGCTGAGCAGGCGGCCAACGATCTCGATGTCCATGTGGCTCAGGGTAGGTCCCCAACCGCCCGCTGACCATGGTCGTGGTCGTTATGGCGAACGTGTCGACGCGCGCGGCGATCGCGCTGGGCGTCGAGTCGAAGAGGTGGTTACTACGTGGTGATCCTCGATCCTGCCTGCGGCGATCCCGACCTCAGAACGGTCGTTTCCGTGGCCCCGAGGCTGACAATCGTGTCGTCGGGCCGTCGCCAGATCGAGCGACTACCCGTCACCTGCTACGAC
>JBAOHC010000025.1:0-7208 GCA_037046735.1 Candidatus Nanopelagicales bacterium | reverse complement strand
TGTGGATCAGCATGTCCAGCAGACTTCGTCTCTTGGCATCGAAGACGGAGACTATGCCCGTGAATAGCCAGAAGACCAACAGGATCAATCCGGCCCAGCCTCGCACTATGGCCCTGATCAGGCCAGGCCGTCGACCGTCCGCGGTGCACACGCGGATGCCAACGATGCCCATCCCGAGCGATCGGCCCAGAGCCCAGTAGCAGGTCGCCAGGTACGTTGGAATGACTGCCGCCGCCAGTGCTAGCAGGGTGAGAGTCAGCCATGCCGGGCGGCGAGCCGTCGAACAGCGTATCCAGCAGGCCGCCAATGGTCGAGAAGAGCACCGTGTTGAGGTAGCCCACGACCAGTAGGTCAATGCCCAAGCCGAGCAGGCGGGTGGCCGCGCCCGCGTAGGTGAAATCTCGACCCGGCGGTGCAGGCGGTGCCGGAAGGGATCGCCAGATGGCCCGTTGTTGGGCCAGATCGTCGAATGCCAGACGGACAGGCGTCGTCTCCTCTTCGGGCATTTCTGGCTCTTCGTACCTGAGGTGGGGCTGGTAGGGCGACACGCCAGGTGAGTTGAGGTGGGGATGGGTCGAGGCCCCTACATGATCGGTAGCGACCAAGCTGACCGGATGGAAGGGCCTCGACGATGTGTGATTCTACGACGTGCTCGGCTGTGGGAGGGGGTTCACAGCGGTGTTACTGCTCGCGGTGTGACCGGCTGCTGGGGCTCGACGGTTTGCACGTGATCGCAGTCCAGGAACGTGGCGACGGTGGTGGCTGGTTGCAGGTGACGGTGGAGTCGGTCCCGTCGGTGCAGGCGTGCCGGGAATGTGGGGTGGTCGCGCACAGTCACGGCCGGCGCACGGTGCGACTGATCGATACCCCGTGTTTCGGCCGGCCGGTGCAGTTGCTGTGGCGTAAGCGGACCTGGCGGTGCGTCCAGCCCGGCTGCGCGGGCGGGTCGTTCACCGAGCAGCGTGAGGATCTGGCTGGTTCCCGGGCACTGCTGACCGGCCGGGCGTGCTGGTGGGCTGTCCGGCAGCTGCGCGCCGAGCACGCCTCGGTGTCCGGGATCGCCCGCGAGCTGGGCACGACCTGGCGCACGGTCTGGGCCGCGATCCGCCCGCTGCTGGCCGCGATGGCCGCCGACGAGTCCCGCTTCGACGGGGTCGCCACGATCGGGGTGGACGAACACATCTGGCACCACGTGTCCACCAAGCCGATCGCCGACGGTGGCCGCGACCAAGGAACTGACCGGGATGGTGGACCTGAGCCGCGACGCTCAGGGCCGTACCCGGGCACGGCTGCTGGATCTGGTCCCGGGCCGCTCCGGGGCGGTCTACGCCGACTGGCTGGCCGCCCGCGGCGACACGTTCCGGAGACGGCATCCAGATCGCCACGCTGGACCCGTTCCACAGCTACAAGAACGCCATCGACGACCAGTTGCAGGACGCGGTGGCCGTACTGGACGCCTTCCACGTCGTAAAACTGAGCACTAAGGCCGTCGACGAGGTCCGCTGCCGGGTGCAGCAGGACACCCTCGGTCACCGCGGCCGCAAGGGCGACCCGCTCTACGGGATCCGCACCATCCTGCGCTGCGGGCAGGAGAAACTCACCGATCGGCAGAAGGCCCGCCTGGACAAAGCCCTGCGAGCCGATGATCGCCACCAGGAAGTCCACGCCGCCTGGCAAGCCGCCCAGCAACTACGCGCGGCCTACCAGGCCGAGCACCTCGCCGAAGGCCGCCGGCATCGCCGAACAGATCCTGGCTACCTTCGGCGACAGCCCGATACCCGAGGAATCCGGCGCCTCGGACGGACTCTGAAGCAATGGCGCACAGCCTTCCTCGCCTTCTTCCACACCGAAAGATCATCCAACGGGGGCACCGAAGCCATCAACGGACTCATCGAACTCCACCGCCGCATCGCCCGAGGCTTCCGCAACCGCGAGAACTACCGACTCCGGATGCTCCTCATCGGAGGAGAACTCAACCACCCCCACCTGAAGTAAGAAGAGCCTTTCTGCCATCACGAGTTGCAGGCCCGTGTCCGCGCGTGGTCGGGGCGGACGTCGTAGTAACTTTCGTGCCGTCCTGTCCAGCAGGGAGTCCACATCAGCCAATTTCCCGCGGAAGCCCTCGAGGGTGTCCAAGAACAGGCCCTGACTCTGTTCGCGGATGAGGTCGCGAATACGAGGGTCGTCCACGATGTCGTCCAAGATCTGTGGCACGATCTCTTGGCGGATCTTGGGCATGAGCGCGTCGACCAGTTGGGGTGCGATGTCGGTCTCGATGCGGGGCATCAGCGCTTCGAGTAGGTCGGGTGCCACTTCGTCGCGGATCTTTGGCATGAGTCCGTCGATGAGCTGCGGCGCGACCTGCTCGGTGATTTGGGGCATCAAGGCGTCGATGAGCTGGGGAGCGATCTCCTGGCTGAGTTTGGGCATGAGCGCGTCGACCAGTTGGGGTGCGATGTCGGTCTCGATGCGGGGCATCAGCGCTTCGAGTAGGTCGGGTGCCACTTCGTCGCGGATCTTTGGCATGAGTCCGTCGATGAGCTGCGGCGCGACCTGCTCGGTGATTTGGGGCATCAAGGCGTCGATGAGCTGGGGTGCGATCTCCTGGCTGAGTTTCGGCATCAATGCATCGACCAGCTGTGGTGCGATGTTGGTCTCGATGCGGGGCATCAGCGCTTCGAGCAGGTCGGGTGCCACTTCGTCGCGGATCTTTGGCATCAGGGCATCGATCAGTTGCGGTGCAACCTCGTCGCGGATCTGCGGCATCAAGGCCGTGATCAATTGCGGTGCCACCTGGTCGATGATTTGGGGCATCAACGCGTCGATGAGCTGGGGTGCGATCTCCTGGCTGAGTTTCGGCATCAATGCATCGACCAGCTGTGGTGCGATGTCGGTCTCGATGCTTGGCATCAGAGCTTCAAGCAGGTCCGGTGCCACTTCGTCGCGGATCTGGGGCATCAGCGCCGTGATGAGCGCCGGAGCGATCGACTGCTCCAGATATGGCGTCAATCCATCCACGATCTGGGGGACCAGTTGCTTCTCGAGATAGGGCTGCAGATCGGTGAGCAGGCGTGGCAGCAGGTCGTCCACGAGTCGCGGGGTGACTCCTTCGACCACCTCAGGCACGGTCACCGACACCAGGTGGCCGGTCACCCCATCCACCACCTCAGGGATCGTGACCGTTGTGAGATGGTCGTTGATGCCCGCGAGGACCTCCGGGACGACCTCGCCGGTCAGGTAGGGCGTGATGCCCGCGACGATACGCGGGATCGCCTCCTCGATGAGGTAGGGCTCGAGTTCCTCGATCACCTGCTGGGCGGTTGCGTTGGTCGCGTCCAGAGCAGCTTCACCGACTGTGTGCCCGACCCGACCGACCGTTGCGTCAAACGCGCTGTCGGCAGCGTCCCGGGCGCCGCCTGCAGCCCGGCGAACGAGTCCACGCAGTCCCTGGTCGGAATCTGATGGAGGCGCCATGTCGGTAGGTTAGGCCCCCGGCCCCTTTGGAAGCGGGATTCGCGGCAAGGCGAACGCGAGCCTTCCGAAATGTCAAGGCCGGCAATGCCTGATTGGCAACATCCGCGCCATTGGGCAGAAGGTGCGATTTCGCACGGCGTGTCACCGCAACAAGTGCCGATTACCCGGCAGACACCTCCTGTCCGGGGCTAAACCACCGTGCCAGTGCTTACCGGCCCCGGCATTCCGTATTTGTTGACCAGCCCGATGCGCACGCACAGAGCCCGTCCGGACCAGTACCCAGCGGACACCCGCCGTTCGACGGTGATCGCTGGCCCCACGCATTCCGGGGTGGGGTACGCCTCGATCCGAACCCGTGTCCCTGGCAGCGTCGCAACCGGCTCCCAGCTCACCTGACCAGCACCGAACAACACCTGCAACCCGGGGGGCTGCGGCTCGCGCAGGCACCAGCGCGATTCAGGTCGCCGATCGCGTCCGCCGTAGAGATCCAGCAGGCCGCGCACGTCGTCCCGGGACAACCAGCGGCAATGGGCCTGCCAGGGGCGGGGCGGTGTCGGACAGAACGAGAGCGGCCGGGCGGCCATCAGCCGGCACCCGCGCAGCCCCGAGTGGCCAAGACCGAGCACATGCCCGAGTTCGTGCGCCAGCACGATGGCCGCAGACACGCGGTCACGCTTGCGCAGCGGTTTGTAGATCAGGGGTTCGATCCGCAGGAAGGCCCCGGTGCGCCGTCCTATCGTCGCCAGCCCTGCGTAACCACCGGTATCTCCGTACCCGAGCGTCACCTGTTCTCCACCGCGCCGCACCACTCGGAACCGGATCTTGGCCCCGGCGTCGTTCCACGTCTCAAAAGCCCGCTGCAAACTCCAGTTCCAGGAGGCAGGGAATGTCTCGTGGACCCGGATCGTGGTGCCCGGCCAGCGCTGGCCGGGCGAATCGTAGGCCAGCGCCGGGGTGGGCGCGAGGAAAAGTGCCAGGAAGATCACGATCCACTTCATGGAGTCAGTCTAGGAAGGACCTTGGCGGCCGATGGGCGACGATGGCATGCGCCGCTTGCGCGGGTTGCCGCTCCCCTCGGTGGGTATGGACCTTGTATGGCACGGCGCATAGTGTTCACCCAGCCCCCGGACCCCGGCTTCGTGTTCGACCTCGATGGGACGCTCGTCGACTCCGTCTATCAACACGTGTTCGCCTGGCAGCGGGCGCTGCAGGATCTGGACATCGCGGTCCCGCTCTGGCGCGTGCATCGTCGTATCGGCATGGGATCGGATCTGTTGGCGGCAGCCGTTCTTCGCGAGTCGGGGCATCAGCTCACCGCGCAGGAGCGGGAGCGGCTCACGCAGTTGCATGGGAAGTACTACGCAGAGCAGTCCGCCCCTGTGCGACCACTGCCCGGCGCCCGAGAACTGCTCGACCGCCTTGATGAGCTCGGCCTTGCCTGGGGCATCGCCACCAGCGGCGGCAAGGAGGAAACAGCCCCGGTCCTGGACATGCTCGGCGTCCACGGTCGCTGCCCGGTGGTCACCGGCGACGATGTGCCATTCGCCAAACCCGACCCGCACCTCTTCGTGGCCGGCGCCGACGCCATCGCCACCGACCCGCAAGATGCCGTTGTGGTGGGGGACAGCACATGGGACATGCTGGCAGCTCGGCGTTCCGGTGCCATCGGCGTGGGGCTGTTGACGGGTGGCTTCGCACCCAGCGAACTCGTGGAGGGTCATGCCTTCCGTGTGTACGCCGACCCTATGGACCTGCTCGAGCATCTGGACGAACTAGGGGTTCGCGTGCAGAGCTGAAGCCGACGCTACTGCGGCGTTCACCCACGAGCACTTCGGTACTGCCTTGCACGACGAGGCGGCCGTCGTCGATGCCTGCCACGGATGCGGTACTTCCCTTTCCGAACACGAGAGCCAACTCCCGGGTCTCCGATGTCGTTGCGTGTGGGCAGGAAGCCGCAGCCCTGCCAGGAGTCGTCGTGCGGGGAGAACCAAGCGGCCCCGTGGTCGAAGCGACACGTGAATCTACAATCGGCAGTCCGCGTGCCGGTGGAGGTCCACCTCTCATACTCCGGCACGATTGCGTACACTTCGATTCGCTCATTTCTGAGTTCGGGAGAAGGGCAGTGACGGGGTCTCCGCAGGGCTGGGGGTGTCCGCAGCGGCCGCCCGGGTCGTCCCGACATCGATCGCCAACACTGCAAATCGCGAAGGCCGCAGTGACCTTGGCCATGACGCTTGGACACACCAGTCACTCGGCGGGTCAGGCGCGGAGAATCAAAGGGTGGGCAGCCACGGTTGCACAACGATTCGACTGGTGTCCGAGGGGGGACTTGAACCCCCACGCCCTTAAACGGGCACTAGCACCTCAAGCTAGCGCGTCTGCCTATTCCGCCACCCGGACCGGGTCTGCCCAGCGTATCAAGGCCCAAGAAGGCGCCGCCGACCGATCACCTCGTAGGCGGGGGACGGTCCGAGGGTCGATCGGACCAGCGTCAGCGACTCGGGAATCCATGGGCTGGAGGTGAATCCGGACAACTGGCGGGCCGCTTGCGCTTCCTCCCTCCGAGCGGCCGCTGTGCGCGCTCGAGCCAGGGTCAGGTGGCCGCGGAAGCGTCGCTTCGGCAGATCGAAGGCTGTGACCACCGTCCGTGCCAGGTCGGTCAGCCACTCACCGTCCACGCCGAGCCACAGGACCGGGCCGAACGTCCCCGCCCCGTCGAGGCGAAGCGGTGCGGCCTCCGGCATCTGCAGGGTCTCAAAGGGGCCGAGCTCCTTGCGGGCTGATCGATCGCCCAGGAACCCCAGTGTGATGTGCCAACGGTGCGCCGGTTGCCATCGCAGTTCCGTCGCATCGGGTGGGATGGCGGCCGTTACCTCCTTAACCACCATGTCTGGCGGCCAGATCGCGACGAACATCCGATCGGTATCAGCCGCGGCCATTGCGCAGCTCCTCGTCGGTCAGGGGATCCCACCTGGCGCCCGAAGGTGGCAAAGTGTCAGCCATGGCCACCAATGTCGCACAGGTGTGTTCGGACCTGATCGCCCTTGACACTTCCAACTACGGCGACGGAACGGGCCCGGGAGAAGCTACGGCAGCGGAGTATGTGGAGGCCTTTCTGCGAGGCTGCGGCCTGCAGAGTGAACGTTTCAGCACCACCTCGGCGAAGCGCCAAGTTGTCGTGTGCCGGATGGCGGGTGAGGACCCCGACGCGGACGCGTTGGCCATCCACCTTCACCTCGATGTCGTGCCTGCCATCGCAGCCGACTGGACCGTCCCGGCCTTTGAGGGCACCATCCACGACGGCATGGTGTGGGGCCGGGGGGCGGTGGACATGAAGGACATGGACGCGATGGTCCTCACCGTGGTGCAGCAGTGGCAGCAGCAGGGCATCCGGCCCCGCCGCGACATCGTGCTGCTCTTCTTGCCTGATGAGGAGGCCGGTGGCCGGCACGGCGCCCACTGGGTCGTGGACAACCGCCCGGATGTGTTGCACGGTGTCACGGAAGCCATCGGAGAGGTAGGCGGCTTCTCTTACGAGTTGGCAAACCACAAGCGGCTGTACCTGATAGAGACCGCGCAGAAGGGGCTGGCCTGGCTGCGGCTCACCGCCGCGGGAACCGCGGCGCACGGATCTCTGGTGCACGACGACAACGCGGTGACCCGGCTGGCAGCCACGATCGCTCGCATTGGCAATCACACCTTCCCGCTGCAGTTGACCCCTAACGTCGAGCGGT
>JBAOHC010000010.1:0-8111 GCA_037046735.1 Candidatus Nanopelagicales bacterium | reverse complement strand
ACAGGGCACCGTCCTTGGCTACCTGCTTGATCCGCATGATCGTGGACCGGTCGACCTGCTGGGCAGTCGCGACCTCGGCGACCGTGGCCTCCTGCCGCACCAACTGCAGCCAGATCTCGTACTTCAACGACGGGCTCAGAACCGCTTCGCACGGCGCTTCCTCGACCCGCTGATGGGCTCGTTCTCGGACATCTTCTGATCCTCCTGTTGTGGTTGGAGGACCCGCCGGATGTTGTCTGATCGACACGCCGATCTCTATCGCGAAGTCAGGCGCAAGCCAGCACTTGTCGCTGTGACACGCCGCGGGGGTTCGCACCTTGTGCCGATTTGGTGGGTGGCTGGGGGTTGTGTGCGGTGATTGGGCACTTGTTGCTGTGACACGCCGCGGGGGTTCGCACCTTGTGCCGATTTGGTGGGTGGCTGGGGGTTGTGTGCGGTGATTGGGCACTTGTTGCTGTGACACGCCGTGGCGGATCGCACCTTGTGCCGAATTGGTGGGTGGCTGGGGGTTGCGTGCGGTGATTGGGCACTTGTTGCTACGACACGCCGCGTAGGATCGCACCTTGTGCCGAATGCCGGGCAGCTGAGCAAACCCCGCGAGGATTCGGTAGAGGTGAGCCACAGCAAGAAACCGCCGCCCCAGCAAATGCCGGAACGACGGTTTCCCACCTACGGATTAACTGCTCTTGCGGTTCCTGCGGGAGTTTGCGATCTCGCGGTCAAGCTCGACCACGTTCTGCTCCTTGTGAGCGGCGGCCGCCTTCTCGGCAGCAGCCTTCTCCTTCTGGGTGGCGTCGGCCAGCGCATCGGTGCGGCGCCGATTCTGCCGACCCTCTGCGGCCTTGGCCGCGCGCTTGTTGGCCGCGTCCTTCTTGGCTGCGGCTTCCTTCTCCACCTTCTCTTGGCGCGTCTGCTCGCGGCGCTCAAGTTCTTCCTTGCGGACCTGCGCGCTGCGTTTGGCCTTCTGTTCGGCCTGACGGGCCTGCTCAGCCTTCGCCTGCGCCTTGGCCTCACCCTCAGCCTCGACGCGCTGCGCCTGGGCCTCGCGGTCGACGGCCCGCTCCACGCTGCGAGTAGACGCCTGGATGGCTTTTCCTCGCCGCACCAGCTCCTCATTGCGCAGAAGTCCGCCGGCCATCTGCCACACCGACGACTCGACCTTGCGGAAGCCGACGGCCGGAGGCCATTCGCTGTCCGCCCGGCGGGTGACGCGCTCCACCGCTGTCAGCGGCAAACGCGTGACCTGCAGGCCACGACTGAGCCAGCGCTGGGTGAACGAGTTCTCCGACACCTCGGGATCCAAAGCCTGCGCTCGTTCACGCTCACGATCGGCCTCGGTCCCAAGGTCGGCGGCACGACGGCGCGCGTCGGTCTTCGTGCGAGCAGCATCCACTTCCTGCTTGTGGGCGCTCTCTTGAGCCCGCGCAGCGTCAGCGTCGGCGATGCCCTTGGCACGCTCGGTCTGCTCGTTGATCAGTTCCTTCTCTTTGTTCTCTTCGCGCGAAATCCGCGCCTCTTCCTCTTGCCTGGCCTTCTCTTCGAGCAGGCGGGCACGCTCACTGGCTGCCTCGCGCTGCTCCTCGGTCGCCTCAGCCAGCTCCTCCTGGGCCTGAGCCCGATCAGCGGCGATACGTGCCTCACGGGCGCTGTCAGCCTTGTCGCTGTGCAACCGGCCCTCGCGCTGCAAGGTCTCCTGGCCCGTCACCGAGCCAGCCAACTTCTGCACAGCTCCGGTGACGCGATCCAATGCTTCTTGTCCTACGGAATCCAATTTGAATCTCCTTTCCGTAGCCATCGACTACCCCGGTGCCGTAGTGCCATGCGCACAGTGGTGCAGACCACATCGGCGTATGTCACGCGTCCGGGGGGGTATCGATCGCTCGTAACCACCACAGAAAGGAGTTCCCCTGTGGACTCGATGACTACGACCACTGACACCGAACAATCAACCGTGCAGCAGGCGAAGGAGGAGGCTGCGACGCAGGCTCGCTCGGTAGCCCAGACCGCTTCGGAGCAGACACGACATGTCGCCTCCGACGTCGCGGAGGAAGTGAAGACACAGCTCTCGGAGCAGAAGAGCAAGCTCGCTTCCAGCATCCGCGAGATCGGCGACGAGCTCGACCAGACGGCCCAGTCCGGTCAGGGCACCGTTGCGAACCTTGCAGGCGAGGCTGCCAGCCGCACCCGGCAACTGTCGCAGTGGATCGACACCCACGAGCCGCGCGACGTGCTCGTTGAGGTCGAAGACTTCGCTCGGCAGCGCCCCGTGGTGTTCCTGCTCAGCGCCGCTGCGCTGGGCTTCCTGGTGGGCCGTGTGACCCGCAGCGCCGTTTCGGTCGCCCGCGACAACACGTCGAAGCAGACGTCGGGCACCATCGACCTGCGTGAGGCCAACCTGCCTGGCATGCCGGTGATGGAGCCGGAGGGTGCCTCGATGCAGCCCGCCGTTGGAATCCCGACGGAGGCCCACCTGACTGGGGAGCGCACGGACACGCTGGCCGGCTCGACCGGTCCGCTGCAGCAGCGCGCTTTCGACTCTGAGTCGGCCTACCCGAAGAGTGACCAGCCGATCGGGGTGGGCGAGGTTCTGCCCGAGACCGGCACCAGCATCGGACAGGTTCGCCGGGACAAGTCATGAGTAACGCGGACAATATCGACGTCCGGGAGAAGCAGACACCGTCCCCGGAACAGCCGCTGTCGGAGCTGATCTCGAACCTGACCGAGGATACCTCCCGCCTCTTCCGGCAAGAGGTGGCTCTAGCCCGCGCAGAGATCAAGCAGGAAGCTTCGGTAGCCATGGTTGGCGCCGCCATGATGGCCATGGCCGGCGCCCTGTCGGCCGTGGCGCTGATCCTGCTTTCCCTGGCGGCCGCTGAGGGTCTGCAGCGTCTGTTCGACATCGATCTCGCCTGGTGCTACTTCATCGTGGCAGTCATCTGGCTGATCGTGGCGGGCGTGCTCTTCTCGAAGGGCAAGAAGAAGATCGCTGAGGTCAACCCCAAGCCTGAGCGCACGGTCGAGAGCATCAAGGACGTTGCGGACACGTTGAAAGGACAGTCATGAGCATGAGCAGCAGCAGTAGCACCGGTAGTACCCCTGAAGAGATTCAAGAGGAGATCGAGCGCACACGCCAGGATCTCAAGGAGAACGTCGATGCGTTGCAGGAGAAGGTCAGCCCCAGTGGGATGGCCAACCGCAGCGCCGAGAGGATGAAGGATTCAGTGACGCAGGTGAAGGACAAGATCATGGGTTCGGCCGACTCCGGAGTCTCCTCCGCGAAGGAGTCCGTGGCTTCGGCCCGGGACACTGTCAGCGAAGTACCGACACGGGCCCGGCGCACCACGCAGGGCAACCCGCTGGCGGTGGGCCTGGAGCCTTCGCGGTGGGATGGTTGATCGGATCGCTGCTGCCGGCATCGCAGAAGGAGCAGGATGTGGTGCAGAAGGCCGTCGACAGTGACGTCGTGAAGCCGCTGCAGGAGACGGCGCAGAATGTCGTCGCCTCCGCTCAGGAGAGCGGCAAGCAGGCTCTGCAGGAGGTGGCGCAGGAGGCCAAGTCCGGCGCCGAGCAGGTCAAAGAGACCGTGAAGCAGTAGAACCTGCCTGCCCCAAGAAAGGTCCCCTTCCGCAGATGCGGAGGGGGACCTTCTTACAGTCCTGGGACTTGAGCGGGCATTTCGCCGGTTCGTAAGGCCTTGTCGATTGGAGGCCTACCGCGCGCTTCGTCCACATCTGGTTGAAAAGTGCCCGCTCAAGATCACATCGAACCAGCGACGCGCCGTGAACGAGACATTTCGGACACGAAATGCGGCGCGTCTTCGCGGATTTGGTTGATCTTGATCGCGCGCCAACCAGACCTGGACACGAGTCGACGGCGGCCACGCAAACCCTTGGCACCTGGTCCACCCCACCCTCACACTCAGCCGCCGACGAAACGACGCAGGTGTCGGCAGGCCAGGCCGACCACCAGGACGCCCAGGAACCAGCTCCTCAGAAGCGCTGTGGCGGTGGTGTTCAGCCGAGCACCTCGAACAGGGCGGGCTCCCACTCGTGCAGTTGCTCCGCATCATGATCGGGCAGGTCACCGTCCCAGTACGCCTGCACCAGGCGCGGATCCACGTAGGAGTTCTTGGCGATCGCAGGGGTGTTGCCGAGATGCTCGGCGGCGGCCTGCATCGCCTGCGTCACTGCCCGTTTCGATCCGTCGGCGCCGGCCAGCTGGCTCAGTGCCCGCAGGCCCGCCTGCCAGGTGCGGAAGTCCTTGGCGGTGCCCAGCACCCCGATCTGGGACAGATAGGCGTTGATGTCCGCGCTCGTCACGTCGCGCCAGACGCCGTCGCTCTTGTAGGCCAGTAACTCCTCGCCCCCGCCGCGCCGCCGCAGCAGGGTGCGTACCACCGCCAGCAGCTCGGCATCATCGATGATGAGGTCGTGGTCCTTGCCGGACTTCCCCGTGAAGCGCAGCCTGATCACGCCGTGTCGGGTGCTCGTGTGATCGCGGCGCAAGGTCGCCAAACCCGTCCCCTCGTAAGCCTCCCCGCCCACCCGTAGACCTCCCAGGTCCAGGAACCGGAACGCGGCGGCCAGGGAGCGCTCAAACGGCATGCCGGGCAGCGCCAGGTGCCTTTCGGCGAGCTTCCTGGCCGCCGGCAGACTGCGGCCGAAGTCGAGCACTCGGTCGAACTTCTCGGCGTCGCGCTGCTCACGCCACTGCGGGTGATAGAGGTACTGGCGCCGACCTGCCTCGTCGGTACCGACGGCCTGGATATGCCCGTTGGGGTGCGGAGAGATCCAGACATCGACCCAGGCAGGCGGGATCACTAGCGCCTTGCACTGCGCGGAATCCTCTGGGGACAGCCGCTGACCCTCGTGATCCAGATATGCGAAACCCCGGCCCCGGCGGCGTCGGGTCCATCCGTTGGAGGTGGGGTCGACGCGCCGGAGCCGGGGCATCAGAGCAACTACGGCTGCGGGATGTTGACGTTGTCCGGCAGCTGGTCGCGCAGGTTCTCCACCTGCTGCTCGATCCGGTTCACGGCTTGCTCATCATTGAGGTAGAACGTGATGCCGGCGGCCAGGGCGACGCCCAGCAACAGCGCCAGGATGCTGAGCACCAGACCGCCGATCGCCACTCCCTTGCCGGTCACGCCGACCCGTTTCGAGTTCCGGATCCCGACGATGCCCAGGATGATTCCGATGATGGCCAGGACGATCGCCAATGGCCCGAGGAGCACCGTGAGAACGGTGATGATCGCTGAGACGCCGAAGACCAAGGCGAACGCGGCGGCGGCGGAGGTTTTGGCAGGACGGATGCGCTCTTCGTAGACGGGGTCCTGCATGACCCGGGGGGGCGTGGGGTCACTGTCGTGGACCACCCGCGGGGGTGGCGGGTTCTGCACACCAGGCTGGTAGGGGTCAGGGGCTTGATAGGACATGTCGACTCCTTGTGTCGAAGGTGGTCGACCATTACCCGGTAGAACGCCGGACATTCAGTGCGGGTGTCGAGGCCCGGGCGGTATGTGATGGCCCGCGCGGGGAAAACACTGGATGTCACCCATAGGAGGGATACCCATGAGCGCAGTTCCGCACCTGCCGTCCGAGGAACAGGACGTGATCGACCTGCTGATGAGCGAGCACCGTGAGGTGGAGTCGCTACTGGATCAGATCGCCCAGCCCGAGCAGCAGCCCAACGCGCGCGATATCGCTGACCAGGTCATCGCGATGCTGATCAAGCACTCGGTGGCCGAGGAGATGTACGTCTACCCGGCCATGGAGCAGTACCTCGAGGACGGCAAGCAGGATGTCGAGCACGACAAGGCGGAGCACCAGGAGCTTGAGGAGTTGCTCAAGCAGCTGGAGGGCCTCGACGTGTCGGACCCGCAGTTCCCGCGGTGTGTATCCCGCATCCAGGAGGTGCCGGCCGATCACGTGTCAGACGAGGAGTCAGAGCAGTTCCCGAAGATGCGCGCAGCTATTCCCGCTGAGACGCTGGTGGAGTTGCGCGGCAAGGTCGAGATGGCCGAGAAGATCGCCCCCACCCGACCGCATCCGCAGGCTCCGCACAGCGAGCTGTTCCACAAGCTGGTGGGCCCGGGCGTCGGCATGGTGGACCGGCTGCGCGACGCGTTGTCCGGCCGCACGACAGGCTGAATCCTCGCGCATGTGCGGCCCCGGTAGCTCCCACCGACGGACTACCGGGGCCGTTGCACGTCCATCGGGGTGTTCGCGATGAGCGCCGTCTACGCCCTGGCCGGGTTGGCTTTGTTGTGTGCAGCGATCCTGCCCCGCCTCGTGTCGCGACTGCCAGTGTCCCCAGCCATCATCTTCGTCACCGTCGGTGTTCTCGCGGCGCAGTTCCCTGGTGGCCCCGCGCCGACCCTGAATCCCGATCTCGTCGAGCACCTCACCGAGGTCTGCGTGATCGTGGCTCTGATGGGAGTCGGTCTGGCCCTGGACCGGCCGCTCTCCTGGCGGGGGTGGGCAAGCACGTGGCGGCTGCTCGGCATAGGCATGCCGCTGTTCATCGCGGTGGCTGCTGTCCTGGCGTGGGGAATGCTGGGTGTGGGGCTGGCAGCGGCCCTGCTGCTGGGGGCTGCGCTGGCGCCGACCGACCCGGTACTCGCCTCCGACGTCCAGGTCGGGGAGCCCACCGACGACCCCGACAGCGAGGACGAGGTGCGCTTCGCCCTGACCTCCGAGGCGGGCCTCAACGACGGCCTTGCCTTCCCCTTCGTGCATGCCGCGATCCTGCTGACCGCAGGCGCCTTGGGGTGGGGGTGGGTCGGCTGGGAGCTCGCCGGCAAAGTCGCCCTGGGCGTGGGCGTGGGTTGGGTGATCGGTCAGATCCTGGGCCGATTGGCCTTTCGGGCGCCGACTGCGGCGCTGCGGTTCGCGGAAACCGCGGAGGCCCTCGTCGCGCTCAGCGCGGTCTTCATCGCCTACGGATTCGCGGAACTGGTCGGCGGCTACGGGTTCCTCGCGGTGTTCTGTGCCGCCGTGACCATCCGGGCGTGTGAACACGGCCATGAGTACCACCGGGTCCTGCACGAGTTCATCGGTCAGATCGAGCGCCTGCTGACCCTGGCTCTGCTGCTGGGCTTCGGGTACCTCGTCGGTGGCGGGCTGCTCGCCGCGCTCACCCCGGCGGCGGCCGCCTGGGGCATCCTGCTCGCCCTGATCGTTCGTCCCCTCACCGGCTGGTTGGCGATGACTGGCAGCGGCATGCTCGGATCGGAACGGCGCACGATCGCCTTCTTCGGGGTGCGGGGCATCGGGTCGTTCTACTACGTCGCCTACGCCATGACCCACGCCGTCTTCCCGGCCGGGGACCTCATCTGGGCCACGGTGGCGTTCGCCGTGCTGGTTTCGATCGGGGTGCATGGCGTCACTGCATCCCAGGTGCTGCGCACGTTGGATCGGCGGGCAGGCCGCCCCACGCCCGAGACGGTGTAGGACAACGCGGTGGGCTGATCACTGCCAGAGGATGGCCTCGGGCACAGTAGGCGCATGGATTCCGAGTTGACGTCGCTGTTCTTCGTGATCATCATCGCGGCTCTCGCTCCGTTGCTTGCCCGATTGATGCCCAGACTGGCGATCCCCGCGGTGGTCTTCATGCTGGCCGGCGGCGTGCTGATCGGACAGCAGGGGCTCGGGGTGGCCACCCCTGAGGACGTGGACCTGCTGTCAACACTCGGGCTGTCGTTCCTCTTCCTGCTCGCGGGCTACGAACTGGACCTGAAGCTCATGCGACAGCCGCCCGGCAAGCTGGGCCTGCGGGCCTGGCTCATCAGCGCCGTCATCTCCCTGGCTGTCACGGCATTGCTGTGGCAGGCGGGCATCGTCAACGACTTCCTTGCGATCGCAGTGGCCCTGACCACCACCGCCCTGGGCACGCTGCTGCCCATCATGCGCGACAGCGGCATCATGGCCAGCCCGCTCGGACCGTTCATCTTCGCGGCCGGCGCGATAGGGGAGTTCCTGCCCATCGTGGCCATGGCGCTGCTCCTCAGCGGAAGCGGACCCCTGACCGGACTGCTGGCGCTGCTCGGCATGGGCCTGACCACCTTCGTGGTGCTCATGGTGATACGCCAGGTTCAGCGCCGTGGCTGGGGT
>JBAOHC010000011.1:0-13087 GCA_037046735.1 Candidatus Nanopelagicales bacterium | reverse complement strand
ATATTTCTTCTATGGATGTCCCGGCCGCGCTCTTCACGCGTATGGAACTGCTTGACCAATTGCAGGGAAGAAGCCTACGCTGCCTACGAACGCACCATTGACGTGCACGTCAAGAATCTGCGCCTGCGAAATTGAAACTGATTTGGCGCGTAACGCCCAATATGTCGAGACTGTCTACGGTGTTGGCTATCGCATGCTCGCCAGGGGCTGCGTGAGGCCAACGTGAACAGATTGTGGGTGCGCCTTAGCCTGGGCTTTCTGCTCTTGTCCTGGGTGGTGCTCGGCATCGTGGCGCTGGTGGTCAACAACTCAGTGCAGACAAGCTCCGTGAATATGTGAACGAGCGTGATGCTGCAATCTTTGGCCGGTCGTTGATCGAAGATCTGGTCAATTACTATCGTACGACGGGTTCGTGGGAAGGTGTGACTGTCCTGTTGGGTCAGCCCGGCCCGGGGCGCGGCGTCGGTGGACGTGGTCCCGCAAACCTATATCGCCGATGCACGGGCGCGATCTTAGCCGCCACAGACGAAAGCTGGGTAGGCAAATCGCTGGAGGAATCGGGGCCAGCCGCATGACGCCGTTGCTGCTTGATGACGCCAATCAACGTTAGGGCAACAGACCCCGGGCGAACAGGCCTGGACGCCGCAGAGCGTCGCTTTCTCGCACAGGTCAACCTTGGCCTGATCCTGGCAGGGACGGCGACCACCGTCATGGCGTTGGCGCTCGGCATCCTGTTGGCCTTGAGTCTGACACGCCCGCTGCGCTTGCTGGCAACGCGCCTGTCGCACTGGACCGTGGCGACTATCGGCGAGCAGGTCCCGGTGGAGGGCAGTGAGGAAGTGCGTCAGCTCGCCGGTGAATTCAACGCCATGTCGCAACGCCTGGCCGATGCCGAAGCGCAACGCCAGCAGATGGCCGCCGACGTTGCGCACGAGCTTCGCACACCAGTCACATCTTGCGCGGCCACCTGGAAGCGATGATGGATGGCGTCTACCCGCTTGATGTCGAGCACGTGGCGGTTGCTTATGAGCAGACGCTGCATCTCAGCCGGCTCGTCGAAGATCTGCGGCTGTTGATCCCAGGCGGAGGCAGGACGACTGCCGCTCAAGTTGGAGTTGCTGGCGCCGGCTGATTTGGTAAAGCGTGCCATAGCGCGCTGCACCGCTGGCGCAGGACGCCAACATCACACTCTCCAGCGAAGTCGGCGCGGCGCTGCCAGCGATCCACGGCGATCAGGGACGGCTCTTGCAGGTCTTCGACAACCTGCTGACGGATGCGCTGCGCCACACAAAGTCAGGTGGTCGCATCCGGCTGGCGTGACCCACGCGGCGGACGCCGTGCTTTGGTCATCGCCAACACGGGTGAGATCGATGCTGAGACCGCTTCCCATCTCTTCGACCGCTTTTGGCACCGCGACAAGGCGCGCAGCCGGGATGCCGGGGGCAGTGGGCTGGGGCTTGCCATTACACGCCAGATTGTCCGGCTTCATCACGGCGAAATTCACGTCGAACCTGCCGTCGGCGAAACGTGGTTTGTCATCGGCCTGCCCTACCGGGATCGATTGAGGCAAAATGCGAAGATTGCCGGCGCGTGCTATACTCTGGCTTGTGTAAGCCAAGTGGCAACCTGCCCCATTGTGGAGTAAGCCAGCCAAACAACGCGTGAAATTTGCACCCATTGGCAGCATGATTTTGCTCAGCCGCGCGCTTATGATGGTGCTTACTGGGATTGGCGGCCTGTTGCGCTGCGCGGGCATTACCGGAAGGGGGACGATTGTCCGAAGAAGAAATCGAATCAAACGCAAATGGCAAACCATTCTCGGTGCTGACGCGTGCGGCGCATTTAGCGATTGGGTCGGCGCTGACGGCCGGTGATCTGTTGGAAGAAGGCGTCTCCACGGCGTTGGCGGTCAATCGCCGCGTCGTGACGACGGTGGAGCGTGTGGCCGAACTGTTCATGGCCCCGCTCGACGGGCTGGGCGTGACCAAGCTGGTGCGCCAGCAGGTGGGCACGATCACGGCCACCGTTGACGCGGTGGTCGGCGGCCTCGAAGACAAGGGGCGCACCGGTCTGCTCACCGGCGAGGGCGTCGCGGCCGATGTGATCGGCGGCGTGATCGACAGCGTGCTTGCGTTCCTGCGCCAGAACCCGGAAGTCAACCAACTGATCGATGCCCAGATCGCACGCATCTTGCCGGCGCTCGGCGCGCACCCGGCGGTGCAGCAATTGGTGCGACCAGGTGACCGCCATCCTGCCCGAATTGATCAACGTCCCGGCGGTGCAGGAGTTGATCCGCGCGCAGGCCGGCCCTACATCGCCTATCTCCAGACGAACCCCGACCTGGTGCAGCCGCTGATTCGCCAGCAAGGCGACATTTACATCGACTACCTCAACGACCACCCGGCGCCGGTGCAGACGCTGGTGCAGGGGCAAAGCCTGAGCCTGGCCGGGCATTGCGCGACGAAGTGCGCGAACGCACGGTGACGGGCGACTCGCTGGTCGACTCGATCGTGCGCGGGATTCTGCGCCTCAAGCCGCGAGGAACTGCCGCCGCCGCCCGAGCCGGTGCAGCGGCGCGCCGAATCGGGCCGGCTCACCTCGGACTTTGTAAAGGGGCGCGACAATGGCGCAGCGTAATGTGGGGTTGATGGGTCAATACGCGGGCTTTGTGACGCGCATGGTCGCCATCATCATCGACATCCTGATCGTCATCGTCTCGGTGCTGGTGATCACGGCGTCGATCAGCCTGCCGATCGACTTCTTTCTGGGCGTCAACACCCAGTCGTGCACGGTGGCCGGGGCGGCCCGTCGCTGCTGCGCGATTGGGACGTGGCTGCGCGATCTGTTGTGCGGCGCCGTCAATGTCTTCGCTGTTGACCGTGGCCATCCTGACCGGCCCGATCTATTTCATCTTTCTGGCGACGGCGGGCGGACAGACCGTGGGCAAGTATGTCATGGGCGTGCGCGTCGTGCGGCTGGATGGCAAGCCGATGACCTATGTCGGCTCGGCGCTGCGCTGGTTCGGCTATCTGGCGTCGCTGCTGCCGCTGGGGCTGGGCTTCTTCTGGGTCGTGATCGACGACCGCCGGCGCGGGTTTCACGACAAAATCGCCGGCACGTGCGTCATCTATTCGTGGCGCGCCCAGCAGAACGAGTACCTGCTGGCGCGGATTCAACGCTTTTTCGGGCGGGCCTCAAAGCGAGGCCGCGTCGCCTTGATGCGTGTCGCTGGCCACCCAGCAGACCGAGCTGGTGACGTTCGCCGTGCCGGGCTTCAATGAGCTGAACAACGTGCTGCGCATCGTCAAGGAGGCGTGCAGAACGGCGAGTTCGAAGTTCTGGGCTTTCAGGAATACGCCAAGAGCACGCGACGGCCAGGTCAATCACCTGGAGATCGATCCCATGCTGGACGGCGTCGGCAGCGTTGTGGAGTTCTCCGCAATATGGCGGCCTTACCCCGGCCAGGATCCATCCAAATCCGCGACGAACTGCCCAACGATCACTTTGCGCTGGCCGTGCTGATCAGCGAACAGGACGCCGACCAACTTGTCAAGCTGGTGGCGCGCCGCACCGCCGCCCAGATTCGCCGCTACGATTCGCGAGACGCAGCTCTGGGCGCAGCGCCGCCCATTACATCGATAAGAGAGTGCAGGCAAATGCAATACCTGCCTTGGCGCCCGTTTTGGCCGACGGAGCGGTGGAAGCAACGCCGGATTCCTACGCGGTTGTCGCGCTTGACCAGATTGCGCCACGCCGCGCCTGCGCATAGACAGGCTGAAACCGCTTCTCCCGACCCGTTGGCCGTGATCAACGAACTCAAACAGCAGCAAGCAGCTTTGCAGGAAGAACTGGCGGCAAAAGACAAGGCGCTGCTCAGGCTGAAGCAGCAAGCTCAGGCCAGCGACGCCCAGGGGATCGATGCCTCATCGTCGAACATTTATTCCTGAATTTCGAGATTGCCCAGTTGGAGAGCGTCAACCAACTCCCGGTTGGTTGGCGGATCGGAAGCCGCTCGCCGTTTGTTTCCCGATAAAGGCTGACGAAGAGCGGATAGACGCCGGGCGGGGCGTCGGCGGCGACAGTCACATCATGGACATCGACCACTAATTCGCCAACGTCCACGTCGTGGTCGGCTCCCGATCACACACCGGCAGCGCATCCTTCTGCGCCACCATCACGCCATCGCCGTAATAGGATTGCACCGAAACCTTGTGCGAACCCGTAGACGGAGCAACCGCGCGCCAGTAGAGCTTCAGGCGGAAGGATTGATTGGGCCGCAGCGGCCCAGCCGGGATCAGATCGTAGCCTTCCAACTTGATTTCATCGCCAAATGTGACATCCAAGCGATGTTGGGGACGTTCCTGGATCACAGGACAACGTCACCACCCCCCGTCACGAGGACAACCACCCCGCGCGTCGGCTCACCACCGAGACGAAGGCCTCGCACAAGACCACTGAGTTGATCGCCTACGTGGTCACCGTGATCGCCGTGCTCATCGCCTCCGCCGTGTCCGACGAGGGCAGCGACTTCGGTCCGCGCACCGCGTGGTTCTTCGTCACGCTGCTCACCATCGGTTACCTGGTCAGCCGCGGGCTGGCCGAAGTCCGGCAGCCGCGACTCGTACGACGCCGACAACCGGTAATTCCTCTGCGACGCCGCCCCGGCAATACCCGGGCGGCGTCGCCGTCTGGCGCGAAAGGATCCACCATGTTCTTCTTCTTCAGCAACCGGCTGGGATGCGGCACATCCCTGCTCATCTCATTGGCCATCAGCGCTCTTCTGCTGCTCGTCTTCCTGGTCTAGTGCGGAGTGCCGCCAAGTTCCCTACACAAGCGGCGAATTGCAGGCGCTTCGGATTTGAGCGGGGAGTAGCGGCAGCTCGCTGACCGGTGTGGCGTGTCGGTCGGGGTGATGGGGCAGGGGTCCTGCCAGTGTCGGTTTCGACGAAGATCCCTCGACCGGGAGGACCCCTGTGGAAACCGACCCTACTCGAATCTGTCAGCTGCTGGTGGGCCTGCCTGAGGTGCACGTGCTGGGCGTGGAGGCCCCGGATGACGGCACGCCGCTGGTGGTTCACGTGTCGTGCCCGGACGGCTGGCAGCAGCAGTGCCCTCGTTGCGCGGTCCGGGGCTGGGTCAAGCAGCGCACCGTGGTGCGCCTAACCGATCTGCCGACGTTCGGTCGACCCACCGTGTTGGCCTGGCACAAGATCCGCCGGACCTGCCCCAACGATGCCTGCGTCCAGGGGTCGTGGACCACCCACGATGACCGGATCGCCTCGGCCCGCCATGGTGTGACGCATCGGGCCGGGCGGTGGCTGACCGAGCAGGTCGGCCGCTACCGGCGGGCAGTCGCAGTCGTGGCCGCCGAGCTGGGTTGTGACTGGCACACCGTCAACGACACCGTGCTCGGCTACGGACAGGTGCTGGTCGACGATCCCGCCCGGATCGGGCCAGTTACCGCACTCGGCATGGACGAGACCCTGTTTGCCCGGCAGGGCCACTACCGCACCCAGCGGTGGGCGACCACGTTTGCCGACGTCGCGGGACATCGGCTGATCGACATCACCGAGGGCAAGGACAGCGACGCGGTGATCGGCTGGCTGGAACAACGCCCTCAAACGTGGCTGGAGGCCATCGAGGTCGGCGCCCTGGATATGGCCTCCTCCTACTGCAGCATCTACCACCGGGTGCTGCCCCAGGCCACCCTGGTGGTAGACCCCTTCCACCTGATCAAACACGCCAACCTGACCCTGGACTGGACCCGCTGCGCGGTCCAGAACCAGACCCTGGGACACCGCGGACACAAACACGATCCGCTCTACCGGGCCCGCCGGCGACCCACCCGCGCCCACGAGCGACTCAACGAGAACGGACAGCAGAAACTGCAGGGGCTGCTGGCCGCCGGCGACCCCCACGGGCACGTCACCACCGCCTGGGCCGCGAAGGAAGCCGTCCGCGGGATCTACACCCAACCCGCCGAGACCGCCGAGGACTACCTGCACGCCCTGTCCGCGGATCTACGCCAGCCCAACCGCCATGAGCACATCCGCCGCCTGGGCCGAACCCTGCGCAACTGGGCCAGCGAGATCCTGGCCTGGCACACCACACGGGCCACCAACGGACCCACCGAAGGCCAGAACAACCTCATCAAAGCCGTAAAACGCACAGGCTTCGGATTCCGGACCTTCCGCAACTACCGCATACGTGTCCTACTGCAGGCAGGAGGCGTCAACTGGAACCTACTCCCGACCATGACACCCCGCTGAAATCCGATGAACCGAATTGCACCGATGGGCGGGTGCGGCTCATGCGTTGAGGCAGGTTCGGCAGGGCGGGGGTTCCTGGTAAGCAATTCGGCACTTGGTGCTGCGACACGCCGGACAGAGTCGCACCTTCTGCCCATTCCCTCCGGCTCGGACGACGACACATCCGAGGCTGTTCACCTCAAGGGGGCGTTCAGCCTCACGCTTCGAGGAAGTCCCGCGTCAGTGCCACCGAAATGTGGTGCACACCGACCATCCCCACGTCTCGCGCAGCCCGAACGTTGTCGACATTGTCATCGACGAACACCACCTCTGCAGCGGGCACCTGCAGCCGGCGCAGCGCCTCGGCGAAGATCGCCGGATCAGGCTTTGCCAGCCCCAGGTGACTACTGAAGAGCAGCTCCGGCACCAGGCCCTCGAGAACCCTGCTGGCATGATCCACCAGGTCCAACGGAGCGTTCGACAACAACGCGAGTCGACGGCCGTCCTGGCGCAGATCCGCAATCAGGTCCAACATCTCCGGGTGCACCCTCGACCAACTCGCAACATCGAGCTGACCCAAGTCAGCCACCTCCTCGTCATCGACGGTCCGGCCCACTTCCCCAGCCACCAGCGACCAGTACTCGCGACGCCCCCCACCGGCGTCATAGAAGGGCCGGTGCCGCCAGTACGCCTCGGTGAACGGTCGCTCGTCCACGCCCAGCCGGCCCGCCATCGCAGCGAGATCGTCGCGGGTCTGCACCACCCCAATGACGCCCCAGAAGTCCAACAGGATCAGCGGAGCAGTCATACGTTCATTCTTGTCACCAGTCGAGGGTCACGTCGGTCACCGGGTACGCCACACAACTGTGCACGTACCCTGCGGCTCGGTCGGACAGGCGCAACCTCGCCTCATCAGCGTTGTGCACAACGCCGCTGACGACCCGCACCCGGCACAGGCTGCACTCCCCGGACCGGCATGCCACCTCCAGCGCGAAGCCTTGGTCCTCCAGCGCATCGAGCAGCGGCCGGCCGGCGGGGCTGCTGAACGAGCGGCCCCGAGCGGTGACAATGACTGGCGTCTGCGGGTCCAAACCGGTGGGCCAACTCGCTTGCGCGGTCGGGTCGCTGGGCGCGCCATTGGCCTCGAAGCGGGTGCGCCGACGGGGGTGGCCGAGGTCACGCAGTTGCTCCACGGCAAAGGGATACATGGCCTGCGGTCCGCAGATGTACACCGTCCGGTCCTGCAGGGGCCCCGTGAGTTCCCTGATCACTTCGGCGGTGAGCAGCCGCCCGACCACGACGTCCACCCGGATGCGCTGATCCGTGATCGCCGCCAACTCCTGGGCGAAGATGACGTCTGAGCGGTCAGTAACGCCGTAGATCAGGTGCAGCCGCCGTTGCAGGTTCTCGCCCAGAATGTCCCGGATCATGCTCATCGCAGGCACCACCCCGGAGCCGCCCGCGAGGAACACCAGATCGTCTCCGTGGAAAAGCGGGTTGTGATGGAACGTGCCCATCGGGCCCGTGGTGGTCAGCACATCCCCGACGCGGACCCGATCGATGAGGGCGTTACTGACCCGGCCACCCGCGACTCGCTTGATCGTGAGGTCATAGTGGTCGGCACCCGGTGCCGATGACATGGCGTACGGCCGGCTGGTGGCGTCGTAGAAGACATTCACGTACTGGCCCGCGAGGAAGGGGGGTAGGTCCCCAAGGTCTCGGTGCAGCCGCAGGGTGACGGCAGTCGGGGACTGCGGGAGGACCGCGGCGACGGTCAATTCCAACCGCTTCGGATGGTAGGTCCGGACGATCTCGCCGACAGCGCGGGGTGGGGCCTGCGGGGTGCGACTACGGATGGCAGCCAGCACCTCGTCCGACCCGTCGTACAACGACACCAGTTCCTCGCTCATGCGGGTACTCCCTGCTTGAGGATGCGGCGGGCCACCCGACTGCCAGCCTCGAGTGTGGGCTGGAAGCCGCCGAGCCCAGCCCAGGATCCGGCCAGGTGCAGTCCAGGCACGCCGGGGTTGCGTTCGCTGTGACGGAACAGCCATCCCTCGGTGACATCCTGGTCATAGCCATAGATGGCTCCACCGGGGTGTCCGAGATACCGGGCCATGGTCAAAGGTGTTGCCACGTCCACCTCCTCGAAGACGTCGCGCACGCCGGGATAGGTCGTTTCCATGAGATCCAGCAACGTCTGGGCGTACGCGAACTTGGCGGCTGCGTAGTCGTGCGGCGCGATCGAGTCCCAGACGTCGGCGTACTGCAACGTCAGCAGCGTCGCGTGGCAGGCGCCGGCGGGGGCGAAGCCGATCGGGTCGATGTCGTAGCAGGACACCGCCGCCCCGCGAGCCGGCTGGAGGCTGTGCCAACTGGCGAACGTCCGGTCATCGTCGGTGTCGCGGTTGATGAAGGTGGTGCTGGCCGTGAAGCCCAAGTCGGCGGCTGACGCGTCCAGACCCATGTGCAACACGAAGGCGGAGACCCCGGTCCGGCGACTCGACAAGTCCGCTGCCACCGCGGCTGGCGTGTCCCCGAGCATCGCGTACGTCGTGGGTAGCGACGCGTTGGAGATCACCTCACGGGCGCTGACCGTCTCTCCGCCTTCGAGTCGCACGCCCGTCACCCGCCCGCTGTCCGTCAGGATCAGTTCGACCGCTGTGTTGAAGCGCACCTCGCCACCAGCAGCCACGAACGAGGACAGCAGCGCCGAGGACATGGCCTGCGAGCCCCCGCGCAGGTGCCACGGTTTGAACTCCAGATAGGCGAAAAGCAACAGGGCGTAATCCTGGAAGGGCAGCCGGGACGGTGGCTGGCCCAGATACCCCCAGTAGGCGCTCAACGCCGTCTGCAGCCGGGGATCGGTGAAGAAGTCGCCGAGAACTTCCTGCAGCGGGTGCAGCGCAACCCGGAAGTAGCGGCGATCGATCTGGTCGGGCGGCACACCGCGCATGGCGGCGATCTGGCACATCGTGACCAGTTTCACCAGATCGAAGAAGGCGATGAGCTGCTCCCGGTTTCCCGGGAAACTGCCATCCAGGGTGTCGATCGCAGCCGTCCAGTCGGCTGGCACCGTCACATCGAGTTGGCCGGGCACGACCACGCGGTACAGCTCCGGTTCCTCGACGAACTGCAACTGGTCGGCGACGCCGAGCCGGTCGAACAGGCGCCGGAGCATGAACCCCTGATCCGGGCCGCCGACTCCGGAGAGCTGATGCAGGGCCACCTCGAATTCGAAGCGGCCGCGCCGGAAGGATGTCGCACAACCGCCCGGAACGTTGTGCCGCTCGATGAGCAGGGTGTTGATCCCCCCGCGTTGCAGGGTCGTGGCCGCTGTCAGTCCAGCGTTACCTGCTCCGATCACCACTGCGCCGTAGTCAGTCATGGGGTTTCACACCTACTCACTTTGTTGAATAGGACAGTAGCAGGTCCGAGGCGCACCGCGCCTACTCAATTCGGTGAGTAGGCTGCCAGGTATGTCACTCGGACACGCGGTCCTGGCCGCCCTGTTGTCCGGCGAAGCGTCCGGCTACGACCTGGCGAAGTCGTTTCAGGCGTCGGTGGCGAACTTCTGGGTCGCGACGCCGCAGCAGCTGTACCGCGAGGTGGACCGATTGGAGGCCGCCGCCCTGATCTCCGGCCGTCTGGTCGAACAACGGGGACGGCCGAACAAACGGGTGTTCACGCTGACGTCGGCTGGTCGTGCCCACCTCGTGGACTTCCTGGGAACTCCCAGCCGCCCGACCTCGATCAAGGACGACCTGCTGGTCAAGGTGCAGGCCCTGGACCTCGCACCCGAGTCGGTGGAACACGATCTACGCGCCCACTTGGCCCGGTCCGAGGCGAAACTGGAGCAGTACGCGGCCCTGCGAAGGTGGCTCCTGCGCGACCAGGACGAGCAGGACTACCTGCTCACCGCTGAAGAGATCGGCCCCTACCTGACCTTGCTGCGAGGGTGGTCCTTCGAACGGGAGAACATCGCCTGGGTCACCCGCTGCTTGGCGGTCCTGCAGGCCCGTGCGGACCAATTGCCGGGCTGAAGCCGGCGCGGCAAATGGGCATTTGTTGCTTCGACACGCCGTGCCGAATAGCACCGTCAGCCCAATCCGGTGTTCTTGGGGCACCGGCACAGGTTCACGCCCACGCCCCCCGGCATCTTCAGCCCGGCGGCGATCACCGGCTTATAATCGGCTCTTGAGGGCGGGGAACCCCATCGACGCGAGGGCCGTCGTTATCTGTGACAAGAGGAGCGTCGTGAGCGAGTCCGAGAACACCGCTTCGCCGGAGCCGGAGTCCACCGACGAAGACGGCCCCGACCAGGCAGCTCCCACACCTGCCAAGACGCCGCTGCACAAGCGCCGCAGCACGTGGATCTGGGCCGCGGTGGCCGCTGTCGGCGCCTGGTTCCTGATCACGCTGGGGATGACCGCCTTCCATGCCCAGCAGGCGAACAAGGCGCTGAACGCCATGGTCGACCAGATCGCAGCCGGTGACCCGCAGGCCGCACAGGCCAGCATCGACGATGCCCGCGCCGCCAGCCAAGCCGCGCAGGGCGACATCAACGGGCTGCCCCTGGCGGCCCTCAAGCTCATCCCGTACTTCAACACCAATCTCACCGGCGCCGACCAATTCCTGAGCAGCGCCCAGTCCGTTCTCGACGCCGCCGAGGTGAGCAATACGCTCTACGCCGACCTCAGTGGCACCAACGGTGGTCCCGGCGTCTTCGAGGACGGCCGCATCAACATCGCAGCCCTGGAGGCCATGCAGCCACAGGTCGAGCAGATCCAGGCCGATCTCAGCACGGCTCAGGGGGCCATCGACGAGATGCCCGCAAACATCAGCCCCATTCTTCGCACGGTCAGCGACAAGGCCACCGAGCAGATCGATGGCATCCAGAAGGGCATGCGCATCTACGAGATGATGCGCCCCGATCTGCCGCAGCTGCTCGGCGCCGATGGACCGCAGACCTACCTCGTGGTGTTCCACAACCCTGCGGAGCTCTACGCGGGCGGCGGCGCCTCGCTGAACGCCGCCCTGGTGGAGTTCGACGACGGCAAGATGGAGGTCGTCGACAAGGGTGCGGTGAGTTCACACTTCTTCCCCGGCAACCCGCAGGTGCCCTGGAACCCGGTCGCCGCTGGCCCCTATTACGCGGAATCCGGGGCCACCGACGGTTTCGCCTGGTCCAACCTGCACCAGGACTTCCGGGTTTCGGGTGAGGACATGATGCGGTCGTGGGTGGCCAACGGTGGCCAGCCCGTCGATGGTGTGATCTCGCTGGATCCCAAGGCGCTGGCGGCCGCAGTCGAGGCCACCGGCCCGATCGAGTCCGAACTCTACGGCGAGATCACGGCCGAGAACCTCGTGCAGAAGCTGTTCTACGAGGGCTACAGCGAGGACGCCGCCGCGCAGGCCAAACGCCACGAGATCAACCAGCAACTCATCGAGGAGATGCTCAGCCGCATGCAGGACGGCGGCGCGGCGCTGAGCATCGCCCGTGCCATGTTCAGCACCGCCCCCGGCCAGCACATCCGCATCTATCTCAGCGACGGCCGCCAGGAGGAGGCGCTGCGCGAGGCGGATGCGGATGGCGCCCAGCCCGCGCCTGCTCCCGACCGGATCGCCTTCTACACCCAGAACCAGAACGCCTCCAAGGTTGACATCTTCCAGACCCGGGCACTGGTACACGACGTCAGGCTCAACGCCGACGGCTCCGCCGAGGTGACCCAGACGGCCACGGTCACCAACAACGCCCCGGACAACAACACCCCGCTGAGCCAGCGCATCAGTTACACCACGAGGTGGGCGTTCCACTGGAACATCGCCCTGCTGCCGAAGAAGGCCACGGACGTCCAGATCAGCGCCAACGAGGGCGAGATCAAGACCGACGACAAGATCTACACCGACGTGGACGGCCGGAAGGCGGTGCGGATCGGCCGTTGGATCCCACCGGGTGAGAGCAGTGTGATTACGCTCACGTATTCGCTGCCCGCGGGTACATTCGGCACCGACGGGAACCTGGAGTACCGCGCCGGCGTCGAACATCAGTTACTGATCAACGAGGCGACGCTGACCGTGACCGTGCGAGGGCCCTCGCAACCGACCGTGCTGGAAGGGGACTGGACCGTGGATGGCGACAACGCCACGACGACCTTTGTCGTCACGGCGCCGACCACGATCGCCCTCGGATATGGGGATCGCGGGTGAAGAAGGCTCTGTTGGCGCCCCTGGCCCTGGCAGCGGTCCTGCTGACCGCGGCACCTGCCGCCGCCGCTCCGCAGCCCGTCGTGCCGCCGCCCAAGGCACCCTTCGTGAAGGTCGATCCGAGCCTGTTCGGCATGCATGTGGCGGCCCTGGCCGACACGGACTTCCCCGGCAGGCTCGGCGGGGTCCGCATCTGGGACAACGGCGTCCGCTGGGATCAGGTCGAGAAGACCCAGGGGGTCTACGACTGGGACCGCCTGGACCGCATCGTGGCCAACGCCAAGCGGGCCGGCGCCAAGGACATCACCTACGTGCTGGGGTCCACGCCGGAGTGGGCCGCGCAACGCATCGACCCGGTGGCGTTCTACTACGGCGGTGGCACCGCCTCGGACGTCAAGCAGTTGTCGTACTGGCGCGACTGGGTGCGTGCGGTGGCCACCCGATACCAGGGCCAGATCACGTCCTATCAGATCTGGAACGAGGCGAATCTGGCCTCGTTCTGGGCGCCTCAGGAGGCCGGGAACTGGAAGCGGATGGCCCGTTTGACCGACATCGCGGCTGACGAGATCCGCAGCATCGACCGCGACGCAACGGTCGCCAGTGCCTCCAGCACCGTCATCCAGGGCAAGCGG
>JBAOHC010000004.1:0-307040 GCA_037046735.1 Candidatus Nanopelagicales bacterium | reverse complement strand
CGCGGACATGTCGGTCATGGACCTCTGGTACGACTACCTGAACGTGGAGCAGTTGGGCACCGGTGCTCAGGTCACCAACAAGGACATCAAGAAGCGGCTCGACCAGTTCCGGAATCAGGCGCGCAGCAAGACGAGCCTGCAAGCGCTGCGCAAACTGGCGACCCGCGAGTCCGGCGGCTTACGTCTTCGCTACCAACCTCCGCTGCTGGTGCCGTTGCACAACATGCCGGCTCACCTCGACCTGGACGAGATCCGCGAGGTCATCGCCCACGCCTACGCCGAGTACGTCGACAGCACGCCCGACCATCTGAAGGTTCTCCTGAGCCGCTTCACGATGGTTGATGTCGCGCTGAAGGTGGTCGGGGTCGGAAGTGTCGGCACCCGGTGCTGGGTGATGTTGCTGGAGGGCCGCGACGACCAAGACCCGCTGTTCCTACAGATCAAGGAGGCTGTGCCGTCGGTACTTGAGGACCACCTGCGGCCCAGCGAGTACTCACATCAGGGTCGTCGCGTGGTCGAGGGCCAACGACTGATCCAGGCGCAGACCGACATCTTCTTGGGATGGACGACAGGACGCAATGCCAAGCAGTACTACGTGCGCCAGCTCCGCGACTGGAAGGGTTCGGCCAACGTCGAGCAAGGCACCGTACTGGAGGCGAATTTCTACGCCAACTTGTGTGCCCGCACGCTGGCCCGCGGGCATGCCCGCTCCGGTGATGCTGTGGCCATCGCGGCGTACGCAGGCGTCTCCAGCAAACTCGATGACGCGATCGCCGAGTTCTCGATGCGCTACGCCGATCAGAACCTGCGCGATTACGCGGCGTTCACGCAGGCCATCGCCGAGGGGGTCCTACCCGTCGCTAAGGCCGCCCTGTGAGCGCGTCGCCGCAGGTGTACGCGGTCCGCAGTCACGAACCGGGGGGCAGCGCTGCGTCATTCTTCGGCCCCGACACGCCGCACCGAAACACACCCGAAGAACGCCTGGACTCCACGGCGCGACGCACGCGTGCCGAGGTCCATACTGGCTGGCGAGCGCCGCATTTGATCACACCGACCGGATTGTTATCGCTGCCGTCCACGGCTCAGCCCGCAGCAGCCCGCCATCGATCACCGGGAGGACGTCATGAGTGAACAGCAGGGACCAGCCAGGCAGCAGGGCGAGGGTGCGTTCGGCGATGCCCTGCCCCCCGAACCGCTGGCGGTCGAGCGACCCGCCGCAGCAGACGAGGCCAAGCCACCGCCCTGGGTGATGCCCATGGCCCGCAAGATCATCTGGCGGGTGGTGGTCGTCGGGCTGGTCACCGCGGGGGTCCTGGTGATGGCCAACGCGGCGCGCAGCCTGCTCAGCATGCTCTTCGTGGCGGCGTTCTTCGGTATCGCCATGGAGCCGGCGGTCAATCACCTGCATATGAAGCGCGGCATGCGCAGGGGCGCGGCCACCGGCCTGGTCTTCGCGATCTCCGCGGCGTTCCTCATCGTGTTGACCTTCATCATGATTCCCGGCCTCGTCAATGTGGCGGGGTCGATCACGGATAGCTTCAAGAACGTCATCCCGCAGATCAACACGCAGTTCGGCACGGACTTGCCGACCTCCAAGACCGATCCGGCGTTCGCGACCGCGGAGCAGAACGTGAAGGACTGGGTGCAGCAGAACGCTCAGGACATCCTGGGTTTCGCGGGCAACACCATCGGTCTGATCTTCCAGTTCTTCACCATCGCGATGTTCGCGTTCTACTTCGCCGCGGACGCTCCCCAGATCCGCCGGGCCATCTTGCGCAAATTCCCGCCGGCAACCCAGCAGCGCTTCGGCTGGGCCTGGGACACGGCCATCGAGCAGACCGGGGGATATCTGTACTCCCGCCTGCTGCTGATGGTCATCAACGGGGGTCTGTTCTTCTTCGTGATGCTGCTGGTCGGGGTGGACTGGACGATTGCCTTGCCCATGTCGGTGTTCGAGGGGTTTGTCGCAGAGTTCATTCCGGCCATCGGGACCTACATCGGCGCCGCGGTGCCGATCGTCTTGACGCTCGGGATCCAGGGCGTGACAGCCGCGGTGATCCTGCTGGTGTGGACGCTGATCTACCAGCAGATCGAGAACTACTTCCTCAGCCCGAAGATCAGCGCCCGAACCATGGAGATCAACGGCGGGGTGGCGTTCGGTTCCGCTATCGCTGGCGGCGCCATCGGCGGACCCATGTTGGCGTTCATGTCCCTGCCCATCGCGGCACTGGTCACGAGTTTCCTCAAGAACTTCTCGCGCAAGTACCCCTTGGCGTACTTCTCCCCGTACGACGGGGACTACACCGAGGAAGATGAGCAGGCAGTCATCGACGCCCGACCGGACTACGAACAAGGTAAGCCTGGGTAGGCTGTCCAGCAGTAACGCCTACTCGGGAGGCATCACGGTGGGACGGAAGCCAGCGACCCTGCCAGCGACGACGCCACTGTCGAAACTGCGCCCCCCACATGTGCGCCACGCAGAAGTCACTCGTCATCGCCTGCTCGACGATGATGGGCCACTCTCGGCGTGCGAGGTACTCGCGGTCTGTGCCCCGGCTGGCTACGGCAAGAGCACCTTCGCGGTTCAGTGGGCCTCCCGATCGAACCGCCCGGTCGCGTGGGCGACGCTCGACGAGTCGGACAACGACCCCGTCGTCCTGCTCGGCACTGTCAATGCCGCTCTGGCCCATGCCACCGACACCTACGTGCCCCTGACGCGCATGACCGCCGAGGAACCCACGTTCACCCGATTCGTCCTGCCCGCGTTCGCCAGTGCCGTCGCTGCTGTCGCCGAGGGCCTCGTGGTGGTGCTCGATGATGTCCATGTCGTGGGTGACGTGGCCGCGCAGAAGGTCCTGCGAACCCTGGTGGACGCGTTGCCGATCGGATCTCAGGTGGCCTTCATCGGCAGGTCGCTGTCGGCCATACCGCTGCCCCTGTGGCGCGGCCAGGGGCGGGTGGTGGAGCTGCACGCCGAGGATCTGATGTTCAGTGCCGAGGAGACTGCGCAGGCCTTCGAGGCGTTCGGCCGTACCGACGCCAGCCAGGAGGTCCATCGGGCCACGGGCGGCTGGCCGGTTGCGGTCTTCCTGCTGTCGCAGGCCCCAGCGTCGCTGAGCATGACGAACGTGTCCGAGTTCATCGAGACCGAAGTTCTGGACCCGATGAGCGACACCCTGCCTGACTTCGTCATGTGCACCGCTGCGTTGGGGTCCGTGAACACGCAGCTCGCGAGCGCCGCGTCAGGCTCACCGTACGCGGCCCGCTTCCTCTCCGAGTCGCTGACCACCGTGCTGATCTCGCGGGGCACCGACGGCTGGTACCGCTACCACCCTCTGCTGCAGGACACGGTGCTGCAGCGCTGGCACCGCGATGACCCCAGCCGCCTCACCGAAGTGCTGGCGACGGCGGCGCGGTGGTACGCCGACCGCGGGATGCTGGACACCGCCGTCACCTACGCTCTGCGGTGCGAGGACGGCTCGACCCTGGGCCCGGTCGTCTGGTCAGCGATCAAAGTGGCGCTACTCCAAGGACGAACCCGTACCGCGATGAGCTGGCTGTCCCGCATCGACGAACGGACCGTTGCGGCAGAACCTGAGCTGAGCATGTCCGCGGCCTGGGCCAATGTCGCCGCGTGCCAATACGGGTCGGTCCTGCGACATCTGCAGCAGACCCTGTCGCTGATGCCGGCCGACTGGCGCGACCACATCGGCGACTTCAGCATCGGGCCGGACCTGGCCCTGCTGTTGGCAGTCAGTCACCACGGGGTCGCCGACGCCTCCGAGGCGGCACGACTGGCCGCGGCGGCACACGCCGAGGTCCTGCCGACCGACCCCATCTACCCGTTGGTCACCGTGATCGTGGGTATCAATCAGGCACTCGTCGGTGATCCCAGCGCCACCACGACGTTGAACGAGGCCGCCGCGCTGGCTGCTGCGGCGGGGATCGCCTCGACCCAGGTCGAAGCTCTGGCGCTGCTGGGCATCGTGCAGATGGCCCTCGGTCAGCAGAGCGCCGGCTGCGACGCGGTCGAACGGGCGCTGGAGATCTTTGGGGTGCAGAACCTGGATCAGATGGTCTCCACCACCGGCGTCGTCGCCCTCGCGAAGGTGGCGATGACGTGCCTGCGGGGACGAGACGCGGATGTGCGTGCGGCGGTGGCGCAGCAGGCCAGCGTGGCCAGCGAGGTGCAGTTGATCCTCGGCTGGTACAAGCCGCTGTCCGGCGGCATTCTGGCTCTGGCCAGTCTGCGCCTCGGCGATCTCGCCGGTTACCACGAGCACATCTCCTGGTGCGGGCAGGAGGCCGTGTGCCAGGCCTGGCAGGCGAGGGCGCGTCGGGAGCACGCCGCCACCACCCCCCTGGCGGTCTTGACCCCGGCCGAGCTGCGGGTGTGGGAGTTATTGAAGGGCCGTCTGACGCTCAGCGAGATCGCGGGCGCGCTGTACCTGTCGCGGGAGACAGTGAAAAGCCACACGGGATCGATCTACCGCAAACTCGGGGTGGCCTCCCGCCGCGATCTGCAGGACCTAGCCGAGAGGTGGGGCTGACAGCAGGGATCCGACTTCGGCGATCGCCGCCGGGTCCCCCGCCGTCGGCACCCAGGGCAGTTCCAGCCCGTCCCGGCCGAGGTAGCGCGGGACCACATGAATGTGGAAGTGGAAGACCGTCTGCCAGGCAGCCACTCCACACGAGTTGAGAATGTTCACGCCGTCGGCGCCGAGCCGGTCGACCGCCCGGGCTGCGATGTCGCGGGCCAGCACCATGGTGTGCTCGAGGTCGGCTTGGCTGATCTCGAGCACGTCGGTGGAGTGCACCTTCGGGATGACCAGCGCGTGGCCGCGGGTCGCCGGATTGATGTCCATGAAAGCGAGGGCGGTTTCGGTCTCGGCGATTCGCAGGGCGGGCAGGTCACCGGCGACGATCGCGCAGAAGATGCAGTCCATGGCGGTGAGCATAGCCACGGCGCTTTCGGCACCGCCCGGCGAGCAATTGGGCACTTGGTGCTGCGACACGCCGCCCCGAATCGCACCTTATGCCCAATCGCGAGAGAGGGCGCCGGCGACCACATGGCACCCCACCGCGGCCGAATACGCTTGCCCATCATGGCCGAGCCCCTCAAGAACATGTTCAATGAGTCCGTCCTGCGCGGAATCGCCGAGACGCTGCCGGTGAACGAGCAGGCATTCGTCGCCGACTGTCTGGTCGGGTTCGAACCGCTGGGTCTGATGGACCGGGCGCGGCACGTGGCACGGGTGATGCGCGATCACCTCGACCCCGATCCGGCGGCAGCGATACAGCAACTCTCCTTCCCCGCCGCTGATGGTTTCTTCTTCTACAACCCGCACGCCTTCTTCATCCAGGAGTACGGCCTGCCCGCCTACGAGCAGTCCATGGCCGCGATGTACGAGCTCACGCAGGTGTTCACCGCGGAGTTCTGCATCCGTCCTTTCATCACTGCCTACCCGCAGACCATGCAACGCCTGCGCGCATGGTCTGCGGACCCCAGCGAGCATGTGCGCCGATTGGTGAGCGAAGGCACCCGGCCACGTCTGCCCTGGGCGCCGCGGCTGCCGCAGTTCCAACACGATCCCGAACCTGTCATCGAACTCCTGGACCTTCTCAAGGACGACCCCAGCGACTACGTGATGCGCAGTGTCGGAAACAGCCTCAACGACATCTCGAAGGACCACCCGAAACGCGCGCTGCAGGTGGCGGCGCGCTGGGCACCTCGACCAGTCGTGCGGCGCGGCTTACGCGCCCTGATCAAGGACGGTGACTCCCAGGCACTCGCAATTCTCGGATACGGCGAGGTCCACGCGAGCGCCGAGGCGGACATCCCGGCCAGCATCGACATCGGGCAGAGACTGCGGCTGGCGATCGATGTGACCACCAACGGACCCGTGCTCGTCGACGTGGTTGTCGACTTCGCGGGCACCAAGGGACCACGTCGCAAGGTGTTCAAGGGCGCGGAGTTGACCACCAGCGCGACGATCAGACGGACCGTCAGCTTTGAGCAGTTGAGCACCCGACGGGTCTACCCGGGGCCGCACGCGATCTCCGTTCTGCTCAATGGCCGTGAACAGCCGCTGGGAACCCTCGTCGTACGGAATCCGTGAGGCCCGATTCCAGCCTCAAGAGCCAGCCGCGACCCGTCGTGCCGGCACGTTATCCCCCGCCATAGGTGATCCCCCGGGCGGGCAAAGCGGACATGGTGGGGTGGGAGGTTCGCCATGTCAACAATGCAAGAAGTCCCCCGGCGCCATTGGGTGCGGACATTCTGGTCAACTGTGCTCATCGTGATCGCGTGCGTGCTCGCGCCGCTGTCCGTCGTGTCGGTCTGGGCCCGCGGTGAGGTCACCGACACCACACGGTACGTGCAGACCGTCGCGCCGCTGGCCGACGACCCGGCGATTCAGCAGGCCGTCGCCGACCGCATCACCCAAGAGATATTCACCTACGTGAACGTGCCGGAACTGACCAGTCAGGCCGTTGCGACGATCTCCGGCAACAGGGACCTCACACCCGAACAGACTGCCGCGCTGCAGGCGCTGACCGGCCCCATCAACTCCGGCATCGAGTCGTACACCAACGAGGCCGTCGACAAGGTCGTCCAATCCGATCAGTTCGCTGCGGCCTGGGTGGAGGCGAACACCCTGGTTCACCAGCGCCTCAACGCCGCCCTCACCGGCCAGAACACAGGCAACGCAGTGCAGGTCGTGGACAACCAGGTGGTCCTGGACCTGAGCAATCTGATCGGGCAGGTCAAACAGATCCTGATCGATCGTGGCTTCACCATCGCCGAGAAGATCCCCGCAACCACGGACGCACAGATCGTGCTCTTCCAGGCGCCCAACGCTGCAACCCTGCAGGCGGGCTACTCGGTGCTCAACGCGGTCGGTTTCTGGCTGCCTCTGATCGCCATCACGCTGGCCATCGTGGGTGTATTCGTCAGCCACGCCCCGCGAAAGGCGCTGGCCTGGTTCGGGTTCGGCTTGATGCTGGCGATGGCTGTGGGGGCCCTCGGCGTCGGCGTGGCCCGGATCGCCTACCTTGGCGCACTGCCGGAGGGCGTGAACGTCCCCGCGGCAACGGCCTTCTTTGACCAGTTCACCAGTTTCCTCAAGCAATCGCTGTGGGCGGGGGCCGCGGCCGGTCTGGTGCTGTTCCTCGGTGGTCTCCTGATGAGTCACGGCAAGGTGGCCAGTGGCTTGCGTCGGATCCCGGTGGCGGCGGCAGCCGGCATCCAGCGCTGGCTGGCATCCATCGGGGTGCAGATGCGCGGCGCGCGGGCTTGGGTGGCCAATCAGGCCACCGGATTGCGCATCGGGCTGTCCCTCGTGGCGTTGCTGTTCATCATGCTGCAGCGCTACAAGACGCCGGAACTCGTCCTGTGGACCACGGCCGGACTACTCCTCGCCCTGTTCGTGGTGCAGGTGTTCGCCAGCGACGATTCCTCCTCGCACACAGCAGACCCGGCAAGGGCGCCCGATACCCTGGAAACATGATTGTTGGAGTCTTCGGAGCAACGGGCCAGGTGGGCGGCGTCATGCGCACCCTGCTGGCCGAGCGCAACTTCCCCCTCGACGGCATCCGCTACTTCGCCTCCGCGCGCAGTGCGGGGACGACGCTGCCGTGGATGGGCAAAGACGTCACGGTTGAGGACGCTGCCACCGCCGACTTCTCCGGGATCGACATCGCCTTGTTCTCAGCGGGTGGTGCCACCAGCAAGGCGCTGGCGCCCACGGTCGCCGCTGCCGGCGCCGTCGTCGTCGACAATTCCTCAGCCTGGCGCATGGACCCGGACGTGCCGCTGGTGGTCGCTGAAGTCAACCCGGGCGCCCTGGACTCGATTCCGAAGGGCATCGTTGCCAACCCGAACTGCACGACGATGGCCGCCATGCCGGTGCTCAAGCCGCTGCATGCCGACGCTGGGCTCAACCGCCTGATCGTCAGCACCTATCAGGCCGTCTCCGGTGCTGGGCTGGCCGGAGTGCAGGAGCTGGCGGAGCAGGTGCACGCCGGTGTCAAGGACGACCTCAGCAGACTGACCTACGACGGTGCGGCGGTGGCTCTGCCAGATGCCGCCAAGTTCCCGCAGACCATCGCCTTCAACGTGGTGGCCCAGGCCGGCAACTTCGTCGATGACGGCTCCGGGGAGACCGACGAGGAGCAGAAGTTGCGCAATGAGAGCCGCAAGATCCTGCACATCCCGGACCTGCGGGTGTCCGGCACGTGTGTTCGGGTACCGGTGTTCACCGGACACAGCCTGAGCATCACCGCGGAGTTCGATCGCCCGATCACCGTCGCCCGTGCCCGGGAGCTGCTGCAGGACGCACCCGGCGTTGTGGTCAGCGAGGTGCCGTCGCCGCTGAACGCTGCTGGGCAGGACCTGAGTTATGTCGGTCGCTTCCGGCAGGACGGCGCCAACGGCCTGGTGTTCTTCGTCAGCAACGACAACCTGCGCAAGGGTGCCGCCCTGAACGCGATCCAAATCGCGGAGCTACTCGCCGCGCGTTGAGGGTTCCTTCGACGGAATCGGCGGAAGGTGCGATTCGTCGCGGCGTGTCGCAGCAACGACTGCCCAGTTGATCAGCCCACCGGCTGCAACGTCACCGGCACGTTCTTGAACGCCGGTGTGCGGGACTCCGGATCCAGCGTCGGCACCACTAAGGCATTCGCCTCCGGGTAGTACATCGCCAGGCAGCCGCGCGCGATATCGATGACGGCGGCACGCACCGTCATGGACCCAACGGCTGACGACACCTCGACGGGGTCGCCCTCCCGGATCCCGGCGAGGGCAGCATCCACGGCGTTCATCATCACTACGTCCCGGCGGGCATTACCCCGGTACAGGTCCTCCTCGTCGTAGACCACCGAGTTGAACTGCCCCTCCGACCGGATGGTCATGAGGTGGAACCCCTCGAGGGGTTGCGGAACATCCACGGCATGGAAGTGCCCACGCCCGTCGTCGGTGCCGAATGACGGCTGATGGAACGTGCGGCCGGTGATCTGGAACTCACCGTCGGTCGCGATCCGGGCGACCGGAGCGTAACCAGGCACGACCGCCGCGATCGCCTCGCGCAGGCTGTGGTGGTCTCTGAGCACACCCCAGTCGAAGCGGTCACTGCCCATCGCCCCCTGCGCAAGCGCCGCCAAGATGTCGGTCTCGCAGCGCATCTCACCATCGACGAAGGGTTGCCCACCGGAGGACAGACGCACGTAATTGAACATCGACTCCTGCGTCGTGGCCTGCTGCTCCTCGTCCCGGGCGAACACGGGCATGATCACCATCGTCTGACCGTTGCCGTGGAAGTGGCCAGGGTTGAGTTTGGTCGTCAGGCTGACAGTGACCGGTATCCGCTGCAGGGCCTGTGCCGCCCAGTCCGCATCCGGATTGCTGGCCCACAGATTGCCGCCCACGAGCACCGCGACATCGACTTCACCCGCATGAGCGGCAGCGACACTGGCGTGGGTGTCCTGCCCCGACTCGACGGTGACCCCGAAGCGCCGCTCCAACTCGTCGGCGAAGGCCTGCTTGAGCGTGGGCGACACCCCCATGGAGCCGACCCCCTGCACGTTCGAGTGACCGCGGATCGGCATCAGCCCGGCACCCGGCCGCCCGAGGAAACCCCTGGCCAGCGCCAGATTGCCCAGCGCCCGGATGTTGTCGGTGCCGTGCTGGTGATGGGTCAACCCCATGGACCACATGAAGATGCCGCTCCCAGCCGCGTTGATGAGGTCGGCTGCCAGCTTCAGGTCGGCGACCTCCACACGCGCCGACCGCGCGAGGAGGTCAAGGTCGAAGCCGTCCAGATGTGCCCGCACGGCCTCGGCGCCCGACGTGTGCGCGTCCACGAAACCCTCATCCCAGCGCGCGAGTTTGAGCAAGGCGGTGAACACGGCGATGTCACCGCCGATCCGTGGCTGCAGGTACACATCGCTGACCTGCGATCCGGCCACCAGGCTGCGGGCATCCGAAGGCAGCCGGAAGCGCTGCAACCCCAATTCCCGGATCGGGTTGATGACAATGACCTTGCCGCCGCGGCGGCGCAGGTGAATCAACGCAGTCATCAGCCGGGGATGGTTACTGGCGGGATTCGCGCCGGCCAGTAGCACGAGGTCCGTGCAGCCGAGGTCGTCCAGCGTCACCGACGCCGTCCCACTGCCGTAGATGTCAGCAAGCGCGACCGAGGACGCGTTGTGGCAATAGAAGGAGCAGTTGTGGATGTTCGGGCTCCCGTAGGCGCGCGCCACCAACTGCATCAGGAAGGCGCTCTCATTGCCGGAACGGCCGCTGGCGTACCAGAAGGTGCGGCGTGGATCGGCGGCACGTAGCGCCGACCCGGCCAGCCCGAGCGCCTCGTCCCAGCCGATCCGTCGGAAGTGCCGATCTCCCGGGCGCAGGGCGATCGGGTACGCCAACCGCCCCAGGTTCTCCGCCTCCCGACTACTCAGCCGACGCAGTGCCGCTAGGTCGTTGGCGGCGAAGAACGTCTCGGGGATCGCCGGCTGCATGTCTGCGACCTGAGCCTGCACGCTCTTCTTGCAGACCTCCGGGAAATGGCCGGCCTCGTTGACCATCCCGCCTTGCTGCCCGCCCATCCCGAGTGCGCAGGTCTTGCAGGTGTTCTTCGAGCGCATCCGCTGCATGGTTGCGGTGAAGTCACCCGTCGCCCAGGCCTTGCCCAGCACGTATTTGATCGCCGGGAAGCCACCGGCCGCGTTCACCCGAGGTTTCGCCATGGGCCCACGGTAGACGCATCTGGTCTGAGGGCTCACGCCGCTTGTGGGGGTGGAACTCCTGCCGCTCTCGACGGCCCACAGACGCGGTGTCCTTGGCACGGTTGACCGGCTCCGCAGTACGAGACGAGTCCGGTTCAAAACTCCGCACGTCCGGCTCGAGATCGCCGGCATATGCGCAGTTTTGGTCCTTCTGGCGCCCGATTTGCCGGAAATGGACCGTATGCGGGGGTCAAAGTTCCGCACGAGCCGCGGTCGCGTGCGGAACTTTGAACCAGTTTCGTTCTTGACCGGTCGCGAAGGCCGCCGAGAACATCGGCAGATCGAGGTCCACCCGGCGCCGGAATGCCCAGGTATCAGGTCATTTTCTGCGGGCAGTTGGCAAGTGCGGGTTTGCCATCGCTGAGAGTGGGCAGGGGCCAGGCATGTCCGAGGCTGTGAAATGGGAGAGCGTGCACTCTTCTCGCGAGATGGATGCGGTCTCCTGGTGGCAGGAGGCCCACACCGTGTGGGACGACTTCATCCGGGATCTGCACCTGGTCCCCGAGGCGCCCATCGTGGACATCGGCGCCGGGTCCTCGATGATGGTGGACACTCTGCTGTCCCTGGGCTTCTGCAACCTGACGGCCGTGGACATCTCCATCGCCGCCCTGCACCGCACTCGACAACGCGTCGGGGCCGGCGTCGACATCGTGGTGGCCGACGTGCGGTCCTTTGTGAGCGACGTACCGGTCGCCTTGTGGCATGATCGGGCGACCTTTCACTTCCTCGTCGACCCTGCGGATCAAGGCCGGTACCGGGCGAATCTGCAAGCGTCACTGGCCCCAGACGGGCACGCCATCATCGCCACCTTCGCCCCCGATGGTCCCGAGACCTGCAGCGGTTTTCCCGTCCAGCGGTACGCCCCCGACGACCTCGCGGATGTATTACACCTCCGGTTGGAACGGGCGGAGCGGCGCATCCACACCACACCCTGGGGCGCACAGCAGCCCTTCACGCTGGTGCGGTTGGGCTGGCCTGCAGACTGAGGACCTCCACCCGGTCGCCGACCCGCAGAGTCCCCACCCCACCGTGCACGACGTTCTGACCGAACCTCACGCCCCCTTTGGCCTTGCGGTACGTGCCGAGGGTACGTAACGGTTCCCCGTCGCCACGGATTCCGGTCGCCTGATCCACCCGCGTGATCGCGCAGCGCAGACAGGGTTTGACCACCTCCGCGGGAATTGCGCCCAGCAGTACCGACTCCCAGCCGTCTTCGGCGAACGCGGCGCCGCCCGCCACCACGATGTTGGGCGGAAACGGTCCATCGGCAGGGGCACCGGCAGGCGGGCGTTGAGATCGGCCAGCGACTCCTCACTGATGAGCAGCAGCGGATAGCCGTCGGCGAAACCGACGCCGCTACGATCATCGTCGCTGCGCCGGCCGTGTTCCGCCGGCGTGCGCACCAACCGGCAGGCCCGCCCCAGATGAGCACTGAGCAGTTCGGCCGCGCTGTCCCCACAGTCGACAGCCGGTCCGGTGTACCCCCAGACCGTCACCGTGCACCCGCGCCCGGGCACGACCAGCGCCCGGCCGGCCGGCACGACCACCTGATCGGACGCCAGTCGCACCAGGGCCAGCAGCGGCGCCTCTCGCTGGGTCAGGAACACGCCTTGCTCGTCGACGACCATGTACTCCCGGTCGCCCACCAAACCCCGGCCGTCGACATCGACCTGAGTGTGAGCCACTGCCGCGCCGGACTTGATCGGGTAGCTGAACAGGCCCGTGATCCGCACACTCATCGGTCGGCCAGCGTTCGCCAGATCCAGGAGGCGCCCACCTGCGCACCGGTGACGACATACTCAGCGGCGGCGGGCACACACAGCGTGGTGTCGAGGTTGCGCCGGTCGTACCCCATGCCCGCCAGCAGCAGGCGATCACCGACCCGTAGCACCTCATCGTCGTGCGGGGACATCACCACAGCTTGGTCGCGCCGGATCATCAGGACGACTGCCTGCAGGTCCCGCTGCCGGTTCTGCGGGTCCTTGAGCAGGCCGCCGATCGTGATGTCGGCAGCCTCGATGTGGGTCATCAGGGAGGGGGCGCCGTGGTCGGTGAGCTCGACGCTCCAGATCTCTGGGCGGCGCTCGCCGCACACCGCCACCAGCCGGTCCAGCAGCGGCTGTCCCCAGGCGTCGTCGCGACGCTGGGCATACTGCACGAACAACCACATCATCGGGTCCCCGATGCGGGCCAGCACCTCGTGGGCGATCAGCCGGGTCGGCATCAGCACCGAGTCGATGTGCAGGGCGTCGAACAGCGGGCCGTTGGTCGGGTCGTTGTGCCGGGCCACTGTGAACAACGCCGGGTTGCGGGTGGTCGCGGACACGATCAGCGACAGGTTGGTGATGTCGTGATCGGTGGCCGCCGCGAACGCCACCGCGTTGTCGAGGTCGGCATCGTCGAGCACCTGCGGCGACGTCGGATCCCCGGTGATGATTTCCAGGCCGTGACCGGTCCCGCCCTTGCTGTCGATCACGGTGACGGGGATGCCGTTGCGGACGAGGTCAGCGGCGAGGTGCCCGCCGAAGCGTCCGTAGCCGGCCACCACCCACCGGCCGTGGCGTGGAATGTCCAGTTGTACCGGCAGCGGGCTGCCCTGGTCGCTCGTGAGCCAGCTCGTGAGCCTGTTCGTCACGGGGGCGCGCAGAGCCACCACCAGTTCATCGCCAAACAGGTTGAACGGATCCACGATCAGGGGGTTCCCGAAGGCCTTGATGCGGTCGATGAGATCGTCCTGCAAGGTGCGGCAGACCACCGGAAGATCCGGGCGCAGCAAAGCGGCAGCCATCGTGATCGCCAGGTTCGCGTGGTCATCGTTGGTCAATGCGATGACCCCGGCGCAATGCGGGCTATCCAGCCCGGCCCGGCGCAGTTCATGGGGGTCGGAGGCGTCGCCGCACAGCCCCGGCACATCGGAGCGGAAGGCGGCCAGGTCCAGCGCCTCGATGCGTGTACCCTCCCTGTCGACGACGACCAGCCGGTGATCCGTGGCGTCCAGGGCCCGGGCGACCACTTCGCCGGCCTGGCCGAATCCACACAGGATCAGGAACGGCTCGCGCATCCGGCGGACCTGCCGCTCGAACCGCTGCAGGCCCAGCGCCTCCCGGAACCCACGGTCCTGCAGCAATGCCAGGACTGAGCCGATCGCGTAGGCCCAGGCCACGACAGACAGGTAGATCGTGACGATCACCCAGGCGCGTTGCGCCGTGCTGAAGGGGTAGGGGATCTCGCCGAACCCGATCGTGGTCGCCGTGTAGCTCATGAAGTAGAAGGCCTCGAACGGGTCCATCCGCCAGACCTGACCCTCGATGGTCTGTCCCGGCACGATCGTCAGGCCGAGAATGCTGATCGCGAAGAGGCTGATCAGCACGATCAACGGCGCCCGCATCTTGCGCAGCACCAGGAAGATCGCGGTGGTGCTCGGGCCCTCGGCAGACACCCGCCGCACGGGCGAGGGGCTCGACATCTATTGCCGCCGGAAGGAGACGGTCTCCACCACCAGCAATGTCACGGAGATGACATTGGCGAACAGGGCTCCGCCGGACAGCGAGACGACACTCGAGATCTGCTCGGGAGTCATCGCCGCCCCCTCAGAGATGTTGTTGTAGTACGCCCACAGTCCACCTGCCGCGACCAGTTGCAGCGACGCGACCAGGCTGGTTGCCAGGTGCACCGCGCCGATCTGGGTGCGGTCCCCGAACTTCATGACCAGCGCGATCAGGTTGATCACGACGGCCGAGTACAACTCGAACGCGTTGTGTACGCGCGGGTCGTCGATGGGCCCGATGAAGAAGCCGAAATTCAGCGTGGCCGCCAGAACGACGAAGAAGCCGAACACGACCTTCTCGAAGTTCATGCCACGGATTCTAGAGGGTGCTCTGCGCAGCATGTGGGTCGAGCGTGTCGAGGCGCAACAACGTGCCGCGCTCGAAATAGCGGCGCTCACCCGCCTCGACCTGACTGCCCGCGAGCATGCTGCAAACAGCGTCGGCCTGCTCATCGCCCGGAGCCAGTTGCAGCAATGCCACCCCGTCCAGATGGGCGGTGATCGCGGCCACACACTCCCGCACCACGGCCAGGCCGTCGGCCCCACCGTCGATGGCATGCCGCGGGTCAGCCGGGAACAGGGGCGTCGACTGGCTGGTCACCCACGGCGGGTCAGCGATGATCATCGGGAAGCGCTCTGCGGCGCCGATCACGTCGCGGGAGCGCCCGACCCTGGTCTCGATCGTTACTCCCGCCTCCTGGGCGTTGAGCCGCGCGTAGTCGGCCGCCCGAGGGTTGGTGTCGACGCAGACCAGTCGCCGACCGGTGCCCGCTGTTGCCAGCAGCCCGATATGGCCGGCACCGCTGCACAACTCCAGCACGGCCCCGGCGGGCAGATCCCCCAGCAGTTCCCAGGCCCACAGCGACTGGGCACGGGTCCATTCCCGGGGGACCAGCAGGGACTCGTCGTACTCGATGCGCAGGCCGGCGAACATGACGGTCATGGCTTGCGGATCGCCTTGTGCGTGGCGTCGCACCACGGTTTGCGCTGGGACTTCCCACATGTACACAGCGCGACCACCGGCCGGGTCACGAGATGCTCGACGCCGCTGTCGTCGGTCACGGAGTCCGCACCGCGCACGAGCAGGGGACCGTCGGGACACAGCCGCACACTGATGGGCGCCGTCATGAGGCCACCCGCTCCTCGGCGTGCCAGCGCGCCAGCAGATCGGCGGCGGCCAGACCCTCCAGGTACAAGCAGGTAGCAGCGCCGAACAGGATGTCGGGGCCCAGATGCGGTTGGTCGGCTGCCATCGGCGCGCAGATGTCGCGGGCGGCCAGTTGCTCGTGGACCGCATCCGCCTCGATGTGTTCCTCGAAGTAGACAGCGACGTCCGCGGGGAATCCCAACCGGCCCAGCCCGGTGGCGATCCGTCGGCAGGGCACGGAGCTCGTGGCCTCGAACACCGCGAGATGCCCCATGGAGGCTCCCCGGAACCTGCGGTTCATCGCGAACATCGACATGACGTTGGCGGTGGCCAGAGTCACCGCGCTGACCTGGTCGATGTAGGCGCCATATGTCGGGTCCAGCCCCGCGGCCTGCAGGGCCTGCGCGTACAGCTGCGCGTGCAACCGGTCCGGGCGGCCGCCGCCGTACTCGTCGTACTGCAACTCTGCGAGGGCGACCTTCGCCGACCCCTCGAGCCGGCCCAGGACGAATGACTGCGGGTCCGACTCCTTGAGCTGGGTGATGCTGCGTTCCCGCAGGTAGTCACACATCTGCCCTGCGTCGGCCTCGCGTTGCAGGAACAGGGCCAAACTGGGGCCACGGTCCGCATCGGCGATGTCCAGGACCTGCTGGCCGAGGTCGTCCTCGACGGTCGGCAGGGGCGCCGTCGCGCCGCGCAGCTCCGCCTCAAACCGAACCTCGATGTCCCTGCGCAACTGGATCAGCGAAAGGACCCATTCGACGTCTTCGGGGATGTCGTCGAAGCCCCGGTAGTGCAGCTCATAGATCATCCACAACGCCAACTGCACGTCTGCGTCGTTGATGACCGATCCGGCAGCGAGCGCCGGAAATGGGCCGTTCTGCCCATGCATCACCGCGGACACCCAGCCGCTCACGGGACCTCGCTGCTTTGGCACTCGCACGCGCCACCTCCATTTCAGGTACTCGTCATGTACCCGCAGGTGGTGCCCGCAACCAAGAAGTCAGTCGGCGCGCACGACGGTGAGCAGGAATGCGCAGTCGTTGATCGCGCGAATACTGTGTACCGCCGGGGGGATCACCAGCAGATTGCCGGCCGCACACTCCCACGTGTCCCGCCCAGAATGCAGCTCCAGCCGGCCCAGCAGCACTTGGGCGGTGGCCTCTCCCGGGTTCTCGTGTTCGGAAAGTTGCGTGCCTTCGGTGAGCGCAACCACGGTGAGTGCGAGGCGGTTGCCCTTGTAGACGGTGGCGGAGCTGCGGCCGGAGCCGTTGGTCCGTGCGTTCTTCAACTGCGCCTGCGCGACCGTCAGCATGTCCGTCTCCTCTAACTCAAAGCAAGGGTGGTCCCCATGATCACGAGCACGGACACCACGATCTCCACCGCCCCGACCACCGCCGGGCGGCTGCCCGCTGGTACCAGGAACGCCCGCAAAGCGGCCGCCCCGAAGGGCAGCAGCAACCATGGTGACAGTAGTCCTATACCCAGCGCAGCCACATGGTAGACCCGCGAGAACCGCGCCCAGCGCGGATCGTCGGCCTCGCGGATCAGGGATTTGACGTGGACTACCGACCCGGTGAAGAAGACCAGGCAGATGAACGCCGCGAGCCAGGCGTCCTGACTGGGCCATTCATCGCGACCGATCGCCCACAGCAGGGGGACGGCCAGTGCCGCCTGGGTGACCAGCAGCAGGTCGTTGCTGGCCCCACGTTCATGGCCGGTGCGCGTCAGCCAGACACTGACGAACCAGAGGCCACCGAGCACGATGCCCACGATGAGCAGCCAGGGCCGCAGGATGACCAGGGCCAGCGACGGCACGGCCGCCAACCCGATCCATGGGACGGCGTAGCGCAACTCTCGCTTCGCCAGCCGCGACCAGGAGCCACGCCGCCACCGGATCACAACGGCCCGGCCCAGGTAATAGCTGGCTGGGTAGGCGAGCACCCAGGCCACGGCGAACAGCCCGGCGGGAAGCGACCAGCCCGTGACCACGAACCCCAGAATCAGCGGGATGAGCAGGAAGGCCCAGGCGCCGTGCTGGTTGGGGATCTGTAGGCGCACCCGCTGTGCGGTGGTCGTACTGCTCATTGAGTGGTCGCTGCCCCGGGGGCCCGGCCGGTCCGCGAGCGCGACGTACCGACGGGGCCATCCACCACAGAAGTCCGCCACAGCTCCTGCTGGCTCCCGGTGCAGCGACCACATAGTCGACTAACCGTCATAAGCCGCTTTACACCAACAGGTGTTGCAGACCGTTCGACAGCCGGGAGGACGGCACCGGCGCAGCGGACACCCTGCCTCCACAGCCCGCCCTGCGGGCATTTGACCCGTTTCATCCCACCTTTTCCCAACCCCGGCGGGGCGGGCGGTTGCCTGCCGGGTGCTCCCCCCGATCGCGGTAGACGATGTAGGGGCGGAAGACATAGCCCACGGGCGCGCTGAACGCGTGGACCAGGCGGGTGAACGGCCAGACCATGAACAGGGCCATGCCGGCCACCGCGTGCACCTTGAACGCCAGCGGCGCACCGGCCATCAGTTGTGTCTGCGGGTCGAAGTAGAAGATCGACCGGAACCAGACCGAGACATCCTCACGGTAGTTGTGCTCCTCGCCCAGCAGGCCAGCCCCGCTCATGGTGGCCAGCAGACCCAGCACGATGGCCGCGGTGAGGAAGACGTACATCACCTTGTCGTTCTTCGTCGTGGCCGCGAAGACCGGGCCAACTGTGCGCCGGCGGTAGATCAGCATAACGATGCCGAACAGGGTGGCCGCTCCGGCGACCGCGCCGAGGGTGACCGCGAAGAAGTGGTACGTGGACTGCGACACCCCCACTCCGTCGGTCCACGCCTTGGGGATCAGCAGCCCCACCACGTGTCCCATCAGCACCGCCAGGATGCCGAAGTGGAAGATCGGCGAGGCGATCCTGATCAGGGGCTTCTCGTACAGCTGACTCGAGCGGGTCGTCCAGCCGAAGCGGTCGTAGCGGTAGCGCCACACCAGACCCACGACGAACGTCGCGATCGTCACGTAGGGCAGCACGGCCCACAGGAGGATGTCGGCGGTGGTCATCTGCGCACTCCTTGCATTCCGATGGTGTAAGGCTCCAGGCCCACGAGTTCCTGCGGGGGCCCAGCAGTCGCAATGGCTGCCATCCGCTCTGCGATCTCCGGCGTGACATCCGGCAACGTGGTCTCGACCGCTTGCACAACCAGCGCGTACGGCGAGCCGATGTTCTCCAGGGCCGACTTCAGCAGCCCGATGGGACCGACGTGCTCGGCCAGGAGGGCATCCCCGGTGAGCCGGTCCCCGATCGCCGCGAACTCCAGCACCACGGCGAGGTGGTCTGCCAGCTCGGCGTCACCGGCGTCGAAGCCCGCCGCGAGATACGCCTGCTTGAAGTGCAGGATCGCCAGCCCGCGGTTGCGGGTGTCGCCGTGCGTCCAGTACGTCAAATACGGGCACGCCCGGCGCTTCATGTCGAAGGTCTGCACATACTCGCGCGCCGCCGCCAGCGGGTCGGTCTCCTTGAGCCATCCGAGGAAGGCCTGCAGCGGCTCCCGCGGACCGTCGGGCAGGTCGTCCACGGCGACCCGGATGTCCGGCAGGCGGGCGTACAGCGCGTCGTCGGGGTACCACAGCAGCCAGGCCGCGGCCAGTCGCGTCACCGCCTTGTCGTGGTCGATCATCGCTGGTGCTCCTCGTCGTCGCCGCGCACCGGCGCATCGCTGGCCGGGGCGGTGTGCTCATGGGGACGGGGGAACGACGGCATGCCCAGCGGCACCCCGCGGCCATCCCAGTTGAGCAGATTCACCTTTGCGTCGGCATCCGGTTCCACGATGGTTTCCGTGGTCTGGCGCTGCGCCAGGGCGTGGAAGGTCTCGACAGCGACCGGGGACGGCCTACCCGAGGCCTCCCCGAACGGTCCCTGTTCGTACATCCCGTTACCCCCGGCGTAGTCCAGTGAGCACGCCAACTCCTCGAGGTTGTCCGCCGTCTCGGTGTGCGCCTTGGGGATCACGTAACGGTCGTCGTACTTCGCGATCGCCAGCAGTCGGTAGAGGGCGAACATCTCCTCCTCGGTGTAACCGACGGCCGCCGGGATGCTCGGATCGGTGGGGTTGCCCAGGTTCGAGTCACGCATGAAGGCGCGCATCGCACCGAGGGTCCCGAGCACTCGCTTCACAGGAACCACATCCCCGGCCGTGAACAGCTCGGCCAGGTACTCGATCGGGATCCGCAGCGAGTCGATGGCCCCGAAGAGGTTGCCGGCATCCTCGCCGTCGTTACCGGTCTCGCGCAGGGCGTCCACGACCGGGCTCAGCGGCGGGATGTACCAGACCATCGGCATGGTGCGGTACTCCGGGTGCAGCGGCAGGGCCACCTTGTACTTCTTGGCCAACGCGTACACCGGCGACTTGCGGGCCGCATCCAGCCAGTCCTGCGGGATACCGTCGCGCAGTGCCTGGGCGGCGACGGCCGGGTCGTCGGGGTCGAGGAGCAGGCCGAGCTGCGCCTCGTAGAGGTCTTGTTCGTTCTCCGTGGCCGCGGCCTCGGTCACCCGGTCGGCGTCGTAGAGGAACAGACCGATGTAGCGCAGGCGACCCACACAGGTCTCGGAGCACACCGTCGGCAGCCCCACCTCGATACGCGGGTAGCACATCGTGCACTTCTCGGCCTTGCCCGTCCGGTGGTTGAAGTAGACCTTCTTGTAAGGACAGCCGGTGACACACATCCGCCAGCCGCGGCAGGCGTCCTGGTCGACCAGCACGATGCCGTCCTCGCTGCGCTTGTACATCGCGCCCGAGGGGCAGCTGGCCACGCAGCTCGGGTTCAGGCAGTGCTCGCAGATGCGGGGCAGGTAGAACATGAACGCCTGCTCGAACTCCAGCTTGACGCGGTCGCCGACCTGACCCTTGATCTTCTTCAGGACCGGGTCGTCGACTGCCAGTTCCGGGCCGCCCGCGAGGTCATCGTCCCAGTTCGCCGACCACTCGATCTTCATGGGTTTGCCGGTGATCAGCGACTTCGGCCTGGCGACGGGGGTGTGTTCGCCCAGCGGTGCGGTGATCAGGGTGTCGTACTCGTAGGTCCAGGGCTCGTAGTAGTCCTTGAGCTCGGGCAGTTTCGGGTTGGTGAAGATCGTGGTCAGCCGGTGCCACCGACTGCCGCCCTTCAGCTTCAGCTTGCCGCGGCGGTTGCGCACCCAGCCGCCCTTCCACACCTCCTGATCCTCATAGGTGCGCGGATAACCCTGCCCCGGCCGGGTCTCCACGTTGTTGAACCAGACGTACTCGACACCGGCGCGGTTGGTCCACGCCTGCTTGCAGGTGACCGAGCAGGTGTGGCACCCGATGCACTTATCGAGGTTCATCACCATGCCCATCTGGGCCATGACCTTCATGCGTGGGCTCCTTCTGGTGAGGGGTGGTCGGGGGTGACGAGCGAGGCTGCGACGCGGGCAGCGCAACCCGACCCGCTGGGGGGTCTCAGCAGAGCGACCATCAGTACTCCACCTCCTGGCTGCGACGGCGGATCACGGTGATCTCATCGCGCTGGTTGCCCGTCGGGCCGAGGTAGTTCATGAAGAACGACAACTGCGCGTAGCCACCGACGATGTGCGTCGGCTTGATCATCAGTCGGGTCAGCGAGTTGTGGATGCCGCCGCGCAGACCGGACGTCTCGGTGCGCGGCACGTCCACGACCCGGTCCTTCGCGTGGTACATGTACACCGTTCCCTGCGGCATCCGGTGGCTGACCACCGCGCGGGCCACCACCACACCGTTGCGGTTGTAGGCCTCGATCCACTCGTTGTCCTTGACCCCGATCGCCTCGGCGTCCTGCGGACTCATCCAGATGTCCGGGCCCCCTCGCGACAACGACAGCATGAAGAGGTTGTCCTGGTACTCCGAGTGGATGCTCCACTTCGAGTGCGGCGTCAGGTAGCGCACGGTGACCTCACGGCCCGCGCCCGTGCCCTGGTCGCCATACAGGCGATGCATGTTCAAGGGTGGCCGGAATGTGGGCAACTGCTCCCCGATCTCGGTCATCCAGTCATGGTCGAGGAACAGGTGCTGGCGACCGGTCAGGGTGTGCCACGGCTTGAGGCGCTCCACGTTGATGGTGAATGCCGTGTAGCGCCGGCCGCCGTGCTCACTGCCCGACCACTCCGGGCTGGTGATGACCGGCACGGGCCGCGCCTGGGTATCGGCGAAGGAGATGCGCTTGCCCTCGTTGTCCAGAGCCAGGTCGGCCAGTTGCTGGCCGGTGCGCTCCTCGACGTTGCGGAAGCCCTCGACCGCCACCCGCCCGTTGGTGGTGCCCGACAGGGTCAGGATGGCCTCGCAGGCCTGCGCGGCCGTCACCAGGGCCGGGCGTCCCGCAGCGGGCCCATCGGGGATGACCCCGTTGAGCTTCTTGAGCAACTCGTACTCCGGCGCGGTGTTGACCGCCACACCCTTGGTCATGGTGCCCACCGTCTCCAGCAACGGCCCGAGAGCGGACATCTTGGCCCCGATCGCGGTGTAGTCGCGCTGAGTCAGGATGAACTTGGGCGCCGTGCGGCCCGGGATCAGGTCCACTTCCCCCTTGGACCAGTCCCGCACCACACCACCCGGTACCGCCAACTCGTCCGGGGTGTCGTGCATCAGCGGAATCGTCATCAGGTCCTCGACCGTCCCCAGGTGGTCCTTGGCCAGCGCGGAGACCGCGCGGCCGAGATCGCCGAAGATGTCGTAGTCGCTCTTGGTCTCCCACGGCGGGTCGATGGCCGGGGTGAAGGCATGCACGTAGGGATGCATGTCGGTGCTGTTCAGGTCATGTTTCTCGTACCAGGTGGCCGCTGGCAGCAGGATGTCCCCGAACAGGCCCGTGGACGTCATCCGGAAGTCGACGCTGACCAGCAGGTCGAGTTTGCCGGCCGGGGCCTCCTCGCGCCACGTCACCGAGTGCGGGTGGGCGTCGGTCTCCTCGGCCCGCACCGCATTCGACGTGCCCAGCAGGTGTTTGAGGAAGTACTCGTTGCCCTTGCTGGACGAGCCCAGCAGATTCGCCCGCCAGATCGTCAGGACCCGTGGCCAGTTCTCGGGGGCGTCAGGATCCTCCAGGGCGAACTTCAGGTCACCGGAGAGCAACTGCGCCTTGACGTAGTCAGCCGGTTCCACCCCCGCCTCCCGGGCCTCGCGCACGATCTGCAGCGGGTTGCGGTTCAGGCTCGGGAAGGACGGCATCCAGCCCGACCTGGCGGACTGCACGAGCGTGTCCATCATGGTGGCGTCCTGGAACCGGCCCTCCCCCAGCGGGGTGGCCAGCAGGTCCGCACCCAGATTGTCGTAGCGCCACTGGTCGGTCTGGACGTACCAGAAGGCCGTACCGATCATCTGCCGGGCCGGTCGTTGCCAGTCCAGGGCGAAGGCCAGGTTCGCCCAGCCGGTCACCGGACGGCACTTCTCCTGTCCCACATAGTGCGCCCAGCCGCCGCCGTTGACACCCTGACAACCCGTCAGGGTGATCATGGCCAGGAAGGTGCGGTAGATCGTGTCGGAGTGGAACCAGTGGTTGGTCCCGGCGCCGAGCACGATCATCGAGCGGCCGCCGGACTCCTCGGCATTCGCCGCGAACTCGCGTCCGATCCGGATCGCCTGGGCAGCCGGCACCCCGGTGATCTCCTCCTGCCAGGCCGGCGTGTACGGAGACGGGTCGTCGTAGCCGGTCGGCCACTCGCCGGGCAGGCCCTCCCGGCCCACGCCGTACTGCGCGAGCATCAGGTCGAACACCGTGGTGACCAGGCGCTCACCACTGCCCGTCTGGATCGGGACCGTGGGAACCCCGCGGCGATGCACGCCACCGCCCTCGGACTCCTCCTGCCGGACGTCGAAGCGCGGCATGAGCAGTTCCGCCGTGGTCGAGCCACCCGCGCCGTAGAGCGACAGGGCCGGGTCGACGCCCTCGAGGTCGAGGTTCCACTTGCCCTTGCCGGACTCGGCGTACCGGAAGCCCAGCGATCCGTTGGGGACCACCGCGCGGCCAGTCGGCCCATCGACGAGCACGGTCTTGAAGGCCGCCCCCTCGGCAGTGTCGCCAAGATCTGCTGCGGTGAGGAACTTGTCGGGGACGTAGGCCCCGTCCTTCTCCTTCAGCGTCACCAGGAACGGCAGGTCCGAGTACGACTTCACGTAGTCCACGAACCGGGGCACCTGCCGGTCGATGTAGAACTCCTTGAGGATCACATGCCCCATGGCCATACCCAAGGCGCCGTCGGTGCCGGGGTGCGGGTTGAGCCACTCATCGGCGAACTTGGTGTTGTCGGCGTAGTCGGGGCTGACCGTCACGACCTTCTGGCCCCGGTAGCGGGCCTCGGCCATGAAGTGGGCATCCGGGGTGCGGGTGACGGGCAGGTTCGCCCCCCACATGATCAGATAGCTGGCGTTCCACCAGTCGGCGCTCTCGGGGACGTCGGTCTGGTCGCCGAACACCTGCGGGCTGGCCACCGGCAGATCGCAGTACCAGTCGTAGAAGCTGAGCATCGCCCCACCCATGAGGCTGATGAAGCGACTGCCGGCGGCGTGCGAGGCCATCGACATCGCCGGGATCGGCGAGAAGCCGAAGATCCGGTCGGGGCCGTGCTCCTTCACGGTGTGGACGTGGGCCGCGGCGATCATCTCGTTGACCTCCGGCCACGTGGACCGCACCAGACCCCCCTTGCCGCGAGCACTGTGATACGCGCGGCGGGTGGTCTCATTGCCGACGACCGAGGCCCAGGCGTCCACCGGATCGGGGTGATCCAGCTTCGCCGTGCGATAGGCCTCCAGCAGCACACCGCGCACGTACGGGTAGCGGATGCGGGTCGGCGAGTAGGTGTACCAGGAGAATGCCGCGCCCCGGGGGCAGCCGCGCGGCTCGTACTCCGGGGAGTCCGGGCCGACACTCGGGTAGTCGGTCTGCTGGGTCTCCCAGGTGATGATGCCGTCCTTGACGTACACCTTCCAGGAACAGGAGCCGGTGCAGTTCACGCCGTGCGTGGAGCGCACCACCTTGTCATGACTCCAGCGGTCGCGGTAGAAGACGTCGCCCTCCCGGCCCCCGCTCTTGGTCAGCGTCCGCAGATCATCAGAGACCTCTCCGCGAGCGAAGAACCTCCCTGCCTTGACCAGGAACTCGTCGGTGGGACTGGTGGTCATGAACTCCTCCTCTTTCCACGAACCACGCGGGCTGGTTCAGTGTCGGCGCGCCGCAGATGGGCCACGCATACTCCAGGTCTGGGATAGACGTCCAGGGCGTTGAGCGCGATGTCCTGCTCCGTTCCGGCCAGCACCTGCTCAAGGGCGCTGGCATGGATATCGCAGATGACGGGGTGTTCGGCCACCAGGGCCGCATATGGGCAGCCGGTCAGGTAGAGGGTGTCCCCCACTGGGGACACCTCGACTCCGAAGCCGAGCCGCTCCAGTGATGCGCTCACCACCGCGACTGCCTCATCGGGGGTGGCCGCCGGGCGCCGGCTGACGCGGTCCGCGCTGCGCCAGCGGTTGGCTGCCTCCTCGGCCGTGGCCGGATCGGCCTGCTCGAGGGCATCGACCAACTCCTTCGACAGCTGCCGGTAGGGGTCGGAGGCCTCATTGGGTGCGTAGAGCCAGCGGGGCCGGCCCCGGCCGTCGCTGACACCGCGGGTACGGGTGATCCGCCCGGCGGCGCGCAGCATCTCCAGATGGGTGCGGATCGTGTTGGCGTGCAGTCCAGTGAGCGCGCTGATGTCCTCCACGGAGAGCGGACCGGCCGCTTCCCCGATGAGCCGGGCGATGTTCTCCCGACTGGTGTCGGCATCGGTGGTCTGGCGCGCGGTCAACTGCCCCAATCGGGCCAGTGTGCGCCCTATCGTGTCGGCGGCTGAGCGGTTCATAACCACAGTTCTACCATATTCCACCGTTGATATATTTTTACACAGTGTTAACATCTCAAGCAGTGGAAAATTAGGAGGGCTCGCAATGACCACGATTGAGGCGCCGGCAGAGGGGTCGAGCAAGTACGACCTGCGCCCGGGTGCGGTACGGGTACTGGTGATCTCCACCGTGGGATTCACCCTGATGTTCGCGGCGTGGCTGATGTTCGGGGTCCTGGGCATCCCCATCCGCAAAGAGTTCGGCCTCACCGATGTGCAGCTGTCGTGGATCATCGCGGTCGCAGTGCTGAACGGCGCGATCTGGCGGTTGCCGGCAGGGATCATCACGGACCGGCGCGGTGGACGCCTGGTCCTGACGGTCATGCTCGCAGCCACCGCCATTCCCGCATTTTTGGTGTCGACAGCCAACAGTTACCCCCAACTGCTGCTCTATGCATTCCTCGTCGGGCTGGCCGGAAACGCCTTCAGCGTCGGTATCGCCTGGGTGAGCGCGTGGTGGCCGCGCGAGCATCAGGGACTGGCCCTGGGCATCTTCGGGGCAGGCAACGTGGGCGCCTCCGTGACCAAGTTCATCGGCCCAGCGCTGATCACCGCGGTGCCGGCCGCCGGGCTGTTGGGCGGGCTGGTCCCGGGCGGCTGGCGCTTCGTGGCCTTCCTCTACATGGTGCTGCTGCTGATCATGGCCGCCATCACCTGGTTCGCCTCGCCGCGCCACGACCTCGTGCCCGGCCAGGGCCGCTCTTTGGGATCGATGCTGGCGCCGCTCAAGCAGCTGCGGGTCTGGCGGTTCAGCCTGTATTACCTGGTCGTGTTCGGGGCCTACGTCGCCCTGGCAGCCTGGCTACCCAAGTACTACGTGGACGTCTACGGCATCGACCTCACACACGCCGCCCTGCTCACCGCGCTGTTCATCTTCCCGGCCTCGCTGCTGCGCCCGCTCGGCGGCTGGATGTCCGATCGCATCGGCGCCCGCAAGGTCATGTACGCCACGTTCGGGATCATGCTGGTGACCACCGGGATCCTGATGATGCCCTACGGGCACATCGTCATCGAGAAGGCCGACGGGCAGACCGCCGAGGTCCTGCCCTGGACGGTCGGGGTCGGCCTGTTCACCGCGCTGGTGTTCCTGACCGGCTGCGCCATGGGCATCGGCAAGGCAGCCGTCTACAAGCACATCCCCGAGTACTTCCCGCACGACGTGGGCGCCGTCGGCGGCCTGGTGGGCTCGATCGGCGCCCTCGGCGGATTCTTCCTGCCCCCCATGTTCGCCTACGCGACGGCCTGGGCGGGAGCGCCGCAGGCAACCTTTGGCGTTCTGTTCCTCGTCACCCTCATCGCCGCCGTATGGATGCATCTCACGGTGGTAAAGATGCTCCACCGTGCGAGCCCTGATCTAGCCAACAAGTTCGAACATGACCATCTGACAGGAGTGAACGCATGAGTACGTCCGTAGCACCGGCCTCCAAGCGGGGAGGCGATTGGCTCCAGGAGTGGGATCCGGCCACGAACTGGGATTCCGGTCGTGCCTGGAAGACGCTGTGGATCACCACCTTCAACCTGACCCTGGCCTTCGCCACCTGGTTCCTGGTCTCGGCCATCGCACCGCAGCTCAACTACATCGGGTTCGAGTTGAGCAAGAGCCAGTTGTACTGGCTGACCGCGATGCCGGGCCTGGCCGGGGGGTCGCTACGGCTGATCTGGATGTTCCTGCCCCCGATCATGGGCACCCGCAAGCTGGTCTGGATGAGCACCCTACTGCTGCTGATCCCGCTGATCGGCTGGGGCCTGGCGGTGCAGAACGCGAACACCTCGTTCACGGTGCTGCTGGTGCTGGCAGCGCTGGCGGGTATCGGCGGCGGCGTGTTCAGCGGCTTCATGCCGAGCACGTCGTACTTCTTCCCGAAAGCCAAGCAGGGGACGGCCCTGGGGGTGCAGGCAGGCATCGGCAACTTCGGCGTGTCACTGGTGCAGTTCGTGACACCGTGGATCATCGGTTTCGCGCTGATCGGTGGGGCGCAGGCGTTCAGCAATCCGGAGAAGGGCATCGAGAAGCAGGTCTGGTACCAGAACGCCGGCTACATCTGGGTGCCGTTCGTCATCGTCGGGGTCATCTTCGCCTACACCATGCTGAAGTCGGTGCCGGTGCAGGCGCGCGGCGTCCGGGACCAGCTCGACATCTTCGGCAACAAGCACACCTGGCTGATGACGCTGCTGTACATCATCACCTTCGGCACCTTCTCCGGTCTGGCCGCGCAGTTCGCGCTGCTGATCAAGAACCTGTACGGGACGCCGTTCGGCGCCAGCGGCGTCGTGGCCGTGTCCTACGCCTTCCTGGGTGCGCTGATCGGTTCCGCGGCACGGGTGCTGGCAGGCCCGATCGCCGACCGGGTGGGTGGCGCGAAGGTCACGCTGGTGGCCGTGCTCGGGATCGGGCTGTCGGCGCTGTACACCTCGTTCCAGCTCTCCCCGACCAGCGTGGACCAGTTCCCCAAGTTCCTGTGGGGCATGCTCGCGATCTTCTTCTTCACCGGAGTGGGCAACGCAAGTACCTTCAAGCAGATGCCCATGATCTTCGAGCCGCGGCAGGCGGGCGGTGTGATCGGCTGGACAGCTGCCATCGCCGCCTTCGGGCCGTTCGTGTTCGGCGTCATGTTCGCCACCGGCAACACCCAACTGCTGTACTGGTTGGGGACGTTCACCTGTGTGATCGGCGCTGGCATCACGTGGTGGTTCTACGCCCGTCCCGGCGCGGAGAAGCCCAGCTGACGACACCTGCTCGATGTGGCGTACCGACCCCGGTGCGCCACATTGAGTCAGGGCAGCGGCAGCCAGGCCACCTGGTCCCCGGCGATCGCGCCGCCAGGTGGCAGCACCGCGAACCCGTCGGCGGCCGCGAGTCCGCGCAGCATCGCGGAGCCCAGATGGGCCACGGGGTGGGCCTGTTCCAGGAGGCGACAGGCCAGCAGCCGATGTTCGTGCGCGGGGGCCTTGGCGGCCGCTCCCAGCGTGACGACGGGCAGTTTCGGATCCCAGCGGCCCAACATCGATTCCACCAGCGGTTTACCCAAAGACAGGAGGGCGACGATGGCGCTTTGCGGGTTGCCCGGCAACGCGAGCAGCCAGGCCTCGCCCAGCCGGGCCAGCGCCATCGGATGGCCCGGTCGCACCGCCACTGAGTCGACGACCCACTGTCCCCCCAGCTGCGCCACCGCCGTGTGCAGATGGTCGACCGGTCCGGCCGCGGTCCCCCCGGTGGTCACGACGATGTCGGCACGGGCCTCTCGGATCCGGGCGACGTGGGCTGCCAGCGTGTCCTCTGCGCGGGTCACCGAGACCACCTTGGCGCCCAGTCGGCGCAGCCAGCCGGGCAGTTGCGGTCCGAGGGCGTCGCGCACCTGCCCGGGACCGGCGACTCCCGTCTCCACCAGCTCGTCGCCGAACAGCACGACGGCGACAGTGGGGATTCGGCGCACAGAGACCGTGTCCAGTCCTGCGGCGCACAGCAGCCCGATCATGGCCGGCGACACCACCATCCCGGCGGCGGCGAGTTCCTCTCCGGCCCGGCATTCCTGCCCCGCGGGGCGGATGTCGTCGGACCTGGCCTCCCCGGTCAGGGGCCCGGTGGTGACGGCGTGCTCGGTGCGCAGGATGGCGGTCGTGCCGGGCGGAACCGCCGCTCCCGTGGCGATGACCACGGCCCGCCCCGGCGACAGGCTGATGTCAGGCGCGGCGCCGGCCAGGACCTCACCCACGACGTCCCAGGGACCCGGCCCGGCAACAGCCCAGCCGTCCATTGCCGAGGTGTCGAAGGCGGGCAGATCGCTGCGAGCGAGGGCGGGGGCAGCCAGCGTCCGGCCATCCGCCTCGGCGACCGGGAGGTCTTCGGCCGGGATCGGGGCGGTGACGGCCGCCGCGCGCGCGCTGTGCCAGTCCGGCTCACGCATCGGCGGACCAGGACTGGGCCAGCCTTCCGATCGCGGCGGCCGCCTCGGCGGGATCTGCCCCTTCGCCAACCGCCAGGCCCAGCAGGTACGTGGACACCGGGGCCGCGGGTCGCTGCACGCTGTGCGCGGCATCCTTGGCCACATCGAGGATCAGTGCCACGTCCACGTCCGCGGTCAGACCCAGTTCAGCCTTGACCGCCGTCACCCATTTGTCCATGCCGCCCATTATGGTCAGCGTTGTTTCAACGGCCCGCAGGTCAGCAGGGGTATCGATGTCGGCGACTGTGTGGGCCGCGACCTCGACGTAGTGGACGTCGAGGCCAGCCAGCACCGCCCGCATGCTGACCCCTGGTTCCAGGCCGTGCAGGGCGCTGGCCCGGTACCAAGCGCACAGCGGCTGGGGATGCCCGGCGGCGATCGGTACCACCGCCTGGCCGGTGCGGGCCAGCGACAGCAGCATGGGCACGGCGAAGGGCATGTCGGCGGCGACCACAGCCACCCAGTCGGTGTGGGCCTGGCGCAGGCCCGCGGCGATGGCCGCCGCAGGGCCACCTCCCGGCGGGTCTTCGCGGGTGACCATCACGCCGGGGACGCCGGGGTCCGGCCCCACCACGACGATCGGCACTTCGGGCAACTGCTTGACCACCCGGTCGATCATCCGCTGACCAGCGACGACAGCCGTGGCCTTGTCGGTGCCCAGCCGTCGGCTGCGACCCCCGGTCAGCACGATCGCGGTCCACTGCTCCACGCGGGAAGTCTGCCAGGCAGCGGCGGATCCGGTTTAGAAGTCCGCACGAGACAGGCTCAAAGCGACGCTCGCGCGGACTTGTGGCCCCACAAAAGCGACATAGCGGACATTGGTTGGCCAAAGAGGGTGAAAACTCCGCGCGCCAACCTCGCACATGCGGAGTTTTGGTCCGACGCGGCGAGTGACCCGGACCGGGTTAGCCTCGAAGGCATGGATCTGAGCCACATTGACAGCCGCGGCCACGCCCGCATGGTCGACGTCGCCGGCAAGGAGGTCAGCGTGCGCACGGCCACCGCCAGCGGCCGGGTGGTGACCTCCGCCGCAGCCGCCATCGCCGACGGCACCGTCGCCAAGGGCGACGTTCTGGCCACGGCCCGGATCGCCGGCATCATGGGTGCCAAGCGGACGCCGGACCTGATCCCCATGTGCCACCCGATCGCCGTGCATGGCGTCACTGTGGACCTCACCGTGGGCGATGACCTCGTCGAGGTGACCGCGACGGTGAAGACCGCCGACCGGACCGGCGTCGAGATGGAAGCCCTGACCGCTGTCACGGTCGCCTGCCTGACCATCGTTGACATGACCAAGGCACTTGACCCCGCAGCCACCATCGAAGCGGTCCAGGTGCTCAGCAAGACGGGCGGCAAGAGCGGGGACTGGCAGCGATGAGAGGACACGTCATCGTCTGCTCCGACTCAGCATCAGCCGGGACCACCACAGACACCACCGGGCCCGAGTTGGCGGCCGGCTTGCGGGATATCGGCTGTGAGGTCGGGCAGGTGCAGATCGTGCCCGACGATGTCATAGCCATCAGCGATGCGATCCGCCTAGCGACCGCCGACGTGGTCGTCTGCACCGGTGGCACCGGTCTGGGCCCCCGTGATGTCACCCCGGACGCGGTGATGGCCGTCATCGACAGGCAGCTGCCCGGCTTCGGCGAGGCGTTCCGCGCCCGCGGCCGCACCCAGACCCCGCTGGCCGACCTGAGCCGGGCTTGCGCGGGCAGCATGGGATCCACGCTGGTGATCGCGGTCCCCGGCAGCCACGGTGGCGTCAGGGACGCCCTGGCCGTCCTCGGCCCGCTCGTGCAACACGCCCATCAGGTCATCGCCGGGGCGGACCACCGGGGCCTGGTGCGACCCACCCCGATCACCGCCGCGGAGGTCGAGGCCGAGGTCCGGCAGGCGGCGGCGGGCGCGGTTGTCACCTTCGAGGGCCGCGTCCGGGATCATGATCACGGCCGGGCCGTCAGCAGTCTGACCTACGAGGGCCACCCCGAAGCCGACCTGATCATGCGTGAGGTCATCGCTGAAGCTCGCCAGCTGCCCGCAGTGATCGCAGCCGCGTCCCTGCACCGGGTCGGCGACCTGGCCATCGGCGACCTGGCCTTCGTGGCAGCGGTGTCCGCGGCCCATCGCGGCGAGGCGTTCAGCGCCTGCGCCTGGCTGGTGAACGAGGTCAAGCAGAGGCTGCCGGTCTGGAAACTGCAGCGGTTCGCTGACGGATCACAGGAGTGGGTCAATTGCGCTTAGAGGATGCTTTCGGCCGGGTCCACACGGATCTGCGCGTGTCACTGACAGATCGGTGTTCGCTGCGCTGCACGTACTGCATGCCGGCCGAGGGTCTGCCCTGGCTGCCGGGCGCCCAGATGCTCACCACAGACGAACTGGTGCGGATCGTGCAAGTGGCCGTGGACTGCGACGTGGACAGCGTCCGCCTGACGGGCGGCGAACCACTGCTGCGTCCCGACGTCGTGGAGGTGGTCACCCGGATCGCCGCGCTGGGTGTCGAGGTGAGCATGACAACCAACGGCCTGCGGCTGCCCTCGCTCGCCGCCCCCTTACGCGATGCCGGCCTGGCCCGGGTCAACGTCAGTCTGGACACCCTGGACCGCGACACGTTCAAACAACTCACCCATCGCGACCGGCTGGTCGACACCCTCGCGGGCATCCGGGCGGCTCAGATTGCCGGCCTGTCACCGGTGAAGGTGAACACGGTGCTGCTGCGGGGGGTCAACGATCAGGAAGCTCCGGCATTGCTGCGCTGGGCCATCCGCGAGGGTGTCCGGCTGCGCTTCATCGAGCAGATGCCACTGGACCCGCAGCACGGGTGGCGGCGCGACGAGATGGTGACGGCCGAGGAGATCCTGAGATCCTTGACCACGGCGGGATTCGGGCTGACAGCCCTGCCCGACGACTCCCCCGCCCCCGCTCGCCTATGGGACGTCAACGGTGGATTGGCGACCGTGGGGGTGATCGCCAGTGTCACGCGGCCCTTCTGCGGGACGTGCAACCGGCTGCGGCTGACAGCCGACGGCCAGTGGCGCAACTGCCTGTTCGCGCACGGTGAGACAGATCTGCGCACGCCGCTGCGATCCGGTGCCTCCGACGAGACCCTGGCCACCCTCATGGCCCAGGGGGTGGCGACCAAACGTGCCGGCCATGGCATCGACGATCCGGTCTTCCTGCAGCCACCACGGCCCATGTCGGCGATCGGGGGCTGAGATGGCGGTCACGGTCCGGCTGTTCGCCGCGGCGCGCGAGGCCGCTGGCACCTCTGAACTCACCATCGATCCCGGTGCGGTCCTCCCTCAGCTGCGCGAGATCGGGCCCCGCTTCGCGACGGTGCTCGAGGTCTGTTCGGTGGTGTCCGATGGGCTGCGGCTCGGTCCCGACGATGAGGTGCCCGACGGCGCGGTCGTGGATGTTCTGCCGCCTTTTGCCGGCGGGTGAGCACCCTGCTTTTCCGGTCCCGCGTGCCGGCGGTCGACGGGCCACGTCCACATCTGGTTGGGGACCCACCAAGATCAACCAGATGTGTACATGAGGGCCGCTCGACGAGCCTCGAACCCGCAGGGGAACGCCCCCGCCCTACCGCCCGGTCCCGGCGTACACAACCGCCTCACCCTCGGCATCCAGCCCGAAGGCCGTGTGCAGGGCTTTGACAGCAGCAGCCGCCGATTCCTTGCGGGTCACCACGGAGATGCGGATCTCGGAGGTCGAGATCATCTCCACGTTGACTCCGGCCTCAGCCAAGGTGCGGAAGAAGGTCGCCGACACACCCGGATGGGAGCGCATCCCCGCCCCGACCAAGGAGACCTTCGCGATCTCGGGGTCGGTGTACAACGCCCCGAAGCCGATCTCAGCACCTCGAAGCTGCAGCGCCTCGGTCGCCTTCTCCGCGTCCGCGGTCGGCAGGGTGAACGTGATGTCCGTGATCCCGTCGGCGGAGACGTTCTGCACGATCATGTCGAGGTTCACGCCGATGGCGGCCAGGGTCTCGAACACCAGCGCCGCCATTCCGGGCCGGTCGGGCACGTTGGTAACGGTGATCTTGGCTTCGGACAGGTCCTGGCTCACACCCGAGATGATCGGCTGTTCCATGGTGCTCTCCTCGAGGTCGTGAACGATCAGCGTGCCCGGCTTGTCGGTGAAGCTGGACCGGACCCGCAGCGGGACATTAAACCGGCGCGCGTACTCCACACACCGCAGATGCAGGACTTTCGCGCCGTGGGCAGCGAGTTCGAGCATCTCCTCGTAGGTGATGTACGGGAACCTGCCGGGCAGCGGGGACGATCCGGGGGTCCGCGCTGAAGACACCGTCGACATCGGTGTAGATCTCGCAGATGTCCGCGTCCAGGGCGGCGGCCAGGGCGACGGCAGTGGTGTCGGAACCGCCCCGGCCCAGCGTGGTGATGTCCTTCGTGTCCTGCGCCACGCCCTGGAACCCGGCAACGATCGGGATCGCGCCCTCGTCCAGAGCCGCCTGGATGCGGCCCGGCGTGACGTCGATGATCCGGGCCTGCCCGTGGTACCGGTCGGTGATCAGACCGGCCTGACTGCCGGTGTAGGACCGCGCCTCCGCACCGAGGTCCGAGATGGCCATCGCCAGCACCGCCATGGACATGCGCTCACCGGCGGTCAGCAGCATGTCGAGTTCCCGCGCCGGCGGGTCGGGGCTGACCTGCTGCGCGAGGTCGAGGAGTTCGTCGGTGGTGTCGCCCATCGCCGACACGACCACGGTCACCCGGTTGCCGGCACGCTGGGTGTCGACGATACGTTGCGCCACCCGTTTGATGCTGGCGGCATCGGCGACAGAGGACCCTCCGTACTTCTGCACAACCAATGCCACGGGTGAACTCCTTTTCTTGTCTCGACAATGGTACCGGCGGGCCTGCGCCCCCGGACACGGGTGAGGCGGAGCGTGGCCGCAGCCACCGTTGGGCGGTTGTCGCACCTCCTGAGACAATGGCGCAATGGACTTCAAGGTTGCTGACCTCTCCCTGGCCGAAGCCGGCCGTGACCAGATCCGGCTGGCCGAGCACGAGATGCCCGGCCTGATGGCGATGCGGGCCCAGTACGGCGAATCAAAGCCGCTGCACGGCGCCAAGATCACGGGATCGCTGCACATGACGGTACAGACGGCCGTCCTGATCGAGACGCTGGTGGACCTCGGCGCGGAGGTTCGCTGGGCCTCCTGCAACATCTTCTCCACCCAGGACGAGGCCGCTGCCGCGATCGCCGTGGGTCCGCACGGGACCCCGGACGACCCGCAGGGCGCCCCGGTCTTCGCCTGGAAGGGCGAGACGCTCGAGGAGTACTGGTGGTGCACGCTGCAGGCCCTGACGTGGCCGGAGGGCGAGGGTCCGAACATGATCCTCGACGACGGCGGCGACGCGACGCTGCTGATCCACAAGGGCGTGGAGTTCGAGAAGGAGGGCGAGGTCCCCGAGCCGACCGGCGACGGCGGCGAGTTCGACGAGGTCCTCAAGGTCCTTGCGGCAGACGATTGCCGAGAACCCGCACATGTGGACCGACATCGCCAACCAGATCAAGGGCGTCACCGAGGAGACCACCACCGGTGTCCATCGCCTCTACGAGATGATGCGCGAGGGCAGCCTGCTGTTCCCGGCCATCAACGTCAACGACTCCGTCACCAAGAGCAAGTTCGACAACAAGTACGGCTGCCGGCACTCCCTCGTCGACGGCATCAACCGGGCCACGGACGTCCTCATCGGCGGCAAGGTCGCGGTCGTGTGCGGCTACGGCGATGTCGGCAAGGGTTGCGCGGAGAGCCTGCGGGGACAGGGCGCTCGGGTCATCATCACCGAGATCGACCCGATCTGCGCACTGCAGGCGGCCATGGACGGCTACCAGGTGGCCACCCTCGATGACGTGGTGGACAGCGCCGACCTCATCATCACGGCCACCGGCTGCCTCAACGTCGTCACGGCTGAGCAGATGACCCGGATGAAGGACAAGGCGATCCTGGGCAACATCGGGCACTTCGACAACGAGATCGATATGGCGGGGCTGGCCCAGATCGACGACGTGACCGTCAAGGAGATCAAGCCGCAGGTGCACGAGTGGACCTTCGCCGATGGCACCTCGATCATCGTGCTGTCCGAGGGCCGGCTGCTCAACCTGGGCAACGCCACGGGTCACCCCAGCTTCGTCATGAGCAACTCCTTCACCAACCAGGTGCTGGCCCAGCTCGAGCTGTACACCAAGACGGCGAGGAGTACCCGGTGGGCGTCTACATGCTGCCCAAGCACCTCGATGAGGAGGTCGCCCGGCTGCACCTGAGCGCGCTGGGGGTGGGTCTGACGGAGCTCACCAGTGAGCAGGCGGAGTACCTCGGCGTGCCGGTGGCGGGGCCGTTCAAACCCGAGTACTACCGTTACTGAGCAGCACTCAGAGGGGAAACCACCAATGTCGAACCGCTTGTTCACGTCCGAGTCGGTCACCGAAGGCCACCCGGACAAGATGGCCGACCAGATCTCCGACACGATCCTGGACGCCATGCTCAAGGACGATCCGAAGAGCCGGGTCGCCGTCGAGACGTTTCTGACCACCGGTCTGTGCGTGGTGGGCGGTGAGGTCACGACGTCCACCTGGGTGGACATCCCGGAACTGGTGCGCGAGACCGTTCTGAACATCGGCTACGACTCCTCGGACAAGGGCTTCGACGGGAAGTCCTGCGGGGTGTCGATCGCGATCGGCAAGCAGTCGCCGGACATCGCGGCCGGGGTGGACGACGCCTTCGAGGAGCGGATCGGCAACAGCGGGGACCCCTTGGACGCGCAGGGTGCCGGCGACCAGGGCCTGATGTTCGGGTACGCCTGCGACGACACCCCGGAGCTGATGCCGCTGCCCATCTCGTTGGCCCACCGGCTGGCGGCGCGGTTGACGCAGGTGCGTAAGAACACGACGCTGCCGTATCTGCGCCCGGACGGTAAGACACAGGTGACGATCGAGTACGACGGTGACCGCCCGGTGCGCCTGGACACGGTGGTCCTGAGCACGCAGCACGCCCCGCGGATCGATCTCGAGAACATGCTCAGCCCTGACATCCGCGAGCATGTCGTCGAACCGGTGCTCGCTGACCTCGCGTTGGAGCATGACGGATTCCGCCTGCTGGTCAACCCGACCGGGATCTTCGAGATCGGCGGCCCGCAGGGTGACGCCGGCCTCACCGGCCGCAAAATCATCGTGGACACCTACGGCGGTATGGCCCGGCACGGCGGCGGCGCCTTCTCCGGCAAGGATCCGTCGAAGGTGGACCGGTCGGCTGCCTACGCGATGCGGTGGGTCGCGAAGAACGTTGTGGCCGCCGGCTTGGCCGCCAAGTGTGAGGTGCAGGTGGCCTACGCGATCGGTGTGTCACATCCTGTGGGGCTGTTCGTGCAGACCTTCGGCACCGGCCGTGTGCCCGACGAGCAGATCCAGGAGGCGGTGACCAGCGTGTTCGACCTGCGCCCAGCGGCGATCGTGGCTGAACTCGACCTGCTGCGACCCATCTACGCGCAGACCGCCGCCTACGGCCACTTCGGCCGCGAACTGCCCGAGTTCACGTGGGAGAGCACACACCGTGCCGACGCCCTTGCCGCGGCGGTCAAGGGCTGATCCGAGCGTCCGGCGTCGCCGGGCTGCGGCGGGTGACGCCGGACTCCTTGTCGTGGATGGCGTCAGTCGAGCCCTGCTGCGTCGCGGACGGCCTGTTCGAAGCCGTCCAGATCAGCCACTGTCAGTGTGAGCCCGGGGTGCAGGATGATGCCGGAGGGGTCGAGGATCTTCACCGGCTGCTTGAACTCCACGCACACCCCGCCCGCCGTGGTCGTGCCGAACGTCGCGCCCTTGTCGGCGAAGGAACCGCGGGCGCCGATCGCGCGCAGAGCGGTGTACGGGCCGGTACGCTGGACGCACTTGATGTTGCGCACCGAAGTACGACATCGCCAAGGTCCGAACCGGGCATCAAGGGTCTTCTCACTAAGATCAACCTTGGCCGTGAGTGGAGACACGCCAATAGCGGCCAGCGCTGGGAGATACTTCTTCTCGAAGGAGAATTCGAACCGCACGACCCCACCGTAGCCGTAGCGCACTGCGAGGAGTAGACGTTGAGCAGGCAGGAGCAGACTCCGTTCCTCACATACGGGATGCCTGGCGACCTGCACGACCTGCGACGCGTCAACCGCAACCGCATCCTGCACAACATCATCACGCGGGGTCCGGCGACCCGCGCGGAGTTGTCCCGCAGCACCGGGATGAGCAGACCGACCGTGTCGGTGATCGCCAACGAACTGCTCGCCAGCGGCGTTCTGATGGAAGGCGACCGCGTCTCCAGTGGCGGGGCCCCGGGAACGTTACTGGAGATCGCACGGGAGACCGGCGTCACGCTGGTGGTTGACCTGCGCAGGGTGGACGACGTGATCCTGGCGACGGTCTCGCCGGGCGGTGAGGTGGGCAGGCGTATGCACACCAGCGTCGACAGCGAGGAGGACGTGCTGAAGTGCGTCGCCGATTTCGCCGCCACCGTGCCCCGGCATTCCCTGATCGGGGCGGCGATCGCGGTGCACGGCTTCGTCGACCCGCAGGGGGCGTGGCAGCGAGATCCGACCGGTGGCCTGGATGTCTCCGTTATGGACAAACTGCGCCGGATGTTGCGCATGGACGTATGGCCGGTCAACGCCACCGACGCGATCACGGTCGCCGATTTGCGAAGCAGTCCCCAGGGTCTGTCAGCCCAAGCCACGCTGGTCATGCGCGGGGTGGCGTTGGGACTGCTGATCGGGGGGACTCTGCTCACCGGCAGCACCCGCCCGGCCGGGGACATCGCACATCTCATCGTGGACGATGCCGGCCCGCTGTGCCCGGACTGCGGCCGCCGCTGCCTGTTCGCCACCGTTGAGCAGTTGTACACCGACCAGGACACCTTTGCGGTGCGCCAACACGTGGCCGCGTTGGTCGCCGCCGTCATGGCACCGATCTGCGCAGCCGTGGAACTGCAGGAGATCGTCCTCGCACTACTGCCGCAGCCCAGCGCGGCAGAGGTCCGCGATCTCATCCATGAAGAGCTCGCGCAGCGGTTATTGGCCGAACAGATGCCTCAGGTTCGCCTGTCCGCGCAGGGCCCCGACGCGGTACTGGTGGGTGCGGCCATGCTCTACCTGCACAAGCGCCTGATCTGATCCGCTGGGTGCAGGGCCGGCCTGTACCCCGATCCTGCCTTGCCCGATTACCGTCAGCCCGCCTCCCCAACCGTCACAGCGCGGTCATGTCGGGCACGACATGGGTAGCGTCCGGCGCCACACCACGACGCGCCAGCGCGTTGCACACGGGACTGTGATCAGCCCTGAAGGGGTTGGGTGTGGTTTGTGGTGCTGACGCTGGGCGTCTGGCCGGCCCCCGTGGGGCCGGCTCAGGTTCTTCGCCGCACAGGCACACAGTGGGGGATGCCGTCGACCATCTGGATGGTGAACCGGCCGTTGTGCAGGTCACGGTGACAGCGTGGGCACAGCAGACACATCGCATCCACATCGGTGAGCCCGCCCTGGGCCCAGCCGGTGATGTGGTGGGCGTGGCAGCGCCGGGCCGGCTGCCCGCAGCGCACACACCCCCGATCCCGCGCCGTCAACGCGGCCCATTGGGCGTGGCTGGCGCGGCGCTGGGCGCGGCCCAACGCCAACGGTATGAAGCTGCCCGCCCGGCGTTTGCCCAGGATGACGGACACCACCGCCGTACAGGTCAGCAACGCGAAGGTGTCCGGGCCCAGCAGCGTGCCGTCCTCCAGGCGGGCCCCGGCCCCGTCGGGGAGTTGGTCGGCATCCACCAGTACGGTCACCCCGGACACCCCCAACGGTTTGGTGTTGGCCTGCGCGGCGCTGACCAGGTCGTCCAGGGCGTCGGCCAGGCGTTGGCTGGGGGTGCGGTCATCCCCGGGCGCGGGCGGGTCGGTGAACGCGGCCAGCGCGTCGCGCAGCCGGGCCCCCGCGATCTGGTCCAGGTGCCCATCGACGCGGTACAGCCCGTTACCCAGGTCTGAGAGGTGCAGGCCGCGTTTGGCCCGGGCGCCCCGCAGGTCCTCATCGGGTGCCTCACGGCGGTCCTGGGTGATGAGTATGTCGAGGACCTGGGCCAGCACCACCGGTTCGATCACCGCCGCCGCCGCCACCAGATCCGCCTCCAACACCGCGAAGCGGGGCAGACGCCCAGCGGCGCGGCACAACAGGTGCACATGCCGGCCCGTGATCCGGCCCCGCCGGTAGGCACCGGCCACGTGCGGCATGGACCGCAGGTCCCGGGCCCGGCCCACGATCGCGGAGCCGACCGCCCGGTTGTGCCCGGTCAACGCGGCCACCATCGACCCGGTCGTGCCGGCGGCGAACAACCGGGAATCCTGCTGCGCGTCACACACCCCAGCCACCTGCGTCTGGTAGGCCTCCAGCATTGTTTGTAGCCGGGCGGTGGCCTGCAGGGCACCCAGGCGCTGTTCCACACTCAGCTCGGCCGGATCGGGCAGGCCCAGCACGCTGCGCGGCCAGCTCCTCGAACACCGGCAGCGTCTCCACCGGTAATTCGTCGGCCATCCGGGCACGGCGCAACGCCGCGGCCGGTATCTCGAAGAACCCCATTCAGCCCACCCCCACCGCAACGTCGAAGTCGAATCCGGGGCCAGCGGCCCCGGCGACGTCGCTCCACGAGCTGACGGCCACCCCTTCGGTGACACCACAAACCCTACGGGTACCCCCTGACAAAACCCCGGCACCGCGAACACAGCCCTGGGGACAACCGGGCGACGCCAGCACCCCGGCCGCCGGCACCTCGACGGAACTCATCAGCCCACCCCCAACCGCATGTCGATGTCGTATCCGGGGCACACCCGGCGACGTCGCTCCACGAGCTGATGGCCACCCCTTCGGTGACACCACAAACCCTACGAGCAACCTCTGACAAAACCCCTCCACCGCGAACACAGCCCTGGGGGCAACCCCCGAGCTTGCCAGGTCTGAGATCTCACCAAAGAGGGGTGCAGATACCCGCACCTCGGGGCTGAGTCAATATCCCGAGAAGGAGTACGGAGATGGCTACGAGCAAACCACCGGGACGTGCGTCCTCGGACCCCAGCCCAGCCTCGCAGGCCCATGCGGCAGGCAGCCGGGACGGCGCCAGCCATGAAAGTGGCAGATCAAACCTTCACCACGACGACTCGAGCGGCCGTCCCTCCGCGTAGCCCGCCGCACTCTGGGTACCCACCACGGCCCGTTGGGCGAATTGCTCGACACTGGCCGCGCCGGCATAGGTGAATGAGCTGCGAACCCCTGCGATGATCTCGTCGATCAGCCGCTCCACCCCCGGGGAGTCCGGGCGCAGGAACATCCGGGAACTCGAGATCCCCTCCTCGTACAACGCCTTGCGCGCTCGGGCGAAGGGGCTATCGGTCACGGTGCGGCTACTCACCGCGCGGGCCGAGGCCATGCCAAAGCTCTCCTTGTAGGGCCGGCCGTCCGGGCTCAACTGCACATCGCCCGGCGACTCGTGGGTACCGGCGAACCAGGAACCGATCATGACAGCGCTGGCTCCGGCCGCCAATGCCAAAGCGACGTCGCGCGGGTGGCGCACTCCGCCGTCGGCCCAGACATGTTTACCCAGGGCAGCGGCCGCGCCAGCGCACTCGAGCACAGCGCTGAACTGTGGCCGGCCCACCCCCGTGCGCATCCGGGTCGTGCACATCGCGCCCGGACCAACCCCCACCTTGACGATGTCCGCCCCGGCGTCGATGAGGTCTTCAGTGCCCGCAGCCGTGACCACATTGCCCGCCACGATCGGGACCGGCTGCTCACCGATGGCGGCCAACACGTCGAGCATCTTGTCCTGATGGCCGTGAGCGGTGTCCACCACAAGCACGTCGATTCCCGCTGCCACGAGGTCCTTCGCCCGCCGAGCGACATCCCCGTTGATGCCTACGGCCGCGCCGATCCGCAGGTGACCGTGTGCATCTAGCGCCGGGGTGTACATGGTCGAGCGCAGCGCCCCGTCGCGGGTCATGATCCCCACCAACCGGCCAACGCTGTCCACCACCGGGGCGAAGCGACGGTTTTCGGCGTGCAGCAGATCGAAGGCCTCCCGCGGCGAGACGGTGTCGGGCAACGCGAAGACGTCAGCGCTCATCACCTGATGCACCTGCGTGAAGCGGTCTGCGCGTTGGCAGTCCCCCTCCGTCACGACCCCCACCGGCGCCCCATCGTCGATGACGATCGCAGCACCGTGATTACGCTTCGGGATCACCGACAGTGCCATCCCCGTGGTCTCGGTAGGAGTGAGCGTCACCGCGGTCTCGAACACCACGTGCCGCGCCTTGACCCACTGCACGACGTCGGCCACCACCTCGGTCGGGATGTCCTGCGGGATCACCGCGACGCCACCACGTCGGGCAATCGTCTCGGCCATCCGCCGCCCGCTGACCGCCGTCATGTTCGCCGCCACCACCGGGATCGTCAGGCCGGTTCCGTCCGGGGCGGTCAGGTCCACATCATGGCGGCTGTTCAACGAGGATCGGTTGGGCACCAGGAAGACGTCGTCGTAGGTCAGGTCATAGGCCGGTTGCGTGAGGAATCGCACTGTACGACCGTACGACGAGGTGGGGACGTAACGTGAAGCCATGGCCCATGACCACCCGCTGTTCACCCAGATCTACCGGCTCATCGCCCGCGCTGAGGACTCCGGCGCCATCGGGCACTGGCGCACACAAGTGAGTGCTGCGCTGTCCGGGCGGGTGTTGGTGGTCGGCCTGGGGCCTGCTGAGGATCTGCATCATCTGCCTGCCGAGGTCACGTCGGTCGTGGCCGTCGAGCCGAGCGCCTCGATGCGGCGGGCGGCGGCCGACGCCGTGGCGCGGGCGGCCATGCCGGTGGAGGTGATCGACGCCGTCGGCGAGGATCTGCCCCTGCCGGACAACAGCGTCGACGGGGTCCTCTTCGCCTACGTGTTGTGCACGGTCGACGATCCCCAACGGACGGTGCAAGAAGCGCTGCGGGTCCTGCGTCCCGGGGGGACGATCGCCGTCCTCGAGCATGTCAAGGCCGCCGAAGGCTCTTGGATGCGCCGGTTCCAGCGGGCGGCGGCGCCGGTATGGCCGCGCTTGGCCGGGGGCTGCCGCTGCGACCGTGATACCCGGCAGATACTCGCCGAGGCCGGCCTGGACACCACCGAGGTGCGAGATGTCCGGATGGCGCCGATGCCGCCGGTCGCCCCTGGCCTCGTGGGTGTGCTGCGCGCGCCCTGAACTTCAGCGCAGGCGAACAGACAGGCAGGTCACGCAGCCCTCGAGCTTCTCGAACTCGCTGATGTCCACGCCGATGACGCGCAGGCCGCGCTGCTCGAAGATCTCCCGGGTCCGGGGCGTCGACGTCGCCATCAGCACCGTCTGGTCATCGATGACGACCACTTCGGCACCTGGCTCAGGCACCGCGAGAAAGGTTTCGAAAAGGGTCGCGTCATCCACCAAGGGCAGGTACCCGACCGCCGTGCCATCGGGCAGTGCCGTCACCGCCGACTTCAGGTGCAGCACCTTGCTGGTGGGCACCGGGATCACCTCGACCCGCAGCAGCGCGGCCAACTGATCACACGCGCCACGGCTGGACCTCCCACCGACCCCGACGTAGAAGCGCTCACCGACTTTGAGGACATCACCGCCATCGAGGGTGTCCGGGGGCTCGATGTGAACGACGTTGGCACCGAGGTCGCGCAGGGCGGCCTCGGCCCCGAGCAGTTCGCCACGGCGCTGGACTGCCCCGGGGAAAGTCACGACTGCGGTCCCCTGCCACCAGACCATGACGTCCTCGACGAACACGCTGTCCGGTTGGTCCGGGGCGGCAGGCACCTCGATGGTCTCCCAGCCCGCTGACTGCAATGCACCGACGTACCCATCCCACTGTCTGCGAGCCAGATCGACATCGACCGGTGAACGATCGAGGTGGGTGAGCAGCCCTTCGGCCAGGCGAGGGCTGGGCCGCCGGACGAACGCCCTCACGCGAGTCGCTCCAACAACTCGGCCATGCGCTGCTGCACGATCATGATCGCCTTCAACGGCCGCAGCATCACCTTGAAGTCGGTGATCAAGCCCTGCTCGTTCCACGTGATCATGTCCACCCCGTTGACATGGACACCGTCGATCTCGGTCTCGAACTCGAGAACGGCAACGCGGCCGTCGACGACCTCGCGCACATACCGGAAGGTCTCGTTGGCGATGACGTGCATCGCGCCGGTGAGGTAGAGCGCGACAAGATCTTTGCCCTGCTGCGGCCGGAACACGATCGGGGAATGGAACACCGCGTCGTCGGCGAGGATCTGATTGAGCATCGCGGGGTTGCGGGTGCGCACCACCTCGTGCCAGCGCTGCAAGGAGTCCATGCCTCGACGCTACCCGCGCAGTATCAGCGCGACAGCAGCAACTCCACGACCCGCTGCGTCGCCAAGCCGTCCTCGAACGGGGTGAACCGACGCCGCAGGGCATCAGAATCGCGCGTCGGCGGATCGGCTATCCAGTCCACGAGTCGCGACAGGGAATCTGTACGTGGTCCGGGCAGGTCGGCGTCCTCGAGGTACACCCCGCGTGGGTACGGGTCCGGGGTGAAGAACAACACCTGTGCGCTGGTGGCCAGCGCATCGAACGCCACGCTGGAGTAGTCGGTGATGACGACCCGCGAGCGGCCGAGAAGTTCGTTGGTATCTCCGGCCACGAGATAGGGCCGCAGTCGCGGGTCGGCTGCCACAGCCGCGGCGATCTTGCCGTGCACTCGCAGTCCCACCGGGCCGGCCTGCGCCAGAGCGGTCATGCGTCGCACGAGCGTGTCGGTGTCGGCGACGGCTTGCGTGTACGAGGCTTCCTGCCAGGTCGGTGCGTAAAGGACCAGGTCCTGCACCTGACCGAACTGCTGATCCACACGCGGCGTGCCGGTCTCCACCACTGACCGGTTGATCCCGAAGGCACCGGAGTACATCACCGAGGTCATGTACTCACCGCTGGACAACAGGAGGTCGGCGGCCTCGAAATTGGCAACGGTGTTCGCGATGTGGCTGTACGGACCGGCAACATCGCGGCCCATCCGTTTCAGCGGCGTGCCGTGCCACGTGTTCAGGTAGACCTGATCGTCGCGTTTGGCGAACAGGGCGGGGAAGGTCACGTTGTTCACGAGGTACTTGGTCGTGGCCAGCGCCTTGAAATAGGACGCCGACCGATAGCGGACCACCCGCACGCGCGGTGACTGCGGAGCCGGTTCCCGCAGCGCCCAGATCAGCGGCAGATCCGTGTTCGACAGCAGGTAGCCGGCGATGGCGCCCGGATCGCCCCCGCTCTGGGTCCCCTCAAAGGACTCCAGAAGCACGCCCGGGTTCAGGGGCAGTCGCGCCCATCGGGCATACAGCCTCTGGGCAGCAGCCTTCGCCATTGTTCGGACCATCGACACTCAGCCTAGGCTGGAGCTGTGCGTGTACTGCATCTGATCTCGAGCAGCGGGGTGTACGGCGCCGAGAAGATGGTGGTCGGACTGTGCGAGGCGCTTCCCCAGCACGGGGTGGCGGCGAGCTTGGTCGTGTTCGACAATCGTCACGCCCCGAACCTGGAGGTGGCCGACTATGCCCGGCAGTTCGGTGTGCCGGTCCGGCTGTTGCGGTGCGGTGGCCGCTTCGACCCGGGGACGGTTGTGCACCTGCGCAAGGACATCCGTGAGGCGCGTGCCGACCTGCTGCATGTGCACGGCTTCAAGGCGAATCTGTATGGCTTTCTGGCCACGCGGTTGGGGGTGCCGATCGTGGCGACCAACCACCGCTTCGACACGGGACCGCAGAACCGGTTCGACCGCCCGACCCTGCGCCGGATGGACGCCGTCTACGCGGTCTCCGATGAGGCGCGGGACAGCCTGCGGACGGTGTATGGAGTGCGCGCCACCACGATTCCCAACGGTGTCGACCCCCGCGACTTCACTGGTGTCACAGCGAGCCTCGACCTCCCGGGACCGCTCGTCGGGATGGTCGCCCGCTTGGCCCCCGAGAAGGCGCCCGAGGATTTTCTGGCGGTAGCTGCGGCCATCCCCGACGCCACGTTCGTGGTCGTTGGAGACGGCCCGCTGCGTGCCCCGCTGGAGGCGGCCGCCGGACCCAACGTGCGCTTCCTCGGCTTCCGCGAGGACATGCCGGGGGTCTATGCCAGCCTGGACGTCCTCGTGCAGCCGTCCCTGCGCGAAGGGATGCCGATGACGATTCTGGAGGCGATGGCCTCTGGGCTGCCCGTGGTGGCCACCCGCGTTGGGGCGGCCGGCGATGTCATCGACAACGGCAGCACAGGGATGCTGGTGCCGGCCCGAGACGTGGCCGCCATGAAAGCTGCCGTCCGTTCGCTGCTGCGCGACGATCACGGGATCGGAGCCGCCGCCCGGCAGGAGGTCGCCAAGAACTACACGGTGGACGTGATGGCCGGTAGATACGCGGATGCGTACCGATCGGTGCTGAGCCGCACGTCATAGCCATCCTTGGGGCCGGTGGGATTGCCTCCACGTCAGCTGGGTTATTCACAATGAAACACCTGATCAAAGGGATACTCGATAGTTTGTCGTACCTCCCACCTACGGTGTGACCATGAACGATTCGGTGGTCGCGGTCCTGGAGGAGATGTTCTCCGACGAGGATCCGCTGGAGCGGGCGAAAGCGGCTGAGGCGGTGATCGGGTACTGCCACGCCCAGCAACTGAAGGCGTTCCACCAGGTGTTCGTGGAATCCGAGTTGGGTGCCGATCCGGATGGGGTGGTGGTGGATCCGACGCCGCCGGAGGTGGCGTGTGCGATGGTGTGGTCCCCGGGTGCCGCGTCGTCGATGGTGGATGTGGCGGTGGACGTGGTGTCCGACCTGCCGGGGCTGCTGACGGCGCTGGCGCAGGGCCGCATCGACCTCGCGAAGGCCCGGGAGATTGCCACATCCACCCTCGGACTTGAACCGGGTGCCCGGCGGGAACTGGTCGAGCGGGCAATCGACTACGCGGCCACCCGGACGCGGCATCAGGTGCGGGGCTGGCTACCCCGCCAGGTGGACCGGGTCGACCCGGACGCCGCGGAACGGCGCCGTAAGAAGGCCCGCAAGTGTCGCAAGGTCAGCCTGATCCCGGAGCCGGACGGCATGGCCACCCTGTCGGCCTACCTGACCGCCGAGGAGGCCACGGCGTGTATGGATTCGATCCGGGTCCGGTCGAACAACATTCACGGCAACCGGGAGGCCATCCGGGCCGACATGTTCATCGAACTGCTGACTGGGATCACCCCGGCCGAGCAGGTCCCGATCGCCGTGATCATGACCGATGACGGGGCGGAGATCGAAGGGTACGGGCCGATCGCTGATGCCCACGCCGATGATCTGCTGCGCCGCCTGGAACTGCCGTCGGCGATCATCCGGCTGACCCTGCCCCAGCTACAAGCCGGGTATATGCCCACCCTGAAGATGCGCAGGTACGTGCAGACCCGGGATCGGCACTGCCGGTTCCCGGGCTGCCGCCGGCCCGCCCGGAACTGCGATTTGGACCACATCGTCCCCTGGCCGGCCGGTGCGACTGACGTGGCCAATCTGCATCCGTTGTGCCGCTACCACCACCGGATCAAAACCCACAGCGGTTGGCGGGTGGAACGCGGACCGGACAACACCACCATCTGGATCAGCCCCCGCGGCAAGCGATACACCAGCAGGCCTGACGACCCCTAAGGATCATTCTTCCCGCGCACGCGGGCAGCACCACCGAGGGTTAGCCAGTCCGGAGTGTCCGTGTCAGCATGTCGAGTGACTCCCACCCTTAGAGGCGCCCTACCGGAGTACCGTGAGCGTATGGACACCGGCTCGTACATCGACCTGGAAGAACGCACTGGTGCGCGTAACTACCACCCCCTGCCGGTCGTCATCCATTCCGCCGAGGGGGCGTGGGTCACCGATGTGGAGGGCAAGCAGTATCTGGACTTCCTCAGTGCCTACTCGGCGCTGAACTTCGGCCATCGCCACCCCCGCCTGGTCGCCGCCGCGCATCGACAGCTCGATGTGCTGACCCTCACCTCACGCGCCATACACTCCGACGAGCTCGGCCCCTTCTGCGCCGAGCTCACCGAACTCCTGGGCATGGAGCGGGCCCTGCCGATGAATACCGGCGCCGAAGCGGTCGAGTCCGCGATCAAGACCGCCCGCGCGTGGGGCTACCGCGTGAAGGGGGTGCCGGCCGACCAGGCCGTCGTGCTGGTGGCGCGCCAGAACTTCCACGGCCGCACAACCACGATCATCTCGTTCTCCGACGACCCGGTGGCCCGCGACGACTTCGGTCCGTACACGCCTGGCTTCCGGGCAGTGGATTTCGGGGACCTTGATGCGCTGCGCGAGCAACTGCAGGACCCCCATGTCGTCGCATTCCTGGTGGAGCCGATCCAGGGCGAGGCCGGCATCATCGTGCCACCAGAGGGTTACCTTCCGGGTGTGGCCGAAGCCTGCCGAGCGGCCAACGTGCTGTTCATCGCCGACGAGATCCAGTCTGGCCTGGGACGGGCCGGCACCACTCTGGCCGTGGACCACGAGCAGGTCCGCCCCGACGTCGTCCTGCTGGGCAAGGCCCTCGGTGGGGGCATCATCCCCATCTCAGCTGTCGTTTCTCGCGATGACGTTCTGGGCGTGCTGCGACCAGGTGAGCACGGGTCGACGTTCGGCGGCAACCCACTGGCGCTGGCCGTTGCACGCGAGGTCATCGCGCTGCTGGCTACTGGCGAATACCAGCAGCGCAGCGCGCAGTTGGGCGAGCACATGCTGCGACGGCTACGCGAGGAGGCGCCTTCGACGGTGGCGCAGGTGCGGGGCCGCGGGCTGTGGGCAGGTGTGCAGGTGCACGAAGAGTTTGCGCCCGTCCGGCCGCGCTGCGAGATCGCCATGAACGAGGGCGTCATCGTCAAGGACACCCATGCGACCACCCTGCGGCTCGCCCCGCCGCTGACCATCTCTCAGGAGGATCTCGACCACGGGATCGACGTGATTCTCAAGGTGCTCGCGTGACGGTGCACGCCTTCACCGATGGGGCCTGCTCAGGTAACCCGGGTCCCGGCGGGTGGGGGGTTGTGCTTCGCTACGGCGACCACGAGAAGGAACTCTTCGGGGGCGAGCCACAAACGACCAATAACCGCATGGAACTGATGGCCGCCATCTCCGCACTCGAAGCACTCACCCGTCACACGGAGGTCGTCGTCACCACCGACTCCACCTACGTCCTCAAAGGGATCACTGAGTGGGTCCCGGGCTGGAAGTCCCGAGGCTGGAAGACGTCCTCAAAACAACCGGTGAAGAACGTCGACCTATGGCAGCGTCTGGAGGCCGCCGTCCAGAGCCACGACGTGCGCTGGGAATGGGTTAAGGGCCACAACGGTCACCCCGAGAATGAACGCGCCGACGAGCTTGCCCGGCGCGGTATCGAGACCGTGCGCTGATCGGCTAGGCGACATCCTCCTGGCGCAACTCCGAGCGCGTACCTCCGGCCGCCTTCGTCCGGTCGCGCGGCCCACGGCTGTTGGTCAACGCCCCGCGGGACTGCTCCACCGTGAACGTCCGCTCCGCGCGGGCACGGCCCAGGAAGGCGACGGCCCAGTGCCCGAGTGTGCTGATCTTCTGCTGAAAGCCCACGAGGTACAGGATGTGGATGAACAGCCACGCCAGCCAGGCCAAGAATCCTCGCAGCTCGAGGCGACCCACGTTGGCGACCGCCCGGAAGCGGGAGATCGTGGCCATGCTGCCCTTGTCGAAGTACTGGAAAGGTCCCGGATGGGGTTTGTCCTCCAGCCGCCCGCGAATGGTCTTGGCCGCGTACTTGCCGCCCTGGATCGCCACCTGGGCTACGCCCGGCAACTCGTCCAGCGCGATCATGTCGCCGACGACAAACACCTCGGGGTGCCCAGGTAGCGTGAGGTCCTCCAGCACCTCGACCCGACCACTGCGATCCACGCCGGCGCCCGACTGCTCCGCGACCTGCCGCCCCAGCGGCGAGGCCTCGACCCCCGCTCCCCAGATCACGCAGTTCGAGGCGATGTACTCCTCGGTCCCGTCCTTGTAGGCAACAGTGACGCCGTGACCGTCCACGTCCTTAACAAACGCCTGCGTCCGCACGTCGACACCCATCTTGCGCAACTGATCGCCGGCCTTCACCGACTGCTTCGGCCCGAATGAGGCGAGCACCCCGTCGCCACCCTCAAGCAGGATCACCTCGGCCTGCCGGGGATCGATGCGGCGGAAGTCCTTCTTCAAGGTGCGCCGGGACAACTCGATGATCTGTCCCGCGATCTCCACCCCGGTTGGGCCCCCGCCGACGACAACGAACCGCTGCCACGGCTTGGCCTGCTCAGGCGTCTGCTGAAGTTCGGCCATCTCGAAGGCGCCGAAGATGCGTGCCCGTAGTTCGAGGGCGTCGTCGATGCCCTTCAGGCCCGGGGCGAAGGGTTCGAAGTGATCATTGCCGAAATAGCCGGTCTGCGCCCCAGCCGCCAGGATCAGCGAGTCGTACGGCGTCACCGTGACCTCGGTGCCCAGGTGGCTCGTGACGGTACGGGTGGTGAGGTCGATGGCCGTAACATCCCCGAGCAGGGTCGTGGTGTTGTGATGTCCCCGCAGGATCTCGCGCGTGGCCGGAGCGATCTCCCCCTGTGACAAGATGCCGGTCGCCACTTGGTACAGCAACGGCTGGAACACGTGGCCCGGGCGGCGGCTGATCAGAGTGACCTCACAATCGGCCCGCTTGAGCTTCTTGGCGGCAAAGAGGCCGCCGAATCCCGATCCGATGATGACTACCCGATGCGCACTGTCCATATAGACAAGATTCCATCAACGGCGGCCTGCATACCATGAGGAAGATCACAGGAGGCAGAAGTGGACTTCAGCGACCACGCCTATACCGACCCCGCAGTCTTCGACATCAACCGCCTGCCGGGCCGGGCCGTGGTGTGCGGGGCCGACTCGCTACAGGCTTCGGCAGACTGGCGGATCGATCTGGCAGGCACCTGGCGATTCGACCATCACGTGGGCATCGCCGGCCTGGACCCGGTACCCCTCGGCGAGCGCGGCGCCAGCCAGGCCGAACTGACCGTTCCCGGGCTTTGGCAGTTGCAGGGTTACGGGACGCCCTACTACCTGGCCAACACCTATCCACCCGGCATCGGCAAGACCGACATTCCTGCGATCGACGAGGCGCGCAACGAGATCGGCGTCCTGACACGCACCGTCGAAGTGCCGCAGACTTGGCTGGACCGGCGCACCCTCATCATGTTCGAGGGGGTCAAGGCGGGCCTGGCGCTGTTCGTCAACGAGCAGTTCGTGGGCTACACCCAGGGCTCTTTCCTCCCCGCTGAGTTCGACATTTCCGCCGTGGTCCACGCCGGGCAGAACACCATCACCGCCGTGGTCTACCGCTTCACTGACGGCACCTACTTGGAGAATCAGGACATGTGGTCGCTGGCGGGGATCTTCCGGCCGGTGTACCTGCACAGCGAGCCGCAGTCGGCGATCCTCGACCTCGTGGTGACGCCTGGTCTGCCCGCCCCCTACACCGACGGCTGGCTGCAGGTCGACGTCGACGTGCGCGACGTGGACAGTGTGGAGGTACTGCTCAAGCGTCCGGGCGGCGAGTGGGAACCGCTGGCCGAGCTGACCGCCCCCTTCAGCCACCGCATCGACGTGCCCGACGCTGCGACCTGGACCGCGGAAACCCCTCACCTGTACGAGGTGGCCGCGCGGATTCCCGGCCATGTGAAGACGGCCCGCGCCGGGATCCGCAGCGTGGAGATCCGCAACGAGCAACTGCTCGTCAACGGTGTGCGAGTCATGCTCAAAGGGGTCAATCGTCACGACTACGACCCCGATACCGCCTGGGTGGTGCCGCAGTACCGCTACCGGGAAGACCTGGTCAAGGCCAAGTCCCTGAACATCAACGCCATCCGCTGCTCGCACTACCCGAACCCGCAGATCTTCTACGACCTCTGTGACGAGCTCGGCCTGTACGTGATCGACGAGTGCGACCTCGAGACGCACGGGGTGCGCCGCAAGAACATCCCTGGCGACGACCCCCAGTGGACGGCAGCGGTGGTGGACCGGATGCGCCGGATGGTGCTGGCTGACCGCAACCATCCGAGCATCATCATGTGGTCGCTGGGTAACGAGGCTGGGCTCGGCGGGCCCGGCGGCGGCAACTTCACGGCCATGCGGCACGCCGCCCTGGACCTCGATGACTCTCGGCCCTTCCACTACGAGGGAGATCACCAGCGCGGCGTCAGCGACGTGATCTCCCGGATGTACGCCACGGCGCAGCAGATGGCGGCGCTGGGCCGCCGGGAGGGGCTGAAACCGGCGCTCACCTCCAAGCTGACCAACCAGTTCCTCACCGATGACAAACCCGTTACCCCGGAGCTCCTTGCCGGACGGCCGGTGATGCTGTGCGAGTACGCCCACGCCATGGAGAACAGCCTGGGGAATCTGGCCGAGTACCTCGACGTCTTCTACCGGTACGACAACATGGCCGGCGGATTCATCTGGGACTACATCGACCAGGCGATCCGGCACGACGGAAAGCTGTTCTACGGCGGCGACTTCGGCGACAAACCGAGCCATCGGTACTTCTGCGCTAATGGCATCCTCACCGGCGACCGGCACGAACACCCGTCGGCCCGGGAGGTGTTCTGGGCCTACCGGAACCTGGTGGTCGAAGCGGTGGACACGGGGTCGGGCACCTACCGGCTCACGAATCGCCACAGCTTCACCGACGCTGACAAGTTCACCCCCGAACTGGATGTGTTCATCGACGGCGAGTGTGAACATCACGAGGTCCTGGCACCGGTCGCGGTGGCGCCCTGGGGCAGTGTCGAGTTCGTCGTGCCAGCGGCGATACCGGCTACCGGTGACGTCGTGGTGCGGTTCAGTTTCCGCGACGTGTCAGGCACAGTCGTGGCCTTCGACGAGTTCGAGGTGTCGCGTGCGCTTCCGACACCCAGTCCACCACTACGCGGTGAGGTCTGGATGCAGGCCGGCAGCGACGACATCGCCATCGTGGCGGGGCCGACCCAGTTGTCGATCAACCCCGTCGATGGGACCGTCCGCTCGTGGCTGCACAACGATCGCGAGGTGCTGGCCGGACCGATTCGGCGCAACTACTGGCGGGCGTTGACCGACAACGACCGCGGCTACGGCAACTTCGACCCTCGTTTGCAGAAGGTGCTGGTGGCCACCGCCTGGCGAGACCCGAAGGTGACGGTGCGACGGTGGACCTCCGGCAGGCGCGGCGACTCGGTGCGACTCGTGTTCCTGCTGAGCAGCCGGGTGTTCACCGGTGGTCTGCTCACCTACGACATCCACGGCGACGGCAGCGTCGTCGCCTCGCACAGCCTCACGCCACGCAAAGACATGCTGCGACTCGGTTTCACCTGTGAACTGCCCGACGTGCAGCGGGTGCGCTGGTACGGCAAGGGCCCACACGAGAACTACATCGACCGCAACCATGGCGCGCTGACGCAGGTCCATGACCTACCCATTGCCGAGCTTCACCACCACTACATGCGGCCGCAGGAGAACGGCAATCACACCCGGGTGAGGTGGCTCGAGGCGTCGGGCAGCTTCGGCACGCTGCGCGCGGAGGACGTGACCGGGGACCTCCTGGGCTTCACCGCCTGGCCATACACGCAGGAAGTGCTCGACGCGGCGGAGCACATCCATGAGCTCACCTTCACCGAGCGGGTCACGCTGAACATCGACCGGCAGCAGCGAGGGGTGGGTGGCGACATTCCCGGGCTCGCCGCGCTGCTGCCTGCCTATCGGATGCCCGCCGGGCAGCCGCACGAGGTGTCCGTGCGGCTGAGCGTGCGGTGATCCTGGCAGGCTGAGCCCATGAACATCGTGCTGATCGGGATGCGCGGCGTGGGCAAGACCAACATCGCTCGCCGATTGTCCTTCCAGATCAAACGGCCGGTCATGTCCACGGATCTGCTGGTGGAGTACGAGGCGGGCGCGGCGATCGCCGACTTCGTCGCAGCGCACGGATGGGACGCGTTCCGGGATGCTGAGTACCAGGTCCTGACCAAACTGGCCCACCTCGACGGCCTGATCATCGACGCGGGTGGCGGCATCGTCGTGGATCTGGAGGAGGGCGCGGAGGTCTTCAGCACTCGCAAAGTTGATCTGCTCAAGTCCCACGGCGAAGTGATCTTCCTGACCGGGAACATCGACCGGCTGGCCGCCAAAGTCCGCGACGACCCGACCCGGCCGACCCTCGATGCCCGCCAGGGTGCCGCCGATCTGATGCGGGCCCGGTTGCCCTTCTATGAACGCACGGCGGACTGGACCATCGACGTGGAGGGACGCGACCGGGGCGACATCGCCGCCGAGATCGCGGCCAGATACCCGCAAGCGCGCGCCTAGCCGGTAGCGTGGGCAGTGGAGGAATTGTGCCCGTAGCCGTGCCGATCGTGGCCGGAACCGCCATACGCGGTGTCGCCGCCACCTTGATGATGAGACGCGTCCTGCAACGCCATCCGAACGCGTTTCTGATCACGCTTGCCAATTTCGGCGTGGCGTTGCCCATGGAGGCGTCGCAGGAGCACATCGCCAGGGACATCGTGCGCGGCCTGGAGAAGCAGGGGCGTGACCCCGACGACCCGGTGGTTCTGGTGGGACATTCACAAGGTGCCATCGCATGCCTGCGATACGCGGTGGATCATCCCAATCAGGTGCTGCACGTGGTGAGCGTGGGCGCGCCCTACGGCGGTTCCGTCAGCGCCCGCAAGGTGAGCCGGTCCCTGCGCTGGCTACCCCTGGACATCACCCCGGCCCTGGCCGACATGGCCGCCGGCTCGCCGTTCCTGGAGCAGTTGCACGCGGACCTGCCCGTCATCGCACAGCGGGTGACGAACATCTACAGCACGCACGAACTCTTCATGACCCCGTACACCGTGGCGCACATCGACGTCCCCGGCGTGGAGAACTACCTGATCGCCACTGAGTCGGAGTACCGCCGCCACCTTGCCGTCTGTCCGGAGTACGAGGTGGACGGGCACATCGAGGGCCGGATCACCCACCTCGGCGAGATGAGTAGCCCCGAGGTGCGCTCCATCATCTGGGCCAAGGTCGAGGAGGTCGCCGACGCGTTGCGCCGTGGCGAGATCGGCGATCAGTCCGCCTGAGCCGGCAGATGTTCGGCTGCCGTGGCCATCCGCTTTCGTGTCACCCGCCGGGAGGTCTCCATCAGCACCTTCGCCAGGGTCGTGACCAGGGTGAGGCTGAGCACCATCTGCACCATCACGGCGATCATGGCCGGATGGGTCTGGGCATGGATGTCGCCGAAGCCCACCGTCGTCAAGATGGTCATCGTGAAGTAGAGAGCGCTGATCTTGTCCAGCGGCACGTTGAAGTTGGCCGGATTGTCGATGCTCAACGACAGATAGGCCAAGGCGAAGATCGCGATGATCGCGGTCACCATCACGGCGAGCATCGTGATGCCGGTGGCCGCCGGGTGACGCGCCTTCTGGATGCGGAAGAGCGCCCACACCCCGGCGATGCAGTAGACGATCGTCACCACGACGATGGCGGCGAAGACGAGCCACGGCGGGTCGTCGCTGCTCGGCTCGGGAATCCACATGTACAGAGCCAGGATGCCGAAGACGGCCCCGACGGCTGCAAGGGCCAGCGGCAGGCCCGCCCGGAGGACATGCCGGGGGGAACTGAGATGTTGCTCGGTCACACCTGCCGAGGGTACAGGGAGGAGGCCTGGGCTTCGGCGTCCAGCCGGGTCGCCGACGTTGCAACGCTTGGCGAACGAGTCACCGGCGCGGCAACGGCTGCCAGTCCTGCACGGGCAGGAACGCCCGGCGGAACAACTCCGAGAATGCCCGGCGGAAGTCCACCACGAACGCTGCCGGGGAACGTCCAATGGCGGTCAATGGGATCCGGATCCGCAGCGCAGCCGGCAGGATCTCAAAGACCGCCGGTGCTGTGAGCTCCAGCGCCTCGCCATCTACTCCGGCTGCGATCTTCGTCTGCGAATCCACTTCGAAACTGGTTGCGCTCCAGGCGTTGAAGCCCGGTGATGAGGCCAGTGCGCCCAGGGCCGCGCGGGCGAACATCTCGGTCACGCCTGCGGCGCTGCTCAGCTCGGCAGTCACGATGCCCAACTCACCTGTGTTGAGCCGGGGCCGCCCACCGGCCCCTCGCACTTCCAGCAAGTACGGGTTGTTACTCACCAGAACCACGTGAACGGTCGAGTGCTGCTGGCCGTCGGGACCGATGAACGTCAGTTGTGGCGGATCAGCCACGAGGGTGGGCAACTCCTCCATCGCCGTCTCCAGCTTGCGCTCCCGGTAGGTCGCACGTTGCACCACGGACCCGTAGATACCCATGGACACGTTGTTGATGAATGCCGTTCCGTTCACCTGGCCCATGTCCACGACCTTCTCGCGGGCCGGCCCAAAGGCATCGAGGCCCGCGGCCGGATCATTGCGATCCAGCCCGAGATCCATCGCGAAGTGGTTGCGGGTGCCTGTAGGTATCACGACCATGGCGATGCCTGCCCGGCGCACGACATCGGCGACGACGGCCTGCGAGCCATCCCCGCCTGCCACCCCGATGACATCGGCCCCCTCCTGCACCGCCTGCTCGGCCAGATCCCGCAGCGGCACGTCGTCTCCGAACCGGCGGCATTCGACGCCGCGCGCCTCGGCCCGTTCCATGAGGCCGATGCGTTGCGCTTTGCCGTCACCGGAGCGAGGGTTGATCAGCAGCACCGGCTTGGTTGCCGCTGCGACCACCTCACCGGGACGGCTCATCTCCTGCAGCGATCGGCGGTCGCGGCCCAGCGCGTAGCGACCCAGGGGCAATGAGGCCGCGATACTCAGACCCCCGAGGATGATGATCCAGCCCTCATCATGGGCCCCGACAGCGGCCACGAAGGCAGCCGCCAGCAGCGCGAACGTGAGCCAGGCCGCCCGCGTGCGGTCCTCGCCGCTACGCGTCAGCGTCACCCAACCCATACCGATGGCGGCCAGCAATGCCACCACGGACACGAGGATGGCGATCGGGTTCTCGGTGATCCCGCGGATCATCGCCAGAACCCCGATCCCCACAGCCGTCAGGGCTCCCAGAGCTGCCAGTCGACGACGGCTGGCGAAGGAGATCTGGCTCATCGCCAGACCTTGTCCACACCTTCTGCCGTCAGTTGGCCCACACCCGTCCCGATCATCGCTCCGGCCACCACATCCAGCGGGTAGTGCACACCGGTGTGGACGCGCGAGTACGCAACGACGAGGGCGAGACCGCGCAAGCCGAGGCCGGTCCAGGGCATGGTCGCTGATACGCCCTGGGCGAAGGCGAACGCACTGGCTGAATGCCCGGACGGGAAGGACGTGGACTCCGGCATCCGCACGTGACGGTTGAGGTCCTGCTCGAGCCGGGTCGGGCGATCGCGGCGGAACATGCGCTTGAACCCCTGGTTCACCACGGCGGAGGTCAAACCCACGCTGACCATGCCGGTGACCGCCGCCCGGCGTCCGGTGGGTCCTCCGAAAGCGGCCAGAAGGCCAGCCGCACCCATCCACAGCCGGGAGTAGTTGGCAGCACGGCTGACAGCCCGCAGCGTTGCATCCACCTTGGGGGTCCCGGCCTCCGCGATCGCGTCGTAGAGTTCCCGGTCGGTCTCACGCACACCGATCATGAGGCGATCCTTGCAGACCCTCGGGGTGCCATGCCTCCCCCGGAACGGGCGACCCGCGCACGTGTCGCTTGGGCTACGTGGCCAGCAATCCCTGGTCCGACAGCCACTGCTGCGTCCGAGCCATCCCCTCCTCGAGTCCCACCTGCGGCCGCCAGCCCAGCAGTCGCTGTGCCGTGGCGATGCTGTAGGTGCCACGGCGGTCGGCCAGGTACCTGACCCCGGCCGGGCTCAGATCAGGCAGCAACCCGACCCGATTCGCCGCGGTGGTTGCGGCCAGCATCACCGACCGCGGCACCCGTGGCACCCGGCGCCGACCCAACATGCGGGCATAGTGGTCGAAGTACTCCCCGGTCGGTACACCCACACCGCCCGACAGGGTGATGATGTGCCCGACCGCGTCGGTTGAGCGGGCGGCCGCCACCGTCCCCGCAACGACGTCATCAACATGGACCGGGCTGTGAAGGCCGGTCGTGGGTACCGCCACCTGCCGACTACGGATCATCTCGACCGGCAGGAGTGTCCAGGGTCGACTGCCCGGACCGTAGACGTCACCCGGGCGCACGATCACCACGTCGATGCCGGGGGTGATCAGGCACAGATGTTCGGCGGCGATCTTCGAGTCGGCGTAGGGCACGCCCGTCGGGCGGGTCGGATAGTCCTCGCCGACCTGATCGGGGAAGTCATTGCCGAACACCGTGACGCTGGAGAAGAGCACGACCCGCGGCACACCGTTGGCTATGGCTGCCTGCAGGACATTGCGGGTGCCCAGGACGTTGACCCGCCAGAAGTGGCCTGCCTGCCTGGGCATGCCGACTGCGGCGGCCGTGTGGATCACGACGTCCCCGCGCACCTTGTCCTGCCAGGATCCCGGCTCGGTGATGTCGCCATCGGCCAGGTCGATCCCGATGGCGCCGGGCAGAGCGGCCATCAAGGCCCGGCCGATGAAGCCTTGGGCTCCCGTGATCACAGCCTGCATGGACGCAACGACGCTCAGGTGTGGCGCGGCAAGACCACTGCCGGCACCGGGGTGGCCCGCACCAGTTTGTACGTCATGTCACCCAGGAAGACCCGGCGCAGCACGCCGCCACGGGCAGAGGCCAGGATGAGCAGTTCGTCACCGCGCCAGTCCACCCGCTGCAACGCGGTCTGCGTGTCGTCACCTGCGGTGATCAGGGACTGGGCGTCCGCTCCCATGTCGGCCAATGCCTCGTCGAGGGCCGCCTGCGCGTCCTCTCGCGCCTGCTGGACGACGAGGTTCTCGGTGTCGAAGGAGAGCTGACTGCCCATCACGCGGTGCCTCATCAAGACCGTCATTGCGGTCAACGTGCGGCCGGCGGCGTGTTCCGCGGCCCACTGCAGAGCACGGCGTGACTCGGCGGTGTCCTGGAAAGCCACCACCATCCGTCCCAGCGATTCGGGGCGCACGCGCCGATAGCCCGCCGGGGCGAGGGCCACTGGGACATGGGATCCGTGCAGCAGTTGGTCGGCTGTCGAGCCGATGAGGAATCTGCCCTTGGCAGAGCCGGGGGCACTTCCGATGACGATCAGGTCCGCCTCTACCTGGGCGGCCAGTTCGGCCAGGCCCACCCCACTGGACCGATGACCATGCATCGCCGTCTCGAATTCGACGAGGCCGGACTTGAGGGCATCCTCTGACGCCTCCTGCAGCACGTCCGCGGCATCGGCCTTGAGGTACTGCACCCATTCCGCATTGACCGTCCGCGTGCCCGCGGTATCAGCGGAGTGGGCGTAGATCGTTCCCAACACCACCTGCGCGCCGAACGCCTGCTGCAGGACCGCGGCCAACGCCATAGCGTCATCGGCGCTGTACTCCGAGATCACCCCGACCAGGATCTTCATGTCACTCCCCATGCACGAGCGGCGGTTCAGGATCCGGGGTCCAGTCATCGTCACCCTGCGCCAGCCGCGCCTTCCGGTGGCCATAGCCGAAGTAGATGATGAGTCCGACCGCCAACCAGATGACGAACACCAACCACGTGATCCAGGCCAGCGAAGCGATCAGGTACAGGCAACCGATCATGCCCAGGATGGGAGTCAATGGATACAACGGGGTCTTGAATGACCGGTCCATATTGGGCCGACTGCGTCGCAGACTGATGACGCCAGCGTTGACGATCATGAAGGCGAAGAGTGTGCCGATCGACGTGGCTTCGGCCAATTGACCCAGTGGGATGAAGGCCGCCAGCACGCTGATGACGATGGCGACGATGATCGTGTTGTTGACCGGAGTCTGCGTGCGGGGGTTGACCTTCGTGAACACCTTGGGCAAGAGGCCGTCGCGCCCCATCGCGAACAGGATGCGGGTCTGGCCGTACATGGTGACCAGCACGACCGAGAAGATCGAGACCACGGCGCCGAGAGCGATCAACGACCCGGCCCACGTGCTGCCGGTGACGTCGTTGGCGATACGGGCCAGCACTGCTTCGCTGCTCTGTCCCTCAAAGTCGCTGGGCTGGCCGCCATTCGCGCCGATCGCCGCCACGGTGACCAGCAGGTACATGATCGTCACCACGATCAGCGAGCCGATGATCGCGATGGGCAGGTCGCGCTTGGGATTCTTGGCTTCCTCCCCGGCCGTGGACGCGGCGTCGAAGCCGATGTAGGAGAAGAACACCTGACCTGCGGCGGCGCCGATGCCGGCGATCCCGAGCGGGGCGAAGGGGGCGAAGTCGCTGCCGTCGAAGGCGGTGAAGGCCACGGCGCAGAAGAAGAGCAGGATCACGAGCTTCAGCACGACCATGATGTTGTTCAAGGTCGCTGACTCGCTGACACCGCGCAGCAGCAGGAACATGCAGGCGATCACGACGAAGACGGCCGGGATGTTGAAGACGCCGCCCGCCTCACCGGGTGGATTGGCGAACTCGGGCGGAATCGCGATGCCGAACGTGGCGAGGAATTCGTTGAGATACTGCCCCCAGCCCACCGCCACCGCGGCCACCGCGACACCGTACTCGAGCATGAGGCACCACCCACAGACCCAGGCGATGATCTCGCCCAGGGTGGCGTAGGCGTAGGAGTACGAGGAGCCGGAGACGGGAATGGTCCCGGCGAGTTCGGCATAGGACAGTGCAGAAAATGCGCAGACGACCGCTGCCAGGATGAAGGAGACGATGACGGCCGGTCCGGCCTTGGGGATGGCCTCGCCGAGAATGACGAAGATTCCGGTGCCGATGATGCTGCCGACGCTGAACATGAGCAGAGCGAACAGGCCCATGCTGCGCTTGAGGCCGCCATGATCGGCTTCACCGACGATGTGATCCGGGTTCTTCACCCGCATCATCGATTTGAGCATCGGCTGTTTGGTGGCCATCTGCTGCTCCTGCTCCTCATGTCCGGCATGCGCGCCGCTACCGGCGTTACGGTAGCGGCACAGGCGCTGCTTTGCACAGCGCTCCGCCCTCCCTCGGAGGTTGATTATGAAAATCCTCATCGGTGTCGCAGACGACGCGACGTCTCCGGATGCTGTGGCCTTCGGAGCAACGCTGGCAGCCACGTACTCCGCCGAAGTGGCCGTGGTGACGGTAAGCCCGGAAGCCGGGGAATACGTCAATGACCATCGGGGCCGGCTGGCCCAGACCGGCGCTGGCGAGGAACAAGCCGCCCTCGTGGAGAGGTGCGCGCAGATCCTGCAGCACGACCATGACATCACCGCGCAGGCCATGGTGCATCAACACCGCTCGATCGGCGTGGGCCTGTCGGAGATCGCCGAGGGCACCGGCGCCGATCTCGTGGTCGTGGGCAGCGGGCCCGGAGGGTCGCTGGGACGCTTTACGATGGGCAGCACCAGCAACCAGCTCCTGCACCACATCGCGGTACCGCTGGTATTGGTGCCGTCCGGGTACGCCCGCCACGCCCTGCCGACTCTGCGCCGGGTGATGGTTGCCTTCGCACAGGGCGATGAGGGTCGTCTCGCTCTTACCCGCGGGCTCGAACTCGCCCGTGCGGCCGCCCTGCCCATGGACGTGATGACGATCCTGGTGCGACATCGGGTGTTCGGCTCTGACCTGGGAGCTGATGCAGAGGGGGGTGTGCTCACGGGATCGCTGGAGTTGCTGCGGGACTACCAGGCGCAAGCATTGGCCACCCTCGACACCGACGGGGTGGAGATCTCCACCGACGTGTTGGTTGGCGATTCGCCTGCCGAAGCCCTCAATCGCGAGGACTGGGAGCCCGGGGACCTGCTGGTCCTCGCCTCGGCCGGAGGTGGGCTGCTTCGGCGCGTGTTCCTTGGGGACATGACATTCAAGATTCTGCGTGCGGCGACTGTGCCGACATTGGTGCTGCCCCGCCACACCTGATTCGGGCCGCGGCATGGGCCCGGCGTTCGTCCCGTGCCCAGGCGTTCGTCCCCGCGCTCGACGGGAGGCCGGCGCGCGCGACCTGTACCAAGCCTAAAGTCCACCCTGGCCCTTCTTTCCCCATGAAACCCACTCACGCTCGAGAGCGCGGGCCAAACGCGTCACTCACCGACGCGTTTGGCCCGCGCCCTAGACCAGTTGGTTGGTGACTCTGGCATCACGCAAAAGAGGGCCGGTCCCTATGGGAACCGGCCCTCCTCGCAATCCGTGATCAGGCTTCTGGCGACGTCGCGCCACCGGCCTTGTCCACGAGGCCCTTGACCGCGTCGACGGCCTGGTCGACCTTGTCAGCGTGCTCGCCCGGAACCATGCCCTTGACCTTTTCCGCGACCATGTCGACACCTTCTTTGACCTTGTCGGCGTTATCCACCGCGAGATCCTTGGCCTGGTTGGCCATGTCCTCGATACCCATATGTACTCCTCTGCTGTGGCGGGAACCTCAGCGTAGTGATCATTGGGACACGAAGCAGGTCTACTTGGCCTTGTCCAGACCCTTCTTGGCGTAACCCGCCGCCTTGTCGATGTAACTGCTCTTCGTCGGCTGCTTCTGCTTGGCCGACGAAGCAGCCTTGTCAATGCCAGAGTTGATCTTGTCGGAGTGCTGGGCCGCTAGTTTGCTCGCTTGCTTGGCCCACTTTGAGAATGCCATGGTTGCTCCCTTCCTCACTCATCATAACAAGAACTAGACTTCGCCTATTCCAGTCCTATCCCAGCCACTTCGCGCAGGCCCGCTCGGCCAGCGCCGTGATCGTCCACGACGGGTTCACCCCGATGTTCTCGGGTACAACGGAGCCGTCCATGATGCGCAGACCCGGATAAGCCGGCACGCGCTGCTGCGCATCCACGACCTCGCCAAGAACCGCACCGCCGAGAATGTGCGCCGTCGCCCCGATTCCGAACACACTCTCCAGAACGGTGGTGTACGCCCGTCCGCCACTCACCTGGGCAACCGCGCGTCCGGCGGCGTCGGCCTGCGGCAAGGACACCGGCACGGGATCCACTCCGGCGGGCACCAGGGAGCGCATCCGGCCGCCCCGCCACTCCAGCGCCAGTTCGTTGTCCGCGTTCTGCATCACGGTCAGAATCGTCACCCGCTTGTGCCAGTCCCGGGTCCACAGGTTGGCCGTGAAACCGCGGGGATCACGCAGCAACGACGTAAGAGTTGCGCGTCGCCGGGAGGCTCCCTCGCCGGGCACCGGCGCCAAGTAGTAGCGCATGAAGCCGTAGGAGGCGGGGAACCGGTTGTTGGTGACATGGGTCTTCGGATCCGGGTAGAAGTCGCTCGAAATCGTTGCGCCTTCGGTGACATCCGTGCCCGCTGGGTGCAGGATCGCCGCGAACGCCTCGGAGTTGGTGCGGACCTTGCGCCCCAGGCTGGCAGGCAGGTCCGGCAACGTCGCCCACTTGTCGCGGCAAGCCAGCAACAACTCGACGGTTCCGAGGACCCCCGCTGCCAGCACGACCTCGCGGGCCTCGACACTGGACACCGCCCCGCTGAACGGGTTACGCGTGACCACCCGCCAGCCATCAGCCAACGGAACCAAGATCTCGGCCTTCGTCACGGGCCGCACCTCGGCACCCAAAGCCTCGGCCTCGGGCAGGTAGCGGAACTCCTTCGCCCCGTGCGGACAGCCCGTGATGCACTGCCCACAGGCCACGCAATCGGCGAAGCGGATGCCCTGAGGGGTCTTGCCGAAGGTGTCCCCGACGCCCAGTTGTTGCGAGGCGGCCTGCAGCCAGTCGTCCTGCACACCCCACTGCGGGTTGACCTCCCTGCCCAACATCAACGCGGCCCGCTCGTAGTGCGGCGCCAGTTCCGTGGCCCAATCGACCCCCGTGCGCGTCCAGGCGCCACTGAACTCGGAGGGTTTGAGCAACACAGCGGCATAGACGATCGAACCGCCGCCGACGCCGACACCCCCGACGACCATGACGTGGCGCAACACCTTCTGCCGGAAGTAGCCGCGCAATCCCAGCGCCGGCTCCCACAACAGGGCCATCGGCTTGGCCGCCCCCGCTTGCAGGTCCGCGGGCGATAACCGCCTGCCCTGTTCCAGGACGACCACCCGCTTGCCTGCCTGCGCTGCGCGCAAGGCCGCGACGCTGCCCCCGAATCCCGACCCAATCACCGCGACGTCGTACATATCAGCCATTCAACTCCGTCTGAGCGCCCGGCAATGCCCGCTTGGCCGTTTCTGATCTCAGGCGCTGTGCCAAGAACTCGTTTGTATCCTTTTTGGGTCCTGCTGCGTCCTGCACGGTGTAACGGACCTAATACAGGAGGACGAAATGATCACCAACGAATCCAACATCGACCGCATCATCCGCGTCGTCATCGCCGTGGCCGCCTTCGTCGCCGCCTTCGCAGTGGGCCTGGGTAGCGTCGGCGGGATCATCCTCGCCGTGGTCGGCGCCATCATGCTGGTCACCGCCGCCGTGGGCTTCTGCCCGATCTACCGGGTGTTCGGAATGTCGACGTGCAAGGTGCCCGCTGCGAAGTAGCTGCCCGAACGTGATGCGCCGCCCAGACCCAAGAGGGATGGGCGGCGCGCTCATGTGGGCCAAAGGCCACCGGTAGCCTCACCACGTGGACGTTCGCGATCAGTTGCCCGAGCAGATTCCAGCCCTGAGGCGGTATGTGCGCGCCATCACCCGCGACACCGCCACCGCCGACGACATCGTCCAGGAGACCCTCGCCCGGGCCTTGGAGAAGGCAGAAAGCCTGCAGGATGCCGGTGCTCTGCGGTCATGGCTATTCCGCATCGCCCACAACACGACCATCGATTACTACCGTCGCCAGCGAGAGGACCCCAGTGAGGACATCGCCGTGGAGGTGGAGCAGCGCTGGCATGACGACGACTACACCGTCGACGCCGACATCGTCGTGGCCCGGGCGGAGACCACCGAGGAGGTCCGTGATGCCCTGGTTCGGCTGCCTTACGCCTACCGCAGCGTCGTCGTCCTGCACGATGCGCAGGGTTGGACCGCCCGCGAGATCGCCGAGGTCATGGACCTCGGCCTGCCGGCGACAAAACAACGTCTTCGCCGCGGCCGGATGATGATGGTGTCGGCCATGGCGCAAGGCCACGAACGCCGGGTTGCCACCTCTGGGGTGCCCCTGCGGTGCTGGGATGCACGTCAGCACGTCAGCGCCTACCTCGACGGTGAGCTTCCGGCAGGAACGGCTGCTGCGGTCGAACGCCATCTGGCAGGCTGTCCCACGTGTCCCCCGCTGTACGCGTCCTTGGTCAGTGTGCGCGACGCCATGGGCGGCATGCGTGACCCCGACGCCGTCGTCCCCGATCCGGTGGCCGCCAAGATCCGCGACGGCAAGCAGGTCTGAGCCGTCGTCAGTGGGCCAGTGCCGTCGGCTGCTCCACATGGGTCAGTTTGCCGTCCAGAATCTCAAACACCCGGTCGGTGTACTCGACCATGCGCAGATCGTGGGTGACCATGATGCCGGTCTTCCCGCGCTGCTTGATCTCGCGGGCGAGCAACTGCACGACCTGCCGGCCGAGTTGAGTGTCCAAGGCCGCAGTCGGCTCGTCCACAAGAATCAGATCAGGATCGTTCATCAGCGCACGGCCGATCGCCACCCGCTGCCGCTCTCCCCCGGACAACTGCTCCGGGACGTTCTTCGCGCGGGCGGCGAGCCCGAGTTCCTCAAGGAGCTGGTCGGCGCGGGCGTGGGCTTCCTTGCGCGAGATCCGCTTCTGCAGCGTTGACACGTACAGCAGGTTCTCGCGGGCGTTGAGGAAGGGCACGAGGTTCGCGCTCTGGAACACAAAACCCACCCGCTCCGCCCGGAACTTCGTCAGCTCGCGAGTGCTCAAGGTGGCGACGTCCGTCCCGGCAAGATTGATCGATCCCGACGTAGGAGCCAGCAGCCCCCCGATCATCGAGATCAAGGTCGTCTTACCCGAACCGGACGGCCCGAGCAGCGCCACGAACTCACCCTGATCCACGGCCATCGTGGCCGTGTCGACAGCCCGGACCTCGGTATCGCCGGAACTGTAAATCTTGCTCACGGCATCGACATGCAGGATCGCGTCAGCATGGCTCGCGGCGTCGGCGCTCGGGTCCAGACCCGGATCCTGCGGGTGGGCCGGCACAAAATCGTCGTTCACAGGGTTCCTCCGATGGCGGTTGCAGGGTCGATCCGGGCGATCCGGCGCAGGGAGAACGCAGCTCCCACCACACCGGCCACCAGGGTGAAGATGGCGATGGTCACAAGGGTTTCGGTTCGGAAAAGGGTGGGCACTTCCTCGGGCACGACAGCGCCCAGAACACGGGAGGCGAGCGCGCCGATCACGACGCCGATCGCGGAGGCGATCAACGCTTGCACCACGACCCCGGCACCCAATTTGCGCGTAGGGGTTCCCAGTGCCTTGAGAGCTGCGAACAACTCCCGCTTCTCCAGCACGATCAACGCGAAGAAGAGCGCAACGACTAGGCCAGCGACCGCCAGCGTGGTGTAGATGATCGAGTTCAACGTCGACTTCTGCTGCTCTACCCCTGGGATCGCCAGCCCTGTGGCATCGGCGCTCAGCACCGTCAGATCCGGTGTCTCGCTGGCGATCTGCTCCGCGGTCACTCCGGTTTCGGTCTCGATGGCCACGGCGTTGACGTCGTCAGTGACCCCGGTGAACTCAGGTCGCACCTCGTTGCGCATCGTGCGCCAGGTATCGATCGTCGTCCACACCGTCGGCTGCAGTTGGTAGGCCGAGTCGCGGGTGATCCCGACGACCTCGACAGACGTGGTACCCACGGTCAGTGTCTCCCCGATGTCCACCCCCAGGGACTGGTCCACGGCGGCGACCCCGTTCTCACCCGGATTGGGTAGGCGCCCGTCGGCCAGCGTGGTGGGCACGCCGGCGCCGGTCGGGTCGATACCGAAGACGGCCAAGTCGTATTCGTCGGCGGTCCCCTTGCCGCTGGTCAGCAGAACACCCACGCCAGAGGCCTTGGCCACACCCGGGGCTTCCTCGACCTCTTTGACCTCGGCAGGCGTCATGCTCGAGCGCACCAGGGATCCCTTGGCGTCCGGGCTGAAGGCATAAGCCGTCGCGTTGGTGCTTCGCACTGCCCCGGTCGCTCCGAAGAACAGTCCATCGGACAGTGCGCCCAGAGTCAGCACCAGGAACACGATCAGCGACAGAGCGCCGATGATCGAGGCGAACCGGCCTTTGCCGCGCCGGATCTCATTGAGCGAAAGCATCATCGGGCACCTGCCGCAGTGAAGGGGTCGATCTTGGTGATCCGCCGGATGCTGAGCAGCCCGGCAAGCAGCGAGAACACGAGCACGGCGGCCACCACGCCCAGCACCAGCGCCGGCGACAGGGACACCGGGATCCCCGAGTTCAGTCCCCGGACCGCCAGCAAGGTGAGGGCCACGGCGATCGCTGAGGCCAGCAGCACGACGATCGCGATCTGCTGTGCCACGACCCCGGCGAGCTTGCCGGAGCTGGCACCGATCGCACGCAACAAGGTGAAGGACTTCATCTTCTGCACGGTGAGGATCAGGAAGAAGAACCCGATCACCACGATGCCGATGATGAAGGTCAGACCGACCAGGATGCCGAAAGTCTGGCTGATCGAGCCGACACCGGGAATGAGGCTCACGGCCTCGCTCTTCTCGTAGGCCTTGGTGCCGGCCACCTCGTCGGAGATCGCGGCGGCGACTGCTTGCGGGTCGTCGGTCTGCACAGCCACCGCGTTCACCGGCACGAAGGGCACATTCGGATTGATGGTCTTGACGATCTGCCCGAAGAGCTCATCGGTGACGTAAGCCGTCGGACTGGCGTTGAACTGGGCCCCGCGCAGAAGACCCACCACCGTGGCGGTGGTATCCGCACCGGTGAGTTCGAGGGTGTCACCCACGGCGTACCCCCCGCCGTCCATGGCGACCTCCCCGGCGCTTTCCGGCAAGCGGCCCTCGCTCAGGCCGGTGGGCGCTCCGGGCTTGCCTGGCTGGAAGCCGAAGACTTGCAGGTCCTCGGTACCGTCCTTGAGGGCGGCCGACGTGGTCAAGGTGGAGATCGGACCCGCAGCCTGCACCCCCGACACAGCCGCGACCTGGTCGACCACCGTCGGCTCAAGCCGGGAGGCCTGCAGGTTGTCGCGCGCGACATCGGAGTACACGAGCACATTGGCGTCGAGGCCGTCGAGCGCGCCCGTGATCGAACTGACCAGGGCATTGGACAGCGTCGCCAGCAGAACGACCAAGAAGACCAGCAGGGAGACTGCGCCTGTGAGCAGGCCGAACCGCAACTTGGACCGGCGCATCTCGGTGAGCGCGAGGTTCATGGCAACCTCCGGATGCGCACCGCGCATATCGGACTTACCGTCGGAAATGACATCACGATCTTGAGATTACTTCACATACTGATAGTCAGCAACCTGAGTAAATCCGCGTTACGGTGAGGCCATGACCAGCCCCGACGCCCCGGTGGAAACGTGGGCGTTGAGCCGGCTGCTGATCACGGCCAGTCGCCTGGTGGAGCACGACATCGCAGCTGAGATGCGGCCGCTGGGTCTGACCCACGCAACCTTCGGGGTACTGGCGCTGGTGCAGTCGATGCCCCATTCTCAGAAGGAGCTGGCAGCCGCCACCCGCGTCGAAGAGCAGACGATCAGTCAGACGGTGGACAAGCTTGAGCGGATGGGCATGGTGACCCGCGAACGGGATCCGCACGACCGGCGCCGGTTCCTCATCACCGTCACGGCGCTCGGACAGCAGGCGTTCAGTCACGCCACCCGCAGAGATCACGCCGAACAGGCCCTGGCAGGACTGCCCGAGGCGGACATACTGCGCGCCAGCCTGGCCACACTGATTCAACGCCTGGGTGGCCAGGGGTACGTCCCCGCCGAGTAGCCCGACCCGATCAGGCCGTGCGCATCACGTCCAGCCGCTGCCCGTCCAGGGTCACCTCGAAGCCCGCCTCCCGGGCCACGTCGGCAACATCGGCCGGGCGGCGCACCTCGTCCGCGCAGGTGGCCAGGGTGCGGGCCAGGTGCCCCTTGGTCGCCTTGTTGAAGTGGCTGGCCGCGGTGCGCTGGCCCGTCGGGCCCATCTGCCAGACCTTCACGGTGAGGGCGCCGGGGGGCAGGTTCACGAATGCCGCGTAGGGGCTGGAGAGCATGTCGACCACCAGTCCGGAGGACCGCCCCACCTCCCTGGATATCGCCGATCGCCAGAAGGTGGGCAGCGCGCCCAGCGCGGGCAGCCGAGACGAGCCCGAGAGCCGATAAGCGGGAATCCGGTCATTCGGGCGCACCAGGCCGAACAACGCGGACACGATCTGAAGCCGCCGGTTCGCCCTGCGCAACTCGACTCCACCCAGGCTGGCGTGATCGAGGGCGGCGTACAGGACACCGGTGTAGACCGCACTGGCCGGGGCGGTGGGCGCCTGCGGAAGCTCGCTGTTCTGCACGATCAGGTCGAACTGCGTCGGCCCGAGGTCCAGCGCCGTCATCGCCCCCGGCACGTCCTTGCGGCATAGCGTCACCAGCGCCCTGAGCACCTGTTCGCGCTGGTCAGTCAAGGCGGAGTGACTCAACGTGGCCAGGTCCAGGGGCTTGCCCCGCCGAGCCGCGGTCTTGCCCTCCGACGGTGGCAGCAGGATCAACATCAGGTCGCCTGGTCCTGCTTGGCCAGCAACAGGGCCAACATCCCGGCGATGAGACACCCGGTGACGGTGTAGAGGACTCGCAGACCATCCAGGTTCAGGGTGTCGGTGACCGTTCCCGAACTGACCAGGAACAACACCATCGGGGTCATGAAGGCCACCTGCAGGACGTAATCCTTCACGATGAGGTAGGCGAACATCAGCGTCAGGCAGACCGCCGCCAGCAGCAGCTGTGACCACCTGGGCAGGGGGGAGAGTAAGCCTGCGATCACGGCACCCGCGAGCGTTCCGATGACACGCTGGCGGTTGCGTTTGAGCGAGTCCACCATGTACGGCCGCAGCACAATGGCCATGGTCATCACCAGCCAGTAGGCCTTGGGCCAGTCGAAGAACAGAGCCACGCCGGTGGCCGCACCACAGGCCAGCGCCTGCACGGTGCCGTGGCGTACCGCCACCTCCCACGAGATCGGGGTGGGGGCGACATGCAGCTTGAGGATGGTGATCACGATCGTCACGTAAGCGCCCACAGCGATCATCACCAGCACCACCACCCATGCCGGGTTCTTCGGCGGGTCCAAGGTCAGGATCGCGGCCACGATGGGCGCCACCCCGTACACCCCAGCCGATAGCCGACTTGCCATTCCAGCGATCAGGCAGGCGATCATGACGACCGGAACCGCCCACCAGGTGCGCGCAGCCAGAGTCGACACCCCACCGATCACTGCTAGGCCGAGGACGAACCAGACCGCCTGCCAGCGGGTGCAATAGGGCACGACGGCCGCGGACAGGAAACCCATCACGGCTGGAATGAGCGCCCTGCCACCGATCACGTAGGACACTGCCAACAAGGGGATGAGCAGGACCACCGTGAGCTTCACACCGACGTACAGCGCGTGCTTGGGAGGTGGAAAGGCGGCCACGACCCTCACTCTGCCAGCGGCGGCCATGTGCACGCGGTGTGGGTGGGCCGGTGCTGACCCGGCCCACCCACCCCCTGGTCTAGAGCAGGCCGCCCACCGTCTGGCTCTGCTGAACGCTCTTACCGGCCGAGTTGGTGGCCACCAATGTCACCTGGTGGTTCTTGCCATCGCAGGGGACATCGGGGACGTTCGCTTTCCCGGAGGTCGGCAGTCCCGCCTGCATACCTGGGTCCTCCCCATCCACCAAGAAGGCGACGGAGGTGGTGTCACTGGTGGAGTAGGTGGCCTTCGTGACCGTGGTGTCGCCGTCGCAGCGCGGTGAGGTGAGCTCGAAGGAGTTGATGACCGGCTTGGATCCGCCGCCACCTGGGATCGTCTGGATGGTGTGTACGACCGATGCCTGCTTACCGTCTGAGGCCGTCACCACGAGTCCGATCTTCTGTGAGCCCTGCGAACAGGGCACGCTCACCTCGGTTGAACCTGTCGCCGGCTGCCCCTTGGCGGCTACCCCGCCGTCCAAGGTGACCTCCGCTGAGGTCGCTCCCGTACTTGCCCACGTCACCTTGACCGCAACGTCGCTACCCGTGCAATGAACCTGGCTGGCCACTGAGAAGTCGGTGATCACGGGGGTGGCGGCCCCCTTCACGGTCTGAGTTGCCTGCACGTTCTGATTCGCGGCATTGGACGCGACGAGCGTGATCTGGTGGCTCTTGCCATCGCAGGGGACATCGGGCACGTTCGCGGTGCCGGAGGTGTCCAGACCGGCCTGGGCACCCGGGGCCTGCCCGTCCACCTCGAAGGCCACGGTCGTCGCACCAGTCGTGGAGTATGTGGCCGTGGCCTGCAGCGTTGAACCCGAACACGCACCAGTCGTGACCGTGAAATTGTCGATCACGGGCAGGGAGACCGGCTGGGCCTTCACGGTCTTGAGCTTGTGGACCTCGCTCGCGCTCTGCCCGTCGGCGCCGGTTGCCATGAGCATCACCTCGTGCGTCGCGTCCTTGCACTCGAGGTCAATGGTCGCCGACCCGTTCGGCTCCAGATCCTTGGAGACCTCCGTGCCGTCAACCATGATGGCCGCTGATGCGGCATCGGTCGTCTCCCACTTCACCTCGACCGGCACTTGGCCGCTCTGGCAGTGGACATCCGACTTCATCTTCAACTGGCTGATGGTGGGGACGGTCGCCGGTTGCGTGGGCGACGGCGAGGTGTCGGCGGAATTGGACCCGGAGGAGCAGGCGGCCAGCAGGATTGCGGCAGCGCCCGTCATGAGGAGTTTGCGCACGCCAGTCAGCCTATTGCTGGGCGGGGGCACGGCGGTGTCAGGCGGGCGGGGTGTCGCAGGGGGCCTAGCCTGGACCGCAGCCGTTCGTCCGCGCTTATGCGTAGAGCAATCGGCAGTTGTTGCTCGGACACGCCGTGGGAAATCGCACCTTCTGCCCAATAGCTGCCAACCGCATTGGACCCGCTGCCCCCGGCACAACCGTTGGTCACATCCGCCCTCGACACGCCGAACCGATGGGCGCCAGACCGAAACCCTGGCGGGTGACGCCAGCTATGGACGACTCAGAACGCGCGCACACCCTCCCACAGCAGCAGCGCACCGAACAGGAAGAACAACGTCGCCGCCCCGTACTTGATGTAGTTGGTCGGCAAGGTCCGCCCCAGCCACGCGCCCAGCGCAATGGCCAGCACGTCGGCGCTCACCATCCCCAACGTCGCGCCCACCCACGTGCCGAACCAGTCGTTGCCGGTGGCCAGGGTGAAGGTGGCCAGCATCGTCTTGTCGCCGACCTCAGCCAGAAAGAAGGCACCACCGACGGCCAGGGCGATCCCCATGTGCCCCTTCGGCTCATCCAGTTCTTCGGCGTCCTCATCGTCGTCGTCACCGCGCAGAGTCCACAAGGCGAAGCCGATGAATGCCACGCCCGCCAGCAGCGAGATCCATCCGCGCGGCAGCACGTCGCCCAGGATCCGGCCCAGGTTCACGGAAATGAACATCAGCGCCGCCGTCGCCCCCGCGATCCCGGTGACCACCGGCCAGAAGCCGTACCGCGCGGCGAATGTCATCGCTGTCAACTGGGACTTGTCGCCCAGTTCAGCCACGAAGATGATCCCAAAACTGAGCAGGATCGCCTCAAGCATCGGGGGCCCGTCCCTGCGTGGCCCACAGCGCCGCTTGCACGCGGTCGGTGACGCCGATGGCCGAGTAGATCGTTGTGAGATGCGACTTGACGGTCTTCTCGCTGATGCCGAGCTGACGGGCGATCAACCGATTCGACATCCCTCGGGCGACCAAGTCGAGCACCTCTTTCTGCTTGTCGGTCAGACGGGCCTGCTGTGACCTTGGAGAATGCCGAGCCTCAACAAGAGTACGCGCGACCCTTGGGTCCAGCGGTGATCCCCCAGCAGCAGCCGAGCGGATCCCGGCGATGAGGTCTGCCCCCGAAGAATCCTTGAGCATGTAGCCCACGGCGCCGGCGTCCAGCGCGGCGAGTACCCGCTGCGACTCCGCGAAGGTGGTGAGCACCACCACACTGACCTCGCAGTTCGCCATGATCTCTGCCGTAGCCGCAACCCCGCCCATTCCGGGCATCGCGAGGTCCATCAGGACGACATCAGGGCATTGAGTCAGCACGGCTTGCACAGCCGCTTCGCCGGAATCGACGGTGGCCACCACCTCCAGGTCATCCTCACTGGACACCAGCGCGGACAGCCCCTCGCGGACGACGGCGTGGTCATCGGCCACCACGACGGTGATCATGGGCACTCCATTCTGAACGACACGTGGGTCCCCTGCCCCGGCGCTGACGTGACCGTGAGCTCGCCGCCGACCTGGGCAGCCAGATCATTCATCAGAGCCAGTCCGACATGGCCGCCAGCCGCCTCGCCGGGGACAAAACCGTGGCCATCGTCGCTCACCTCGAGTGCCACCACCGGTCCGGACCTGCGCAGGGTGATATCCACCTGGGACGCCTGCGCGTGCTTGGCGATGTTGTGGGTGGCCTCGCGTGCGATCCGGTAGAACGCCTGCTGACTGGTGTCGTCGAGGTCCAGGCCCGGCTGCAGATCCAGACGTGTCTGCGCAGCCAGACCGTTCGCGAGATCCTCGATCGCGGCGGTGAGGCCGGCGTTCCGCAGATTGGGCGGATAGATGTCCACCAACAAAGTGCGCAGTGAACCCACAGCCTTGCGGGTGCGATCAGCGGCCGTCGCCAGTTGCGTCTCGACGTCGGGATGACTGTGGGCCAGCGCGGTGAGGCCGAAGGAGACACCCGCCAAGTCCTGGACCACGCCGTCGTGGAGGTCCGCCGCGATCCGCCGACGCTCCGCCTCGCTGGCATTCACCGCGTACAGCAGCAGATCCTCGCGCTGTTGCCGGTCGCGATCCAGGCGCCTGGCCATGCGCCACGCGAGGAGCAACAAGATCCCGGCGAGTACAGCCAGCGCTCCGACGATGGTCGGCGCCAGTGCCCGCACCATCGTGGCCGTCTGGGCCTCCAAGAAGGCCTGTCGCTGATAGACCTCCAGCAGATAGGTACCGTCCGGACCCTGGGTCGGCAGATAGACCTCCACGAGCTCGCCGTAGGCAGTCTCGAAGCGATTCTCCGGTTTGGTCAGATCGCTGACTTCGGCATCCGTGCCACCGTCCCGAAGCACCTCAAGCTCCTCCGCGCCGAGGTCGAACTTCTGCCCGATCAGCTCCGGCTTGTCCGAGTACACGATCGTCCCGTCGGATGCCCACAGGCGCACCGTGACGGTCGGGTCCTTGAGCAGCCGCTGCCGCACGACCCGGTCGAGAGCCGCCACAGCCTGCGGGTCACCGGAAGCCAGACCCGCCTGCAGGTGCGGACGGATGGTCATGGCCTCGGCCTGTTGAGCGTAGATGACCGCGTCGCGCACCGACTCCTGACTGGCGACGTTACGGGCAACCCAGAAACTCAGAGCAGCGAGCAGACCCAACAGGACAAAGCCGGGGACGGCGAAGGCCAAGACCTCCTTACGCACTCCGCCGCCCGGCACGCCCTCGATTGTGGCACCTACCCTTGATCAGCTAGTGATCTCACAGGAGTCGTCGCTGCCAACCTTCTGCGCGGTGGCCGTGAACTTTCCGGCGCTGCGGCTCTTGGCCTTGACCTTGAACATGGACTTGCCGCCCTTGGTCCGTGCGGTGCCCTGCTTCACGACATCGCCACCACGCCGGATCTCATAGGCCCACTTCTCACCACGACTGTCGGTGTCGACTCGCAGCACCGCCCACTTCGGCTTCACACGCAGCACAGCCGCCACGGAGTCGTCCGAACAGGTGCCTTCGACCCGTTCTCCGCGGCCCCGGTTGTCATCATTGCGGCCACCCTTGTCGTCGGTGCCGTCGTCGTCACCGCTGGGGTCGTCGTCGGTGGGGCTCGGGTTGGGGTTGGGGCTCACGCCGGTGTCGCAGGTTTGACCGTTGAACGTAGCTACGCCGGTGAAGGTGTCCGTCACCGCACCAGAGGTGCGCACCTCGACGCTGAAGGACCCGCTGGGGGCCGAGGTCGTACGGGTGCCGCTTGCCACCTGCCCACCAGGCCCGGAGAGGGTGTAGTCCCACGCCTGTCCGACGACATTCGAATCCACCTCGAACTCGACCTCGACGCCGCCGTCGTCATCCTTGACCTTCAGTTTCCAGGTCGCTGAGCCGCTGCACTGGCCGGTGGTACGGACCTCGGCACCGGCGTCCTTGGCCAGCGCCGGTGCCAGCGGTAGGGCGATGAGTAGTCCCGTTGATGCGGCGATTATGGGCTTGACGAGCATGGTTCCTCCTTGGGGTTGATCTCACTATGGCCGCGCACGATGCCTCACCGGTAGACGACCTTGGTCCTAGGACCCATCCCGGCGGCGATCTTCACCGCTCGGACAGCAGCGTCGGTAGCCAGCAGGTATCACCAGCTCAACTCGGGTTGAGCGCGGCGTAACCATATGCCAGCGACGTGGCGACACACAGCCATGCCAGGTAGGGAAGCATGGCCACCCCCGCCCACACGTTGTACCTGAACGCCACAACCACCATGGGTATGGTCAGCGCTGCCGCAATAGTCAACGCGATCGCCGAGGCGGCCGGGTTCTGCTGGATGTAGAAGAGGTTCGCCCAGGCCAACGCCGCCACCACGCTGGCCGCGAAACAACCGAGCCACACTGCGCGGGCACCACCCCCCGAATTGAGTACCACCAGCGTGCCGACGATGCCGAGCATCGCGAAGTTGTACGGCCAGGCGATGCCGAACACCACATCAGGCGGCTGCCAACTCGGTTGTTCCAGCGAACGGTAGTAGCCGCCACCGCTGGAGACCCACAGACCCGAGCCCACAACGTAGATGGCCAGGATCCCCAGATTCGTTGCTACGAGCAGGGTTTTCACCATGTGGACACTCTGCCCCGATTTCTTGTCACAACCCCCATCTACGGTCGGCTCCGACAGACAGGAGCGGGGCACATGTTCACATTTCCGACGCCCACCGGCGCACATTCTCACCTACATCGCGGGTTCGCGGTCATCGATCTGGAGACGACGGGGTTCGACGCCCGCGGCACGGATCGGATCGTGGAGATCGCGATCGTGCGCAGCGATGCCTTCGGCAGGGAGTTGGGGGTCTTCGAGACTCTGGTGAATCCCTTGCGGCGCCAGGACCGACTTCAGTGCACGGGATCCGCACGGCCATGCTGCACGACGCTCCCACCTTCCCGGAGATCGCCCGGTCGATCCTGGCCTGGCTCGACGGTGTGATCGTGGTGGCACACAACGCCCGCTTTGAGGAGGCGTTCCTGAGCGCCGAGTTCCATCGCAGCCGGATCCGCGTACCCCGGCTGCCGGCTCTGGACACCTTGCCTCTTGCCCAGCAGAACCTCCAGTTGCCCAACCACAGACTCGCCACCGTGTGCCAGTGGGCAGGCGTGGACGTCGTCGGAGCCCACACCGCATTGGGGGACGCGCTGGCTACCGCCCAGATGCTTCCCGACCTACTGGCCGAGGTGGGTGCGCAGCGCTGGCAGCACGCCATGCCAGAACTGAACTACCACGTGTCTGGCAGGTACTCGCCTCGGCCGCGAGAATCCGCTGCACTGTCGTGAGGGCGCAGAGTCCTAGAGCCCCGCCCGCTCAAAGACAACGCTTGCGTACTCCTGTGCGGCCTTTGCGACGGGCGCACGGCGAGAGCCGTCCATCGCGGTACTGCCCATGACCGCGCGCATGGTCTTGTCCGGCGCCACGATGATGACCCGGTCGGAGATCTTGCGGCGTTCCCGGTCCAGTTGCGCGCGCCAGGGCACTCTGGACGCGTTGCCGAAATCCCGCGCGAACCAGTCCGCGGTGGACATGGGGGCCGAGCAGATGATGAGGTCCAGGTTCTGATCAGCGAGCAGGTCCAGACTGACCATCGACCAGGCGCCGCCGTCGACATAACGCCGACCCTCGATGGTGACCGGCTCGTAGTAGCCCGGCACCGCGCAGGAGGCTGCAACCGCGTCGGCGACGGGGGCGAACAGGTCGCGGCCGAAGACGACCCGGCGACCCGCCTCCAGGTCCAACGTGACGATCCAGGTGGGATCGGCGGGCCAGTCGTCGAAGATCGCCCGGAAGAGGTTCACACCATCCATGGGCCGGGTTCCGGCAGGCAGCAGACCCGACACAGATACACCGGGTGGATAACGCCACGGCCGCATCGCGACGTGGCGCAGGACCTCTACCGAGGCTGGCCGCGCGACGCGAGGACCGGCGTCCTTGGGCGCGGCCAACGGTGGCAGCGCGCCCAGGATACGGCGGCCTTCCGCCGACAGACGCTGGCCACAAACCCGTGCGACGTAATCGCCCGGGGGGAAGCCCGATCGCATCAGCGCCGCCGACGTGGAGCCCGCGGAGGTCCCCACGATCAAGTCCGCTTCACGAGCGTCGAAATAGCTGGCGAGTGCCGTCAGAACCCCGGCATGGAAGGCCGTGCCCGTGAGTCCACCGCCGCCCAGTGCCAGTCCGACCCGCATGCACGACAATATGTCACGCTCCGATTGCAAGAGCCACGCTGCATGACCATCACGACCAGCCGAGCGACATCGCCAGGTAGGCGATCGCCAGCGCGACGCTGACAGCCCCGAGCAACCTGCGCAGGAGTCGACCGGAGACGCGAGGTTGTATGGCCGCCCCGGCGTAACCACCGATCAGGCCACCCAGTCCGCACGCCAACGCGATGCCCCAGATCGGTGCGGCTTGCGGGTGGCCCAGCCAACCGAGGACCAGGTAGGTCACGACTCCCACAGCGGAGGTCACGAAGGTGGCTACCAGCGTTGCGGGCGCGACTCGGATCGCGCTGCATCCCAGTCCCACCAGGATGGGCGCGAGCAGTGCGCCACCCCCGATGCCGTAGACACCTCCCACGAGTCCAGCCGCCAGGCCCAAAGCACTGACCAGGGCCGGCGAAACATACCGCTCATCCCCCGCGGGCTGACCACGTAACAGCAACCACACCCCCAACGGCAGCAACAGGGCGGCCACGAGCAAGCGAAAAGCGGCACCGTCAGGCAGCACGAAGACCCGCACGAGGGCTCCCACCACGACCCCGGGCACGGTCCCCAGCAGGATCGACACCGTCAAAGGAGACCGCAAGGTGCCGGTGCGCGAGTAGCGCAACAATCCACCGGGCACCGAGACCACGTTGTACAACAGGTTTGTCGGCGTGACCGCGGGGCTGGGGACCCCGAGAACCGTCAACTGGAACGGTAGGAGGAACACGGCGCCGGAGACGCCTACCGGAGTGGTGACCGCAGCGATCACCACACCGGCCAGGAAACCGAAGACCCATTCCACGCTAAGGGTGAACCTACGCCTTCAGTGCACGGCCCCAACCGGCGCGTCCCCGGCCAGAGTCACCCGCTGCATGACCCAGTGGAACCCCGGATAGTCGTACGTCGCGTAGTGGACCGTGCTGCGGTTGTCCCAGAAGGCCACGTCACCGGGCTGCCACTGAATGCGTACCGTGTGCTCCGGCTTGGTGATGTGCGCGTAGAAGATCTCCAGCAGGTGTTTGCTCTCAGCCTCGGACAGTGCCTCGATGCGCCGGGTGAAGCCCGCGTTGACGAACAGGCTCTTGCGCCCCGCTCGCGGTGCGGACGGGGTGAACGGGCCGGCGCAGACGACCGCGTTCTTGACGACGTGCCTGACGACTGTGCTGATCGCCGCGGCAGTGCGCCGGGCTCTGATCCCGTTGTGGGTCGGCCCGTACCTGCCGTACTACCTGTGGCTGCTCGTGCCGATCGTGCTGAGCTGGTTCGCAGTGCAATGGCAGATGCTCAACGTCATCCTGGATACGGTGCCACTCACCGGGGGCCAGTGGTTGATCGCCGCGGGGCTGGCGCTGGTTCCGGTCGTCGTGATCGAGGTCGACAAAGCCGTAGGTCGCGCTCGCCCCTCTGGCCGCGGGCAGCCGGTCGGCGCATAGTGGGGGCATGGCGCCAGACCCGTTCGCCGTGCTGGGCCTTGCGCCCACAGCCAGCGAGGCCGACGTGAAGGCCGCCTACCGAGCCGCCGCACGGCGCCTGCACCCGGATGCCGGCGGCGACGAGGCGGCCTTCCGGGACTTGGCCGCGGCGGCGAAGCGGGCCAGCGCGTACGCCAGCGGTGCCCTGCCCAACCCCTACCTTCCCACCGACGAGCACGTGCTCTACGTCGACCACTACGACAGGCACGCCCATGCTCCAGCACCCCCGCCCAACATCTGGGGTTCGCGGCGGGCGCTCTACTGGATCCTGCCCGTGTCTGGGGCGATCTTCATGCTCTCAACGATCGCTGGGCCCTACTTCCTGCCGGTGTTCGCGACAAGCCTCGCGGTCTTTGGGGCGATCTCTTGGTGGGTGGTCGCTCGCACCCGGAGTCGACGCTAAAACCCCAGCAGCCGCGACACACCGATGAGAAGCGCAGCCACCCCGAAGAACACCAGCCACGGCCATGACTTGCGCCACCGCTCGGTCCGGCGCGCCCTGGCCGCGCGCTTCACGGCCTCTCCACGGCCCTGCAGATCGGCCCGGTCTTGCTGCGCCCACCGTGCACGCTTGGCTTCGAGATCCCGGTCGCGCGCAGACTGCTCCCTGTGCGCGGCGTCACTCACCCAGTCGTCGTCGAAACTCACACAGTCCAGCGAAGCACAGCTGTGACGCTCGCACCAGGCAGGTCGTCCTCGTCGAGGGCCAGCACCCGGCCACCATTGGTCAGCACCCGGCGTGCGACCTCATCGACGACGTTGATCCCGCCGTCCTCGAGCACCAGGTTCCCCGCCTCATCGACGCTGCCACCCTCGTTGGCCAACCGGTCCACGATCAGTGTGTCCACTGCACCCATCGTTGCCGCCCGGGCAACGTCGGCCAGGTCGCTCAGTACTCGCTGCTGACCGCGGCGCTGGTCCACAAGGTCGGCCAGCTCAGTCGCGCGCTGCCGCTGCACCGCAAGCAACACCGGCGCGACCGCCTCGGCGATCTCCACCTCTGTCATCTTGTCGCCGTTTGCCTCGACACCGACGTCGACCAGATGCGGGTACGAACACACGCTGCGGAAGATCGAGGCAACAGGCTCGGTAGCGATGAGTACCAGCGGCTGGTCGTCACCATGCAGCAGGGGACGCAGGGCATCGTCCACAGCGCGCGCGTAACTGCGGATGTGCACCTTCTTCCCCTCCGAACCGACCAAGCGGCCCGAGTGCGATCGGTCACCGATGCTGGCCTTGCCGGCGTGGCTGGCCGCGTCCTTGGGCATGTCGGCCACGCGGATCTCCTGCGGCGGCAGTTCCTGCGACACGTCGATCAATCGGGCACCACCTTCGGAGAGAACCAGCACGTGGCAGGAACGAATCTTGCTGGCAGCCCCCACCAAAGGCAGGATCTTCGCCCGGTCGGCAACCTGCACGACTGCGTCGACCTGAGAGGGAAGTCGGTAGATCCACATCCGCTGCGGCGTCGCGATGACGCCCAACCCGTGTCCTTGGCTGTCCCAGAAGGCTTCGTCGTCCACAAGGTCCCCGAGCAGTTCGGCGATGGCAGGTTCGTCGATGGCGCCAATAAGATTGCTGAACACGGTCGCATCCTGGCGTGCCTGCGGGCTCACCGGAGTGGTGGGCAGATAAACAGATGCGACCTGTGTGTCACGCAGTTCTGCCATATGACGCAACTCGGACGAGCAGGGGATATCGAGGTGCCACACGAGGTTCTTCCCCTTCGACGGATTGAGTGAACAGGACGCCACCAGCGGCTGAATGCTGGCGAACTTGTGATCAGGACATGCGAACGCCCTGCTCGGAATCCTACTGTTGGCAAAACGAGGGGCCCATGCCCTCATCAGCGAAGGCAGGCACACCATGGAATTCGGCGTCCACTCTGAAGTTGGCAAGCTACGTAAGGTCATGGTGTGTGCACCGGGCAGAGCCCACGAGCGGCTCACCCCGTCGAACAATGACGATCTTCTCTTCGACGATGTTCTGTGGGTGGAGAACGCCAAGCGTGACCACTTCGACTTCATCCTGAAGATGCGCCAGCGGGGCATCGAGGTGCTGGAGATGCACAACATGCTCACCGAAACGGTCGCCATCCCGCAGGCGAGGGCGTGGATCCTGGACCACCAGATCGTGCCCAACCAGGTCGGTGTGGGGCTGGTCGACGAGGTTCGCTCCTACCTCGAGGAACTGCCCGACCGCGAATTGGCTGAGACGCTGATTGGCGGCCTGTCCACCTACGAGTTCCCGGAGACTCGCGGCGGTCAGATGATGGAGTTGGTGCGTGACGCCGCTGGCGTGAACGAATACCTGCTGCCCCCACTGCCCAACACCATCTTCACCCGCGACACCACATGCTGGATCTACGGCGGCGTCACGCTGAACCCGCTGTATTGGCCTGCGCGCCACGAGGAGACCATCCTGGCCACCGCGATCTACCGCTTCCACCCCGAGTTCGCAGGCAAGGTGACCGAATGGTGGGGAGACCCGACCCAGGACTGGGGTATGGCCACGGTCGAAGGAGGTGACGTGATGCCGATCGGCAACCGCACGGTGCTCATCGGCATGAGTGAACGAACATCGCGGCAGGGCATCAGCCAGGTCGCCAAGGCCCTCTTTGATCAGGGAGCCGTGGACCGGGTCATGGTCGCCGCGATGCCGAAGTCACGCGCTGCCATGCACCTGGACACCGTCTTCACGTTCGCCGATCGCGACCTCGTCCTGCTGTACCCGGACATCGTCTACGGCATTGACGCATTCTCCTACTACCCCGCCGACAACGCCGCGGGCCTTGAACTGGTCAAGGAGGACCGGCCCTTCGTCGATGCCGTCGCAGGCGCCCTGGACCTTCCAAAGCTGCGGGTGGTGGAGACCGGTGGCAACGCCTACGTGCGCGAGCGGACCCAGTGGGACAGCGGCGCGAACCTCGTCTGCGCCGAACCCGGCGTCGTCTACGCCTATGACCGCAACACCTACACCAACACGCTACTGCGCAAGGCAGGTGTCGAGGTGATCACTATCGTGGGGGCCGAGCTCGGACGCGGCCGTGGAGGTGGCCACTGCATGACCTGCCCAATCGTGCGCGATCCCGCGTAGGTTGACGATCATGGCTGAGCAGGTGCGGGAGAAACAGAAGAAGAAGTTCGAGTTCCCGTCAGCGGTCACCACGCTGGCCATCGTCACGTTCCTGGTCTGGTTTGCCGCGCTCTTCATCCCGTCCGGCAAGTACAGCCTCGATGCCGACGGCGCCCCTCTGCCTGGCACCTACCAGCAGGTGCCATCACCGCTGACCTTCGGTGAGTCCGTCCAGCAACTGCTGCTCTCCCCGATCAACGGCATCTACGGTCTGTTCAACCTCGAGACCGATTTCGTGGACACCGAGACCGTCGGCCGGATGTTCGGTCAGATCGGGGTCATCGTGTTCATCATGGCGATCGGCGCCTTCATCTCGGTGTCCTTCGCCACGAAGAGCCTCGAGGTCGCGGTCGCGCAGCTGGCCAACCGGCTGCGCAGCAAGGGCTGGCTGTTGATCACGGCCGTGATGGTGCTGTTCTCCCTGCTCGGCTCCACCATGGGCTTCTCGGTGGAGACGCTGGGCTTCTACGCCCTATTCATCCCGCTGATGGCCGCGCTGGGCTATGACCGCCTGACCACCTCAGCAATGATCATCATTGGAGCACTGGCCGGCGTGATGGGAGCGACCGTCAACCCCTTCTCGATCGGCGTCGCGGCTGGCGAGGCGGGGGTCGGGATCGGCGACGGCATCCTGCTGCGACTCATCCTGTGGGTCATCATCACGGCGATGTCGGTGGGCTGGGTCTTGCGCTACGCCGCCAAGGTCCGCAAGGACCCTTCGGCGTCACTGGTCGGCTGGGACGATCCCGACGACGAGACAGCCACTGACCAGGCGGCCGACGACCTGGAACACGGCAACGTGGAAGCTCAACTCACGGGTACGCAGAAGTGGGTGCTGGTCATCACCGTGTTCGCCTTTGCTCTGATGATCTACTCGGTCATCCCATGGTCCAGCCTGTTCGGTGGTACCACGGGGCCCGCGGAGTACCTCTACGAACACGAGACGAGTGCCGAACCGTTCGCGTTCCAACTCGACTGGTGGTTCCCGCAACTGGCGATGTTGTTCATCGTGGCCTCGCTGCTGGTCGGGCTGGTGGCCCGCATGAAGGAAAAGGAGATCGTCCGGCTGATCGCTGTTGGCGCCTCAGACATGATGGGTCCGGCACTCGTGGTGCTGCTCGCCGGCGGCGTCTCGGTGATTATGAACAACACCCAGACGCTGGCGACCATCCTGAACTTCATGGAGAGCCTGGTCAGCGGAGCGGGTGCCGCACTCTTCGCGGTGGTGACGATCATCATCAACATCCCGCTGGCCTTCCTGATCCCGAGCAGTAGCGGTCACGCGGCGCTGGCGATGCCGCTGCTGGCGCCGCTGGCAGACTTCGCGCAGGTGTCCCGGTCCACGACCATAACGGCCTGGATCATGGGCCATGGCCTGACGCTGATGTGGTCGCCGACCAGCGTGGTCGTGGTCGGCGGCTTGGCCATCGCCAAGGTCGGGTACGACAAGTACCTACGCTTCGTGTGGCCGCTCATCCTCGGGCTGTTCGTCGTGGTGTCCATCGTCATCGCGATCTCGGCCAGCCTGGGATGACCGACTCGACCATCACGCTGCTGGTCCTGGCCGGGGTGGTGGTGCTGTTCATCAGCAACCGGTTCCCCGTTGAGCTCGTGGCTGTTGGTGCCGCCCTCACCCTGTACGGCACCGGGGTATTGACACTGCCGCAGGCGTTGGCTGGATTCGCCGATCCCGCGGTCCTGCTGATCGCTGCATTGTTCATCGTCAGCGAGGGCTTGGACGCCAGCGGTGTCACCACCTGGCTAGGTCAGTCCTTGGTCACTCGCGCGGGGACCATGCGGCGCCTTCTGCTACTCACGATGCTGCTGGCTGCCGGCCTGACTGCATTGATCGGGCTGAACGGCTCGGTGGCCGCCTTGCTCCCCATGGTCGTCGTCATGGCGCTGCGGCGCTCCTACCCACCGTCGCGGCTGCTGATGCCGCTGGCCTTTGCTGGCAGTGCGGGCGGGTTGCTGCTGCTGACCGGCAGTCCGGTCAATGTGGTGATCTCGGAGGCAGCCGCCGACGCCGGGGTGGGTGCATTCGGTTTCGCGGAGTTCGCCCTGGTCGGGATTCCTGTTGTGGTCGGTACCATCGCGATCGTGCTGCTGTTCGGCGACCGGTTGGTCCCGGACCGGCAGTCCGAGACTGCCCCGCCCAACCTGTCCGGGCTGGCACGAACGCTGGTCGAGTCCTATTCACTGGACAACGTGGTCCACCTGCGGGTGGGCACCGCGTCCGCCGAAATCGGGAGGCTGCGCGTCGGCTGGGACCTATCGGGGTACCAAGGCATGCGCATCATCACCGTGACCGAGGGGACGAAGGACCAACCAACCTCCGAGGGCCACATCGAGGCTGGTGACCGGCTGACCGCAGTCGGCGATGTCGATGTGATCTCACGGTATGCACTAGACCATGGACTGACCGTCGAGGCGGTGCGGACGGCCGCTGACGTGGAGCGATCGATCATGTCCCGGAAGTCCGGCGCAGCAGAGGTCCTCATTCCGCCGCGTTCGGAGCTGGCGGGCGAGAAGATCGGCCCGAGTCAGGTGATCAAAGGCTCCCTGATTGTGCTGGCCATGACCCGCAACGGCTCCGATCTGGGCGGCTACCCGGTGCGCATCGAACCTGGCGACACATTGCTGGTCGAGGGGCCGTGGTCGGCGCTCGACAGCGCGCAGCAGTCCCACGATGTACTGGTCGTCGACTCCCCCGATCTGGTGCGCCGGCAGGCTGTGCCGCTGGGCACCGGCTCTGGCGTGGCCATCGTGGTCCTGCTGGTCATGGTGGTTCTGCTGGCTTCCGGCATCGTCCCCGCTGCCGTGGCCGCGATGCTGGCTGCCGGCGCTATGGTTCTTGGCCGCGTTCTGACGATGCAGAAGGCGTATCGCGGCATCTCGTGGACGACTGTCCTGCTCGTGGCAGGCATGATCCCGATGGCCACCGCTGTGACAGAGTCCGGCGCCGGGGAGCAGGTGGCCTCCGTAATCGTGGGTCTAGTAGGCGAATCCGGGCCACTGGTCCTGTTGCTGGGTCTTTTCATCATCACGGTCACCTTCGGGCAGTTGATCAGCAACACCGCGACCGCCCTGGTCATGATCCCGATCTCGGTCTCGGCAGCAGCCCAGTTGGACATCTCGGCGCGTCCCGTTCTGATGAGCCTGGCGGTGGGATCAGCAGTCGCATTCCTCACTCCCGTGGCGACACCCGCCAACATGATGGTGATGGGACCGGCGGGTTACCGGTTCGGCGACTACTGGCGGCTGGGACTGCCGCTGGTCGTACTGTTCGGCGTCGTGGGAATTCTTCTGGTCCCGTTGATCTGGACATTCTGAAGCAAACGCTTGTGTCCACTGCTTGGATGGGCCTATCACCCCCGAGGAGCATCCATGACCGCCCCTGATCCTGCGCAGGCACTCGACCATGTAGTCCTCGTGATCTTCGAGAACCGTTCCCTGGACAACCTGCTTGGCCACCTGTACGGCCCTGGCGACGGAAAGGTCTTCGACGGTGTGGTGGGCAAGAGCCTGAGCAACCCCGTGCCCGAATGGGCCGAGCATCAACCGCCGGACGGTTCCGGCAAGGTCGCTGTCTTCGTCGGAACGGACATGGATGCGCCCTGCCCAGATTCTGGCGAGGAGTACTACCACACCAACACCCAGCTGTTCGGCACGCTGGACGAACACAACCGGTTCGCCGGTGCGGACACCATGGCTGCGCCGTGGAATGCCCCCGCGCCGGGCACGACGCCCACGATGGATGGCTTCGTCGCCGACTACATCTCCTTCTTCACCTGGGAGATGGGCCGGCAACCGACCTACGACGAGTACGCACAGATCATGCAGTGCTACACCCCCGAGCAAGTGCCCGTCCTCAACGGCCTGGCCCGGGAGTTCGGCGTCTTCGATCACTGGTTCTGCGAAGTCCCGTCGCAGACGTTCATGAACCGTTCATTCTGGACCGCCGGCACCTGCACGCCGCTGCCCACCGGCGGGACGGCCAACACCCCTGTCAGTCACTGGATCAAGGACAACACCGCCGAGACGTTGTTCGATCGGCTAGAAGCCCACGGCAAGACCTGGAAGGTCTACGTGCTGGATGGCCAGATCCCACTGACCGGCGTGATCCACTGGCCGCGGTTGCGCGACAAGTTCGCCACCCACTTCGTCCCCTTCAGCGAATTCGAGGAAGATGCTGCGGCTGGCACGCTGCCCGACTTCGCCCTCATCGAACCGAACTTGCTGCTAGGCCACGGGGACTACCACCCGGCCGCCGGTGCGGCACTGGCCAAGGGCCTGGAACTGCAGGTCGATCCGCCATCGTCCATCCTGTCCGGCGAGGCGTTCCTGCAGCGGCTGTTCACGGCCTACCGCAACATGCGCACACCTGATGGTGCCAACGTCTGGAACACCACCTTGTTCATCGGATGGGACGAGCCTGGCGGTACCTACGACCACGTACCACCCGGTCCGGTACCCGCTCCGGATGCAGCTGCCCCAGCGGGACAGTTCGACTTCCGCTTCGACCGCTCTGGCTACCGAGTCCCGGCGATCGTGGTGTCACCGTGGGTGGAGCCGGGTTCGGTCTACAACGATGAGCACCGGCACACCTCCATGATCGCCACCCTGCGCGAGCGCTGGGGCCTCGGCGAGGCATTCACCCAACGCGATGCTACGGCTAAACCCTTCGACTACGTCTTCAGCCGCACGACCCCCACCGACCCGGACGCCTGGAATGTTCCCAAGGCCGCGCCGGCACCCGCATATCACGTGGACTGGGAGACCAGCGACAAGACGCTGAGCAACCTCGGCAAAGCCGCGCTCCCGGGCATCATCGCGGCGGCGAAGGCAAAGGGCATCGCGTTGCCCCCGGAAGTCGAGGATCCGAACTTCCACCTCACGACGGACTTGGCTTATGACGTTCAGGTCCTGATCGGCGCGCACTTCTGGCCGAAGATGGGGCCGCAGGGGGCTGATCTCACGGCCCGCGTGGCGAAACTCGGGGAGGATTTGAAGGCTGCCGACACCCCGCAGTGACGGTGACTGCGATCATGCCGGCACGACCGCTCGGCGGCGTCCATCGCCCCGGTGATCGCAACATCGGTCCTCGATCTCGGCGAGTGTGAGACTTAGCCGCTTGTAGTGCTTGGCGTCAATTGCCATGACCGCCCAGCCCGCTTGGCGCAGGGCCGCGCCACGTGGTGATCTCGTCCTGATGCTTCTGGTCGTGGGTGAGGTGGTGTTCCCCGTCGTACTCGAGGATGCAGTACGTACTTCCACCACACGAAGTCGCTGACCGCGACCCACCCGCCGTCTTCGTAGACATTGGGATTGAGATCAGCCGGTGGGAGACCCCTGTTGATCATGTGGACGCGGATTCATCGGATTCCCGCACCAAGTTGCTGTCGTGGGATCGTTCCCCAATTCGGCAGCCCGGCGCACCTGTTGACTGCTCCCCGGCAGGCCTACTGTAGGACGATCAGCTCCGAGCGGGTGAGCAGCCCACTGTCGCAGCAGCAGGTCCGTCACCGCCACCAGCGCCGGCAGTTCCAGCACACCCCCGAGGTCACACCACGTCTTCCACGGGGTCGTCACGATCACGCCCTTCACCCTGCGCCGCTGCCTCGTCACATCACTGCGGTGCCAGGCAACAACAACCCTGGTTCCGCGGTTTGACCCTTGGGGCACCGTCACATGTAGCGGATTCTCATCACCGCAGTCGACTCCGTAGATGCGCAAGGCGGTCTGTGTGGGAGAACGGCACCGAGGGATCAGGTGGCTTACCGCTCGCGCCTGATCCATCCACGAGGAGTCCACAGGGACCCGCACCCCACGTGTTGGCGCCTTACGAGACTTCGCGCGGGTCTGCCCATAGGACCGACCCGTCCCGCCGATCGGCGGTGACCAGGAAGCCGAGCATTGATCCTGGGCCGATCCTCAGCTCAGATGGTCACGTCGATTCAATCTGTGGACGAGCTGCGCGGCGAGTGCGGCGTTGTTGTCGACTCCACCCGCAACAACCTCGCACTCGGCCCTGCAAGCCCCGACTGCCCTCGGTGGGTGGCTTCTCGGCCCGCTCGTCGACCACTTCTGGGTGGCGCCCCACCAAGATCAACCAGATATGGAGAGACACGCCTCATCTACTGTCCGAAATGTCCTGTCCACGGCGCGTCGCTGGTTGGGAATCATCCTAAACGGCGGTTTCCCAACCAGATGCGGACACGAAACGCCGGCTACTGCCCAATCAGAACCCGACCACCGGACATCACCGCAGCGAGTCCAGGTACGCGACCGTCCCCTTCGTGAAGACGTACAGGTGGGCTCCAGGTCGCTGTGGGTAGTGATCGAGAATCGTCGGCAGCGTGTCAGAAGGCGTGTGCCAGTAGGACCCGTGCTCCTCGGTCTGGGTGTAGCCGTCAAATTCCCCGATCTCCCAATTGGTCGCCTCAAAGGCGACGATCGGGATGCCCACCTTGTTGAACGCGGTGTAGTCGCTGAAGCCGTTGGGCGTGATCCCAGCCGGGTAGGCCCGGTTCCAGCCAGGTTGTATCTGCAGCGGAAGCATGTGCCTCGCGGCCACCCCAAGCATGGCGTCGCGGGGTCCAGTCCGGCGATTGGCACCAGCGTGGACATAGAGGTGATCGCCCACGATGAGCGAGTCGTAGTTGATCATCACCTGGGTCCGGCGGATCTGGGCCTTGCTCATCCGCTGCACAAACCTGTTGGACCCCACCAACCCGCCGGGATTCTCCTCAGCGCCGAAGGCCACGAAAGTCACAGTGAAGGGCAGCGGACCTCGCTTCGCAACCCGCTTGGCCACCTCGAGCATCACGCTCACACCGCTGGCGTTGTCGTCGGCACCTGCCCCCTCCGGGCGGTTGTCGTAGTGCGCCCCGATGATGACTCGCCGCGATGTCGTGCCAGGCAGGGTGGCGATGATGTTGCGGGAGGTGTACCGAACCCCCTTGCGGGTGAACGCGAACTTCTGCACGCGGGTGTCGAGGCCGTAGTTGTCGAACCACGATCGGATCTTGGCACCGGCTCTTCGCTCCCCGGCAGTGCCCTGCACGCGGGGCTCGGTGGTCAACTGCTCCACGATTCCCAGCGCGTACTGACCCATCGGTCGCGGGTGCTCGGTCGCGACCGCCGGGGTGACCCCGATCAGCAGGACCCCAACCACGCACATCACACGCTTCATAATGTCCACGCTACTCCCGGCATTGCGGCCTCCCGGTTCATCCCGACCACAGCGGGTACCTGACCACCATGGAGGAGACCGTCGACCATGCTGAGATCCGCGAGTGGGCCAAAGCGCGTGGTGTCGTGCCGCGGCGACACGGCCAGGACCTCTCGTTCACGGACGGCGTCCAGATCAGCTGGCAGGAGTGGTTCGAGCAGTTCGACGCCAGCGGTCTGCGGCTGAGCTACGACGCGACCAACACCGCACCCCGCAGCCTGGTCTACCGGCTCGCCTGACGAATGCCGCCCGTGGCTTGTTTACTCCTTACGGTCCCTAGTTGCAGGGAGGTCGACCGGTGCGGGAGATTGCATCTGAGTGGCACACTGGAAGTGTGCAGCCGCCTGAAGCAGGCTCCGGCGATGGGCTGCCCCCCCCCCCCCCGCCCCCCCCCCCCGGGGGGGGGGGGTGGTTACCCGCGCCATCCAGCCAAGGCCGATCCCGGGGCCCACGTCGAATGTGTGCCGCTGCTGATCCGCTCGGGCAGCGTGACCCGGGCAACGGGTCCGTCCGCGACATTTGCGGCGTCGAAGACCAGGTGCCTGGGACCGGTTCTGGGGCATGTCGATGGTGAAAGTCACCAGGTAACCGTCGTCCTCGCCCGTCGAACCGACCCTGGGTGCCATCGCCGTCTCCGAGCAGTACACCCCGTCGGGCAGCATGTAGGCCTGCTCCGTGCCGGCGTCCACATCGTGCTTGACCAGGCCGTTGAATTGGAACTGCCCGGGGACGCCGGTTGCGGCGTAGGTGTAGCGGTGTCGGCGCCCACCATGCAGACCGTTGATCATGCCGAACTCGGTGATGGTGTCCGACAGTCGTTCCTCCTTCACCGCACCCGTGACCAGATTGAGCCGCCAACGGTGCAGGTGGGTCTGCATCCCATCCAGCGACAGGAACCGCGAGATCCGCTCGTAGTACGTGGCATCGGGGCCCACCGCAGGCATGGGGTCATCCTGGAAGAAGCCGTCGAGCACGATCTCGTCGCCGTCCTCGTAGGCGTTCACCCAATGCAGCACGTAGGTCGGGTCGGCCTCGAACCACTGCACGGTGTCGCCTCGGCGACCGATGACGCCAAGCCGCGTGGGCAAGTCCCGGCGGAAGGTCGGCGCGTACACACCCCGCGGGATGAGATCGGGCTCCCAGAACAACGGGCAGTCGTTGAGGATGGCGTAGTTCTCGGTGAAGGCCATGTCGTGCGGGATCCGCGGCCCGGGCAGTTCCACCGGCACGTAGTGCACGAGTGTGTCGGTCTCGTCGACCACCCCGTAGTTCAGGAAAGGCTCCTCCACGGAGTAGTTGAAGAACATCAGCTCGCCGGTGTGCTCGTCCAGTTTCGGGTGAGCGCTGGTGCCCCGCTCGGGCACCCACGGGGCCTTGCCGTGCGGGTCCAGTGTCACCGGGTCCATCCGGTAGCCCTCGCCACACTCGAAATGGGTCGACAGCGCGAAGCCGTTGTGCACCACAACGTCGGTGCTGGAGGCGTCCTTGAGCTGGTGCCGGGCACCCCAGCCCCGACGTCCGGGGCGCTCGGCCAAACCGGCCCACAACGGCCCGCCGGCCTGCTGCTCAGCCAGCATGGCGTCGGTGCGGACGAACTTGTTGCTGTAAAACGCTTGCCCGTCGCGGAAGCCGATCGCATGCAACATGCCGTCCCCGTCAAACGGGTGGTAACGCTTCATCGCCGGATGCAGCGGGTTCTCAGTGTTCCGCAGGTACACCCCGTCGAGGTCCTCGGGGATGTCACCCTCGACCACCATGTCCGTCGCCCGCCACTCGGTGTTCTGCGGGTGCCACGGACCAGTGCGATACGGGTGGTCGTCGTCCTCGGGAAGAGTGCTGAGCAGGCGGCCGACGATCTCGATGTCCATGTGGCTCAGGGTAGGTCCCCAACCGCCCGCTGACCATGGTGGTGGTTGTCGCGGCGAACGTGTCGACGCGCGTGGGCGATGGCGGCGGGGGTCGAATCGAAGAGGTGGTTGTTGGTTCGGAGATCGTCAATGATGCCTGTGGCCTCCAGCTGTGGCAGGAATCGCTGCGGCAATCCTGACACCAGAACCGTCGTTCCCCTGGCCTCGAGGCCGCGAATCGTGTCACTGAGCACCGCCGCCCCCGTGGCATCCAACGTGCTCATGTGCGACATGCGCAGGATCACCACGCGAGTGTCTGTGATTTCGGCCAACTCCATCAGGGCACTGTGGGCGCCCCCGAAGAACAGCGGACCATCCAGGCGATAGGCGACGATGTGCTCGTCAAGTAGCGCCCGCTCGCTTGCGGTGTGGGAATCCGCTGCGTCGCTCAGCGGCATTTCCGTGAGGGAGGTGGATCGAGCGACCTGACGCAGTGCCGTGGCGCCGGCGACGACGATCCCGAGGATGACGGCCGTGGCCAGATCAAGCGCAACGGTTGCCACAAACGTCACGATCAGCACGATGGCATCGCTTCGGCTTGCGCGCAGCAGGACTCGCAGACTCGATACTTCCACCATCCGGGCGGCCGTCGCTATCAGGACGCCAGCCAGGACGGCCAACGGGATCAGGGCCACGACAGTCCCCAGGGCCACCACCACCAGCACCAGCACCAGCGCGTGCACCAGCGCAGCCAGGCGCGACACGGCACCGGTTCGCACGTTGACGGCCGTGCGGGCGATCGCAGCGGTTGCCGGGATTCCACCGAACAGCGGGCTTGCGATGTTGGCCAGTCCCTGTCCGAAGAGCTCTCGGTCGGGGTCGTGACGTCCTGACACACTCATCGCGTCTGCCACTGTTGCTGAAAGCAGGCTCTCCAGTGCGGCCAGCGCCGCCACGGCGAGCGCCGGAGCGGCCAACACCCGCAGGTCTGACCACCTGAAGTCAGGCAGGTGGGGGGCGGGTATCGCCGGCGGAAGGGTACCGATCGCGGCCACCGGGATGTCAGCCACCTGCACGAGCAACGTTGCCGCTACGACTGCGATGAGAGCCACTGGCACAGCCGGTCGCACACGAAGCCGCGCTGCCCCAAGGATCACAACGACTGTCCCCATGGTCAACAGCAAGGGGGGCCACTGCGGAGCGGACAACCACGCCCAGAGATCATCGATGGCGCTGAGTACGACCTGCTCGCCACCGCCCTCTTGGCCCAAGGCAGCCGGGACCTGCTGTAACGCGATGATGACCGCGATCCCCAAAGTGAATCCCTCGATCACCGGCAGCGGCACGAAGCGGATATACCTCCCCAAACCAGCGAAGGCCATCACGAGAAGGAGCAGTCCCGCCATGATGCCCACGACGAGGACACCGTTGGCCCCATAGGCTGCGACGATCGGCACCAGTACCACTGTCATGGCCCCGGTCGGCCCTGAGACTTGAACGTTGCTTCCCCCGAACACGGCCGCCACGACCCCTGCCACGATCGCTGTCACGAGTCCCGCCGCCGCGCCGAGGCCGGAGGTGATCCCAAAGGCGAGCGCCAGCGGCAAAGCGACTACTCCAACAGTCAAACCGGACTGTAGATCACGGGCGGGTGCAATCCGCATGGCGCTGAAGTCACTTCGTTGGGGCAGCAGCGATCTCGTACGCTGCCACGTCCAGATAGCCCCTTGCCGCAGATCCTGCGCCCAAGCGCCTATCACGGCACAGGGGTGATGTCATCAACCAAGCCGCCCTGGTCGGCGGCCTTGGTCTGCAGGATCTCCCTGGCGGCGGCCAAGAGTTCCTTGACTGCGGGAAGAGCCAACGAGTAGACGACTTCGCCCCCCTCGGTCCGACGGGTCACCAAACCGGACAATCGCAGAACCGCCAACTGCTGCGAGATGGCCGACTGCTCAGTGTCGATTGCCGCACGCAACTCGTGGACTGGCTTGTCTGATTCCGCCAGCAGCTCCAACAGGCGGATCCGCACGGGGTGGCCCAGGGTTCGGAAGAACTCCGCTTTCGCGCGATAAAGGGGGACAGGCACAGCCGTGACCGCCTTTCACACTTTCAAATATCTGCAATTCTGCATAGCCTACCCGTCTCCGGTAACGACGAAGCTGACCGAGGTGGCGGTACTGCCCCCGATGTTCAGCGTGGCGACCTGCGAGGCGCCGGGCACCTGATAGCCACCGGCAGTGCCGGTCACCTGCCGGTAGGCATCCAGAACCATGCGGACACCCGTCGCGCCCACCGGGTGACCCACTCCGATCAGGCCGCCACTGGGATTCATCGGAATCCGCCCGCCGATCTCGAGGTCGCCGTTCTCGATCGCCTCCCAGCTGCGTCCAGGCCCCGTGATCCCGAAGTGGTCGATGGCCATGTACTCACTGGGTGTGAAACAGTCGTGCGTCTCGATCGCATCGATGTCATCCAGTTGCACGTCCGCGCGCGCAAAGGCATCGGCGATGGTGGCGGCCACGTGCGGCATGATCAGCGGCTCCCGCTCGGCGAGTTTTGCCGCCAGGCCCAAACCGACGGTGCGGTGTCCCCACCCCCGGATCACCGCCGGCGCCTGGCCCCGCGTGAGTACCAGCCCAACGGCTCCGTCGGTCACCTGACTGCAGTCGTTGCGGTGGAGCCGGCCCTCTACGTGCGGGCTCTGCGGGTGGTACGTCCAGTCCCTGGTCTGGGCCAGCGGGTTGCTGCGGGCATTACGCAGATTCAACTCGCCGATCGCGTGCAGGTACCGGTCGTCGAGGCCGTACCTGTGGTCATACTCGTCGGCCAGTTGGGAGAAGGACCAGGGCCAGCAGTACTTGGCGTCCATCGCGTCCCGCCCTACCCAGGCGGCTGCTCCCATGAAGTCGGCGGCATTGTCCCCCGGTACCGTGCGCTCGAGTTCAACCCCGAGCACGAGCGCGGTTTCATACCTGCCCGCCTCCAGGTCAGCCATGGCCGCGAGTATCGCGATGCCACCGGAAGCGCACGCCGCCTCGTGCCGTGAGGCCGGTTTGCCGGCCAGTCGCGGCTCCACCGTGGCTGGCATCGCACCCAGCTGACCTTGTCCGGTGAACAACTGGCCGAAGGCGTTCCCGACATGGATGACGTCGATCTCTTCAGGTCCAACGGCGGCCGCCTCGAACGTGCCCGCGAGCGTTTCGGCCACGATGTCGGCGGTGTCGAGTCCTTCCCGGGTCCAGTTGCGCGCGAAATCGGTCTGGTATCCCCCACGAATGCCAATCACGGCCCCAGCGTATGACTCCTGCGGCGACAACGGTGCTGCCCGGCGTTGCAGATCGCGCTCAGCCCGCCCGTTGGCCACGATGAGGGGGTGTACATCATCGACTGGGTCCGCACCCCGCGCGGCAGGTCCCCGCTCACTCCCCTGGACATGGTCACCGGCTTGCAAGAGGCGCTGGTCGACCGCGGTCTGGACTCCGGTCACGTGGAGGATCTTGTCCTGGGTGTGGCCTCGCAGGTGGGTGAGCAGGGAGCGAACGTGGCGCGGACCGCAAACCTGCGCAGCGGGTGGCAGACACCGGGGGTGACCCTGAACCGGTTCTGCGCCTCAGGCATCGATGCTGTCGCGACGACGGCGGCCCGCATCCGCGCCGGTGACCTCACCCTCGCGGTGGCCGGAGGCGTCGAGAGTGTCAGCCACGTGCCCATCTTCAGCGACGAAGGTCCGCTGTGGCGCGAGCCCTATAGCGTGCACATGGGAATCGCCGCTGATCTCAATGCCACCCTCGAGGGTTTCTCCCGCGAAGAGTTGGACGCATACGCCGTCGAGACACACACCAAGGCCGCGGCCGCCTGGCGTGACGGCCGGTTCGACCGCAGCGTTGTGCCGATCGGACTCACCCGCGATGAATTCATCCGCGAAGTGACGCCCGAGCGGCTGGCAACCCTGCCGCCGGTGTTCGCCGACCGGCCCGCCGAGGATGCGATCGTACTGCAGCGCTACGGGGCGATCGAGCACTTTCACACCGTCGGCACATCACCGCAGATGGCCGACGGTGCGGCCCTCATGGTGCTCGGTTCTCAGGACGGCCGCGCTCGCATCATCGCCTCCGCGGTGGCCACCTGCGACCCGGTACTGATGCTCACCGCCGGCCAGACAGCGATGGAGCAGGCCATCGCCCGAGCGGGCTTGCGACCAGCCGACATCGACGTGTTCGAGTTCGCCGAAGCCTTCTCCGCGTTGTGTCTGCGGTTCCGCCGCGACCTCGACGCGGGACCCGACCGGATGAACCCCAACGGCGGGACCATGGCGATGGGGCATGCCTTCGGCGCGACCGGCACGATCATGGTCGGTCAGTGCCTGGATGAGCTGGAGGATCGCGATGGCCGGTACGGGGTGGCCGGGGTCAGTGGAGCGGCGGGGCTCGGCGTGGCGGTGGTCATCGAACGGCTGTGACAGCCGACCTGCCACGATTGGGGACACTGTGAACGAAACCGAAGCGATGGCTCTCGCGCTGGAGCTGGCGACCACACCCGGCGTGCCGCTGGGCCCCAATCCGCGGGTGGGGTGTGTCCTTCTGCGCGACGGGGAACTGCTCGCACAGGGTTATCACCGCGGAGCGGGCAGCCCGCACGCGGAAGTGGATGCGCTGGCTCATTGCGCCGACCCAAGGGGCGCCACAGCGGTCGTCACCTTGGAACCGTGTAACCACCACGGACGCACCGGACCGTGTTCGTTGGCCCTCATTGACGCCGGAGTGACCCGCGTGGTCTTCGCCCTGGCCGACCCAAACCCGGTGGCCGCCGGGGGGGCCGAGACACTACGGGCGGCGGGGGTCGACGTTGCGGGCCGGTTGCTGGAGGACAAAGCGCGGGCGGTGAATCGGGCCTGGTTGTTCGGGCTCACGCATGCCCGGCCATGGGTGACATGGAAGTTCGCCGCCAGCCTCGACGGCCGCAGCGCAGCCTCGGATGGCACCAGCGCGTGGATCACTGGGCCAGAAGCCCGCGCGGACGTGCATCGACTGCGTGGACAGTGTGACGTCATCCTGGTGGGCACCGGCACAGTCGCCGTTGATGACCCTCTGCTCACCGTGCGCGATGGCCGTTCCCACCAGCCGTTACGAGCCGTCATCGGGCTGCGGACTCTGGATCCGGAGCACAGGGTCTTCAACCATGACGGTGAGACCGTGCTGCTACGCACCCGCGACCCGGCCGAAGCGCTCGCCGAGCTCTATGCCACGGGCCGGCGGCACGTGTGGCTGGAGGGTGGGCCCACGGTGGCCGCCGCCTTCCTGCGCGCCGGTCTCGTGGATGAAGTCATCGCCTACGTGGCACCGGTCGTGCTCGGTGCGGGGCCAGCCGCGGTCGCAGACATCGGCGTGGACACCATCAACCAAGCCCTGCGCCTAACTCTGCTCGACGTCACTCGCGTCGGCGGGGACGTCCGCCTCACGCTGACGCCCGTGCCATCCTGATTGGCGTGAGCGAACCCACGATCCCGGCACCGGACAGCAAAGACTGGACCTTCGTCATCGAGCAGGGCTGCCCCGAATGTGGGTTCGTGCCCGCGCCTGCCGAGCAGACGGGAACGCGGCTGCGGGCGACCTTGCCTGCGTGGCAGGAGGCGCTGACCGCCCCCACAGCCAGCCTGCGCCCCGCTCCGGCAGTCTGGTCAGCGACCGAATACGCCTGCCATGTACGCGACGTCTGCGAGTTGTTCCAGCAGCGTCTGGATCTCATGCTCGCGCAGGATGATCCGGTGTTCGCGAACTGGGATCAGGACGCGACCGCGCTGGCCCAGGACTACTTCCACCAGGACCCCGGCGTCGTACTTGCCGAGCTCACCACCGCAGCAACCGCCATAGGAGCCGCCTTCGATGCCGTCCCCGACGATGGCTGGGACCGCCCGGGCCGGCGCAGCAACGGTTCGACCTTCACCGTGGGCACCTTCGCCGTCTACTTTCTGCACGACGTCGAGCACCACGTGTGGGACGTGAGCCGCTAACTCCTAGAGCGAGGCCTGCTCGTATCGCACCACAATCTTCGTGGGGGTGTCGGCAGCCTTGAAGGAACAGCGCCAGTCAACCACCGAGTACATGCCCGCAGTCCCGGGGTTCACGTACCGGAAGGTCGTGGCCTTACAGCGGAAGCCGTTGACCGTCACTTTGGTGCCCTTCTTCAGCGCCTCACCATCAGTGCCCGCGGCCAGTTTCGCGACGTTCTTGTAGGTCAGGTACTTGGTGAAGGCGCGTGACACCTGCGTGGCCTCGACGTCCATCTCCGGGACCTTTCCGGCGCTGCTCAGCGGGCCGAGGTACTCACCGCTGAGTTCGGGGATGACCACCTCCGAGGGGTCAGTCGCCGCATGCGCCACGCCAGTGCCGGCCAGTCCGATCACGGCGACCACAGCCACGGTCATTGACTTCTTCATTCCTACCTCCCAATAGGTCGTGTGCGAACACCCTACGTCGCGGCGACGACATTTCCGATACTCGTTGGGCTGAAAGGACCATCCCGAGCCACCGGGATCATTGGTACGGTGCGGTGACCGTCTGTCGATAGGGGTCCCCATGAAACGTCGAGTAGTGACTGGCGTTGTCTCGGCCATCTGTGTCGGGGCGCTGCTCGTCTCGGCACCCGGCATGGCGATCGCGGCCGATGACCCGTCCGGCCCCCTGAGCCCGGCCCTGCAGGATGTGTCGGCAGGCAGGTCCTCGGACGACACCCTGACGCCGGCGAGCAGCATCCTCACCCGACCCAACGGACGCCTGCTCATCAATGTGCGCCTGCGCAACACCTCCGATGCGAGCCTGGCGAGACTGCGGGCCGCGGGGGCCCGCGTTCGGTTCGTGGACCAGTCTCTGCGCACGGTCACCATCACCATGGCACCCGAGGACGTGGGATCGCTGGACGATCTCGGCCCACTGGTGGAGTCTGCCCAAGAGGTACTCACTCCCATGACCAACGCGGCGTGTCCGACGGGCCCGTTCGTGTCAGAAGGGGTTACCCAACTGAAGGCGGCCTTGGCGCGCAGCCAGTTCTCCGTGACCGGCCGCGATGTCACCGTGGGCATCCTGTCCGACACCTACGACGTGACGAATGGAGCAACCGTCGATGTGAACGCCGGTGATCTGCCCGGAAGCGGCAACCCGTGCGGCAACGGCACACCTGTGGGCAACCTTGTCGAAGGACCGGGCGACGGCAGTGACGAGGGCCGAGCGATGGCGCAGATCGTCCACGACGTGGCGCCCGGAGCGAAACTGCTGTTTGCCTCAGCGTTCCTCGGCGACCTGGCCTTCGCCCAGTCGATCCGCGATCTGGCCGCCCAAGGGGCGGACATCATCGTCGACGACATCACCTACTTCAACGAACCCATGTACCAAGACGGACCGATCGCCAAGGCCGTCGCTGACGTCACCGCCCAGGGGGTGACCTACTTCAGCAGTGCCGCCAACAGCAACAAGGTCATCGGTGGCAACAGTGTGGGCTCGTACGAGACGACCGCGTTCCGCCAGACAGCCTGCCCCGCTTTGATCGTGAGCAGATACAACCCTGCCCCAGTCGCGTGCCACGACTTCGACTCCACGGGTGGGGTCAACAACACCTACCCCTTCACGTACTCCGGCAGCCTCACGTACACCTTGGGGTGGAACGAACCCGCGTTCGGCGTCACCACGGACCTCGACCTGTGCCTGCTGAACGTCACGGCGAACACGATCTCCGGGTGCGCCGATGCCAACAACGTGACCAGCCAGCAGGCCATCGAGTTCGCATCGTTCAGCGGGGGCGGTTCACGGGCTTGGATCGTGGTCCGCAAACAGGGCGGCGCACCTCGGTTCAAACTGATCTCGCACCGCTCGGACCTGGTCAGCGTCACGTTCAACACCAGTGCTGGCGGCGACATCATGGGGCCGACCATCTTCGGCCACAACGCTTCCATCCCCGGCGTGACGGTGGCCGCGGTCCCCTTTGACAACTCCGGCGTGCTGGAGACGTTCTCCTCGCGGGGGCCAGCCACGTACTGCTGGGGCCCCGTCGTGGGAACCTCACCGGCGCCCGGGCTGTTGCCGTGTCAGACGGCCACGATCGACATGGCCGCCACCGACGGCACGCAGAACAGTTTCTTCGGCGACATCTCGGGCGGTTTCCATCGCTTCTATGGCACGTCTGCTGCCGCGCCCCATGCCGCAGCGGTGGCAGCACTGATGCTCGACAAGGAGCAGTGCCTCACACCCGCCCAGGTGATCGCCGCGCTGAAGTCGTCAGGCCGACCGGTCGGCGCTGCGCCGGTCGATGGGGCGGGCGCCGGGCTGATCGATACGCAGACAGCGGTGACGGCGGCCAGCGCAGTCAACTGCGATTCGTCGGGGCCGCTGATCGACATCGACAGTGGTCCCAACACCTGGCTGCGCACCGCTTCGGCCAGCCTGCCAGTGGTCGCCACCGACCACCGCTTGGTGACGGGTCTGACGTGCACCGGAGCTGATCTGGGCGGCGTCAATGGCACGGGCACTACCCGGGCCACGGGCACGATCTCGTTCGCAGGTGAGGGTCTGCGGACCATCACCTGCCAGGGCGCGGATGTCGAGGGCAACACGGGGGCAGCCGCTGGATCCAAGAACTCCGTGAGCATAGGCATCGACACGACGGCACCGCTTGTGACCTGCCGGCCAACCGCGCTGCGCGTCGGGCAGCCGGGTTCCGTCGCCGCGGACGTCAGCGACGCGCTGTCCGGGCCAGCGAGTGCCACTGTGTCAGTCTCGGTTCCCACGGCATCTGCAGGAACCTTCAGCGCCACCCTCACCGGCAGTGACCTCGCCGGGAACACGACCACGGTCTCCTGTGGATACACCGTGGCGGCAGTGCCCTCCGTCTCCGGGCCCGCGAAGGTGAAGGCGGGCGCGAAGAAGCGCTACACCGCGCGCGGATTCCCACCCTCGGCAGCAGTCAAATGGACCCTCAAACGCAAGGGCAAGGTCGTCGCGAAGGCCAACGTCCGCACCAACAGCGCCGGGGTGTCCACGGTGAAGATCCGCATCGCCAAGAAGGGTCGTTACGTCGTACAGGCGACGTCAGGCTCGGTGTCGGCGAGGACGCCGGTCCGCGCCCGCTGACTCGGAGCCCGCAGCCCGCGATTGGGCACAAGGTGCCATTCTGCGCGGCGTGTCGCACCAACAACCGCCCATTCGTGATGCGAGCACCCATCGGAACTGGTGAACGGTGGCCGAGCAGTGGGCACAGCGCACATGCAAACCTGCCACCCGGCATGACAAGATCGCAGGAAGCGCGTCAATTTGGGCTAGGGGCGGTAGATGATCGAGTTCGCGTCCTCCAACACACGGGCCGTCAACGCTGAGCGTGCGGTGACCGAGGCACTCGAACTCGCCTACGGCAATGTCCAGCCGGAAGCAGATCTCATCCTCATCAACGCCTGCGTCGGACATGACCTCGTGGCCCTGTCGCAGCCGGTGATGGCAGCGTGTGCGGGGGCGCGGGTTCTGGCCGCCTCCTGCGCAGGCGTTGTTGGGCCCCAAGGCCCGGGCGAGTCCCTGCATGACCTCGGGCTGATGGGTCTGCGTGGCGAGGGATTCACAGTCGCACAGGTCGACGACCTCTTCGGGCACACCTCCTTTGAGAAGGGCCGCGAACTCGCAGAGCAGCTGGCGGCCGCCCCCGAACCGGTCCGCATGATCTACTTGCTGGCCTCCGGGATCGACATCGCCAACGATCAGGTCATCGCCGGAATCGAGTCAGTGCTCGGCCCCGACGTCGTCATCTTCGGTGCGACGTCGTCGGACCAGATGCAGGGGATCGCCACACATCAGGCCATCGACGGCATCTTGTACCAGCACGCAGCCTTCGCCGTGGGCTTCTGGGATCCGACCCTACGAGTCGACACCCAGGCAACTCACGGATTCCGGGCAGTCGGGGAGCCGCTGGTCGTGACCTCGGCGCAGCGCAACCGCATCGCCGAACTCGACGGGGAGCCGGCCTGGCCCGCGTTCCTTCGCCGCTTGGAACTCCCCCCGGATGCCACCGAAGGGGACACGATCCCGATCGGAGCCTTGGCCGAGGTTCTGCCTGATGACCTTGCACAGGAGTACGGGAATCCGCACATCCTGCGCGTCGTGACCCACCACACCGAGGAAGGTGCGCTGGTGTACGCCACCGAGGCGTCGCCCCAGACCGAGCTGTGGTTGACGGTCCGCGACGAGGAGCTGATCTTCGCCGACATGGACCGCATGATGGCCGCCATCACTGCCCGCAATCCGGGTCAGTCACCGGTCGCGGTGTTCCATGCTGACTGTCTGGCCCGTGGGCGGCGGCTCTTCGACCGCGTCATGAAGGAGGAGCTTGTTCATCGGATGCAGCAGCCGCTGGCAAGCGACGGCTGCGTGCCGCCCTGGTTCGGGATGTACGGCTTCGGGGAATACGCCCAGCTGGGTGGGCGCAACGAGTACCACAACTACACGACTGCACTAGCCGCGCTCTATCGCGACGACGACCCGGGCAGTTAGACGCTCACAGACAGGGGTGACGAAGTGGTGGGTGAGCAGGCCACGCAGGGCATCGCGCCCGGCGCCTACAGCCGCCTGCAACAGGAGATCGTCACGGTCAAAGCACGCTTGGACCGGCAGGTTCACCAGCTGACCCGGCTCAATCGTGTATCCGACGAACTGCTCGGTGTGGATGCCAGCGCCACGATGGCTCAGCGCTTCGCGGAGGCCACGGTTGATGTCCTCGATGTCGCTCTGGCCGCGGTCTGGGTCTTCGATGACGACACTGTGCAGTTCGCTGTATGCGGTCCGCTGCAGCACGCATTGCCATGGGAGGAAGCCGGGGCAGTTCTCGCCGGTGAACTGCGGCAGGCGGGCGTCCGCCGCGCCATTCCGCTTGATCCGTTCTGGCTCGACAGGCTCTCGGGGGCGCAACTGGTTGACCCCATCGTCTGTCCGTGCTTCGGACAGACCGACGAGATCGAGGCGGTGATACTGGCGGCCAACACCGTGGACATGGCCGGCATGTCCGAACCGTTGAGCGCAGAGGCCCAAGAAGTCGTCACACTCATCAGTCAGAAACTGGCCGCGCATATCGATGCAATGGCCGCGCGCGGAGCCGTCCACGAGCAGATGGAGCGCGTGCAGCAGTCCGAGCAGAGGTTGGCCCTGGTCCTGAAGGGAACCAACGACGGCTGGTGGGACTGGGACATCGCCGGCGGTACCTGTTTCCTGTCACAGCGGTGGCGCCAGATGCTGGGACTTCGGCCGACGGCAGAGGAACTGGACGGCTTCTGGCTCGCTTGGATCCATCCCGACGACCGGCCAGGGTTCGAGACGATTCTGAACGCGGCTCTGGGCAGTGATACGACCAGCGTGGAGGCTGAACTGCACCTCGCCCACGCATCGGGCGACTACCTGCCGGTACTGGTGCGCGGCACCATTACCCGCGACGACCGGGGGGAGCCTGTCCGGTTCACAGGTTCGATCCTGGACCTCAGTGAGCGCAAGCGGCAGGAGCAGCAGGTCCGGCGCTTGGCATTCTACGATCCACTGACGGACCTCCCGAACCGCCGGCTGCTGCTCAGTCGCCTGCGGGAGACGTTCGAGCACAACACGAGGAGCCGGCACATCGCCGCCGTTTTGATGCTGGACCTCGACCGTTTCAAAGTGCTCAACGACACCCATGGGCACGCGGCCGGTGACCAGATGCTGCAGATGGCGGCCAGCCGGCTGCAGTTGCTGCTCGGCGAACCCGCGATCGTGGCCCGGCTCAGCGGGGACGAATTCATCGTGGTCCTGCCCGATCTGGGTCGCGACGAGGAGGCCGCCCTGGCCGCCGCGCTGCGTAGGGCGCAGGAGGTTCGAGAGGTCTTCCACTCACCCTTCCATCTGGACGTCACCACGATCCACCAGAGCACCACCATCGGTGTGGCACTGGCCGTCGGTGGTGCCCTGACTGTCGACGAGATCCTGCAGCGCGCGGATCTGGCCATGTACGCCGCGAAATCGGCTGGACGCAACGCCGTGCGCGTGTTCGAGATGCAGATGCTCACCGACGCGGAGCAGTGGTCGAGGTTCGAGTCACGCCTGCGCATGGCGTTCCAAGGCGGCGGTCTGACCATGTACTACCAGCCGCAGGTCGACGCTACCGGCGTGTTGCGCGGCGTCGAGTCCCTGCTGCGTTGGATCCCGCAAGGCGGGTCAGCGGTGCGCACCGACGACATCATCATGTCGGCCGAGGACTCCGGGTTGATCCACGAGTTGGGCCTGTGGGTGCTGCAGACCGCCTGTGAGCAGGCGGCCGCATGGAGTGCCGGACCCGACTGTCGCATTGCGGTGAACCTCGGAGCCACGGAGTTCCTGCACCCCGACTTCCCCGAACGCGTGCTGTCGATCCTGCGGTCGACGGGCGTGCCGGGCAGTGCGATCCGCTTGGAGATCACCGAGGCGACTGTGGTCAGTGACCTCGAGTTCGCGGCTGACCGGATGGAGATGCTGCGCTCGCACGGTATCGAGTTCTCCCTCGATGACTTCGGCACGGGGTACTCCTCTTTGACGTATCTGCGGCGACTGCCACTGTCAGAGGTCAAGATCGACCGCAGTTTCGTGAAGGATTTCCCGCGGGATCCGCAAGACGCCGCGATCGTCAGTGCTGTGATCTCTCTTGGATCGTCGCTGGGCTTGCGGGTGATCGCGGAGGGCGTGGAGACGCGGGAGCAGTTCGATGCGCTCACGCTGGCTGGGTGTGACATCTTCCAGGGATTCCTCGTGGGCACCCCGCAGCCCCCTCCCAAGCGGCTGGAGGAGTTGCGGCTGCCGCTGCGCCACGACGTGTGAGGCCTTGAGCGCTACCCCGTTGTTCGTCTCGTGGGGTTTCGCACCATCCGCCCAATCGCCGCGCTCTCGGAAGCAACTGGGCACTCGTTGTCACGACACGCCGCGGCCCATCGCACCAACCGCCCAATCACGGGCTGCCAACGGCCAACAGAAAACCGCCCCTTGCCAACCCTCGGTATTCATGTCACTCTAACTGACATGAATAAGCGGCCTTACACAATGACCGTCCGGGCCGAGGCCGCCGAACAGACCTCACAGCGCATCCTGCGGGCCGCAGCGCAGACCTTCTGGGCCAACCCCACAGTCGACATCTCGCTGGAGACGATCGCCGGCCAGGCCGGCGTCACAACCCGCACCGTCCTGCGCAAATTCGGTTCCAAAGAGGGTCTGCTCAAAGCCGCTGGCGCCGCTGAGATGCAGCGCACCGAATCCCAGCGGCGGACCCCTGCAGGCGACATCGATCAAGCCGTCACAGTCCTCGTCGACCACTACGAAGCGATGGGGGATCAGGTGCTCGGCCTGCTGCATGCGGCCTCAACCATGCCCGCGCTGAAGGACATCGTGGAGCAGGGTAAGGCACTGCACTGGCAATGGTGTCGCGATGTCTTCGGGCCCTACCTACAAGCCCTGCCGCCCGACGCCCGGCAGATCAGACTGGCGCAATTCGTCGCCGTCTGCGACGTCCACATGTGGCAGCTGCTACGCCAGGACGCCGACCTGTCCCGCGCCCAGACCGAACACGCCCTCGTCGAACTGCTCATCCCCCTCACCAAGGAGCCGACATGACCATCCTGATCTACACCTCCCCCGCCCAGGGCCACCTCTTCCCGGCGATGGCCGTCGCTGCCGAACTGCGTAACCGCGGCCACCGGGTGCACATCGCGACCTACGCCGATGCGGTTCCCAAACTGCGCGGCCTCGGCTTCGACGCCACCCCGATCGACCCGCAGGTGGAGTCCGTGGTCATGCGCGACTACCAGGCCCGTACCGCTCCCAGGGCCCTGGCCGCCTCAGTGAGCACGTTTGTGCAGCGTGCCACCTTCGACGGTCCCGACCTGTCGCGGCTGATCGAGGACCTCGCCCCGCAGGCGCTGCTCATCGACGTGAACAGTTGGGGTGCGCTGGCCGCGGCCGAGCGGTGGGACGGACCGTGGGCCGCGTTCTGTCCTTACCCGCTGCCCGTACGCTCGGCGGACGCCCCGCCATTCGGCCCGGGACTGCCCCCCGCCGCTGGGCCGCTGGGCCGGATGCGGGACACCGTGCTACGGCCCCTGGTCCTGGGCACGATGGAACGGACCATGCTGCCAGGCCTCAATCAGGTCCGATCGACCATGAGCCTGCCGGCGCTGAATCACCTCGACGACCAGTTCCGCACCCCGCCGCTGATGCTCGCGATGACGGCCCAGCCCTTCGAGTACGCGCGGCGCGACTGGCCGGCCAACGTGGCGTTGGTGGGGCCCTGTGAGTGGGAGCCGCCTGCCGAGGTCCCGGAATGGTTGTCGGACCTGGCCGGTCCGATCATCGCGGTGACCACCTCCTCGGAGTTCCAGGACGACGGCCGGCTGATCCGCACGGCACTCACGGCGCTGGCGGATGAGGACGTCACGGTGGTGGCAACGGCTCCCAGCGGCCACCTGGCCGATTTCGATGTCCCGCGTAACGCCCGGCTGGAGCGCTTCGTCAGCCACACCGCCCTCTTCGAGCGTGCCGCCTGCGTGGTCACCCACGCGGGTATGGGCTCCACACAGAAGGCGCTGGCCCGGGGGGTGCCGGTCGTGGCGGTCCCGTTCGGCAGGGATCAGGCCGAAGTCGCCCGCCGGGTGGCCGTCGCCGGGGCGGGAGTCCGCCTGCCCGCGCGCCGCCTGTCACCGCAACGCCTGCGCAGCGCGGTCAGAGCGGCGACCGCGCTGCGGGCCGGAGCCCAGCGCGTCGCCGACGGATTTGTCACGGCCGGTGGCGCACGGGCCGCTGCTGACGCGTTCGAGCACACGCTGCTGACGACACACCTGACGCCCCCGCCCGGCTCCTAGATCAGCTTGCGGGTGCGGAAGAATGGCTGCGGAACGAGGTGACCATGACCGCTCAGGCCCTGCGCCGCAGCCGCATCGATCTGGACGACCGGCCGTTCATCGTGATCTGGGAAGCCACCCGCGCGTGTGCTCTGGCCTGCCAGCACTGCCGAGCCACTGCGGTTCCCCTGCGCGACCCGCGCGAGCTCACCACCGAGCAGGCCTACGCCGTCATGGATCAGGTACGGGAGTTCGGCGCACCCCCGCCGTTCTTCGTCATCACCGGCGGGGATCCGTTCGAACGCCCGGACCTTTTCGACCTGGTGACCTACGGGTCCTCGATCGGCCTTCCCGTGGCGGTCTCCCCCTCGGGCACCCCGGCCCTGCACCGCGGGAATCTGCAGCGCCTGCTGGACGCGGGGGCCCATGCCATCTCGTTGAGCCTCGACGGTGCGACGGCAGCCACTCACGATGCCTTTCGGGGGGTCCCCGGCAGCTTCGATCTGACCCTGCAGGGTTGGTCGGACGCCCGCGATGTGGGGCTCAAGGTGCAGGTCAACACCACGGTCACCCCGCAGAACCTGCACGAGCTGCCCGACATTCTGGCGATGATCGCGCAGCGCGGCGTCCTCACCTGGTCGCTGTTCTTCCTGGTGCCGACCGGCCGCGGCGAGCACCTGCGGCAACTCAGCGCGCAGCAGGCCGAGGACGTGCTCAACTTCTGCTACGAGGCGGACAAGGTGGTCTCGTTGAAGACCACCGAGGCGCCGTCGTTTCGCCGGGTGTGCGTGCAGCGCCTGGTGTGTGAGGACCTGGGGTTGGATCCCGTCGACGAACTCGGCCTTGGTGAGGTGTACCAGCACCTGCACAACCGCCTGGCTGGCCTCGACCTGACGACCTCCGCGCAGCTGCGCCGGCCTCCACTGAAGGTCAGTGCCGCCCGCGGTTTCGTGTTCGTCTCCCATGTCGGGGACGTGTATCCCAGCGGCTTCCTGCCGACCCCGGCCGGGAACATCACGCAGGAGTCCTTGGCAGACGTCTACCGCAGTTCAGCGCTGTTCCAGTCCCTGCGGGACCCCGCGGCGCCCACCGGTCGGTGTGGTGTGTGCGAGTTCAACCGGGTGTGCGGCGGGTCCCGGCCGCGGGCGTACGGCGCCACGCACGACCTCATGGCCGATGACCCGCTGTGCGGGTATGAGCCGGGATCGTTCGGGCATGCCCATGCTGTTGAGGGGCTGCTAGCGGCGGGTGCCTGAAAGCTGCCGTCACCCGAACGAGCAACCTGGGAGGGTTCTTTTGACATCGAAGTGGGTGGCCACGGCCACCGTCATTGTGATCGCGGGGCTCATCCCGGCGGCCGGCCCGGCGCAAGCGGCCGAGAAGGACATCACCGTTCTGGGCATCAACGACTTCCATGGACGGCTGCTGCCCAACGCGTCCAGCGGCGAGGCGGGAGCGGCGGTCCTCGTGGGCAAGATCAAGGCTCTGGACAACCCCAGCACCGTCTTCGCCGCTGCCGGAGATCTCATCGGGGCCTCCACCTTCGAATCGTTCGTCCAGCAGGACAAGCCGACGATTGACATCTTCAACGAGGCCGGCCTCGACGTATCCGCGGCAGGCAACCATGAGTTCGACCAGGGCTACAACGACCTCGTGAATCGCGTCATGGCCCCCTTCGACGCCGTGACGAACCCCTACGGCGGCGCGCAATGGCAGTACCTGGCGGCCAACGTGCGCAAGAAGTCCGACAATTCCCATGCGCTGCCCGACCGCTGGATCGAGGACGTGAACGGGGTGAAGGTCGGCTTCGTCGGAGCCGTCACTGAGGAATTGCCGACCCTGGTCCGCCCCGATGGCATCAGCGACTTGGCTGTCACCAGCATCGTGACCGAGGTGAACGCCAGCGCGGATGCCCTCGAAGCCGAGGGTGCCGACGTCGTCATCATGCTTGTGCATGAAGGGGCTGCGACCACCAACATCGCGTCGGCCACAGATGACTCGACGTTCGGCCAGATCGTCAAGGGTGTGGACGGCAGCATCGACGCCATCATCTCGGGGCACACGCACCTGGCCTACGATCACCGCATCCCGGTGCCGCAGTGGCAGGCTGAGGGCCGAGCGGTCACCGCGCGCCCGGTCGTCAGCGCCGGCCAGTACGGCGTGAACATCAACAAGCTGGATCTGCAGGTCAACGTCGATCCCGACAGCAACCCGACCACCCACGACTCGCAGGTCACCGGCATCACCAGCGCGATCGTGCCACTGTTCAACTCGGCTGCCGAGGACCCTGCGGCCAAGGCCATCGTCGAGGCGGCCAGAACGGCAGCGGACAAGCTGGGTTCGCGCAAACTCGGAACTCTGAAGAACGGGTTCACCCGAGCATTCCTGTCCAACGGCGACGAGAACCGCGGTGGCGAGTCCACGATTGGCAACTTCGTGGCCGAGGTGTACCGCTGGGCGACCGCCGATCCGACCTATGGCGGCGCGCAGATCGGTTTCGTCAACCCCGGTGGCATGCGGACCGACATGATCAGCAAGACCGGCTACCCCAGTGATCTGACGTACAAGCAGGCCGCCGCGGTCCAGGCCTTCGCCAACACTCTGGTGACGATGAAGATGACCGGCGCCCAGATCAAGACCCTGCTCGAGCAGCAGTGGCAGCGCACCGCACAGGGCACCGTGCCGACCAGGCCGTTCCTGCGCCTGGGGACCTCGCGTGGGTTCAGCTACACCTACGATCCGACGCGTCCCGAAGGCGATCGCATCACCACGATGTGGCTCAATGGCACCCGGATCACGGCAGAGACGACGTACTCGGTGGCCACCAACGCCTTCTTGGCGGCCGGCGGGGACAACTTCCGCGCCTTCCTGCAGGCCACGGGCAAGCGCGACTCCGGTCAGGTGGACCTGCAGGCAACCGTCGCCTATGCGGCCAGCGAATCACCGCTGGTGGCCGACTGGACCCAGCATGCGATCGGGCTCAGCGTGCCCGTTGGCGCACCGTCCGCCTACGAGTACGGCCAGCCCCTGCGCCTCGGCGTCTCCTCGTGGGCCTTCTCCGGCCCGGCGGACCTCAAGGACACCGCCATCGAGGTGCGCCTGGGGGACACGGTCCTGGGCACCGTCCCCGTCGACAACACGCTTGGCCTCAGCCCGGATGATGAGGCCGGCAAGGCTACAGTCGATCTGGCAGTCCCGACCGATGTCCGTCCCGGGGTCCGTCAGGTCACTCTGGTCGGCGATGTCACGGGCACCCGCACGACGCTGCCGATCACTGTCGCCAAGCGCACCAGTGTCCTCACTGCCAGGCCGAGCACCGCGGCCCTTCGGTACAAGCAGAAGGGCACCTCGATCGCGGTCAGCGTGAACGCCGCTGGTGACGCCCCCACGGGGACGGTCACAGCATTGCGTGGCAGCCAGGTGCTCGGTGCTGCCGAACTGGCTGGCGGCACAGCGACTGTCGAGGTTGGCCGGTTCGCAACAGTGGGCAAGCAGGCCCTGACGCTGAAGTACACCGGCGACGATACGACCAAGTCGGCCACGGCCTCCGTCGATCTGACCGTGAAGAAGGCCCAGGCCCGCATCCGAGTCTTCGGCGCGACCAAGGTCCCGTCGAGCCGTCGCGTGCAGCGGGTCGTCACCGTGGCGAATCCCGGCTTCACAGTGCAGGGCAGCGTGCGTGCCAAGGTCATCGGCACGAAGCGCAGCGACAGGCAGCAACTGCGTGCGGGCTCAGCCCGCCTGGTCCTGGGCAAGCTGGCGCCCGGACGGTACCGGGTCAAGTACATCTACAAGGGCAACGCCACGACCGCGCGCGACACGGCTGTGAAGGTGGTACGCGTCCGGCGGTAACGACTGGCTTCGCTTGCGCGTTTCGAAGCCCCGCCGCGGGGCATTGGAACCACCGGAAGCGAGCGAGCGAAGGAGTGGGCGACGATGGGTCAGCGCGATGAGTGAGCCCCGCGTCACGGACCAGGACGACCGCGACGAGACGACCTCGGAGCGCGCCGACCGGAACTTCGCCGAACTCGTGCAGGAGTTGCGGGTGGCCCAGACCGGGGTGCAGATCCTCTTCGCCTTCCTGCTGACACTGGCGTTCTACGAGTCCTTTCCGGACGACCAGCGCGCCTTTGACTATGTGCTCGTGTCCGCCCTGGTGGCAGCGGCGAGTTCAGCCATCTGCTTCATGGCCCCCGTGTCGGTGCACCGGCTCACCTTCCGCCTCGGCGGCAAAGAGCGGCTGGTGTGGGTCACCCACACCTTCGCGATGGTGGGCTTGGTCCTCTTGGCGCTAGCCATGCTGCTCGCCATCTGGATGGTGATCGCCTACCTCTTCACGTTCACCACCGCGACCGCGCTGGTCGCCGGCTTGAGCCTGCTCATCGTGGGTGCCTGGGTCGTGCTTCCCATGCGCGTCAGAGCCCAGGTCGCCGAGGCCAAGGATCGCTGACTCGCGCAAGGATGTCCACCGTGAACGGCTGCCCCGACCTGTGAATACGACGGTCTGTTGCGTGGCCGCCATCTCGCGCCGCTGGCTCATCCGGCCTGATCCTCCGGCCCTCGCTGCGGGATGCCTCTTAGGACGCCCGCGGCGTCAACTGAGTCAGCGTGCAAACGCCAGCCATCAGGGGTTCACCCGAACACATCCGTCGTCCTCCGCGCTGATCGGCGCGCCGCGGAACCATCCCTGTTGTGCCCATGTGTGATCACGAGAGCCACGTCCTCGCTCATGATCTCGTGGCGCAGGTCTGCGCTGGCGGCGGTCAAGTGGGTTGTCTGCGAACGGCCGCGCTCTCCGATGGGGGTCACTACACCTGCGGTTGATCGACGGGACGTTGGCCGATGAGACCACCTTGCACACCCCGGACGCTGGAATCGCGTTCGACCTGTGATCGCAGGCGCTGGTGGTACCTCTCGCGGGCCGTCGCGTCCGCCTGCGTGAAGGCTGTCGTCGCACCCGTCACGCGTTCCACGGCCAGACGGGCCCGGTAGGGCAGCATGGCGACCGTACGGATGGTCACGGCGAGGCGTTTGGGGACGGTGACGACCGGTCGCGGCCGCGTCACCACCGCCACGATGGCCGCCGCCACCTCCTCAGGGTCAACCGTGCTCAAGGCCTCCACCCACCGGCGGGTGTTGGTGCCGGCGGACAATTCGGTGCGCACGATGCCGGGCAGCACGGCGGTCACCGCTACGCCCGAGCCATGCAACTCCCGGGCGAGGACCTCGGTGAATCCGACGACGGCATGTTTGCTCGCGCAGTACGTCGCAAGCCCCGGGTAAGCGCTCACGCCAGCCAGCGAGGCAAGGTTGATGAGGTGCCCATGACCTCGATCCACGAAGCGCCGACCCGCCAGCCGTGACCCGATCAGCACCCCGCGCACGTTGATGTCAAGGATGCGGTCGGTGGTGGCTGGGTCCTCGTCCAGGAAGCGACCGGAGGGCATGATGCCGGCGTTGTTGACCAGCACGTCAATGGCCCCCAGCTCAGCCTCCGCGGCATCGAGGAAGGCTCGAAAGGATCCAGGGTCTGTGACGTCGAGCCCCAATGCGACCACCCGTCCGCCGGTTGTCGTCGCCAACTCGGCAGCCTGCTCGCGCGCGAGGTCCACGTCGAGGTCCCCGATCGCCACCGCTGCCCCGGAGGCGAGGAAGGCCGCGGCCGTGGCTCGGCCGATCCCGCGCGCCCCGCCCGTGATGGCGACGACGTGTCCAGACAGTTGTGCCATCGGGCACCACCTTTCGTGAGTGGTTCTGACGCTAACTGGCCGCAGGGCCGGGTGTGAGGTAGTTGCCGCCCTCACCGCGGAGCGCAAGCGGGCGACGACAACTTCCGGGTGGCCCATTGCGGGCGTAAACTGGGGTAACCAGGGGGTGGGTCATGACTGGATTCCTCGCAGTTGCCGCAAGTGCACTACTTCTCGTTCCTCAGATCGCCGGAGCTCCCGCGGCCCCCTTTTGAGCCGTGCGACACCTCGATCTCGACCGTCTTCCCGAACTACACCCCTGAGTGGTGTGGCCAACGTGCGCCCGCCGGCTACGAGGCCTTCCGCAAGGCGTTCGCCGACTACCAGGCGGCGATGGCGGAGGCCGGCACGATCATGGCTGGTGTCGGAGAGGACCTGCTCTTCAGCTGCATGATCTACGAGAACTCGACAGGGCCGCAACCGGCGGATCCGATGGAGATCGAGCTGATCGTGCAACGTTTGTCGTTCAGCGGGCGGCCGGCGCTCGACCGCGCCAATGAGGCTTGGAACCGGCTGAAGTTCGCCCAGCAGAAGGCCTTCGCCGGTGACCCGGCAGCGGGCTCGGCTGCCGCTGATGTGGCCGCGCTCAACGATGTGATCACGGCGTATGGCCGCGGCATCATGAACCTGGAGGACGCCGGCGAGCTCTTCAAGCAGTGCACCACCCATCCGGCAATGCTCGCGGCTCGGTCCGCGCTGGAGCAGGAACAGGCCAGCGTCGGAGCAGCCTTCACGCAGATGACTGGTCTCTACACGAAACTGGAGGCCGAGTTCCAGGCCACGCAGAAGGTGTGCAAGACCGTCCGTGTCCGCGAGGAGATCTCCGCGAAGGACATCCGCAAGGCCGGTGCCCCGGCAACCAAATCCTCGGGAGGCGCGACCCTGGTCTATCCCAAGACCTTTGATGTCGGGCACAAGTCGAAGATGCTGCCCCTCAACGTCACGAGCCCGGCTGCCGGACGTGCAACCGTGAGCGTCAAGCGCGGGTCCAAGGGCATCGTCGCCACCGGCGGCTGGGTCGCCGAAGGCGCGTTCGGACTTCTGATGTCGGTGCCTGGCGGGACGAAGACCGGCAAGGTGACCGTCACCTTCAGGCTGGACAGCGGCGTGACCGTGACCGGGAAGGTCACCTTGATGTGAGCAGGCGACTCGCGCGAGTACGAACACGTGGGAGGCTGCGTTGTTGCGGCGTTCCGGCAGTCGCCGAGATCGTGGCGGCGGGCTGAGTCGCGGAACGGACCTGACGTCCCAACCGCCGAGTTCGTAGTATGGGGTGGAACAGTTGGGACACGTCATGAAACGGTTCACCCGCATCACCGGCCTGCTGGTAATGGGAATCCTCACTCTGGGTGTTGTCTGGTTCCTTGGGATGCGCCGCAAAGGCTCCGTCATCACGAAGACGCAGCGGCGAATCAACCGGGCAGTGTTCAACCCCCGCCAACTACGGACAGCAGGCCAGCCAGGCGCCTACGCCGGCGTTGTGCATCATCAGGGCCGCGTCTCAGGTCGGCAGTATCGGACCCCCGTGGGTACCGTGCCCACTGAGGATGGGTTCGTCGTAGCACTGGTGTACGGCTCGGACACAGACTGGGTGAAGAACGTGCTTGCCGCAGACTCCGCTGTCATCACCCACGAGGGCCGGCAGTACGAGGTCGGTGATCCCGCGCTGATCTCGCTGGACTCAGTCGCCGATTCTTTCGACGATTCCGAGCTGCAGACACTGCGCCTGTTCGGCGTGCAAGAGTGCCTGCGACTGCGCAGGGTGTCCGGAGGCCAGCCCCAGGCCTGACGGCGAGGGCAGTTCCAGGCGGCGCAGCAGATCCTCAGCATGGCTTTGAGCGATCGGCCGGTCCCCTTCGATCTCAGCCCCGTCGTCGGACATGATCACGGCGATGGGGACCTGCTTGAGGAATTCGGCACTCGTTGTCGCGACACGCCGTGGCGAATCGCACCTTCTGCCCATCTGCGGCTGGAGTTTTCCGTGCTTGGCCCAGCTAACGGACGTCGACGGGCGAATAGTGCGCGAACACGAGACTGCAGGGTCTTGTTCGAGAAGATGGTGTTTCACGTCAACTCGGGGAGGCACCATGTACGAAGGCACCTGGGAATCCGTGGCAGAACACCCCCGGCCGGCGTGGTTCGATGACGCCAAGCTCGGCGTATTCCTGCACTGGGGCCTGTACTCGGTGCCGGGCTGGGCCCCACAGGTCCCGGACATCCAGGAACTGCTTCGCGCCAAGGGACCGAAGGCGATGCTCTTCAACAACCCGTACGCCGAGTGGTACCTCAACAGCATGCAGCTGCAGGGCAGCCCCACGTGGCGTCACCATCGAGAGACCTATGGCCTTGAGGCGACGTACGACGACTTTCGGAAGGAGTTCGATCGCGACTCGCGCGAAGCTGACCTCGACGCACTGGCGGCTCTCATCGAGTCCAGCGGTGCGAGATACGCCGTCCTGACCACCAAACATCACGACGGCTTCACGCTGTGGCCCTCGAGCGCACCTCATCCCAAGAAGGGTCGGTACCACGCTGAACGCGACCTGGTCGCCGATGTGTGTGCGGCAGTGCGCGGGCGAGGGATGCGAGCTGGGCTGTACTACTCCGGCGGTTACGACTGGCCCTACAACAACGCCGTGCTGAGCAACCCGGCCGACGCCATGTTGGCTGTTCCGAGTGAACCCTCGTACGTGCAATATGCGCCGGCGCATGTCCGAGAGCTCGTCGACCGGTACCAGCCATCGGTGCTCTGGAACGACATCTGCTGGCCTGCCGGGGCGGGCCTCGCCGAGTTGTTCGCGTACTACTACAACAACGTCCCGGACGGTGTGATCAACGATCGATGGCTGCAGCCGACCGAACACCGTGGTGCCATCGGGGACACGGTGGCACGCGGCGCCGGCACCATCATCCAGGCGTTGTGGCGCTTCGTGCCGGACGCGCAGAAGTCACTGACGTTTCCGGCCGCTCATCATTACGACTTCTCAACCCCCGAGTACTCCTCGTTCGATGAGATCCAGCAGCGGAAGTGGGAGTCAACACGCGGCGTAGGCCACTCATTCGGTGCCAACCGAAATGAACGCCCGCGGGACATCGTCACGGCAACTGAGTTGATCCGGTCGTTCTGCGACATCGTGTCGAAGAACGGCAACCTGCTGATCGGAATCGGCCCCAAGCCCGACGGCACGATCCCGCAGGAACAACAGGTACCGCTGCGGGGTCTTGGGGCGTGGATGCGACGCAACGGTGCCGCCATCTACGGATCGAGGCCTTGGGTGAACGCGCAGACGACAACCTCCGAGAAGACCGAGGTCCGCTTCACGGCCGGCGCGCAGGGCGTCCACGCCCTCCTGCTCGGGTTACCTGGCCGGCGCGACTTCACCATTGAAGGGATCACGGCGAACCACGTGCCGGCGGTCCGGCTACTGGGTGCGACGCTCAGGTCACGTGCGCGCTCGGTGCGACGGGCATCGAGATCGTGCTGCCGGAACGTGTGCCAACGCAGGATGTGCACGCGCTGGCGCTCGGGCCCGACATCAGGCTGATGCCTGCTGGGTAGCGCGGAGCCGGCATGTCACGCACGCGTCGGCCCCGTTCAGACCACGCGGGTGCGAACCAGGACGGTCTTGGGCAGAACTCTGTCGCCCACGACCGGTCGCACTGCCACCGACACCCTCGTGCGTGCCGGCACGCGCACTGACACCGCCTTGCCCACCGGGGCTCGCAGCGACGTGTTGCGGCCCAAACCGCGCACGACGTAGGCCCACCCGTCTGGCCTTTCAGCACCGCTGGCGGGCCACCGCCGATATCCTGCACCAACGGGGTGCGGCCGATCCGATTGATCTGCACCGCACGCGGCGCGGGCGGCAGGGTGGCTCGGTACCGCCCGAGGACCACGGTGCGCCCGGGCAGTGGGATACCGTCACGGACCACCTGGCCAACGATGCGCCGCTTCCCGGTCAGACCGGCCTCGAGGAACGTGGCGGTGAACCGCCGCCCTGCCACCCCGACCGGTACAGCGCCCCGGGGTCCGACGACGCTCACCAGGAGCCGGTCATCGGCGGCCAGCCCACTGTTCATTCGGATGGTCAGTTCGCGCACCCCTGGCCGGCGGGTCGGGCGCACGGTGGCCTGACCCTTCAGCGCTGGTGCGGTGCGGGCTGTACGGACCCCAGCGATGCCTGGGGCACCGGCTGCTGTGGAGATCCGCCAGCGGCCGGATGGGGGGTTGCGCAGGAAGACGTAAGTGGTGTCTGAGGCTGCGGCGCCGAGCCAGCCGATACGACCCCGCGGACCGGACCGGCGGTGCCGCGGCCGGGCCGATGTCCACCGACTGGCCACCAGGCGCGGTGAGCCGGAAGCGCGGGCCGGGGTGTCTCCGCGCACGGACCTCGACGGCAAACGTCCGCTGACCGCGCGGCACGGTGAAGCCGTCGCCGAGCGCCGACAGGGACTGGGCCCGGACGTTCGCGGTGAAGGGATCAATCATCACAACCCATGAGAACCCTGATCCCGCGATCCCAGTCCTGCCCGATGATCCTGGTGGACACCGCGGCGCCCAGCCGCACCACGTCGAACCCGCCCAGCGCGCCCAGTTCCAGTCGACCCGTGGCTTCAGCTTCGACGTTGAACAGGTTCCGGTCAGTCGCGTAGGAGCCTTCGCCATCGATCTGTGCAGACGGCCCCACTCCCAGCAGTAGCGCCTGGTAGCGCTGCCGGTGAGCGATCCGCACATAACCCTCTGCGTCGTAGAAGAACTCGATACGGCCGGTGCCCAACTGTGACGATGGCCCGGTGGGCAGCACACGCGCGGTCCCCACCGCATCGAGCTGGAACGTCGGCTCGAAGACCAGGCGCAGATCGCCGCCCACCTCGATCAGCGCCGCACCGGCGATCTGCGGCCCAGCAGTCGCGGTGACCGGCTCCCCAGACGATCCGGTCAAACCCAACTCCGCCCGGGCGCCTTGGTGGAAGATTCCGGACTGCCCGATCGGGAAGTTCATGTCGTCCACCGCCTGCCGGATGTAGCGGGGAACTCCGGCTTGGGCATCCACCTCGAGTTCAAACGCGAAGTCCTGCCCACCGAAAAGTTCCCCCATAGCAATCTTGACGTCCCCGCCCCAACGATCCCGGCTCTGCGAGTACTCGATGCGCAGGTCCCCGTCATGCCACCGATGCCCGGCAGCTCGATCCGTTGAATCCGGAACTGCTGGCCGGTGAGGCGCATGCCGACGCCATCCACCAGACGGATCTGCGCCTCGCCGGTCTCCTGACGAAGCAGTTCCGGAGCTGCCTCGCCAAGTGAGAGGACCAACGGGAAGCTGTGTGCTGCGCTTGGAGTTTGGCGTCCTCGATGGAAGAGCGCAGTTGCAGTCCGAGCAGCGCCGCCGCGCCGTTGACAGGAATGTCCATCGTCCCGCCCGGCTGCGACACGCCTTGGTGGACATACGGCCCGGAGGCCGCCTGCAGGTGGAGGGAGCCGGAGTAGATGCGGAACCGGACCTGTTTCCCGGCGACGTGCGCGTCGAGGTAGAGCCGGGTCGTCGCTGAGCGTTTGAGGTGTGCCACGGTGGTGAGGTCGTAGCTGATCCCGTCGCGCTGCAGGGTGGTGTCGGTCCACGCTTTGTACTCGTCGTTGCCCTGCGATACCAGCAGGCCATTCAACTCCAGCTCACCGCGGAAGGCCCGCTGGTCAGGGCGGTCACCCGTCGCCGCATCCCGCGAACACCCCTCGATCCGCATCCCGCGAACGTGTGCTCGCCGTATGTGAAGCCCGAGGGGCAGGATGCCTGCAGTCGGGGATTTCGCTGCCCTGCCAGGGTGTTGGCGCCGGCGGCCGCAGCTGGCGGCGCCAACAGGGCCAGTACTGCGCCCGCCTTCCCCAGCTCTCTCGGACGGGATCCCTCTCGTCGCGTCCCCCTGCTCGTCCCTCAGCATCCATTCCAGAATTGCGTCGCTGGCCTTCCTCTTTGCGGTTACCGCAGACCTCGCCCGCTCCCGGGCGACGCGTCTGGCGCACAGCTGGCTTGGCCATTGCAGCGCAGGTGTCGGTGCTGGCCGTGCGGACCCGAACAATGGCCGGGTCGCGGGCGTCGCTGAGATGCGCCACGCGGCCGGCCGCAGGGTCTGCGCAGTGAAGACGTAGGTGGTGTCGGAGACCGCAGCGCCGAGCCAGCCGACAGCGACCCCGCCGACCGGACCAGCGGTGCCGCGGGCCGGGCCGATGTCCACCGACCGGCCACCAGGTGCGGTGATCCGGGACACCGCGGACCCGTGGGGGGCGTCTGCACGGACCTCTACGGCGAAGGTGCCGTCTGACCGCGCGGCACGGTGAAGCCGTCGCCGACCGCCGCCAGCGGACTGCGCGCGGACGTTCGCGGTGGCGCGGTTCCGGCGCTGCCTCGCCAAGGGAGAGGGCCAACGGGAAGCCTCTTGCCGTCAGGGCCAGTTGCGCATCCTCGATGGAAGACCGCAGCGGCACTACGAGATGGCCTCTGCCCTCTTTCGCGATGCCCGCTCATCAGGTGTCACGGTGCGCCGTCTCATCGACTGCCTGATCGCCGCGGTGGCTATCGACCACGATGCCATCCTTCTGCACGCGGACCGCGACTTCGACGGGCTGACCCGGACCTCCGCGCTGAGAGTGGACCTGTGAGCCGACGAGAGCCACAGCAGCCATGCAGCGACGTCACGGTGTCTCGACATCGGCACCGGGGTTGCAGTCGCTGGGCGCGAAGTTCCCGCTGATCGTGAAGTCGTCGCAGCTGAGCATGTGCGGGTGCTGGGTACCGAGCAGAAACGCCGACGCCATGACGACCACCACGACACCCGCGACCAACAATGCCTGACGCCCCGACAGATGTTCCGTGGCCGGGATCATGAGCCGGATCATGAATGCCGCCAGTGCTGGAATGCCGAGTAACGTGATGACAACGCCTGACCAGAAGAGGGCAAAGTGCGCGGGACCGGAGGTGGTGACGGGCAGGAGCCACAGCAGCACCAGCCAAGCCGAGGGCACCAGGAGTGCGTACGTGCTGACGTGGCGGCGCACCGGGGTTCCGCCAACCAGAATCAGGGCCAGGAAGGCGCTGGTCGCGGCCGCCCACAGGGCGAGATGCTGCTCGAAGAAGATCACACCATATACGCCGAGGGTAAATGCCGGCCACCAGCCAATCGCGGAGCCGGCGACGACGATCGCCACGATCCGTCGGGTCTGCGGATCGAGCCCTCGGGTCAGGGGCGCTGGGGCAGTCGATGGGCGCACACCTCGAGTGTGGGCAGCGCCCGCCCGTAAACGGGCATCAACCGTTCCGGAGGAAACGCGCTTCGCCGATCGCGATCCACCGGTGGGATCTACCCACGGTCTCGACGGGGCCGGACCACCGCCGCTCTCCTACACTGGCCAAGTGACAGGCACTACCCCCGCCGCTGCGACGGGTGTGGTCGGAGAAATCGACCGCGATCGCGTGCTCGGTCTGCTCGCGGACCCACCTTCGGTGGTGGTCTTCAGCGGCCCCGCCGGCTCGGGGAAGTCCACCGTCGCCCGGCAGTGGACTGCCCGAAGCAAGCGATCGAACGTTACGGTGCGGGTCACCGCCGCCTGTGATGACCCCGCTGAGTTGGCCCGGGCGCTCGTCGAGGCCCTCGAGGTGATTGGCCCGCCGGCGGACGCGACCCGAGCGCGCATCACGGCCAAGGAGCCGGCCTTCTCGGCGACCCTGCTGCCCGGTCTCGGCCGCTTGGCTCAAACCCGCTCACAACCGTTCATTCTGGTGGTGGACGATGCCCACTTGGTGACCTCCGATCCCGCCCAGCAGGTTCTGGCCGTGGTCTGTGAAGGCACGCCGGACGGCTCGACAACCGCCCTGCTGTCCCGCAGCCAGACTCCGGCCTGGCTAGCGCGGTTGCGGACCACGGGACGGCTGGCCGAGGTGACTGCGACCGACCTCGCCTTCGACATGCACGAGGCCGCGGAACTCCTCGCTCGACTGGGGGCACCGGTGGAGCCGTGGATAGTCGCGGACGTCGTCGAGCACACTGAGGGCTGGCCGGTTGGGGTGTACCTGACCGGGCTGAGTATGCGCTCAGGGGATGTCCGCCTACGCCAGGTTGAAGTTGACCAAGGGGTCTGATCGCTGCCGTGGCGGATTATTTGCGCACCCAGGTGCTCGCGGCCCTCCCTGAGGATCAACGGCACTTCCTGATGCGGACCTCGATCCTCGACGGAGTTGACGGGCCGCTCTGTGACGCCCTACTGCAACGGGAGGATTCCGCACTGGTTCTTGCGGACCTCCACCGCAGCATTCAGTTGCTCATCGCTGTCGACGGCGAGCCGCCGCGCTACCGCTGCCACCACCTGCTGGTAGAGGAGCTGTTCGCCGAACTGCAGACTGCGGCACCCGGTGAGATCGCCGGGCTGCACGAACGCGCCGCGGTGTGGTTCGACGCGCGCGGGGACGTGGAAGCGGCGATCCGGCATGCGACGGCATCCGGCAACACCGCTCTTGTGTCCCGAATCATCTGGCCTGCCGTTCCGACATGTGTGGCGTCCGGCTCTCTTGACCGTCTGCGCGTCTGGCTCGCCGGACTCAGCGAACGACAGATCGCTGAAGATCGATGGCTGACGATGGCCGCCGCTTGGGCGTCCCTGCAACAAGGCGACGCAACCGCCATGCGTCGATGGGTGAGTCTCGCGCAGGAGCATGCGGGCGCAGACTGGCACGACGCGGCGCGACGCGATCCCTACGCCGCCACGTTCGCGGTTCTGAAAGGCCTGGTTAGCCCCCGGGGCATCGATGAGACCCGCGATCTGTGCCACCGTGCCTTGGGTGGCCTGAGCCCACACGACCCATTCCGGGCCGCGGCCGCATTTAACAAAGGGATCGCCCTGAGCCTGCAAGGGGACCTCGCCGCGGGGATCGAGAGCCTGCTGGAGGCCGAGGCACTGGCCCAAGCACTCGATGTCCCGGTGATCGAGGCCAACGCCAAGTCGTGGATGGGGCTGCTGGCCCTGGAGGCGGGGGAACGCCAACGCGGCATCCACCTGGTGTCCGAGGCTGCGGAGGTGACCCGGGCGCACCACTTGGATCGGCTCGCCACGGGAGCGTTGACGATGACCGCGCAGGCGCTGGTGCTCGCGCTGGTAGGCGACAAGACAGCTGCGTCGTCGGCGCTGGCCACCGCCCGCCGCCTGACCGTCGTCGCCGGGGCGATCAGTGTCTGGTTCGCCGTCTCCGGACGGCTGTGTCAGGCACGAGCGGCGGCCCTCCTCGGGGATGGTGCCACAGCGCGCCTGCTGATCTGGGAGGCCCGGGAACACATGACATCGGAGTTGCGGGCCTCCAGTTTGGCAGCAGGGCCTCGCCGAGGCCGACTCACTGCTTGTACACATGTCCGACCATGGCGGGGCAGTCGGCGCGCTCACCACCACAGAGCTGCGGATCCTGCAGTTCCTGCCGAGCTACCTCACACTTCAGCAGATCGGGGAGCACCTGTTCGTCTCCCAGTCCACGGTGAAGACGCACGTCTTGTCCATCTACCGCAAGTTCGGCGTCACTTCCAGGGCGGATGCCGTCGAATACGCGCGGTCCTGGGGCCTCGTGGAGGCACCACTGCCCGATTGAGGACCACGGACTTCCACCGATCAGGTGGGTGCGCTCGGCCTCGACCCCTGGTGAACTGGCTCCGGCGGCCCACCCACCGTCGCCCGCCTCATGGACGGCAGCGCGGTGACGACGGATGATGAACAGCAATGACGTAACGTACGTTCACGTCGCACGGCGGCTTGCGTTCTCCGGGTCTGCCCTGACACTGCTCGACCTGTCGCCGGCCACGGTGTTTCTCACCGGGTCTAGCGCCGTGCTGGGGTACCTAACCACCGGCATGTTCCTGGACCGTTGGTACTGCGACTGCAGCGGATCGAGCACGCGTGTGGTCGCGGCGGTCCTGTCTGTGCTGGATCCCGCACACACACCGGTGGCCGATACCCACCTCCAGGTGTGCCTGCCCAGGATTCGCAGCGCGGGTCTCGAGTACCAGGTGGCCGGCGTCCGAGGCAGATGTGCCCCCCAGCGTAGCGGGTGCCTGCGTCCTTTTCGTCAACCCGGCGCAGGTACCCGCTGACCCCGAGGTTGGCGGGGTCGACGCCAGGCAGCACGGCGGGTTCCACCTCATCGGTGGAAGCGATATATCGTCGGGCGATGAGATGGTGACAGCGTGGCTGAGAGGAGCCCGCAATGGCTGGCGACAACGCGCTCCTGCTGCTGATCGTCTTGTCCTTCGTCCTGGTGATCGTGCTGTACCTCATCGTGCGGCACCGGCATAAGCACCGGCGGGTGGATCCACCTGACAAGGCGGACACCAGTCGACCCAGCCCCGAGGGACCACAAGGATCCAGCGATGACCGAGATCACGCAGTTGACCGAGTTGGCCTATCAGGGCAGCACACTTCCGCTCACGACCACGCCCACGGTGGGCGAGCCAGCGCCGAGCACGGCGGAGGCGGTGTTGCCGGACTCCGACCGTGTGGCCGACGGAGCGATCCGGGTGACGATCCTCGGCAGCGGTGACCCGTTCACCAACAAGGCGCAGGGGTCGGCGTCGGTGCTGATGGAGGTGGGTAACCCGCAGCGGGATTTCTTCTTCTTCGATCTGGGGTCCGGCGCGTTGGCGAACTTCAACGGCCTGCATCTTCCGGTGACCGCAACGACGAAGGTCTTCCTGACGCACCTGCACGCCGACCACGTTGGCGACATGCCAACCCTGGTCTGGAGCTTGGCGAAGGCCGGGCGCCGCGACCCGGTCGAGGTCTGGGGGCCCGGCGGCGAGCGTCCGGAACTCGGCACCCAGGCCTACGCGTCCCACCTCGAGCTGGCGCACGCCTGGGACACGGCCTCCCTCAACGGCCATCCGGGGCAGTCTGGTGCTCGGATGGAGGTCAGCGAGGTCCCCTTCGACACGATCTCGACGGTGTACGAACGCAACGGGGTGCGGATCTCGTCCTTCCCGGTGATCCACATCCTTAACGGGTCGGTCGGATACAGGTTGGGCTTCAACGGCCTGAGCGTCGTCTTCTCCGGCGACACCCGGCCCTGTCACCCGCTCGTGGATGCCGCCACGGGGGTCGACCTGCTCATCCACGAGACGTTCCCCTCGGCCGGCATCTACGCGCAGAAGGCGAACGTTCCGCTGGCGTTCGCCGAGCAGATCGTCAACGGCGTACACACCAGCCCGGCCGCCGCTGGCGGCGTCTTCAAGCGGGCGGGTGCACGGATGTCCGTCATGTGGCACCTCGCCGTGGACCATGACACGGTCGGCCCGGTGTACACCGAGATGCGCACCCGGTACGACGGCCCGGTGACGATCGCCCAGGACCTGACGACGTTCGACATCACGGCCGACGCCATCGTCACCCGGCAGACCACCATCGACCCCTACGCGTGGCCGGTTGTCGGGCCCACGGTGATCACTGGTCCCCCGATGAATCCGCCGAATCAGCCCCCGGCGTGGTGGGCGGAGGCGCTCATCACCGACTGAGCGCAGGCGCATCAGAGTCGAACACCTGGCGCTACGGATTGAGGGACACCTGGGCTACCTCCTGGGCCTCCAGGAAACCTTGGATGCTAGCTGTGACGGACCCTGACGGCGAGACGTCGCCACATTCCAGGGTGAGTGCGGTGTTCGAAGCCAGCCCCCAGCAACCACCACCCCACGCAAGACCCGCAGTGAGCATCATGCGGTGAGATTCTCTGAAATGACGACTCTCCGGACGTTCTTTCCCGGAGGCAGGAATGGCAGCGCAACACCGACTGGCGCGCCCGAAGGGATTCGAACCCCTAACCTTCTGATCCGTAGTCAGATGCTCTATCCGTTGAGCTACGGGCGCTTCTAAACCAGTGTATCGGCTTGCGCGAAGGCAATCCCAGCCACCACCCGATTGCTCTGTGCACCCCCAGCCTCCCGTGCAGACCGTGCCCACGACCAGTGATCGACCTCGTCCCAGACTGGCCACACCCGCCGATCCGCGATAGAACGGGGACAACCCGCCTGAGAGGATTCTTCATGCCTGACATCCCCGACACTGATTCCGTCGGACCCGTCGACGTCGCCGTTGTGCTGTTCGAAGGGAACCGGTTCAACGGGGAGGTGGCGCCGGCCATCGCCGAACTTCAGCAGAGTGGCACCGTCCGCATCATCGACCTCGCGTTCCTCACCAAGGATGCGGAGGGCAACGCCGCCTTCATCGAGGTGGAGGATGCCGATATCGCCGACGCCTTCGACGGCATCACGGAATCGCAGCTCGACCTGCTCAGCGACGAGGACCTCGTCGGCCTGGCAGAAGGACTGGATCCCGAATCGTCGGCGCTGGTCATCGTCTGGGAGAACACCTGGGCGTCCCGGCTCGCCAGCGCGATCAGGGGCTCCGGTGGGGAGTTGGTGTCGTACTTCCGCATACCACGCGACGTCGTGGTGGAAGCCATTGCAGATCTGGAGGAAGAGTAAATGCCGATGCGCCGAGGCCGACCCGGCCTGATGGGAACGATGGCCCGCACAGCCGTCGTCGCCGGAACCGCGACCGCTGTGAGCGGTTCGGTTCACAACAAGCAGCAGACGAAGTACGCCGCGCAGCAGGAACAGCAGGCTGCTGCGGCCGCACCCCCGCCGCAGGCCGCGCCCGCTCCCGCGCCGGCACCCGCCGCACCGAGCACCGACGACAAGATCGCGAAGCTCAAGGAAATGGGGGCCCTGCGTGATGCGGGAATCCTCACCGACGAGGAGTTCGCCACGGAGAAGGCCAAGATCCTGAACGCCTGATCGACCTTGCGTAAAGAGCCCGTCCCCACGCACTACGCGGGGGCGGGCTCTTTGCCCGTCAGCCACCACGGCCGGTAGCGCACTGGGCAATTGTTGCTACAACACGCCGACCGAAAACCGCAATGATTGCCCCTTGCTCGGCCGGGTCCCCACGCCAAGTGGGGCGGGCTTCCTGCCCACCCCACCGCGACACCGAACTGAACGATCGTTTAGCATGTTGAACGTGCGTTCAGCCGACCCCGCCCAGAGTCGCATCCTGGACGTCGCTCTGCGGCGTTTCGGCACCGACGGCTTCGCCGGGACCAGCGTGCGCACCATCGCCAAGGACGCCGACGTCTCCCCCGCCCTGATCCTGCACCACTACGGCAGCAAGGATGGCCTGCGCGCCGCCTGTGACGACCACGTATTCACGTTCTTCCAGGACATGCTGTCCCGGCAGGGTGACCCGACCGAGTCCATGAGCGGGTTCGAAGGATTCACCGACGAGTCGATGACTCTCGTGCGTTACCTCATGCGCCAGGCGAGCGAGGACTCCCCGCACGCCAATCAGCTCATCGCCAGCATCATCGATCTCACCAAGCAGACGATGGCGGCCCAGACCGCGGCCGGCCACGTCCGCCCGAGCGACGACCCGGACATGCGGGCAGCCGTCCTCGTCATGCTGCGCCTCGGGCCGCTGCTGTTCGGCGGCGCCATGCTGCAGGCGACCGGCGCAGACGTCCTCGATCCGGACGGCCTGCGGCGTATGTACCGCAGCACGATCGAGATTCTGGAATCCGGGATCTACACCCATGAAGCTGGCACATTGCTCAATCTCTATGACGCCACCACAGAAAGAGACACCCGTGACCACTGACACCGCACCCGCCCTCACCGGCCGTAAACGCTGGGTCGCCCTGCTCTTCCTGGCCCTGGGCGTGGCCATGATCATCCTCGATGGCACGGTGGTGAACGTCGCAATCCCGACCATCGTCGAGGACCTCAATCTGACGACGACCGACGCCGAGTGGGTCAACGCCATCTACGCGTTGCTCTTCGCATCGTTGTTGCTGCTCAGCGGCAGACTGTCCGACATCGTCGGTCGCCGCCTGATGTTCGTCATGGGCGTCTCCGTCTTTGCGGTGGCCAGCGCCCTGGTAGCGGCCAGCAGTGGATCCATGGAACTCATCGGCGCCCGCGCATTGCAGGGCATCGGTGCGGCCATGATCCTGCCGGCCTCGCTGTCGGTGCTCAACGCCGTCTACCGGGGCAAGGACCGTGCCATCGCGTTCGCCGTCTGGGGCGGCACCATCGGGGGCATGGCTGCCCTCGGCCCGCTCGTCGGTGGCTGGCTGACCACCAACGCCTCGTGGCACTGGGCATTCCTGATCAACGTGCCGATTGCGATCGCCGTGGTGATCGGCGTCCTGCTGCTGGTGCCTGAGACCAGGGACACCACGGACACCCGCGGCATCGACCCGTACGGCATGGTGCTGGGCACGCTGGGATTGGGCGCGCTGGTCTTCGGTCTGATCGAGGGCCAGAACTACGGCTGGTTCACCCCCAAGCGGGAGTTCACCGTCGGTGGCTTCACGTGGCCCTCGGATGTCATCTCGGCTCCCGGGGTGGCCCTCATCCTGGCCGTGGTGCTGCTGGTCACGTTCGTCCTCGTTGAGATCCGCCGCAAGCGGGCAGGCAAGGTCGTGATGATGGACGTCGGGCTGTTCCGCATCCGCACGTTCGGCAACGGCAACGCGGTGGCCATGCTGGTCAGCCTCGGCGAGTTCGGGCTGCTGTTCATCCTGCCGCTGTTCCTGCAGTCCGTCGTCGGATACTCCGCCCTGGAGACCGGCGTAATCCTGGTTGCCCTGGCCGCCGGCAGTTTCGTCGCCAGCGGGGCGGGGGCTTCCATGGCCAAGCGCCTGGGTCCCGTGCCGGTGGTCAGGATCGGGATGGCCCTCGAGGTTGCTGGCGTGCTGTGGCTGGCCCTGATGCTCTCGCCGACCGTCTCCGGCTGGGAGTTGGTGCCCGGGCTGTTCATCTACGGCATGGGCGTCGGATTCGCCACAGCGCAGCTCACCGGGATCATCCTCTCCGAGGTACCGGTCGCCGAATCCGGGATGGCCTCAGCGATCCAGTCCACCTCGCGGCAAGTCGGGGCGGCAATCGGAACAGCACTACTGGGTGCGGTGCTGATCGGTGGCCTGGGCAGCATTCAGAGTGACCTCACCGAACGAGGCGTGCCGGAGGAGGCCGCGGCGCAGGTCACCGAGGTCGTCCAGCAATCCGCGGGCACAGCGGTTGTGGCGCTGCCGCAGCAGCCCAACGGTGACGTCCTGTTCGCGGGCGCATCGGAAGGCTTCGCCACCGCCGCGCGCAACGTCGGATTCGTCGCCGCCGGACTGATCGGGTTGGGACTGATCGCGGCGTTCATCATGCCCAAGAACGCCGCTCGGACGGAGGCCGCGGGCTACGTCGAGTAGCGATCCGGCATGGCGGGCGGGAATCCGGCGGCCAGCGCGCGACCATAGATCCATGCTTGATTCCTTGAAGCAGCGCGTGCTGGACGCCGACCTGCCGGATCCGGTGTTCGCAGTGCTCGGTGCCGTGGATCTGGCCGTGAAGGTGCCAGGCGCCGCCGGGCGTTACTACGGCGACCTGGTGGAACGCGGGCATGCCCGGCTGGTGGAGGTCGGCACGCAGCGGGCGGTGCGTAAGCGGGTATCGAGCCGCGTGGAGACCGGAGCCAGTCGCGTTGCGGTGCGCTACAAGCAACGTCAGCGTCGAACCCGCAAAAGAGATTCAAAATCGTTGCATCCATAACCAGTGCTGAACGCGATACCTGGGATGTAAGCCATCTGAAAGGACATGGACATGGGTATCGCACGACGCATCGCAGTGACAGCAGCAGCCGCCGCAATGGGTTTGAGCCTCGCGGCTCCCGCCTCGGCACTCACAGACACCGAGGCCGGCGAGTTCGTTGACAAACTGACGGCCTCCTACAACGATCCGACCGTCAGCAGCGACGGCAACGCCTACGACTTCGACATCGTGACGAAGGCTGCTCTGGCCACAGGCGCCGTCGACACCCTTGCTTCACTGAACGCCTTCACCCTGTTCGCGCCGAACGACCGCGCCTTCGAGGTCCTGGCCAACGATCTGGGGCTGCTCGGAAAGAACTACCGCTTCGGCGCCAGCGTCAACGAGACCCGCGTCTTCAACGCCATCAAGGGTGCCGCCGACCAGGGCAAGGTCAACCTGACCGATGTCCTGCTCTACCACGTGGTTCCGAATGCCAAGGTGACCGGCAGCCAGGTGCTTTCCGGGCCGTTCACCCAGCGCCTCACGATGGCCAACGAGGATTCCCTGCGCGTCACCGTGCTATCCCGCAGCGCCCGTTTCCCAGTCATCGTCCTGGGGGACCGTGACGGCAAACTGCTCAATGACCTCGTGTACCGCCCGGACGTGATCTCGACGGACAACACCGTCGTGCACGCGGTCAGCGACGTCCTCCTGCCGCCCAGCAACTGAACCAGCACCTCGGCCACGGCCGGTGATGGGGCCCCCAGCGGACCTCCATCACCGGCCGTAGACTTGTGTCAATGCGGCGATTCCTGGTGCTCGGTGTCGCGCTGGCCCTCGTCGGCTGTTCCAGCGACGGGCCCCGGGTCGTTCCCAAGGAGTACCGCAAGCCGATCAAGCAGGCCGCGCAGGAGTGTCCCGAGTTGACCCCGGAACTGCTCGCCGCCCAGATCGACCAGGAGTCGAAGTTCACCCCCGATGCGGTGTCGCCGGCCGGAGCGCAGGGCATCGCGCAGTTCGTCCCCGAGACGTGGCAGCGCTGGGGGCAGGACCTCACCGGCGACGGGGTGGCCGACCCGTTCAACGCCAAGGAGGCGATCGACGCCCAGGCCCGCCTCATGTGTTTCCTGATCTTCGAGGCCAACACCTCAGGCATCGATGGCGATCCGCTCGACCTCGCCCTGGCCGCCTACAACGCGGGCTGGAGTCAGGTTGTGCGCTACGACGGCATCCCGCCGTTCAAGGAGACGAAGGCCTACGTCAAACGCATCCGCGACCGGCAGGGGAGCTACGTCTTCGAGGGCTGATCGGCCCACTTCAGAACCCGCAGCGCCCGCAGCGTCACCATCCGGCTGGGGTGACCGACCTCCTCCATGTCCACCCAGGTCCGGCCGCGGTGGGGGTTCTGCAAGCGCCACCGCCCATGCACCGCCTTTGTCTGCACCACCTCGACGGCCTCCAGCAGGCGGTCGTCCCAGGGATGATCGCGCCAGTAGTCCAGAGCCCGCAGCACGTCGTAGTACCAGTAGGTGGGGAATGAGAATCGCGTGAACTCCGACCGCATCACGTGACCGGTGCGGTGCGAGCGGAAGAGCCGGTGGCGCAGCAGGAATTCCCGGCCCGCTGCCGCGGCGGGATGATCGCCCAGCGCTTCGAGGGCGCTCAGCGTGGAATGCACCGACGAGTGGCTGGCATCGCGACGGCAGTTCCAGCCGCCGTCGGCCAACTGCAACTCCAACAACCGCTCGACGGCTCCGGGCATGGGGACGTCCTCGGCACAGGCCATCGTGAGCATCATCGCCGTCACACAGGCGTCGTCGTGCTGGGCCTCCCAGAGCCGGAAGTGCCCGTCGTGCAGCCCCCGGTCCAGCATCGCCTGCACCGACTCTGGCACCGGCACTCCGAGTTGTTGCAGCACCTGGGTGGAGTAGAACGTCGAGGTCCACTTCGGGGAGTACCACCCGGTGGGCCAGGTGCCATCCGGGCGGCGGTGGGCGAGGATGGCACCTGCCCACCCGTTCGGCACGTCACGGCGAGTCGTCGCCCAGGGGCCGCCGGTCAGGTCCCGCTCGGCCTGCCACCTGACGGCCGGATCACCCGTGAGCAGCCAGTCGAGGACCTCATCCACGCGCCGGGCGCAGTTGGTAGTACGCCGTGCAAGACACCACGCTGCGGCCGGTGTCGTCGTGGCCAGTCAGTTCGAGGGTGAACTCGGCTTTACCCTCGTCGGTGGCGCGTTCTGCCAGCCCCTGCAGGACCTCCGGGGCCATCTCCGCGCGCAGCCGGACATCGCTGCGGGCCGCGGCAAGGAACCGGATATCGACCCGGGTCACGATCGGGGTGAACTGGGCGCCGAGGACCGACAGGGGCAGGAATCCCCCGGGCATCTCCACGAGGCCGAACAGGGCACCCGCGTACATGGTGCCGAAGTGGTTTCCGTTGCCCTCGATCGGGACCACGAGTTCGACCCAGCCCGGGCCGAGGGCCTCGACCCGCACCCCGAGCCGGCCGATGGCCGGGATCGTCGAGTGGGCGAACGAGGTGGCTTGCTCCGCTGTGATGTCCATGCCGTCACCGTACTGACCACGCGGCCCGGACCCCACGCCGAGATCGCTACTTCGGCAGGGCCCCCAGGACGTCGCTGACGAACTCACAGCCATCGAACTGCTCGCTGCCGTTGAATGTCCAACCGAGCCGCACGATCACGGCGTCACGGGAGGGCACCATCGCCACGATCTGACCCCAGTGGCCCTCCATCGAGACCGTGTCCTGCGGGATGCCGGGGAAGCCCTTGCACTCCCCGCCGACCGGGTTGGCCGGGATCCAGGTCTGGGCTCCGTACCCGGCTCCCTCGCCCTCGGTCAGCGCCTGAGTGCCGGCCAGTGCCAGCCAGCCTGCCGGGATGACTTCCTGGCCCTCCCACTGGCCGTCATCCATCATCATCTGGCCCATCCGCGCCCAGTCACTGACGCTCGCCCAGAGGTAGCTGGATCCGACCCAGGTGCCGACAGTGTCAGTCTCCAGCGTGGCCGTCGTGACGCCCAGCGGCTCGAAGATCGCCTTGCGCGGGTACTCCCAGTAGCTCTGGCTGTCGGGGAACTGTGCCTGCACCAGCTGCGCGAGGATGTTGGACACCGCGCTGAGGTACTCCCAATTCGTCCCCGCGGGGAACTCCGCCGGGTGCTCGGCCGCCCAGGACGCCATGTTCGGTTCGGTGTAGAGCATCTTGAGGACATCACTGCCCGCGGTGTATCCCTCGTTGATCTTCAGGCCCGCCCGCATGAACAGCAGGTCGGCGACCGTGATGTCAGCGCGTTCGTCCTCGCGCCATTGGGCCACCCAGTCCGGGGCCGTCGCGTCCGGGAAGGCGTCGACCACAGGCGTCTCGATGTCCAGGCCGACCTCCTGGAACTTCTTGTAGGCCAGCATCGCGGAAACGGTCTTGGTCATCGACCAGCCGTGCAGGGCGGTGTTGGGTTCGAAGCCTTTGCCGTCACGCACCAGCAGCAGTTTGCCGTCCTGCACGACGGCGACACCGCGGGCATTGGCCCCCAACGGGTCGCCGGAGTCGGCGAACGCCTCGTCGACGATCTGCTTGAGTGCGGTGGCCTTGGTGCCCGCCGGCCATTGCGCCTCGGGCACCGCGGCATCTCCGGCGGGCCACGGGGCGGGATCGGCCACCTTGGGGGTGTAGGGCACCGCGCTCGGGTCGGCGGGCAGGTCGAGGACACAACCCCGGTCGGTGGTCAGCGACGCCTGCCGCTTGATCACGCCGAGGAACTGACCCGTGACGGTGTGCTCCTCGGTGTTGATGGTGATCTTGGTGAGTCCGAAGAACGGGCTGGCCGGGGTGACGTCCTCGGCCATGATCTGAGCAGCGTCGGCGGGGCGTCCAGCCACGAATGTCGCGCTGCAGACCGCCTTGGCAGCCATGCCCGCGGCCGTCGACGGCAGCCGCATCCACCACAGGATTCCGATAGCGGCGACCAGCACCAGTCCGACGACCACCCCAAGCGCGATAAGAATCCGCTTTACCCATTTCACGGGTGTCATGGTTGCAGAAAGTGACGGCGGTTGCCTGCGACCTGCAGCGCCGGTTCGGGTCGGCAAAGGCCCCCAGGGATGGTGTCCCTGAGGGCCTTTGCGATGGCGGAGGCAGCGGGATTTGAACCCGCGATGGGATTTGAGTCCCAAACCCGCTTAGCAGGCGGGCGCCATAGACCGGACTAGGCGATGCCTCCGCCGACCAGTGTACCCGGGCTAGTGAGCGCGGTAACCCGGCCCTCATAGCGGGCCGCCGAGCAACCGTTGCAGGACCTCCGGGCGTCCGGGCCACTCCCGCTGCAGCACCTCCCAGGGCACGCGGCGCACCGCGTAGCGCAGCACGAGGGCGACCACCACGGCGTCGTCCAGCGGTCCGATCACGGGCAGGAACTCGGGGATGAGATCGATGGGACTTGCGACCCAGAGGGCCGCGAAGAGCACGGCCAGACGTATCCGACCAGGGACGTCGGGGTCGCGCCGCAGCCGCCACATGAGGGTCGCGCAGTCGGGAAGGAAGCCCACGATGTCGCGCGCCAGACCGGGCGGCAGTCGGCGCGCCAGCACGTAGAGCAGTAGCCACAGTGCGGCGACGACCGCCATGCCGATCACCACCGCCCGCAGCCACGTCACGGTTCCAGTGTCCGGCACAATGGTTCACAGGAGGGCTGTCCGAGTGGCCTAAGGAGACGGTCTTGAAAACCGTTGTGGCGTTCTGCGTCACCCAGGGTTCGAATCCCTGGCCCTCCGCCACACAAAATCCCTGGTCAGGGCCGTCTTCGGCGCTGACCAGGGGCAGCTCTGGGGCACCCTCTCCCGACCCGCGGACCGAATTCCCGTCGCAGGTCGGAACAAAGTAGTCGGCGAACCGACGCACTTGCCAATAGACACTCGGTGACTGCACCTATTCAACGTGTACCGCCGCTCACGAATGTGAAACTTGTCCCTGCGCTGCCGGGATCTCGGGTGCGGGCTGCCCTGCCAGTGCGCATACAACGTCCCGGAGTACCGTGTTCTGCGACTGCGCCAACGAGCACCACCATGTTTTGTGCGTTTTAACAGCTTCCTGCTAAATTCCCTCAAGGCCGCAGAACCACGCTCTCTACTGGACCCTCAACGACGGCGGTGCCGTTCTTGATGCTCATGACAAAATCGCTAGAGCGGATGGGTAAACCAAGACCGACCCCGTGCTGGGCTGCCCGCCAGCGGCAACGACTCCCCACCTACCCCGGCCTGTAGATGTCGGATCGGTGGCCGATGGCCAGGACGGTGACGCAGCGTTTCTCATCGTCGATGCGGTAGAGGACGCGGTAGGTGCCCCGCCGTGCGCTGTGCCGATCATCGAGCGGAGGCATCATCCGCTTTCCGACTCGGTACGGGGTCCGCAGAAGCGGCCCACAGATGAGTTCGTATGCGGCGAATGCGATCGCTTCCGGGAGTTGCTCGGCGAGCTGGCGTCGCGCAGTGGCAGTGATCTCTAGGCCGAAGGGTTCGTCCTGGCTCACCTCGATGACCGGCGGTGTGCCATCGCCGCTGCGAGATCGTCAGCGGTTTCGACCCGTCCAGCGGCGATGTCGTCGTCTGAGGCCGCCAGGTCGCGCAGGAGTTCGTTGTCGGCGAGGACTGCGATGGTCTCTTCGAGTCGTTCCAGATCCTCCGGCGCGAGCAAGATCGCGGAAGGGTGGCCGTGGACTGTGACCGTCACGCGTTCATGCTGGGTGCTCACCCGGTTGACGACCTCAGAAAGGTGCGCTTTGGCTTCGGCCAGCGACATCGTAGACATGGTCCTAATTATGACTATATTGGCTGAGATTGTCCACGACCCCTGGTTTGTCTGAGCCAGCCACGGCTCCTTCTGAGGCTTGGGATCAACCGCGTCTCATAAACCCTCGTTTGCGGGACTTCAGGCCTTTCGCCCCATGGGCAACGAACGCTAGGTGCGCCTCGTCGATTGGAGAGGGTTGCCCGTTCGAAGCTCCCTGCATCGGCTATGCAGGGCCGGTGGGAACCGGGGGCTCTTCTTCGTCTTAGTCTCTGGCTTCGCCGCACTGGAGGTGAGGTCCGCGACGTCCAGCCCACGAATCCGTCGATCCTCTATTTGGCGGGCTAAGGGCTGGACTCGATGGCTTCCAGGACCGTCTGGTATCCGGCCGTGTTGTTGCGCGTGGCTTCTGCCACAACGAGCACGTGCGCCTGGGGTCTCCAGTCCCAGTAGTCCCGACACAAAGGAAGCACCAGTACCCGCTCAAGGCCGTGTTCGACGGCTCGAGAGACGGCTGATTCCGCCAGGTATTCCGGCACTGACTTCGGATTTGTGAACTGTTGGTCCATCACACGATGCAGCAAGGGGTCGAACTGCTCAGCCATCCATCGGCCGACGACATGGTCTGAATCCAATCGCACTTTGAATAGCTGAACTCGTCGCCATTCCTCATTCTGGCTGGGCGGCTGCGTCCCGCTCGTCAGCGGCCAGGTGGCCCACAGTTGCTCAATGAGAGCCGCGAGCCTCTCGCACTCCTCGGCACTCGCAGACAGGGACTCGGTAAGCCATGTGTTGTTGACTAGAGGCGGCACGGACGTCAGAGCGGCAAGCCGCAAGGCGTCACGCAAGCAGAGCAATTGCGTGAGGACGTCACTTGGCTGCACTTCGGGGATTCGCCGCTGCCAACCGGCCCGCCGAAGGAGTCTCGACATGCTCTTAGTAGATCGCTTCCTCGGTCACTGGGCTCCCGGATGTGCAGACAAAACCATTGGAAAGCACCGCGGTTCCGGAGGCCTTCACGACATACCAACCCCGGTGCTGAGAACATTCGTCACCCGACCCTACGTTCCAATGTCCCTGCTCGAATGTCAGGTGCGGTAGACGTCGCGACGATGGTCGATTCGCAGCACGACGACTTCACGACGCGAGACGTTGATCCGATACAGCACGCGGTAGGTGCCACGGCGAGCGGAGTAGATCCCCGCAAGGTCGGCACGCAAGGGCTTGCCGACCCTCGCCGGTTCAGTGATCAGTGCGCCGGTTACGAACTCGATCACCGCAATCGCGACCGATTCCGGCAGGTCCCGCTGGATTGCCCGGACGGCCGGTGGTGTCAGGACCAGTTCGTAGTGGAGCTCTTCGCTCACGACCGCAATCCGCGGACGGCATCGACTCCCCGGACGACGTCGCCGGCACGATAGGCAGCATCAGCCTCGCGGATGTCTGCGAGGGCCTCAGGGTCGCTGAGCACGTCCAGAGTCTCCTCCAGTTGGGCGAGGTCCTCCGGACTTAAGATCACCGCTGCGGCGTGACCGTTGCGCGTGACTGTGACCCGCTCGTGCTCGCGTTCGACGCGGTCGACGACTTCGCTGAACCTGTCTCGTACCTCGCGCAGCGACTGGATGCTCATGGCCACAATTGTGGCGCCCTTTCCCGGATCTCACAAGTGCAGGTGGTCCGGGCTAGGTAGTCGACGGCTGCGTCTCCCTGCGAGAACGACCTATCTCATCAACCCTCGTTTGTGGGACGACCGGCTTGTCGATTCTGGACGGATACTGAAGCCGGCAGGTCTCCTGCTGAATGCTCAAAGCCACACGCACGGCTCTGGCCCAAGCTTAGGGGGACTCACCGGCTGCTTGTCGTAGTACCCACAATGCCTCTAGATCGGGTCCCTCGCACGACCGAGTGGCACTGCCGGTCGCATTCTTCTCCCATCCACATCGATGACGAACGCTGGAACCGTCTCGCCTACGGCGGAGCAATTGCGCGGAAACCAGGCAATCCTGTCCTTGCCCGACAAGGCGCGCGACGAGGTTTGAAGTTGCACCGCATCGGTGACGACGCTGCGATGCCCGTCCGGCAGGCAGAAGGTGGCGGAGGTGAGTATCTCGGGCGTCGTTAGACGGACGAGGATCTCCGTCTGCGGAAGTCCATCGCAGGCACCCTCCTGCCCCCAAGGCATCCGTGAAACTTGGCCGGGTCCCAACCACTCCCGGGCAGGGAGTTGCCTCCACCACAGCCACACCACATAGAAGATGACGCGAGCGCCTACCGCAGCGCCGAGCCAGGCCCTCGTCCGTCGGATCATTCTTAGCCGGTCTTTATCGCGCCACCAAGGTCGCGAGCGACCAGATGCAGCGGCGGGTAGTGTTTCGGCAGTTCGTTGGCCCCCACCCCTGGCCGATGTCGGCATCGACCGGGTTGGTCCACGACAGGGCGATACTCGTCGGGGTGCGGGGCCCCCCGTCCTGCCCGTCACCGGACCGGGCGTCGTCGTGCCGGCTAGCTGTAGTGCTCACCTAGGTTGTTGACGGCGTGGCGGCTTGAATAGGTGAGGGTCTTCCTGGCTCGGTGGGAGTTACCACAACACTCATCGAAAGGAAGACCCTCATGTCCCACGCTAACGCTCCGTTGACCCCGGAAGGTCGCCGCCGCTTGTGCCAGCGTGTCGATGCTGGTCGGCCGATCTGTCACGTCGCGGCCGAGGCCGGGGTGTCCCGGCAGACGTTGGGCAAGTGGTACGCCCGCTGGCAGGAATCCGGGATGCACGGGCTGAGTGACCGCTCGTCGGCCCCGGAACGGCACCCGAACCAGACCAGCACGCAGATCGAGGACCTGGTCGAGCAGGCCCGCCGCAAGCACAAGGTCGGCCCGGTGCAACTGGCCACCCGGCTGGCCGACGAGCATGGGGTGCAGGTGCCGGTGTCGACGATCTACGCGATCCTGCGCCGCCGCGGGATCAGCCGGCTGGCCGACCTGGACGTCACCGGTGAGGACCTGCGTGAGCCTGCCCGCCGCTACGAATGGCCGGCACCTGGGGACATGATCCACGTGGACGTCAAGAAGATCGGACGGATCCCCGACGGCGGCGGCTGGGCGGTGCACGGCCGCGGCTCCGACCAGCACCGGGCCAGCCAGCGGGCCGGACGTAAACGCCCCGGCTACGTGTACCTGCACTCCGCCGTCGACGACCACTCACGGCTGGCCTACACCGAGGAACTACCCGACGAGAAAGGCGTCACCGCCGCCGGGTTCTGGACCCGAGCGGTGACGTTCTTCGCCGCCCACGGCATCACCACCATCACCCGTGTCCTCACCGACAACGGATCCTGCTACCGCTCGAAAGTGTTCAACAAGGCCGTACGGAACACCGGCACCAAGCACAAGTACACCCACCCGGCCCTACCGCCCGCAAACCAACGGCAAGGTCGAGCGCTACCAGCGCACCCTGTCCCGAGAATGGGCCAGGTCACAGGCCTGGGACTCCAACGCCCACCGCAGCGCCCACCTGCAAGCATTCCTCGACCGGTACAACTATCGTCGACCACACACCGCGCTAGGAGGACACCCACCAATCAGCCGCTGCCCAGGCGCCAACAACGTGGCTGCCTAGAACAGCTAGCGCAGGAGGCGTCGTGACCACCGTCGCTGTCGTAGCGGTGGCGGGTGTTCCGACAAGCCCCCAAGACGAGGCCGCAGACAACTGACACCGCCAGTGCCCCGTGCCACACGTCCAGCCCCCCCCATCCGGTCACTCAACGCGAACCCTCGGAATACCCGGACAGTCAGGTCGTCCCCCCGCGTCTGCAATGGAGTCTATGACCAGCCGGCATCCCACTGCCTGGAGTCGGGCCAAACCAGACTTCCCCGCCCTTTGCTGAGCTGAAGGCCCATGTGGCACGCACGATCACCTTGGAAAGCCGTCAAGATCATCCCGTCTCACGAACCTTCGTTTGTGTGACAGTCGGTGGCAGGGGCTACTCTCTGATCTCCCACGCGTCCACGAATGGCAGGTGCGCCGGTGACGAAACAGGGCTCCCGCTGCGTCGACGGTGGGTGATATCACAGTGATACTGTTTCGTGTGGCCATGACGTTGCGGTTGACTGATGAGGAAGCGAACCTGCTGCGGGAGCAAGCAGCGCGCGAGCGACGATCCATGCACGAAGTCGCACGTCTCGCGGTGCTCGCCAGGGCCGCAGCGGGCAAGCGGGCCGAATGGATTGCGCGGCAGGTGGACGAAATCTCCGAGCGGGATGCGGAGCTTCTCGCTCGGCTCGCGAAGTGATCTACCTCACTGTCGAGGACGGTCTGGCTATCGCCGCACGAGCCGGTCTCACCGTTGGGGATCCTGGATTGCTGGCCTCGGCGATGGCCAGACCCCAAGCCTCTGCATTTGGCGAGGACGCCTACCCGACGCTCGCGTTGAAGGCCGCCGCTCTGATCGACTCGATCAATCGGAATCACCCACTGGTGGATGGCAACAAGCGGTTGTCGTGGCTATGCGCAGTGGTGTTCATGCGCCTCAACGGGTTCGACATCGCAGCGGACCCTGACGACGCCGAGCAATTGATCGTCGCTGTCGCCGTGGGCAGGGCCGAGCTCCCGGCCATCTCCACATGGATCGAAGATCACACGGGTACGTTTCAGGGCGACCCTCCGTAGCCCGACAACACAATCCCCGCTCACGCACGCTCCATTGCAACCACATGGTGGCGGGCCGGGTCGACGATGCGTCCAACCGGGACCTGCTGCGGCTACGCCGAGCGCAGTTGCGGGTGCCCATCAACCGAGGCGTCATGGTCACCGTGCTGCATGGCTGCCGTGGCGCTCCGAGCCCAGTCACCCAGGCCGCCCCACGGCATCGTGACGATCACTGCGATGGCGAACACGAGCGGTCATCCAGGCCCACGGGACCGGTCACCCGGTCCGACAGCAGATTGACCCCAACACCGACCACCAGCACGCAAGTGGGCGCAGCTGCGAGCGTGCACGCGAACTTGGCTACCTTGAGCAGCGCGTCCTCCGATATCACGTTCGGCAATATCCGGCGCCGATCACCCGAAGGCAGACACCACATCCCCGCCGGCCTCGCTGATGGTCGGGAACGAACCCCGGGCTCAGCGTGTTGCACACCGCCGCGGGCCGACCGGATGCTGTGCATCTGCACTACCGCCACGGGCTGGTCCTGGACGGGACGACAGGCTGACGGCCGAGTCTTATGCTTCGACCGTGCCAACCGCAGACCGCCCCGGCAGCAGCCAACCCGCCCTCCCAGTCGCAGCACAGTCGCAGGTGACCCGGATTGTGAGGGATCTGAGCGGACAGTCTGGGACGGTTTCTGTGGGGGAATGCCCGTTTCCCGGGATTCCTGTGGGGGCCAGAGACGGTCTTGAAAACCGTTTTAGCGTTCTGCGTCACCCAGGGTTCGAATCCCTGGCCCTCCGCCATCGGGAGTTCTGACCGCGGTTACGGTGTGGACTGGTCAGGGTTGACCACCTCGTAGCTCACAGCCCAACGCATCCGGATCAGTCAGGGTTCGCCTCATTGCCGGCTGAGCAGGGCCGTCTTGAAGGACCGTGCTGGTGTCAACCTCCAGGATTCCAATCCCTGGCCATCGGCTCGCTGGCCGGCGGCCACAATGAGTCATCATGCCGGCGGTAGGGGTCTGCGTACCACTCATCGAGTGCCGAGTAATCGTTGTCCCGCTCACCGAAGTGAATCAGCCGCACGGGAGTCCGGGGCGGCAGTCGCATCAACGGCTCGATCGCGGCACGTCGGCGACTGGTGAAATCCTCCTCAGCACCTGGTTCGTAGAAGACCGGCCCGTTCGGTCCGACGATCAGCAGCGGGTTGTATTTCGCGAGGTTGGCCACAAGGTCGATCCTTCCAACCTGAGTCCGCTCGGCCACGTCCGTGGAAAGTGAGCTGTGGAAGCCGAAGTCACTCCACCAGACCTCGGCAACGGTCGTGAAGAATCGCGGGATCTTGGCCTGCCAGATGCCCTCTCGCTTCTTCACGTAGCGGCGGGTGACATCCCGCCCACACAGTGCGGCGTCGGGCAACAACGCGTGCCGGCCGAGATACCAGCGCAAGAACGGGGTCGGCCATACGCAGTGCACGTCGCTCTTGTCCTCGAACGCGGCGAAAGGGCTCGGGTGCCTGGGCACGACATGCCAGCCAGATCGACCACTCGCGTGGTGCACATCCAACGGCACCCACACATCGGCCGGGACCCCTTCCGAGTGTGTCAACGAGGCCAGCATCCGACGGTCCTCTGGGCCGAAGACGAAACCATCGAGATTCACAGCCAGACCTCCGTGCTGTGTGGGGTGATCCAGGCGCACCGGATCACGGTGTTGGGATGGAGCAAGCCCAGTTCCCTCTCGATGGAGGACTGAGGCGTCCTGCCCGCAGCGTTGTAGTAGTAGTCCGGCCTGTGGGACTCACTTCGTGGGCTCAACCGCCGCGGGCCGCACGCCTCGATGAGCAGGTCCGGGTGCCGAGACATGGAGGCCCGCACGTTCAGGTGCTTCACTGTCGTCCAGACTCGGGGCTGCCCACACATGGTGATGAGCGACTCTGGTCCCAGCGGCTGGTAGGTCCACGCGGTCCCCACAGTGGTGAAGTAGCGAGGCACCTTCACCATCAGGGCGCCGTCTCGCTCCTCGATGTTGGTCGCGAGAGCGCAGCCATAGGCCAACGTCCCGGGATCAATGAGTGCATGCCGTCCGACATCATGGATGACGGTCTGGGCAGGTATCGCGAAGTCGACCCACTCCTGGCCGTTCGCGGTTCGGGTCGCCCATGCGGACCGGTGCGTGGGTAGGCGCGAAACGTGACCCGCCCGAATGGAGTCCAAACTCACCCAGACCTCCGCCGTCGGGTAACCGCCCTCAGCGGTTAGGCCGTCAAGGACGCTCTCGGAGCCATCTCCGATGAGCCAAGCAGTCAAGAACACGCTGAAACTCCTCCCCTATGTCCTCAGGCAACAACGCCAACCGGTTCAGCGAGGCGACGCAAGGCAATCTGTGGACGACAGGCAGGCCGTCCTGCCGCTTCTCCACACCCGGGCCTGCAGCGACCGCTTTGCACAGGCGCCATGAGACAACGAACGAGGTGGCTCAGACCGGGTCATCCAGTGACCCGGCCCTCTCATCTGCGCAGCGTGCGCTGGCCCCGCTTGGTCCATTGGGGCTCGCAGCCGACGTCAGGCAGCGACCGCCGCACTCGGCGCCACCGGGGTGCGATGTCGCCAGATCCGCGCGACGGCCAGGGCGGCGATGATGTCCCAGATGCCCCACCACGCGGCGACCAGCGCCATGCCGCCGAGACCCTCGAAGAAGCTGAATACCAGGAGTAAACCCAGGCCCGCATTGCGAATGCCGACTTCGAAGGTCATGGCTTTTCGCTGTGGAACCGGCAGCCGGAAGGCCCGCGCGATGCCGTAGCCCAGTCCCAACGCCAACGCATCGTGGATCGCGACCGCGATCGCAACCACCCCGATCCACGCCACGAACAGCGCCCAGTTACCCACCAACGAGATCATGATGAGCGCGAAGAGCGTGGCGAAGGCCAGCGGGCTCACGATCTTGGCACCCTTGGCCGCGAACCGCGGGAAGAAGTGCGCGACCGCGATACCGAGCACGAACGGCACCCCGATGACCAGCACAACCTCGCTGAGCATGTCGATCACATCGAGGTTGATGGCGCGCATCAGCTCGCTGCCGGTCGGGTGCAGCCCTCCCCAGAAGGCGAAGTTCAGGGGCATCAGGACGATCGCCAGCAGGTTGCTGATCGCCGTCATCGTGACAGACAGCGCCACGTCGCCGCGGGCCTGATGGGTCATGATGTTGGACACGTTGCCCGGGGGGCAGCAGGCCACGAGAATCATGCCCAGGGCCACGGATCCCCGCACCCCGAGAATCAGCGTCAGCACGAAGGTGATGGCGGGCAGCAGCAGGAACTGCGCGAGGATGCCGATCGAGATCGCTTTGGGCCGTCTCGCAGCCGCTTTGAAGTCGTCGATCGTGGTGCCGAGCGCGATGCCGAACAAGATCGTCGCGATGATGACCCGCAGCATAACCATCGAACTCTCGTCGAACGAGATCCTGATCGCATCGACGTCTGCCAGGACATTGAGGAACTGGTCGGTCATGGTGTCTCCCTCGTTCGCAGCCTGCGGGTCATGAGTTTGAGGTACAGCCTCGGCGCGAGCCGGTTCACGGTCCAGGCAAGCCGGGCGGTGCGTCCGACCAGCACAACCGGCGTGCCGGCCGCCGCCCCTGACAGCGCCGCCTGCGCGACCTGCTCAGGGGTCAGCGAAGCCCCCGACGTGGCACGACTAGCACCGGGCGCCCGATCCACTTCGGTCATGCCTCCCGCGACGAAGGTGGGGTGCACGATCGTCACACGTACCCCGTCGCGCGCCAGCTCCGGACCGATCGCGGTGAACAACCCGGTGACGGCGTGTTTGGCCGCTACGTACGCGGGCCGGCCAAGCACCGGGGCGAAGCCCGCGACCGAGCCGATCAGGACGATCTGTCCGCGACTGCGCCGCAGGCCGGGCATCGCGGCCAGAGCGACCGATACGGCCGCGAAGTGGGTGACGTCCATGACCCGGCGGTGAGTTGCCAGGTCATAGTCCTCGAAGGAGCCGATGGCCGACAGGCCCGCGCTGAGGACTAGCAGGTCGATGCGTTCGTGTTCGGCGAGGATGTCCCGCATCACCTGCTGGACGACCGCGTCATCAGTCAGGTCGCACCCAATGAACCGAGAGTCGCCAGGGGGGCAGGCGCTTGGAAGGTCCAGGCCGACGACCGTGTCGCCGCGCGCGGACAGCCGGTCGGTGATGATCCGTCCGATCTGGCCCGCGGCACCGGTGACCACGGCCACCGTCTCAGCCACGGCGACCCTGCTGGAAGATGGCGTACACCTCGCGGGTGCTCTTGCTGGGCAGGCCGGGGAAGTCGCGGCGCAGTCTGGTGTTGTCCAGAACCGGGCGATGCAGCAGGAACTCGACCTGTTCCGGGCCGTACCGACCGACACCGAAGCGGCGCATCACGCCGAGCCCCGTGCGTACCCACTCGGCGGGGATGGCCACGACGCGCGAGCCTTCGGCCTTGGCGATGTCGCGCATTGTCATGACCCCTTCACCGGCGACGTTATAGATCCCGGTGCGCCGACGTGTGACACCGCTGACGATGATGTCGGCGACGTCGGCATCCCACACGAAGTTGAAGGGTCCGTCCGTCTCACGCAGCGTCATCACGACCCGGCCCGTGAACAGCGCCGTGATCTGGTTGTCCGTGTGGGCACCAAGGATCGTCCCAGGACGCAACACGAGTTGACCTAGTTGCGGGTGCTGTCGACGGGCCCTCGCCAGCAACGCCTCCACCTGCGCCTTGTGCCGGGAGTAGGCGAACTGCGCGCTGCCCGTGACCGGCATATCCTCAGTCAGCGCTCGGCCGTCGTTGCGCGCGTAATAGCCGTACGCCGCACCCGAGGACGTGACAGTGAGGTGCTGCACTCCGGCGGCCACACAGGCATCGACCACCCGCTGGGTGCCGCCGACCTCGATGTCCTCGAGCTCGGCCTCAGTCATCCCCTTCGGAGGTTCCACAATCGCCGCAAGGTGCACCACCGCCCCGACGCCATGCTCGTCGAGGACGGCCGGCAGGTCGGTGCTACGTAGATCGCCGATCACGTACTCCACCCCCGGCACCGGTTGTCGGGGCGGCCGGACGTCGAGCGCGACCACCTCGGCACCCTGTTCAGCGAGCCGCTGTACCACCAGCGACCCGAGGTAGCCGGTGCCGCCCGTGACCAGCACAGTGCTTGCCGCTGCCACGGGACTCAGCTCCCAGGTTCCTGGTGCATCTTCTTGAACGACTGCAGTCCCGGTGCCCACAGGTGCTCGACGTTGTCGACTTGAACCTGCACGACGGCCGCTTTGCCGCAGTCGCGAGCACGTTCGAGCGCACCCCGCAGTTGGGTACTCTCGGTGACCAGTTCCCCATGTGCGCCGAAGGCCTCGGCCATCAGGTCATACCGGCACGCCGCGAAGTCCGCGTAGACGATCTGGTCATCGGGCAAGTTGGAGCCGGTGAGCATCTTGCGCACGACGGTCTGCACCGGATGTGCCGCGATCTGCTGGCTCATCTTCACCATCCCCCACTGGCCGTCCACCAGCACCACGAACACGATCGGCAGGTTGAGCCGTACCGCAGTCTCGATCTCGCTGGAGTGCATACCGAAAGCACCGTCGCCGGTGATCACGCAGACCCGTTGGTCGGGGGCAGCAACGGCCGCTCCCAGTGCCTGCCCCATCCCCGCGCCGAGCATGCCGAACTTGAAGGTGGACAGGACGGTCCGTGGGACGTTGGCGTCGTGGTAGAAGTTCGCCCACACAGCGGTGTTGCCGCCATCAAAGACCCACACGCAGTCCTGCGGCATGACCTGCTGGGCGATGCTCGGCACGTGCGCCGGATGCACGGGGGCCCCTTGCTTGGTCAGGGGCTTGTCGAGCTTCTCCCGCTCCTTGGCCCACTGCTCCCGCCAGCCGCGCAGCTTTTCCGAACGTTCGGATCGGTTTGGAACCTCGCCGAGTTCCTCCACCGCGTCGGCGAGCGAGCGCAGCGCCTCTTTGGCATCCGCAAGCAGGCCCACCGTCACCGGCTTGTTGACTCCTATGCGGTCCTCGTCGTTGTCAATCTGGATGGTGACCTGCTGGCCGGGCGGGGCCCAGTTCGGGGCCTTGCCCCACCAGTCGGTCTCTCCCAGACGGCTGCCCACAACCAGTGCCACATCCGCAGCGTTGCGCACCTCGTCGTTGAGTCCAAGGGCGATCATCGGCATGGCTTCGGGCAGGTCCTCCGAGAGGGCACCGCGGGCGGCCCACGACGTTGTGACCGGCGCAGCCAGCAGACTCGCTAGCCTGGCCAATTCCTGCTCAGCGCCGGCGTGGTAGACGCCAGAGCCGACATGGATGACCGGCTGCTGGGCGTCCACGAGCAGGCGAGCCGCGCGCTCCACGAGGACGGCGTCGGGCTGCAGCGCAGTCACGAGCCGGTAACTCTGCGGTGCCCGCAACACGCTCTCGTCCATCTCGGTCGGCTGGTTGATGACGTTCTCGGGGATGTCGATGTGGACCACGCCCGGGCGGCCGCTGAAGCTGACCCGCAGCGCCCTGCGCATCAGTTCGGGAATCCGATCGGCTGAAGGCACGTGCACGCTGAACTTGGTCATGGGAGCCGTCACGCCGACCTGGTCGAAGTACTGGTACGTGCCTCCCCGATCCGGGTAGGCGATCGGCACTCGGCGAGACGAGGTGATGAGCAAAATGCGATTGCCCTCGCCCTGCTCCACAGCAACACCGGGCAGCACATTGGCGACACCCGGGCCGTTTGAGGCCATGGCCACACCCAGTCGCCCAGTCAGCCGGGCATACGCCCCAGCCATGTGCATCGCCGCTGCCTCATGCCGCGGGGAGTGCAGCTCGATCCCGCTGTCCTGCAACGCGCGGTAGAGACCGAAGTAGGTGCCGTCGATGATCCCGAACATGTCAGTGACGCTCTCAGCAGCGAGCATCTTCGCGATGATCTGTCCGCCCGTGAGTCCCTTGGCCATGTCTGTCTCCCTCCATCGGATAACTGAACCCTAGAGGTTGCGGTCTTCACCAGCCGTGGTAATGAAGGAATCTGAGCCAGGCACGCGAATCTCATTGAACGCATACCGGTCGGTGGCCGCGCATTAGAAACTTGGGCCTGCGACTGTCGGCGGACGAGTACGTCGGCTCTGTCTAACGAGTGCTGACGCTGGGCGTCTGGCCGGCCCGGGCGGGCCGGCTCAGGTTCTTCGCCGCACGGCCACACATCGCGGGATGCCGCCGACCATCTCGATGGTGAACCGGCCGTTGTGCAGATCGCGGTGACACCGTGGGCACAGCAGACACATCGCATCGACGTCGGTGCGCCCACCCGCGGCCCACGCCACGATGTGGTGGGCGTGGCAGCCGCGGGCCGCCCGCCCGCAGCGCACACACCCCCGATCCCGCGCGGTCAGCGCCGCCCACTGCGCGTGACTGGCGCGGCGCTGCGTGCGGCCCAACGCCAGCGGTATGAATGTGCCCGCCCGGCGCACCCCGAGGATCACCGACACCACCGCCGAACAAGCCAGCAGTGCGAAACTGTCCGGGCCCAGCAGGGTGCCGTCCTCCAGCCGCGCCCCGTCACCCTCGGGCAGCTGTTCGGCGTCGACCAGCACCGTCACCCCGCTGACCCCCAACGGTTTCGTGTTGGCCTGCGCCGCACTGACCAGATCATCCAACGCATCGGCCAGCCGCTGGCTCGGCGTGCGGTCATCACCGGCCACCGGCGGGTCGGTGAACGAAGCCAGGGCGTCGCGCAGCCGGGCCCCGGCCACCTGATCCAGATGCCCATCGACGCGGTACAGCCCGTTGCCCAGATCGGACAGGTGCAGGCCGCGTTTGGCCCGCGCCGCCCGAAAATCCTCATCCGGGGCCTCCGGGCGGTCCTGGGCGACCAGCACCGCCAGCACCTGGGCCAACACCGCCGGTTCGATCACCGCCGCCGCCGCGACCAGGTCCGCCTCCAACACCGGAAAACGCGGCAGACTGCCCGCGGCCCGGCACAACAGGTACACATGCCGGCCCGTGATCTCTCCTTTCCGGTAGGCGCCCGCGACGTGCGGCATGCCCCGCAGATCCCGGGCCCGCCCCACGATCGCCGAACCCACCGCCCGGTTCTGCCCGGTCAACGCCGCCACCATCGACCCCGTCGTCCCCGCGGCGAACACCCGGGAATCCTGCGCGGCGTCACACACCCCGGCCACCTGCGTCTGGTAGGCCTCCAACATCGTCTGCAGACGGGCCGCGGCCTGCACCGCGCCCAGCCGCTGCTCGGCGGTCAACCCCGCCGGATCGGGCAGCGCCAGCACCTGCCCGGACAACTGCTCGAACACCGCCGGGGTCTCCACCGGCAACTCATCAGCCAACCTCGCACGCCGCAACGCCGAGGCCGGCACCTCAAAGAAGCCCATCGGCCGTCACCTCCAACCGCGATCCGTGTCGAACCAGGAGATGCACCCCTGCGACGTCGCTCCACGAGCTGATGGCCACCAACCTGGCGACACCCCAAACCTACAAACAACCTCTGACATTTCCGCGCCCAAGCCCGCACACCCCTGGGGACAACCCCGTTTGCAGCCCTACTGCGCCCAGGCGCTCATCGCAGCGGACTGTCCGCTGAACACGATCTGCCCACCGCCCACCTGCCAGGGGTCATAATGCCAGCGATACCAGACGACCACAGGAATCCCCCGGCCCGCGGTATCCGCCGCGACCGACTGCACGAAACGCGCCTGATCAGCCTCGGCAAGCACACTCACCGGAGCTGCGGTGAACGCGATGTTCGCGTTGATCTCAGTCACCCAGACCTGATCACCGGCTATCCGGGCGGGAGTCACGGTGCGCAGCACGTCGTCCATCTCGGCCAGGTACCCATCGGGGCCACTCCACAACTCATCGAATGTTGCGCCCACGGGGTATGCATGAACAGCCCACACATCGAACAGCCGCTGACCGTTCGCCTGACTCCACACACGGGCATTCTCGACGAAACGGGCCTGCCAATCGGCCTTGTGCGCGGTACGGCCACGCACCATCGATGGGCTGATCAGCAGAGCATCGGGCAGGGCCGCCTGCACGAGAGCACGGGTGCGGGCGGCCAGTTCCACCAGTCGGGCCGGCTGCTGGCCCTCCCCCAGAAACCAGAGCACACCCGGCTCATTCCAGACCTGGAAATGAACCACCACGTCGGGGTGGGCAGAACGCCAGGCCGCCACCTGCGCCACCGTCAACTGCACGTATTCATCCCAGGCGGCAGCTGGCGGCAGGATCGACGCGTAACCAGGTTGCGGGCACATCCAACCTGCCTCAGCCGGATTCGCGACCCCGGCGCCCGCGTGCGGTGGCGGAAACCCCAGGACCACGATGGCGCTGCCAGCACCCCGCCGCGCAGCCGCCTCCAACTGGGACACCAGGGGCGAGAAGTCCCAGACCCCGGGGGCGGGGTTCAGCCGGCACCAGGTCGCACCGGTGTCCCAGATCCGTTCAACCCCGAACACCCCGGCCGGGGGATTGTCCGCCGCATCGGGGTTCGGATGGATCCCGAACCGCGTATCGCCGCGTGGAATCGGACTGGCCGTCGCCACGCTCGCCTGCGGCACGATCGGCGCCACTGGCCACAGCGAGAGCGCAAACACCAGCACACTCACGACGATGCTGAGAACGGGCACTCAGCCATCGTCATCGGCAATTGCCGTCGGTGCAGGACAGTTCTGGAAACGGTCCGCATTCAGTCACACCGCGGTCGAATAACGTGCCAGTTACGCCAAGGGGTTGGCACAAGTCCGGCTTGTGTCCGACGTAGACTTGGGTCTGCTTGCGGTTCGATGTCTCCCCCGTCGTCGGGCCGCAAGCCTTTTTCATGCCCGGCGCATGGGACAACTTGCGTAAACCGATTGCCGCAAGCCCCTGCTCACGGCCCAGGCACTATTGATGTGCCCGCGGTTCGGTGTCTCCCCCGTCGCCGGACCGCGGGCCCTTCACATCAATCACGCAGGCGGCGCGATCTCCCGCTTCAGGATCTTTCCGGTCGGGCCCTTCGGCAGGCCATCAGCCAGGAACCACACGACGCGTGGGTACTTGTAGGCAGCGATGCGCTCCTTGACGAAATCCTGGATCTCCTGCGACGTCACCTCGGCACCGGGCTTGAGGGTGACCGCAGCGCCGATCTCCTCGCCGTACTGCGCGTCCGGGATGCCAACGACGGCTGCCTCGGCAACGGCGGGGTGCTCGTACAGCACCTCCTCAACCTCCCGCGGATAGACGTTGAAGCCACCCCGGATGATCAAGTCCTTGGCCCGGTCGACGATGAAGTAGTACCCCTCGTCATCGCGCTTGGCCAGGTCTCCGGTGCGGAACCACTCATCGCTGATCACGTCGGCGGTCGCGTCGGGCCGGTTCCAGTAACCCTTCATGACGTTCGGCCCCTTGATGGCGATCTCGCCGATCTCACCCTCCGGGACATCGTTCCAATCCGTATCGATCAGTCGCATCTCGACACCGGCGATCGGGGTGCCGATGCTGCCGGCCTTTCGCTCCCGGTCGGCATGATTGAAACTGGCGACGGGGCTGGTCTCGCTCAGGCCGTACCCCTCCAGCAGGATCACCCCGAACTCGCGCTCGAACCCACGCAGAACCTCCACGGGCAGGCTCGCCCCGCCAGACACCGCCAGGCGTAGTTGCGCCACGTCGTAGTTGCCGTGCTCGGGGTGCTGCAGCAGCGCCACGTACATGGTCGGCACGCCCTGCATCACGGTGACCTTGTCCCGCTGCAAGACCTCGAGAGCCTTCGTCGGATCGAAGCGGGGGATCAGCGTGAGCATGGCCCCGATCTTGACGGCCGCGTTGAGCCCGCACATCTGGCCGAAGGAGTGGAACAGCGGCAGCCCGCCGAAGATGACGTCCTCACTGCCACCGTTGAACAGGTTCACACAGACCTCGACGTTGCTCAGCAGGTTGCTGTGGGTGAGTTCGGCCCCCTTCGGCTTCCCCGTGGTTCCGGAGGTGTAGAGGATCACCGCGGTGTCGTCGGCTGCCCGGTCGACCACAGCCGGGGCGGGGCTGTACGTACCCAGTTTCGCCGCGAAGCCGGCGTCCACGATTTCGAAGGCGGCCCCAGCGGCCACCGCGCCAGGCTGGGCCTGATCGGCGACCCCGTCCCACGCGAACAGCACCTTGGCCCCGGAGTCGGACAGGTAGTACTCCACCTCCCGCTCCTTGAACAGCGGGTTCATGGGAACCACAACGGCACCGAGGCGCAGCGCCCCGAAGTACAGAATCGGGAACTGCGGAATGTTCGGCAGCATGATGCCGACCCGGTCACCAGGACCCACCCCGTGCTCCTGCAGCCACCCGGCGGCCAGGGCGCTGGCACCGTTGAGCGCGGCATAGGTCAATTCGAAGTCGTCGAGTTTGATGGCAACGTTGTCCGGGTGGGCGGCGGCCGTGGCCGCGAGATTGTCGGCGAGGTTCATGGCGATCACCCTAAGGGAGTACCCGCGGCCGTCTGCAGGGTTTGGCGCAAACAGACCGAGGCTGCTCCGAGCTACTCGGTGGCACACTACTCAGATGGACATCCGCCTCGCACGGACCTCGGACGCCGAACTCGTCGGGCAACTCCTGCACGACTTCAACACAGAGTATGAGGAGCCGACACCCCCACCCCAGGTGCTCGCAGCCCGAATCCGCGCCCTGCCGGACACCGACGTTCTGCTGGCCGGTGACGTGGGCGTGGCGGTCCTGCGGTTCCAGCCCTCACTGTGGACCCCGCATCTGGAGTGCTACCTCGCCGAGCTTTACGTCCGGCCACCGCACCGCGGTCAAGGGATCGGTGAGAAGCTGCTCACGGCTGCCCTGGCCCATGCCCAGGATCGTGGGGCGGACTACGTTCACCTTGGCACCACCGAGGACGATGTCGCGGCTCGACATCTCTACGAGAAGGTTGGGATGCGCCGGACCGAGGGCGCTGACGGCCCGTTGATGTTCGTCTACGAGATGGACCTGGGATGACACGGGTTGATCCGATTGCCATGCTAAGGGGCGTGCCACGCCTACCTCGCCGCATCGCCCATGAGCTAAATGCAAAACTGCGCAGCGCCGAGACGATCGCCGCCGTGGCCGAATTGGAGAGCCGCCTCACCGCCCGTCGGCGCGAGCAGAAGATGGAGTCCGGGATCTTCCGGGGCATGGTGGTCACGGTCTACACGGGTTACATCGCGAAGAACCTCGCCAAGGTGCGGGTGCGGGTGATCGAGGCCCCGGAACTACCCGGCGCCAGCCGCGTCCCGTACTGGGACACCGCCCAGGCCAACCTGCGCCGACACGGCGCCCTGGCCATCGTCGGGGTCGAGGTCACGCTACGCATCGGTCAGTTCAGCACCCAGGAAGTCACTGACGCACGGGGCTTTGCCAACTTCAGTCTGCCGGTCAAGGGCCTCGAGGCGGGATGGCATGACGCCTTCGCCGTCACCACCCCCATCGAGGACGGTGAGTCGGCTTCGGGCGCAGGTCGGGTCATCAAACCACCTGCCCGCGCACCATTCCTGGTCATATCGGACATTGACGACACCATCCTGGTCAGCGGTCTCACCGAGGGCCTCACCGCCGTGAAGCAGACACTGCTGCGCGATGCGAACACCCGTAGCGCGGTGCGTGGGATGTCGTCGCTCTACCGCGGCCTGGCGCGCGGGGTGCCGTACAAGAACGGCAACCGCAAGCCGGAACCTGCCTTCTTCTACGTCTCCACCGGTAGTTGGGCGTTCTTCGACACTCTCCAGCAGTTCATCCAACTGCGAGCGTTCCCGCGCGGGCCGATGTTCCTCACCCAGTGGGGTCCGACCGAACGGTACGTGCGGCGCAGCGGCGCGGAACACAAGCGGGCGGCAATCCGTCGCCTGCTGGAGTCGTTCCCCACCCACGACTTCGTCCTGATCGGTGACTCCGGCCAGCGCGATGCTCTCACCTACGAGGAGATGGCACGGGAGTTCCCGGGCCGGATGCGACTCATCCTGATCAGGCAGGTCGGCGATGCCACCGATGAGCGCAACGAGCAACTCAGTGCCCACGCCACCGCGCTGCGCGGGCAGGGAATCCCGCTGTACCTGGTGCCCGATGCCATGCACGCTGCGGACTTGGCCAGGGCACTCGACCTCATCGACGAGGAGACCGTATTGCAGGTCCGCGATGAGTTCGGAGCGGTCCACTAGGTCGTGGTTGTTCATGGCCAGAACTCGACGGTTGCTGCATCCAGGATGGCGGGCGTTCTTGTAGCCAGTGGCGATCCCCGGCCGCTGTTCGAAACGGTTGCCGGCCCAACGGGGCGAATCCCGGTGGTCATCGGCCGCATTGTGTTCGGTAGGCGATCCGGGCGCTGTTGAATGACCGCGTGGATGCCCACGCCCGTCGCAGGGTAGGCACCTTGGGTTTTGTCAGTGGCGGGGACTTTACGTGCGCCCCAGTGACATCCTCGGCTATCGGGTGGTGCGCAGGTCAGGAACGATGTCAGTGGCAGGGATTTTTCGTGCGCCCCAGTGACATCCTCACACTGACAACCCCAGACCCAGCCCACCCCAGAGGCGAGGCGAACGCTGCGCGAAAGCCCTCATCGGCAGGCAGCATCTGTCGGACAGACCGTAGATCCGCGGGTCAGAAGCAGCGCTGCCGACCCAGCTTGCGCAGCCCCGCCATGTCCCCTGCCCCGAGCATGTCGGGCCGCGTCGTCGACAGCTTCGGGTACATGATCTGACGATTGTCACCGACGTGTTCCAGGCCGAGCGCGTGACCGAACTCATGCAGATACAGCGCACGCACCGGGTCAGGCTTGCGCTGGGCCGCGGGCCGGGCGTCGAACGGCTGATTCCAACTGCTGATGCTGCGCACGATCTCATCGGCATCGATCACGACGTAGCCCGCGTCGATCTGCCGTCGAGCGCCGCGGTGTCCACTCCAAGTGACGCCGGCAACTCCGGCGATCGAGCCCTTCAGTGCCTTGCGGTAGCTGCGGCTGCCGCCATACGTGATCGGGATATCGACGCCGGTCACGCTGGCTGGCCGGCCCTTGGCCGCACGTGTCGTGATTTGCCCGACGTAGGTGAACCGCAACCCCGAGGCGGCGGAGAGTTCAGCGATGGCCGACTGCCAGCGCCGCTTCTCCCACGTCTTGGACAGTCCGCGTTTGGTCGCCGAGCGGAAATCGATGCCGTAGGTGATCGTGTCGCACGGGTTCCAGTAGGCGCCGGGCTGCTGGCGATCAGCGCCGGATTTGAAGAACTTGTAGGAAGGGGCTGATGCCACGGAGGCGGGGGCGGCAATCTTCACCGGTTCCCCTATATCGGCAGCGGCGGGCGTGGCTATTAACACCATCACCAGCCCTAACCAGATTCCCCTCACCATTCGACGGTACGACTACTGCGAACGGGTGACCACACTAAGGGTGAGATGATCACCCGTTCTGCTTAACGATTGATGTCGGTGATCAAGGGCGCGTGGTCACTGGGAGGTGGCGTGCCCTTGGTCCCGGTCTTGCGGGCATCCCGGTCGATGAAGGTTCCGGTGACCGCTTCGGTGAAGGTGGGGTTGGCCAGGATCAGGTCGATCCGCATCCCCAGACCCTTGTGGAAGTTGCCGGCACGATAGTCCCAGAAGGTGAATGGCTTGCCCTTGCTGATGGTCGGCGGCAGATCGGTCAGACCGAGCTTGCGCAGTTCAGAGATAGCCACCCGCTCGGGCTCTGACACATGGGTGCTGCCTTGGAAGTCGGCGATGTCCCAGACATCGTCGTCACCGGGCGCCACGTTGAAATCACCCAGAATGGCGAATGGCCTGTCGCCGGCCGCTGGGTCCACGGCGAAGCGGTGCAGGGCTGAGAGCCACCGCAACTTGTACATGTAGTGGGGGTTGTCCAGCGTCCGTCCGTTCGGGACGTACACGCAGACCACCTGCACGCCTGCACACACCGCGGACAGGAAGCGCGGCTCGGGCGGATCCGTGTCGTTGGGAAAGCCCGGCACATCCGGCAGATCCAGCACGACCTCGTCGATCCCAACCCTGGACAGGATCGCCACCCCGTTCCAGCGACCGTCCCCGCGATGTACGGCCTCGTATCCGAGTTCCGCAAAAGCCTCGTAGGGGAACGCAGCGTCGGGGATCTTGGTCTCCTGCAAGCACAGGACGTCGGGTTTCATCACCTGCAGCCACACGGCCATCCGAGGCATCCGGGTGGGTAGGGAGTTGACGTTCCACGTGACGATTCGCACGAGGTTCAGTCTGGCATTCCAAGCCAGGGCGGCAGCCGAGGGTCGGCCGAGCTCCGACCCGAGCCCCCAGATCGCCGCCGACGCCATGCCTGTCCTGCTGCGCCGGGCCCAGGCTTCGCCTGCAGGCTGAGCAGTTGGGCACTCGTTGCTGCCCGGGGGCGCGAGCCCAGCAATTCGGCACTCGTCGTCACAACACGCCGCACCGGATCGCAACAACCGCCCAACCGCGCGAGACGGCGACCCAACAGACCCACATTCCGCCGACCACCCCTGAGCAACTGGGCAATCGTTGCTGCCCCGGGGGCGCGAACCCAGCAATTCGGCACTCGTTGTCGCAACACGCCGTGACCGATCGCAACAACCGCCCAACCGCGCGCGAAAGCGGCCCAAACACCCACGTTCCGCCGACCACCCCTGAGCAACTGGGCACTCGTTGCCGCCCGGGTGCCTGACTTCGGATGGTCTACAGATCTGGTTGGCTCAACCAGATCCTTACACGCTAGCCCTGCACAACCACCCAGCTGTGGCCCGGCAGCGCATCTCCCGGGTCCCCCGCCACGACCTCGCCCGGCGGTCGCGGCATCGGCTCATCCCCGATGTTCAACGCGACCAGCAGCGCATCCGAGCCGAACGCCGTCCGATAGACCAATCCGGTATTCGTCAGCGACAACGTCTCGGTGCGGGCCGCATGCAGCCACGGATGGCGCCGGCGTAGCCCGATGAGTTCCTGATGCAGACTGAACCAGCCCTGGCCGAGGTCAGCGAGTTCTTCGGGGGTCGCAGGGAAGGGTGGGCGAACTTCGGCATCCCCTCCGGCCTGGTCACGCTTGATGCCGCGGAAACCCTGCTCGTCACCGGCGTACACGCTCGGCGTCCCGCCCACCGTCATCAGCACGACCAGGGCATGGGCGTAGTGGCGCAGATCGGTCAGCTTGCTGGCGATCCGGGTGACATCGTGATTGCCCAGGAAAGTGAGCGGCACGAAGGTGTCCAGCCAGTCGTTGTGGCGTTGCAGCGTCCAGTCCAGTTCGAAGAAGTTCCCTTCGTTCAGCGAACTCCACACCGACTTCCACAACTCGTACTGGGTGACACTGTCCAGCCCCGACTGCTGCACGTACTCGGCGTAGTCCCCGTGAATGACTTCCCCCACGAGGTACGCCTGCGGGTGCCGGGCCCGCACCGCGGGCAGCACTCGTTGCCAGAAGTCCGCCGGAACGGCATACGCCGCGTCGAGGCGCCAGCCGTCGGCGCCGCGGTCCAGCCAGTAGTTCATGACATCGACCACGTACTGGCGCACGACGTCCGACCCATGGTTCAGCGTGACGAGATCCCGATGGCCCTCGAAGTGCTCGTACTCCGGCCAGTGCAAGTGGAACCACTCGGCACTCGGCGCCTCAGGCCCCCCCGCCAGCACCTCCTGGAAGCGCGGGAAGTCCCGGCCGACATGGTTGAACACCCCGTCGAGCAACACCGTGATCCCGCGGCCATGGGCAGCTTGCACCAGGGCCTCGAAATCGCTCTCATCGCCCAGGCGGGGGTCGATCCGGAAGTGGTCCACGGTGTCGTACCCGTGGGTCGACGAGGCGAAGACCGGCCCCAATGCCAGTCCGGAGGCCCCCAGCTCCACGAGGTAGTCCAGCCACTGCTCCAGCCGGGGCAGCCGATGGGTCACCCCTTCTTCGGAATGCTCGGGTGCTCCGACGAATGCCAGGGGGAACACCTGCCACCAGATGGTGTGCTCGACCCCCATCAGAAGCTGACCTGTGGTGCCGCGCCGGCGCCCCCTTCGACTTCGAAGTACTCGGCCTTCTGTGCCGCCATCATCCGGGCGACCATCATGTCGGGCAGGCTGCTGATCCGGGTGTTCCACTCCCGCACGTTGTCGTTGTAGTACTGCCGCGCGAAGGCGACCTTGTCCTCGGTGTCGGACAGTTCGGACTGCAACTGCCGGAAGTTCGCATCGGCCTTCAGGTCGGGGTATGCCTCGGCCACCGCGAAGAGCCGGCCCAGGGCAGCGGTCAGCCCCTCCTCGCTCTTACCTGCCGCCTCGGCGCCCTTGGCACCCATGGCCGCGGTCCGCGCGGTGGTGACATCCTCCAGCACGGTCTTCTCATGTGCGGCGTAGCCCTTAACCGTGCTGACGAGGTTCGGGATCAGGTCGTGGCGGCGCTGCAGTTGCACGTCGATCTGCGCCCACGCCTCCTCGACTTTGTTCCGCAATCGGACCAGCCGGTTGTAAAGGATGACGGCGAACCCCAGGATGAGGACTACGATCACGATGACGACGATGATGCTCACAGATGCCACGGTAGGCCATGTTCCGGATTCCGAAGTTCCGTCTGTTCCTGGTAATACTGCTCACTGCGGGTGTCGCGCTGGGCTGGCTGGGGTTCATGCGGGTCCCGCTCAAGGACGCCTGGACCCTGTTCACCCGCGAGACCGACACGTCGGTGATCGACTCATACGACGCCCGCTACCGTCTGGCGACCGACGGTCAGTTGGAGGTGGATGAGCGGATCGCCGTCGAGTTCACCGAGTCCGGCAAGCACGGCATCTTCCGGATCTTCGACACCGCTGACTCCCAGTACGACAGCGTGGAGCACCCGGTCGAGGTGGTCTCGGTCGAACGTCGGGTCGGCGAGTCGTGGCAGCCCGAACCCTGGATCGTCAGCCAGAGCGGCGATGGCACCGAGACCATCAGGATCGGAAGCCCGGTCGTCACCTTGCCACTGGGGATCCAGCGCTACCGCATCATCTCCACCACGAGCAACGCGATCACTTACAACCCCGCCGGCTCCCAGTGGTACTGGGACGTGATCGGCTCCGGCTGGATGATGCCGATGCGGGAGGTGAGTGTGCGCGCCGTGCTCCCACCGACGCTGCAGACACCAACCTGCGAAGCCAGCGTGCCCTGCGACCTGGTGGCCGACGGGGACGCCTGGACCATCAGCGCGCAGAATCTCGACCCCTACACCCCGATCACCATGAAGGCCCTGTTCGCGACACCGGTCCCCAAACCGCCCACGAACTGGGGCCAGTACTGGTCGGTCGGGCTTGCCGGGTTGATCGCCGCCCTGTCCATACTGCTCACGCTCGCCACCTTCATCCGCAGTCGCGAACGCCGGCCAAACCCAGCCCTGCGCTTCGAACCTCCGGGACCCGATCCACTGGTCTGCGCCTGGCTGATCGATGAGTCGCCGGCGGCAAAGTCGGTGCCTGCCGTCCTGCTCAACCTCGTCGCGCATGACGTCGTGACCTTCAGCGCGGAGCCTCGCACCGCCCACGATGACGACGGGCCAGCCTGGATCAACCTGCGGCGCACACGACAGCCGGTGCCGCCCTTGACCGGCTTCGCGCAGGCGCTGGACGCGCTCGGCCTGCACTCCGAAGGCAGCTCCCGCACGATCACCAAGAAGAGCGTCAGCGACGGCAAGATGCTCGAGGACCTCGATGGCAGCATCACGGGTGACGTGGAGCCCAGGGTCGAGGCGAACCGGTTGGCTACTTCTGTCAACGGCTCGTGCCTGGCCCTGTCCCTGATCTATATGGCGATCATCGGGGGCTTCACCGCCCTGATCTGGTCGAGTCAGGGTCTGTTGATCGCCACCGTCCTGCTGGTGGCAGCGGTCGTCGGCCTACTGATCAACAGCCGTGATCAGACGCGGTTGACCGGGGACGGATCGGACCTGCGCGACGCCACCCTCGGCTTCAAACAGGTGCTGAGCACGAACGCGGCCATCGAACGTTTCGACTACGCGGCCCGGGTCCGGCACTTCGACGAGTACCTCCCGTGGGCCGTCGCCTTCGACTGCGCGGATGAATGGGCGGCCTCCTGCACCCCGCCGCCAGGCAGTGACCAGATGTCCGGCGTCGGCACTTACTACAGCTCCCCCACCATGACCTCGCAGATGTGGGCGTTCAGTTCCGGCATCACCGCCGTGGAGGCCTCCGCGGTGGCCGCCTACCAGGCCACCCAGAGCTCCTCATCCTCCGGAGGTGGCGGCGGGGGTGGCGGAGGCGGCTCGGGCGGGGGCGGCGGCGGGTCCTGGTGAGGCGTTAGCGTCGCTTTCTGGGCACCACGTAGACGGTGCGGGAGTACAGTTCCGAGACGGCCGCCTCCTTGGCCGCCTGCAGGCGGATGGCGTAGCGGTGCCCGGGAACCAGGCCACGCCGCACAAAACGGCCCCCGAGCAGGGGGAACGGCAACCGGCGCCAGGCCCGCCTGGCGGTGGTGTCGCGTATCCACGCGTACTGCGCTGACCCACCCGGCGGGTCGGTCCATGTGAGCACGAACGACCGGACCCCCGCCCTGACGCTGACCTCGGCGACCTGGCGTGGACCGTTGGGGACCTTCGGCAGCGGCCGTGTCGGCGGCGCGCCGATGCCCAGACTGCTGAGGGCGTCAGCCACGGCTGCGGCGAAGGTGACCTCACCGGTGCTCGCCAGATGCACGAGATCGTAGGTGTCGACCGACAGTGCTATTCCCTGGTCGGTCGCGGCTGCGGTGACCCGCGACGTGGGTGTGTCCAATTGGGCAGCGACGTCGCGCAACAGCCGGTTGTACTCGATGACCTGGGCGAACCAGAGCTGCGGCAGCGGCACGAGGATCACATCGACGTCGGCATCGACGCTGCGTGCCCGGCGTACGAACTCCCCGGCGTCGGCAGCCACCGCCGCCGGCGTGCGCTGCAGCCACACGAGGTCGTTGATGCCGGCGGCCTGCACGACGACGCTCGGATGGTATGTCGAGATCAGTTCCTCAGCGCTGTACGGAGCCACCAAGAACGCCGTCCCCGAGACGGCGGCGTGATCGGGATCGAAGGCGGGGTCGGCGTACAGATGGCAACCGTGGGACTGCGTGTCCTGGTCGAACAGGTCGTCGCGGGGGCCGACGAAGTCGACCTGCACCCCGGATAGGAAGTGCCAGAGGCGGTAGCGCCAGGTGAAGTCGCCGTCCGATCCCTGCGTCAGGGAGTCCCCGGTGAGCAGTATTCGCACCGGGCCGGGGGTTCCTTCGTGCGGGGCGCTCTGCGCAGGGGCTCCGGGCACCGCAGTGAGCAGCAGGGCCACGAGTGCCCCCACCACCATCAGTCGCCTCATCACCCACCCTTTCGGGCCAGTCTAGGAGGCCGAACAGTGACGATGTATCGGTTGTTCATCCGAGTTCGGAAGCCGGGGCAAAGTCGGCACTCGTCGGCGTAGAGTCAGCGGAACGCAGGAATTGAGGTCCTTATGAAGCGAATTGTGCTGACCGGCGTGGCGCTGGTCACCGCCCTTGGCATGACCGCCCCGGCCACTGCCGACACCGGCACGTACGGGGCCAACGACGGCGGCGGGTTCCGCAACGTGCTGCCCCCAGGACAGAACGGCTTGGACACCCTTGGGCAGATCCTGAAGTTCCGCTCGACCGGCGAGTTCCCTGCGCACTGGGCCGATCAGCAGCCTCTCTACGACGGCCTGCTGTACGCCTCTCCCACGCTGACCGACGATCAGGTGGGCGACTACTACAAGGACGCGACCTTCGGGGTGAAGAAGGCCGACCGGGCCACGACCGTCAAGCCTCGTAAAGGTGTGACCATCCTGCGCGACAAGCAGTACGGCGTGCCGCGTGTGTACGGCAAGACGCGCAGCGACACGATGTTCGGTGCCGGTTACGCCAGCGCCAACGATCGGCTGTTCTTGATGGACGTGCTGCGCCACACCGGCCGCGCTGACCTCTCTAGTTTCCTTGGCGGCGCGAACCTGAGTGCGGACGCCAATCAATGGCAGAACAACGCCTACACCAACGACGACCTCAAGCGGATGCTGGAGGCTCCTGCGCACGGCAGCAAGAAGGAGTGGAAGGCCCTGCGCGGCGACGTCAACGACTACGTGGACGGCATCAACGCCTACATCAAGGCCGCCCGGAAGGACCCGACCTTGCTGCCCGGCGAGTACGCCGCCCTGGGTCAGACTCTGAAGGACTGGAAGGTCACCGACGTCATGGCCACGGCCAGTCTGTTCGGCGGGATCTTCGGTCGCGGCGGTGGCGCTGAGGTGCTGTCGGCGCAGATCCTGCGGGCCCTGGAGGCGCGTTTTGGCGTGGAGCAGGGCCGGGCGATCTGGACAGGTTTCCGGTCCAAGAACAACCCCACAGCCCCGACCACCATCCCTGGCAGTTTCCCCTATCAGACCGGGGACGCCTTCTCCCCGAATGGGCTGGCACTGCCGGATCCGGGCACGGAGGTCACGCCGGCCAAGATCATCTCGGGAACCAGCTTGTCGCAGTTGCAATCCACCGACGACACGGTGTCCTTCGGTGATGCCATCCAGCAGGAGCAACTTGACGGCCATCACTCCAACTGGGAGTTGCTGACGGCCAGCAACTCGGCCAACGGCCGCCCCCTCGGTGTGCTCGGTCCGCAGGTCGGTTACTACCTGCCGCAGGTGCTGACCGAGCTGGAACTGCATGGCCCGGGTATCGACGCCCGCGGCGCCGCCTTCCCGGGTGTGAGCATGTACGTGCAGCTCGGCCGCGGCCGCGACTACGCGTGGAGTGCCACCTCAGCGGGGTCGGACAACGTGGACACGTTCGCAGAGGTCCTGTGTGGGGGTAGCAAGTACAAGTACACCTACAAGGGCAAGTGCCGTTCGATGGAGAAGCTGGTCCGCAAGAACTCGTGGAAGCCGAATGCGGCCGATCCCACACCCGCGGGCTCAGCGAAGCTGACCGTGTACCGCACGGTGCACGGTCTGGTGACCCATTACGGGACGGTCAACGGCAAGAAGGTCGCCTATGTGACCGCGCGCACCACGTACCTGCACGAGGCGGACTCGATCGTCGGGTTCATGAAGTTCAACCAGCCCGACCAGATGCAGACCCCCAAGCAGTTCAAGAAGTCGGCGTCGAAGATCGCCTTCACTTTCAATTGGGCCTACGTCAACCACAAGGACACCGCGTACTACCTGTCCGGCGCCTACCCGAAGCGGGCCAAGGGCACCTCGCCCGACTTCCCCGTTCTGGGCACCGGCAAGTACGACTGGCAGGGTTTCGACGCCAAGACCTACACCTCCGATCTGCTCGGCTTCGCCAAGCACCCGAACACCACCAACCAGCCGGTCATGGTCTCGTGGAACAACAAGCCGGCCAAGGACTGGGCGGCCGCCGACAGGCAATGGGGATTCGGGCCGTTCTACCGGTCGAACCTCATCGAGGAGAAGCTGCAGAACGCCGTCAGTGGCGGCAAGAAGGCCACGCTGGCCCAGGTCGTGCAGTCGATGGAGGAGTCGGCCACTCAGGACGTGCGCGGCGTGAAGTTGCTGCCGACCGTGTTCGAGGCCATGGGCGCCATCACTGACCCCGAGGTGAAAGCGGCCGTGGAAACCATGAAGGCGTGGATGGCCGACGGCAGCCACCGGCGCGACCTCGACAAGGACGGCACGTACGAGCACAATGCCGCGATCGTCCTGCTGGACGCCTGGTGGCCGAAGCTGCTCACCACGCAGTTCGAGCCAGGGCTGGGTGAGCCTGCCTTCGACGCGATTCAGTCGATGATCGGATTTGGTGCACCCACGGCCACCCGGCCGAACGCCCCCGGATTCTCCGACGGGTGGTGGGGTTACAGCCTGCTGGATCTGCAGCGGGTGCAGGCTGGAGCCCCGGTGGCCGGTGGCTTCCCCCAGGCGTTCTGCGGCGCAGGCGACAAGACCGCCTGTGCCACGGCGCTGCAAGAGTCGCTCAAGCAGGCGCTCACGGTGACCCCGCAGGAGCTGTACGCCTTTGGCGCCTGCACCACTGATCCGCAGCCCTCGTGCTGGAATGCGAACCGGGCGCGGGTGACCGCCGGCGTGACCAAGCCGAACGTCTACCCGTTCCAGAACCGTCCGACCTTCCAGCAGGCCGTCAGCGTGGAGAAGAACGTCAAGTAGTCACTGGTTGGGCACGTCGCGGGCAAAGGCTGCAAGGTCCGCGACGATGCCCGCCGGTAACGGCCGCTGCCCGTGGCTGGCGATGCTGTCCTTGATCGCCTGATAAGTCCGCGCCTGCATGCCGCACTTGCGGCAGGCCGCCAGATGCCGGTGGACGGTGGCCAGGGTCTGGGCGTCGAGTTCACCGTCCAGTGCTGGCTGCAGAAGCTTCATCGCCTTGCCGCAGCTGATCATGTCCTTGCTGCCGAACAGCTTGACCCGCAGTGTCAGATCGTCGCTCATGATGCACCCCCCGGTAGCGATGCCCGCTGAGCCTCGACTCTTGCCTTGATCTTCTTGCGTGCCCGATGCAGCCGGCTCATGACAGTGCCCTCGGGGATGCCCAGCACGGCAGCAGCCTCGGCGTAGGACAAGCCATCGACGTCGACGAGCAGGACGAGGCGGCGCACATCGGGCTTCAGCGCGGACAATCCCGCCGCTACCGCCTGATCCCACTCACCCAGCTGCGCGGTCTCCTCTGCGGAGGGAGTCGCAGGTCCGGCGGGCAGCGCGGCAGGGTCAACAGGATCCGGTCGCCGGGTTCGCACACTATTGCGATGAGCGTTGCGCAGTATGGTCAACAGCCAAGCCCGTGGGTGCTTGCCGTCGAAGGTGTCGAACGATCGCCAGGCACGGAGCAGAGTGTCCTGGACAAGGTCGTGCGCATCCGCAGGCTGCGGTGTCAGCGATAGCGCGACCCTGAGCATGATGGGGATCTCCGCAACGACGAGACGCTGGTAGGCGTCGTGTTGATCAGCGGGGGGTTCCACTGTGTGAACGTAACCCACCAGGGGAATCGCGCATTCCGCCGCGATGCCGACAGATCTTGTGAGAAAGGAATATTGACCACCCGTCCTGGGTTCCCAGCGCAACACTGACCAAGATCAGGACGGACACATGCGAACACTTTCAGGCATCAGTGCCCTCGCCGTGCTCGCTGCCGGCGCAGTGCTCACTGCACCACCGGCCGCCGCGGAGGACACCATGGCAGCAAGGGCCGGTTCGTGCGCTCAGTTGCATGCCGACTACCCGAACGGCATCGCAAAGACGAGCAAGGCGGCCCGGGCCGCGGTACGCGCGGGTTACCGCAAGCCCTTCGTCTGCAAGCGTGTCTACCTGCGCCTGCAGCCCCTGGACACCAACCGCAACCGATCAGTCTGCGAAATCCGATGAGCGAAAGGCTCCCCTCCATGCCTAACCACCTAACAAAAGCCTTGGTCGCCGGGGCCGGTGTGGCCCTCGCCCTGGTCGTCAGCGGTTGCTCCGACGCCGGCAGCGCGAGCGAGCCCGCCGTGTCCTCACCTCCCGCTGCGATGGAGACAACTGCCTCGCCCACGGACCCGACCGCCCAGCCCGTGGCGGCCAGCAACGGCTGGATCACCTGGGAGGACTACCAGCGGGACAAGGCGAGCTATGCCGACTCCGACGTCGTCCTGTTCTTCAACGCCTCGTGGTGCCCCACGTGCCAGAACACGGTGAAATCGCTGGACGCCGCGAAGGCGGACTTCCCCGATGGCTTGACGGTTGTGAGCGTCGACTACGACACGGCCACCGACCTGAAGAAGCAGTATGGCGTGACGACGCAGCACACCTTCGTGCAGATCCAGCCGGACGGCTCGGAGGTACAGAAGTGGACGGGCACCGAAACCGTCGACGCCATCCAGGCCAAGGTCTGAGCGCCGCGTGATCGTCCTACTCGGGGCGGTCCTGGCGGGAGTCCTCACCACACTCGCACCCTGTGTGCTACCCATGCTGCCGGTGATCGTGGGTAGCTCGGTGGTGGCAACGGGACCAGTCGACCCCACGGATCAGGCCGCCGTCGCGACGGCGCGGCGGGTCGCGCGCAAACGCGCCTACGTGATCACGGCGGCGCTGGGGGTGTCACTGGGGCTGTTCACCCTGCTTCTCAAGGCGACCACCGCTCTGATCGACATACCCACCCAGACGTGGGCGCTGATCTCAGGTGGGATCCTGATCGCGCTGGGCCTGACGGGCCTTTTTCCGGCAGCGTGGGATCGGGTGTCGGCGGCTCTGCGGCTGCAGGCACGCTCCACGAGCCGGCTCGCCGCGGCGCGTCAGCAGGAGGGGATCGGTGGGCAGGTACTGACCGGCGCCGCCCTCGGGCCGGTCTTCTCGAGTTGCAGTCCGCTGTACGGATACGTCGTCGTGACCGTGCTGCCGGCCGAGTTCTGGTACGGCATGGCCCTGCTGGCTGCCTACCTCTTCGGCTTGTGCGCAACGCTGCTGGCAATCTCGCTGGCCGGTCAACGGGTCCTCCGTAATGTCAGATGGCTGGCAGATCCGCACGGCTGGTTCCGGCGTGTCCTCGGGGCGGTCTTCATCCTCGTCGGCCTGGCGATCCTCACCGGCTTCGACAAGACCGTTCAGACGTGGATCCTGCAGAACTCCCCCATCGCCCCGTGGAATCTCGACCAGGGATTCATCCCCGAGTGAGCCTGGGATCGCCGACGGGCTCACATGGCGCAGCTCGGGAACCGTCGCCGATCCTGGCGGATCGACTCCTCGGCGAACCCAGGCATGCACTCCAGATGCGGGAACCGTCGCCGATCCTGGCGGATCGACTCGTCGGCGAACCCAGGCATGCACTCCGGATGCGGGAACCGTCGCCGATCCTGGCGGATCGACTCCTCCCGAATCCAGGCATGCACTCCGGATGCGGGAACCGTCGCCGATCCTGGCGGATCGACTCCTCCCGAATCCAGGCATGCACTCCGCCATGTGAGAGGGGCCCCAGGGCGCAAGCGCCTGGGGCCCCTCTCACATGGCGGAGGATGCGGGATTCGAACCCGCGAGGGCGTTAACCCAACCCGCTTTCCAAGCGAGCGCCATAGGCCTCTAGGCGAATCCTCCACCGACGATGTTACGTGCTGCACCCATCGCGTATCGTGGAGGGGACCCCTCGTGCGGCGGCATCATGCCCAACTCCCCCAGGGCCGGAAGGCAGCAAGGGTAAGCGTGCTCTGTCGGGTGTGCGAGGGGTCCCTTATGTGCGGTTCTGGAAGCTCGGGAAGTAGGCCACCTTCCGCGCCCGCATGATCTCGCCCAAGGGCTGGTGATCGGTCAAAGCATTCCAGGGGTCGAATCGATCGCCCTCTACATCGACCAGGTCATCGCACACCAGCGTGGCGACGGTGACCTTCTCCGATGCCCAGGTCACGCGTCCATCCTCGATGGGCGTTGACCGGTCGTCGGTGTAGAACTGCGCCTGCACCCGCCACGTCAACGGTCCACGTTGCAGCCGACTTTCGATGTCAGCCCCGAAATCGCGCCACGCGAGTAGGTTGCGGGCCGCCCCCACCGGCTCCACATGCACCTGCGCTGCGTAAGGCCCCCAGGCCACGGGCGCGCAGGAGTGGAATGCGGTGGTCGCAAAGCCGCTGAACGGCCGCGCCTGGTGCGCCACTAACTGGGCCATCTGCAGCGGACCCTGCACCGGGCCGAATTTGCCGATCAGGAATCGCAGCAGGGCCACCTGCCCACGCGCGGCCGGGCCCACGATGTCGGCGAAGTCGCGGGAATCCTCGAAGCCGAAGTTCGGAAAATTGATCAGCAGGAAGTCCTGTCGGTCGGTCGGCCGGCCGAGGGCGCCCGGGCCGGAGACCCCGCGCACGGAGAAGGCGAACCCGCGAACGTCCGGCATGGCGTCCGGCGCAGGGACCACCGCTCCGTTGGACATTCTGACGACGACTTCGTGCTGACCGGGTTTCGCGAACAAGCCCTGCGCGGCATAGTCGGGCAGCAGGTCAGGGACCTGCAGCGTGCCCCGCAGCCCAGCGATCGGCTTGCGGTGAAAGGCCCGTCCCGGGCCCTTCTTGGCGTTGATCCGCGACTGTAGTCTGACGATCTGTTCGGTGAAGGCGGCATGTCGGGACTGTTCATCGACGCCGATGACTTCGGCCCATTCCGTGCTTGGCTGCATGGGACACAGTGTGCCTGACGGACCCGGTTCTCGCGGCCGCACCGGGCTCGCGGGCCACACGCCTCAGTTACCGCCGTGTTTGGCGCGGCGGTGTAGCGGGAATGTCCGAGAATCGCTCAAAGCGGAGGACTCCTGGACAGCGGAACGCCCAGCGGTAGGTGCGCCGTGGCCGTAAGCACAACGGCCGCCCGGGCGCGTGGCTTGCTGCCCCGCCGTGGGCGGGAGGCTTGCGGTCAGGGGTCTTCGAGGGTGCTGCGGTAGACCCGTCCGGTGGGGCTGGTCCATTCCAGGATCCCGCCGGGGAGTCTGCGCACGGTCCATCCGGTGTGGGTTTTGAGGCGGTGATGGTGCCGGCACAGACACGCCAGGTTGTCGGCATCAGTCGGCCCGGCCGGCCAGGGGACGAGGTGGTCGAGGTCGCATGCTCGGGCGGGGCGCTGGCAGCCGGGGAACCGGCAGTGCCGATCCCTCACCTGCACATACCGCCGCATCGCGAGGTTCGGGGCGTAGCGGATGCCCATGGGCGGGCGGGTCAGGACGGTCACCGAGGGTGTGTGCAGCCGGGCCAGCAGGTCGGCGGCGTGACCGTCGCTGATCGGGCCGTACCCTTCGATCTCGGCACCCTGGTCGGTCATGATCACGGTCACCGGGACCTGCTGGGCCGGGCTGATCCCCGTCAGCAGTTCCACGAACGTGTCGGCCTGGTTGGCGTCCCGCGACCCGTCGGTGGAACGGCAGGCCACCCGCACCGACTCCATACAGGCGCTGGCTTCCTCGGCGGTGAGGTAGGCGGACAGGGTGGCCATCCCGTCCGGTTCCGGGGTCAGCCACACCCCGCGCTGTTTACGGGCCCGCTTACGGCGCCGTTCGGCGGCGTCGGGGTCGATCCGGTCGACCTGGCGGGTCAGCCACGGACGCAGCTGCGACTTCGTGTGGGTGGCGGCGTAGGTGATGGCCCGGTCGGCCACCTCCTGCCGGTCGGCCAGCGAAAGCCCGCTGGTGGCGCGGACGATCTCCCGGACCTTGCCCAGATCGATCCGGCCCTCAGCCAGCGCGGCCAGCACCGCGGGCAGGTCGGTGACCACATCCACCGCCACGTCGACCATCGCCGACGCGACACCCGGGCTCCACAGCATCGCGCAGGCGATCTCCGGCGGGCACGGATCCACGACCACCCCGTCGGGGTCGGCACCGGCCTCCGACTCCTGGTACACCTGATGCAACGCCACCAGCTGTTGGGCGTGGATGAACCCGATCATCGCCTCCGCGGCCTTCGCCACCTCGAGCGGGTCACCGTCGGGCAGCATCGCCTCCCACGCCGCAACCATCAATTGATCCATACCCCAATGGTAGAACGCACGTACGACAAAACAGTCCGCCCAACAAGAACTGTGGACAGACACGAGCACAACCCACAAACCTCAGGACGACACATCAAGGCCCGGCGCGCCTCGCACGCAGCACGGGATGGACGAGGGGTGGCGCTCGTCGCTCAACCCTTTCGGGCAGGGGAAGACGATCATTTGGGCGGCGACTGGGGAGAACCGTGCTCGCCTGTCCGACCCGCGCCGTAGTCTGGGGCAGTGGCACTCGCCCTCTACCGGAAGTACCGACCAGGCCGCTTCGATGACGTCATAGGACAAGAGCACGTCACGGAGCCCTTGAAGCGCGCCATCGACAGCGACCGCGTGCATCACGCCTACCTGTTCTCCGGTCCGCGCGGGTGCGGCAAGACGTCCAGCGCTCGTATCCTCGCCCGGAGTCTCAACTGCGAGAAGGGGCCGACGTGCGAGCCGTGTGGGGAATGTGACTCGTGTGTCGCCTTGGCCCCCAACGGGTCGGGCAGCCTCGACGTGATCGAGATGGATGCTGCCACCCATGGCCTGGTCGATGATGCCCGGGAACTGCGAGAGCGCGCCATGTTCGTCCCCGCGCAGAGCCGGTACAAGATCTACATCATCGACGAGGCCCATCAGCTGGGGCCCGGCGCCGCCAATGCCCTGCTCAAGCTGATCGAGGAACCTCCGGAGCATGTCCGATTCGTCTTCGCGACGACGGAGCCGGACAAGATCATCGGGACGATCCGTTCTCGGACCCACCATTACGCTTTCCGCCTCGTCCCGGCCCGCACCTTGGCCAAACACCTCGCCGGCGTGTGCGCCGCTGAGGGCGTTCCAGCCGAGCCTGCGGCGCTGGCCCTGGTCGCCCGGGCCGGAGAGGGCAGCGTCCGGGACTCCATGTCCATCCTGGGACAACTTGTCTCCGGGACGGGCCCAGACGGTCTGACCTACGAGACCGCCGTGCAGCAACTCGGTGTCACCGACGCCTCGCTGCTCGATGATGTGACGCTGGCCATCGCGGCCGGAGACGTGGCCCGGCTGTTCGTGCGGATCGGTGACGTGGTGGATTCCGGCCATGACCCCCGCCGATTCGTCACCGACCTGCTCGAACGCTTCCGCGATCTGCTGGTCCTGCACGTCCTGGGTGTGGACAAGGCGGCGCAGCTCGTGGACCTCCCCGAGGACCGGCTGCCCGAGCTGCACGAGACGGCGCAGGGTTTCGGCCGGATGGAACTCAACCGCATCGCGGACGCCCTGTCCGACGCGTTGAGCGAACTGCGCGGCGCGACGGCACCCCGGCTGCACCTGGAGCTGTTGATGTCCGAGGTCTGCCTGCCGGCCGGCGCGAACGACCAGTTGGATCTACTGGCCCGCCTGGACCGGCTCGAGCGCCGCCTGGAGACCGTGGCGGGGCGTGCTGCCGCGGCACCGGTACCGGCCCCCGCGCCACCAGCGCAGCGGCCGGTTGCCCCCACGGCAGGCCCACCCCCTGACGCACCGACGCCGAAGGTCCCACCGGCTGCAGGCGGGCGCCGGGCGCCGGGCCCACCACCAGCCTCCGGCTCGCGACAGCCCCCGACCCGTCCCCAGCCCTCCTCCCCCGCGACTGCCCCCCCGGCCGCACACCTCAGTCTGGTTCCTCCGGACAAAGCCCCGACTGACGTGCTGCTGGACAAGGTTCTGGCGCTGTGGCCGCGCGTCCTGGACCGTGTGCGAGAGAACTCCCGGGTTGCCTTCCTGCTGGTCCGCGACACCCGGCCCGTCTCACTGAGCAACAGCATCCTGACGCTGACCCAGGCCAATTCCGGGGCCATGGCCGCCTTCACCCAGGGCGGGCACGCGGAGCGGGTCCGGCAGGCGATTCTGGATGAGCTCAAACTCGACCTGACGGTTGAGATGACCCTCGGTGATGCGCCGCCACCCAGTGCGTCCAAGGTCCCGCCACCCGAGCCGGAACCCGAGGACGACCTGCCCAGCGAGGACGACGAGGCGATCGTCTCGACAGCCGAGTCAGGTCTCGAGCTCCTCCAGCGTGAGTTGGGTGCCCGCAAGATCACTGAGTTCGAGGCCGAGTAGGCATGTACCTGACGTCTTACGAAGGCGCGCTCCAGGAGTTGATCGACCGCCTGCAGCGCCTCCCGGCGGTCGGGCCCAAAGGTGCACAGCGCATCGCCTACTACCTGCTCGAGGCCGAGCGCGAGGACGTCGAGGCACTGGCCACCGCCCTGCTCGCCGTCAAGGATCGGCTCAGCGTCTGTCGTGTGTGCCACAACACCGCCGAGGGTGAGTTGTGCCGGATCTGTCGTGATGACACTCGTGATCCCACGGTGCTGTGCGTTGTGGAGGAGCCGAAGGATGTCATCGCGATCGAGCGGACGCGGGAGTTCACCGGCAAGTACCACGTGCTGGGCGGAGTGCTGGACCCCATGCGCGGCATCGGACCAGACCAGTTGACCATCACTTCCCTCTTCGCACGATTGTCGGACGGGACGGTGACGGAGGTCATCCTGGCGACCGACCCGAACACCGAGGGTGAGGCCACCGCTGCGTATCTGGGACGGCAACTGGCGTTGATCGGTGTGACAGTGACACGGTTGGCCAGTGGCCTACCCATGGGGGGCGATCTTGAACTGGCCGACGAAGTGACGCTCGGACGAGCATTCGCAGGACGAAGGAGGATCGATGAGTGACCTACCCGGCGATGAGGTGGCCCTGACCGCAGCGGCCACCCCTGAGGACTCCGTGGCTGAGCAGCTGTGCAACGACCTGGCCAGCGGTGTCCAGGAGTTCATCCGGGCTGTGGAGGTCGTCGCCGCGGGCGCCCTGCAGGACACGGCCATCTCCGTATTACTGATCCACACCGCGGAGTTGGCCGCGCGCGGAGCCCGGCTGGGTGCGCTCACCGACATCGTGCCGGAGGGCCGCTACGAGCCGGACAACGGCCTCGAGCCGGAGGTGGACGCCCTGCGGATGCGTCTCGCGGAGGTCTTCGCCCACGCAGACACCTACCACTCGGTGGACGACCCGTATTTCCCGGCGCCGGAGATCGTGGAGTCGAGCCTGTCGTCCGATCTCAGCGGCATCGTCAGCGACCTGCTGCACGGTCTGGGGCACTACCAGGCAGGCCGGTCGATCGAAGCTCTGTGGTGGTGGCAGTACGCCTATCTGTCGAGCTGGGGTGAAGAGGTCCTCAACGCTCAGGCCGCTCTGCGGTCACTGGTGGCGCATCTGCGTCTGGATCTGGAGTCACAGGTCGGCTGACCCGGGTCAGGAAGTCCACGATCACCGGCACGTACCACGGCACTTGACCCTGCCCGTGGAAACCGACATGGCCACCATGCTCGGTGAGGATGAGGTCCACCGTGGGCAACGCCTCCCAATCGATGAGCTCGTACGGTCCCACGGGAATCATCGGGTCGTCCTTGGCATGGATCACCAGCAGCGGCACCTCCACCTGGGGCAAGAAGCGCTGGCTGGAATTGACCGCGTAGTACTGCGCCGCGTCACGCCAGCCGTGCCGGGGGGCGGTGATCGCGCTGTCGAAATCCGGGATCGTCTTGGCTGCCAACACCGCTTGCCGTTCCTCCGGCGTGTACCGAGCGCCCGGCCGTAGCACCTCGTCTTTGAGCCGGCCCACCAGGAACTTCTCGTACAGCCCGAACATCCTGCGGTGAAGGTGCTCGGCCCCGACCGTCAGGTCCAGCGGCGCCGACACCGAAACCCCCGCAAGTACCCCCGGCGTGTGCTCTCCCAGCAATTTGATCGTGGCGTTCGCGCCCAGCGAGTACCCGACCACGGCCGTTGGTCGGCCGATCCAGTCGACCACCGTGCGCAGATCCTGGGTCTTGCCCCCGTGATACATCCCGGCGCAGTACTGTCCTGAGACTCCCGCCCCCCGCAAGTCGACCCGCGCGACGGGGAACCCCGCCGCCAGCAGCCCCGCTGCGGTCACGCGCACATAGTCCGATTCGGCGCTCCCGCCGAGCCCGTGGACGAGCAGAACCGTGGGCAGGTCCGCTGCACCGTCATTGCTGAAAACCGCCAACCGGTCGCCGTCGCCGAGATCGACGAGGTCCATCCGCGATGCCGGCAGCGTCACCCGTGGGGGCAGGATGCGGCTGCGTGTGGTCTGCAAATGGTGGTTGCGCCAGCCACGGCGAGGAATGAACTCGGTACTCACAGCATCAGCCAGCGTCGTGCCACCCCCTCAGTATTCCCGCATACTCGCCCAGCGCACGAGGCGTACGCCGGTCGTGTTTCGTCGTACGCTGAAGACTAGGAGGCGACAGTGTCAGCAATCGTGTGGCTCATTGCAGCGGTGCTGCTGGGCATTCTCGAGGTCTTGAGCCTCGACTTCGTGCTCATCATGCTGGCCGCCGGTGCCCTCGCGGGAGCGGGCGCCGCGGCTCTGGGCGCCCCGTTGATCGTCCAAGCCGGAGTCGCCACCGGCGTGGCCGTAGTGGGCATTTTTGCGGTGCGTCCTATCGCCTTGCGCCATCTGCGCTCCGGCCCCGCCGCCTTGACAGGGGTGGATGCTTTGATCGGGCAGAAGGTCGCTGTGCTCGAAGAGGTGACACCGAGCGCTGGACGGGTCAAACTCAGCGGTGAGATCTGGTCGGCGCAACTTGAGGAGGGATGGGACACCCTGCCCGCCGACAGTACAGGGACCGTCGTTGAAATCCGCGGAGCGACCGCCATCATCCGCCCGTACTGAGGAGAAGCCATGACCGGACCCATTGCCGGAGTCGTTGTTGTACTGCTCGTTCTGCTCTTCATCGTGATCGTGCTGGCCAAGACGGTCCGGATCGTGCCGCAGGCGCAGGCCTGCGTGGTCGAGCGGCTCGGCCGGTACAGCCGCACCCTGCACGCCGGGCTGCACATTCTGATCCCCTTCATCGACCGGATCACGTCGCGTTTGGACCTGCGCGAGCAGGTGGTGACCTTCCAGCCGCAGCCGGTCATCACTGAGGACAACCTGGTCGTGAGCATCGATTCGGTCATCTACTTCCAGGTGACTGATCCCAAGGCAGCGACCTACGAGATCCAGAACTACATCTGGGGTGTTGAGCAGTTGACCGTCACCACCTTGCGCAACGTGGTCGGCAGCATGGACCTCGAGGCGACGCTCACCTCACGTGACTCCATCAACAGCCAGTTGCGCGGTGTCCTCGACGAGGCGACCGGCAAGTGGGGGATCCGTGTGAACCGCGTGGAGCTCAAGGCCATCGATCCGCCGCCCAGCGTGCAGGAGTCGATGGAGAAGCAGATGCGTGCCGAGCGTGACCGGCGCGCCGCGATCCTCACAGCCGAGGGCGTGAAGCAGTCCCAGATCCTCACCGCCCAAGGTGAGCGGGAAGCGGCCATCCTGCAAGCCCAGGGTGAGCAGCAAGCGGCCATCCTGCGTGCCGACGGTGAGGCGCAGGCCGTGGCGATGGTCTTCGGGGCGATCCACACCGCCGACCCCGACCCCAAACTGCTGGCCTACCAGTACCTGCAGGCGCTCCCGCAGATCGCTGCCGGCGACTCGAACAAGGTGTGGGTCGTGCCTGCGGAGTTGACCGCTGCCCTGGAGAGTTTCAGCAGCGCCTTCAAGCGGGACACCCCCAACACCTAAGGGGCCAGCGTGTACTGCTGGAAGAACTCCCACATGAGGGTGCTGGCAGTCACGGACTGTGTGGTCTTGCCCAGCGTCGGCTCGATGGCATCGGCCACGAAGGGTGACGCCCCCGGCCAGGTATGACCGGCGCCCTGCACGCGGTAGAACTTCACATCGGCGTTGTCCGTGCAGGCGGCCCACTCGGTCAACCGCACATCGCCACCGATGCGCTCGACCGAATCGGTCTGGCACCCGTTGTGGTTGGCCCAGTCGCGCATCGCCGCAGGCACCGCCGGAAGGTCGAACGCCTCCGTCTCGCCCTGTGGCTGGCCTCCCCGGAAGGGCACGATGGGGTCCTTCGTGCCGTGGAAGTAGATGATGGGCGCCGGTGCTGCCTTTTCGCACGGCGGCGCGAACAGGGTCAGTGCGACTCCCCCGAAGGCCGCGAACTTGCGGTCGGGGGCGCAGGCCAGTGCGAATGTCAGCGCTGATCCCATGGACATCCCCGACGCGTAGAGCCGGCTCGGATCAGCGCAGGGCACAGCGTCATAGACAGCCTTGAGGTAGTCGGCGTCGGTGCCCCCCAGGATGTCCCAGCGCCCATCCACGGCATTCGGCGCGACGACGATGAACCGTCCTGCTTCAGCCACCTGGTCGAAACCGGTCAGCAGCAGCTGCTGCTGGGCGTTCGAGCCCCGGCCGTGGAACGTGAAAACGACCGGCGAAGGGTTCTGCACCTCCCGGGGAATGTGCAGCAGGAAGGAGCGCTTCCCGACCTTGACCTCACGGGTGCCACTGGCGCCGGCGTCGCACGGGGCCGGTGTCGGCGACGGACTGGTTTCGGTGCCTGAAGAGCATGCGGCGAGAACGAGGGCGGCGATCAGCAGGAGGGACCTCTTCACACGCATAAGTCTGGCGCACGCTCAGCCCAGCATGTGATTGCCTACCACAATGAGCCAACTCGCCATGTTTGTCTCGGGGCTGCCCCAGCACCGCGTCACGACATTGACGCGCGAGCACGCCAGCGCCGTGGCCGACGTGGTACGCGAGATGGAACTGTCCTACTTCGGCCGTTCGGAGACCAACCCACCTGAGATCATCGGAATGCTCAATGCGCCGGAACTGCGGGGCACTCAAGGGACCGCTGGTGTGTGGTCGCAGGGGCGGCTGGTGGCCGTCCTGCTGGCCTACGACGCCTTGGAACATGAGCAGGGCCTGTTCCTGGACGTGTTCGTGCGTCTGGCAGGGGATCGCCGGCAGATCATCGACCGAATGCTGTTGGCAGCACGAACCTACGCAGACTCACTGTCGGCGCGCCATGACTGCTGGCTGAAGTCGGACAACTTCGTCGGCGACACCGACATGGCGGCGGCATTGGCCGCCGACGGCTACCACCAACACCGTGAGTACCTGCGCATGCGGATCGACTTCACCGGAGCTCCGCTGGTGCCCACCCTGCCGCCGGGTCTGCAGGCGAGCCCTATGACGGACGCCGACTGGCCCGCCATCCATGCCGTGCTGACGCGCGCGTTCCGTGACCACTACGACTCCCACCCACTGCCGCTGGACCTGTTCCAGGCAGGTTTGGACCGAGCAGTCAATGACATGCAGATGTGGCGGTTGATCTATGACGGTGCGGATCTGGTTGGCGTGCGGATCAGTAGTACGCGCTACGCGCCGCACGGCCTGGGCTATGTCGACTCCCTCGGCGTGCTGCCGCAATACCGGGGGCGCGGGATCGCGACGTACCTTCTGCGTGATGCCTTCGCCATGGATCAACGCGCCGGAATGGTGGGGACGGCCCTGCACTGTGATGCCACCAACCTCACCGGAGCCACGCGGTTGTACGAGGCGGTCGGGCTGCGGGAGGATCAGCGCTACACGGCTTGGCGCGCCAGAATCGGGCATCCCGCGCGGTGACGGAGGTGACTGTTCGCCTACCCGTCGCCCAGCGTTCATGCGGGTATCTGCGAATTCAGATTCAGGTTAGGCACAATCTACCCATGACCCGTGACCCCCAGGTGGAAGTGCAATTGCGAAACGTGGTGGACGGCCTGGTGAACCACACCCAGGGCGCCATCCCCCGGCAGGATCTGTCGGCGCTCGTCGACCAGCTCTATGACGAGATGTCCGCAACCGCGACCATCCAGACGTTCCTGCCCGTGCTCGTGGGCAGAGCTGCCCTGGCGAAGGTGTCGGGATCAGTGCAGCAGGCTCAGGCCGATCTGCGGGATCGCCCCGAGGTACTCATCGTCTGCCAGGAGAATGCCGGGCGATCGCAGGCCGCCGCCGCCCTCTTCCGCCATTACGCACCGGGACTGCTGTTCGTGGAGTCGGCCGGCCTGATGCCCGCCGACCGCGTCCTGCCCGGCGTCGTGGACGCGCTGGCGGCCCATGGCGTGCACCTGATCGATGAGGCCAAAGCCCTCGAACCGGAGATGCTGCAGCGGTCCTCCCATCTCATCGTGATCGGTGACGCCGACCTGGAGGGCACCCATTGGGACCTGCCCGTACTGGACGGCGCTTCACCGGCGGAGGTCGCCGACGTGCTGGTCGACATCGACCTGCGTGTGCGCGAGGCCCTGACCGAGTGGTTTCCGGACTTGGACCTCGCGCATCCCGTCATGCAGGGCGTGGCTGACCCCGTGTGACGAAGGCGCGCTACTGCGGGCCGGCCATCCGCTTCTGCCCCACCGGAACCCAGTCGAACGTGCGCGTCACGGCCTGCTGCCAGCGGTTGTACAGCCAGTCCGCCTGCTTCTTCTCCATCTCGGGCACCCAGCGCTTGCCCTCGACCCAGTTCGCACGCATGTCGTCAGCACCCTCCCACGCTCCGACGGCCAGGCCCGCCGCATAGGCAGCTCCCAGAGCAGTCGTCTCGATGACCTGTGGGCGGATCACCGGCACCCCCAGCAGATCCGCCTGGAACTGCATGAGGGTTTCGTTGAGCACCATGCCTCCGTCGACCTTTAGCGTTGTCAACTTCACTCCGCTGTCAGCCTCCATGGCCTCGATCACCTCCCGCGACTGGTAGGCCGCCGCCTCCAGGGCAGCCCGCGCGATGTGCCCCCGGTTGATGAAGCGGGTCAGTCCCACGATGGCCCCGCGGGCGTCACCTCGCCAATAGGGGGCGAACAGTCCGCTGAACGCCGGCACGAAGTAGCAGTCGCCGTTGTCTTTGACTCCTTTGGCCAACTCCTCGACCTCTGCGGCCGACGAGATGAGCTGCAGGTTGTCGCGCAGCCACTGGATGAGGCTGCCGGTCACCGCGATGGAACCTTCCAGGGCGTACACGGCAGGCTCTTCGCCCAGTTTGTAGCAGACAGTTGTCAGCAGACCGTTCTGACTCAGCACCTTCTCCGTGCCCGTGTTGAGCAGCAGGAAGTTGCCGGTTCCGTACGTGTTCTTCGCCTCCCCGGGACTCAGGGCGGCCTGCCCGAACGTCGCCGCCTGCTGGTCGCCCAGGATGCCCGCGATGGGGACGCCACGCATCGAGGCGGGACTGCGGACCTCGCCGTACACCTCCGACGAGCTGCGGATCTCGGGCAGCATCGACTCCGGGATTCCCATGGCCGCCACCAGTTCCGGGTCCCACTGCAGGGTGTCCAGGTCCATCATCAGCGTTCGGGAAGCGTTCGAGGGGTCGGTGACGTGCACGTCACCGCCAGTGAGGTTCCAGAGCAGCCAGGTGTCGATCGTGCCCATCAGCAAGTCGCCAGCCTCGGCCTGCGCCCGGGCTCCGGGCACGTTGTCCAGGATCCAACGCACCTTCGGTCCGGAGAAGTAGGTGGCCAGCGGCAGCCCCGTGGTCTGCCTGAAACGCTCCTCCCCGACCGTCTCCGCGAGCTCGTCACAGATCGCCTGCGTGCGAGTGTCCTGCCAGACGATGGCGTTGTAGATCGGCCAGCCCGTGTGCCGGTTCCACACGACCGTGGTCTCGCGCTGCTGGGTGATCCCGACCGCCTTCACATCGGCCAGTGACAGGTTCGACCGCGCCAGTGCGCTACCCATACACTCGCGCACATTGCGCATGATCTCCTTGGGGTCGTGTTCGACCCAGCCGGCCTGCGGGAAGATCTGTTCGTGCTCCACCTGGTGGCTGGCCAGCGGGGTCCCCGACTCGTCGAAGAGGATCGCCCGACTGGATGTGGTCCCCTGGTCGATCGCCATTACCGGCATGAATAGTTCTCCTCACGTTTCACTCTGGTTTAGAACCCTAGACCAGGGCGCTCGCGATTTCGCCTTATCGGCACCCCTCGGGACGCTGGTTCGGCCAAGGGGTGCCGATAAGGCGATGGTCTTTGTCAGGACCCGGCAGTACGGTGGCGATGTTCACCCGAGGAGAGGATGCACACCATGCGCTACCCGAACGGCCTGTTCGGCTGGATCGATCTGATGACCCGCGACACCGCCGCGGCCACCCGCTTCTACGAGGGTCTCTTCGGCTGGAGCCACGTTGACCTGCCCACCCCCATGGGGGTGCCCTACACGCAGTTCTTCAAGGATGGCCAACTCGTCTGTGGCATGAGTCCGATGATGCCGGGTGTTCCCGAGTCCGTCGGCGCCTTCTGGAACTCGTACGTCATCGTCGAGGATGCAGAGGCGACGATTGACCGCGTCCTGCCTGCCGGAGGCAGTGTCCTCATGGGACCCGATGACGTCATGGATCAGGGCCGGCTGGCCATGATCGCTGATCCAACCGGTGCCACCGTCGGACTGTGGCAGCCAAACCAGCACCAGGGAGCCGATGTCTTCAACGTTGCCGGATCCCTGACCTGGAACGAGTTGCAGACCCGCGACATCGACGCAGCACTACCCTTCTACGCAGCGGTCTTCGGCTGGGAGTGGACCGACGGGCCTGACGACGGCTATCACATCGCCAACCTGCCGAACAAGCCCGGCGACGACAAGACCAATGCGGGAGCCATGAGCACCCCTCCGGGCGTACCAGCGGAGGCCCCCAATGTCTGGTCGGTCTACTTCGCGGTCGATGACTGTGATACCTCGGTAGCTGCCGCGCAGGGGCTGGGCGGCAGCGTGTTCCTGCCTGCCATGCAGATGGGCCCGGGCAAATTTGCCGGCCTCATGGATCCGACCGGCGGGATGTTCTTGCTCGGCTCGTTCGGGGGCTGAGCCACGTAGCAGTTGTGCGGCCCACCCGGATTCGGATGGGCCGCACGCCTGTTTGACTGCTAGACTTTGGGCTGATTCGGCTTCAGGGTGAACCGCTTCACCTTGCGGAAGGCGTGGTATTCGTCGGTGGCCGGTGCGAACCAGACCACCTTCACCTTGACGGGGTATTGGGACTTCGAGATGACGCGGAACGAACCATTCTTACGGACCTTGACCCGGCAGTAGGAGAGTTGGCCTGCCGCTTTGGGCCTCGAGATCTTGCACAGTGCCCGGACCTGCACGTCGCGGCAGCCCTGGATCACCGCCACACCCGGTATCCGGGTGACCCCCGTTGGGCAGGTGCGTGCCTCTTTCGTCACGCCCACCACGTCCTCGGCCCGGTTGTTCGCCGGATTCGGGTCCTTGGAGGTGGCGTCCACGACTGCCACGTTCACGATCTGACCGCTGGCCGCCACCGTCTTGACGACCACAGTGATGACAGAGGAGGCCCGCGGTGCCAGCGGCTGGGCGAGATCGCAGGTGATCACCTGGTTGGCATGCTGACACGTCCAGCCGGGTCCTCCCGCGCTGACGTACTCCAACTCGGCCGGCAGTGTGTCCTTCACCGACACCCCGTAGGAGGTACCTGGACCATTGTTCGTCACAGTCAGGGTGAACGTCACCTCTTCTCCCACTCGCACCGAAGCCGGGGTGTGTGACTTGGTGATCCCCAGATCAGCATCGGGACCGGTGACGACCGCCGTGTCCTCGTCCGTGACGGGAGGCTTGTTGCCCGGAGGTTGTCCGGTCGCTCGCGCGATGTTCGTGACGCGGCCGGACTCCACGTCCGCCTGCGTGATCGTGTACAGCCCCGTGCACGTGGTCTTCTCGGCCGGTCGCAAGACCGCGGGGATCGCAGGGTTGCAGGTCAGATTCGCCAACTTGGGATCGGTGACAACCACGTCGCGCAGCGTCACGTTCCCCGTGTTCGTGGCCACCAGGGTGTAGTTGATGACCTGCCCGACCTGTGTATAGGTCTGCGGATCGGCCCGCTTCACGATGTCGATGGCCGGCCGCACGTCGCCCGGGACGGTCTGACTGTCGGTGTCCGTCACGTCCGCGCCCTTCGGCGGTGTGCCTTTGGTGAACGCGGTGTTATCCACCACACCGGCGTCCACGTCGGCCTGCGTCACGGTGTAGGAGCCGGTGCACGTCATCGTCGCTCCGGGGGCCAGCGACGACCCCAGCGCGGGGCTGCAGGGCACATCGAGTTGCCCGAGCTTCGGATCGGTGATCTGCACGTTTGTCAAGGTGACGTTACCGGTGTTCGTCGCGACCAGACGGTAGGTGATCTTGTCACCGGGCTTGGAATAGGGCGATCCGCTCGTCACAGTCTTGCGGAGGTCGACAGCAGGGGTCTGCACTGCCGTCAGCACTGGAGTCGTTGTTCGCACCTCGTTGCGGACGCCGTTCCACCCGAAGGCCTCGAACTGCGCCTGATAGAGGTTGCCGCGATCGATGTCGCTCTGCTTGATCCGATAGGTCGCGGTGCACGTGAAACTGTCGCCCACCGGGAACTCGGCCTTGGGGTTGTCATGCGACGGACAACCCGCCGAGAACGTCACGTCCGGGTCGGAATTGGCCAACCCCGCCCTGGTCAGATTGAACTGACCTGAATTGGTCGCTGTGATCCTGAAGGTGATCACCTGGCCCACTGTGTCAAACGTCGTCACATTCGCCGGGACGGTTGCCAGTTCAATGTTGATATTGAACTGATCAACCGCCGACGCCACAGCGATCCCCGGAAGGATCATGACCGCCGCCACCATCGCCGCAACAAACCGCCCAAAACCCCGCAAGACCCTCATCATGCCTGGAACGTACCAATCTTTACGATACTCATAAGCAAGTCGTTTCAATCGGTGGATATCTCGCGGAACAGGCGATCGGCGACCTCTCCGAAGGCCCCTGTGACATAGCCTCTAGGCATGCTCTATCCCCACGGCATGGTCGGCTGGATCGACACGTTCACCTCCGACACCGACAAGGCCAAGGCGTTCTACGAGGGCCTGTTCGGCTGGCAGGCGTACGACCGCACCGACCACATGGGGGCCCACTACCTGCAGTTCTATCTCGATGGCCAACTCGTCGCAGGGATGAGCGAGATGCCCGCCGAGATGGCCGCCGAGGGGCTGCTCCCCCAGTGGGTCTCCTACGTGTTGGTTGAGGATGTGGACGCCGCTTGCGCGCGCACGCGCGAGGCCGGAGGTCAGGTCATGCTGGCCCCCACAGATGTCACCGATCAGGGCCGCTTGGCCAATGTCATGGACCCGAGCGGAGGGATGTTCGGGGTCTGGCAGCCGTACGCCCATGAGGGTGCGGATGTCTTCAACGCCCCCTGCACCCTGACCTGGACGGAACTGCAGACGCGCGACCTCCCGGCCGCGCTGCCCTTCTACGAGCACGTCTTCGGTTGGGAGTGGGTTGACGGGTCCACACCGGACTACAAGGTCGCACTGCTGCCCACCAAACCCGGCGAGGACAAGGCCAACGCGGGGGCCGAGCCGATGCCACCCAATGTGCCTGAGGAGATTCCAGCCGTCTGGCAGGTGTACTTCGCCGTGGACGATGTGCTGGGCACCGTCGAGGATGCCCTTGCGCTCGGGGGCAAGACGTTCGTCAAGGCCACACAGAACGCCGGGAGTGTGACGGCCGGCATCCTGGATCCCAACGGGGCTCGCTTCATGGTCGTGGGCACCCGCTGAGGGACAACGTGAGAGTCACGTTAGGTCCGCGCTCGACACCTTGACCCGGCTTGGGGGAGGTGAAGGATGGACCCATGTTGGCCAAGCGCGCAGTATCCGTGGTCGCCGCCTCCGCGGTGTTGCTCGGTCCCGGCGCCGTCCAGGCTCAGCCTGCGCCTGAGCAGCTCGTGCAAGCGGTCGCCGACTCAGCGGCGCAGACCTACCGGCAGGCACGGGCCCGAATCCTGAGCCGCTACCACGACCGGACTGCGGCAGCCCAGGATCGACTGGCGCACGCAACCGACCGGGACGGCGCGTGGTCGCAGTACAGACGGTCGACGCGCCAGGCCCGAGACGATGCCAGCGCGGAGCTGGAACGGGCCCGATCCGCGTTTCGGGCCACCGTCGCCGCCGCCCGACAGGGTCACTGAATCCTCCGGTCAAGGGGTCACCCGGGTAGTATCGCGCCCATCACGGCAGCGCCTTCCAGCAAACCGATCAGCTCACGGTCGCCCATGAGATCGCCGACAGTTCCGCGCTCCCTGATGTTGATCTTCACGGCCCCAGCCATTCCCACCCGGCGAATCGTCGGTTACCTTGAAACGTATGCCCATGCTCAGGGAGGTCCGGCCATGACCCGGAAACTGTCAACACGGATCATCTCACTCGGGGCGGCACTGGCCGGACTGGCGGCCATGACCGCCGTCACCGCGCCCACCGCGACGGCGGACGAAACCGTGGTCAAACGGGTTGGGGCAACCATCATCTATAAGAACGTCGCCCACCCCACGCGCCCCGGCAACTGCGGGTCCCTCGTGATCCTGGAGTGGACAGACCCTCAGGTGGAGGGGTTCACACCGACGGGCTGGACCGGTCACTATTTCTTTGGCCCTCCAGAAGCACGCGTCGAGAAGACCATCACCGGGACGCCACCTTTCCACAACACGCTGGACATAGTGAGTGTCAACTTCTACGCGACCGGCGGCGCCAATTGGTTCTCGGTCGGTTGGAAGTCTCGTGCGGCCAGCCCGGCGGCCGGATATCCCCTTGACTGCTCAGACCAGGTCGCCACCCTGCAGGGGTTGTACGGCACGCAAGCGTGGGTGGATGTCACCGGGACCGTCTCTGCGTCGTCCACCGCCGAGTGCCTGAAGGCCCGCGATCAATACAAGTCCGCCCAAAGCAAGGTCAAGGAGTTGCGCCGGGATCTGCGCAAGGCCAAGTCCGAGGCGAGGAAAGACAAGATCCGCAGCCGGCTGAAAGCCGCCATCCAGAAGCGGGCGCAGTCCAGCGCTGCCTTGGGCAAAGCCTGCAACGGCTGAAACCAGGTCAGCAGGGAGTCGCCTGGGGGGCCAACAGGTCCGAGACCACGCGGCCGATCTCATCGGTCTCCAGCAGGAAGCCGTCGTGGCCGAAGGGGGATTCCACGACGTCGAGGTCCACTGCGAGCTCGTCGGCGATCTGCTGCTGTAGGTACAGCGGGTAAAGCCGGTCGGAGGTGATACCCACGACCCGGGTGGGCACCTCGACCTCGCGCAGCGCGCCCAGCCCGCGGCCACGGTACACATCGTGCAGGGCCATCGCATCGGACAACGACACATAGGTGGCAGGATCGAATCGTCGTTCGAGCTTGCCGGCCTGGTGGTCGAGGTAGGACTGGACCGCGAACCGGCCGTCGGCCAGGGCGTTCTCCCCCAACTGGTGGTCGCGGCCGAAGCGGGCGGCAAGCTCCCGCTCGGTACGGTACGTCAGGTGCGCGATGCGCCGGGCGATGCCCATCCCTCTCACCGGCGCGCGGCCGGTGTCGTGGTAGTCGCCGCCCTGCCAGTCCGGATCAGCCCTGATCACGTCGATCTGGACGTTCTGGGTCGCGATCTGGTCCGCGGTCGCCGACGCCGAAGTCGCCATCACCAGGGCCGTGCCCACCCGATCAGGGTGCTGCACGATCCACTCCAGCGTGCGCATCCCGCCCATCGAACCGCCCATGACGGCGGTGAAATGCTCGATGCCCAGCGCGTCGGCCAGAGCCACTTCCACAGCGACCTGGTCGCGGATGGTGATCCGCGGCCAGCGCGATCCGTACGCCCGGCCGTCCGGGGCGATACTCGACGGACCGGTCGTGCCCTGACAACCCCCGAGCACATTCGACGACACCACGAACCAGCGGCGGGTGTCGATCGCCTTGCCCGGACCGATCAGCTCATCCCACCAGCCGGCAGTCGGCTGGCCGGGGGCGGTCGGCCCGGCGGCATGCGCGTCACCGGTCAAAGCGTGCTGAACGAGCACCGCGTTGTTGCCGTTGTAGACGCCCCAGGTCTCGTACGCGACGCGCACCTCCGGCAGCCGCTCACCCAGATCCAGACCCATGGGGCCCAGGTCCGCGAACTGCCGCCCCGCCACCGGATCTCCTGGGCGCCAGCCGCCGGAGGTGCTCATCGTCAGGCCTGCTTCGCTGCCCGGAACCCGGCGTCGAGGTCGGCCAGGATGTCGTTGATGTTCTCGATCCCGACGGCCAGCCGGACCAGCCCCGGCGTCACGCCGGCGGCCACCTGCTCCTCGGGACTCAGCTGAGAGTGAGTCGTCGAGGCCGGGTGGATCACCAGGCTGCGCACGTCACCGATGTTGGCGACGTGGCTGTGCAGTTCCAGCGCCTCCACGAAGGCTTGCCCCGCCTCGACACCGCCGGCGATCTCGAAGGCCAGGACGGCGCCGGTGCCCTTCGGCGCGTACTTGCGGCCCGTCTCGTACCAGGGGCTGCTCGGCAGGCTCGCGTAGTTGACCCCCAGGACCTCGTCGCGGGTCGTCAGCCACGTCGCGACTGCCTCCGCGTTCTGCACGTGGCGCTCGATGCGCAGGCTCAGCGTCTCCAGACCCTGCGCCAGCAACCAGGCGTTGAACGGCGCCACCGCGGCACCGAGGTCGCGCAGCAGCTGCACCCGGGCCTTGAGGATGAACGACAGGTTCGCCCCGAACTGCGATCCGACTCCGAGGTCCCGGGCGTAGACCAGGCCGTGGTAGCTCGGGTCGGGCTCGTTGTAGTTCGGGAAGCGCTGCGGATACAACGCGTAGTCGAACGTGCCCCCGTCGACGATCACGCCGGCGACCGCCGTCCCGTGCCCGCCGATGTACTTGGTGGCCGAATGCACGACTACGTCAGCACCCCACTTCAGCGGCTGGATCAGGTACGGGGTGGCCACCGTGTTGTCCACGATCAGCGGGACCCCGACCTCGTGGGCCACGGTGGCGACCGCCTCGATGTCGAGGATGTCATTCTTCGGGTTCGAGATGCTCTCCCCGAAGAAGGCCTTCGTGTTCGGCTGCACGGCCGCCCGCCAGGACTCGGGATCGGCCGGGTTCTCGACGAAGGACACCGTGATGCCGAACTTCGGCAGGGTGTAGTGGAACAGGTTGTAGGTGCCGCCGTACAGGCTCGGGCTGGAGACGATGTGATCGCCCGCCTCGGCCACGTTGAGGATCGCCAACGTCTCGGCGGCCTGGCCACTTGCCACCAGCAGGGCGCCCACACCGCCCTCGAGAGCCGCGATGCGGTCCTCGACGGCGGCCTGCGTCGGGTTCATGATCCGCGTGTAGATGTTGCCCAGTTCCTTGAGGGCGAACAGGTTCGCGGCGTGGGTGGTGTCGTTGAAGGTGTAGCTGGTGGTTTGGTAGATCGGCAGGGCCCGCGCATTGGTCGTCTCATCGGGGGTCTGACCTGCGTGGATCTGCTTGGTTTCGAAGGACCAGGCGTCGCTCATCGGGATTTCCTTTTCGTTGTCGGGTCGGTACCTGTGGGGGAGGTAGTCCGGACGCGGGCGGCACCGAAAAGAAAAGCCCCGGACTCTTCGCCGGGGAACGTAAGTGGACGTCGCTCAGGCCCCGACGGCGGACATCATTCGACAACACATACACATGTGGCGGATGTTCACCGTGAGTCCCTTCCTGACGTTGCGTCGAGTGTGCCACAGGTGGCTGGGGCTGTCGAACGAGGGGTGGGCCAGCTACTCCTCGATGCGCAGGCCGACATGGCTGCGCTCCAGCTCCTGGTATAGCAGGCGGATCCGGCGATGTGCCTCGATCGGCGTGATCTTGCCGGCCGTCTCGAGTGCACAGACGTACGCCACGCGCTGCGCAAACTCCTGCAGATTGGAGTCGAAGGCCAGATTCTCCGGCGTGAACTCCCCCTGGAAGGTCGCCTTCGGGGCCAGGAAGGACTCGCGGTCATCCTCAGTCATGTCACTCCAGCACCCTCAGAGCGCCACGGCCGTCGCGGTTGTCCAGCGCCACCAGCCATTTACCCTGCGCAGTGCGGGCGAGTCCCTCCGCTTTGGGCAGACCCAGCGGGATCTGGGGGCCGCCAAGTGGACCGAAGCACTGATCCTGGTCGCTGAGCAACCACACCTGGTCGTCATGGACGGTGACGTCTGAAACGTCCGACAGATTGACCTCCCAGGAGGCCAGAGCCACCAGATCTCCCGACGGTGGCGGGGACCACATTCCGGGCAACGGATCGCCTGCGCTGAGTTGGCCGGGCAGTCCGAACTCAAGGATCACCGCCGGCTTCTTCTCCTTGACGATGTAGACCCGCTCGGTGCCGAAGAAGAGGCCCTCGCCGTGGGAGTTGGGGTCTTTGCGCCAGGCCTTACTCAATCCTTTGAGATCCACTACCAATCGCCACCAGCCCATCACAGCCTGCTTGGCCAGGTCCACAGCCACGAGCAGGGCCGGCTCCTCGCACAAGATGACCACCAGGTCATCGCAGACATGTTCCACTGCCTCGAACTGCCCGGTGTCGGCCGGGGCACCTGGCAGTTTGGCCACGTTGAGGGTCTTCCACTGCCCGGGCTGGCCATCCCACGGGCACCACGCGAGCACCGGCTTGGCATCGCCCACGATCACGAGGGACTCGCCAGCGAAGCAGGCTCCGCTGACCTCGGCGATGGGCGCGTCGTACACGGCACTCAGGCTAATGCCTTTCAGCGGTGTTCGGCGTGGCGCTCGTGGACCGGGTTAGAGCTCGAAGAGCACCGTGATCGGACCGTCGTTGGTGAGACTCACCTGCATGTCGGCGCCGAACCGGCCGGTCTCGACCTGCGCTCCGGCCCCCCGCAGAGTCGCGATGAAGGTGTCCACCAGCGGCTCGGCGACATCACCGGGGGCAGCTGCGTCCCAGGTCGGGCGGCGACCCTTGCGCGTGGTCGCGTACAGGGTGAACTGGCTGATCACCAGTAGCGGCAGTCCCAAATCGGCGGCGGACACCTCAGCGGGTCCACCCGGCGCCAGACAGCGGTCTGGGAAGCGGTCCCGGTCGAAGAGTCGGGCATCGTGGACCTTGGCCGCCAAGCGCGCGGCCAACTCGGGGGTATCGGTATGGGTGACCCCAACCAGCACCACCAGGCCAGGACCGTCGAAGGCCCCGAGGACCGTGCCGGCCACGCCCACGCTGGCCCCGTTGGCCCGCTGAACCAGTGCGCGCATCAGGGGGTGGGCCGGCGCACCACACGCCCGGCGATCCGGGTGGCCGCCCCGGGCAGCGTACGGATGGAACCGACGGTGTTAGAAGCCAGCGCCCCGGTCAGGTTCGCGGTGTCGAGATCAGCGAGCACATCGGCCATGAGGGCGTTCATGTCGACCTTCTCCAGCACCTTCTCCAGGGTGACGCGCTGTACCAGCACGTCCATGTCCACCTCGGAGAGCACCATATTCATGTCGACCCGGGAGAGTAACTCGGCGGTGGTCTCCGGGCCCACGGTCGCCAAGAATTGTGCGGCCTGCTCGGCGCGCTGCGCCTGCCGGTTCCGGAACTGTTGGTCCAGTGTCGTCAGCCAGTCGTGCAGTGCGCGGATCGGACGGCCTGTGAGCTGCATGCGAGAGGCTGCCGCGGAAGCCTCGTTGACCCGGTGCTCGAGGTCTGCGACGACATCGAAAAGAGCACCCTGTAGGGCTGCGGCCAACGTCGCGGTAGCCCCGGGCAGCGCAGCCAGGAGGTCCGCGACCGTGATGACATCCTCACGTCGTGGCGTGGGCTCGTGGTCGAACAGCCGCGAGCGCGTATACCCCGACGCCAGCCCTGCGATCCCCAGGCCGAGTTCCGACCACCGCTCCACCTCGTCGAACACAGCCCCGCTGAAACCCGGCCTACCCATGCCTCCATGATGCCTCGACTACTGCGGGTCGACCTCCAGCAACTCCCCCTTCTGCACGTCGACCCGGACCGTGTACTGCGGACCGAGCGCTGCGGCCAGGTCATTGACGTCCGGTGGCTGACCGCTGCCGATGATCCGCGCGTCGACAGCAGTCCCTTGCACGTCCACCCCCATGACCGTGAACCGGGTCCCGGCCACCCACTGTTTGGTGGCCTCCAGTGCCCGCTGCTCACTGTTGGTCGACTGGATGTACTGCCAGGTCTGCAGGCCCAAGGGGATAGCCAGCACAACCAGAGCAGCGATCACCACTCCCAGGACCCGGCCCCGGTTGAGGTCCACCACGCGGGTGGCCGTGCTCCCGTACTGGGCAAGTCCGAACACGATGATGCCCGCAGTGATCATCGCGATGACGTTCGTGGCGAACAGGATCAGGGCCCGCACGGATTCTGACCACTCCCCCTCGGCGGCCGTGATGCCGACCACACACATCGGGGGTACCAGGGAGATGGCGATCGCCACGCCGGGCAAAACATCGGACAGATCCTTACGCATCATGCCGATGGCCGCGACAAAACCCACAGCCAAGGCCACCAGCATGTCGACGAGACTGGGGGTGACCCGGCCGGCGATCTGCGTGTTGGCCATGAGGTCGGCGTTTCGGGGGATGAACACGCTCATGATGGCGCCGATGCCTGCCGCTGCCAGAGCCCCCACCACGACTCCGGCGATGGCCCGGCTGAGCCGCTGCCAGACGCCCACGACGGTGGCCAGGGCCACCCCCATAATGGGAATCCCCAGAGGTGCCACGATCATCGCGCCGATGACGGTCGCGGTCGAGTCGGCAACGATGCCCCCGCTGGCGATGATCGATGAGAGGACGAGCAGCAGTCCGAATCGCTGGAACTTGTAGACGGCATCACTCTGGTCGAGGAACAACTTGCCCTCGAGTTCGTCCAACGAGCAGCGGTCGGAGGCCCTCCCCACCAGGATGGCCCCAACGGTCCACGTGCGTGTGCTCATGGCGATCATGGTAGGGCTGCGTTGCTCCGGGCGAGGGGTTCAAAGATCCGCACCGTGAGGGTGCTGGACAAGGGCCTCTGCGCAGTTTTGACCCTCTATGACTGGACGAAAGGCGCAAAACGGGCGCCTGAAGGGTTAAAACTCCGCATCGTGAGCGCCGTCGTGCGGATCTTTGAACCGCGCGGCGGCCGCACCTAGGCTCGTGGCATGACCCTGGCTTTCACCTCGCGGGCGGGACGCGGCGCCCTTGCGGCGAGCATCGTCGCCAGCGGCATGGCATTCCTGGACTCCAGCATCGTCACGGTGGCCGCGCCACACATCGCGGCCGACCTCGGCGGCGGTTTCGCAAGTATGCAGTGGGTTGTGGACGGCTATCTCCTGACGTTGGGGGCCCTCGTCCTGGTCGGCGGGGCGATGGGCGACCTGCTAGGCAAGCGGCGGGTCTTCATCGCGGGCACCCTCTGCTTCGGGGTTGCCAGCGTGCTATGCGGACTGGCGCCCACCATGCCCGCCCTGATCGGCGCTCGAATGGCCCAGGGTGCCTGCGCCGCCTTCATGGTGCCGACCAGCCTGGCACTGCTCAATGCCGTGTTCGCCGACGCCGACCGCGGACGGGCCATCGGTGCCTGGTCGGGACTGTCAGGGGTGTTCACTGCCCTCGGGCCGTTTGCTGGGGGCTTGCTCGTGGACACGTTCAGCTTCGGTTGGCGCCTGGCATTCCTGCTCAACATCCCACTCACAGCCGCGGCGGTATGGCTGGCCCTCAAGTTCGTCCCGGACCTGCCGGGCACCGGTGCCACCGTGCGATCCGTGGACTGGCGCAGCGCCGTAGTGGCCACCCTCGGCCTGGGTCTCGTAGTGGGACCGCTTATCGACCGTGGCCCGTGGACGCTGCCCCTCGTGCTGCTCGGAGCCACGCTGCTCGTCGTGTTCGTGCTCCTGCAACGACGCCCCGCACAGGTGATGATGCCGCTGGCCCTCTTCGGTATCCGCAGCTTCAGCGTGGCCAATCTCGTCACGTTTGTCGTCTACGGGTCCTTCACCGCCGGCCTGTTCCTCGTCACCGTGTACCTGCAGGTCGGCATGGGGTTCTCAGCGCTGGTCGCCGGCGCGAGTGGCCTGCCGATCACGATCTTGCTGATGCTGCTGTCGTCGTGGATGGGCGGCCTGGTCGGACGGTACGGGCCACGGTGGTTTCTCACCGGGGGACCCATCGTGATGGGCGCGGGACTCTGGTGGCTCGGGCAACTGGAACCCGGTGACAGCCTCTGGACGACCGTCCTGCCGGCCATGGTGCTCTTCGCCGCCGGACTGGTGCTAGTGGTCGCGCCCGTGACAACTGCGGCGCTCGGGGACATCGGCCCGGAGCAGTCCGGAACCGCGTCGGGGATCAACAATGCGGTGGCCCGAGTCGCCGGACTCATAGCGATCGCCGTCCTGCCCGCGCTGGCCGGGATGGGCGAGGACGGTGTTACGGGCTATGGGCGCGCCCTCGTGCTGGCGGCCGCCATGTGCGCGGCCGGCGGGCTGATCGCAGCGTTCGGCTTCCGCAGTCACCAGGCATGAGAAACCCCCCGGCGCAGACGCACCGGGGGGCTCACCAGCCTGGTTCAGGAAGCCAGCGCCTTCGCCTTCAACTGCTCGAACTCAGCGTCGGAGATGACTCCCTTGTCGTGCAGTTCTTTTGCCTGTGCGATCTGCGCGGTCGGGTCGGTGTTGGCCGACACCGAACGGATGTACTCCGCCTGTGCCTGCTGGATCTCGGCAGCCTGAGCAGCCGAACGCTCGGCCATTCCCTTGCCACGAACGATGATGTAGATCAGGCCGGTCAGCCACGGAATGATGATCAGAGCGACGATCCACACCGCCTTCCACCAGCCACTGAGCTTGTGATCACGCATGAGGTCGCCAATGATCACGAAGACCAGGATCAAGTACGCCATGAACAGGAACGCAAGCAGAATTGCTTGCAGGACATCGCCGTCCATATTTCTCCTTTTGTAGGTTGCTAAGGCAAGTTTAGGCGGTGCGGACCTGGGTAACGGCACCCCCGTCGTGGGGGGTATGCCGTCTTGCGCCCTACTCGGCCTCGAAAACCTCGACCTCGTCCACGACCACCTCGGCATTGCCGTCTGCATCGACGGCCGTGATCGTCTCCTCCACGAAGCCACTGCCGTCGGGCTCGATCACCTCGACGATGTCGTCGATGACGGCCTCCCCGGTCTCCAGATTCACTGCGGCGATGATCTCTTCGGCCACGACGCTGCCATCCTCGGTGAGGTCCTGGGTGTACGCCTCCACGACCTCGATGTCGTCGTTCTCGCTCATGCACCTCTCCTTTGGCTGGGGATGGGTCGAACCTACCCCGAACACAGCCATGTCGCCTGACGACTGGCGCCTGGGCCTAGGCGGTGAAACTGGCGAGTACCTGCGCCTCAATCTCGATGGCCGCAGGGGCGAGATCCAGCGTCGCCTCGGCCATTGCCGCTGCCCGCATCATGGGTGCGTGCTGCGCGGGGCCGGGGTCCTGCACGCTGCGCACCTGGACCGTCCCCAGGTTGAGTGTGTCGGCGTAATCCTGGGCCCGGACCACCGCATCCCGCAGAGCAGCCTGCCGTGTGTCCCTTTCGACCTGGGCGCGGGTCGCCGGCGTGAGGTGCCATTCGATGTCATGGACCGTGAGGTCCTCGGCGAGTGCCACAGCCCCCACCTCACTGAAGTCGGTGAAGGTGGCCCTGATTCCGACAGACGCCGTATGAATCAGCGGCAGTTGCTCACCCTGCTCATTCCAGGGCCGGTGGGCGCTGACCTGGACTCGATCAACGGAGAAGCCCTCGAGCGCCCCCCGCCACTGGAGGTGCTCGAGCCCCTCGCGGACACGCTGCACGGCGTGGCTGACCTGTGTCTTCACCTGTGTGGCCTCGGCGCCGTCGAACGTGACCGCCGCGTGGACGGTCGCTCGCTCAGGAGCCACAGTGGTGTGCGCTGCCCCACGCACTTCGATCGTGATGTCGGCCATGCGCTCCAGTGTGACGTGCGGGGTTTCAGCGGCTGTTACTGACTAGGGCGTGTCTGTCAGAGGCAGGGACATATTGTGCGCCCCACTGCCATCTTCAGGACTGGTACAGCCCACCGCCGATCAGGTCGCGGCGTGGTCATCGAAGATCGGCCCCCCGGCCACGGCGCCCCATACCCCAGTCGGCAGGCTTCGAGGGGTCGCACCGCAGACCCGAGGCGAACGCGATGAGATCTGCGCGAAGCCATCCTCGGCACGCCACGTCCGCCAGCCAGGCCGTCTAGGGCAGCGACCAGTCCACCGCCTGCCCACCCTGACTGACCAGGGCCTCATTGGCCCGCGAGAAGGGTCGCGACCCGAAGAATCCGCGGTGGGCACTCAGCGGGCTCGGATGTGCGCTGGTCAGTACTGGGACTCCCCGCTGCCGCAGGATGGGGGTCAACGTCTGCGCATCGCGTCCCCAGAGGATCGCGACCAGTGGTTTCTCCCGGGCGGCCAGAGCCCGGATGGCGTGCTCGGTGATCGGCTCCCAACCCTTACCCCGGTGGGATGCCGACTGTCCAGGGGCAACCGTCAGCACTCTGTTGAGAAGCACCACACCGCGCTGGGCCCACGGCCGCAGATCCCCCGTGGACGGCCGCGCAACGCCGAGATCGGCGACCAGCTCGCGGTAGATGTTGTCCAGGCTCGGGGGTAGCGGTACCACCTCCGGCGCGACGGCGAAAGACAGTCCGATGGGGTGACCGGGCCTCGGGTAGGGATCCTGGCCCACGATCAGCACCGACGCCGCGGCGAAGGGGTAGGTGAAGGCCCGCAGAACGTCGGGACCCGCGGGCAGGTACGCGGGTTGGCTGCGCAGGAAGGAGCCCATGGCCCGGATCTGGGGTTCCACCGTCCGCAGAGCCTGCGCCCAACCGGGGTCGATGATCTCGTCCAAAGGCTTCACGACGGCCTCCCACCGTGGCCGATCCGGAGGAGCTTCACCGGACAACCACGTGTTCGTCGAGCCAGGCGATCGGCTGGTGGGATACGACGATGACGGTCTTCCCCCGGCTGACTGCCTCGACGGTGGACAGGACCGCAGCAGCGGTGGGCGGGTCCAGATGCTCCGTCGGTTCGTCCAGCAGCAACACGTCGTGATCGGCCAGGACCGCCCGAGCCAGTCCGAGTCGTTGGCGTTCACCGCCGGACAGCGTCGCCCCGTGCTGACCGACCGACCGGTCGAGGGCCATGTCCAGTTCCACGGCGGCCAGGGCCGCGAGCAACTCGTCATCGGTGGCATCCGGCTTGGCCATCCGCAGGTTGGCGGCCACATCGGCGTCGAAGACGTGCGGAACCTGGGCGGTCCACAGCACGACCCCGCGCACGGCATCGCCACTGGCGTCCGCAATCTCCAGGTCTCCCAGCTGGGCCTGGCCCTGGTACCCGAGGAAAGCCGCCAGGACATTGAGCACGGTCGACTTCCCCGACCCGGACGGGCCCATCAGCCCGATCCGCCTGCCGACCGGCGCGTCCAGAGTCACCCCGGACACCGCGACCGGTCCGGTGGGGTACGCCGCGGCCATGTCGACCAGTGACACAGCCGATCCGTGCGGTGACAGCGTGCCGTCCATCACCGGGGGTGCCGCGTCGAGGATCTCGACGAGCCGGTGGGCCGCCGCTCGCACGCGGATCGCCGCCAGGGCGCTCGGAGCCAGTACCGCCACCGCCTCGTAGGCCGCCAACGGCAGCAGCACCAGCACCGCGAGATTGACCCCTGCCAGCTCCCTCGACCGCACAGCTGGGACCGCGACGAGGATCATCCCGATCACGGCCGCACCCTGGAAGACGATGCCCAACGCGCTGGACAGCGCGGACCCCACCGCCGTCTTGCGCATGGCCGTCGTCAGTTCAGCATCGATGTCCGCGATGCGCCGGCCGTACTCGTCGTCAGCACCCAGGACCATGAGTTCGGGACCGGCGTGCAGCGCGGTCAGCACGTCACTGGACAACGCGGCCTGCAGGGGCGCCTGGGCGGCCTGACCCCGGCCGGCGGACCAGATGATCAGCGCCGGCACGACGATGCCGCCGAGCAGGAGCGCGACCGCCAGCACGATGCCGGAGGCGGGCAGCAGCCAGGCCGCCAGCATCACCGAGCCGGTGCCGACCAGGATCGCGGAGAAGATCGGCAGCATCACCCGCAGACTCAGATCAGTCATCGTCTCGACGTCGTCGACCATCCGGCGCAGCAGGTCCCCACGCTTGAAGGCGGGAAGACCGGCTGGCGCCAGCGGGATGAGGCGTTCGTACATCTTCACCCGCAAGCCGACCAGCGACCGGAAGGCCGCCTCGTGACTGACGAGCCGCTCGGCGTAGCGGAACACCCCCCGTCCGATGCCGAAGGCACGCACCGACACCACCGCAACCTGCAGGAACAAAATGGGGGGCTGCTGCCACGCCCGGGAGATCAGCCAGGCACTCGCGGCCATCAGGGCCACCGACGAACCGAGCGCCAGCGCGCCGAGCACGGCGGCCAGCCACAACCGGCCCGATGCCGGGTGATAGAGCTCGCGCAGGCGTTTGACCGCCGGATCCCGCAGAATCATCGGGGCACCGCCACGCCGTGCGCACTCATACGCCCACCCCCACCGACAGGGTCTCGTCGGCGATGTCGTTAATGGCGCTGCGGTGACCCACGACGATCACGGTCGCATCGGTGTGTGACAGGACGTCCAGGATCGCTCGCTCGGACTCGGGGTCGACGCCGGCCGTTGGCTCATCCAGCATGAGCACTCGCGACTGGCGCAGCAGGGCCCTGGCCAAGGCGATCCGCCGCGCTTGGCCGACGCTCACGGGCCGCCCGCCCTCGCCGATCATCGTGTCCAGCCCTTCGGGCAGGGTCTGCACCCAGGATGCGAGCCGGGTGGTGGCCAGGACGTCGGCGACGTCCAGATCAGCGCCCATGGTGAGGTTCTCGCGCAGACTCGCGGGCAGTAGCTGCGGGCTCTGTGGAACCCACGCCACCTGCGCCCACCAGGTGCGTACGTCGACGTCCGCGAGGTCCTGCTCACCGATCCAGACGGTGCCGCCCATCGGCGGCAGAAACCCGAGCAGGGCGTTGAGAACGGTGGTCTTGCCAGCGCCGGACGGCCCGTTGATGACGGTGATCCGGCCTGCCGGGAGGGTCGCGGACAGACCGGTGAGAATCGGCTGGTCGTATCCGAGTGTGAGATCCACCAGCCGGAGGTCAGCGTCCGGGTCGATCAGAGCCGCCGTACCCGTACTGGGCGGCGACTGCTCCATGATGGCGAACACCCGGTCAGCCGCCTGCGCCCCTTCGGCAGCAGCATGGAAGTGCTGGCCGACCATCCGCAGCGGCAGGTATACCTCGGGAGCCAGGATGAGGACCGTCAGACCGGCCATCAGCGTCATGTCGCCGGCCACCAGCCGCACCCCGATGGAGACGGCGATGAGGGCGACCGAGAGCGTACTCAACAACTCCAGCACCAGCGCGGACAAGAACGTGATGCGCAGCACTCCCATGGTGGACCGCCGGTGTTCATCCCCCACGCTGCGGATCTGCGCCACTTGGTGCTGGGCCCGGTTGAAGGCCTTCAGGGTCGGCAGGCCCTCAACGACGTCCAGGAAGTGGTTGCCCAGCACGGAGAGCCACCGCCACTGCCGGTCCACCCGGGATTGGCTGGCCCACCCGACCAGCACCATGAACACCGGGATCAAGGGCACCGTCAGTGCCACGATGACCGCCGCGAGCACGTCCTGGGTGAGGATGGCCACTCCGACGATCAACGGCACGGTGACTGCCAGCACGAGCTGCGGCAGATAGCGCGCGTAATAGGCCTCCAGCCCCCCGATTCCGCGCACCAGCAACTGCGCGAGTTCCCCCGTGCGCTGGCTGCTCAGCCAGGCCGGGCCGAGGCTCATCATGTGTTTCCACGCGGCCATCCGCAGTTCGCTCATCGCGGTCGCAGCAGTCCGGTGCGCCAGCCACTCCGCCAGGAAGGCGGTCAACGCCCGTGCCAGGATCACCGCCCCGAACTGCACCACCTGCGGCATAACCGCAGACAGATCCTGACCCTGCGTAAAGACCTCGACGATGATGCTGGCCAGCAGCCACGCTTGCGCCACGATCAGCAGCGCCTGCAGGGTCTGGATGACCGTGCTGGCCACCAGGAAAGCGCGCGTCGACCGGGCGTACCTCAGCAGCCGCCGATCGAATCCACGCACGCACTCAAGGGTACGTCGGGGCATCCTGCTCGGCTGCGGGACCGTCGGAGGTCAGCGGGTCAGGTTCACGCAGAAGGCGGCGCACTGCGGCACGCGCCAACAGCAGAGCCAGGATGAGGCCGGTGACGGCGAAGAAGCCGCCGAGGCTGACGGCACCTTTGAAGACCAGCGCGATGATCTCCAGCACGACGAACTTGCTGCCCACCAGGACGGCCCACAATGCCAAGCCGGACGAGATCTTGCCCGCAGGTGTGACGGCGGCCTTGAAACGACCCTTGGCGCGGTTCTTGATCACCACGACCACTTCCAGAACTGCCTTGAGGATCACGGCAGTCAACAGCGACATGGTGAACGTCTCCGAGATCACCGCGGGCACGTACTCGATGGCCAGATTCAGGACCACGACATAGACGAACACGTCGATGATGTCGGCGGTACTGATCTTGACCTGCGCACCGGCACAGCATAGGCACATACTCCGAGGTTCCTTCTGGCCCCCGTGCCCGCTTGCTCAGATGCGCTCCTCGGTGACGACCTCCGAAGGCACACGCTGTTGCAGGATCACTGCCGCCAGCGGGAACACCAGCACGGATAGAGCACCGGCCCCGACCAGGGCGGCGGCGTTCTCCGGTCGCATCAGGCCCGACTCCAGACCCACCTCGGACAGCGCGACCAGCAGCGGCAGCGCAGTGGCGGTCAGGAAGACCATCTGCCAGCGCTGGACGCCTCCGAGATACCGCCGGTAGACGAACAGCGCTGGCAGTCCCCGCACGAGCAGCAGCAACGCGAAGAACATCAGCAGCCGCAGCGGATTCTCCACGATGGAGTCCACATCGAGCTTCATCCCGGAGGACACGAAGAAGATAGGGATGAAGACGCCGTAGCCGACCGCCTCGAGTTTGCGCTCCAAGGTCTCCACCTCGGCCGGCGCCCACTGTCGCAGGACCACGCCGGCCAGGAACGCTCCCAGCACCACGTCCAGTCCGAAGTCATCTGCGACCAGGATGAGCCCGCACAAGATGACCAGGGTCCAACGCAAGGACGTCTGTCCGGTCGCGTCCTCCGGCATGGCCAACTGGTCGCCCCACCCACGGCGCTGCACCTGGCGGATCACCATGAGCACCACGAACGTGGCCAGCCCCATCCCGACCAGTGCCAGCATGCCGGTGATCGGTCCGCTGCCGCTGAGCAGCAGCGCCATGGCCACGATGGGCAGGAACTCGCCGATCGCGCCCGCCGCGAAGATGAACGGTCCGACCGATCCGGCCATGATGCCGGTGTCGCGCATGATCGGCAGCAGCGTCCCCAACGCGGTCGTCGTCAGGGCCACCGCGATCGCCAGGAAGTCGCTGACGATGCCCGCCTCCCATAACAACGCGGTCACTGCCAGCGAGATCACGGCGCTGATGAGCCAGGCCCGCAGCCCCAGTGTTCCGGGTGGCTGTCGCAGGAGGTTCAGGTCGAGTTCGTAGCCCGCGAGCAGGAACAGGAAGGACAGCCCGAGCGTGGACAGCAGGTCCACATCCTCCGGCGTGGCCACCGCCAGCCCCTCCTGGCCGATGAGCACGCCGCCGGCCAGCATGAAGACCACCGCGGGAATCGCCAGTCTCGGCAGCAGCCGGGTCAGCAAGGGAGCGAGAGCCGCGATGATGATCACGAAGAACAGGGACTTCAACTCCGAATCCATGGGCCCCACTGTGCCCGAAGCCCTGCTCGCTGGCAGCGCTGAGCCCACCGTCGTTGCCTACACCGGCTCCGGCGTGGGCCGACCCGCGCGCCGGTCGAGCGTACGCAGCACCGGAGAGGCAGTGACGCCATGCAGACCGATCGACACCAGGACGGCGAAGCCCACGGTGGCCCAGATGAGGTCGGCAGCGGGGAACTCGGCATGCGTCATCGCGTACGCGACGTAGTAGAACGATCCAATGCCCCGCACGCCGAAGAAGGCGATGGTGCGCCGCTCAGACGCCAGGATGTGACTGCCGGACATCGCCAGCCAACCGGTCAGCGGGCGCACGACCAGGGCCAGCAGAACCCCCCAGACAATGGCCGCCGGGGTGAGCGCCGCGAGGAGCCCCCCTCCGACGAGATAACCGAGGCCCAGCAACAGGGCCAGTGTCAGCAGGCGCTCGATGTGACCGATGAACTCGTGCAGGACGCGGTGGTACTCATGACCTCGCTCACACGCCCGGATTGTCACGGCAGCGCAGAACACAGCGAGGAATCCGTACCCGCCGACCAGTTCTGCGATTCCATAGGCGATGAAGACGGCGCTGAGGGCGACGAGAGCCTCGGCCGTCTCCGCGAACCGCAGCGCAACGGTGGGTGCGCGGAAGGCCAGCCTGCCCAGAATCTGGCCGATCCCCCAGCCCACGGCGACTCCGAGCGCGACCTTGCCGACGAGTTCCCACCCGACCCAGCTCCAACCGAAGGCGCCGGCGGTCAGCAGGATCGCGGCATGGACGAACGGGAACGCGAGGCCGTCGTTGAGTCCGGCCTCTGAGGTCAGCGCGAACCGCACCTCGTCCTCGCTGTTGGGATCGTCGGTGGGTTCGCCGACCTGCACGTCGGAGGCGAGCACGGGGTCCGTCGGTGCCAGCGCAGCGCCTAGCAGCACGGCGGCCGCCAGTCCCACGCCCAACATGCCCCAGGCCAGCGCTGCAGCCACAGCGATGAACAGCGGCATCCCCACGCCGAGCAGCCGCCAGGTGCTCGACCACCCGCGCCAGGAGACCGGCCGGTCCAGTGCCAGCCCCACCCCCATCAGGGCCACGATCACACAGACCTCGGTCAGGTGCTCCACCAAGTCTGTGTTCAATGTCGGTGCTGGGCACGCCAGGGAACTGCGCCGCGAGAACACCGACTGTGACGAAGATGATGGCTGGTGACAAGGGCAGCCGCGACAGCAGCCGCGGCAGGACGGCTGCACACAACAAGGCCAACCCGGCCAGGGCGTACACGGCGCTCATAGGGCATCCGGGCCACGGCGCGCAAAGGCCCCGGTAGCGCCTTTCGGAGCACTACCGGGGCCGTTCATCGCAGGCAGATCAGCCAGTCGTGCGGCCGGACAGCGCATCGCGCAGCCGGTCCACCATGCCAACGCCGGGGCCTACCAGCTTGTGGAACATCTCGCTGTGCGGGGCCTCCGGATGCGGCCGGGTCGGGGCGATCTTCTCGGCCATCTCGACCTTGCCGCGCAACTCCACCAACTTGTCGGTGGGGATGGCGGCGCGCATCTTGGGGAACTGCTCGGTCTCCTCGTCGGACACGTGGTCGGCCAGCACCTCTTGGATGCGGGACACACACTGCGGGAACTCGGGGTCCTCGACCTCCAGACCCTCGAGTTGCTTGAGCAATTCCTCAAGCTCCTGGTGCTCCTGCTTGTCGTGCTCGACCTCCTGCTTGCCGTTCTCGAGGTACTCCTCCATGGCCGGGTAGACGTACATCTCCTCTGCCACCGAGTGCTTGATCAGCATCGCGATGACCTGATCGGCGATGTCGCGGGCGTTGGGCTGCTGCTCGGTCTGGGCGATCTGGTCGAGCAGCGACTCCACCTCGCGGTGCTCGCTCATCAACAGGTCGATCACGTCCTGTTCCTCGGACGGCAGGTGCGGAACTGCACTCATCGGGTTACCTCCTATAGGTGTTGTCCGGTGTTTTCCCGGCACCGGCCATCACATACCGGTCCCGGTCCATTACCCGCACTGAATGTCCGGCGTTCTGCTGGGTACTGGTCCGCCACCATCGACACAAGGAGTCGACATGTCCTACCAAGCACCTGACCCCTACCAGCCCGGTGTGCAGAACCCGCCGCCTCCGCGGGTGGTTCACGACAACGACCCGACGCCACCCCGGGTGACCCAGGACCCCGTTTACGAAGAGCGGATCCGTCCGGCCAAGACCTCGGCCGCCGCGGCCTTCGCCCTGGTCTTCGGCGTCTCAGCGATCATCACCGTTCTCACGGTGGTCTTCGGACCATTGGCGATCGTCCTGGCCATCATCGGCATCATCCTGGGCATCGTCGGGATCCGAAACTCAAAACGGGTGGGCGTGACCGGCAAGGGAGTGGCGATCGGCGGTCTGGTGCTCAGCATCCTGGCGCTGTTGCTGGGCGTCGCCCTGGCCGCCGGCATCACGTTCTACCTCAATGATGAGCAGGCAGTGAACCGGCTCGAGCAGCAGGTCGAGAACCTGCGCGACCAGTTGCCGGATAACGTCAACATCCCGCAGCCGTAGGCCCGGCTCTGATGCCCCGGCTCCGGCGCGTCGACCCCACCTCCAAAGGGTGGACCCGACGCCGCCGGGGCCGGGGTTTCGCGTATCTGGATCACAAGGGCCAGCGGCTGCGCCCGGAGGATTGTGAACGGTGCACGGCACTGGTGATCCCGCCGGCCTGGGTGGATGTCTGGATCTGTCCCCACCCCAACGGGCACATCCAGGCCGTCGGTACCGACGAGGCGGGCCGGCGCCAGTACCTCTATCACCCTCGGTGGCGCGAGCAGCGCGATGCCGAGAAGTTCGATCGCGTGCTCGACTTCGGCCGCAGTCTGCCGGCGGCCAGGAAGCTCGCCGCAAGACACCTGGCGCTGCCCGGCATGCCGTTTGAGCGCTCCTTGGCCGCCGCGTTCCGGTTCCTGGACCTGGGAGGTCTACGGGTGGGCGGGGAGGCGTACGAGGGGACGGGTTTGGCGACCTTGCGCCGAGATCACACGAGCACCCGACACGGCGTCATCCGGCTGCGTTTCACAGGGAAGTCCGGCAAGGACCACGACCTCATCATCAACGATCCCGAGCTGCTGGCGGTGGTACGCGCCCTGCTGCGGCGGCGCGGCGGCGGCGAGGAGCTGCTGGCCTATAAGAGCGACGGCGTCTGGCGCGACGTGACGAGCGCGGACATTAACGCCTATCTGTCCCAGATCGGGGTGGTGGGCACCGCCAAGGACTTCCGCACGTGGCAGGCGGGCCTGCGGGCACTGAGCCAGCTGGCTGGCGCCGACGGCTCGAAGCGGGCAGTGACGCAGGCGATGCAGGCCGCTGCCGAGCATCTGGGCAACACCCCTGCCATCGCCAAGAACTCCTACGTGGATCCGCGCCTGGTGCAGGCGTACTGGGACGGTTACCTGCCCGACCATGATGCGGAGAAGTTGCACGACTGGGAGCCCGCGCTGTTCGAAGTGCTCGGCTGAAACAGAAAGACGGCAGCCTCGCCTGTCCACACCAGCGTCATTTCGTCGGCGCGGCGCATGCATGGCCGGGGAGTGCCGGCGGCGACTGGGCACTCGTTGCTCAGACACGCCGTGCGGAATCGCACCTTGTGCCCAATCAGGGCCATGGCCGGGGAGTGCCGGCGGTGAATGGGCACTCGTTGCTCAGACACGCCGTACCGAATCGCACCTTCTGCCCAATCGGGGCCATGGCCGGGGAGTGCGAGCGGTGAATGGGCACTCGTTGCTCAGACACGCCGTGCGGAATCGCACCTTGTGCCCAATCGGGGCCATGGCCGGGGAGTGCGGACAGTGATGGGCACTCGTTGCTGAAACACGCCGCACCGAATCGCACCTTCTGCCCAATCGGGGCCATGCCCGAGGCCTGCGGACAGTGATGGGCACTTGTTGCTGAAACACGCCGTACCGAATCGCACGTTCTGCCCAATCGGGGCGATGGCTGGGGTGTGCGGGCGGTGAATGGGCACTTGTTGCTGAGACACGCCGCGCGGAATCGCACCTTGTGCCCAATCGGGTCCATGGCCGGGGAGTGCCGGCGGTGAATGGGCACTTGTTGCTGAGACACGCCGCGCGGAATCGCACCTTGTGCCCAATCGGGTCCATGGCCGGGGAGTGCCGGCGGTGAATGGGCACTCGTTGCTGAAACACGCCGTACCGAATCGCACCTTGTGCCCAATCAGGGCCATGGCCGGGGAGTGCCGGCGGTGAATGGGCACTCGTTGCTGAAACACGCCGTACCGAATCGCACCTTGTGCCCAATCAGGGCGGATCTAACCACCAATCCCAGCGTCGACATCAGTTACCGGTTCTGGTTGGCGCGTGACCAAGACTGGCCCAAGTCCGGTGAGACACGCCGCCACGGCCCGCCTCCGGTCGGTAATGATCTTAACCGGGCTCAACCAGATGTGGACACGAAGCGCGGTACACCAACAATTGGCAAGGCATTACGGACCGGCGAACTCGCCAGATCCTAGGAGAGCAAGTAGGTCCCCCTCCGCATCTGCGGAAGGGGACCTTTCTTGGGGCAGCAGGTACTTACTGCTTCACAGTCTCTTTAACCTGCTCGGCGCCGGACCTGGCCTCCTGCGCCACCTCCTGCAAAGCCTGCTTGCCACTCTCCTGCGCGGAGGCGACCACGTTCTGCGCGGTCTCCTGTAGCGGCTTCACGACATCACTGTCGACCGCCTTCTGCACAGCGTCCTGCTCCTTCTGCGACGCGGGCAGCAACGAGCCGATCAGCCAGCCCACCGCGAAAGCCCCTAGGCCCACGGCGAGCGGGTTGCCCTGCGTGGTCCGGCGAGCCCGCGTCGGCACTTCGCTGACGGTGTCCCGGGCTGAAGCCACGGTCTCCTTCGCGGAGGAGACTCCGGAGTCGGCCGAGCCCATGATCTTGTCCTTCACCTGCGTCATTGAATCCTTCACCTTCTCGGCGCTGCGGTTGGCCATGCCGCTGGGGCTGACCTTCTCCTGCAACGCATCGACATTGTCCTTGAGATCCTGGCGCGTGCGCTCGATCTCCTCTTGAATCTCTTCGGGGGTACTACCGGTGCTACTGCTGCTGCTCATGCTCATGACTGTCCTTTCAACGTGTCCGCAGCGTCCTTGATGCTCTCGACCGTGCGCTCAGGCTTAGGGTTGACCTCAGCGATCTTCTTCTTGCCCTTCGAGAAGAGCACGCCCGCCACGATCAGCCAGATGACCGCCACGATGAAGTAGCACCAGGCGAGATCGATGTCGAACAGACGCTGCAGACCCTCAGCGGCCGCCAGCGAGAGCAGGATCAACGCCACGGCCGACAGGGCGCCGGCCATGGCCATCATGGCGGCGCCGACCATCGCGACGGAGGCTTCCTGCTTGATCTCCGCTCGCGCCAGCGCTACCTCTTGCCGGAAAAGCCTGGAGGTATCCTCGGTGAGGTTCGAGATCAGCTCCGACAGCGGCTGCTCCGGGGACGGTGTCTGCTTCTCCCGGACGTCGATGTTGTCCGCGCTACTCATGACTGGTCCCGGCGAACCTGTCCGATGCTGGTGCCGGTCTCGGGCAGCACCTCACCCACGCCGATCGGCTGGTCGCTCTTCGGGTAGGCCGACTGAGCGTCGAAGGCGCGCTGCTGCAGCGGGCCGGCCGAGTCGGAGAGAGTGTCCGTACGCTGTCCGGTCAGGTGGGCATCCGACGCAATGCCGGCGGCGGGCTGCATCGAAGCGCCCTCCGGCTCCATCACGGGCATGCCGGGCAGGTTGGCCTCACGCAGGTCGATGGTGCCCGACGTCTGCTTCGACGTGTTGTCGCGGGCGACCGAAACGGCGCTGCGGGTCACACGGCCCACCAGGAAGCCCAGCGCTGCGGCGCCCAACAGGAACACCACGGGGCGCTGCCGCGCGAAGTCTTCGACCTCAACGAGCACGTCGCGCGGCTCATGGGTGTCGATCCACTGCGACAGTTGCCGGGTGCGGCTGGCCGCCTCGCCCGCAAGGTTCGCAACGGTGCCCTGACCGGACTGGGCCGTCTGGTCGAGCTCGTCGCCGATCTCGCGGATGCTGGAAGCGAGCTTGCTCTTCTGGTCTGAGAGCTGCGTCTTCACTTCCTGCGCGACGTCGGAGGCGACATGACGTGTCTGCTCCGAAGCGGTCTGCGCTACCGAGCGGGCTTGCGTCGCAGCCTCCTCCTTCGCCTGCTGCACGGTTGATTGTTCGTTGTCAGTGGTCGTAGTCATCGAGTCCACAGGGGAACTCCTTTCTGTGGTGGTTACGAGCGATCAATACCCCCCGGGTCGCGGGACATACGCCGATGTGGTTTGCACCACTGTGCGCATGGCGCCATAGGGCCGGGGTAGTCGATGGCTACGGAAAGGAGAATCAAATTGGATTCCGTAGGACAAGAAGCATTGGATCGTGTCACCGGAGCTGTGCAGAAGTTCGCTGGCTCGGTGACTGGCCAGGAGACGTTGCAGCGCGAGGGCCGGTTGCACAGCGAAAGGGCTGACAGCGCCCGGGAGGCACGTATCGCCGCCGATCGGGCTCAGGCCCAGGAGGAGCTGGCGGAAGCCACCGAGGAGCAGCGCGAGGCAGCCAGCGAGCGTGCCCGCCTGCTAGAGGAGAAGGCCCGGCAGGAAGAAGAGGCGCGGGTTGCGCGCGAGGAGAACAAGGAGAAGGAACTGATCAGCGAGCAGACCGAGCGTGCCAAGGGCATCGCCGACGCTGACGCCCAACGGGCTCAAGTGAGCGCCCACAAGCAGGAAGTGGATGCTGCTCGCACCAAGACCGACGCGCGCCGTCGTGCCGCCGACCTCGAGACCGAGGCCGATCGGGAGCGGGCGCGGGCGCAGGCTCTGGACCCCGAGGTCTCGGAGAACTCGTTCACGCAGCGCTGGCTCAATCGCGGCCTGCAGGTCACTCGGCTGCCGCTGACAGCGGTGGAGCGGGTAACCCGCCGAGCGGACAGCGAGTGGCCGCCGGCCGTCGGCTTCCGCAAGGTCGAGTCGTCGGTGTGGCAGATGGCCGGGGGGCTTCTGCGCAATGAGGAGCTCGTGCGGCGAGGTAAGGCCATTCAGGCTGCTACTCGCAGCGTGGAGCGGGCCGTTGACCACGAGGCCCAGGCGCAGCGCGTCGAGGCTGAGGGTGAGGCCGCGGCGCAGGCGAAGGCTGAGAAGGCACGTCAAGCCGAGCAGAAGGCGAAGCGCAGCGCGGAGGTCCGCAAAGAAGAACTTGAGCGCCGCGAGCAGACGCGCCAAGAGAAGGTCGAGAAGGAAGCCGCAGCCAAGAAGGACGCGGCCAACAAGCGCGCAGCCAAGGCCGCAGAGGGTCGGCGCAATCGGCGCCGCACCGATGAGCTGGCCGACGCCACCCAGAAGGAGAAGGCTGCTGCCGAGAAGGCGGCCGCCGCTCACAAGGAGCAGAACGTGGTCGAGCTGGACCGCGAGATCGCGAACTCCCGCAGGACCCGCAAGAGCAGTTAATCCGTAGGTGGGAAACCGCCGTGCCTGGCAATTGCTGGGGCGGCGGTTTCTTGCTGTGGCCTCCCGGGCGGTTTCGGCAACTGCAAGCATTCGGCACAAGGTGCGATCCCGCACGGCGTGTCACCACAACAAGTGCCCAATCGCCGGCCGCGAACCCCAGCCACCCACCAAATCGGCACAAGGTGCGATTCGGTACGGCGTGTCACCACAACAAGTGCCCAATGACCGGCCGCGAACCCCAGCCACCCACCAAATCGGCACGAGGTGCGATCCCCCACGGCGTGTCACCACAACAAGTGCCCAATCACCGGCCGCGAACCCCAGCCCCCAAAGAGATGCCCGGAGACAACCGGAAGTCTCGCGATCCCCCCAGACAAAGAGGAGCCGGGAGGAAGCCGCCACTTCCTCCCGGCTCGCCAGGTGACAGGGGATTCACCCGGCTATCCGCATCGAACGTGCGCCATCCGACGCGGAGGTCTGAGATGTCAGCCAGGCATCGTCTGCCCGCCGACGGGTGCCAGCACCTCGCCGCTGTAATACGACGACAGGCGGTTGCTGGCAAAGAACACATAAGACGGCGCGATCTCATCCGGCTGGGCGGCGCGCCCCATCGGGGTGTCAGAGCCGAAACCCTTGACCTTCTCGGCCGGGAATGTTGCCGGGATCAGGGGCGTCCACACGGGTCCGGGCGCAACAGCGTTGACCCGAATTCCACGCTCGACCAGGGCCAGCGCCAATGAGTACGTCAAGGCGATGATCGCGCCCTTGGTAGCCGCATAATCAAGCAACTGCTTATGGCCCTGCAGCCCGGTGATCGACGCGGTGTTGATGATCGCGGAGCCTTCAGGCATGTGCGGCAGTGCCGCTTGGGTCACGAAGAAGGTGGCCTCGATGTTGGTGCCGAACGTGCGCTGGAACTGCTCCAGAGTGAGATCCTCGGGCTTATCGACCGGGTTCTGAAACGCGGCGTTGTTCACCAGCACATCGATCTGGCCGAACTCCTCCACGCTGCGCGAAACGATCTCAGTCCGCTGAGCCTGCTCGGAGATGTCCCCCGGCAACAGCAGCGCCCGCCGGCCAGCCGCCTCAACGAGAGCGGCCGTCTTGCGCGCATCGTCGTCCTCGCTCAGGTAGGAGATCGCCACATCGGCGCCCTCCTTGGCGAAGGCCACGCAGACCGCCCGACCGATTCCCGAATCACCGCCCGTCACCAGGGCGGTCTTGCCCTCAAGCAGCCCGCGGCCGGTGTAGTCGCGCATCTCGTCGCGCGGCTCCTGCGCCATCTGGTCCTCGGTGCCCGGATAGGGGATCTCCTGTGCCGGGTGTTCGCTCATGACCGCTATCTACCCGGAACGCGGAAGCGCTATACCCACCGGAATGACCGAAATCCCTCCTGAGTTCTCCAGGACCGCCCAGTCCACCTGGTCGAAGGAACGCAATCCGTGCTGCTCTCGACCGGCCGTCAGCACGTCGTCGAGGGTCAGCCGGTAGTGACGCAGCACCTTCTCCTCGGGCACGCCGTGACGCACTAGAACCGCAGGCTGGCTCTCCGTCCAACGGCGAAACCAAGGGAACCGCCAGGTCAGGTAGTCGGAACTGCGCTCCAGCACCACCAACGTCATGATCACGATGAAGGCCTGGGTGATGGAGAAGTCCTCACCGATCAATGCCTGCTGAGTGGCCTCGGAGATGATCAGCAGCAGCACGAGGTCGAAACGTGGTCACCTGCGCGAGCGTGCGCTTGCCGGTGAGCCGGAACAACACCATCAGGATCAGGTACACCGCGGCGGCACTCAGGACGGCGGTCATGGCAGCACGACCTGCTGGAGTTCGAAACTCTGCCCTTCCAAGTGCACCGCGCCAGTGAGAGGCCCCAACTGCTGGGCCCGGTACGAGATGTTCACGTGCAGACCCGCCTTGGCGAACTCCATGGTCATGCTGTCAGCATCTGCAGCCATCGACTCCGGTTCCGGGACCACCTGCTCGATGTCGACCGCCTGCACCCAGTCGCCGGTGAGCCGGATGGTGGTTCCAGGACCGTTCACCCGCAGGTCGTCGTCGTTTTCCCGATGCACGATGCGGGTGTACTGCACGTCAGCATCACCGGCCATCACCTCGACGGAACTGACCGGTCCGTACCCGAAGCCACCGACCAGCGCAACCACGAAAACCGCCGTCACCAGCAGCCACCCGATGCGCTCCACCCGCCACTCGCGGCGGCGGAATGTGACGTTCTCGTCGAGCTGTAGCCCAGCCATGCCCGTGATCTACCCCGATAGGAGGGACTCACTCACCCGATACTGGGTAACAGCCTGGATGTGACTCTCTCCATTCCGGCCCGACCCAGCACCTTCTGGGGGCCCGTCCTCGGCACTCCCGACTCCGACGTCGTCCGTGAGGACCACGACGTCCTCGTGATCGGTGCAGGCATCACGGGCCTGACCACCGCCCTGCTTCTGGCCCGCGCCGGGGTGGACGTCGCCGTGGTGGACGCTCGCCGGCCGGGTGCCGGCACCACCGCCAAGTCCACCGCGAAGGCGTCCCTGCTGCAGTCCGTGCTGGGCTCGCAGATCCTGCGCAAACACGGCCCCGAGGCCCTGCAGCAGTATGTGGCCGCCAACCTCCGCGGGCAGGAGATCATCCGCAGTGTCGTCGAAGAGACCGACCTTGTGGACATGCAGATCCGGGACGCGTGGACCTACGCGACGACCACCAAGGGCGCCAAGCAGGTGCGAGCGGAGTACGACGCGCTGAGCGAGGCCGGCCTACCCGTCGACCTGACGATCCCCTCGGAACTGCCCTACTCCGTGACGGAGGCCGTGCGGCTGCCCGACCAGTTGCAGATCAACCCGTCGCAGTATCTCGCCGCCCTGCACGCTCAGCTCACGGCGTTGGACGTCCCGGTGGTGTGGCCCCAGCGGATCGCCCGGGTCGACTCCAAGGATGGCGTGCTGCGCGTGACGTCCACCCGCGGCTTGACCACGAAGGCGAAGTGGGTGGTACTGGCGACGCTGTTGCCGTTCCCGCTGCGCACCATGGCGTTCGCGACGACCACCCCCATGCGCTCTTACGCCATGGCGGCCCGTGTCAGCTCACCGATCCCGCAGGGTATGTACATCAGCGTCGACTCTCCGAACCACTCACTGCGCACCGGCAGGTCTGCGGCCGGCGAGGAGTACCTGCTGGTGGGGGGCTACGGCCACCAAGTCGGTCACAAGAACCCGACGAGTACCCACGTGGCGGAACTCGCACAGTGGACGCAGGACACCTTTGACGTCCGCGAGTTCACTCATCGCTGGTCCGCGCAGGACTACACCAGCTCCCATCTCCTCCCGCAGGTCGGACCCTCTCCCCTCGGCCCTTCTGGAGTGCTGATCGCCACCGGCTTCGGCAAGTGGGGCATCACCAACGGCAGCGCCGCCGCCCAGATGCTCACTGGACACATCACCGGCGACGAGCCCTCCTGGGCCGCCCTGTTCGCCCCTCGCGTGGCTGGTCTGCCGAAGATCGCCAAGCAGAATGCCGAGGTCGCCTTCACCCTGGCCAAGGGGTGGCTGGTGGAGCCCCACTCCAGCAAGGACGTGAAGGTCGGCCTGCCCGCCCCGCGGGCCGTCAGCAACGTCGGGGGGAAACACCGCGAATGCAGCGCGGTCTGCACCCACCTCGGCGGCATCGTGCGGTTCAACGACGCCGAGGACAGTTGGGACTGCCCCCTCCACGGATCGCGGTTCGACGCCGATGGGTCGGTGCTGGAAGGACCCGCCGTTGAAGCGCTGGATGGGCACCACGACGAGACGCTATCGTCGCAATCAGGTCTCGCCTGAGCGACACCAGCACTGCCGGGAGGAGGGCGCACGTACGTGACCGACAGGGATAACCGCCACGCCGCCGTCGCGTTCCCCGTGGCGATCGGCGTCCTGCTCGTTCTGGGCGTCGGTGTGCTTCTCTTCGGGGGGTCGCTGATTCCGACACTGGGAATCACTGTGGTCGGGGCCGCGCTCTTCCTGCCACCCATACGCACCGCCGTGGTGGCTGTCATCGCGTTAGGTCTGGCGACATTGCTCATGCTCACGCAGGACCTGGAGCATCCCGGCTACCGCATCGGCAACGTCGCCCTCGCCTGCGGCCTGGCAATGCTGGCCAGCTGGACGATCAGCCAGCGGATGGACAACATCCGCGCGCTCAACCGCACGCAGGTGAGTGTCTTCGCCAGCGTTCCTGACGGCCTCGCGGTGCTCAGTTCCGACGGTGTCGTCCTGCAGTGCAACGAAGCGCTCACCAGGTTGGTGCCGCAGGTACGCGTAGGAGAACGCCTGCATCCCCTGCTCGGGCATGTGCTCAGCGACGGCACCCCTTGCGCCGGCGGCTGTCAGCTCGACAGCCACAGCGCCACCTCGCCCTCGCTCGTCGAAGGGGAGAGCATCACGGGCGTGGACGCCCAGATCGCGGTCGAGTACACCAGCGCCCCCATCGACCATGACAGTCACGTGGTCAGTCTGCGCGACGTGACAGCGGTCAAGGACGCTGAGCTGAACCGTCGCCTGATGCTGGAGGCAGCCGTGCGGCAGGGGGAGCAGGAGCAGCTGCTCAAGGCGCTCGGCGCACCGGAGTTCGCCGATCTGCAACCGATCCCCGGCGCGAGTGTCGATCTGTACAGCACACCGACCGTCGCCGGCGGCTCCGCCAGTGGGGACGTGGTCAACGTGGCTCCGCTGCCCGATGGGCGGCTGCTGATCATGATCGCGGACGCCCTCGGAGACGGGGTACTCTCCGTGCGCGACGCCTCGAAGGTGCTGCAGACCGCTCGGGCCTACGTGGAGGCCGGCATCCGCCTGGAGGAGGTCGTGGGACGGACGGCACGGACTCTCGGCGCTCAGGGTGAGCTACCGGATGTGTCCCTCATGATCGCGGTGCTGGATACCGACAGCGGGCGCCTCGAACTCGCGGGGGGCGGGCACCCGCCGGCGCTGCTGATCCACGAGAACGGCGCCACGGAATGGCTGGAGAGCACGGGTCCGGCCACCGTGCTGGAACAGGTCGAACTGGCCGTCCCGCTCACCCGGCAATTGGCCCCGGCAGACTCCCTCGTCTTCTACTCCGACGGCGTCGTCGACGGCGGGAATGACGTGATCGAGGGCCTATCGACCCTGCGGGCCTCAGCGACAGCACTTCGCAAACGCGAAACGCCAGGCTGGGCCAAGGCCCTCACCGATGCCGTGCTGGTGCCGGATCAGAACTCCGGCAACGCGACAGTGCTTCTCGTCCGCTTGGACGAGGAGCCGGACCGCCACACCACCGCCATCCGCTGACCCAGCCGCACTGCCCGGATCTCCGTCTCCTGCTCTCCCCACGGCGCGGCCGACTCCGTGGTCGTCATGGAACTCCACGACCCACCGGTCTGGGCCAGTGTGAGCAGCGCCCCGAGGACGGGGTCGCCGGCCAGGAACGGCCAGATCTCCAGCAGCCGATGCCCGATCCACCCCTGCGCCGGCACTCCCGCCGCCACCGCGACGTCTTGGATGACAAAGTCCCGCACCACACCGTCGGCACTGACGACGGCCTCCATGAGCAGCCAGGGATCCAAGTGCAGGCGCAGCAGGGTGTTGAGCCAGTCGAGCTCGGGATCGGCGAACACCACGTTGCGCAGCAACAGGGGCGTGATCCGCTGCACCGTGCGCTCCACACTCTTGCGGCGCACATCGTCGAAGGACTGCTCGTCGTGCCACACGAGCCCCACAACGCCGATGACCTCGCCCTCGTCGACGACCGGCACCGTGGCGGTGGCGGCGTATCCACCCCGGGCACGCGAACTCGCGGGGAACTCGGCGATGCGCTCCTCCCGGCTACCGAAGAACAACGAGCGGTTCTCGATCACCGACCGGGTGTAGGGGATATCAGTGCTCGGTGGGATGTGCCGCCAGGACGACACGAGGTCGCCGGGGATGCCGACCTGGCCGACGAGGCGTAACGACCCGTCCAGGCCACAGCGGTACACCAGCAGAGCGGCGACCTCATGCTGTGCCAGGACTTCCAGCAGCAACTGCGCCGCCTCATCGCCCTGACTGGTGGCTCCGGCCAAGGAGTCCATGATGGCCGTGACCACACCCGCCTTGATCTCCGGCTGTTCACGCAGCGCCCGCCACGTGCCGGAGATGGCCTTGGACGCCGGCAGCTCTTTGGACAGCACACTGTCCGCGTAGGTGGTCACCGGGTCCTCGACCTCAGGAATGGCAACCCCGACGACGGTGGCGGCGACTTCGACGAGGCGCACATTGTGTTTCTGAGACATGGTGCGCAGCCGGGCGAACGCCTCTTCCAGCGTGATGCTGTGACGTTCGACCAGCACCCCTTTGGCCTGTTCGATCACGGCTCGCATGCGCGCCGACGCGCGGAGATCCCTGACCTCCTTGCTCAGGGCCGCCACGGTTTCGGCCAGGGGCTGGTCGGCCGCTGCCGAGTCGGTACTGTAGCGGGCCATCACGCCTCCCCTGTATCGAGTCGGTTCACCTGCAACACGCCGCGCGTTCGTCCTGCCTGCTCAACCCTCATTGTGCGTCAGCCTCCAACCGACGTGTTGGGCTGGTGGTGTGCTTGTTCGAACAATTCCAGTGCGCTCCCGAGGACGTGCGCAACGGGAACGTCGGATACACACGTCACCGTATCGCAGCATCGGGCGGGGAACGGCTCGCCGACCATCGAGATGCCACATACCGGACAGTGGGTGGTCCAAGAGATGTGAGCCCGATGGTTGTGGCGCACCGTTGGCCCCGCGTTGACCATGTTGCCGCACCAGTAGACGGACACCGTCGGCGTACCCACGGCCTCCGCAAGGTGTCGGGGCCCGCTGTCATTGCCCACCAGCAGGGTGGCTCGGGCCAGCAGACCGACCAGTTGCGCGAAGCTCGTGTCCGTCAGGACCCGGACATCTCTGGCCCTGTCAGCGACGGGGTGCACCTCCTCCTCGTTGCCGATCACGCACACCAGGGCGCCTCGGTCCGTCAGCGCATCAGCGACCTGCGCGAAGTGCGACGCTGGCCAGCGCCGGCGTGGGTCGGTCGCGCCCGGATGGACCACGACCAGTGGCCTTTGCTGCTTTGGCACACATGCGAAGCTGACCTGCAGATCCTCAGGGAGGACCTCGAAGTGCGGCTGCACCCGCACCGGGGGCGCTCCGATGGCCGCGGCCACCTCCAGGTAGCGGAACACCTCGTGCTGCCAGAACTGGTAGTCCACGCTGCGGTCCAGGGCGGGGGCGTCGAAGGCTCGCAAGCCAGCCGTGTACGCCGCGCCGAGGGCGAGGACGACCGGGTTGCTGTTGCGCCCCCCGCCGTGCAACTGCAGCGCCAGATCGAATCGCCGGGTCCGCATCTGGTCGTAGAAATGGGCCACCTCCACGTCGTCCACACCGGTCCCTGACGGGGGCTGCCGCAGCCCATCGAGATAAGGAACCAGGACCACCTCATCCACTGGCCCGGGCCGATGGGGCAGTGCGGATGCAGCGAAGCTTCCGCCCAGCAGAGTGATCCGGGCTTGTGGAGCGGCGACGCGGATGGCGGCCAATGCCGGCTCACAGACCAGGTAGTCGCCCATCGCATTGGCCCGCAGCACCGCGATGGACGCCACCTCGGCCAGCGCCGGGGGCGGACTCACGCCGACGAGCGTTGGGCCAGAGCGCATGCTTCGATCACACCCGTCGTAGACCGGTCGGGCAACAGTGGCACGGTCACCACTCGTCCGCCGAGTCGCTCGGTGGCCCGGGCCTCGGGCAGTGCCGCGACGTCGTGGTCGGCCCCTTTGATGTAGACGTCCGGGCGGATCGCCTCGATCAAGGCCGTCGGCGCGTTCCCGTCGAAACTCGCCAGATGGTCGATCCTGTCCATCGCGGCCAGAACCGCGGCCCGGTCAGCCACCCGGTTGACTGGCCGCCCAGGTCCCTTGATGGCACGCACTCCCGCGTCGCTGTTCAACGCCACCACGAGCACGTCCGCCTCAGAGGCAGCAGCCGCCAGAAAGGCGACGTGGCCCGCATGCAGCACGTCGAAGCAGCCATTCGTGAACGCGATCCGGCGACCCGCCACCCGGTGCTCCCGGCAGATGTCGACCAGGTGTTCCGCGGTCAGTAGCGGACTATTCGGTCCGACCACCAGATCCTGCACCGAGCAGGTCGCGGTGCCGGGTCGCTGTACAACGACGGTGGCTGCCGCCACGGCAATCTCCACGGCCGCCGCCAGTGGGGCCCCGACAGCCAGGCTCAAGGCGATGGCTGCGGTGAGAGTGTCACCGGCCCCAGTGCTGTGTGGGTCGTCGATCCGACGCGTGGGCAGGTGAGTCACGGCATCGGCGGTGACGACCGCGGCCCCGTCCCCGTCCAGGGTGGCCACGACGGCCGCCGCACCCGTTGCCTCCAGCAGGCGATGGCCGTCCATGCGCAGGCGATGCAGGCGCACGGGACCCGTCATCTGCGTGGAGGCCGAGAGCATTTCGGCAACCTCGGCCCAGTTGGGAGTCACTACCTCTGGGTGGATCTGCGCCCAGGCGCGCACATCGTGGGCGTCGATCACAACCGTGCGGGCATGAGACACCGCGGTCAGCGCCTCGCGCATCGCCGGGCCGGCGCAGGTGCCCAGACCGTAGTCAGCGAGCACCACCACGTCGGCTTCGGCGGCCAGGGCACCCAGCCGTTCGGCAAGGTCGGCATCCACCGAGGCACTGACGGGTTCGTTATCACCCTCATCGAAGCGGGCCACCACCTGCCGGCCGACCGTGATCCGTCGTTTGGCCATGGTCCGGCGCTGACCGATCCTGATCGCGCACACCTCGACACCACGCCGCTGAAGCTGGGTGGCGACGGCGTCGCCTTCCGGGTCGTCGCCGAGCGCGGTCAACAGCCTGACCCTGCCACCGAGCGCTGCCACGTTGACAGCGGTGTTGCCCGCTCCGCCGGGGACCAGATCGCGGTCGCGGACGTCAATGGTCGGCACCGGCGCTTCCCGAGCCACTTTGCCGCACGAGCCCGACAACCACTCGTCCACCAGGACGTCACCGACGACCAGCACCCTTCCCCAGGCAAACTGGTCAACGGTGCGGTTCAAGGAAGGTCGCAAGGTCATGCCTGCTCCAATTGCCACAGAACGGCCGCATACACCTCGTCGACGGGAACATCGCTGGCGACCGGTGCCGGACCGCCCGCCCGCAGAACGTGGCTCGGGATCCCGGGCGGTGGGCCCCACTGGCCCGGCGACGACGGCCCGAATACCACGACAGAGGGCGTGCCGAAGGCGTGAGCGAGGTGCGCCCCGCCGGTGTCACCGGACACGACCAGCCGGGCGTTGGCGATCACCGCCGCGAAATCGTCCAGGGTCAACCGGCCTGCCAGGACCTGCGCGGCGTCCAGTCCGGCCAACTTCGCCGTGCGGTTCGCAGTGACCAGATCTCCGGGCCCGCCGGTGATGACCAGGTTGTCGCTTCCAAGCAGCCGGGCCAGTGCCGCGAACGATTCCGCCGGCCAGCGACGGTGGGCATCGGTACCCCCCACGTGCAGGACCACCGCCTGCCCCACCGCCGGTGGATTGGCGGGACGTTTGATGCCGACGTCGTCGGGATCGCAGGAGACGCCGACCCATTCCAGGAGCCGGGCGAAACGCTGGCGCTCAGGTTCCTCCACATCATGGGTGAACCACTGCGGCCCGAACTCCCACACTCCCGGGCACCGGAAGGCCACGAGATCGCGCGGCCCCTTCTCCAGCAGGGCCCGGTGGCTTTGCGGGCCGCGGCCGTGCAGGTTGAAGACCACCTTGCCCGAGAGGTCCGTCTGCGGATCCAGGCCCTGCACATCGACGACGTCACTGACGCCCGGCAGCAGCGGGGCCAGCGGATGCAGCCACCGCGGAGCGGCCAGCGTGACACCGTCCGGGCCCAGTCCGGCAACGGCCCGCAGCGCCGGAACGGCCGTCAGCAGGTCACCCACTCCGGCTGCCCGCAGGGCGAGCAGTTCTAGGGCCATGAGGTCTCGCCGCCCGGCGTGACCATGATCTCGGGCACCATGGCGGTGCGGCGCGCCCGCAGGACGTTGACGATGATGTCGGCGACGTCGGCCGGATCCATCAGCGGGGCGTCGTCTGCTGGCCTGTACTTGGCGGGACGGCCGTCGAAGAACGCCGTGCGCATCCCTCCAGGCAGCACACAGGTGACGGGCAGCCTGGCACCCAACTCGGCGTTCAGTGCGCGGCTCAGCCCCACCACGCCGAACTTCGAGGCGCAATAGGCCGTCGCGTCGGGCAGCGCCCGGCGACCCAGCGTTGAGGCGACCGTCACGACGCGTCCCTGACCGGCCATCAGCACGGGCATGGCGGCGCGGATGACCGCAGCGGTACCCATCAAATTGACCTGAATGACGCGCTCCCAGTCATCGGACTTCACCGCCTCCAGGGGTCCACAGGAGTCGACAGCGGCACAGGTCACCACGGCGTCCAGACCGGACTCGGCGATGTAGCCGACCATGGCCTCGGTCGCAGCCGTGTCAGCCAGGTCCACGCAGTAGGACGGATGCTCACCGGTGCCCTCGTTGAGGTCCATGATGATCGGCTGCCCGCCAGCCCGGGCGATCGCCTCGACGACAGCCGCTCCCAAACCGGATGCGCCGCCAGTGACCAGAACCCGTCCTAAGCTGGCTGTGTCCTGCATTGTTCCTCCTCATGATGCGCCGCGCGGGCGGCGTGGACCAGACGCGTGCTGCTGCGCCCCGCCAGGGTTGGCAGAACCACAACCTCGCCGCCATAGGCGCGCACCACGTCGGTCTCGGGGACTTGGGTGGCGTGGTAGTCGCCGCCCTTGGCGAAAATGTCGGGGCGCAGGCGGTCCAGCAGGGCTGCAGGGGTCTGTTCATCGAAGACGATGACAGCGTCCACACACTCCAACGCGCGCAGCACGCGCGCCCGGTCCTCCTGGCCGACCACGGGTCGACCGCTTCCCTTGAGAGTTCGCACACTGTCGTCGCTGTTCACCGCGACCACCAGGCAATCACCGAGAGCGCGAGCTGCCTCGAGGTACGCGACATGGCCGGCGTGCAGGAGGTCGAAGCAGCCACCGGCCATGACAACGCGGCCGCCTCGGGCTCGCACGGTCGCCACCAGGTCGCTGGGATCGGGGTCTGCCCGGTCCGCCGGGCTCGCATCGACCTGCAGAGCACCGACCCCGCCGTTGCTCAGGTACGCCGCAGCACTGACCACAGCCTGCTGGGCCGCGTCGGCCAGGCCCAGATCGTCGGCCAGCGCGTTGACCAGGGCGGCGGCGAAGGCATCGCCGGCGCCACAGGTGTCGGTAGGTGCCACGACGGGGGCAGGCACGATCAACGGCGTGCCGTGCCTGGTGGCCAGCACGGCGCCGTCGGCTCCTCGCGTGATGGTGACCGACTGCGGGTCCCACTTCTGCAGCAGCGTGCGAGCTTGATCCAGCACGTCACCACGCCCAGCGAAATGTGCCGCCTCCGCCAGGTTGGGCGTGACCGTGGTGACGCCGGCGACGGGCATGGACCCGCGCGGATGCGGATCCCATACCGTGGGCGCTGCTCCTGCGAGTAGAGCTCGGATATCCTCACGAGCGGTCACCCCAAGTCCGTAGTCGCTCACGAGCACCGCGGCGGCGTAGCCGAAGAGTTCCGGGTCCACAGCCTCTGGCGCAGCGAAACCTTCATGGACCCGGTCCAACCGAGCCACGGTCCGATCCCCTACTCGGACACGCGTCTTCACCACTGTGTGGGAGGCCCCGACATCCACCAGCGTCACGTGCTCGGCGAGCATCTCCCGCAGGCGCTCTCCGGCCTCGTCGCCACCGAGGGCCGTGACAAGGACGGTGGGCCGCAGTCGTGCACACAGAAGGGCAGCCAGCCCAGCCCCGCCCGGCCGTGTCACCTCCGTGATGTCCTCGATCACCGGGACGGGTTCGTCGGGACACAGCCGAGTTGCCGTGCCCAGCAGGTCGATGTCCAGCAGGGAATCACCGACCACCACCAACGGGGGCCCGTCGGCCTCGTGCAGGCTCATCCGGCTCTCCCCACAGGCAGGGCTGCGTCGAAGGCCGCACACAGCACATGCGCGGCCACGAGATGCACTTCCTGGATGGCGCTGACCGTACGGCCTGGGATGGATGCCGTCTCCTGTGCCAAGCCACTGAGCGCGTTGGGTGCGGGGCCGGTCAAAGCCCAGGTCGACATCCCCAGGCCAGCGGCACGTTCCGCGGCCACCAGCAGGTTGGGGCTGCGCCCGCTGGTGGTCAGCATCAGCAGGACGTCGCCGGCCCGACCGTGCGCGGCCACCTGCCGAGCGAACATCTCGGTGGCGCCATAGTCGTTGACGATTGCGGTCAGGGACGACGTTTCAGCGTGTAGCGAGATGGCCGAGTACGCTGGCCGGTCCTCCTGGAACCGACCCACGATCTCTGCCGTCAGGTGCTGGGCCTCTGCCGCACTGCCACCATTGCCACACACCAACAGGCGCCCGCCAGCGGGCAGGATCTGCGCCAACCGCCGACCCCATTGCGCGCACCGTTCCAGGGCCCCGCTGGCGGCATTCAAGGCAGCGACCGTGGCCCGGCGGTGTTCAATCACCAACGGGTCGGCGGTGTCCAGAACGACCTCCGGCAGATCCGGGATCGTGGTGCGCGGTCCCATCAGGCCGAGGTCCGCACGGCCACCGTGGAGTGGGAGGTGAGCATGTCGCGGTAGACCGCCTCGGTGGCTTCACAGACGCGACGCCAGTCGTACTGCTCCTCGATCTTTCGCCGGGCCGCCTTACCCATGGAACGGCGCAGAGCCGCGTCGTCGAGCAGGGTGCGTACGGCCGTTGCCGCCCGCCTCGGATTGCGCGGGGGGACCAACAGTCCGGTCTCACCGTCGCTCACGGTGTCCAGCAGGCCACCAACGGCCGACCCGACCAGGGGTTTGCCACACGACATGATCTCCAACGGCACAATGCCGAAGGGTTCGTACCATGGCAGCACGACGGCCAGATCCATCTCGGCCAACAACTGCGGGATCCGGTCGCGGCCAACGGCACCAACGAAGGTCACCCGGTCGGCCACCCCGTGCTCATCCGCGAGACGCCGCAGCCGGGCAACTTCGGCATCGCTGTCCAGAGCCTGCGGCTCCGGTCCGCCAGCCACGGTCAGCTCGACATCATCGAGGTACGCGAGCATCTCGATCACCTCACCGACACCCTTGCGGGGCACCAGTCGGCTCAACGAAAGGATCCTGTGCCGCTCTTGCCGCTCGGTGGCCACCACATCGCTCTCGCCGACCTCGGCCGGGCAGAACGCCGTCGAGTCCACCCCGCACGGAACGATGTCCATCCGCTTCTCGTCGCCGCCCATCTCAACGAGTTCCCGTACCTCATCCGTGCACGTTGCGATAATCCGGGACATCCGGGTCAGCAGTTGACGTTCGGCCGGGATCCGGGTGTCCGGGCTGGTGTCGGCCTCGGCCTGATGACGCTTCTTGACCACTCCGAGGGCGTGGTAGGTCATCGCGGTGGGGATGTCCAGCAGTTCGGCGCCTTCGAGGCTGATCACACCGCTCATCCAGAAGTGAGCGTGGATCACGTCCGGGCGATCGATCTCCCACTGCTTCGTGAGCTCCTGGGCGAAGCGGGCCAGGAACGGGCCGAACTCATCCTTCGGGACGGGCTCGGCAGGTCCGGCATCGATGTGGTGCACCGCCATTCCGGGCACAATCTCCACCCGCTGCGCCAGGTCGGGGTTGTCCCGCCGGGTGTAGACCACGACCTCATGACCGCGGGCCGCCAAACCGCGAGCCAGCGCGTCGACGTGAACGTTCTGCCCCCCGGCATCAACTCCGCCGAGGACGGCGAGGGGACTGGCGTGTTCAGAAACCATTGCGATCTTCATTTAGAGGACCTCCTTGAGTAGGCGATCCCAATCCGCGTGGAATCGCTGTAGTGAGTAGCGAGTTTCGACATGGGCCCTGTTGCGGCGGCCGAGGTCGGCTGCTAGCTCAGGGTCGTGGATGACGTCACGGACGTGCTCCTGAAGGCGCAGCAGGTCGTTGCTGACCACGGCGGCGCTCCCGTTCAGGGCCTCTGGGGCCTCCGTCACCGACAAGGCGACCACGGGCATGCCCAGGAACATGGCCTCGAGTAGCGACAGGCCCAGGCTGGTCCAGCGACACAGGTGGGCATAGACCCGGCGGTCCGCGAGCATGGTGTGCATCGCATCGTGGGCGATATCGCCATGGCCGATGACCTCGTGCCGGTGGGCGCCGGTCGTCAGCGGCGCCGTGTCCATGCCGAACGCATCGACCGGCGCGATCCGAGCGATGTGCCCAACCAGATCGCTGCCGGTCACTCGCCCGCGGCGAACGGGCTCATTCACGACGTAGCCGACCCGCGGCAGCATGCCGGTGTAGCGGTAGCCCGGATCGGGAATACCGTGCTCCACCACGTGCGCAGGGGCCCGGCCGTTGGCCCACATCACAGCGTTGAAGTGCGTCACATGAACGATAGGGATGCGTGACTGTCCACCCAGTGGGTGTTGACTGCCCGTTGGGCTCTCCCGGGGCGTGTTGTGTTCGACGTACACCGCGGGCAGGTCAATGCCGGGCCGCCGCCCCAGCCACTGTTCGACGAGATCCAATTCAGCGGGCCGCTGCAGAATGACCACGTCGAAGTCCTGGTCGCGCAGCAGCTCCGGTGCCAGTTCTCGCGCAGTGTCCGGCCAGGAGTAGGTGGCGGGAAGGCCTCGGCCGTCCGGGCCCCGGTCGGGCGTCACCGGCACGACCACGTCGTGCAGTCCGTTGACGAACGCCGTCGCCCAGCTGCCGTGCACGTGCCACATCAGTACCTTCATGCGGGCATTCCCACTGCGAGCCCGGCGACGGCAGCCGCGATGTCGCTGCCGCGGACACCGGCCATGCACGGGTGCCCGGGAATCGGACACTCCCGGGCTCGGGTGTCGGCGCAGGCGGCCCGTTGGTCGCCGAGCACCGTCGTCGCGACGCCGTAGGGCTGCCACTTGTGGGCGGGGACCACAGGTGTGAACAGACTCACCACTGGGGTGCCTACGCTGGCCGCGAGATGCGCGGGGCCGGTGTTGCCAACGATCGCGGCCTGCGCACCCCGCAGCACGAAAGCCAGCTGTCCGAAGGTGGTGCGACCGCCGAGGTCGATGCCGGCCGGGCCGGCGACCCGCGCGGTCAAGCGCTTCTCGCTGAGGCTGCCGGTGACCAATACCTGGTAACCGGCAGCGCTGAGTTCGGTGACCGCTTCGGCAGCGATGCGCGGGTCGATGGCCCGGCTTTCGGCCTCGGCACCCGGGTGGACGACGACGTAGGGTTCGCTGGGGACCGGGTAGGCCGCGAGCTCGTCGATCAGCCGCAGGTCGTCGCTTCCCGGGTAGCCCGCCGCCCCGGTGACGGCGAGACTGCGCTGGACTTCGTGCAGGTCGTAATCCGGACGCACCCGGTTGTCGATGAGACTGCCGGGATAGTCGTCGCTGATCGCGGTAATGGGTCGTATGCCGGCCAAGCGCAGGAGCAGGGCCATGGGCAGCGACGACTGAAAGGAAGAGGTCAGGATGATGGCTTCATCGAAGCCGCGTAGCCGCCAAACGAGCCGCGCCAACTCCCGAGCGCGCACCGGTGGTGGGTTGCCGTGCACCCACGGGGCGTCGAAGATCATAGTGCGGGTATCGGGCAGCAGGCGGGCAGCGGGCAGACCGACCGAAGAGCAGAGCAGCGTGACATCGGCCTGTCGAGCCACGGCCCGGATCGCCGGTCCGGCGAGCAGTACATCCCCGGCACTGTCGAGGCGAGCGACCAGCACCCGGGGTCTCATGCGGCGTCCCCTTGGCGTTGCGCGAGCACCCAGCTCACCGCTTCCCCGATGTTCTGCGCCACCAATGGGCAGCGCCGCAGGTCGGAGTCGAGGGTGCGGTCGGTCACAACAAAGATCCCGATGGCTCCGGCAGCGTCGGCAGCGCCCACATCCATGACGGTGTCGCCAATGACCACGACCTCCGGGACAGGCACCCCAAGCGCATCGGCAGCGCGCAGGACCAGGCCCGGTGCGGGCTTTCGGCAGCTGCACTCATCCACGGGGGCGTGCGGGCAGTACTGCCAGGTGTCGAACGGGCCCAAGAGGGCGTCGACCCTGGCGTTGACAGCCTCGACCTGGTCGACGGTGAGCCTTCCCAGCCCGATCCCCGCCTGGTTTGTCACGACCCCCACAGGCAGTCCTGCTGCCTTGACGCGGGCCACCGCCTCCCTCGCACCTGGATACGGGCGCACCAGTTCCGGATCACCGTTGTACGGCGGATCGTCCACCGTCAGTGTGTGATCGCGGTCGAACAGGACCGCGGAAATGGGGCGCATGAGGTTAGGGCCTTTCGAGAGATCGTTCGGTGCTTCGTATGGTGAGAAGGTTTTGCCCGCAGCGGTCAAATCCATACCGGAAGTGGCCTTTTACCTGATCAAGATGCTCTTGCGCGACTGCGGACAGACGTGCGACAGCACACCACAACCCAGTGGCCGGCCTGCGCCGAAGCGACAGGCCGGCCACCGGCCGGGTGGTGGTGTCAGGCCGCGCGACGACCGGCCGCGACAGGCTGCCCGATGACTTCCTCAGCAGCCCAGGAGCGGGGAAGCGGCACATCGTTGGTCACGTGGTCGCGCAGGGCGGCCAGCGTTCGTGTGATCAGCCGTGAGACGTGGACCTGCGACAGGCCCAGCTGCTCAGCGATCTCCGACTGCGTGTGCTCACCGTAGAACCGCATCAGCAGGATCTCCCGCTCGCGTTCGGGTAGCGCCATCATGGCTTCCCGCACGGATTCCCGCAGCTCGACGTACTCCAGGTCGGGGTCGAGTTCGCCGACCAGATCTCCGTACGACTCGTCACCGTTCTCACCCATGGGGTGGTCCAGCGACTTCGAACTCATCGCCTCACCGCGGGCCTGCATCGCCTGCCGCACCTCTTCCTCGAGCAGACCGAGATGGGCCGCGACCTCAGCGGGGGTGACCTCCTCGCCCTTGCTGGCTCGCAATTCGTCGGAGGCGCGCTGAACCTTCAGCGTCACCTCCTGCAGGCTGCGCGGGACGCGCGCTGCCCATGCGTGATCGCGGAAGTGGCGGCGCAGTTCCCCAAGGATCGTGGGTACCGCGAACGAGTGGAACTCGGTCCCGTAGTCGGGGTTGAACCGCGAGGCCGCCCGGACCAGTCCCAGCGATGCGACCTGCACGAGATCCTCCAGACGCTGGCCGCGGCCGGAGTAGCGATGGGCCAGTTGGCGAGCCAGCGGCATGTAGTTCAGAGCCAGCTTGGTGGCCTCTGGGGTCAACGGCGCCGGGGCTGGCTTCGTCGATGCCGGCAGGATGCCGCACACCTGGCGATAGATCTCCAGCAGCCGCTCACCGAAACTCGCTTGGTCGTGCAGGCTCTCTGCCCGTACCAACGTGGCAGAGCCCATGCCGCGGCACCGCAGGGGATCGCGCAACACAGTGGCCACGCCACGTCCCAGCCCGCGGGGACCTTCTCGCGGATCGACGAGGACACCGGAGGCGCCTTCAACGATGTGGTCGAGATGGGCTTCTTGCGCCAGGGCGACCGCAGGTACACCATGAGCGGCGGCCTCCAGGACATGCCCACCATGGCGGGCACCATCGGCGCCACCGATCAGCAGCGCCGCCTCGGCCCAGACTCGGCTACGCCGTTCACCACGCAAGCCTGGCTGGTAGTCGATGCGATCGGACACACCGAGTTTGACAGCCAACTGCTGGACTCGCGCCCGAGAAGAAGCGTCCAGGCGACCCATCAGCACGAGCCGCGTGGGACCCCACAAGGTCATCGACTCGACCACGTCTTCCAGAGCACGACCAGTGGACAAGCAGACCACGTGGCCACGGGCATCCGCGGTACTTTCGGTGACGGCGGGGCTGGCCAGCATCATGGCGCCGACGTTGAACGTTCTGGCCCCGGCATTACGCCAGTCCGCCATTTCGGCAGTGGACAGGGGCACCACGGCATCGACCTCTCGCGCCAGGGACTTCTCCAACTCGGCCGCGGCGGGTCGCTCATCGAAGGTCGCCACGATCCGAGTGCCTTCCGGACGAGCGGCGACAGCGGCCATGGTGGCCACGACACCGATGGTGTGCACGACCTCGGGAGGCGACGCCTCCCAGCGCTGGATCAGTTCCTCGCTGAGTTCGCGGGCGGCACGGCTGATGTCCGAGAGGGCGATCCCGATGTCTTCAACGACGTCGGCACCAGCGCGGCGGAGATGGTCGGCAACGGTTGTGACACCACTGCCTGGAACGTGGGAAACGGTGGACAGGGGACGGCTAATTACGTGAATAAACATGAGACCTCGCTCAACGACTCGTGTGTATGTGGCGGTGAGCGACGCGGCCTTGGTGTTCAAGCACACGTCGACGAAAAAAAAGAACTGTGGCGAAAGAAGAGCCGTGGTCCCGTCGTCTTCAGGACCTACAGTAAGGATGCGCCACTTTCTGGACGCACTTCTGAGTGTTACCCATACCAGTTTGATCTGGCAAGGACTTAGGGGTAATTGATTCGTGAACAACGCTTTACGGAACCTTGCTACAGGCTTCTGCTACTGCCCGGGTGAGGATTTCGAGGCACTATTGCCCGCTGGGACACGGGCGCTGACGTGGAACTGATGGCGCGCCGATTGGGCATTAGTTGCGATTCCGTCCGGCGTGTCTCAGCAACGAACGCCCATTTGCTGCTTCTGGACCCGCCTCAGGCTTGCAGACCCCGGTCCTCGATGGCGGCTTGCAGTTCGGACTGGGTCATCCGGGATCGATGCTCCACGCCAGCCCGGCGGGCGAGTTCGTAGAGTTCGGTCTGCGACCTGCGGCGGCGCCCCGTGCTGCTCGCAGCCCGCACGGCTGCATCCCTACGGATGCGGAAGACCTTGCCCAGCCGACGCCGGGTCAGCAACTCCAAGCTCTCCAGGAACGGCAGAATGCTCTGCTCCTCGAGAGCCATCAGGTCCGCTGCTGCCCTGATCAATTCGGGTTCCGGCGCGTGGTCCCGCTCCACGACGGTGCGCACCTCAGTCAGCCGGTCGGCGGGCCATAGGTGCGGATCGGATGATTTGGCCACGCTCGGGTAGATCTCGGCAGTGGCCGCGAGCACATGAGCCCGCAGGGCCTGCTGCAGGTCAGCGACAGGCTCATGGAATCCTCTGCTGGTCCGACCGCATCGATCGATGAGTTGTTGGATACGGCGATGCTCGGAGCGCAGAACAAGAACTATGTCGACAGCCATACAATCATGTACCCACCCGGCCTAGGCTGAACCCATGCCCAACGAACGCGATGAAGAACAAGCAGCCGTGGACTCCGCCATCGAAGCCGAGCTTGAGCACGACAACGAGCGCGATGCGGCAGCCAAGCAGCACCAGATCGAGAAGATGACCCGGGAAGACAGCGAGGACTGATCCCGCCGGTCAGCGCTGCTTCGCTGCCACCTCGTCCAGCCTCACCTGCACGAGCAGCGCCAGCAAGTCGTCCGGCAGCGGCTCATCGATCCCGAAGCGCAGCGCCCCTTTGCTGAAGGTGAAACCCTTGAGCCGGTCGGCAACCGCAGTCAAGACCGAGCCGCTCATCGGGAAGTACGAACAGTGCTTCTTGGCGGCCGAGTACCCCGCGATACCAACGCCTTTGATAAGAAATGCCGGCACGGCGTAGGAGATCCCCTCCTCAGCATCGGGGAGCAGCGCCCGCAGCCGCTGCCGCACGACGTCGAGGGTGCCGCGCTGCGGCTGCGGGACAGCGTCCAGGTACTCGTCCACCGTGGGCATGGTCGCCAGGCTACCGTTGTGAGTCAGCCAAACACACGCACGCGGCGGGCCCCCTCGGCGAAACCCCGCCGCGTTCGTGACAACCTCAGGCCACGGTCTCCTTCTCATGCGGCAGGTCCAGGGAACCTTCCGCCGCGTTGGAGATCTGCGACGGTGAAACACGCTTGCGGAACACCCAGTACGTCCAACTCTGGTAGGCCAACACGATCGGCGTGAACACCGCCGCCACGATGGTCATGATCTTGAGTGTGTACGGGGTGCTGCTCGCGTTCCAGATCGTCATGTTCAGCGCGGGGTCGTTGGACGCCGGCATCACGTTCGGGTACAGCACGCTGAACAGGAAGATGACCGCACCACCGAGGGTGATCGCGCTGAAGATGAATGCCCAGCCCTCGCGGCCGGCGCGGTTCATCGCCAATCCCGCCAGCCACGCGACCGCCGCGACGAGGACCAGCGCCCAGGTCCATACCTTGTCGCTGAAGGCCAGCTGCGTCCACAGCAGGTAGACCACCGCGAGAACCGTCGCCACGAGTCCGACCTGGCCGGCGACCTTGTTGGCGCGCACCCGGATGTCACCGTCGGTCTTGAGCGCCAGGAATATCGCGCCGTGGGTCACGAACAGCGTCAGCGTCACCAGGCCCCCGAGCAGTGCGTACGGGTTGAGCAGGTTGAAGAAGCCGCCGTCGTAGAGCAGGTTGTTGAACGGGCCCTGCTTGAGTGGGACCCCCCGCACGAGGTTGGAGAAGGCCACCCCCCACAGCAGCGCGGGTACGAACGACCCGATCACGATGGCCAGGTCCCAGTTCTTGCGCCACTTCAGGCTGGAGCGCTTGCTGCGGTACTCAAAGGCCACACCACGGAAGATCAGGGCAACCAGGATGAGCAGCAGCGGCAGGTAGAACCCGCTGAACATCGTCGCGTACCACTCGGGGAAGGCGGCGAAGGTGGCGCCACCTGCGACCAGCAGCCACACCTCGTTGCCGTCCCAGACCGGCCCGAGCGTCGTCAGCATGGCGCGGCGGTCCTGCTCGGTCTTGCCCAGTACCGGCAGCAGGATGCCCACTCCGAAGTCGAAGCCCTCGAGGACGAAGTACCCGACCCACAGGACCGCGATCAGGATGATCCAGACTTGTTGAAGTTCCATGATCAGCTCCTCAGTACGTCACGGTCAGTGGACGCTCTTCGCCCAGCTTGTCGGGGTAGTTGTCTTCGACCGCATCGGGCGGACCGATCTTGACGGCCCGCATGAGCAGTCCTACCTCCACCACAGCCAGCCCGCCGTACAGCAGGGTGAAGATGCCCATCGAAAGGATCACGTACAGCGGCGTGATCGTGGGGCTGACGCCCTGACTGGTCTGCATCAGCCCGAAGACGATCCACGGCTGGCGCCCCATCTCGGTGAAGATCCAGCCGGTGCTCGAGCCGAGCAGCGGCATGACGATCCCGAGCAGCGCGATGCGCGGGAACCACTTGGAGGTGGGGATGCGGTCCTTGCGGGTGGCCCACAGCATGTAGGCGGCGATCAGCGCGCCGAGCGCACCGAAGCCGATCATCAACCGGAAGTTCCAGTAGGCCATCGGGATGTTCGGCCGGTAGTCGCCGGGTCCGAACTGCTGCTCGTACTGTGCCTGCAGGTCGTTGATGCCCTGCACCTCCCCATCCCACGAGTGGGTGGCGAGCAGCGACAGGCCATGCGGAACCTCGACGCTGAAGATCGGCGCGGAGCCGTCCAGGGTGCCGATGGTGAACAGGCTGAAGGGGGCTGGTGCCGCGGTGTCCCACTGAGCCTCCGCGGCCGCCATCTTCATGGGCTGAATCTCGACCATCTTGGTGGCCTGCATGTCGCCGGTCCAGCCGACGAGCACGAAGGCCACGATCGCCGTGATCGACCCCAGTTTGAGTGTGGACCGCACCACGTCCACCGACTTGTTCTTGAACAACAGCCAGCCGGAGATGCCGGCGACGAACAGGCCCGACACCAGGAACGCCATCGTGATGACGTGAGCGAAGGTGATCATGGCCAGCGGCTGCAGGAGCACCTCACCGATGTCGGTCATCTCGGCCCGCTGCGTGACGGGGTTCACCGTGTAACCGACCGGGTGCTGCATGAAGGAGTTCGCGGCCAGGATGAAGTAGGCGCTGAGCAACGTACCGGAGGCCGCCAGCCAGATCGTCGCCAGGTGCAGCTTCTTCGGCAGCCGGTCCCAGCCGAAGATCCACAGCCCTAAGAAGGTGGACTCGAGGAAGAACGCCAGCAGACCTTCGATGGCTAGCGGGGCCCCGAAGATGTCGCCGACGAAACGGCTGTAATCGCTCCAGTTCATACCGAACTGGAACTCCTGGACGATGCCGGTGACGACACCCATGGCGAAGTTGATCAGGAAGAGCTTCCCGAAGAACTTCGTGGCTCGCAGCCACTTCTCGTTGCCGGTGCGAACCCACGCCGTCTGCATACCCGCCACCAGGAACGAGGTTCCGATGGTGATGGGCACGAAGAGGAAGTGGTACACCGTGGTGATGGCGAACTGCCACCGAGACAGATCCAGCGCACTCATAACGCAAAGTCTGTCGTAAGCAATTCGTAAATTCTAGAAATGTAAGCCTTACCTATCCGTTGTCCGGAGGCGGTTAGGCAACGATTTCCGTCTCTTTTGGTCCCTTTCGGCCTGCCCAATCAGTCGCATGTGATGCAGATCACAAGTTCAGAGACGCGCGGACAGCACCTCCAGGACGCGCTCGTTCGCGGCCCGCGGACCCACTGAGATCCGGACCCCCTCACCCGGGAACGGCCGCACGGTCAGACCATGACCGTCGAGATACCCGGCGAGATCGTCCGCAGACGTGACCCAGACGAAGTTGGCCTGACTGTCGGGGACGTCGTATCCCTTGGCGCGCAGACCGGCTGCGAGCCAGTCCCGCTGCTCGACACTGGCCGCCACGGCATCTCGCATGTGGCGCAGCCCATCGGGCTGCAGGGAAGCCACGGCGGCCGCTTGGGCGATCGCAGAGACCCCGAACGGGGTCGCGACCTTGCGCATGGCCGCGACCAACTCCGGCGAACCCACGCCGTAGCCCACCCGTAGCCCGGCCAGACCGAAGGCCTTGGAGAACGTCCGCAGCACCAGGACGTTGGGGTGTGTCGCGGCGATGTCGAGGGCGCGCACCGCGTCCGGATCCGTCACGTACTCGTGGTAAGCCTCATCGATCACCACGAGTACGTCATCCCCGACGTTGTCCAGCACCCACAACACCTCGGCATGGGTGATCGCCGGACCGGTCGGATTGTTCGGCGTGCACAAGAAGAGAACGCGGGTGCGCGCACCCACCGCCGCCACCATGGCCTCGACGTCGTGCGTCATGTCAAATCGCAGTGGCACCTGCACGGCTCGTGCCCCTGAGATTGCCGAGACGATGGGGTAGGCCTCAAACGAACGCCACGCGTAGACGACCTCGTCACCGGCGTCCGCGGCGATCTGAACCGCGTTTTGGCACAGAGACACCGAACCACAGCCGACGCAGACCTGGTCGGTGGCCACACCGGTGTAGCCGGCCAGCTCGGCGATCAGCTCGCTGCTGCCGGGATCCGGATAGAGGTGTACCGCGCTGTCCGGCAAGGCCGCCAGTACCGCCTCGGGAGGGGGCACGTGTGTCTCATTGCTCGACAACTTGTAGGTCGTCATATCGGTCCGCGGCGCAGGCCGCTGACCAGCACGGTAGACGGGTAGGCCGCTAAGCATCTGCCGCAAGCGCACGCGTGTCTCCTTCTCCTGGATACGAGTAGCCTGCCATTCGTGAGTCTGCGTGCCCGCATCTGGCTTGTGCTGCTGATCGCGGTGACCCTGGTCTTGATCACCGCATGGTCGCTGCGTACCGGCTACAACACTGTGGCGCGCACCGCGAACACGGTGACCGGCCAGTTGCAACCGGCCTCGGATGCCGCCGGTGACCTCGCTGCGGCGATGGGGGACATGCGGGCGGGGGCCAACGCCTACGCGCTGACCGGGGACACTCCCGACCTCACCACCTACGTGGAGGCGAGCGCTCGCATGGACAACGCCTTCCGCGAGCTGCGCAGGTACCTGCGTGCGGACGGGGAGCTGCTGATGCTGCGGGCCAAGGCTCAGGACTCGGCCGAGGCGTGGCGCACGCAGGGTACCGACCCGATCGTCGCCGCCGCCGCCCGAGGCGACGCGGAACTGGCCCGCCGGATCATTCGCAGTGGCACGCCTCGTTCGCTATACAACGAGAGTCGCTTGTACGTTGAGCAACTGGATCGGGAGATCCGCGACAACGTTGACGACGCCGTGCGCAGTGAGCGGGACCAGTTCAACTTGCTGTGGCGAGTCTTGAACGCATCGATTGCACTGCTCCTGCTGCTGCTGATCGCCTTCGCCTGGTTCCTCATCAGCGGTGTCCTGCGACCGTTGCAGGACTTGCGCCGACAACTGCTGAAGGCGGCGCAGCCGGCCCACCATGAAACGCCGATCGTGCCATCCGGACCCCCTGAACTGCGCCAGGTGGGGCAGGACGCGGAGGAGATGCGCCGCCAGCTCGTCGATCAGATCGACCGCGCCCGGCAGGCCGACGAGGGCCTGGAGCAGCAAACGCCGGTCCTAGCCGCTATCAGGCGAGAACTGTACGACGCCGACCCGGTCGTGGTTACCGGATTGGACCTGTACGGCGAGCTGTCGCCGGCCCAGGGAGTATTGGCCGGGGACTGGTGGAGTGCTCAGCTGCTGCAGGATGGCCGGCTCGCCTTGACCATGACTGATGTCTCCGGTCACGGGCCGGCGGCCGGTATTGAGGCGCTGCGCCTCAAGCACGTCGTCGAGTTGTCCCTGGCGCAGCACGGCAACCCGGCACTGGCCCTGCAGGTCGCAGCGGCGGGGTTCCGCGACCCCGGCCGGTTCGCCACCTGCGTTGCGCTCGTGCTGGACCCAGACACGGGGCTGCTGATGTGGGCCAACGCCGGGCACCACGCCCCGTGGCTGGTGTCAGCCGCGCTCACCGAACTGGTGCCCACCGGGCCGCTGCTCAGCGTGCTGGGCGGATCGTGGATCAATCACTCCACGCAGTTGGAACCCGGCGCCATGTTGGCCATGTGGACCGACGGCCTGGTGGAATCTCACGACGCTGAGCGTGAGGAGCTCGGAGATGAGGGTCTACGACGCCTGGTCTACGGGGCCCTTGCCACTGAAGACACTGCGGCGGGCTTCGTGAAGCATGTGCTGGCTGCCGCGCGGTCGCGCGCCGTGGATTGGCGCCGCGACGATGTCACGATGGTGGCCGTGCAGCGCGTCTGAGGTCAGTCCGCGATCAACCCCGCCGCGGCCGAGACCCGAGCCACGTCTCCGAACTGTTCATGCAGCGCCGCAACCTCGCCCACCACCACGATGCTGGGCGCCCGCACCCCTGTGGAGGCGTCGACCAGAGTCGCCAGCGTGGCCGTGACCGTGCGCTGCTGCGCCGTCCACCCCCGTTCGATGATCGCGGCTGGGGTATCAGGGGCGCGGCGGGTGAGCAGGACCTCCACCACCATGGGCAGGGCCCGTACCCCCATCAGCAGCACGATGGTGATCTCGGCCGGGATTGCGGCCAGATGTGCCACCAGTTCCGGATCCTCGCCGTGCGCAGTCGCGACCACAAAGCCCGTGGCCAGCCCACGATGGGTCACGGGGATGCCGGCGGCGGCAGGGACTGCCACCGCGCTGGTGATGCCGGGCACCACCTCGACCTCAACACCGGCCGCCAGACAGGCCGCGAGTTCCTCCCCACCCCGCCCGAGCACGAACGGGTCGCCACCCTTGAGCCGGACGACGAGCTGGCCGGCGCGGGCCTCCTGCACGAGAATTCGATTGATGTCGTCCTGACCGACGGTGTGATCGCCTGGTGTTTTGCCGACGTGTACCACCCGGCCGTGGGTGAACTGCAGCGCAGCCCGCGGTGCTAAGCGGTCGGTGACCACGACGTCGGCTGCGGCCAGCAAGTCCCGGGCTCGCAGGGTGAGCAGATCCGGATCACCAGGGCCCGCCCCGACCAGTGCCACCCGGCCGGCGTGGGGGCGATGCGCGCGCAGATCAGCGGTCATGAGTGCCTCCCGCACCGTGGTGAGCACCGCCGTGGCCCGCCGCGGGTCTGCTCCCCCGGACACGGCGATCTGCACCTCCCCGGCGGTTGCGGTCGCCGCGGACCACGCCGCCCCGCCGGAGTCGGAGGCGTTGACACACCAGATGCCGGCGGCCTGCGCCGCCGCGGCCACTCGACGGTTGACGTCGGGCGTGGCGCAGGCCTGCACCAACCAGGCACCACGCAGGTCGTCGTCGGCGAACGGGCGGCTCTGCACCTCACAAGGGAAGTCCTCAGCAGCATGCGGAGCGACCACCGTGACGACAGCCCCTTCAGCCAACAGACCCTGCACGCGTCGGGCCGCCACCGGCCCGGCCCCAACCACCAGCACTGGCTTTCCAGTTAGGCGCAGGAACAGCGGATACACGCCTTCGATGGTAGGCGGTCGATCGGGGAGCCTCTTTTCGGACTCGTCACCAGGACCCGCTCCGGCCTTCCGGTGCCGTCGGCGGCTGCCAGGACCTCGTCATGACCGGCTACTCCTCCGTGGTTCACATCTGCGCATGACTCTGGCTGCGCGGCTCCCAGGTGCGCAGAACTGACCCAACCCGGCCCCGTTAGTCCCATATGCACGGTATGCGGGGGCCAAAGATGCGCACGCTCGGCGGTCCCATGCGGACTCTTGAACCGAATCCGGTCGTGTCCCGACTGATGGCTGGTTCCACGACCGGCAATCCAGGGTTTACCGTGGCAGCCATGGACCTGACCAGCGCCATCCTCACCGGGCTGGGTCTGGCCGCGGCCGCCGGCTTGAATGCCTACATTCCGTTGGTCATGGTGGGCTTCTTGCAGGCTCTGGGCTGGCTCGACTTCGGCGCGCCATACGACAACTTGGCCAATCCGTGGGTGCTGGCGACCCTGTGTGTCCTGCTCATCGTCGAGCTCTTCGCCGACAAGATTCCCGCCGTCGACAGTGTCAATGACGTGATCCAGACGGTAATCAGACCCGCGGCCGGAGCGCTGCTGATGGCTGCCAGCACCGGTATCACCGACATCCCGCCCTGGCTCGGGCTCATCGCCGGTCTCCTCACGGCGGGAGCGGTGCACGGCACGAAGGCGGCGATCCGCCCCGTCATCAACGCGGGCACCGCCGGCGTGGGAGCTCCGGTGGTCAGCACGGGGGAGGACATCGTGAGTACCGTACTGGCCTTTGTGGCAATCATCGCGCCGCTGCTGGTCGCAGTGCTGCTGGTGGTATTCATCTGGCTGGTCGTGCGCTGGCTGCGGCGTCGGCGCGCCAAGGCGGCACTGGCCTAGCCGGCCTCAACCACCAGAGTGGGGTTGCCCGGCTGCCAGTCGTCCTCGCTGGTCAGCGTGACCTGCGCGCTGCTGCCGGCAGCCACCTCGCCCGTGCTGCCCGTGGCCACTGCCACCGCCTCACCGTTGACGTAGTAGAAAACCGTCAGATCGGCGCTCGCAGATTTGTTGCCGCTGTTCTGAACAGTCCCATTGATGACAAGCTTTCCGTTGTCCTGCGAAATGGAGTACTGGGACAACAACCAGTTGCCCGACCGCAGCTGGTCGGAGCCAGGGTTGGCCGGAGCCTCGCCCGCGCTCGGAGCTTCGCTGGGTTGCTGCGACTGACTCTGCGACGGCTCAGGAGCACCGCCGGACTGCAGACTGTTGAAACCGGCGTACCCGATCCCCAGGGCCAGAACACCGGCCAAGCCCACGGCGGCCCAAGCGCCGAGCCGTCGCGGCTTCGGGGGTGGCATCGGCGCCGCGGGTGGCCGCACTGCTGGCGGGGCCACGATGGGTTGCGTCGTGTGACTCTGCGAGACCGAGACGGTGGCATCCTCGGGGATGTCCTTCATGCCGCGCGCGACGTCCAGCACTTCGCGGGCCGTGGGCCGCAGGGCAGGGTCCTTGGCCAGCATGCGTTCCAGCAGCACCCGGCGGGTGGGGTCGATGCCGGACAAGTCGGGATCATTGCGCTGGATGTTCATCAAGACGGCGACGGTCGCACCCTGCCCGAACGGGGGTTGCCCTGTTGCCGCAAAGGCCAAAAGGGAGCCGAGCGAGAAGACATCGCTGGCTGCACTCAGGTCCTGTAGCGCGACCTGCTCGGGGGACAGCCAGGATGGTGATCCGGTGACGATTCCTGTGGCAGTCAGGCTGGTGGCATCCTCCGGGTGCGCGATGCCGAAGTCGATGAGCACCGGCCCGCGATCACTCATGATGACGTTGGCCGGTTTGATGTCGCGGTGCATGATGCCGTGAATCTCCAGCACGGCCAGGGCCTGGGCCAGGCCGCGGGCCAGTTCCCACCAGCGTGAAGTGGTCAGCGGACCCCACAGGGCCACGGCGTCACGCAGGTTCGGCCCGGCGACGTACTCGGTCGCCAACCAGGCCGGGGTACCAGCGATATCAGCGTCCAGAAACCGGCTGATGTGGGTGTCATGCACTGAGCGCAAGACCTGTGCCTCGCGCTCGAAGCGAGCAGCGACCTGCGGATCGTCGAGCAGTCCGGGGCGGACCACCTTCACCGCGGCCACATCCTCGCCGCTACGTGCGCGGTACACCACCCCCATACCGCCAGAACCGATGCGGGCCTCCACGTCCCACTTCCCCAGGCGGCGGGGGTCAACGTCGGTGAGTTGCGCTGCGGGCGAACCGTTCAGCATGACAACTCCTTGACGCGAGGGGATGACACAAGTGTAAGTCCGCATCCGGGCATCCCCGTTATGAGACTCCTCACCCTGGCTGACAGGTGGGGCACCAGTAGGTGACGCGGTCCTGGGGCGCGGTTCCCACCCGGCCGGCCCTGATGAGCGTGCCGCAGACCCGGCATGGCAGCCCGGTTCGCTCAAATACCTGCATGCGGGGCCGGGCTCCGCTGACACTGGTCAGCATTTGCGCGCGCGTGTGAGCCAAGGCGGCATCCAGATCACCTCCCACGGCGTAGGGGTTGACCTTGGCCGCGAACGCGGTCTCAGCCGCCCACATGGTCCCCAGACCCGCGATGACCCGCTGGTCAAGCAACATGGCCACGACCGGCCGCTGCGGAAGTGGCATAGCGGGATCGAAGTCGTCGGCGAGGATGTCCGGTCCCAAGTGACCGACCCAGCGGCCCTCCTCGACCGTGCGCCCGACTTCGACCATGGCCATTCGAACGCCGATGGCGGCCGAATCGGCAGTACGCAGGACCACCCGGATCTGATGCGCCGGGCCGGTGCGCAGATCCGTCCGCCCCGTCACCCATTTGCCCTCCATGCGCCGGTGACTGTGCACCGTCAGCCCTGAGTCGGTGCGGGTCAGCAGATGTTTGCCCACAGCCACCGTTTCGATGATCGACTGGCCGACGAGACTCACCGTTGCGTACCTCGGCACCCGGAAGTCGCTGACTGTCAGCACCCGCCCGCTTAGAGCCCTGTTGAGGGCCTGTGCCGTACGGCGGACGGCGTCTCCCTCGGGCATGGGGTCAGTTGTACCCCACCCGGGTAAGCGCCACAAATGAGGGCAGTGGTCGCCATGGGACCGTTGCAGGCCGCGCTTCGGGAAGCGGCCGACCCCACCCTGCTGATGCGCCGCGTCGCCGAACAGGCGGTCCAGCTGATTCCGCTGGCGGACGGCGCCTCCCTGGAGGTCCGCATCGACGAGAACACCCTGGAGTACGTCGTTGCTGTGGGGACCCTCGCGGGGTTCACCGGCCTACAACTCAACGTCGACTCGAGCCTGTCCGGCCTGGCTGTGCGTACGGGCAGGATCACGCGCACCGACGATGGGCGGATCGACCCCAGGACTGACGCCGAAGCGGTACGCAGAACCGGCAGTGTGAGCATGCTGGCCCTGCCCCTGCACAGCGGGAGCGACCAGATTGCCGTCCTCAAGGTCACGTCGCAGGTGGCCAACGCGTTCACCCCCACCGATGACGCCGTCCTGGTGTCGCTTGCCGATTTCATGCGCACCGCCTTGAACCTGGCCGCCGAGATGGCACGCGTGACGACCACCTTGCTCGCGGCCGGAGTGGCCGACGACTTGGACCGGTCCCGGGTGCAGTCGGCCCGGTTTGTGGCGGAGGTGATGCGGCCCGGGCTCGTGGATGACATCCTCGGGCACCGCCAGATTCGCGAGATCTTGAGCACCACCCGAATGGATATCGTGATTCAACCGATCACGAATCTGCGCACCGGACGGATCGTTCACGTTGAAGCTCTGACTCGCTTCGTGGCCACCCCAAACCGCAGTCCCGACCAGTGGTTCGCCGAGGCGCACCGCGTGGGGCTGGGACTGCAGCTCGAACTGGCCGCCGTCAGCAACGCTGCCGCCCTGCTCGATCACCTACCCGACGATGTCGGTCTGTGTATCAACGTGGGCCCGGTGGCGCTTCGCTCGGCTGGCCTGTTGGACCTCATTCCCGAGCAGCATCGCCATCGCGTTGTCCTGGAGATCACAGAGCACGAGGCGCTGGACCCGCTGGCGATCGCCGGTCCGCTGGACATCATCCGCAATGGTGGGGTGCGGATCGCCATCGACGACACGGGCTCCGGCTACTCCAGCTTGAACAACCTGCTGCGCATCAAGCCGGACATCATCAAACTCGACCGCGAACTGGTACGAGGCATCGATCACGATCCGGTCCGGCGGGCAATGGCGCGGGCGCTGGTCCACTTAGCAAGGGAGGATTCTGTGGCCACCATCGTCGCCGAGGGTATTGAGACCGAGGCCGAGGCTGCCACCCTGGTGCTGCTGGGCGTGCCGCTGGGGCAGGGCTACTTCTTCGCCAAACCGGCTCCGGTCAGCCAGACGTCCTGGTCACAGACCTGGCACATGACTGTCCCCCTGCCGTTGGTCCACCGTCCGGGGTGAATACTGCCTGGCATGGAGTACCCGCACCTTCTCGCGCCCCTTGACCTTGGCTTCGTCACCCTGCCCAACCGGGTGCTGATGGGTTCGATGCACGTCGGCCTTGAGGAGGCCGAGGACGGGTTCGCGAGGATGGCGGCCTTCTATGCCGAGCGGGCCCGCGGTGGCGTGGGACTGATCGTCACCGGGGGGATCGCGCCCAACGACGAGGGACGGCCATGGCAGATGGGCGCCGCCCTCACGACACCCGAGGAAGCCGATGCCCATCGCGTCGTCACGGAGGCCGTCCACGCCGAAAACGGCAGGATCTGCTTGCAAATCCTGCACTTCGGCCGGTACGCCTACCACCCCGAACTCGTCGGGCCGAGCCCGCTGAAAGCACCCATCTCGCCTTTCGTGCCCCACGAGATGACGCCGGACACGATCGAGCAAACCATCGCGGACTTCGCGCGCTGCGCTGCTCTCGCGCAGTCTGCCGGCTACGACGGCGTCGAGATCATGGGCTCAGAGGGGTACCTCATCAACGAGTTCATCGCAGCGCGCACCAACCAGCGAACCGACGACTGGGGCGGTTCCTACGCCAACCGCACCCGGTTCCCGTTGGAGATTGTGCGACGGGTACGGGAGGCGGTCGGCGCCGACTTCATCGTCATCTTCCGGCTGTCCATGCTCGACCTCGTGGATGAGGGCTCCACCCTGGATGAGGTGATCGAACTGGCGCAAGCCCTTGAGACCGCTGGGGTGACCATCCTGAACACCGGCATCGGCTGGCACGAGGCCCGCATCCCGACGATCGCCACGTCGGTACCCCGCGCCGCCTTCACGTGGGTCACCGAGCAACTCAAGGGTGCCGTCAGCATCCCCCTGGTGGCCAGCAATCGCATCAACACCCCGGAGATCGCCGAGCGGGTGCTCGCCAGCGGTCAGGCGGACATGGTCTCCATGGCTCGGCCCTTCCTGGCCGACCCCGATTTCGTGGCCAAGGCCGCTGAGGGCAGGGCTGACCGCATCAACACGTGCATCGCGTGTAACCAAGCCTGTCTGGACCACACGTTTGCGCTGAAACTCACCTCATGCCTGGTCAACCCCCGCGCCTGCCACGAGACGGTGCTCACCATCGAACCGGTCTCGGCGGGACGCCGCATCGCCGTCGTGGGGGCCGGCCCGGGCGGGCTGGCATGTGCGGTCACAGCGGCTCAGCGAGGTCATGACGTGACGCTATTCGAGACCTCTGACAAGATCGGCGGACAGTTCAACTACGCCTGTCAGATTCCCGGCAAGGAGGAGTTCGCCGAGACTCTGCGCTACTACCGCAACGCCCTGGCTGATGCCGGCGTAACGGTCAAACTGGGGGCGCCCGCGACAGTCGAGGATCTGGTGGACTTCGACGAAGTGATCCTGGCCACGGGGGTGCTGCCACGCATCCCTGATGTCCCGGGTGTTGAGCACGCCAAGGTCGTCACCTACCTCGACGTGCTGCGTGATCACGCAGAGGTCGGACAGACCGTCGCCATCATGGGGGCTGGTGGCATCGGTTTCGACGTCGCTGAGTACCTCACACAGGCCGACGTGAGCGCGACGCTGGAACCGGACGTGTTCTTCGCCGAATGGGGGATCGACCGGTCCCACACAGCCCGCGGTGGCGTCGTCCCAGCCCAGCACCGGCCGCCCGCCCGGCAGGTCGCCCTGCTGCAGCGCAAGGAGACGAAGGTCGGTCAGGGGCTGGGCAAGACGACGGGCTGGATCCACCGCACGGAACTGAAGAACCGCGGCGTACGTATGGTCTCCGGTGTCGTGTACGAGCGGATCGACGACGCCGGCCTGCATGTGGTGATCGACGAGCAGCCGCAGGTGCTGGAGGTGGACACGATCGTCCTTTGCACAGGTCAGGAGCCGCAGCGCGAGCTGCTCGCAGGACTCCAGGCGGCCGGCGTGCCCGTACAGGTCATCGGGGGCGCCGACGTGGCGGCCGAGCTCGATGCCAAACGCGCGATCAAGCAGGGGACTGAGGTGGCGGCGGCTCTGTAGAGGCGACCACGCGGTTTCGGCCCTCGGACTTGGCCTGGTACAGAGCGCGGTCAGAAGCCCGCAGGAGGGTATCGAGGCTGGCACCCGTCCCGCTTGCGACGCCGATGCTCACCGTCACCTCCCCCCACTCAGCCACAGCAGAGCGGATCGCCTCCGCCCGCGTCACGGCCACCTCCGGGGGGCAGCGCATCATCACGACGAACTCCTCCCCTCCCCATCGCGCGAAGATATCTGCGGCATACAGGGCCGCGCGCAGCCGCTTGCTGAATCCGATGAGGGCCTCATCGCCGGCCCGATGGCCCTGTGCGTCATTGATCCGCTTGAAATGATCCAAGTCGATCATGAGCAGACTCACCTGCGCATCACCTTCCAGAAGCGCGGTCATCAGTTCCTCGCCGTGCCGGCGGTTGTAGGCCCCGGTCAGCGAATCGGTCACCGCCAGCCGGGCTAGATCGGCCTCCCACTGCTTGCGCTCACTCACATCGCGGGTCACGCCCAGGATTTGCACAACCCGGCCCTCGCGATCGACGTGGGGGATCACCTGCAACTCTCCGACCATGATGCTGCCGTCCTTGCGGTAGTACTCCTGCTCACCACGGAAGACTGGCAACTCCTCACCAGCGGCGATGGCCGCGAACAGACCCTGGTAGTACGCCAGAACCCGCTCTCGCGATTCGGGGGGATGGATCTGCTCCAGAGTCTGTTGGGCGGCCTCCTCGGGGGTGATTCCCCGCACGCGCTCGACCGAGGGGCTGACATACGTGATGGTTCCGTCCAGGGCCATGGTCCAGATCACGTCCCAGGCGTTCTCCACCAGCAGACGATGCCGCTCCTCGGAATCGCGCAGAGCGCTCTGCACCTTGCGCAGGTCCGTGATGTCACGGGCAACACCCTCCAGCGCCATGCTCCCGTCCTCGCGCTCAACGCACAAGGCGGCCACTTGGGTCCATCGAGGTGTTCCGTTCGGATGGACCCATTCATACTCGGCGGTGCGTCTGTCCCCTGGTCGCATCGTCATCAGAGTCCCGTCGTCGACGCCGAGCAGGGTGGCATTGGCGTAGAAGGCCTCTGGAGGGATCCCCGCCTGCTGCGTCACGTTCTCACCGATGAACTCGATCTCGACATCGGGCTGCATACGGACGACGAAGAAGACGTCCCCGAACGCCTCAGCTCGCTCCCGGAACCACGCGTCTTGGGGTACCTGACCCATCGGGTACCTCCCGTCTCGATACGAGGGTACACAGGCTCCCGAGACGGTGGGGCGCCACTGGACACCCCTACCCCCGCAACATCCCCGCGGTTCGGGCCGCGACGAATCCCCACAGACCCAACAGGACCGTGGTCGCCAGGGCACCCAACACCTCCAGCACCCCCACCTGTGTGTAGAGCCCGAGGTTGGCCAGGCTCAGCGTCATCGCGGCCACGGGGAACACGAAACCCCACCAGCCCGGATTGGCACTGGGCAGGGCCCGGCGCAGTTCGATCCAGGCGAAGCCGGCCCACCACAACCCGAACCCCAATCCCATGGACGACACGATCAGGCCAGCTGTGATCGAGGCACCCGGCACCCCAGCCTCCTGGGCGGCGCGTAGCAACTGAAGCAGCGACATGCCGAGCACCCCAGCGGGCGCCAGGGGGATCCACATCGAGGGGGCCTGCTGGGCGGGGAGCGGAGGGCGCAGCGCCAAGCGGGCTATCAGCAGCGTGAGCATGGCCAGGAACAGCACCGCACCGATTCCGTAGAAGGCGAACCCCACAACCGTGAGCAGTTGCGCCGCCTGCGGAAACCGGACGATGATCGGGGCCAGCGCCAGCGGGACCAGCAGATTCATGACCGGCGGGATCAACCAACCACCGTTGACGGCAACCAACTCGTTGGCGCCGCGCAACAGTCCTGCAGACCACATCAGGCCCAGCCACAGCGCGAGGAGGGCGCCCACGCTCACCAGCACGATGTCGACCCAGACACCGATCGGCGCCCAGCCCACCCTGCCCCAGGCCGCGGCTAACACCAGCAGACCCGCCGGCAAGGTCGCGAGCATCGCCCCATGCGCGGAGTCACCGATCTCCCGCACCAATGCGGCCCGGTCGCGCAGCCTCCCCAGATACCGCGGGAGGAGGACTACTGCCAGAACCGAAGCCAGTACTAGGAAGATGTGGGCCATCCAGCGCAGCCAGCTAGTCTGCCAGGTGGCTGCTTGCACGCTGATCGCCAGAGCCGTGGCACCCGTGCCCATCACGGCTCCGTACCAGCCTGGATTCCTATTCACTCGTTAGCGCCCCTCCATACCCCCAGGGAGTATGCTACCAACTGTCTGGAGATCGGAGTCGTCATGGCAAGGACCGTCATCATGGGTGCCGGAATCGCAGGGCACACGGCCGCATTGCACCTTCGGCGCATGCTGCCCAAGGAGCACGAGGTGGTGGTCATCGCCCCCAACTCCAAGTGGAACTGGATTCCCTCCAACATCTGGGTCGGAGTCGGTCAGATGAGCACTGACCAGGTCACCTTCCCGCTGGCGCCGATCTACAAACGCAAGGGGATCGAGTTCCGCCAGGCGCTGGCCATCGAGGTGCACGGGGAGGGCAGCGCCGACTTCGCCAGCCCCCACGTCACGGTGCGCTACACCGACGAGGCCCGCAGCGGCAAGACCGGCAGGATCGCCTACGACTACCTGATCAACGCGACGGGACCGAAGCTCAACTTCGGTGCCACCCCCGGGCTGGGACCAGACGGCCACAGCTGGTCGGTGTGTACCGCCGGGCACGCCGCACAGACGGCTCAGGCCTTCGAGGAGACGATTGCGAAACTCAAGGCCGGACAGCGGCAGACCTTCCTGATCGGTATGGGTCACGGCACCTGCACCTGCCAGGGCGCAGCCTTCGAGTACACGTTCAACGTCGAGCATGAGTTGGTCAAGGAGGGCGTGCGGGACCTCGCCGAGGTCATCTACATCACCAACGAGGCCAGCCTGGGCGACTTCGGCATGGATGGGATGAACTTCGGGACCAAGGATGGCATCGTCCCGAGCCAGATGTTTACGGAGTCGCTGTTCGAACAGCGCGGAGTGAAAGCCATCCTGTCGGCACATGTGGAGCGGGTGGAACCCGGTGTGGCCCACTACGAGTTGCTCGACGGGACCAAGGGCGAGCAACGGTTCGACTTCGCGATGCTGCTACCCCCCTTCCGCGGGGTGGATCTGAAGGCGTTCGACGCGCAGGGCAACGACATCAGCGCTGAACTGTTCGCCCCGAGTGGCTTCATGAAGGTGGATGCCGACTACACCCCCAAGCCGTACGAGCAGTGGCGCGCCAGCGACTGGCCGAGCACCTACCAGTCGGTCAAATACGACAACGTGTGGGCAGCCGGCATCGCGTTTGCCCCGCCGCACCAGATGTCCAAACCCCGCCAGACACCGAACGGCACGATGATCGCCCCCGCACCGCCCCGCACGGGGATGCCTTCTGGCGTCATCGGCCGCGCCGTCGCCCAGACCATCGCCGAGCGCATCAAACATGGTGACACGGCCGAGGTGCACACTGCGTCGATGGCCGCCATGGGGGCCGCGTGCATCGCCTCGGCGGGCACTGGGTGGCGCGACGGACAGGCTGCGGCCATGACCGTGTTCCCGATCATCCCGGACCCCGACAAGTACGGCGAGCAGGGCCGCGACGTCAAGGAGACCTACGGCGAGATCGGTCTCTCGGCCCACTGGATGAAGGTCATGCTGCACTACCTGTTCATCTACAAGGCCAAGGCCCGGCCCTTCTGGTACCTGATTCCCGAGTGAGGTGTGACATGACCACGACATTCCCGCAAGCTCCCCAGCCGTCGGCCAAGGAACTCAAGGCCCGCACCAGTGTTGTTCGGCAGGCTTGGCGCTTCGCGATCCTCAACACGAAGATGATCCTGATGGTGTCGAAGGGACATCACTGAGCCCGCGCCCGAGCCGCCCCGGACCGGATTGGACGCAGGCAGCGTAGGCCGACATCGGGGGAAACGTCGTCCGGCAGTGTGAACGCACCCGCAAGCCGTGCGGCCCGCACGGGTCAGCGGGCGCCGACCACCGGGACATGGTGCACCAGTCCGGGGACAACGATCGCTGTGCACGCCCCGCGGATGCCGAGTTGACCAAGGTGCTGTGCTCGTGACCACGGCCGAACCCACCCCGGTGACCGAGGCCGCTGGTCTGCGGGACGGCCTGCCGCGTGCCGCAATCGGGCCGGGTAGGTGGGGGTGGTCCCCTTCTCGCGTATCCCAGCCACGGCGACGAATTGTTCCGGCCACCGGGGAGCGCGATGGCGACCCGCCTACTCACAGCCAGCTGGACCTGGTTTGAGCCTGCTACCCGGGCCTGGGCGCGGCGCCCTGCGGTCGTCACTCCAAGAACGGGGCAAGGCGGCGTTCGACCACTTCCAACTGCTCATCTGTGAGAGTGGCGTACTCGTTCAACACCGAGGGCATGTCAGCCTGCAGCGCCGGTTCAATCCTGATCGCGGCCTCGATCTCTTCTCGGGCCTGTTCCGTGTGACCGAGGCCGTCCAGTGCCAGTCCCCGGTACAGGGGTCCCCAGAACTTGTCCGGGGCATGGATCACGCTGGCTTCGGCCAGGGCTCCAGCATCGTCACCTGCCAGGAGGCGATCCAGTGCCAGCAGCCCCCGGAAATAGCCTGGGAACGCTGGGTTGAGCCGCAGCGCTTGCCGTATCAAATCCACCCCTTCGTCCCACTGCCCCGCGAACGCGCACAAGGAGCCAGCCGTGGCGACGGTGGTGGGATGCCCCGGCCCGAATCTCATCGCTTCACGGGCGTGGGCGATCGCGACTTCATAGCGGCCCCGGACCAAGGCAACCGTCCCCAGGGCCAGATAGGCGTGAGCGTTGCGGTTCTCCAGCGCAAGAGACTCCCGCGCAAGACTCTCCGCCTCGACAAGATCGGCCGCGGCGTTCTCGCTCAGCCCGTACGCCACCGCGACTACCAGTGTGGACGCCCGCATCGCCAGCAGCACCGGTGAACGACCCCCCGCGCCGAGGGCGGTTGCCAACGCTCTTCCCGCGGCGAGCAGGGCCTCATTGGTTCCCTGAGACACGTAGGTGTAGTAACTCAGACGAGCCGCGTTGTCCAGACCATCGGAGCCAGGATGGATCGGCACGGGCTGGTTGAGCAGCACCCCGCTGTAGTCCCCGAGTTCTCCCGCGACTGCGGCGACCCAGTGCTCGGCCACTGCCACGATCCGGGTGCTGGACACGTCGAAAGCGTCGCTGACCGCCCAGATCACCGTGCCGGTTCGGATGTCCGTCGCACGTACTTCCAGGCTTACCCTGTCGGCGTTGACACGGACATTGCCGTGGACCACGTATGTCACCTGCAGCCCCTGCACTGCAGAAGCGGGAGTCGGTCCGAAGACGCGAATGGCCTGGAAGCTGGACAAGCGATAGGCAAGTGCCTCGCCCAGGCTCGTTGCCAGAGCGTAAGCCGATTCGTCCCCCACCGCGTCGAACTGCCGGATGAGCACACCGGGCTCAGTCGGATGCCCCGACGGGACGGCCTGAGACGCGAACCGCGGCACATACGACCCCAGCGGCAGCTCGATACGAAGGGTTTCGTTGGCCCCCTCATTCTGGTAGTAGTCAGCCAGCGCCTTGCGCACCCGCGTGGCCTGTACGCGCACGGAAGCATCACGACGACCGTCGAAGCCAGCCGCACGGTCAAGGGCGTACCGACCCACAGTGCGTTCGGAGAGTCTGGCGCTACGGCCAGCAAGCGTTTCGGTCACGACGTAGGCCAGGAAGTCCCGGGAACGCTGGGAACCCTGCAGAGTTTGGCTGTCGAGCGCACGGGAGAGGGCATCGACGACGGCGAGTTGCTCATCCTCCCTCATATCTGTTCATCCTGGCACTCGGCACTGTGTAACCGTTACAGATTCGACGGGATGACGGTCAACCCTGGGTACGATGGTGCGACTGAAATCTCTGGAGGAAACACCTCATGCGCATTACCCCCAAGCCGTCGATCGCCGTCATCGCCGTTGCTGTCTACGCAGCGCTCATGGCCCTCGTCTGGACCGCTACCGGCACCGATTACGACACCGTGGCTGAATCCACGGGTTCGTTGTTCAGAGGTGTCGTGCTGCCAGTCACCACTGCGGCCCTGTTCACAGCACTGTTCACGACCTGGCTGGGCTGGTGGCGACCGGCCATCCGCGAAGAGACCGTCATCGCCGCGAAGTGGACCTTGATCGTGCCGGTCGTCATGGCCTTGCTGGCACTGGTCAACATCGTGTCGATCGATTTTGGGGCGGTCCCACTGTCATGGATCGTGACCCTGGTCCTTGGCGTGGCGCTGGTCGGGTTCGGTGAGGAACTCACGACCCGTGGTGTGGCGCTGGTCGGGATGCGAGGACGGGTCTCAGAGGTGGGCGCCTGGTTGCTCACTTCCTTGCTGTTCGGGCTGCTGCACGGTATCAACGCCTTCTTCGGTCAGAGCGTGCCGGCCACGATCCGCCAGATCGTGTTCGCATTCCTGATGGCCTCAGCGCTGTATGTGACACGCATGGTCACAGGGACCTTGGTGGTTGCCATGGTCATCCACGCGATGTGGGATCTGGGCAGCTTGGGCCTGGAGGGCTCCGGCGCGACAGGGGCAACTCTGCCGGGGATCGCGAGCATGTTCGGCCTGCCGCTGATGATTGTCGCCGTGGTCGCCGCCTTCCTCACCGCACGGAAGGTGGATCACGCCAAACAACCCGCGCCCGTTTCCGTGGGCTGACAGCCCGAACCGGGCAAGCACTCCCTTGCAGGAGCATGCTGAAGGCACGCACGGTCCAGGGGGTTCAACGATGCATCACCCCCTTTATCGCCTGCCCCCGCCATGATTGCCGAACCGGTCACCGCCCAGGCTGCGGCACGGCGTGGGCGATCCGGACCTTCAACACCCCCGCCGCGCTCGGCATCGCCCTGGTCACCTCGGCCATCGGGTCAGCACCGCCTCGACGATGCGCGAAGCTCGGATCTGGCACTGATCACAAGGCGCTGGCATTCTCGGACGCGATGCAGGCTGCGACAAGGACCCGCAGGAGACGCGTAAGCCGGCCTGCGGGTGGGTTTGAACCTGCTCGCCGACGAGGGCTCGGTCAATGAGTTCAGATAATGCGCCCGACCGCGACATCGAGGAGCTCAAGGCCCGCACGAGCGTGGTGCGACAGGCGTGGCGTTCCGCCGTCCTCAACACCGAGATGACCCTGCTGGTGTTCAAGGGGCATCACTGAGCCGCGCCGGCCTCCTGGGCGCAGTGTGACCGGGAAGCGCCTGGCAGCCAAGGACCGCAACCGGATGGGCCTTCCGGTGATTCACTGACCACCCGTGGGCCCCTGGGGCCCGGCAGCGGGGTCGTTCACCCGATCGCTACCCATCGTTCCTGATTCGTTGATTTCGAGTGGGTAACTTCTTACTCGAAAGGGGTGGACCCTATGACTGTGCACGATCTGTCGATTGGCCACGAGGCTGCCGCTGACTTCTCGAACCTGCTTGCCGAGGCTGCCCTCGTTCTTTCGGAAATGGCCTCTGCCGAGCCCCGGCTGCGAGCAGAGGAGTATGCCACCCTGCAGGAGATCCACTCGGAGGGTGACGAGTTCGTCGGTTTGCCAGGTATTCCGGCCGCCCTGCGGGGCCTGTTCGAGTCGATGCTCACCCTCGGTGCCCACATCGCCGCCTCTCCCGAGACCCTGCCTGAATCCACCCTCGCCCAGGTCCATGTGGTGGAGACCATGGCTCGGTCGATCGCGGCGGCCTTGGACGATACCAGCGACGTCAGTCCTCACATCGACGCCATCAACCGCAGCATTGCGGCCCTGACGATGGCTTCACCGCACCCCCGCAGTCTGACCGAGACCACCCAGGCGGCGCGAGTGGCGCTCGACCAGTTCGTCACACAGTGGACCCGCTAGCGCCGGTTCAGTCGAAAGCCGCCTGCCGGATCCCCTCATAGCGCGCCGCCACGTGCGGTGTGGGCGCCACCTCGTAGACCTGGGTTCCGGCGGCCGGCCAGTGCGGCAAGTCACCGGTCAAAGCCCACGCGGCCTGCTGAGCGGCGCCCCGAGCTACATACTCCCCAGGTTGCGGCACGGTGACGGCGACTCCGAAAACAGCCGACGCGAGTGTGGCCACCGCCGGCGACTGGGCGCCGCCCCCGATCAGCACGATGCGCTGACATGGCACGCCAGCGGCTTGCAGTGCCTGCAGGCCGGCGCCCAACCCACACAACATGCCCTCGATCGCCGCCCGCGCGTAATGCGCCGGCGTCGCGTTGGCCCGAGTCAGCCCATGCAGGGAGCCCGTCGCGTCAGGCAGGTTGGGCGTACGTTCGCCGTCGAGGTAGGGGAGCAGAACCAGACCACCGGAATCGGGCACTGACAATGCCAGCTCGTCAAGACGTTCGTACCCGACGCCCAGCACGGACGCTGCCGCATCGAGGACCCGGGAGGCATTCAGCGTGCACACCAACGGCAGGTATCCACCACGGGCATCGGCGAACCCGGCGATGATGCCCGTGGGGTCAGCGGTCGGCACCTCGCCGGAGGCGAAGACCGTACCCGAGGTGCCGATGGACACGACGACGTCACCTGTGAGGGCACCCACCCCCAGCGCCGCAGCCATGTTGTCGCCGGTTCCCGCCCCCAACACCACCCCTTCATAGGTGCCGGGGCTGTCCGCTGGAGCCAGTACGGTGGGCAGTGCCACCTCGTGCCCGATGACCTCAGTGAGCAGATCGGTCAAGTACACGCCGCGGGTCGCGCTGTAGTACCCGGTTCCGCTGGCATCCCCGCGGTCCGTCGTCGGCGCGCCGCCGTGCAGACGCCACGTGAGCCAGTCGTGCGGCAGCATCACCGATGCCACCCGGGCAGCTACCTCGGGACGCTCGCGGGCCAACCACGCCAACTTCGTCACCGTGAACGAGGCCACCGGCACCGAACCGGTCTCCTGCGCCCACCAGTGCGCTCCATACTCCCGGACCAGGGTCTCGGCGTCGCCAGCAGACCGCGTGTCGTTCCACAGCAGGGCCTCACAGACGGGCTCCCCCGCCGAGTCGAGGGCCACCATGCCGTGCTGCTGCGCCGCCACCGCCAGCGCAGCCACGTCCTCCAAGCCACCCGCCTGGTCCAGCGCTTCCTGCAGTGCAGTCCACCAGTGCCGGACATCCACAGCGGTGCCGTCGGGATGGGCGGCCCGCCCCGACCGAACCTGCTCCCCAGTCGCGGCGTCGCGGATGGTGACCTTGACCGACTGGGTCGACGAGTCGACCCCGGCGACCAGTGTCACCTGTGGAAGCCGAGCAGGTGCTCGATGGCCAGTTCGTTGAGGTTCACGTAGGGATATCCGCGCACCAGCGACTCCACATCGACCTCGGAGATCTCCGGCAGATCCCGCAGATCCTCGCCTTGGGCCAACGTCGGCTCCCGCAGACTCGCCACACCCGCTGCGGCCAGCGCCTCCTGGACCCGCGGATCGGCCCGGAACTGCGCCGCACGTTCCTTGAGCATCAGATACATCGACATGTTCGCAGCCGCACTGCGCCACACGCCCTCATCGTCCTCTGTGCGCAGCGGCTTGTAGTCGAAGTGACGCATTCCCTCGTAGCCCGAGGTCTCGAGCAGATCCACGAGGAAGAAGGCATTCAGAAGGTCTCCGTGGCCGAACACGAGGTCTTGGTCGTACTTGGGTCCACGCTGCCCGTTGAGGTCGATGTGGAAGAGTTTGCCCGCCCACAGCGCCTGGGCCACCCCGTGCACCATATTCAGACCCGCCATCTGCTCATGGCCCACCTCAGGGTTCAGCCCGACCATGTCCGCGTGGTCGAGGCGGTCGATCAGCGCCAAGGCATGCCCGATCGTCGGCAGCAGGATGTCCCCGCGGGGTTCGTTCGGCTTCGGTTCGATGGCCAGCCGGATGTCGTACCCCTGATCGACGATGTACAGGCACACGGCGTCGAGGGCTTCGGAGTAGCGGTCGAGTGCCGCCTGCACGTCCTTGGCGGCATCGGTCTCCGCGCCTTCGCGACCACCCCAGAGCACGTACGTGGTCGCCCCGAACCGTGCAGCCAGATCGATGTTTCGCCGGACCTTCGCCAGGGCGTACCTGCGCACGTCACGAGAGTTGGAGGTGAACGCACCGTCCTTGAAGACGGGGTGGGTGAACAGGTTCGTCGTGATCATAGGGATCTTCAGACCAGCGGCATCGATGGCCTTCTCGAACCGGCTGATGGCGGCTTCCCGCTCGTCGCCGACAAGCAAGGGCGACAGCAGGTCATCATCATGCAGCGTCACACCATAAGCCCCCAGTTCGCCGAGTTTCTCGGCCGCACGCACCGGGTCCATGGGCTCGCGCGTGGCATCACCGAAGGGGTCGCGGGCCTGCCATCCGATGGTCCACAGGCCGAAGGTGAACTTGTCCTCCGGGGTGGGCTTGAGATCGATGGTGGAGTAGTCGGACATAGGTGCAACCTTTCATTGGGAAACGGAGCGGGCTGCGGCACCGATGGCGTCGAGGACCCGCATGGTGGCCAGAGCAGATTCGCAGGAAACGGGGGAGGTGGCCACACCCGCCAGACAGTCGCGGACCCCGGCGTAGAAGTGGGGCCATTGTCCGTCCAGATACGGCATCTGCGCGGTGGTCGTCCCATCGCCGCTTGCCACCCGGGCGAGGCTGTCGGGCTGAGCGCCCCACCCGGGCAGGCCGGGCCGCTGGCCTGCCCGCAAAGCGTCCTCCTGCGCATCGACGTCGCGTAGGACGGCTGCGCCCAGCGTGCCGAAGACGGTGAAGCGTGGCCCTGGGATGGCGGTAAGCAGCGACGCACTGATGACGGTGGTGACGCCATTGCTGTGCATCAGTGTCGCCAAGACGTCGTCGTCGAGACTGCCGCCTCGGGCGCACGGACAACGAGCGGGCCCACACAGAGTCGACAGGACCGAAGAGTTGTAGGGCCTGGTCCACCAGGTGCGGTCCTAGGTCGTAGCGCAGTCCCCCGAGATCTGCTGGCGTCCCGGACTCTCGCCACCCACCTTTCCCAAAAGGACGCCACCGTTCCATGCGCGTCTCGAACCGGTGCACGGTACCCAGCGAGCCCTCGTCAAGGATCGCCTGCAGGGTCCGGAACTCGCTGTCCCAGCGCCGGTTGTGAAAGACGATGAGGTGCCGACTGCGACTGACCGACAACTCGATGAGCGCCTCGAACTGGGCTGCGTCGCGAGCCGGTGGCTTGTCGAGCACGACATGCCGACCAGCCTCCAGGGCCTGCCGGGCGTGTTCGGCGTGCAAGCCACTGGGGCTCGCCACGGCCACCAGGTCGATGTCCATCGTGAGCAGCTCGGAGACGGACTCAACAACCTGAATCCCGGGGTACTCGGTGCGGGCATCAAGGGCTCGCTGCGGACTGCGCGTGACGACGGCCGTCAGTTCCAGTCCGGCTGTGGCGGCGATGAAGGGGGCGTGGAAGAGCCGCCCGGCCAGACCGAAACCGATGACGCCGACACGGAGGTCCGTCAACGCGTTTCACCTCATTCGGGTTGCGGGTGGGTGAGGGGCTCGGCTACAGCCAAACCTCTCACCCACCCATCGGTCAAGCCCTACCGCTGGCGATCGCCCGGCGGCGCGACAGCGCATCCACGCTGGCCGCGACGAGCAGTACCAGCCCGGTGACGATGAACGCGATTCCTGATTCCTGCGTGACCAGCGGCAGGCCATTGGCGATCACGCCCACAACCAGACCGCCGATGACGGCATCGATGATCCGACCGCGGCCACCGAACAGTGAGGTTCCACCAATGACCGCTGCACCGACTGCGTACAGAAGTGTCGTGGAACCACCTGTGGATGGGGACACGGAATTGTCGCGGGATGCGAACAGGATGCCAGCAACAGCTGCCAGCGTCGAACAGGCGATGAAGCACGCCAACTTGATATTGGCCACGTTGATACCCGCGCGGCGCGACGCCTCAGCGTTGCCACCCACGGCATAGACGTGGCGTCCAAAACTGGTGCGCGACAGCACGTAGGTCAGCACGACGACGAGGATCAGGATGAGCGGAACGACGTACGGAACACCCTGGATCGACGTGACCGCCGGGTTGCGGCTGCGCTCGCCATTGAGAATCCACACGGCCAGACCCAGAATCAACGCCAGCGACAGGAACTTGGCCAGCCAGACCGACATCGCCTCGACTGGTAGTCCGGATGCCCGACGGGCCCGCATCCGGTTGAGACTCAGCAGAGCCCAGCCGCCCACCACGATCGCGAACAGAATCCAGCCCGCCAACGGGCTCATATTCGCGTTCATGATGTTGAGGATGGTCTCGTCGCGGATCGGGATGGTCCCGCCCTCGCCGATGATCAGCAGCATCAAACCCTGCAGACCCAGGAAGGCCGCCAGCGTCACCACGAATGACGGGATGCCCAACCGGGAAACCAGGATGCCGATGAGGAAACCGATGATCACACCGGTTGCCAGCGTCGCCAGCAGAGCCAGGTACCACGGCCAGCCTCGTTGCGTCAGGGTCACGCCGAGAACCGCGGCCGCCGTACCTGCTGCAAAGCCCGCCGACAGGTCGATCTCACCGAGGAGCAGGACAAAGACCAGACCCATGGCGATCACGATGATCATCGCCGACTGGTTGATGAGGTTCGCGAAGTTGAAGGCCGAGAGGAACGTGTCGCCCTGCAACGCCGTGAAGACGATGATGAGCGCCAGTAGACCTGCGATGGCGGGCAACGACCCGAGGTCCCCGCCACGCACCTTCTCCCAGTACGTGCGCAGGGCCTCGCCGATGCCCGTACTCGGCTCAGCCTCGACCGCGGCTTCAGTTGAGATGGTCGACATGAATCAGACTCCCGTCGAGGGGTCGATGGCGTCGGCGTGAGCGGCCACTTCGGGCTGCAATCCGATGTCGCCGGTACGGCCGGTGGTGATCAGCTCCACGACCTGCCCATTGGTGACAGAGGCGGCGGGCACCAGTGCTGCCATACGACCGAGGTAGAGGCATGCGATGTTGTGCGCCACCCGCATCACGTCGTTGATGTTGTGCGAGATCAAGATGACGCCCAGACCGTTCTGGGCCAGACGTTCCACCAGGCTCAGTACCTGTTCGGTCTGCGCCACACCGAGGGCGGCAGTGGGTTCGTCCAGGATCACGACCTTGGAGTTCCACAGCACAGCACGTGCGATGGCGACGGTCTGCCGCTGGCCGCCGGACAGTGAGGCGACTGGCTGCCGGACCGACTTGAGGGTGCGTACCGAGAGTCCCTTGAGCGTTTCGGTGGCTTTGCTTTCCATAGCGGCCTCATCGAGGCCGAGCCCCTTCTTGCTCTCGCGGCCAAGGAACATGTTGGCCACGACGTCGAGGTTGTCGCACAGCGCGAGATCCTGGTAGACGACCTCGATACCCAGGGCGTTGGCGGCCTTGGGATCGCTGATGTGAACTTCTTTGCCCTCGAACAGATAGGTGCCGGCATCGAAGGGGTAGATGCCGGCAACGCCCTTGATCAGGGTGCTCTTTCCGGCGCCGTTGTCCCCGACCAGTGCGGTGACCTGGCCGGGATACACATCCAGATCGACGCCTTTGAGGACGTCCACCGCACCGAAGCTCTTCTGCACCCCACGCAGAGAGAGCACGGGGTCCGGCGCCCCTCCCGCAGTGGGAAGGGCGCCGGACTGCGCGCTGACGGACATTTAGGAGATGCCCGCCTCGGTGCAAGCCTGCTTCAGCTTCTCCGTGGTGCAGAGGTTCTCCGCCGTGGTGAAGCCGTCATCGACGACCTCCTTGACGTTGTCCTTGAAGATGGCGACGGGCTCGAGCAGCACCGACGGCACCTCACGACCGGACTCCGGATCCTTGGTGACCTGATCTGTCGCCGGGGTCTCGCCCTTGCTCAGCGCGATGGCCAGCGCGGCCGCAGCATCCGCCTCTTCCTTGACCGCCTTGTAGACCGTCATGCACTGGGTGCCCAGCAGCACGCGCTGGAGACCCTCGTCGGTGGCATCCTGACCAGTGACCGGGATCTTTCCGGCCTCACCGTTGCGGTCGAGCACGGAAATCGCCGCGCCGCCCAGGCCATCGTTGGCAGCGGCCACACCGATGAAGTCACCATTGGCCTTCGTGTACATCTGCTCGAAGATGGTGCCCGCCTTGGTGTTGTCCCACTCAGGAACGGACTGATCGGCAGCGACCTCGTAGCCGGCCGCGGTGATGGCCGTCTCGTAGCCCTGCTTGAACAGCGTCGCGTTGTTATCCGTCGGGGAACCGTTCAGCAGCGCCACCGGCCCGGTGGTATCGCCGTTGTCCTGCATGCACTTGACCAGGCCTTCGCCGATCTTGGTGCCGACAGCAACGTTGTCGAAGGAGACGTAGTAGGCAGCATCACCGTTGAGGGTCAGTCGGTCGTAGTCGATGACCTTCACACCCTGGGCGTTGGCCTTCTTGATGACAGCCGCGCCCGTGTCGCTGTCCAGGTTGACGATCATCAGCACGTTGGCGCCAGCGTTGAGCATCTGGTCGGCGATGGTCTGGAACTTGGCCTTGTCGCCTTGGGCATTCTGGATGTCGTACTCGACGCCCGCGGCTTGGAAGGCCTCCTCGAGGAACTTGCGGTCGGCGGTTTCCCACCGGGCCGAGGATGCGGAGTCGGGCAGGATGACGCCGACCTTGCCTGCGGAGGCTGCGGCGGACGGGGATTCAGATGCGGTACTGCTACCGCTATCGCTTGAGCTACAGCCGGAAAGGATGAGACCAAACGCGGCGGCAGAGACCGCGAGGGTGGCGCGGATCTTCATGGGCGGATTCCTCCAGTGAGGGAAGGGGCGGTAGCCCGCTTGTAATGACAACGTTGACGGTAGTGGGACCGGGGGTCGTAGCGCCAGCGGAAACAGTAAGTGTCGCCTGTGTAAATCCACGGGGACCAACTTCCGGCACCTCGGTTCGGTGATGAAGAACGATCTCTTGCTGTCTTTGATGGTCCAACTTGCCGCGTACGGTGCACCAACGTGACGATACGGCCAGCTGCACCGCTCACGTGAACCCCTGTTCATGTCTTAGGAGACTCCCATCGTGAGCAGCGAAGGAACTCGACCGAGGACTCCGGTCCACCCACACTGGTCATTTTGCGCTGCGGGCCCACGGAACTACCCCGAACCGCGAATGCCACCTCGTGGGAGGCACAGACCTGGCGCTGGTCACGTGGGTTGGCGCGCGATGAACTCGGCCATCGTGGGCACCGTGAATGCGACCATGCCGTGCTCGGGGGCGTAAATGAGCCCCTTGTGGATCAGTTTGGCGCGGGTCGGGCCGAAGGTCTGTAGAGATCCGCCGAGGCGTTCGGCGACCGTGGCTGTCGAACTCCCCCGGTCCTGGTCCTGGGCCATGGCCCGCAGGTACCTCTGCTCGGCACGCGTGGCGCGCTCCCACCGCGACCGGAAGAAGCCGTTGTCCAGCGCCCCCCGGCCATGGGCAGCACCCAACCGGGCATCGACCATCGTCAAGCGGCTGCCCTCAGCCGCATTCCAAGTCTCTTGCCCATACTGCTGCAGGAAGTAGGGGTACCCGCTGGTCTGAGCTACCAGATAGGCCACCGCATCGTCGTCCCAGGCGACTCCCTCCGCCTCCGCCGGCTGACGCAAGGCGCCCGCGGCGGCGGGCTCCGGCAACGAGCCCACCACGTCATAGGCGAACATCCGCTCGGTGTAGGAGCGCGCCTCGGCGAGGATCCGCGGGAGACTGGGAAGACCGGCCAGCGCCAGCAGGAACGGCCAGCCATCCTGCGTGGCCCGATGCGCGATCGTGCAGATCGCGGACATCTCGTCGGCGCTCAGATCCTGCGCCTCGTCAATGAGGATTGCCAGCCCGCACCCGTCCTGCGCCAGTGACAGGTCCGCGACCAGTTTGTTGAGGTCGATGTGCAAGGTTCCCGTGTCGGCCCCACCGCCCGCATCGTTGCTCAGATCCAGGCCGAACGACCAGGTGCCCGTGCTGTCGTACGAGGCCCGTACGAAACTCGCCGCCGTCTTGAGTGCTTTTCGGATGCGCTGCCCAGCCTTCGGTGCGGCCAGGTCGCTCAGGGGCGCATGGAGTGCATCAGCAAGGGAGTCTCGCAGGGCCCGGTTGGGATCCGCTTCGACCTTGGCCACGAGCCATCCCTGCCGTGCTGCGGCAGCTGCCAGGTCGGATAGCAGAACCGTCTTGCCCACGCCCCGGAGTCCGTACAGGCACAGATGCTGGGCTGACCGCCCAGACTGCAGCCGGCTCAGAGCGACGTGCCACCTCTGTTGCTGTTCCTCACGGCCAACCAGTGCAGATGGTCGACGGCCGGCACCGGGCACATAGGGGTTCAGCAAGGGATCCACGCCGTGAATGTATCAAAGTATAGTGAATCGATATACCTCGGTAGATTTACCTACAATGCGCACGTCGTGCATCGTGACTGGGCAGATCCTCATTTCACCTGACCCAGCTCTTCTTGCGAGCCGTGGTGCACCACCCGCACTCCATCAGGACAGCGCGCACTCTGGTGCCAGGTGTGGGCATCTTGGCCACCAGATCCCCGAAAGTCGCCCACATCGTTGATGAAGGACCGCTCGTGGAAAGTGCGCCAGCCATCGGGCGCGAGATAGTCCAGCCGCACCGTGCCGCCGGCCCCGATGCGGCCTCGCGTGGGAGTCTGCGCCACCGCCCGGCCTTCGACATGCCCCCAGCCGAACGTATGCTCGCGTGTGAGTTTCAGCTTCACGATGCGCGAGGGGTTCTGCCTGACGGTAACGGGAAGGGTGTCCAGGCCGACAGTCATTGAGCGCGAGTGTGCACCCTCGACAGTCATCGAACTCTTCACCAGAAAGACACCCCTGCTCGCATCACTTTCGTCCGGGGCACAAATACTCCCGTGCAGCGTGCCCGTCAACGGAGCGCTCAACAATGTGTTCATGGATTCGTGGGTGAACGTCGCATTGCTGCCCATCTGCTGCAGCTCGGCATCCAGATAGATGCTGGAGAACTGGGGCCTCGTGAGGTGATCGTCCATGGAATCTGGGCACACCCGGGACCATCAAATACTGCATCCCCGACGCTGTAGGCGATGTGCACCCCCGACAGATCCTGCTCCCCGGTGCCTGCTGCCTGGACAGGCGGCGCCATGCCCAATCCCACGACGACACCAAGCGCAACGATAAGTGCTCTTCTCATGGATTCCCCTAGGTCTGGCCGAACGGCACCTTGTGAGCCTAGGAAGAACCAGGAACGCCCGCCACCACCCCTGTGGACAACTTGCCCGACAGCGGCGGCCTACCCCCGATGCATGTCCACGAACCGTGAGTAGTGGCCCTGGAAAGCGGTCACGATGGTTGCTGTCGGACCGTTGCGGTGCTTGGCAACGATGATGTCCGCCTCCCCCATCCGCGGGCTGTCCTTCTCGTAGGCGTCCTCGCGGTGCAGCAAGATCACGACGTCCGCGTCCTGCTCGATCGAGCCGGACTCCCGCAGGTCGCTCATCATCGGCTTGCGGTCCGTGCGCTGCTCCGGACCACGGTTCAGCTGACTGATCGCGATGACCGGCACCTCCAGCTCCTTGGCCAGCAGTTTGAGGGCGCGGGAGAACTCCGCGACCTCCTGCTGGCGCGACTCGACCCGCTTGCCCGAACTCATGAGCTGCAGGTAGTCGATGATGATCAGCCGCAGGTCGTTCTGCTGCTTCAGGCGTCGGCACTTGGCCCGGATCTCCATCATCGACATGTTGGGGGAGTCGTCGATGAACAAGGGCGCGTTGGAGACCGCCGACATGGTGTTCACCATCCGGGTCCACTGTTGTTCGTTGAGCGTGCCTGAGCGCATGTGGTGCAGCGGTAGTTCGCCCTGCGCACTGAGCAGGCGCATGACGATCTCGTTCCGGCTCATCTCCAGGCTGAAGATGGCGCTGGTCAGGCCGTGTTTGATGCTGCATGCCCGCGCGAAGTCCAGGCCCAGCGTGGACTTGCCCATGGCGGGGCGGGCGGCAACGACGATCATCTGCCCCGGGTGCAGACCGTTCGTCAGCTTGTCGAGGTCGATGAAGCCCGTCGGAATGCCGATGATGTCGCCGGTGTGGTTCTTGATCGACTCCATCTCGGTGTAGACGCCCTCGAGCAGGTCACTCAGCGGGGCGTAGTCCTCGGCCGTGCTGCGCTGGGTGATCTCGTACACCTCGGCCTGGGCGGCGTTGATGAGGTCCTCGACTTCACCCTCGCCGGCATAACCTGTCTGAACGATCCGACTGCCGACCTCGACGAGCCGGCGGCGCATGGACGCGTCGCGCACGATCTGGGCGTAGTACGAGGCATTGGCGGTCAGCGGGGGAGAGGCGACCAGGGTGTGCAGGTACGGCGCCCCTCCGATCCGCTGCAGCTCTCCGGAGGCCAGCAGGCCAGCGGACACTGTGATCGCGTCGGCAGGCTCTCCGCGGGAATACAGGTCGAGGATGATGCGGTACACCGTCTGGTGAGCCGGCATGTAGAAGTCGTCCTCGCGTAGCCGCTCCACGACGTCGGCGATCGCATCCTTGCTGAGCATCATGGCTCCGAGAACGCACTGCTCCGCGGCGACGTCCTGCGGGGGAGTGCGATCGAAGGAAACCGATGGTGCGCGATCCACGTCCAGACTCATGACAACGTTCTAACGCGGGGTTACGACATAACTCACCGTGAATGCTGCAGCTCCACCTAGACCCTGTGGACAACGGGGTGCACGGGCTGTGGAGAGCGTGTGAGGACCCTTCATCACCAGCTGTGGACAAACTGGGGGTTCTGGCGTTTGTGATCTTGTGAACTTGTCTCTGACCAGGTCTTTTCCCAATGCGCTGAGTGTGGACGAATATTGGATAACCGGGCGTGTCCGCCACGCCGGGTACGAGCCTGAAGTGCGTTTCAGGCCCGGCGGCCGGGGTGCCCGGTGTCAATCAGACGAATGGGTGATCAGTTCATCCGTTCGCCCCATAGAGTTCATGCACCCGCGCACGAACCCCAGGCACGGCCGCCTGAATCATCGACGACGACATCGTCGAAGTCCGCGGCGGTCCCGTAGTACGGATCGGGCACCTCGATGTCCTCGGCCGCCGGGTCGAAGGAGCGGACGAGTTCAGCGGGCACACCCATCCGTTGCAGATCGCGCAGGTTCGCGGCATCCATGGCGAGCACCAGATCGGAGTCGGCCAGCAACGCGGGCGTGGCCTGGCGTGCGACGTGGTCAAGGTGGTACCCGGCTCGGCTCAGCGCCTCGAGTGCCCGGTGATCAGCATCCCCTCCGACATGCCAGTGCCCCGTTCCCGCAGAATCCACTTCAACGTCGAGGTCGCCAAGCTCGTCGGCCAGGACGGCAGCGGCGATCGGAGAGCGGCAGATGTTGCCCAGGCACACGGTGGTGATGCGGATGGTCATACGACAATTGTCGCGGCCCAGGGGCAGCACATGAATGCGCCCAAGCAAAGAGCCCCCACCTAAACCAGGCGGGGGCTCTTGCGTGGTGAAACGTCAGACAGAGATCACGTGCACCGTGATGGTTGCTACGACGTCCGGGTGCAGGGAGATCCGCACCGGGTAGTCCCCGAGAGTCTTGATGTGTCCGTCGATCTCAATGGCTCGCTTCTCCACCAGCGGGCCACCGGCGGACTTGATCGCTGCGGCCACGTCGGTGGTCGTGACCGATCCGAACAGCCGGCCCGAGTCTCCCGCCTTGGCGCTGACATTCACCGTCAGGCCCTCGAGTTGCCCGCGAACCTCGTCCGCATGCTCACGGCCCCGAATCTCGCGCGCACCGCGTGCCCGCTTGATCTGGGTGATCTGCTTCTCGGCGCCACGAGTCCAACGGATGGCATATCCGCGAGGCACGAGGTAGTTCCGGCCGTAGCCGTCCTTGACCTCGACGATGTCGCCGGGTCCACCGAGGTTGTCGACGTCCTGCGTCAAAATGATCTTCACGTCAGTCTCCTCAGCGTGCCGTCGACGAGTACGGCAACAGGGCCATCTCGCGCGCGTTCTTAATCGCCTTGGCGATCTCCCGCTGCTGCTGCACCGTCACTCCCGTCACGCGACGGGCACGGATCTTGCCGCGGTCAGAGATGAACTTGCGCAACAACGGGACGTCCTTGTAGTCGACGCTGTCGACGCCCGCCGCTTTGAGCTGGTTGGCCTTCTTCTTGATCGGCTTTACGGGCCGAGGTGGCTGCTTCGCCATTGTGGTGCTCCGATGTGTCGGGCCCGGCTGTCACGCCGGAATGGGGTGGATAGATGGATTTAGAAAGGTGGTTCGTCGACGGCGCCGCCGCCCCACGAGTCGCCGCCGCCACTGCTGGGCGGGCTACCCCATGGGTCGGGCTGCTGGCTCTGCTGCGGGCGAGCCTGCGGGGCTTGGCCACCATCGAAGGTGGAACCGCCGCGCGAGGCACGTGTCACCTTGGCGGTGGCGCTGCGCAGACACGGACCGATGTCGTCGATGTCGACCTCCATCACGGTGCGCTTCTCGCCCTCTTTGGTCTCGTAGGAACGCTGCTTGAGACGCCCGACGACCATCACGCGCATACCCTTCTGCAGGGACTCCGCGACGTTCTCGGCGTACTGGCGCCAAACGGTGCCGTTGAGCCAGACCGTCTCCCCATCGCGCCACTCACCAGTCGCGTTGTCGCGCTGACGAGGGGTGATGGCGAGGCGCAGGCTGGCAGCTGCGACGCCGGAGGGCGTGAACCGCAACTCCGGATCCGCGACCAGGTTGCCCACCAGTGTGATTTGGGGTTCACCGACCATGTGTGTCTCGACCTTTCTTTAAGGCGGGCTCAGGCGCTACGCCGGAGAACCTTGGTCCGCAGAACAGATTCGTTGAGATTGAGCTGGCGGTCCATTTCGGCCACGGTCTGCGGTGTGCACGTCAAGTGCAGCACCACGTAGATGCCTTCGGCCTTCTTGTCGATCTCGTAAGCCATGCGACGCCGGCCCCACACGTCGACGGTGTCGACGGAGCCTTTGTCATCACGGACGACCTTCAGGAAGTGCTCCAGAGTGGGTTGGACGGTCCGCTCCTCGAGATTGGGATCGAGGATGATCATCACTTCATAGGGACGCAACTGCGACCACCTCCTTTGGACTCAAGCGGCCACGGTCTTTCCGTGACAGGAGGTCTAGGCGTCTGCGCGGAACGAATCCGCGCTCTTCCAGAGTAACCCATGCGCTTTCGGGCAGGTCACGACGTTGTGGATACCATAAGAATGAGTTGAACGTTCAACTTCTGCAGGGCAAGCAGAATAAACACATTGGGGGGACCTCATGGCAACGGACACAGCAGTCGAGAAGCGTTCCGACGGCGCGGTAAAGGTGGTCGGCATTCTGGTGCTGATCGCAGGCATCATCATGATCATCGGGGGAGGGTTGACCTGGGCGACCGTCTCAAGCCAACTGCGGGCGGAGAACATCGTCGTCGCCGAAGACGCCTCGATGTACGCCGGCAAGCAGGTTGCGGGGCCGTTGACCGCCTACGCGCAGGCAGAGATCATCAACAAGCACGCCCTGGAGGCCACCGGTGGCAAGACCTACGCCGAGTTGGACCGTGAAGACCCACTGCGGCAAACCGCGATGACCGCCTCGTTCCTGCGGGCGTCGCTGTTCACCTCCGTTGTGGCCTACGGTGTCGCCGCGATGGCGATCGGCCTGGGCATTGTGAACATCCTGCTGGGATGGGCGCTGAGCCGCCTGGCAAAGAAGTAGTCCGACAGGACATCTGCCGGCCCGTCCCTACCCGGGGCGGGCCGGCTTCATCGGTGCGGTCAGGGGGCGGGCTTGGTTCCAACCGCCCAGACGTTCTTACCTACTACCTGTCCAAAGACCGTGTCGAGAACTTTGCTCACCGGAAAGCCCACGGTGTCATAGGCCCGCACACCGCGGGTGTTCAGTGACCCGTCGCGGCTACCCACTGCCTTGTAAGCCAGCGTCGCAAGCACCCCCAACGAATCGGCGTACGACGCGCGATTGACGATGAACCCCGCGCTGCCCATCTTTCGAACGAGTTCGCGAAGGTGATATCTGCGGACGTGACCCACCTTCACGTCCATGGACGTGAACAGCCACGGCATGGCGGGAACGTAGATCACTGCCTTGCCGCCCGGCTCAAGAATCCGAAGGAACTCGTCCAAGATCTGTTCATCTTGCTCGATGTGTTCCAAGACGTTCAGCGAGTACACACCGGTATAGGAGCCGTCCGGCACGTCGGCCAGGTCCGCCACACTGGTCAGGTCGCCGCTTGGTGCACAGGTTCGGCGTCGAGGGCATCCACTTCGAATCCTCGCGCGCTTACCTGCGTCGCGAACGTGCCGATTCCCGCCCCGAAGTCCAGGCAGCGGCCATTCCTGGAAAGGTTCTCGGCGACCAGGGACACCAAGAAGCGGTTGTACTGTTTCGCCTCGGCCATCACTTCCAGATTGTCCGTGCCCCCATCGGAACCCTCACCCGACAATGTGCCTCCGCCCCTGAACCCCGTTTTCAAGAGGGTAACGGCAACGGGTCGGTACCACGGGCAAACTAGACTCTTCCTTCGTGACCATTACCGTGCGCTCGCTCCCCGCCGCACAGCACCTTGAGTTCGTGCAGGCTCAGCCGTCGGTGTCGTTCCTGCAGACGCCGGCGTGGGCCCGTGTGAAGGCCGAGTGGGACAGCGAGTCCATCGGCTGGTTCGACGGCTCGGAGTTGGTCGGCGCGGCGCTCGTGCTCTACCGGCAGGTCCCCAAGGTCAAGCGCTTCCTGGCCTACATCCCCGAGGGCCCGGTCCTGCCGTGGGAGCAAGTGGTCTCCAACCCAGCGGCATGGTTCTCCCCTCTGCTCGAGCATGCGAAGGGCAAAGGCGCCTTCGCCCTCAAAATGGGGCCAGCCGTAGCCACTCGCCGCTGGCAGGCCGAGACTGTGAAGAAGGCCATCGCCGACGACAGCGTCACGCGGTTGGGCGACGTGCCGGCGGATGAGGGGATCGCCGCAGGGCTGTCCTTGCAGAAGGCCCTGCCCAACACGGGCTGGCTGCAGGAACAAGGTGGCGGAGCGGGCTTCGGCGATGTCCAACCTCGCTACGTCTATCAACTCGACCTCGCCGGGCGTAGCCAGGACGATGTGTTCGCCGGGTTCAATCAACTGTGGCGGCGCAACATTCGCAAAGCCGAGAAGCTCGGCGTCGAGGTCGATCTCGGCAGCCGCGAGGACCTCGCGCTCTTCCATCCGGTCTATGTGGAGACCGCCGAACGTGACGGCTTCACGCCCCGCGGACTTGGCTACTTCCAGCGCATGTGGGACGCGATGAATGCCGAGGACCCGAACCGCCTGCGCCTCTACCTGGCCCGGCACGAGGGCGAGGTGGTCGCCGCGACAACCATGGTCACCGTGGGGGAGCACGCCTGGTACTCCTACGGGGCGTCCACGACGGCCAGCCGAAACGTCCGGCCCTCGAACGCTGTCCAGTGGCGCATGATCACCGACAGCATCGATTCCGGCTGCGCCGTGTACGACCTGCGCGGAATCAGTGACAACCTCACAGCGGGTGACCACCTGCTGGGCCTCGTGCAGTTCAAGGTCGGCACCGGTGGCTACGCCCAGGAGTACGTCGGCGAGTGGGATCAGGTCCTCCGTGCGCTGTGGAACAAGGCGTACGAGGTGTACCGCAAGCGCGGCTGATCCATCTGCTCCCAACGTGCAAGGGCCGTGGCCTCGTCCTGCTCGGGCCGCGGCCCGCCAACCGGTGGCCACGTCGTGTCACAGGCCACGGTGCTGCGGTCATCGTGGAGACCTCGCGCCAAACGCCTCACTCACCGCCGCGTTTGGCGCGAGGTCTCCGCACCGTGGCTTACTGCTGGCGCCTTCGCGCCCAGCGCCTGGGGTTTTCCCTACGTGGTGATGCCCACTCTCGGGGTCTACAAGCCGATCTGGAAGTACGGCACCAGAGCCTGTGGAAGGACTTCAGCGCCCATCTCTTCTACGGAGCGGCTACCACCGGAACATATGCAATGTGGCAGCGGGCGTAGCCGTTCGCATGCGGTACAGCGGTTCGGCTGTTTCGGCCGCCACTCGCCGAAAGGTTGGGCACGGGCCGGCCGCGCTGGGGTCACCGGTTGCCGCTGACCCAACAGCCCGACACCCGCCCACCGAGCCGTCCCCGCGGGCCCCGCAGGTCCGTGGGTAATGAAAGACTGCACCCGTGACGTTCACGCTGCATGTCGACGGCCCCGCCTGGCGGCAGCACACCGAGTCCGTGCGGGATGCCCTGCGAACGGCGATCCGTGACGGCGGTCCCGGTTCCCGGCTCGGGGATGTGGTGCCAGTGGCCAAGGGCAACGGATACGGACTGGGTCTGACGCGCCTGGCGGATGAGTCCACGCGGCTCGGCGTAGACCGGTTGGCAGTGGGCACCATCTTCGAGGTCCCAGCAGTAGCCAGTCGTTATGCAGGCGACATCCTGGTCCTCACCCCGTGGGACCCGCGCGATGCGATCGCCACGCAGCGCTGGGCGGATGTCGAAGCCAGTGAGTACGCAGACCGGGTGATTCGAACTATCGGTGATGTGCACACGGCCCGTCTGATCCCGGCTGGCAGCCGCGTGTTGTTCGAAGGCATCACGAGCATGCGTCGCTTCGGTCTGCTGGAGACCGACCTGCTCGCTTTCGTCGCGACTGAGGCTTTTCATACCGCGGTCCGCAGCGGCCAGGTTCGCATCGAGGGGCTGGCACTGCACCTGCCCCTCGCGATGCCGGAGATCCATCACGTGGCTCCCGACGTGCCACGCGGCACGAGCGCGCGGGTGTTGGAGGTCCAGGGCTGGGCGCGCACCTGGCGAGCCGCCTTGGAGGAGTTGAGCCGGGTGCAATGCCCGGTGGGCGAACACGCGAACACCCTGTGGGTGTCACACCTCACCGACGACGAACTACGGGCGGTGCGCGGCCTCGAGCCGGAGGTGGCCATCAATGCCCGGGTCGGTACCCGGCTCTGGCTCGGCGACGGGGCGGCCCTGTCCGCACGGGGAACGATCCTGGCAGTGCACCAGGTGGGGCGGCGTTTCGCCGTCGGCTACCGCCAGCGCAAAGCAAAGGACGATGGCCTGCTGATCGTGGTGGGCGGGGGAACGTCGCACGGCGTGGCCATGGCCGCTCCGACCCCGGCTGCCAACCTGCGACAGCGCGCGATCGCCGCCGGAACTGGGGCGCTGGAGGCCGCTGGGCGCAGTAGGTCGCCGTTTACCTGGGGCGACAAGTTGCTGTGGTTCGCCGAACCCCCGCACATGCAGGTATCCATGTTGTGGCTGCCGGAATCGGCCGTCCGGGAGGGCGTCGCACACGGCCTTCGGGCACCAGTCGTGGGAGAGACCTTGGATTGCCGGGTTCGGCACACCACCGCGCTGTTCGACGCGGTGATCACTGACGCATGATCTCGATCCTGCCCAGCCGCGACGACCCAACTGTCGCCAGCGGCAGTGAGGTGGCCGGTGGAGCTGCCGGAACCCGGGTACTACTGGGCACCGGCTGGTGGAACGTCTTCCGCGTCCTCATCGTGATGACCGGGGTCGCGGCCGTGGTCGGCTACCTCAGCAAATACCACTGCCTAGCCAACGGCTGGGGCGCCGGCCGCTATGCGCACTTGTGCTATTCCGACATCGCCCCGTTGTACTCTCTGCGCGGCCTCGCCGACGGTGCCATACCCTACGTCAGCGTCCTGCCGGCGGACCAAATCCTGGAGTACCCGGCCCTCACCGGGTTGTTCATGTACGCCGCCGCCTTGGTGACACCCACGGGCAGCACCCGCGCATATTTCGACATCAACATGGTCATGCTGTTCACCTGCTGGCTGGTAGCCGTCCTCGCCACAGCCGTCGCCCAGCGGACACGACCCTGGGACGCAGCGATGGTCGCGCTGGCGCCAGGCATCATCCTGGCTGGAACGGTGAACTGGGATTTGTTGCCCGTGGCGTTGGTCGCCGTGTCTATCGCCTTCTGGGCCCGGTCGAAACCGTTCTGGTCCGGCATCTTCCTGGGACTGGCCATCGCGGCGAAGTTCTACCCATTGCTGCTCCTGGGCCCCATGTTCCTGCTCGCCTGGCGGGCCCGTCGGTGGCGGCCCTTTGGCCTGTACCTGCTGGGCACAGGCATCTCCTGGCTGATCGTCAACCTGCCGCTTATGCTGGCCAACTTCGACGGATGGGCGCGCTTCTACAAGTTCAGCCAGGAACGTGGCGAGGATTTCGGCTCGATCTGGCTGGTTCTGAGCACAGCCGGCCGGGGGATTCCTGCGGAGTCGCTGAACACCCTTGCGACAGGCCTCTTACTAGTGCTCTGTATCGGCATCGCTGTGCTCATCTGGCGTGCGCCGGTGATGCCGCGCGTGGCGCCCGTGCTCTTCCTCGTGGTCGCGGCATTCCTGATCACCAACAAGGTCTACTCCCCTCAATACGTGATCTGGTTGATCCCACTTGCCGCTCTGGCCCGGCCCCGGTGGCGCGACTTCCTCATTTGGCAGGCCGCCGAAGTCATCTACTTCGTGGGCATCTGGTTATACCTCGAGGGCCTCGAGGAAGGGGGGAAGGGACTGTCCCAGGAGGCCTACGCGGTGGTCATCCTGATCCACGTCTTTGCGACGATCTGGCTATCCGCCATGATCATCAGGGATATGCTCGTACCCCAGCGCGACCCCGTTCGTGCCGACGGATCCGGCGTGCAGGATCCCCTCGCCGGTGCCTTCGCGCCGACCACGACCCAGGTCTAGCCCCGCCGGCTATGGAGTGCCGGAAACCGCCGGCGAACCTGTTGCGGCCACCCCGGAGGGCTCCGGCAGCACCCGCTGGCTGGGGGTGCCGACCGGGTCCGGTGTGGTGGGAACAACCGTGGGTTCCACCGGGGCCTGCGAGGTGACGTCCGGCTCGGGAGTCTGCGTCGAACCGCCCGTGACGTCCTCGGAGGGTGAGAGACTCGGTTCAGCGGTCGCCGTGGCCGAGGCCGAAGCGGACGGTGACAGCAGTCCCGTCTCCCCACCGTCGATCCAGGTCCCTGGGAACGGGAACGTCTCGACGGGCTGACCCTCGAGGGCACCTGTCATGTACGCAGTCCACATCTGGGCGGGGAATGAGCCACCCGTGACACTGGACAGTCCACCTGTGCCTTCCAGGGTGACCATGTTCCCGTTCTCGTCGGATTTGGCCATCATGACGGCAGTCGCCAACTGCGGTGTGTACCCGACGTACCACGCCGACATGTTGTTGTCCGTCGTGCCGGTCTTACCCGCAGACGGCCGACCCAGGCCCAGCGCAGTCCGCCCGGTACCGACGTTGACCACCTGCTGCAAGGCGTAGTTGACGTTGTCCATCACGTCCACATCGAACTCTTGAACCGTGTCGACCTGCATCTCGTAGTCGGTCTCCCGATCCGGGGTCTTCACGCTCTTGATCATCTGCAGTTCGGAACGCTCGCCGCGAGCCGCGAACGTCGAATAGGCGTGCGCCATGTCCAACGCGGTCGGGGACGATGTGCCCAGCACAGTCGTCGGGTCAGCGTTGAGTCCCACCGTGTCGCGGGGGACGCCAGCCCGGATCGCGGCCCGCTTGACCTGCTCGGGACCGATCGTCAGACCCAGTTCCACATAAGGGGTGTTGATCGAGTACTCGGTGGCCTTCAGCAGCGTCACGTAGCCGAAACTCTGGTTGCCGTAGTTCTGCAGGGTGTAGCCCTCGATGGTGCGAGGGGAGTTGCCGTCCCACGTGGAGTACAGGCTGATCCCGTCCTCCAGCGCCGCACTGAGTGCGAACGGCTTGAATGTCGAACCCGCCAGGGCGGTCGCCTGCGTGGCGTCGTTCAACTGATTCTTTAGGTAATTCTTGCCGCCGTACATGGCCACGACCTCACCGGTGCCCGGGCGCACGCTGGCCATCCCGATCCGCAGCCCCTCAGTGTTGTACTGCGGCCCGTAGGCCTCGACTGCGGCGATCGCCGCGTCCTGCGCCTGCTTGTTGAACGTGGTGATCACCCGGTAGCCATTCAGGTTGATGTCGTCCTCGGTGTAACCGATCTCCAGCATCGACTCTTTCGCGGCTTCGAGCAGGTAGCCGTTCTCGCCCTTGTAGTAGTTGAGCGCACCATTCCAGGCGATGGGCGTGGGGAACTCCAGTGCCTGCGCCTGCGCCGGGGTGAGTTCCCCGATCTGCACCAAGCCGTCGACGACATAGTCCCAGCGGCCCTCCAATTCGGCCTTGCCCTTCTTGGTGTTGTAGAACGAAGGCGCGCGGATGATGGCTGCCAGGTAAGCGGCCTCGGCGTGGTCGAGCTTGGAGGCGCTCTTGCCGAAGTACGCCTGGCTGGCGGCCTGGATGCCATAGGCGCCACGTCCGTAGTAGATCGCGTTCAGATAATCGGCCAGGATCTGGTCCTTGCTCTCCTGGGTATCCAGTTTCACGCTCAGGACGAGCTCTTTGAACTTGCGCTCGAACGACTGCTCCTGCGTGAGGTAGGCGTTCTTGGCGTACTGCTGGGTGATCGTCGAGGCGCCCTGCGTCGTGCCACCGGTGAAGTTGTTCCACGTGGCTCGCAGCAAACCCTTGGGGTCGAAGCCACCGTGGCTGTAAAAGCTGCGATCCTCCGCCGCCAGGATGGCTGCCTGCATCTCCGGTGAGATCCGGTCCAGGGTCACACTGGTGCGGTTGGCCTCTCCGATCCGGCCGATCTCGGTCTTGCCGTCGTCGTAGTACACACGTGTGGTCTGCGCGACCGCCATGTCATTGGGCTTGGGGATCTCAATGGTCGCCACTGCGATGCCCAGGCCGGCAAATGCCACCGCCAGTAGGGCGGCGACTGTGCCGAGGACAAGCTTCCACGACGGCAGCCAGCGGCGCCCGCCGGACTTTCCCGCTCGCGGGTAGTCGATGAAGCGGCGCTTCGGTTTGGCGCCTTTTGTTGCCATGTGGGTATCCTCGTTCCTCACTGCTTCCCGGTGTCTGACGTCGCGCGGCGTGGCGCGGTTGCCTACCAGGTGTCGTTCTTGCGGGCGCGCTTGGCGGGTCGGGGTTGACCGTCACCGAGCACATAACTGCGGCGGCGGAAGTGCCAGTGGCATTCCCTGCACACCTCAACCTCGTCCACCCGGAACTGACCGTGCTCCCCGGCCATCTCGTCGATCTCAGCGAGTGTGTGCTGGCGGCCGGTGAAATCACCGAGTTCGTCGCCCCAGGTGTAACGCAGCAGGACCATCTCCTTGCTGCGGCACCAGGGGCACGCCTCCGCCAGCGGCTGGCCGTGGTACTTGGCCGCCCGCAGTAAGTCCGGATGCGGGTCCAGGTTCTCACTGGCGCCCGTCGCCGTGAGGACAAGCTTGCCGAGAGCTCGGCGCCGTTCCAGGCTGTAATCCACAACCCTGCGCGGTCGGCGCGGGTCCTCGACATCCTCCGGTTCGGCACGTTCCGGGCGCACGCGTGGTGGTTTGCTGGGTGCACCAAGCACCTTGCTGCCACGCACAGTTCCCTGCGCCCTGCTCTCCGCCATACTCCCCAGGGTAGGCGGGTTTCACACATCTCGGGAATCGGTGTTAGCAAGGTCACCGGACGGCGATTGTCGCGCATCGCTGAACCACCCATCCGGCTCCTGCGCCAGGGGTTCGGCTGGCCGGTGCCTGCTGCGCGTCGGTGGCAGGGCTGGTCACGGGGTTCGTGCCCGGGATCCGGTGTGGGTTCAGGCAGTCGCAGGTTGTGCCGTTGCCACCTTGCGCGCACATTGTCCGAAGCCGATAGCGCCACAGTCCGTGATCGCGACCCGGCGGCTGCTCTCTCACGGGCCGCTGTTCAACGCAGCGCCAAGTCAATGGGCTGCGCCCACGCCACCTCAACCCGGCTCGGCGCGGACACGCGAAGCCCTACGCAACGACCCCGCCACCGAAGTCCTGACAGGCTCAGAGACCACGCCAACGACCGCCTCGCAGTGCTCAGGTCGCCAGCCGGGCCGTTCACCCGATCCCAGGATGAGTCAGGAGGGTAACCGGTCCGCTTCCGCCTGCAGTTCGGCCTCGGCCTGCAGCCGGCGCTTCCCAAGCCGAGAGAGCCTGCGCGACCTTTGCTGTTGCGGTAGCCAGTTGTTCTAAGGGCAGTCTCAACCTGACTCTGTCGGCGGCATCGCCCCCCACGGCCACGCTTGCCGCCTAAGGAACCAGCCGCTCAATACACGGCGATCGGCTGTCCACGCCGTGGGGGAGGAGTCGGAGGGAGCCAACCGGTGCCTGGATGTCCGTCTGAACTACACCCGAACCTGACAAGTGCCCCTCCGACGGGTGGTGAGTCATGGCTGCGAATGTGATCGACCACCTTCACGTGCGCCGGGCACATGCCCAAAAAAGGCATATCCACGGAACCAGGGCAGCCCACACCTCAATCGGCATACAGTGCATGTTAGAGAAGTAGGTCGCACGTGGGGGGAGACAGCGTGATGGTGCGATTGTTCGGCCTATCCATGGGGGCGGTGGTTGCTGGGGTCGTGGCGGCATCGGCTGTTGGTGCCGCCACAACGGTCACGGACTACCGGCTTGCCTCCGGCGCCTACCCGTTTGCGGTTGCGGTTGATTCGGTCGGTAACGTCTACACCGCCAATCTTGGGGACGGCACTGTGTCGAAGGTGACTCCTGAGGGTGTAGTGACCGAAGCATGGGCCAAGGTCCCTATGCCGCGCGGTATTGCAGTGGATTCTCACGACAATGTCTTCACGGCGAACGCAGGCGGCACCGTGTCGAAGATCACCGCAGCGGGAGTCGTGGAACAGGCCTGGGCCAGCCTTCCCGGTGCAGGACCCTACTCGATCGCCATAGACCACAACGACACCGTCTATACGGCCAATAACAGCACCAACACGATCTCAAAGATCACGTTGAATGGAACGGTGACGCAGGTGTGGGCCACACTTGCCTCAAGCCCGCAGGACATCGCGGTAGACAGTCAGGGCAACATCTACACAGCCGACTTCGATGCTTCTGCGGTGTCCAAGGTGACGCCGGAAGGGGTACTGACCGCTAAATGGGCGGCTCTGGGATCCTCGAACTTCCCTCATGCCATTGCAGTCGATTCCAGCGACAATGTGTACACAGCCAACGGGTGGAATAACGGGACCATCTCGAAGATCACCCCGGCGGGCACTCTCACTCGCGTCTGGGCCACCTTGAACCAGGACGCCAGACCGGTTGACATCGCAGTTGACACCCACGACAACGTATATACGGCTAACTACAACAACGAGACGGTGTCCAGAGTCACACCGGCTGGCGCGGTCAACGAGGCCTGGGCGACACTCGCGCAAGGTTCAACTCCTTCCCGGGGGATCGCCGTGGGTGCCACTAGTGCTTTCATCGCCAACCCAGGCAATGACACGATTTCGGTGATTCCGCTGGCCACGCCTCCGGCACCCCCGACGGCACTAACTGCTCTGCTGTCTGCGCCGACCAGCGCCAACCTGTCATGGTTGGCCCCCGTGGACACCGGGGGTGCGCCGATCGACGGGTACGTTGTGCGCCGCTTCCGGGATCGAAGCGGTGTCCCGGAGGCCACGTTGACCCTCCGAACAGACGCGACCGTTTACACCGACACAGGGCTCAACCGCGGATCGGCCTACACCTACAGCGTTGCCGCGGTGAACGATGCAGGAGAGGGATCCGCCAGCGCTCCAAGCAAGGCGGTGTTGCCCGGGACGTCGCCACCACCAGACAATTCAACCGGCGTCACGATCAATTCCGGAGCCAACTACACGAATACAAGAAGAGCGTCACGCTGGCGATCTCTTGGCCATCAAATGCAGCATTCATGCGCATCTCGAACGACGGTGGTTTCATACCCTCTTTGACTCAGACAACGGACGTTCAGCAGACACTTACCTGGGCTCTGGACGATTCCGTCGCGGGCCAAAACACGAAGATCGTGTACGTTCGCTTCGACGGGGTGGATGTGGATCCCACGCGGGCCTACAGCGACGACATCATTCTCGACACTGTTGCCCCGGTGATCACCTCCGCGTCTGCAACCGACAGCGGCCGCAGGGCGGCTTCATGGGGAACGTCGCTATCTGCAAAGGGGGCTATCGGAAAGAGCAAAGTGGTAGTACGCGTAATGGCGAAAGACAAGATCTCCGGACTGTCCAGGATGCAGATAGCGACTTCACGACGCGCCAAGGCGGCCATCGTGAAGCCTTTCCAAAAGGCGATCGCCGTAAAACAACGGGGCAACGCTAGGCGGATCTTTGTGCGGGTTGAGGATCGAGCGAGCAACTGGTCGAGGTGGAAGAAGGTCCGCATCCGGTAGAACTGCATAGTCAACCGGGGATTCCGTTTCGATTTCTCAGCGACTTCGCCCGGCGACCACTTTGACCTACTCAGCGTCGGCCCGGTAGCACTCCCTCTCCAGCAGCCCTACCGAACACGCGGCCTGAACAACACCAACGGGCTTGGACGCGTCATAGTGATGGCTCCGTCCAGGGCCACGGCCTCGTCACGGGTCGCGACCAGTTCGGCGCGTTCCGCGGCGAGTTCTCCTTTCTGGGAGGCGATCCGCTGCTACTGCTAGCGCCTACAGTTGGGCCGTGAAGGCACTGGCGCGTTCTGCGACGGAGTCCGAACGGGTTCCTCTCGGCTGTGCTCAAGCTGGCCTGCGTGGCCGGCAGGAGGACGTGGTGGTGAACGAGCCGCGGCCATGCTTTGCGGTCGAGGACGTCGGACGGTTGAACGTCGTCACGGGTAAAGGCCGGCTGGGAGTGGCACGAGCAGTGGCCGTGCTGCCCCGCAGTCCCGTGAGGTCCCGCCAAGATCCCGTCCATGCAAGATTCCGATTCCTTAGCCGCCCGGGCCCCGCACCCCTGGTGACGCCACAACGTCGACGGCGAACGGGAATTGAACTTGTGGTGCGCGACACGCGGGAACACCCTTGCGGGCGGGTGAACGGCGGGGGTACGGTAGAGGCAAGCAATATATCGAGTCGATACATCTCATGGTTCTAGCGAATCGATCTAGCGGAATGGAGGAAGACGTGGCCGTTGCAAAACGCTCAGTCCTCCAGTTCGCTGTGCTCGGACTGCTGCACGAGGGCCCTCTGCACGGGTATGAGCTGCGCAAGCGACTCAACGGTGTGCTGGGGACCTTCCGAGCCATCTCGTACGGTTCGTTGTACCCCTGTCTCAAGGAAATGCTGGCTGCGGGACTCATCGTGGAAGATGGCCCCGCCGACGCTGGTGCCCCGGCGCTGTCCGGCAGGCGGGCACGCATCGTCTACAAACTCACTCCGGAAGGCAAAGACCGCTTCCAGGAGTGGCTGGTGGACGCGGGACCGGAGGCCTATGAGGACGAACTCTTCGGAGTCCACCTCGCCTTTTTCAGCCGGACCGATCGAGACATCCGCTTGCGGATCCTGCTCGGCCGGCGCAACCGCCTCGAGGAGCGGCTCGCGACACTGCGCAGCAACCTGGTGCGCCGCCGCGAGCGCCTCGATGAATGGACTTTGACGCTGCAACAGCACGGCCTGGACAGCGTCGAACGGGAAGTCGACTGGCTTTCCCAGCTCATCAACCACGAAATTGACGGCACCGCGCCGTCAACCAAGATCGACCGGCAGCGAGCCGGCGAGAAGTAAGGAGAACGAATGTCTATTCGTGTCGCCATCGTCGGTGTCGGTAACTGCGCCGCCTCGCTTGTGCAGGGCGTCGAGTACTACAAGGACGCCGATCCGGAGAGCAAGGTTCCGGGGCTGATGCATGTGAAGTTCGGGCCGTACCACGTGTCCGACATCGAGTGGGTCGCGGCGTTCGACGTCGACGCGAAGAAGGTGGGACAGGACCTCGCGCACGCCATCACGGCCAGCGAGAACAACACCATCACCATCTGCGACGTGCCCCCCACCGGGATCACGGTGCAGCGTGGACACACCTACGACGGCCTGGGCAAGTACTACCGAGAGATGATCACGGAGTCTGACGAAAGCCCCGTGAACATCGTCGAGACGCTGCGCGAGACCCGCGCTGATGTCCTGGTGTGCTACCTCCCCGTCGGTTCGGAGCAGGCCGCGAAGTTCTACGCACAGTGCGCGATCGACGCGGGCGTGGCCTTCGTCAACGCTCTGCCGGTCTTCATCGCCGGAACGCCCGAGTGGGCCAAGAAGTTCGAGGACGCCGGTGTCCCGATCGTGGGCGATGACATCAAGAGCCAGGTCGGTGCCACCATCACCCACCGGGTGCTGGCGAAGCTCTTCGAGGACCGTGGCGTCACCGTGGACCGCACTTACCAGCTGAACGTCGGCGGGAACATGGACTTCATGAACATGCTCGAGCGCGAGCGCTTGGAGTCCAAGAAGATCTCCAAGACACAGTCTGTGACCTCGCAGTTGGTCGGCGAGATGCCTGCCCGCAACGTGCATATCGGGCCCAGCGACTACGTGGCATGGCTCGACGACCGCAAGTGGGCCTTCGTGCGCCTCGAGGGCCGCAACTTCGGCGACATCCCCTTGAGCCTGGAGTACAAGCTTGAGGTGTGGGACTCCCCCAACAGTGCCGGCATCATCATCGATGCGATCCGGGCGGCGAAGATCGCCAAGGACCGTGGCATCGGTGGCCCGATCTTGTCGGCCTCGAGCTACTTCATGAAGTCGCCCCCGGTGCAGTACACCGACGATGAGGCTCGCGACGCGGTAGAGGCCTTCATCGCCGGCACCGTCGAGCGCTAAATCTCGAACCGTAATGGCCCGGCTCCCTGGTGGGGGCCGGGCTCTTGCGTGGGCTTTCGGAATTGTGGGCGGTTGGCCCATCGTCAGGTGTTGGCGCTGACGTGTGTCCTCTCGAGGGTGCGTCGCGTGCCCCCGGCGCTGCCCGCCGCGCAGGCGCAGGTCGGTTCGTTGCGGCCTGGCTCTTCCGGAACTCCGAGGAGCCTTTGCGGGTGGCAGCTGACGAGGTCCGCAGATCGCTGAGGATCACCGGATAACCTTTCCCGAGTGACCCACCCGCTCAAGGCCGCGCTCGGGTCATCGTTGTATCGAAGGCTGCTGGCGATCCGGCTGTCGGGGCAGGCAGGCGACGGGATGCTGCAATCGGCCCTGGCCACTTTCGTGCTCTTCTCCCCCGAACGGCAGGCGAGCGCATCGGCGATCGCCGCCGCGTTTGCCATCCTGGCTCTGCCCTACTCCCTGATCGGCCCCTTCACCGGCGTGCTGCTGGACCGGTGGCGCCGCCAGCGTGTCCTGTTCTGGGGCAACCTTGCGCGCGCCGGTAGCATGATCCCGGTCATCTACTTCACGGCGCAGGGCAACTCCGGTCTGGGCCTCGGAGTCAGCGTCTTAGCGGCCATCGGCATCAACCGCTTCATCCTCGCTGGGTTGTCAGCGGCCGTGCCGCTCACCGTGCCGGAGGCCAGCCTGACCACCGCGAACGCCATCGCTCCCACGTCGGGCACGATGGCCGCTGCACTGGCTGCCTTCTTGGGGGTCGGTCTGCGCCAGGCACTTGGTGGCGATGATGCGGGCAGCGTCGTGGTTCTGGGCATCACCGCCGGGGTCTTCGTTCTGGCGGCACTGCTGTCAACGCGTGTGCATGCCCACCAGTTCGGGCCCTTGCCCGGCGAGCACAGCCAATCCGCCCGGCAGGTGCTGCGTGGCCTGCGCGACGGTGCGGACCAACTGTGGCATCGTCACCCGGCGCGCAACGCCATCATCGTCGTCAGTGCCCAGCGCATCGCGATCGGAGCGGGCACGATCATCGCGGTGCTGTTGTTGCGCCTACATATCAACCCACCCGAACAGGTCGAGACGGCCTTGAACGAATTGGCCGTCATGCTCGGGGCAGCTGCCGCTGGGGCCCTGCTCGGGGCGATCATCACCCCCGCACTCACGCGCCGCTTCGGCCCTGTGCGCTGGACGGCCGGTGTGTACATGCTCAGCGGGGCTGCCGCCTGGTGGGGGGTGGCCGCAGCCAGCATCAGCAGTCTGATCGTCGCCGGGTTCTTCATCGGGTTCGCCGGGCAGGTCGCCAAGGTGTGTGGTGACACCCTGGTGCAGGAGTTCATCGATGAGGGGAACCGAGGGCGCGTGTTCGCCCTCTATGACGTGGCACTGAACGTGTCGCTGGTATCCGGTGTGGTGTTTGTCGCGGTGCTCGATCCGTTGGGTAACCAGCCCGGCATCACGGCCGCCGCCATCGGACTCGGGCTCATCGTCACCGGTCTGTTGTATCTGCGGACCCAGGTTCCTGCTGTTCCCACCAGCTGAGCAGCGCCGCCTGGGCCTCCTGCGCGGACATGGGACCGTTCTCGAGGCGCAACTCCAGCAGGAAGTTGTATGCCTGCCCTACGACGCGCCCGGGCCCGACGCCAAGGATCGCCATGATGGCGTTCCCGTCCAGATCGGGACGTACGGCGGCCAACTCCTCTGCCTGCGCCAATTCGTTGATGCGTGATTCGAGATTGTCGTACGTGCGCTGCAGGGCCGCCGCCTTGCGCCGGTTGCGTGTGGTGCAGTCGGCGCGGGTGAGTTTGTGCAGCCGGACCACCTGGTCGCCGGCGTCGCGGGCGTACCGGCGCACCGCCGAATCCGTCCAGTCACCGCCGCCGTACCCGTGGAAACGCAGGTGCAGGGCAACCAGCTGACACACGTCGTCAGTGGTCCGGGTGTCAAAACGCAACGCCCGCATCCGTTTGCGTGTGATCTTGGCCCCGACAATCTCGTGATGGTGGAACGACACCCCGCCACCGGGTTCGAGGCGGCGGGTGCGCGGCTTGCCCACATCGTGCATGAGGGCAGCGAACCGCAGGACAAAATCGGGTGCCAGCACGGGATCGTGCGTGGACTCCAGCGCGATGGCCTGCTCCAGCACGGTCAGAGTGTGCTCGTAGACATCCTTGTGCCGATGATGCTCATCGATCTCCAGGCTCAGCGCCGGCAACTCGGGCAGGAAACGCTCACAGAGTCCGGTGTCCACCAGGAGTTGCAGCCCGGCTCGCGGTGAGGGCGACATGACGAGCTTCACCAACTCGTCGCGGACCCGCTCCGCGCTGATCATGTCGATGCGTTGCGCCATGCGAGCCATGGCATCGATCGCCTCCGGTTCCACGGTCATCCCCAACTGTGAGGCGAAGCGCGCGGCCCGCATCATCCGCAATGGATCATCGCTGAACGAGGCTTCCGCCGAGCCGGGAGTTCGTAGCCGTTTTAATGCCAGGTCGAGCAGACCGTCGAAGGGATCGATGAACTTCCCATCGTCGAGGCGCACCGCCATCGCGTTCACGGTGAAGTCGCGCCGGCCCAGATCCGAGAGGAGATCGCCGCCGTAGGCGACCTCCGGTTTGCGGGAGTCAGGGTCGTAGACATCGCTGCGGTAGGTGGTGAACTCCAGGCGCATCCCGTCCTTGTCCGCCCCCACGGTGCCGAAACGGGCGCCGACGTCCCACACCGAGTCGGCCCACGGGCGCAGCAGCTCCACCATCTGCTCGGGGCGGGCATCGGTCGCGAAGTCGAGGTCCACGACGTCTCGGCCCAGAATCGCATCCCGCACCGACCCCCCGACCAGATCCACCTCGTGACCGGCTCTGCCGAAGACCTTCGCGGCCTCGGCCAGCACCGGCAGGCCGGCTCGCAACTCGGCCAGGGCGGCATCACGAGCGCGGTGTAATGCGGCCAGTGGGGGTACGGGGGAACTCACTCGGTCAAGGGTAATCAACAGCCTCAGTGAGTGTGCGGGCTCGTCCTCGCACCGCATGCCGATGCAGGTACTGCGTGGCGACCTACCGCCTGTAACCACATGCATACGCCTATTCTCGAAACATGCCCATCCCCTCACCGTCGCGCTTCAATTTGCGTTACGTGACACGGTCACGCACGACGGTCGACGAAACCAGCGCGGGGGGGCTGGTGCTCAAACGGCAGGGCGAGGATGTCAGCGTGGCGCTGATCGCCCGCTATGACCGGCGCAAACGCCTGGTCTGGTCACTGCCGAAAGGTCATGTCGAGGCGGGCGAGACCGTCGAGCAGGCAGCGCTGCGAGAAGTACTGGAGGAGACCGGCCTCACCGCGCGAATTGTCGCTCCCTTAGGCATCATCGACTTCTGGTTCGCCGTTGAGGACCGTCGAATTCACAAGACCGTGCACCACTTCCTGATGCGCTACGAACACGGAGTGCTGTGCGACGACGACATCGAGGTCGTCGACGTGGCGTGGGTCGCCCTCGACGATGTGTCCTCCCGGTTGGCCTACCGCGACGAGCGCCGGCTGGTCGCCAAGGCCGGGGGAATGCTCGGCGATATCTGGTGATCCGTGTCCTGACCGCCGTTCTGGCGCTGCTTCTCCCCCTGATCAGTGGCCCGGCCGCGGCGCAGTCCCTGCCTGTGGACGAAAGCATCGAGATCAACCTCACCAGCATGCGCCCGCTGAACCCGCAGCCAGGCCGGACGCTTCGCTTGAGTGGGCGTCTGCGCAACCGGGCCGACCAGCAGATCACGGCCCTGCAAGTGCGTCTGCTGCTGTCGTCGACACCGATGGCCACCCGGTCGGAGATTGCCGCGGTGACTGCCGGGCTGACCGATCGGGACGGCCCCCCGACCCTGGCGGTCAGTGAGGCTGTGCCCGCGCTGATGCCCCGCTCCAGCGTCGAATGGAACCTGGAGATCCCCTTAAATGAACTCCCCTTGAGCCTGCCCGGCGTGTACGTCGCAGCACTGGAGGTCATCGGAACCGGCGCAGACGGACTGGTGCAGCGTTTCGGGCTGACCCGCACCTTCCTGCCCTGGTTCCCACCCGATTCCGTCCAGCCGACGCGTCTGGCATGGCTGTGGCCCCTGTCGAGCAAGCCCGACCGGGCCCTCGACGGTCTACAACTCAACGAACAGACGGCTGCCGAGATGGCACCAGGCGGGCGCCTGCAGCGGCTGGTCACCTTTGCGCAGGGGTCCCGGGTGACGCTCGTGTTGGATCCCGCGCTGTTGCAGACAGCCCAGGACATGACAGCGGGCTACGAAATCGTCACCGGTGCCGAGGTCACCTCCCCCGGCGCCGGTCCGACCGTCGCCGGCTCATGGCTGGAGACGGTGTCCGACGCGGTTGAGGCCAGTTCCGCTGCCCTCAGCACTGTCTATGCCATGCCCGACGCCGTCGCCCTGCACCGTTCGGGCATGGCCACCGTGACCCGCATGGCCACCGCTCGATCGGCGGCAGACACCAGCACCATCACCGGGACCCCGGTCACCGACGTGATGGCGTGGGCCGCCGGCGGCACCCTCACCCCAGCGACTTTGCGAACCTTCGTGCGCGGTGGCGCAACCTCGGTGCTCCTGTCTGACACCAGCTTGCCGCCATCGCCTGCACTGACCTACACCCCGGATGGATTCGCCACGTGGTCGGGCACTCCCGTCGTACTGGCCGACAGCGGCCTGGGGGCGGCCCTGCTGGCACCGCAGGAGTCCCGCTCCGAGGCGCTGCTGGCGCGCCAGCAGTTCCTGGCCGAGGTGGCCATGACGGCCGGCGAGTTGCCCGATGACTCCCGCAGCATCGTTGCCGCACCCGATCCGCTGTGGAACCCCCGCGACAGTTTCCTTCGCCAAACGCTGCGAGCCCTGCAACAAGCGCCCTACGCCCGCCTCGTACCCTTGGCCGCGGCCCAGCGGCAGGCGGTGGAGGTGCCGCGGGTCCGGATCCCCTACAGCCCCGATCAGCGCGCGCAGGAGCTACCTCGGTCCTACATGGACGCCGTGGTCGGCCAGCGGCAGGACGCCCGACGGTTCACGGCGATCCTGACCGAGCCCAGCGGCTTGGCCTACGAGCAGTCCCTGGCCAGGCAGACATCAGGTTTGTGGCGTTCGGACCTGCTGACCGGCACGTCGTTGGTCGCCACGGTGACGCAGCAGCTGCGAGTGCGCACCGAGGCGGTGCGGGTAGCCACGACAGGCACGTTCACCCTGCCCGGCGACACCGGCCGGATCCCGGTGACGGTGGCCAACGATCTGGATCAGGAAGTCACTGTGGGAATCCGCCTGGAATCGGATCAACCCGCTCGACTCTCGGCGCAGACCCTGGAGCCCTTCGCGGTACCGGCAGGACGCAAAGTCAGCATGGAGGTGGAGGCCAAGGTCGTGGGCTCCGGGACGTTGCCCGTCAACATCCAGCTCATCACGCCAGCCGGTCGTCGCTACGGCGAGCCGGTGACCGTGCAGGTGCGCACTACGGCCTACTCGCAGGCGGCGGCCTACGTCGTGTCCGCTGCCTTCGTCGTCCTCGCGTTCCTGCTGGGCATGAACTTCGTGCGGCGACGCCACGCCCGGCGCAAAGAGCACGCCCATGAGTGAAGACCGTGCCGGCGTGCTGCGCTCGAGTGCGCTCATGGCCGCTGGCACGATCACCTCGCGGGCCACCGGTCTGATCCGGGACATGGCACTGGTCGCCGCTATCGGATTCGGCACCCTGGCAGACACGTACAGCCTCGGCAACTCGCTGCCCAACATCATCTACATCCTGGTGGCCGGGGGGGCCCTGAACGCTGTCTTCATCCCGCAACTCGTCCGGCACATGAAAGACGACGAGGACGGCGGACACGGGTACGCCAACCGGCTGCTGCGGGTGGTGGCCCTGTCCACGCTGGCTCTCACCATCCTGGCTGTGCTGGCCGCACCCTGGATCGTGGAACTGTATGCCACGAGTGAGTACTCGGCACGCGAATTCGACCTGGCGGTGGCGTTCGCCCGGTTATGCCTGCCGCAGATCGTCTTCTACGGCCTCTACACGATGTTCAGTCAGGTGCTCAACGCCCGCGGCCATTTCGGCTCCCCCATGTTCGCGCCGATCGTCAACAATCTCGTCGTGATCGCAGGGTCGGTGGCGTTCCTGTGGATGGCTGGTGACCAGGTCGACGTTCTGACCATCACCGACGGTCAGGTCGCCTGGCTGGGAATCATGACGACTTTGGGCGTTGTTCTGCAGGCTCTCGTCTTGATTCCCGTGCTGACGCGGTCAGGCTTCCGCTTTGCCTACGTGCCAGGTCTGCGCGGCTTCGGGCTGGCCCACACGGGACGGCTGGCCTTGTGGACGATCGGCTTGGTCCTGGTCAACCAGATCGGATTCGTCGTCACCACGCGATTGGCGACCCTGGCCAACGTGCTCGCCACTGAGGCCGACGTCGTCGCGCAGGGTCTGACGACCTACCAGAAGGCCTACTTGGTCTTCATGCTGCCGCATTCGGTCATCACGATCTCGATCATGACGGCCCTGCTGCCGCGTATGAGCCGGGCAGCCGCCGACCACGATTACGGCAAGGTCAGCGCCTACGTTGGAGACGGGATGCGGCTGGTGTCGGTGCTGATCATCCCGGCCGCCGTGTCACTCGGTGTGGCCGGTCCCATGATCGCCACCGTCATCTTCGGCTTCGGGGCCGGCTCGGGGGCGGCTGCCACCTACGCCGGGGTGGTCGTCATGACCTTCGCCTTGGGTCTTCTGCCCTTCTCGCTGTTCTATGTGCTCCTGCGCGGCTGGTACTCCCTGGAGGACACGAAGACACCCTTCTTCCTCACCATCGTCTACAACGTGATCATGGTCGGACTGTCCCTGGCCCTGTTCGCCGCCGCGCCCGTCGGGATCAAGGTGGCGTCGTTGGCACTCGGTTACTCGCTGGCCTACTGGCTCACCCTGGGGATCGCATGGTTCGTGCTGTCCCGGCGCCTGCGCGGCATGGCCAATCGCGCCACACTGTGGGTGATCGCCCGCCTGCTACTCGCCGGTGTCCTTGCCGCGGCGGTCGGATTCGGCGTGAACCTCACCTTCACCAGAGTCATCGCTGCCGGTAGGCCAGGGGTGGAACTGGGCTTCAGTGGCATGCCTGGATGGGCCCTGGCCGCGGCGATCGTGACCTCGGCGGCGGCGGTCGGCGTCTACCTGCTGCTGGCATGGCTCTTTCGCGTCAACGAGGTCTCCCAGGCCTGGCGGATGGTCGCCACCAAGATCCCGGGCCTGCGCGGCCGCAGCGGCTGAACCATGAGAGGCCCTTCCGAAAAAGCCGGATGATCACGGTCGGTCGGACGAACGGGTGACGGCCTTGTGCGTTTCCACAGGGGTGGCGGGCCTACTCTGGGTGTGTGAACCAGGGCGCCTCGCGAGCATGGCGCGAGCGGTATGACCTGACTGACCTGGTCTCGCACACACCCATGATGCAGTTGTGGCGGGCCCATGACACTCGGCTGCGCCGCACCGTCGGTCTGCGCATCGTGAGCGCGAACCATCCCCGGATCACGCAGCTCCATGACGGCGCCGTGGCGGCAGCACGCATCACGGATCGGCGTTTCATCAATGTGCTGGACGTCATGGGCCCTGCGCCGGACGACGAACTGGTGATCATCACGGAGTGGATTCCGGGGATCGCCCTGCGCGAGCTCCTTGATGAGCCCATGAGCGCCCTCGGTGCCTCTCAACTCATGACGCAGGTGGCGTCCGCGATCGCGGCGGCGCATGCCGAAGGGGTCACGCACGGCCATCTCCGGCCGGCGAACGTCCTGCTTCTGCCCGACGGCAGCGTGCGCCTGCGCGGGCACGGTGTCGACTCCGGGCTCTACGGAGTGGATCCGGATATGGACCCGGTGGCCGCTGACATCCATGGCCTCGGATCGTTGTTGTACGCCTGCCTCACAGGACGCTGGCCGTTCGCGGTCCGCACCGGGCTGCCCGTGGCTACCCAGGTGAAGAACCGACCTGTGGACCCCGAGCAGTTCGTCGCCGATGTTCCGCGCCAACTGAGCCGCATCATCGACGGGTGTTGGCGGGGTCAGTTCACGACCGCCGACGAGGTCACGACCAGCCTGCAGGCGCAGAGCGCACGGTTGTGGAATCCACCTCGGCGGGAGTGGCTGGCCACCCGCAAACAGCGCGTTGTGGCGGGCGGCCTGGCGGGCAGCCTTGCCGTCGGAGCGGTCCTGATGGGCCTGGCCGACGCCGCTAATCGGCCCGGTAACCCGGTGACGGCGCAGAGCCGTTCACAGGGCGTCGCGTCCCTGGTCACCACCATGTCGACGAATGAGCAGCGCCTGCCGGTGGTCAAGGTCCGCGATTACGATCCGTACGGAGTTGACGGGGAGAATCCGCAAGAACTGCGCTACGCCACCGACAAGGACCCGCTGACGGCGTGGACGACCCTGACTTACTCAGACCCCTACCTCAGCGGCAAGCCTGGCGTCGGCCTGGTCGTCGATCTCGGAGCGCCGCGGCCGATCAGGTCGGTGGATCTGCGCCTCGTGGGAGCCAACAGCAACCTGCGGGTGCTGGTCGGTAATCGCATCTTCTCCGACCCGACGAAGTACCGGACCTTCGCGGATGTGACCGGCGCCGGATCACACATCCTGCTGCGCTCCCCGCGGCCCATGAACGGCCGCTATGTCCTGGTGTGGTTCACGCGACTGCCGTGGATCGACGGTGGCTATCGGGGCGGGGTGCGCTCCGTCGTCGTGCGCAGCGGATGAGTGCCACAGACGCGCGCACCGACGCGGAACTGCTCGCCGCTCATGTGCAGGGCGATCCCCATGCCTTCGGTGAGCTGTTCACCCGGCACAAGGATCGGCTGTGGGCCGTCGCGCTGCGCACGGCGAGCAGTCCCGACGATGCTGCCGACGCGTTGCAGGACGCCATGGTTTCGGCGTTTCGCCGCGCGGGATCCTTCCGCGGTGAGGCCGCCGTTACCACCTGGCTGCACCGCATCGTGGTGAACGCCTGCCTGGACCAGCACCGGCGGCGTAAGAACCGGCCGACCACCACCTGGATCGAGACCCTGCACGAGCAGCAGACCCACCGCGATGACGTGGCCAACCGGGAGCTACAGATCGAACTCGAACGGGCACTGGCCGAGTTGCCCGAGGATCAGCGCGCCGCCATCGTGCTGGTGGATGTGCAGGGCTACAGCGTCGAGGAAGCCGCCGCCGTTCTGGAATGCCCCGCCGGAACCATCAAGAGCAGGTGCTCGCGCGGACGGGCAAAACTGGCCGTGCGGCTGGAGTCCGTGAGGAACCCTGATGCCAGCCCAGGCGTCCTACCTGAGCGAAAGGCAGGAGGGAAATGATGCAGGAGTCGGAGGTATCGGCACGGCTGCGTGCCCTGCCTTCCCCCGCCATGCCTGACGACGTACTGACGGGCATCGAGGCGCGGCTGGCCTTGGAGCAGGTCGTGGTGCCCCTGACGCCGCGGCATCGCAATCGCCTCACGTGGCTGCTGGCAGCGGCCTCAGTGCTAGGTTTCCTGGTACTCGTGGGCAGCGCCGCGAGCCCGGGCACGCAACCCGTGGCCGCATCACCGATCGTGCGTGCCGGGGCCGTGTTCGAACCAGCCCTATTCGCCGACCAACTACGCGCTCGCACGACGGCCACGGCGATGACCCGCCCGACCAACACCTTCGCGGACTCCCGCAGCGATATCACCGCGTGCGCTTCCGCGGTGCAGGCATACGGGCGAGTCCTGTTCCTCGATGTCGGTAGTTACGGCCCAGACGCTGCTGTCGTACTGGTCACCGCTTACCCCGCCAACCCAGACTACGAAGAAGTGTGGGTCGTCACCCCCGACTGTGGGGCTACCGATGCCAGCGTCTACCGGCACATGATCTATGACGTCGACGGGTCGACTCTGAAGTCGGTATAAGCGGTGTCATTGCGCCAGGGAATACCCTGGTGGGTATTGGCGTTGACGCCGATGACCAACGAAGGAGTAGGTAAGTGAGTGACGTCGAGAACGTTGTCATCGTCGGATCGGGACCCGCTGGCTACACCGCGGCCGTCTACGCCGCCCGGGCAGAGCTGAATCCGGTACTGCTCGAGGGGGCTGTGACCGCTGGTGGCGCCTTGATGAACACCACTGAGGTCGAGAACTTCCCCGGCTTCCCCGAAGGCGTCATGGGCCCTGAGTTGATGACCCAGATGCGTACCCAGGCGGAGAAGTTCGGTGCGCGCATCGTTACGCAGGACGCCGTGGAACTGCAGGTGGACGGGGACATCAAGACCGTGGTCGATGATGCCGGCACCGTCTACCGGGCCAGATCGGTCATTCTGGCCATGGGCTCGGGCTACCGGGAGCTCGGCGTTCCGAACGAGAAGCGCCTTTCCGGGCACGGTGTCTCGTGGTGCGCCACCTGCGATGGCTTCTTCTTCCGCAACCAGCACATCGCTGTGGTCGGCGGTGGCGACTCCGCGATGGAGGAGGCCACGTTCTTGACGCGGTTCGCCGAGAAGGTGACGATCATCCATCGCCGCGATGCCTTCCGGGCCAGCCCGATCATGGCCGAGCGCGCACTGCAGAACCCCAAGATCGAGGTGTTGTGGAACAGCACCGTCACCGATGTCCTGGGCCAGGACAAGGTGACAGGGGTGGAGGTCCGCGACACTGTGACCGGCGCCTCCTCGACGTTGGACGTGACCGGGGTGTTCGTGGCCATCGGTCATGATCCGCGCAGTGAACTCATCAAAGGCCAGATCGAACTCGACGGCGAGGGGTACGTCGTGGTGGATGGCCGCAGTACCCGCACAAACGTGTCCGGGGTGTTCGCGGCCGGAGACCTGGTGGACCACACCTACCGGCAGGCCATCACCGCGGCTGGCAGCGGTTGCGCCGCTGCTTTGGACGCGCAGCACTACTTGGCCGACCTCGCGCAGTAACCTTCAGAAGTCGTACAACCTAAGGAGACCCATGGGTGCCACCAAGACCGTGACCGATGCCACGTTCGCTGACGACGTGCTGCTCAGCGATAAGCCGGTGATCGTCGACTTCTGGGCCGAGTGGTGCGGCCCCTGCCGGATGGTCGCCCCGATCCTGGCCGAGCTGGCCGCGGAGCACGACGAGATCGTCGTGGCCAAACTGAATGTGGACGAGAACCCACAGATCGCGGCTCAGTACGGCATCACGTCGATCCCCACCATGAACGTGTACTCGGGTGGCAAGGTCGTCAAGCAGATCATCGGCGCCAAGCCCAAAGCGGCCTTGGTCGCAGATCTCGGCGACTACCTGAAGTAAGGCGTGGCCAGACTCGGTGACACCGGGCCGGTCGTCGCGGAGGTACGTGACCGGCTCATTCGGCTGAACCTGCTCCCGAAAGACGCCAGCGCCGCCTTCGACGAGGTCATGGACGGTGCCGTCCGGGCCTTCCAGCAACAGCAGGGCCTGACTGTTGACGGCATCGTTGGGCCAGAGACGTTTCGTCGATTGGAAGAGGCCCGATGGCGACTCGGCGACCGTGTCATGTTCTTCTCCGCCGGGCACATGCAGATCGGCGACGACGTTATGGCCCTGCAACGGCGGTTGACGGACATGGGGTTCGATTGCGGCCGGGTGGACGGCATCTTCGGACCCGACACCGACCACGCCGTGCGAGACTTCCAGCGCAATGTGGGGGTGCGCAACGACGGGGTGTGCGGACCGGCCACGCTGCGTGCCCTGGATCGGCTGAATCGCACCGTCAGCGGTGGGGCACCCGAAGCCATGCGCGACCAGCAGATGCTGACGACCATGCGCACAGGTACCGCCGACAAGATCATCGTGATCGACCCCGGCCATGGGGGCAACGACCCGGGCCGGTTATTGCCTGCCGAAGGCCTGACCGAGCAAACCTTCGTCGATGACATCTGTTCCCGGCTGGAGGGTCGTTTGTCGGCAATCGGTACGCCGGTGTTGCTGACCCGGCCGCTGGGCGTCAACCATCTGTCCCCGCCCACTGAGGCTGCGCGGGCGGCCTTCGCCAACCGCGTGGGGGCCGATCTGGTGATCTCCGTGCACTGCGACTGGGAGGTGTCGGGCCAAGGCGCGGGGGCCGCGACGTACTACTACGGCAGCCCTCGTACCCACTCAATCCTGGGTGAGCATTTCGCCGACCTTCTACAGAGCCGGGTGGTTGCAGGGGTGGGACTGGCTGATGCGCGCACCCATGCCAAGACCTGGGACCTGCTGCGGCTCACCCGAATGCCGGCGGTCCGCCTGGAGGCGGGATATCTGTCGTCTGCACAGGATCTGGCCCGCCTGCAGACACCGCACACACGTCAGCAGATCGCGGAAAGCGTCGCGACCGCCATCCACGATTTCTTCGGCCCCGGCCACTGAACCAGGTCGAGGGTTCTCCTGCGTGTCACTGCACGCTGGTGTCACCGGTACCCACTGGGGTCGTGTGTGGACGGAGGCCCGAGAGGATAAAACCTGCGAGCAGACCGAGGCCGAGAAGCGCCACAATGCGCATGACGACCGTGGCGCGTGTGTTGGTTTCCACGACACGCATGATAGAGACATAACCGGAGGTGGCGCCATGACAGGATCGCGTCTCGATCCCTGGATCGATTCTTATGCCGACCGTGCGATGGGCATGACGGCATCAGAGATCCGTGCGCTTTTCGCAGTTGCGTCGCGCCCAGAGGTCGTCTCCTTGGCCGGCGGCATGCCTTTTGTCAACGCCCTGCCGATGGACGCGATCGCAAGCACGGTCGAACACATGCTGTTGACTCGCGGGAATGTCGCACTGCAGTACGGCGGGGGGCAGGGCGATCAGACCCTTCGGGAGCAGATCCTGGAGGTCATGGCCCCGGTGGGAGTCAAGGCCCACCCCGACGACATCGTGGTGACCGCCGGTTCGCAGATGGCGCTCGACCTCGTCACGAAGATCTTCTGCAACCCCGGCGACGTCGTGCTTGTGGAGGCCCCGTCCTATGTAGGCGCGCTGGGCGTCTTCCAGAGTTATCAGGTCGATGTCGAGCACGTGACAATGGATGCCGGGGGGCTGGTACCCGAGGCGCTGCGGGAGGCTCTGGCACGCCAACGCGCGGCCGGCAAGACCGTCAAGATGATCTACACCATCCCGAACTACCACAACCCGGCGGGAGTCTCGCAGTCCCAGAGCCGCCGCGAAGAGATCCTGGACATCGCCAAGAGCGCTGGCGTGCTGCTCCTGGAGGACGATCCCTATGGCTTGCTGGGCTTCGATGGCACCGTGCCACAGGCCATCCGCGCCATGGACCAGGAGGCGGTGGTCTACCTGGGTTCCTTCAGTAAGACCATCGCAGGGGGACTGCGCGTCGGCTGGGCGGTCGCCCCGCACGGTGTCCGGGAGAAGATCGTCCTCGCGGCGGAGGCAGCCACTCTGTGCCCGTCGAACTTCTCACAGCTGACCGTGTCGGAGTACCTGCGGACGCAGCCGTGGATGGATCAGGTCAAGGCTTTTCGCGAGATCTACCAGGAACGCCGCGACACGTTGCTCAGCGCGATGGGTCAACTCTTCCCACCTGGCACGCAGTGGACGGTGCCCAGCGGTGGTTTCTACTCGTGGGTGACTCTGCCCGACGGGATCGATACCACCGCTATGCTGCCGCGGGCTGTGGCAGCGCTGGTCGCGTATGTCCCGGGCACCGGCTTCTTCGTCGATGGCCAGGGCCGCGACTGCATGCGCCTGTCGTACTGCTATCCGTCCCCGGAGCGCATCACCGAGGGCGTGCGTCGGCTCGCCGGCGTGATGGAGGCCGAACTCGACCTGATCCACACCTTTGGCAGGGCCCCCGGGCACCTACCTCCGGGACCCGCTACGCCCAGCCCGGATCTGGCCTAGGAGGCTCCCATGTCAGTTGTCGTGCTTGCGGGTGGACTGTCCGCCGAACGGGAGGTTTCGTTGCGCTCAGGGCGCCGCCTGGCCGAGGCCCTGCGGGATACCGGATATGACGTCCTTGTGTTGGATCTCGACGGCAATCTGCTTCCCACCTTGCGCGCTGAGCGGCCAGAGGTCGTGATTCCCCTGGTTCACGGCGCGGCGGGCGAGGATGGGTCCCTCGCCGATGTGTTGGAAGCGCTGGACTTGCCATATGTGGGCAGTCCACCGCTGGCGTGCAGAGTGGCTTTCGACAAGGCGATCGCAAAGGGCATCGTGGCTCATGACGGTCTGCAGGTTGCGCGCAGCTACTCGCTGCCGCACGGGGTCTTCCGTGATTTGGGCGCGGCAGGCGTGATGGCGGGGATCGTGGACAACCTGGGGCTGCCCGTCATGGTCAAACCCACGCGTGGCGGCTCAGCTCTGGGGGCTTCCCTGGTTCGTGCTGAGGAGGATTTGCCGCCTGCGATGGTCGCCGCCTTCGCCTATGGGGACTCGGCGATGGTCGAGCAGTACGTAGGCGGCGTTGAGGTGGCCGTCTCGGTGGTCGACCTCGGGGACGGCCCGCAGCCCCTGCCAGCGGTCGAGATTCAGCCCCGCAGTGGGATCTACGACTATGCGGCCCGGTACACCGCGGGCGAGACGGAGTTCTTCGTTCCCGCCCGGATCAGCCCGGAGCATGAGCAGGAGTGCGCCCGGGCGGCAGTAGCCGCACACATCGCACTTGGTCTGCGGGACTGGTCAAGGGTCGACTTCATCGTCAACGACCAGGGGGTCATCTTCTTGGAGGCCAACGTGGCGCCGGGCATGACGGAGACATCATTGTTCCCGCAGGCCGCCGCAGCCGCGGGCATGACGCTGGGATCAGTGGCCGCTGACCTCGTGCGGATCAGTTCGGCGCGCTCATGAGGTCGAGGATTCGGTTCAGGTCGTCGGTATCCGCGAAGTGAATGGTCAGCCTGCCCCGCCGCGCTGACATCGCCACCTCCACGCTGGTGTCGAACCGCGCGGCGAGCGCTGCCTCGACCGTCTGTGCATACTCCGACTTGGGGGCTGGCGAACCGCGACCACGGCGCCGTGGTTTCGGGGCGTCGGTGGCGACGAGTTCTTCCGTGGTGCGCACAGATAGGCCTTCGGCAACGATGCGGTTGGCCAGGATCTCCATCTGCTCGGGCGTCTGCAACGTCAACAGCGCCCGAGCGTGCCCCGCACTGATGACGCCGGCGGCTACCCGTCGCTGGACTGGTGCCGGCAGCTTCAAAAGGCGCAGAGTGTTACTCAAGTGTGGACGGCTGCGCCCGAGCCGGTCTGCCAGTTCCTCCTGGGTCACGCCAAAGTCGCTGAGCAGCTGCTGGTAGGCCGCTGCTTCCTCCAGGGGATTGAGCTGGACGCGGTGCAGATTCTCCAGCAGTGCATCCCTGAGCAGGTCGGCATCCTCTGTCTGTCGGATGAGCGCGGGCACGGTCGTCCAGCCCGCCTCGCGCGCCGCTCGCCACCGGCGCTCACCCGCAACGATCTCGTACCCGACGTCGGACTTTCGCACGACGATCGGCTGTAGCAGCCCCACGGTCTGCATGGAGTGCACAAGCTCGGCCAACGCGTCGGGGTCGAAGTGCTGCCGGGGCTGATTCGGATTCGCCCGCACGTCCTCGATGGGCAATTGGACGAACTGCATCCCGGGGACCGCCTCCAGAGGCTCCTCACGCAGGTCGATCTCACCGGTAGGAATGAGCGCGCCGAGGCCCTTGCCCAACGCTCGACGGGTCACGCCTGCACCGCCTGGGTCGTCTGCGTGAGGTCGATCGTCGTACTCCGAAGTTCGGCCGCAGCAGCCCGGTAGGCCACGGCCCCCGGGGACTTGGGGTCGTATGCGAGCCCGGAACGGCCATAGCCGGGTGCCTCCGACAATCGGACGGAGCGGGGGATCACGGTAGTGAGGACCAGCTCCCCGAAGAAGGCACGCACCTCATCTGCCACTTGGTCAGACAACCGTGTCCGACTATCGGTCATGGTGAGAAGAATGGCAGAGATCTTCAGGCCTGGGTTGAGGTGCTGCTTCACCATCTCCACCGTGCGGATCAGCTGGCCCAGCCCCTCCAGCGCGTAGTACTCACACTGAATGGGAATCAAGATCTCCTCAGCAGCGACCAGAGCGTTGAGAGTCAACAGTCCCAGGCTCGGTGGGCAGTCAATCAGCACGACGTCGACTGGGTGCTCCTCGAGATACCCGCGCAGGGCCTTCTGCAATCGGTACTCGCGCGCCACCATCGACACCAGTTCGATCTCGGCACCTGCCAGATCCAGGCTTGCGGGGATCAATGTCACGCGTTGGCTCTCCGGCACCACCACCGCAGCATCTGCCATGGGCAGATCGTCGATGAGAACGTCGTAGATCCCCGGATTCTCAGTCCGGCTGGAGACACCGAGTCCGGTGGTCGCGTTGCCCTGCGGGTCCAAATCGACCACGAGGACCGTCTGGCCCAGATCGGCAAGAGCCGCCGCGAGATTCACCACCGAAGTGGTCTTACCGACCCCGCCCTTCTGGTTGGCCACCGTGACGATCATGCATCCTCCTCGCTGGGCCAACCGAGGCCGGCTGGTCTCCCCTGGTCCGCACGGGGCTCCTGTGGCCTCTCCGGCCAACCCAGTCCCGCTCTCTCCATGGTCACCCCTTCACTCGACGTTCCACGACAACGACGCGCGTGCGAGGCGGGATCGCCTACCTCGCGCACGACAGCCGACCAGCCACTGCGTTGTAACCAAGGACCTGCGTCCCGCAGTTCCTGGTCTGCCTTCATGCCCTTAAGGAGGACCATACGACCACCCTGCGACACGAGCGGAGCCAACCAGGGCAGGAGGGTCTTGGTCGCAGCAACGGCCCGGGCTGTGACCCGGTCCCCCCGAATGTCGACCTCCTGGGCCCTTCCGCGCAGGACCCTCACGTTTATCAAAGCGAGCTCACGCACGGCGAGGTCCAAGAACTTGACCCGACGCTCGAGTGGCTCCACCAGTGTCACCGTGAGGTCCGGCCGAGCAATCGCCCATACGACTCCTGGCAGTCCGGCGCCCGAGCCGACGTCAACGACTGAACAGGACTGCGGGAGGCACTGAACATCCTCTGTGACGGCCAGGCAGTTGTCGATGTGGCGCTCCCACAGGCGATCCACCTCCCGGGGGCCGATCAGACCCCACTCCACACCCGTCGTCGCCAGGAGTTCCTGATACTCGTCCAGTCGTTTCACGTGAAACGTCAGGCAGGCAGGACAACCACGTGGCGATGCGGGTCCTCGCCCGACGACTCACTCACCAGACCTGCCGCTGCCACTGCATCGTGTACGACTTTGCGTTCGAAGGGCGACATGGGCGGCATCGCGAACGGCTCGCCCGTTTGCTTGACCGTGGCGGCGGCCTGCTCACCCTGAGTCGTCAGGTCCCTGCGAATGGCCGCGCGGTAACCCCCCACATCGAGCATCATCCGCGACCTGTGTCCGGTCTCGCGCATGATGGCCAATCGAGTGAGATCTTGCAGTGCATCCAGCACCTCACCATCGTCCCCCACGAGCTCATCGAGCCGCTCACCAACAACTGCGACCATGGCTCGCCCGTTCTCGACATCCATCTCGATGTCACCGTCAAGGTCGGCGATGTCCAGCAGTCCTTCAAGGTAATCGGCGGCGATATCGCCTTCTCGTTCCAGTGCGTTATCAGTCATCGCACACTCCGTTTCACGTGAAACTCAGCCGCCTTTGCGCTTCTTGCGAGGCTGACGCTTGGGTTGATTGCGGATCGGCTTGGGTTCTTCCTGTTCGATCACGGCGGTGGCACTGGCGGCCGTTGCGGCCGTACCCGCCTTGCGCGCGGCCTTAGCAGCATCCCGTTGCATCTTGGCGTCATAGGCCGGCGTGCCGGGCTGTGGGTTGTTCCGGATGACCCAGAACTGCTGTCCCATAGACCAGAGGTTGGTGGTGAGCCAATAGATGAGCACACCGAGCGGGAAGTTGATGCCACCCACGGCGAACATGAGCGGGAAGATGTAGAGCAGGATCTTCTGCTGCCGAACCATGGGGTTGTCCGCAGCGGTGTTCTTCACGATGAGCTGACGCTGGGTGATGAAGGTCGTCAAGGACATCAGGATGATCATGATGATCGTCACGACGTGGGTCGCCGTCGGGTTCGGGGTCTCGGCGGCATTCATGAACGTGCCGTAGATCGGCACGCCGAAGATGGTGGCCTCGCGGCCCTGATCGACCAACTCGGGAGTCATGACCCCCACGGCCTTGTCCTGAGCCATGCCCTGCAGAACGCGGAACAGCGCGAAGAAGATCGGCGCCTGCACGATGATCGGCAAGCACGACGAAAGCGGGTTCGTGCCCGTCTCCCGATAGAGCTTCATCATCTCTTCGGACTGACGCTGCCGGTCTCCGGCGTACTTCGTCTGGATCTCCTTCATCTGCGGCTGCAGAATCTGGAGATTGCGCTGCGCCTTGATCTGCTTGACGAACAGCGGGATCAACAGCACCCGGATGACGATGACCAGGCCCACGATGGACAGACCCCAGGTGACGCCGCTGGCGTCACCGAAGATGGGGGAGAGAAGAGCATGGAACGTGACCAGGATCCAGGAAACTGCGATCTCGAGCCACTCTAGGATGAACATGATACCCCCCTGGGGTTTCCGTCAAGATCTACGTCTGCACGCCATTTCCCTGCAGGAGGTGGCGGATTGATACCACCCAGCTGCCAGGGATGGCATCGAACCAAGCGTGCCACAGACAACATTGCGCCTTTGATCAGGCCATGGGTTTGCAGTGATTTCACCGCATAGGCCGAACATGTCGGATAGAACTTGCACGTGGGGCCGGTCAACGGGGAAATGAAGCGCTGGTACAGCCTGACCAGGCCGATGACGGCCAGGGCTGGCACGTGCCAGAGAAAGCGGAGGAACTTCACAGTCGACGCACCGCTTTCCGCAGGTCCGTGAGCAACTGCTCATACGCGGTGTCCGCCGGCAGGGCGCGAATCACCAGGGATCCACCGGGAAGATCCTTCCACATGGACCAGACCGCATGTCGCACCTGCCGTTGCCGCCGATGGCGCTCGACGGCTCCTCGAAACCCCTTGCCCGCAACGACTGCAGCGTGGGGAACCTGATCGTCGCCCACAAAATGCACCACGAGACTGCCTGATCGAACGCGTCGACCATGGCGGATCGTGGAACGCACCCGGGACCGGGGATGCAGCCGGTCGTCGCGGGCCAGCATGGTCACACCGTGAGGCGAGCGCGGCCCTTGCTGCGACGGTTGCCCAGAATGGAGCGGCCCGCACGAGTACGCATGCGCAGACGGAAGCCGTGCTTCTTGTGCCGGCGCCGGTTGTTGGGCTGGTACGTGCGTTTCATGGTGGAGTCCTTCCGAGGCTTACTCGAGGGCGCGCTAATTGGCCCCCATCGACAACCGCCGTGCATGACGCCGGTTCACGACAAGGGCCAGACATGCCAAGCATACGTCACGCCCGGCCAGAACGGATGACCGGTCATGGTCAATACACCCCCGACACGTCTGCGGTTGGCAGACACGCCGGGGTGGCGGAAAAAACCAGGGTCGACTTGTGGACAATCGGTTGTAACACGCTCGTTATCCGATTAGCGTCAACGCCACGGTGTCCTCACCCGCGGATCGCGGCGGACACCCACACTGACTTTCCACAGGCATATCCACACTGTGGAGAACCTGTGACTTTCAATCGAGGAGCCGACTTGGATGCAGTGATCGATCTTGGGGAATTGTGGTCACTGGCCAAGAAATCGGTACCCGAAACGCAGCGAGCGTGGGTTGATCTGACGACTCCGGTCGCCCTGACCCAGGACGCCCTCGTGCTTGTCACCGGCAATGACTTCACGAAGGACATGCTGGAGACGAAACTGCGGCCTCATGTCCAGCAGGCGTTGGCCGACCAGCTCGGCCACAGTGTCACGATCGAGGTCCTTGTCGACCAATCCCGGGCGCCGCAGATCTCAGACGAGGTCACTGACGACCTCGCGGACTCCACGTACAGCGAGACGCCTACCAGCTCGGACCCGCCTGTCGCCCACCCCGACGACACCCCACTGAACCCGCGCTACACGTTCGACACCTTCGTCTATGGACCCAGTAACCGCTTCGCCCATGCAGCTGCCATGGCCGTGGCCGAGCAGCCTGCCCGCGCGTACAACCCGCTGTTCATCTATGGCGACTCTGGCCTTGGCAAGACGCACCTGTTGCACGCCATCGGTCATCACACTCGCCGGATCTTTGCCGGCTCCCGCGTGCACTACGTGAGTAGTGAAGAGTTCACCAACGACTTCATCAACTCCATCCGCGACCACGGCCGCGTCGACCTTCATCGCCGCTACCGCGATGTTGATGTCCTGCTCGTCGACGACATCCAGTTCCTCTCAGGAAAGGTGCAGACGCAGGAGGAGTTCTTCCACACGTTCAACACCCTGCACAACGCCAACAAGCAGATCGTGATCACCTCAGATCTCCCTCCGAAGCAGTTGCAGGACTTCGAGGATCGGATGCGCTCCCGCTTCGAGTGGGGCCTGATCACTGATATCCAGCCTCCCGACCTCGAGACCCGCATCGCGATCCTGCGCAAGAAGACCATGCAGGAGTCCCGCGAGATCAATGACGACGTGCTTGAGTTCATCGCCACGAAGATCACCTCGAACATCCGCGAACTCGAGGGGGCTCTGATCCGGATCTCCGCCTTTGCGAGCCTCAACTCCTCACCCATTTCGGTTGATCTCGCCGAGATCGTCCTCAAGGACCTCATCCCCCACGAATCGGCACGTGACGTCACTGCTGAGCAGATCAAGATGCAGGCGGCGACCTACTTCGGGGTGTCACTCGACGACCTGGAAGGGCCGTCCCGGTCGAAGACGCTGGTCAGTGCGCGGCAGGTCGCCATGTATCTATGCCGGGAGTTGACCGATCTGTCACTTCCTGCCATAGGCGCGGAGTTCGGCAACCGCGATCACACGACCGTGATGCATGCGGATCGCAAGATTCGCAAGAATATCGGCGAGAGTCGGCGCCTTTACGAACAGGTAGCCGATCTGACTAACCGGATCAAAACCTCAAATTAATCAGTCTGTAACTTTGGGTGATGGAATTGTGGCCTCGGTCACACTCCGTATCCCCAAGCCGTGGAAAGTCTGTGGATAACTACCTTCCTCATACTTATTCAGGTTCGGATGGACTGGGAATGAGCGGTGGGCGCGTTCGTACGCGTTAGGTCGATAGGCCAAGGCTGTGAAACGCGCTCGGTGCTCTGTTCCGGCTGGCGCGGCGCGTGAGGAAAGGCCGTAAGCACGAGCCGACACACACGTCACAGATTCCTGCGTCCCTTTTCGTACATCCCCAGGTTGTGCACTCAGTGTGGACAACTGCCTCCAAATGCCCGTCCTCACCGCCTGGTCCGTGGATAACAGTCAGCCTCCCTGTGAACGCGCAGTGAACACATAACTCCCATCCACAGCCGCGCACCAGCGCACACTCGCAGCCCACAGACCCGTGTGGGTTGTTATTCACCGTCGGCCATCAGGTAGTTTTCCCACTTGTCCACAGCATCCACAGGGCCTACGACGGTTACGTCATATCTAATTCAAGACATCTCAAAACCCCATACCCGGATGGCGCCCCGGATGTGGAAAGAATTTCCCGTCATAAACCGGCAACAGCGCAGTGAACCACACTGCGCCATGACACGATGCCTCTCAAGGAGGAACTGTGAAGTTTCGCATTGAAAGAGACGTCCTGGCTGACGTCGTGACCTGGGTGTCACGCACGCTGCCCTCCCGGGTGCCCTTCCCGGCACTGGCGGGGGTGCTGGTTGAGGCCACGGACGATGGGGTTTCGTTCACCACGACCACGCAGGACACCTGGTCGCACAACACCGCGGATGCGGTCGTAGGTGAGCCGGGCACGGCGCTGATCAGTGGTCGGCTCTTGGTGGAGATCGCCCGGTCGTTGCCCAATCAGCCCGTTAGTTTCGCCCTCCAGACCACTGGCCGGGTGGAGGTCATCTGCGGGGCCGCGTCGTTCACCCTTCCGACCCTGCCGCGCGACGAGTACCCACCGCTGCCCACACTGCCGGACAGCGTCGGCAGCATCGACGCGGCGGTGTTCGCGGCCGCTGTCGCCCAGGTCGCTGTGGCGGCTGCATCTCCCGATGACCGCAACCATGCCTATGCCGGGATCCGGATGGAGATCGAGCCGAGTGGCCATCTCACCCTGGCCGCCACCGATCGTTACCGGCTGGCCGTGCGAGAACTTCCGTGGCGACCGAACGCAGGCGACCAGGCAATCGCGGTCACCATTCCCGGCAGGGAACTGGTAGAGGCAGCCAAGGCCTTCGCCGGGGCCGCTGAGGTCAATCTGCATCTCGGGGACTCCGACACCTCACTGGCTCTCACTGCGGGTTCCCGGCAGACCGGGTTACGCCTGATGGACTCGGCCAACTTCCCGAAATTCCGTTCCCTGCTGCCTACGAACTTCGCCAGCCAGCCGGAGATTGACGTGGCACCACTGAAGGAAGCACTCAAGCGCGTCAGTCTGGTGCTGCACCAGGACTCCGCAGTGCGGATGGTGTTCGCCAGCGAGGAGGTCGTGCTGCGGGCCGGCACCGGGGACGAGGCGACGGCGACCGAGGCCCTGCCGTGCACCTTGCAGGGAGAGGCCATCGATGTGGCCTTCAACCCGCGCTTCCTCGCCGACGGGCTGGCAGGGCTGACTGAGACCACCGTGCGCTTGAGCCTGCAGTCCAGTGAGAAGGCAGCTGTGCTCACTGGGCTCAACCCGGAGTCCCCCACAGAGTCATTCCGGTACCTGCTGATGCCGGTGCGCCTGCAGCGGTGAGAATCGCCCACCTCGGCCTGACGGATTTCCGTAACTACGAGGCCCTCGAGGTGGAGTTCGCCCCCGGTGTCAACCTGCTGGTGGGCTCCAACGGGCAAGGCAAGACCAATGTCGCAGAGGCGGTCTCCTATCTGGCGACCTTCTCCAGTCACCGGGTGGCCAACGACAACGCGCTGGTGCGGGCGGGGGCCTCGAGTGCTGTCATCCGCAGCCAGGTCAGCAATGCCGAGCGCACGCTGGGCCTTGACGTGCAGATCAATCCGGGGCGCGCCAACCGGGTGCAGGTGAACCGCACCCCGCTGCGGCGAACCCGTGACGGGCTGGGCGTCGTGCGTTCGGTGATGTTCGCACCTGAGGACTTGAGCCTGGTCAAAGGTGACCCGGCAGCTCGTCGCAGGTTCCTGGACGCCTTGCTCATCCAACTCACCCCGCGGTACGCCGCGGTGATCAGCGACTACGACAAGACGCTGCGCCAGAGAAACTCCCTATTGCGCTCGGCGGCAAAGGCCAGCGCCTCGGAGCGCTCATCCCTTGCCAGCACTTTGGATGTCTGGGATGACCGGCTGATCGAGTTCGGTGCCGATCTGCAGGCGGGACGGGCCGCCCTGGTTGAGCTGCTGCGGGAACCCGTGTCTGCGGTCTACGCCAGCGTGGCGCCCGTCCGTAACGCTGTCCAGTTGCAGTACGCGCCTGCGCGACTGCCATTGGCCAGCGGCCGTGAGGCGTTCTCAGCCGCCCTGCGCCACGTGCTGCAGGAGGTTAGGGCCGAGGAGTTCGCACGAGCTGTGACCGTCGTCGGTCCGCACCGTGACGAGCTCGACCTGCAGTTGAACGACCTGCCCGCCCGCGGTTACGCGTCGCACGGTGAATCGTGGTCATTGGCGCTTGCGCTGCGGCTGGCCAGTTTCGAGATCCTTCGCGATGAGGCGGCCGGCAATCCCGTCTTGATCCTCGACGATGTGTTCGCAGAACTCGATCAGCAGCGCCGCGAGCGACTCGCCGAGGTGGCCCACGGCGCACACGGACAGGTTCTGATCACGGCCGCGGTGCCCAGTGACGTCCCAGATTCCCTACGCGGGGTTACATTCTCTGTAGACAACGGTGCGATCCATAAGGAGTGACGGTGACCGACGAGGCGATCAGCGACCTCGCCAGCAGGGTCCTCGCCAGGGCCCGGCAGGCGGCGAGATCCGCCGCGCCGTCCACGTCACCCTCGCGCCGCGAGGCGACCTACTCAAGTGCAGTGCCCGACGACCGAGACCCCAGCACGGTTGCTGAGGCGATCATGTCTCTGGTGAGCGACCGCGGTTGGCAGGCGGCGACGTCGATCGGGCGAATCTGGGGCGAGTGGGCATCCTTGGTTGGCCCGACGTTGGCGGCCCATGTGAAGCCCGAGGCCTTCGACCGTTCCACCGGGCGGCTCACGCTGCGTGCCGATAGCACCGCGTGGGCGACGCAGGTCCGCATGCTCAGTACCCAACTGCGGCGGCGCCTGCAGGGGGAGATCCCAGGCGGCATCGTCACGGACATCACGGTGCTTGGCCCTGATGTGGCCCCCAAACCCCGCGGGGCCTTACGCGTCAAGGGTCGTGGGCCGCGCGACACTTACGGATAGCGGCAGCCCGTACGTAGGGGGATGCGTGACCACACCTTCGAACGGCGAAAATGCCGTTAAAGCGTGTGGAAAGCCATGGGTGGTGTCACAAACCCGTTAGACTGGGGTCGTCAGGGTGACATAGAGGCAGTTCGCGGCAGTTCTGAGCCGTTCGGCGCTGATCGAAACCCGATGTGGCTGAAAGGGGCTGTGCGTGTCATACGACGCCAGCGATATCCAAGTTCTCGAGGGTCTGGAAGCGGTTCGCAAGCGACCAGGCATGTACATCGGTTCAACCGGTGAGCGAGGGTTGCACCACCTCGTCTATGAGGTGGTGGACAATGCCGTCGACGAGGCGCTCGCGGGTTTCTGCGACACGATTGACGTGGTGTTGCGAGCCGACGGGGGAGTCAGCGTCACCGACAACGGCCGCGGCATCCCCGTCGACATGCACCCGATCGAGAAGAAGCCGGCGGTCGAGGTGGTCCTGACCGTCCTGCACGCCGGTGGGAAGTTCGGTGGCGGCGGGTACTCGGTGTCCGGTGGGTTGCACGGCGTCGGCGTCTCGGTGGTCAACGCCCTGTCCAGCTCCATCGAGGTCACGATCAACCGCGACGGTTACGTGTGGACGCAGGGTTACCGGCGCGGCGCGCCCACCGCCCCCCTGGCCAAGGGTGAAGCCGTCGAGACGACTGGCACCACTGTGGTCTTCTGGGCCGATTCCGAGATCTTCGAGACCACCGTCTACGACTTCGACACGCTGTCCCGCAGATTCCAGGAGATGGCTTTCCTCAACCGTGGTCTGACGCTCAACCTGTCCGATGAACGCCCCCGCGACGAGGACGATGAGGAGCCGACGGAGGTCACCTACCAGTACGCCGGTGGGATCGGCGACTTCGTACGGCACCTGAATGCGAAGAGGGGGCCCAGCCACCCCAGCATCATCGAGTTCGAGGCTGAGGATCTGGACAAGGGCATCAGCGCGGAGGTCGCGATGCAGTGGAACTCCGGATTCGCCGAGAGCATCTACACCTTCGCCAACACGATCAACACCACCGAGGGCGGCACTCACGAAGAGGGCTACCGGACGGCCTTGACGTCGCTGATGAACAAGTTCGCCCGCGACTGGGGGATTCTGAAGGACAAGGACGCCAACCTCAGCGGCGAGGACATCCGGGAGGGCCTCACGGCGATCATCAGCGTCAAGCTGCGGGAACCCCAGTTCGAGGGGCAGACCAAGACCAAACTCGGCAACACCGAAGCGAAGGCCTTCGTGCAGCGCCTGGTCAATGACCAACTCGGGGAATGGTTCGAGAAGAACCCGCAGGAGGGCAAGGAGATCGCCCGCAAGGCAGTCGCGGCCTCCGTCGCCCGGGTGGCGGCGCGCAAGGCCCGCGACCTGGCCCGCAACCGCAAGGGCCTCCTCGGCGGCGGTGGCTTGCCCGGCAAGTTGATCGACTGCTCCTCGACCAGCCCGGAGGAGTGCGAGCTGTTCATCGTGGAGGGCGACTCCGCAGGAGGATCAGCGCGCAGCGGGCGCGACCCCGCGACGCAGGCGATCCTGCCGATCCGCGGCAAGATCCTTAACGTCGAGAAGGCTCGCCTGGACCGGGTGCTGGCCAACACCGAGGTGCAGGCCATGATCTCGGCGCTGGGAACCGGCATCCAGGAGGAGTTCGATCTCAACAAGCTGCGCTACCACAAGCTGGTGCTCATGGCTGACGCGGACGTCGACGGCCAGCACATCCGCACGCTGCTGCTGACGCTGCTCTTCCGGTTCATGCGGCCGCTGATCGTCGAGGGCCATGTGTACCTGGCACAGCCGCCGTTGTACTTGCTGAAGTGGAGCGGTAAAGAGGCCCACGAGTACGCCTACAGCGATCGGGAGCGCGACGCTCTCATCGAGGTGGGGCTTGCGGCCGGCAAGAAACACCCCAAAGAGGGTTTCATCCAGCGGTTCAAGGGCCTCGGTGAGATGAACGCCAACGAGCTGTGGGAGACCACCATGGATCCCGACCGGCGCATTCTCTTGCAGGTCACGCTGGAGGATGCCGTGCAGGCCGATGAGGTGTTCACCATGCTCATGGGAGAGGACGTGGAGAGCCGTCGGAAATTCATCCAGCGCAACGCCAAAGACGTCCGCTTCCTCGACATCTAGGGACCTAGGGAATCACAGTGACTCAGACCCCAGACACCGACCGGATCGAGCCGGTCGAACTCCAGGCCGAGATGCAGAAGTCCTACTTGGACTACGCGATGAGTGTCATCGTCGGCCGTGCCCTCCCCGATGTGCGCGACGGGTTGAAGCCCGTGCACCGGCGCATTCTGTACGCGATGTTCGATGGCGGCTATCGTCCTGACCGCGGATTCTTCAAGTGCGCGTCCGTGGTCGGGGACGTACTCGGTAGTTACCATCCGCACGGCGACAGTGCTGTCTACGACGCCCTGGTCCGCATGGTGCAGCCGTGGGCACTGCGCTACCCGCTGGTCGACGGGCAGGGCAACTTCGGGTCGCCAGGCAACGACCCGGCCGCGGCCTACCGGTACACGGAGGCGCGCCTGGCCCAGCTGGCCATGGAGATGGTCCGCGACATTGACGAGGACACCGTCGATTTCAAGCCCAACTTCGACGGTCGCTCCCAGGAGCCGGTGATCCTGCCGAGCCGGTTCCCGAACCTGCTGGTCAACGGCTCCTCAGGTATCGCTGTGGGAATGGCCACGAACATCCCGCCGCACAACCTGCGCGAGGTGGCCGACGGGGTGCAGTGGGCGCTGGAGCATCCAGATGCTGACCGCGCAGAACTACTAGAGGCCCTCATCGAGCGAGTGCAGGGCCCGGACTTCCCCACCGGGGCGTACATCGTGGGTCGGGCCGGCGTCGATTCTGCCTACCGCACGGGCCGGGGTTCGATCACGATGCGCGGTGTGGTGGACATCGAGGAGGACGAACGAGGCCGCACCTGCTTGGTGATCACCGAGTTGCCCTACCAGGTGAACCCCGACACCCTGACGGCGAAGATCGCCGAACTCGCCGACGCCGGGCGAGTGACGGGGATCGCCGACCTGCGTGACGACTCCTCGAGTCGCACCGGGCAACGGTTGGTCGTCGTACTCAAGCGTGACGCACAGCCGCGGGTGGTGCTCTCGCAGTTGTACCGGCATACACAGCTGCAGGAGACGTTCGGCGCCAACATGCTGGCGCTCGTTGACGGGGTACCACGCACCCTGAGTCTGGACGCCTTCGTCATTCACTGGATCAATCACCAGATCGAGGTCATCCAGCGCCGCACCGCGTACCGGCTGCGTAAGGCGGAGGAGCGGGCGCACATTCTGCGCGGCTATCTCAAGGCGCTCGACGCCCTCGACGAGGTGATCGCGCTGATCCGGCGCTCGCCCACGGTCGATGAGGCCCGGACGGGTTTGATGGAGCTACTCGAAGTCGATGAGATCCAGGCGAATGCCATCCTCGACATGCAGTTGCGGCGCCTGGCCGCTCTGGAGCGCCAGAAGATCATCGATGAGGCGACTGAACTCGAGCGCTTGATCGCCGATTACCGGGACATCCTCGCGACCCCTGCCCGGCAGCGGACCATCGTCTCGGAGGAGCTCGCTGAGCTTCTGCGTGTGCATGGGGATGAGCGGCGCACCCGCTTTCTGCCGGCCGATGATCTGGCCAGCGAAGAGGATCTGATCCCGGTCCGGGACGTGGTCGTGAGTATCACCGCCGGCGGTTACGCCAAGCGCACCGATGCGACCCTTTACCGCTCGCAGCGCCGCGGTGGCCGTGGGGTCAAGGGTGCGTCCCTGCAGCGAGACGACGTTGTGGAGCACTTCTTCGTCACCACTACGCACCACTGGATCCTGTTCTTCACCAATCTCGGACGGGTGTACCGCACGAAGGCATACATGCTGCCTGAGACCGGGCGGGACGCCAAGGGCAAGCATGTCGCGAATCTGCTGGCCTTCCAGCCGGATGAGCAGATCGCCGGCGTGCTGGCGCTCAAGGACTACGAGCAGGAACCGTACCTGGCGTTGGCCACCAAAGATGGGCTGGTCAAGAAGACCGCGTTGACCGAGTACGACACCAACCGGACCGGTGGCCTGATCGCCATCAACCTGCGGGAGGGCGACGAACTGGTGTCGGCGCGACTCGTCGATGACGGCGGCGAGTTGATCATGGTGTCCGCGAAGGGCATGTCCGTGCGATTCCGGGCCGACCAACTGCGGGCCATGGGCCGGGCGACCTCCGGGGTCCGGGGTATGAAGTTCCGGCCCGGCGACCACACCCTGGCCATGGGTGTGGTGCGCGAGGGTTGGGACCTGGTCACCGTGACCGAGGAGGGATTCGCCAAACGCACCGATCTCGCCGAATGGAACACGAAGGGCCGTGCAGGCTTCGGCGTGCGGGCGATGAAGTTGGTCCAGGAGCGGGGCTCCTTGGTTGCCGCGCTGGTGTGCCAGCCCGAGGACACCATTTTCGCCATTGCGAGCAACGGGGTCGTGATCCGGACCCTGGTCGCCCAGGTACGCCAGACCAGCCGGGACACGATGGGGGTCAGCCTCATGGGACTACCGGCCGGTGTGACAGTGGTTGCTGTGGCCCGTTCGGACGCACATGAAGAAGAAGCGGAGTTCGAGCAGGATGCCGACGATTCGGACCCCGATTCCGGATCTGATCATGCGACAGGTGATGATGAAGAGTCGGCGGAGTCCGGCGATAAGGAGTAAGTGTGACATCATCCACAGCCACGGCCCCTGCCACGGCAGCACAGGGCACTCGGGTCGCGACGCTGCGGCTGCGGCGCATCGACCCGTGGAGCGCGATGAAGACCGGCTTCGTTTTCGCCATCGGTCTGGCGATCGCGTACGTGATCGCTACGGTCCTGATCTTCCTCTTCGCCGACTTCAGCGGGGTCTTCGAGTCGATCAACACCACCATTTCTGACATCAGTAACAGTGGCTTCACCGTGAGCCTGGGGGCCGTGCTCGCGGTGAGTCTGGTCTTCGCCGTGATCGAGGTGGTCGTCACGAGTCTGCTGTTCGCTGTTCTGGCGATGCTGTACAACGCAGCTGCGTCGGTCACCGGCGGTGTGCAGGTGAAGTTGGCTGAGGACTGAGGTTGCCTGCGTCCTCCGGGGGGGCCATCAGGTACCCTGGGGATGCACCACGCGCCTATAGCTCAGCTCGGTTAGAGCGCTTCGCTGATAACGAAGAGGTCCCTGGTTCAAGTCCAGGTAGGCGCACGTGAAGAAACTAATTCTGCTCGGCGCCCTCGCGGCCGTCGGCTATGCGGTGTACCGGCAGTACTCAGCCAACCAGGCGGAGCAGGAGTTGTGGAACGAGGCCACACGCGACCTCGATCTGCGCTAGCCAACACGCCCCAGGGGACGTAGCTCAACTGGCAGAGCACCGCCTTTGCAAGGCGGGGGTTAGGGGTTCAAGTCCCCTCGTCTCCACGTGAGCCGCAAGCGGCGATGGGCGCTGGAAGTCATTCTGGGGATTCTTGGCGTTCAAGCCTTCTACGGAGGCGTCCAACTCATTCGGGACGCTTTCGACTTTCCCGTGGACTGGTTGGACCCGTTGCCGTTCGATTCCTGGGTCATCCCAGGCTTTCTGCTCATGCTGCTGATTGGCGTGCCGTCATTCGCTCTGCTGGGGATGTATGTCGCCGACAATGCGGCCGCCGACCGCACTCACCATCGCGTTCGGGCTGGGCGTGATGGCCTGGATCGTCGTTCAGGTGTTCTTCGTGCCGTTCAACTTCCTGCAGCCCTTGGTGTTCGTGCTGGGCCTGGCGCTGGTGCTCATCGCCTGGTCGCGGGAGGTCACGAGGAGGTCTGCACAACTTCCCAACTGACATTGCCCTGATCATCGGTCTGAGTGACCTGGATGTCTGCGGATTCGCCGTCCAGGGTGGCGGTGCAGTTGAAGACGTTGTCCTTCTCGATGGGCACGTCATCCGGGCAGGTCACAGCCGGGGCCGCTGACAGGTCGAGCTGCGTCTGCAGTTCGGTGGCGAGGGTCGACTCGAGCTTGTCGATGTCGAGGCCACCGGAGGAGCAGGCGGAAAGAGCGGCGACCGTACAGGCGATGATCAGGATTCGAGAGCGCATGGGCGCAGCGTAGCGATGATCGGTCGAGGAGGGCGGTTCTCGGGGCGTAGTCTCGCGGTGTGGAGCCGGTCGAGCGTATTCGCGCTGGACTTCGGGACGCTGCCGACCCGTCCAAGGCACCTGCGATGCAGGCGTACATGAAATCGGCGATGCCTTTCCTGGGTGTGCAGAAGCCTCCCCGAACCCGGCTCGTGCGACCCATCGCTCGGACGCTGGACGACCGGGAGGCGGTCGCGGCAGCGTCGATTCTGTGGGACCAGGCGACCTACCGGGAGGAACGGTACGCAGCCCTGGAGCTGCTGCGCGGGCGACCGGTCAGTGGTGATCTGGCGCGGCACCTGATCACTACGGGCGCTTGGTGGGACTACGTGGATGAGGTCGCCACAAAACTGCTGCCCGCGGACGTGGATGTGCGGGCATGGGCGGTGGATGAGGACATGTGGATCAGGCGGGCCGCGATCCTGAGCCAGGTCGGGCGGCGCAGTCGTACCGACACCGCCTTGCTGGCTGATGTCATCGAGCCCAACACCGATGATCGCCGGTTCTGGATCACGAAGGCCATCGGTTGGGCCCTGCGCGACTACGCCCGGACAGATCCCGACTGGGTACGGTCGTTCGTGTCCGCCCATGCCCTGGCCCCGCTGTCTGTGCGGGAGGCGATGAAACACCTACGGTGAGTCGGCGCGAACCTGGCAGGGATGAAAACATGGGGCCATGACTCAAGCCGTTCTACACACCAACCGTGGTGACATTCGTCTGAACCTGTTCGACAACCAGGCCCCCAAGACCGTCGCGAATTTCGTAGGCCTCGCTGACGGAAGCAAAGCCTGGACCGATCCCAAGACGGGCAAACCGGGTGAGGGTCCGCTCTATGACGGCACCACCTTTCACCGGGTCATCAGCGGCTTCATGATCCAGGCCGGGTGCCCGATCGGAAACGGAACCGGTGGTCCGGGTTACCGGTTCGGCGACGAGTTCCATCCCGAACTCCAGTTCGACCGTCCCTACCTGCTGGCGATGGCCAATGCCGGGCCCAACACGAACGGCTCCCAATTCTTCATCACGGTCACGAAGACGCCGCACTTGAACTTCAAGCACACCATCTTCGGCGAAGTGGCCGACCAGGCCAGCCGCGACGTCGTGGACGCCATCGCGACGACGCCGACTGGTCGCATGGATAAGCCTGTGGACGCCGTCATCCTCGAATCGGTCGACATCATCACGTGAGCACCCCCGAGCCGGCGCCGGTCTGCTACCGGCACCCGGACCGGCCCACCTGGATCAGCTGCTCGCGCTGTGACCGGCCGATCTGTCCAGAGGACATGATCGCGGCGCCGGTCGGTTTTCAGTGCCCCGAGTGTGTGGCGCAGGGGCAGGCCCAGACCCGGGAAGCCAAGACGGTGTTCGGTGGCAAGCTGACCACCTCGAACACGGTCACCATGACCCTGATCGGGATCAGCGTGGCCGTCTTCGTCCTGCAGTTCCTGATCGGCGTGAACACGGTGGCCTCCTCCTGGGGCTTGTGGCCGGCCGCGGTCGCAGTGAACTCCGAGTGGTACCGGCTGCTGAGCAGTGTCTTCCTGCATGGCAGTTGGTTGCACCTGCTGTTCAACATGTACGTGCTGTTCGTCCTCGGTCCGCCCTTGGAGCGTCTGCTGGGGCATGTGCGGTTTCTGGCGCTCTACCTCATCGCCGGGCTGGGCGGGGCGGTGGCCTCCTTCGGTTTCTCGGGCATCAACACCGTCTCGGTGGGTGCCAGTGGTGCGATCTTCGGGCTGATGGGCGCCCTGGTCGTCGCTGGTCGGCACATGAAGGCGGACATCACGCAGGTCCTGGTGTTGATCGGGATCAACGTGGTGATCGGGTTCGTGGCGCCGGGCATCGACTGGCGCGCGCACTTCGGCGGGCTCGTTGTGGGTGCGGCGGTGGCCTTCGTGTTCTCGAAGGCACCACGGGGTAAGAACCAGGCGCTGGTACAGGTCGCCGGCTGTGCGGCGATCGTGCTGGTGCTGGCCGGGCTTGCGCTCTATCGGGCGCAGCAGATTCAGGCGCTGATCCCGGTCGGGTGAGGGCGGGGTAGGCAAAGAAGTTACCCGCCAGTAACATGTGCCCATGACTCGTGATGCTGTGATCTGTGCCGCCGTCCGTACCCCCGTTGGAGTGGGCAAGCCCGAGAAGGGAGCCCTGTCGGGGATCCACGCCGTGGATCTGTCCGCGCTGGCCCTGCAAGGGCTCGTTGACAAGGCGGGGATCGATCCTGCCCTGATCGATGACGTGATCTGGGGTTGTGTGTCGCAGGTGGGGGAGCAGGGCTTCAACATCGGCCGCAACGCTGCTCTTGCGGCCGGCTTCCCCGAGACCGTCCCGGGCACCACCGTCGACCGGCAGTGTGGCTCCAGCCAGCAGGCCCTGCACTTCGCAGCCGCCGGCGTGATGGCGGGCCACTACGACGTGGTGGTCGCCGGCGGGGTGGAGTCGATGTCGCGCATCCCCATGTTCAGCAATGGCAAGGGCGGCGACGGGCCGTTCGGGCCGATGATGGTCAATCGTTACGACGGCAAATTGGTCAATCAGGGGGTGTCGGCGGAGATGATCGCCGAGCGCTGGGGGCTGAGCAGGCAGTACCTCGATGAGATGGCCGTTGAGTCGCATGAACGCGCTGCCCGGGCCACGGCCGACGGACTGTTCGCAGAGGAGATCGTGACCGTCGACGGGGTGAGCGCCGACCAGGGGATTCGACCGGGATCGAGCGTGGAGAAACTGGCGAAGTTGCCGACTCCCTTTGTGGAGGACGGCGTCGTGACCGCTGGCAACGCGTCTCAGATCTCCGATGGCTCAGCGGCCCTCCTGGTGACCACCAGCGAGAAGGCGGCGGAACTGGGCCTGACCCCGATCGTGCGCTTCCACACCGGTGTGATGGCCGGCGTCGACCCGATCATCATGCTCACGGGCCCGATCCCGGCCACTGCCAAGGTCCTGCAGCGATCCGGGCTGGGTCTCGATGAGATCGGGGCTGTCGAGATCAATGAGGCGTTCGCGTCTGTCGTGGGGGCATGGTTCTGCCGAGACCGGAGCCGACCCCAAGATCACCAACCCCAACGGGGGAGCCATCGCGTTGGGTCACCCGCTGGGGGCCTCGGGGGCCCGGCTTATGACCACCCTGATTCACCAGATGCAGCGCAATGGCATCCGCTACGGCCTGCAGACGATGTGTGAGGGCGGCGGCATGGCCAACGCGACCATCGTTGAGCTGGTCTAGCGAGCCTCGCCTGGAAAACTCCGCACGAAGGTCGGTTCGGTGCGGAGTTTTCCAGATCATATGGCGCCCTAATGGGGCAAACCGGGCAGTTGATCAGGACTTCGCCGCATATCGATGAGTGTGGCCTCGATTCGTGCGGAGTTTTCCAACCGGAAGCTATCCACAGATCTGTGACGGACGCGCTCTCACCGCCGGATCCCGGTCAGGCTGGGGTTGTGAATCTGCTTGACCTACTTTGGAAGGCTGCCTTTCACTCGTCGCGGAGCCATGGATGCAGGGCTGTCCAGATACCAGTGGGAACTCGCTCTGAGCGGCAGGCTGTGCAAGGTAAGGCCGGGGGTGTACCTGTGTGAACGCGCGCTGATGCCGCGGGAAGCACTGCCAGGTGGCTGCCGCTGCCATGAAGGCCCGCAGCAATTACATGGCCTGCTCCGGCTCGGCTCTGGCCATCTTGGGTCTCCCGAACCCCTACTTCAGAAGTTGGTCGCAGGTGCCCGTGACGATGGCCGCTCCCAAGTCGGATTTGCGCGCCGAACATTCGCCGGTCCGTCAGGACTGGGCTGTTGTGCCCCGCGTGGGGACTGTGTACGGACCTGGGATCGATACGGCCGACACCGATCGCTGCGGAGCTTCCACTTCCGCAGGCACTCATGGTGACCGACGCAATCGTCTCGTCTCATGGCTGGGGTGACCCCGGGCCAGCAGATGACGAACGCCCAGCGCATCGAAGTGGCCAGCGAAGCATGCGCAGACCGAGATTCGTCGCCGGCTCACGAAGTACAGCGACCTGCCGGCATTGGCTCTGGCGAACCCAGCCGCCGAAGCCCCTTCGGAGTCGTTCTATCGCGGCCACATGATTCTGCAGGGCTATGACGACCCGGCGTGTGGAGTTCCGATGCGCGGTGCGTCGGGAAGCTCTACTTCCTGGACCTGATGCTGCCGGGCCTGGCGATAGAGGTGGACGGCAAGGCGAAGTACCTGGATCTCGGTGTGCTCACCGAGGAGAAGAGGCGCGAAGACGACTTGCGCCTGACCGGTCTGGATTTCCTCCGGTCATGGGTGGAGGACCTCTACGAGGATCCGGAGCGGAGATGGCGAAACTAGCCAGCAAACTCGGGACTTATCCACAGGCTTATCCCCACCTGAGGATAACTACAGCAGTGTGATTACTTCCACTTGGTGGACACGACGAATCCGGCTGCGATAAGGGTGAAGCCGCCGACGAGATTCCAGAAGCCAAGTGTGGACAGGAAAGGCGCGTCGGGGGCGATGTACCAGGCGCACACCCACAACAGCCCGAGAACGAACAACGTCACCATCAAGGGCGCGATCCATCCCGGACTCCCGATCCGTACGGGCTTGCGCTTGTCGACGATGTCGTCCTGCTTGCGAGATCGGAATCCAGCCACGTTGCTGATTCTAACCGGCTTTACTGTGGAGACATGACTGTGCGCTGGTGGTCGGTTCTCGGGGCGATCGCGTTCGGCGCGGTCGGGTTCATCTTCGCCGCCAGCGCCAACACCGCGGCAGGCACTGATCTGCGCAGTGATACCGAGGCGATCAAGGACGTCGTGGCGGAGCGGGCGGCCCTCGTGGACCAACGTCAGAACCGCGTGGCGGAGTTGCAGAGCCAGGTCGCTGAGCTCACCAGGGAGCAGGAGGGCACTGATGCCGCCCGCACCCAAGGCACCGTAGACCGGCTGTCCGAACCGGTCGGCCTGGTGCCGCTGACGGGTCCGGCTGTGACGGTCAGCCTCACCGATGCCCCGAAGGAGGGCAACGAGGAGGCCAATCCCGACGATCTTGTGGTCCATCAGCAAGACCTGCAGGCAGTGATCAACGCCATGTGGCGGGGGGGCGCACAAGGCATCCAGGTGATGGACCAGCGGCTGATCAACACCAGCGCCGTGCGCTGCGTGGGGAACACCCTGATCCTGCAGGGCCGGGTCTACTCGCCACCCTTCGTCATCACCGGCATCGGGGACCAAGCCAGCATCGAACGGGAACTGGAGACCGACGACTACCTGCGCGGCTATCAGGCGGCGGTCGACTTCTTCGGACTGGGTTGGGAACAGACTCGGGAGCCGGCCGTGACCATCCCCGCCTTCGATGGTCCCCTCAACATCAGCAAGGCCACCCCGCTGACCAAGGAGAATCGCTCATGACGGTGCTGGTCATCGACAACTACGACAGCTTCGTCTACAACCTCGTGCAGTACCTCGGGGAATTGCGGGTCGAGTGTGTGGTGGTGCGTAACGACGAGATCTCGCTGGAGGACGTTCGGGGATACCAGGGTGTGCTGTTGTCCCCGGGGCCGGGCACCCCGGATCAAGCGGGGGTCTGCATGGACGTGATCCGCCGATACGCCGGGGAGGTGCCGATCTTCGGGGTGTGCCTGGGCCACCAGGCGATCGCCGAGGTCTACGGTGCCACCGTCAGCCGGGCACCCGAGTTGCTGCACGGCAAGACGTCGCTGGTCTCCCACGACGGCCGTGGTGTGTTCGAAGGCCTTCCAACTCCGATGACCGCGACCCGCTACCACTCGCTGGCGGTCGAACCGCAGACGGTCCCGGACGTGTTGGAGGTCTCAGCGCGCACGGACTCTGGCGTCATCATGGGAATCCGGCACCGGGAACTGGCCGTCGAAGGGGTGCAGTTCCACCCCGAGTCCGTCCTTACTGAAGGCGGCCACCGCATGCTGGCCAACTGGCTTGTCGCATGCGGTGACAGTGATGCCGTGCGTCGTTCCGTTGGACTATCCCCCGTCGTCGGCTGAGGAAGCACCTGATCGATCTGCTTCCCGGCTGCAGCACGCTGGACGCACGATCTGCGATCCGCACGTCTCACCCGTCCAGCCGCGCTTCGCTCAGCACGCCATCATCCATTGCTTCCCTAA
>JBAOHC010000022.1:0-176354 GCA_037046735.1 Candidatus Nanopelagicales bacterium | reverse complement strand
GTTCGATCGACGACGCCTCATCGGCGAGGATCTTCTCCAACCACTGCTCGTAGCGCATGGTCATGCCGGACTTGACCTGCTGTTGCCAGGCTGATGGCAGGATCGACCCGATCGCCCGCAAGGTGATCACCACACTGATCTCGCCGTGAACCACCCAGCTGCTCGACCAGGCGCGCTCCCACCTCAGGCTTGACGTCATCGAGGAACTCGCTGCTGATGATCACGCGGCCCGGGTAGTCAACCTCCTTCGAGCAGTCGGTCGGTTCCAGTGCTTCTTCGGAGTGATCCGGGCACCGTTGCCCCGCCAGCCTGGACGGCCGCCTGCTCCGCCCCCGCGAGGATGGCCTTGTGGGCGAGATCCCCACCCTTCGCCCGGGCAGCGCAACCCCCGTGCTCCTCGAGAGCTTGTGGGAATCTGCCCAAGGCCACCTGCAAGGCGGTGGTGCCGGTCTTGTGCAGGCCCACATGCAGCAGGACCTCGCCTTGGCCGATGCGCGATCGATGACTCCATAAAACCCAATTCTACGGTCGCCCCTTACGTCTCGTCGGCGTCCTCCCGGACAGTGTCGTCACGACCACTGCGGCGTGTGGCCAGCACCCGCCAGGCCTGCCGGCGGCCAGCTGTGGCCGGCTTCGTCTCATATCGGACCAATCCAGCGGCGGCCGCCACGGCCGCGTCCAGCGGCATGCTGCGCGCTCTGCGGTACGGCGCCGAGCGCGGTCGCTTGGCCAGCGCTGACGGATCGCCGATCACGTTCACACCGAGCGCCGCCACCCCTTCGGCGAACCGCTGGCCATACGGCGCGGCCTGATCGGCAGCCCAGGCGGGGGTCTGAATGCGCGGCTCCTCCGCCGGTGGTTTGCGGGTCTCGACCATGGTCAGCACGATCCCCTCGCGCACCTTCGTGGCGTACTGATCCCAGGTGAGCTCGTCGGCGACCTCCTTGTTCAGCCGCCGCAAGAACTCCGCCTCGCCAGCGGTCATCGAGCGATTCGCGACGGCCACCTCCCGCTTCGCCAGAAAACCCGCCGGCAGCGCCAGCAGACGCTCGAAGGCATCGAAGATCGCCGTCCGGTCACCATCCGGGATGATGACGGCGTACGTGCGGTCGTTGCCCACGATGTCGGCCCAGCGGCGCAACTGCTCCACCTGGTCGTGGCGGAACCAGAAGCGTTCGGCCCGCTTGCTGCGCTGCTCGGCGAAGATGGTGGTCAAGAACTGGCTGTACGGGGCGGCGTATCCCGACTTCAGTCGCTGCTGCCACGCCGAGGGCAGGATCGCCCCGATCGAGCGCAAGGTGACGACCACTCGAACCCGCTGCGGGCCGCCGAGGTCAGCCACCATCCGGGCGGCGACGTCGGCCTCGACATTGTCCAGGAACTCGCTGCTGATGATGGTGCGGCCTTTGAACCGGGACTGGGACACCAGCGCGTCCCACGTCTTGCGCGGCACCTCCTTCGCGCCGCGGTCCTGCCAGCCGTACGCCTTGCCCGCGCCGCCCATGATGGCGCGGTGCTGGTAGGTGGAGGTGCCGGGGTAGCGCACGCCGTGCTGCTCGAGGTCGAGCCGGGCGTCGGCCAGTGCGACCTGCAGGGCGGTGGTGCCGGTCTTGTGCAACCCGACGTGCAGAAGGACTTCCCCATTAGCGATGGGGCTCACCGGCGTCGCCATAACACGTGATTGTAGGAAGACGACGCTGGTGTCACGGCACCCGGTACAGCCGAGCCTTACCGTCGGCCGAGCTCCACACCGGCACGTACTCGCCCAGCGGCAGAGTCCTGCCCTTGGCCCGCCAGAGGTCGTAGTCCAGTTTGCAGAACTCGCAGGTCTCGTCGGTGTCGCTGAAGATCAGGACGTACTGCCCGGACACCGGGGTGACGCCGCTCGCCGTGAAGTCATCGAACTGCAGATCCTTGTCCATGCTGTTGGCATAGACGGGCAGGATGCGCGAGGTGCGGCCGTCGGTGAGAATCACAGCGTTCTCGGGCAGTGCCCGCACCACCTCGTAGGGCAGCGCGCCGCTGTTCGGGTAGAACGTGGGCTGCGTCATCGCGAATCGCACGCCGGGCAGCGCGACCAACAGAGCGAGGGCGGCCGCGCCCAGCCACCGTGGCAGCCGCAGCAGACCCGCGACCCGGGCACACAACGCCGCCGCCGCGATCGTCAACCCCGGCAGGAAGGCCAACCAGTACCGCGGGACATCCACCCGCACGCTGGGATGTGCGGGATCCAGCACCCCGGCCTGCAGCAGCAACAGCACCGCCGGCAGCAAGGCCCAGACCACATACAGCCCGACGCGTCCGCGCAGCGCGATACCTCCCGCGATACCCAGCACCGTGATCACGATCAGCAGCCATCCCCACGGCTGCTCGAGCATCGCCAGCGGCAGCCGGGCCAGGTACCAGCCCCGGCTCTGCCCAAGATACGAATCGTCGAGCGGCGAGACCGAGTCGTTGAGATCAGAGCCGGTGAGGACATGCCATTTCGCCAGCGGGTCGTCCAGTGTCAGCCAGGACAAGCCCACGTCGACCGCCGCCCACACCACGAGCCCGGGCAGCACCGCCGCATATCCCAGCCAGCGCCGGGAGAGGCCCCAGATGACGAAGGCGAACACCGGCCACGTGAAGACCGTGGTCTCGCGGACCTCGAAGGCCCACCCGGCCACAAGACCAGCGACCAGCAACGGCCAGATCCGGTCGCGATCGCGCGCCTGCAGCACCAGGATCAGGGTCACCGCGTTCAGCGCGATGGCCATGAGATCGGGGTACCCACGGCTGAGATTGATGAAGGTCAGCGGCATGGCCACGAACGCCACGACCGTCGCCGCAGCCACCGCCACCGGACCCACCCAGCGCGCCAGCACGTAGACGGCGGGCACGACCACAGCGGTGGCCAGGAAGGCGAAGGCGTAGAACGTCGGCAGCGTCGGCCCGAAGGCAGCGGCGACGGGGATCAGGGGCACGATGATCCCCCATCGCGTCAGCCCCGACGGGATCCAGGCATGGGTGCCGAAGTTCAGTGCCGCCTGCGCGTAGTGCCAGGGATCGGAGGTGACCAGCACGCTGCGGTAAGCCCATGCCACGGCCAATGTCAGGGCGGTGAGCAGCAGGGCAACCGGCAGGTCGACCCGCCACCGCCAGGGTTCAGCGCAGGGCCGCATCGATCACCCGGGCGCTGGCGTGACCGTCCTCCCAGGCGCAGAACCGCTCGCGGAACTTCGCGTAGGCGCCGGCGTACTGCTGCTGCACATCGGGCAGTTGCTCCAGGGCGCGCAGTACCTCCGACGACGTCCGGCAGATCGGCCCCGGCGGTTCGGCGGTCAGGTCGAAGTACATGCCCCGCACCCGGTCGCGGTAGTCGTCGAGATCCCAGGTGTAGAAGATCATCGGGCGGCCGGTGTTGACGAAGTCGAACATCACCGAGGAGTAATCGGTGATCAGCACGTCGGCGATGAGATAGAGATCCGCGATGTCCGGATAGCCGCTCACATTGCGCACGAAGCCACCCTCGACGAACGCGCCCGCCCGGGTGGCCAGCAGGTGGTGGCCACGCAGGAGCACCACGTGGCTGTCCCCGAAGCGTTCACGCAGCAGCTCGACATTGAGCTTGAGGTCGAACAGGTAACGGCCACGATCGTCGTAGCGGTCATCGCGCCAAGTGGGTGCGTAGAGGATGACCGACTGGTCAGGACGCAGGCCGAGCCGCGCGCGCGTCACGTCCGCCCTGGCCTGCCGCGTCGGACTGTAGAAGACGTCGTTACGGGGGTATCCGGTGTTGATGATCATGTTCTGGGACACCCCGAAGGCCCGGCTCATGATGTCGGTGGAGTAGGCGTTCGGGCTGACCAGGTAGTCCCACTTCGCGGACTCGCTGGCGAAACTCTCCAAGTACCCCTTGCGAGCGAAGTTGACCTTCTCGATGTCCTGCCCGACCTTCTTCAACGGGGTCCCGTGCCAGGTCTGCAGGTAGGTCTGATCGTCGCGTTTGACGTAGCTGGCGTCGATCGAGTCATTCGAGACGATCCAGCGGGCGCGGGCGAGCGCGTCGTAATACTCGGGGCTGAACCGCAGCACGGTGTCCACTCCGGCGGGCATCCGCACGCTGCGATCACGCACCACCCAGAGCCGCTTGCGGCGGTCGCGGCGACGGCGCAACTCCTCATCGATGGCTCGCAGGTTGTCGCTGTACTGCTTTCCCTTCCAGTTCTCGAACAGGATCAGCCGACGGGTGCGCTTCGTACGGCGTTTCGGGTAATAGGTGTTGATGATCTCCAATCGGCCGTGTAGGCCGGGCGGCCGGATGTCGCCGGCCGGATCCACCATCAGATAGGCGGTCGCGTACCGCCTGGCCCGCACGCCGAACTTCACCCCCGACAGGTCGAACCACTCCGGATCGATCATCCGCGCCCGGGTCGCCTCGGCCACGTGTACCGGAGCACCATCGGCGCTCAGCAGACTCCAACGCCCGGCCACCAAGTGGGTGATGCCGTCCAAGCCAGCCTCGTCACTGGCAGGCAGGGTGACCTCCCAGGTGTCACCGCTGCGGCTGACGGGGTATTCACTGCGCAGGCCGTTGCGGTTCTCCAGCACCAGCACGGTCATCCCCGCGGCCCGGTCGCCCTGCAGTCGCAGCCCACCGCGCAACGCCCGCCACTGCAGTAGACGTGGCCGGGGCGCCCGGCTGCTGACCTGCAGGCCACCGGTCACCCCGGCCCGGCCGTGGTACTCCACGTCATCACGGACCTGCAGGGTCTCCATGAGCTCAGGGGCGAGCAACGCCGGTTGCGGCTCGTCGTCACCGGCCACCACCAGGACATCGAACTCGACCACGTCCACCTCGTCGATGTCCGGCATCGCGGCGAGATCCAGGTCGACCGTCTCGGTGTGCGGGGCACTGACCTCTTCGAAGTCATCCCGGCGGCGCGCGATCACCGTCGCGCCAGCAGCGGCGGCGCTGAAATGCACTCGCAACAGGCCGGCGCGAGGGAACTCCACGCCGGTCACCAGCGGTCCGGGCGGATGCACGGCCAGACCCAACGGCTCACCGCGCCAGCGCTGCACGGCGATCCGCCCGTCAGGCAGCACCACGCGCCGCGGTAGTTGGGCAGCCCCGTCGTAGGTCCCCGACAAGGGCACCCGTCGCCGGCCGCCCGGCGCGGTGACATCCACATCGACGCGCATCAGCCCTTCATCGGGCAACTTCTCGAAGGGCACTGTGAACGACAGTCCCACGTTGTCGTAGGTCACATCGGCCGTGAACTCGTGGGCGGTGAGGTCATCGCGGTGCAGCCACTTGACGGGAACGCTGAAGGGCTCCCCACCCCCGACCACGCGGATGCGCAGCTTGCGGTCCTCCTGACCACCGGAGTTGATGCCGTCGAGGTATGCGTATCCGGTGACGGCCAGACCCTCACTGGTCCAGGCCGCTGTCTCGACCTGTGAGGAGACGGGCTGCGCCTGACCCCATTCGTACAACTCCTTGGGATACCCGGGCTGACCCAGGAACGGCAGGTCAGCGTAGGTGACCCCGTCCCCCGGCACCGTGCGGCGCAGCGCATAGGGATCGCGTTCGAACTCCAAGAACTCCAGGAGTTGCTCGTGCTGGCCCTGCTCGATCAGCCAGTATCGGACCCGGTCGCGCGGCGGCAGCTCAGCCATGACCTCGCTGGACACCCCGCGGATGAAGGCACCGACCCGCTCGAGAAAGACCTGCTGGTATTGCTCGTCGGCCGAGGAGTAGTGCGGCAGATACAACGGAATGTCGAAGGTCAGCACCTTGCGGTCGTGCGTCTGCTTGAGGAACTCGTCGCCGGAGAGCAGCGCCTCGGCCTCATCGATGGCATTCATCCGGTCGATCAGGTTCAGCGTCTCACCGCGACGCTGGGTGATGGAGGCATTGGCGTCGATCCGGCGGCGCCAGTAATAGACCGGGGTGCGCAGGACATCGACTGATTTCGCCCGCACATGCGCCGCGATCATGACGGGCAGATCCTCATATGTCACGTTGGCGCGGAACGCCAGCCCACTGTCCTGCCAGAACTGGGTGCGGAAGACCTTGTTCCAGGACGTCGTGTCGTACATCAGGCTGGGCGTGCGGGTGATGGTCGTGCGCAAGCGGGTCAGCAGGATCGCATTGCGGTGCGGGCCGCTGGGGGTGAAGTGCAGACCGTCGTAGCGCTTGACATCGCCCACGGCCATGTCGGAGCCGGTCTTGCGCAAGGCCCCGAGCAGCACCCGGTAGCCGGCGGGCGGGATGAGGTCGTCGCCATCGACGAAGGCGAGATGATCCTCGGTGACGTGGGCAAGGCCCAGATTGCGGGCCCCGCCCGGGCCGCTGCCGGGACCCGGCACGACGAGCCAGCCGGCATGGGCGGCGGCGTAACTGTCGCAGATCTCGCCGGTGGCATCGGTCGAGCCGTCGTTGACCAGGATCACCTGCGTCGGCGGCTCCTCCTGGGCGAGTAAGGAATCCAGGCAGGCGGGCAGGAACTCCGCGACGTTGTGGCATGCCACGATCACACTGAGCCCCATGGTTCTCGACTCTAACCTGTGGGCCGGCTGACCCCCGCGACTCTTGCCACCACGACCTCGCAGTAGCCGGCGATCAGCGTCTGCAAAGCAGGTGTCATGGCGATGCCGAACCGCGGCGGCGGGTCGATGGTCATGCTGAGCTGGGGCAGGAGGTCGGCATCCGCGATGACCCTGGTGCCCTGAATCCGGTTGCGGCGCCGTCGCAGATGATGGCGCTGGCTGATCAGCCACCGCCACCCGGCAGCCTTCTCGGACAGCCAGCCCTCTCGGCGGCTGCGCAGAAGCAGGGCGGCCTCCGACGCCAGCAGCAACGGGGCCAGGGCCAGCAGCGTCCGCCCCTGATAGGTCGACAGCACCGTCATGTAGCGGTTGCGCTCCAGCAGGCCGAGTTTGCCCGGGTTGCGGGAGAAGTCGTAGTGGTGGCTGGCCCGGGCGTCGGCCAGCACCTCCACCCGCCGGCCGGTGAGCCACATCCGCAGCGACAGGTCGAGGTCCTCGCCGTACATGAAGTAGGTCTCGTCCAGGCCCCCCAGTGCCAGGAAGTCGGCGCGGCGCACGGCAAAGACGGCGCCCGACACACTGGCCCGCGTCCCCGTGCGGGCGTCCGCGACGGGCTCGCCGTAGCCACCGGCCCACGAGAAGCCGAGCAGGTGCACGGGATTCCCCCAGGAGTTGACCAGGTCCGGCTCCTGGGCCAGCACGATCGTCGCGCCGACAAGGCCCACACCGGGATCGGCCAACCGATCGGCCAGCGCCCGCAACGCGGCCGGTTCCACCAGGGCGTCACTGTTGATGAAGGCCACGATGGGCGCGGTCGCCGCCTTCGCCCCGAGATTGCACCCGCCAGCGAACCCGGTGTTGTAGCCGGGACTGACGATTCGGGCGCCTTGCAGCCTCGCGCAGTCCGGGCTGCCGTTGTCCACCACGACGACCTCGACGTCGACGCCTTCGGAGGCGCGCAACGCATCGACCACGGCCGGCAGGAACGGCTGCTCACCGTACGCGCACACCACGGCGCTGATGTCGCTCACCCGCGCAGGTCCTCGGGGCTGAGCAGGAACCCGGTCCCCCAACTCAGATGCATGGCTGCCAACGCGACCGGGACCCGCACCCGTACTGCCGCGGGCTCCTGTGCTGCGATCAGCAGCCCGCCAGCGGTGATCGCCGTCAGATACGTCCCGGCGGGCAACAGCCCCCACCAGGCGTGACGCCGGCCCATCACCGCGCCGACCGCTGCTCCCAAGAGCCCGGCACCGATCACAGCCACCGCTGCGGGCGGCGCGAGGTAGCGCAGGCTGACCGTGTCGGTGTGCTGGCGCATGATCTCGCGGCGCCAGCGGCCGTAGTGCAGGTACTGGGTGGCCAAGGTGCGCACGGTCGAGCGGGGCCGGTAGGTCACCTCCATCCGCGGGGTGAACCAGATCAGTCCCCCGGACCTGCGCAGGCGGTGGTTCATCTCCCAGTCCTGGGCGCGGACGTATCCCTCGTCGTAGCCACCGACCTCCTCGATGGCCTGGCGGCGAAACGCCCCGAGGTAGACCGTCAGCGCCTCCCCTTCCTGCCCGCCGGTGTGGAAGGACGCCGCACCCACGCCGAGGGGGGAGCGCATGGCGCAGGCCACCGCCCGCTCGAAGTCGGTGGACCCCTGCGCCGCCATGACACCGCCCACGTTGACCGCGCCGGTGCGTTGCAGGGTCTCCACGGCGGTGCTGATGTAGTCCTTGGGGAGCAGGGCGTGGCCGTCGACGCGTACCACGATCGGGTGGCTGGTCGCGGCCAGCGCCGCGTTCAGACCGGCGGGGGTGCGTCCCGTGGGGTTGGGCACCAGTACGATCCGGGGATCCGCGGTCTGCAGGGCGGCGGCGATCCGGTCGGTGTCGTCAGTGGATGGGCCGAGTGCCAGGGCGATCTGCAGGTCGCCGGGGTAGCTCTGGCCGGTGATCGCGGCTACAGCCTCGGCCAGATGCCGCTCCTCGTTGAGCACCGGCATGATCACCGCCACGCCCGGATATTGGGTCGTCTCCATCACTGCCACGGTAGTGGGAGGGCCGCCGATGGCATGGATGCGGGACCAACACGCGCGTCCCACGGTTACCCGAGATCCGCCTCCGGGCTGGTTACCGTGGAAGCCGTTGTCGATGAAAGGGTGTTTTTCGTGCAGTTCCGCCGCTACGCGCGCCTGCTTGCCACAATTCTGGCCGCCGTCATCCTGTTGGGAAGCGGTGCCGCGTGGGCGACTGTGAGGCACTATGCAGGACAGGTGCAACGCATCGATGCGTTCGGCGACGACCGGGGGGTTCCGGGGGCCGGTGAACCGCTGACCTTCCTCATCGTCGGCTCGGACTCCCGCGAGGGCCTGTCCGACAGGCAGGTGCGCAAGTACCACACGGGCTGGGATGTTTACGGCCAGCGCACGGACACCATGATGCTGGCCCATGTCAGCCGCGACGGGTCGGTGAGTGTGGTGAGCCTGCCGCGCGACTCGATGGCCACGATCCCCGCCCACACCGATCAGGACGGAGTGGCGCAGGACGCCGAGGTGGGCAAGCTCAACAGCGCCTACGCCTTCGGTGGCGCTCCGCTGCTGGTGCAGACCGTCGAGGACCTCACCGGCATGCAGATCAACCACTACCTCGAGGTGAATTTCGCCGGCTTCGTCAAGATGGTCAACGCCCTCGGGGGTGTCGACGTCTGCAGCCCCTCGGAGATCTACGACCCCCCGTCCGGCCTGACGCTGCCCGCCGGCACCTCGACGTTGAAGGGCCGCGACGCTTTGGCGTACGTCCGCGCCCGGGAGTTCGACCCCACGGCCGACATCGGCCGGATGCAGCGCCAGCAGAGTTTCGTGGCCTCCATGGTCCGCAAGGCCTCGAGTTCGGCGGTGCTGCTCAATCCCGCCCAGGCCAACGCCTTCGTGACCGCGATCCTGAGCCACATGAAGGTGGACAACAATCTCGACAACGGCCAAGTGCTGGAACTGACCCGCCGGTTGGCGCAGGTCAATCCGTCGCAGGTCACCTTCCGCACGGTTCCGGTGGTGGGCGAGCGGTCCATGGGTGCGATCGGCAATGCCGTCGTGTGGGACGAGGTCGGCGCATCCGACATCTTCACCGCGCTGCGTAACGATCAGCCGATCCCGGAGAAGGCCTCGGCGCCGAAGGTCGATGTGGCTCCCGAGCAGATCACAGTGCAGTTGCTCGGCACCGACGCCGAGGACGCATATGCGGACTTCCAGACCGCGGGCTACTCGGTATACGCACCCTTGCCCGCGACGCTGACCCAGACGACGATCGAGTACGACCCGGGCTACGACGTCTCGCTGCAGACGCTGCGGGCGGCCCTGCCGGACGCGGCGGTCGTCGAGGTGCCGGGGCTCGGCTCAACGTTTAGGGTGACGATCGGCAGTGACTACGCAGGCCTGCGCACCGTCTCGGTGAAGGATCCGTCCGCCCCGGAGAAGGTCAAGACCGCCGCGGACGACATCTGCGGCTGAGCGGCTACTTCAGGATTTGGCGGGCCATCACTACGCGCTGGATCTGATTGGTGCCCTCGTAGATCTGGGTGATCTTGGCATCGCGCATGAATCGCTCGGCCGCGTAGTCCTTGACGTATCCGTACCCGCCGAGGATCTGCACCACGTCGGTGGTCACCTTCATCGCGGTGTCGGAGGCCAGACACTTGGCCGCGCTGCCCAGGAACGTGGTGCGCTCATCCTTGCGCTCACCGGCGGCGGCAGCGAAGTAGGTCAACTGCCGGGCCGCCTCGATCTGCATCGCGGCATCGGCCAGCATGAACTGGATGGCCTGGAAGTCCGCGATCGGCTTGCCGAACTGCTTGCGCTCCTTGGCGTAGTCCAGGGCCACGTCCAGTGCGCCCTGCGCGAGGCCGACAGCCTGCGCACCGATGCAGATCCGGGTCAGGTCCAGGGTCTTCATCGCGGTGAGCCAGCCCGTGCCCTCGGCCCCGATCATGCGGTCCGCGGGCAGTTCCACGTTGTCGAAATACAGTTCCCGGGTCGGCGAGCCCTTGATGCCCAGCTTGCGCTCCAGGGCGCCGAGGGAGAAGCCCGGGTCATCGGCGTGCACCACAAACGCGCTGATGCCGCGCGAGCCGGCCTCGGGGTCGGTGGAGGCCATCACGGTGTAGTACTTCGAGACGCCGGCGCCGGTGATCCAGCGCTTGGCGCCGTTGAGTACCCAGGTGTCACCCTTCTGGACAGCGCGGCTCTTCATGCTCGCGGCATCCGACCCGGCTTCCGGCTCTGACAGCGCGTAGGAGAACATCGCCTCCCCGCTGGCCACCTCCGGCATATAGCGCGCCTTGATCGCCTCGTCGCCCCCGACGAGAACGGGCGTGGTGCCGAGTTTGTTCACTGCCGGGATCAGCGAGGACGAACCACAGACCCGCGCGACCTCCTCGATCACGATGCAGGATGCGAGGTTGTCCCCGCCACTTCCGCCGTATTCCTCCGGAATGTGGATCGCGTGGAACCCGCTGGCCGCCAGCGCCTCGTACACGTCCCATGGGAACTCACCGGTCTCATCGATCTCCGCGGCGCGGGGTGCGATCTTGGCCTGGGCCAGCGCACGCACGGCCTGCTGGAGCTCACGGTGTTCTTCGGGAAGGCGGTAGACATCGTCCATACGGCCATCGTACGAGGGGGGATTTCCGCGTGTGACTGAGATGACCTGTTCGCACGGCAGACCGCGCGCCAAACGCGTCGGTGAGTGACGCATTTGGCGCGCGCTCTGCGCTGATCGGCGACTTAGACTGGTCACCGTGAATCTGCAACGTAATCGCCCGGCCGGACCGTTCGAGACCCTGCCCGAGGTCCCCTCCTTCACGGTGACCAGCAGCGACATCTTCGACGGCGCCGTGACCGCCACCCGCCACGTCCACTCCAGCGCCGGCGGGGACAACCTCTCCCCTCACCTGACCTGGTCGGGTTTCCCCGCCGGTACCAAGAGTTTCGCCATCACCTGCTTCGATCCGGACGCCCCCACGCAGAGCGGCTGGTGGCACTGGCAGATCGTCAACATCCCCGCCGACGTCACCTCCCTGCCGCGCGGGGCCAGCCCGGAAGGACTGCCCGCCGGGACCATCGAGTTCCGCACCGACTACGGGGTGCCGGGCTACCAGGGCGCCTCACCGCCACCCGGAGATCATGAACACCGCTACTACTTCGCAGTGCATGCCCTCGGGGTCGACAACCTGGATCTGACCCCCGAGACTCCGGCCGCTGTGGTGGGATTCCAGATCATGGCCAACACGATCGCCAGGGCGGTGATCACCCCGACCTTCTCGGTCGACTGACCTGCTGCTCATGAGCAGACCCGGCCGTACCGCGACGCGGGTGATGGTCAGGCCGAGGGGCCCAGCCGGGGCCACTCCGCGGCTGGGCAGCGATCCATGACGGTGTCCAGCCCGGCTGCCTGCGCGCGGCGGGCGGCGTCCTCATCGATGACATCAAGTTGCATCCAGACGGCCCCGGCGCCGACCGCGATGGCCTCGTCCACGACCGGTCCGACCAGTTCCGAGCGGACGAAGCAATCCACGACGTCTGGCGTGCCCACTGCTGCTGCGGCCTGCGTGACACTGCGATAACCGCGCTGGCCCAGCACCTCCTCGGCCTTGGGATGGATCGGCACCACCGTCTTGCCCTTGTTGATCAGCAGCCGAGCCACCCCGTAGGCGGCGCGTGCCCGGTTCGTGCTCAGCCCCACCACGAACCAGACCTGCGCATCGGACAGCAGAGCCCGCACCAGGTCGTCGGACCCGTACAGATCCTGCTCATGGGCTGGCCCGGTCCCGGGCAGCCTGCACGCCGCGCCGTCTTCACTCATCGGTTCACCTCTCGCACGATCTCGCCCTTGGCCGCCGCGGTGTCCCGCAGCGCTGCTTGGAATGCAACGATCCGCTCCTGCAACATCGGGTCACTCGCGGCCAGGATGCGCACCGCGAGCAGGCCCGCGTTGCGGGCGTTGCCGATGGCCACTGTAGCCACGGGAACACCAGCGGGCATCTGCACGATCGACAGCAGTGAATCCATTCCGTCGAGCACCTTGAGCGCCACCGGCACCCCGATCACCGGCAGCGGCGTGACCGCGGCCAGCATGCCCGGCAGATGGGCCGCGCCACCTGCGCCGGCGATGATCACCTCGAAGCCGCGGGTGTGTGCGGTGCGCCCGAAGTCCAGCATCTGCTCGGGCATCCGGTGGGCAGACACCACATCGGCAAAACACGTGACGTCGAACTCGCGGCACGCCTCGACGGCGGCCGACATGACCGGCCAGTCCGAGTCGCTGCCCATCACCACCGCTACCCGGGCCTCACTCATCGATCACTCCTTGGAAGTAGTCGGCAGCGTGCTGGGCCCGTTCGCGCAGGGCGTCCACATCGTTGCCGAGGGCCGTGACATGCCCGACCTTGCGTCCCGGCCGCACACCTTTGCCGTAGAGGTGGATCTTCAACCCCGGATCGCGCGCCATCACATGTTTGAACGCCACGTGCAGATCCTCGATATCGCCGCCGAGGATGTTCGCCATGACCGCGACGGGCTGCCGGGGCCGGGGGTCCCCCAGCGGCAGGTCCAGCACCGCCCGCAGATGGTTCTCGAACTGCGAGGTGTACGCGCCATCGATAGTCCAGTGCCCCGAATTGTGGGGCCGCATGGCGAGTTCGTTGATCACCAGGCCGCTGGGGGTGTCGAACAGTTCCACCGCCAGCATGCCCACCACCCCGAGTTCCTTGGCCACCAGCAGCGCGAGTTCCTCAGCCTCCTCACTGCTCACGCTGTGCGGGGCGCTCGGCGCGACCACCTCCACGCAGATCCCGTCGGACTGCACGGTCCGCACCGGCGGATATGCCACCGCCTGGCCGTGCGGAGAACGGGCGACCTGGACCGCGATCTCCTGGGTGAAGCCGACCATCTCCTCCACGATCCAGACCGCGCCCGGACCAAGATCGTGGGACAGGACCTCGCGCGCCGCCGCGTCATCAGCGACGAGCCACACGCCTTTGCCGTCGTAGCCACCTTTGGACGCCTTGAGCACCTTCGGCCATGGGGCGTCGAACGCGACGACGTCCTCCGGCGATGCGGCGATCGACCAGTGGGGCATGGGGAAACCTGCGTCACCCAGGCGCTGACGCATCACGGCCTTGTCCTGGGCGTAGAGCAGAGCGTCTGAGCTCGGGTAGACCGCGTGGCCGGTCGCTTCCAAGGCGCGGATGATCTCCTGCGGCACATGTTCGTGGTCAAAAGTGATCACGTCGACGTGGTCAGCAAACGCGAGGATCGCCTCACCATCGCTGGCCGCGCCGACACTGACCTCTGGAATGACCAAAGCGGCCGAGTCGCCCGGCGCGTCGGCCAGGACGTGCAATTGAATGCCGAGCGCTATCGCAGGTTGCTGACTCATCCGCGCCAACTGTCCGCCCCCGATGATCCCGACCCGGGGCGTTCCGACCGGCAGATCAGGCACTGGGCAGCCCGAGATCTCGCGCGATCAGCATGCGCTGCACCTCGGAGGTGCCCTCGCCGATCTCCAGGATCTTCGCGTCGCGGTAGAACCGGCCCGCCGGATACTCCAGCATGAAGCCGTAACCACCGTGAACCTGGGTGGCGGCCCGGGCGTTGTCCATGGCCGCCTCGGACGTGAACAGCTTGGCGATCGCGGCCTCCTGCTTGAAGGGCTCACCGCGCTCCATCCGCCCGGCGGCATCGCGCCATGCCAGCCGGGACAGGTGAGCCCTCATCTGCATGTCCGAGATCATGAACTGCACCGCCTGGTTGGCGCCGATCGGCCTGCCGAACGCCTCCCGCTCGTGGGCGTACCGCACCGACTCATCCACGCACCCCTGCGCCAGCCCCGTGGCCAGAGCTGCGATGGCGATGCGGCCCTCGTCGAGGATGCTCAAGAACTGCGCGTAGCCGCGGCCGCGCTCCCCGACGAGGTTGTCGGCCGCCACCCGGACGTCCACGAGGTTCACCTCATGGGTGTCGGAGGCGTCCCATCCGACCTTCTTGTACGGCGCGGCGATGCTCAGCCCGGGTGTCCCGGCCGGCACCAGGATGCTGGAGATCTCCTTGCGGCCATGCCGCTCCCCGGTCACCGCGGTCACGGTGATCAGCCCGGTGATGTCGGTGCCGGAGTTTGTGATGAACGCCTTGGTGCCGTTGATGACCCACTCGTCGCCGTCCAGCACGGCGGTGGTCGTGGTCCCACCGGCATCGGAGCCGGCGCCGGGTTCGGTCAGCCCGAACGCGCCGAGCATCTGCCCCGAGGTCAGCTGCGGCAACCATTGGGCCTTGAGCTCCTCGGAGCCGAACCGGTAGATGGGCATCGCGCCCAGGCTCACGCCCGCTTCCAGCGTGATCGCCACGGAGGAGTCGACCCGGGCAAGTTCCTCGATCGCCACGCACAGCGCCACGTAGTCCCCGCCCATCCCGCCGTACTCCTCGGGGAAGGGCAGACCGAACAGGCCCATCTGGGCCATCTGCTCGACGATCGGGTACGGGAACTCCCCGCGCATGTAGTAGTCACCGATCACCGGCGCCACCACGTCGTGGGCGAATTCCTCGACCGTCTTGCGCAGTGCCTCGTGCTCGGGGGTCAGTCGTGAGTCCATGGGGTGCGCCCTTCATCAGCGGTGAGCAACATCACGGTTGCCTCCAGCGTAGTTGGGGGCTTGGGTGGGTAGTCTGGACACGTGAGATTTGTTGCTGCGCGATCGCTCTGGGTGCGCTTCGAGGGGCTGCTGCAGCAGATCGCAAAATTCGGGGTGGTCGGCCTGGTCGCCCTGGTCGTGGATGTCGGCCTGTTCAACCTGCTGCGCTTCGCCGGTGGCGAGGGGCCGCTGTATGACAAGCCCCTCACCGCGAAGATCGTCTCCGTGATCGTTGCCACCACGGTGGCCTACATCGGCAACCGGATCTGGACGTTCTCCGATCGCGGCCGCACCGGGGTCGCGCGTGAGTACCTGCTGTTCTTCGTCCTCAACGGCATCGCGCTCGGGATCACGTTGAGTGTCCTGTGGTTCAGCCATTACGCGCTTGGACTCACCAGCCCGCTGGCCGACAACATCAGCGCCAACATCATCGGCCTGGGCTTGGGCACCCTGTTCCGATTCTGGAGTTACCGCAAGTGGGTCTTCCCCGAGGTTCCCGACCGTGTGCTCGCCGATGAGGCCATCGTCTGAGCCGTGATGCGGTTCAACAGGCGATCCTGAACCCCCTTAGCCGCCCACCCCGCACATTCGCCCCAAACGTTCAAACGCGCCCCTTCCGAACCGGCGAACCTGAACGAAACCGGCGAACCTGGCGACCCGGGCTCCCAAACACGCTGGGCGTCGTTCCGAACCGGCGAACCTGGCCGGCCACCCCGCACATTCGCCCCAAACGTTCAAACGCGCCCGTTCCGAACCGGCGAACCTGAACGAAACCGGCGAACCTGTCAAAGGCGGCCCCCATACGGGCGGCCCGAGCCCGATACGGCCGCCTAGACCGGCGTCACCCCATGCCGGCGATCCGAGAAGGCGCGATCCTTGCTGCGGGCCCGGGCGATCCGCGTGACCAACTCGGCGCGCAACTGCTCGGGTTCAATCACCGCGTCCACGACGAGTTCTGAGGCCAACCGCATGATGTCGATGTCCTTGTCGTACTCCTCGCGCATGGCCAGGATGAACTTGGTCTTCTCGTTCTCGGTCTCCAGTGCGGCGATCTTGTTCGCGTAGACGGCATTCACGGCAGCCTCCGCCCCCATGACGGCGATCTTCGCGCTGGGCAGCGCGATCGTCGCGTCAGGGTCGAAGCCGGGTCCGGCCATCGCGTAGAGACCCGCGCCGTAGGCCTTGCGCACCACCACGCAGATCTTGGGCACCGTCGCCTCCGAGATCGCGGTGATCATCTTGGCCCCATGGCGGATGATCCCCTGCTTCTCCACCTGGGTGCCGACCATGAACCCCGGCACATCGGACAGGAAGATCAGCGGGACGTTGAACGCGTCGCACAACTGCACAAAACGGGCGGCCTTGTCCGCGGAGTCGACGAACAGCGCCCCGCCCTTCGACATGGAGTTGTTCGCCACCAGTCCGACGACCTCACCGTTCATGCGGGCGAAACCGACGATGAGTTCGGTGGCCCACAACGCATGGATCTCGAAGAACGAATCGGCATCGACCAGGCCGCGGATGTACCGGGCCATGTCAAACGCCTGCCGCTCGGACGCCGGGACCAGCGCGCGCAGATCCACGCTCTGCGGTTCTTTGGCCGCCTTCGACGGCGCCCCTTCCCGCCAATTCGCCGGCAAGTAGGACAGGTACTTGCGCACGCCGATCAGGGCATCGGACTCGCTCTTGACCAGCATGTGCCCCACCCCGGACTCTGCACAATGCACCCGCGCGCCACCCATCTCCTCCAGCGTGGTCTTCTCCCCGGTGACCATCTGCACCATCCGGTCGCTGGCCAGATACATGCTGGCGTTGCCCTCGACCATGATCACGATGTCGCAGAAGGCCGGGATGTAGGCACCACCGGCGGCCGACGGCCCGAACAAGGCGCACACCTGCGGGATCGCGCCACTGGCCCGGACCTGCGTGTGGAAGATCTTGCCAGCGCCACGCCGACCTGGGAACAGGTCCACCTGATCGGTGATCCGGGCTCCGGCCGAATCCACGAGGTAGACCATCGGGACACCTGTCGTGTAGGCCACCTCGATGATCCGGATGATCTTCTCCACCGTGCGGGCCCCCCAGGAGCCAGCCTTCACGGTCGAGTCATTGGCCATCAGCGCGACGGGGCGGCCGTCGATCGTGGCTGTACCTGTGACCACACCGTCGGCAGGCAGGCCCTCTGCCTTGACGTTGGCGTACATGCCGTCCTCACAGAAGGAGCCGACGTCCACCAACCGATCGATCCGGTCGCGGGCGAACATCTTGCCGCGACGGGCGTTGGCGGCGTGGTACTTCTGCGCGCCTCCGGACTTGACCTGCTCAGACAGTGCGTTCAGATCCTCCACACGCCCAGCGTAGGGGGGTCAGTCGTCCACCGGGGCGCGGGTGAGCTGGAAAGCCCGCAGCACTCCGAACCCGCGCACGGGCCGTCCGCGCTGGCCACGCAACGCGAAGCGCTCGTCCTCGACCAACTGCAGTCGGGTCTCCGAGTCGACCAAGGAGCCTCCGGGTTTGGCCATCGCGGTGAGCCGGCTCGCCAGGTTCACAGTCGTGCCGAACACGTCACCCATGCGCGAGAGCACCTGGCCGGTGGCCAGACCCACGCGCATCTCGGGCACGCTGTCGTCCTCGGCGTGGGTCTCATGCAGGCGCAGGGCGATCTCCGCGGCCTCATCGGCAGCCGTGGCCACGAACAACACCTCGTCGCCGACCGTCTTGACCAGTCGGCCCCCGCCAGCGGCGACGATGTCCGAGCTCACAGCCTCGAAACGTTGCACCAGCCGGGCCAACTCGTCCTCCGGCAGGCGCCGCGAGAGCCGCGTGTAGCCGACCATGTCGGCGAAACCCACCGTCAGCACGCCGGCGTCACCATCGGTGGAGCCACTGCCGGTCACGGCGGCACGGGTGACGGTGGTCGCCAGGGCACGGCGCCACACATAGAGCAGCAGCGCCTCGAGGTCCGGTGTCAGTTTCTCCAACTCGTCGACGAACACGTCCAGCGTCGCGGGCGCCAAACCGTCGACCGGGTCAATCAGACCCTCGCGCTCCAAGTGGCCGGCGAGGGCATTGACCTGCCAGTCGGCCAGCCGGGCCGTGGTCTGCCCGAGCGCCCGAGTCAGGTCGTTGGCGGTGTCCGGGTCGAGGTTGCCCACCTCGATCATGTTCAGCATCCGGTGCAGCGCCTCTTTGTCCCGCCCGGTGAAGGCCACCGCCTCGCCCACGTCGGCGTAACCCATGGAACGCCACAACACCCGCGCTGCCTCCAGCGGGACGGCGGCATCACTGGCCACCTGCTCCCGGGTGTACTCCAACGGCGCGCCCAGGACACGCTGCTGCATGTCGGTGATCTGCCTGCCGACGTCCTCGGGCAGACTCTCCTGGGTCACGATTCGTTGGTCGGCGGACTCGGATCGACACCCGAACTGCGGGCCCGCCGGAAGGCGTCGTCCTCGTCGTGCAGACGGTAGACCTCACGCTGCACGTTCTCGACGTCCGGGATGTTCTCGATGATGAGTTGCCCGTTCTCGGCAGCGCTTTCGATCATGAGGGTGCCGCAGTTCAGCAGCCGCTCCCAGACGCTGTGGTCGAACGAGACATCGTTGACCTTGCTCAAGGGCATGTCGCGGCCGCGGCGGGCAACGATCCCGGTGCGGATGATGATGCGGCGATTGGTGAAGACGTACTGCGTGGTCCACCAGAACAGCACGGGGCGGATCACCAGGACCACCAGGGCCACAAGTGCCACGAACACCAGACCCCACATCATGATGTCGCCGGTGACACCGTCGAACCAGGAACGCACCTTGCCCATGAGGAAACCGAACAGCCCGACGATGATGATGAACCAGATGATCGGCCAGATCAGCGTCTTCCAGGCCGGTCGCAGTTCGAACTGGACCTGTTCATCGTTGCCGAGGAGTTTGGTGGGGTACGCCATGGCTCTGATCGTGCCACGTTTTGCACCCGGAACAAACTGCGCGTGACCCCACCGCTATGTCCGCAGGGTGACATCCCCCGCTGATACCGGCACGACTTCGACACCGTCGAAGACCATCAGCCGTCCCTGGTCATCGATCCCCTCGGCGTGCCCGGTCCAGGTTCTATCAACGCCAGTGACGTGAACGTCGACACCGACCGACACACACTTGTCCGAGTAGGCGGCGGCCAGGCCCGATCGCCGCGCGTCTCCACCGGCGGCCACGAACCGTTCCCACCAGCGGGACACGTTCTCAAGGACTGCTGCGAGCACGGCGTCGGCGTCGGGCGAACCACCGAGTTCGGCCACGCTGACCGCATTCGGATCCGGGCGTTCGCCGGCAAAGGTCAGGTTGATCCCGATCCCGATGATCACCGCGTCCCCATCGCGCTGCGAAAGGATTCCGGCGAGTTTGCCCTGTCCACCCACCACGTCATTGGGCCACTTGACCGCGATCCCCTGGGCACCGGTCGCCCACACCGCATCCGCGGTGGCCAAACCCGCCATCAGGGGCACCCACCCCCAGGCGCTGACCACCGACGGCACCTGCAACCGCACGCTGAACGTCAAGCCGTCCCCAGGTGCGCTGACCCAGTGCCGGTCCAGGCGGCCACGGCCGGCGGTCTGCTCGCGGGCGACGAGGACCAGCCCGTGGCCGGAGCGGGCGAGCAGATCGGCGTTCGTGGATCCGGTGGACTCCACCAGTCTGCAGGGTCCACCCCAGACGGGCGGCGATATCGCTGGCACTCATGAGCGCCAGCGTAGATCCGACCGGCGCCCCGGCGGTAGTGCCGACGGGGCAGCACACGTGGCCTCAGCAGTCGTCGGGAGCCGGCGTTGCTACCGTTTGCCTCATGAGCGCCCAATCGGCAGAACCCACTCCAGACCTCACCACCACCGCCGGGAAGCTGGCAGACCTGGCCGCCCGGCGGGAGGTCGCAGCGGTCGCCGGCGGGCAGCGGGGCATCGACAAGCAGCATGCCAAGGGCAAGATGACCGCCCGCGAGCGCATCGAGTGGCTCATGGACGACGGGTCGTTCGTCGAGATGGACGAACTCGCGCGCCACCGCTCCAACAACTTCGGTCTCGAGAAGACCCGCCCCTACGGCGACGGCGTGGTCACCGGGTACGGCACCATCGATGGCCGGCCGGTCTGCGTGTTCGCCCAGGACTTCACCGTGTTCGGCGGCTCCCTCGGCGAGGTCTTCGGCGAGAAGATCGTCAAAGTGATGGACATGGCCATGGCCACGGGTGTGCCGGTCATCGGCATCAACGACTCCGGCGGCGCCCGCATCCAGGAGGGCGTCGTCAGCCTCGGGTTGTACGGCGAGATCTTCCTGCGCAACGTCCACGCCTCCGGTGTGGTGCCTCAGATCTCCCTGATCATGGGGCCGTGTGCGGGCGGCGCGGTGTACTCCCCGGCCATCACCGACTTCACCGTGATGGTCGACAAGACCTCCCACATGTTCATCACCGGCCCCGACGTCATCAAGACCGTCACCGGCGAAGACGTGGAGTTCGAGGAGCTCGGCGGTGCGCGCACCCACAACTCGAAGTCGGGTGTGGCCCACATGATGGGCAGCGACGAGCAGGACGCGTTGGACATCGTCAAGAACCTGCTGAGCTACCTGCCCAGTAACAACCTCGATCCTGCTCCGATCTTCGACAACCCGGCCACCCTCGAGGTGACCGATGAGGATCGCAGCCTCGACACCCTCATCCCGGATTCCCCGAACCAGCCCTACGACATCCACACGGTGATCGAAGGTGTCCTGGACGACGGCGAGTTCCTCGAGGTGCAGCCGCTGTGGGCACCCAACATGGTCATCGGCTTCGGCCGGGTGGAGGGCCGCAGCGTCGGCGTGGTCGCCAACCAGCCGATGCAGTACGCCGGCACCCTGGACATCGATGCCAGTGAGAAGGCCTCCCGCTTCGTGCGCACCTGCGACGCCTTCAATGTCCCGGTGCTCACCTTCGTCGATGTACCCGGCTTCCTGCCCGGCACCGACCAGGAGTGGAACGGCATCATCCGGCGCGGCGCGAAACTCATCTACGCCTACGGTGAGGCCACCGTCCCCAAGATCACTGTGATCACGCGCAAGGCCTACGGAGGGGCGTACGTGGTCATGGGCTCCAAGCACCTCGGCGCCGACGTCGAACTGTCCTGGCCGACCGGCCAGATCGCGGTCATGGGCGCCCAGGGTGCGGTGAACATCCTGTACCGCAAGGAGGTCGCCGCCGCGACGGACCCCGAGGCGGAACGGGCCCGCCTGATCGCGGAGTACGACAACACCCTTGCCAATCCGTACCTCGCGGCCGACCGCGGGTACGTGGACCGGGTGATCATGCCGCACGAGACCCGCATCGAGATCGTCAAGGCGTTGCGTGCCCTGCAGAACAAGCGGCAGGTGCTGCCGCCGAAGAAGCACGGGAACATCCCGCTGTGAACGCCCAGTTCGAGGTCGTGCACGGCGCGCCCAGCGACGAGGAACTCGCCGTCGTCATCTCCTTGCTCACGGCGGCCGCCAGCGCGCCGGGCTCCCCTGCACCCAGCTCGGTGAGGTCCAACTGGGCACGGCCCGGTCTGCGCACCACCGTGGCCGGTGGACCAGGGGCCTGGTACGCCTCGGGGTTGCCGCGCTAGTGGTCGATGTCAGCGTCATCGTCCCGGTTTTCAACAAGGGGCCGTACCTGCCTGAGCTGATCGCCTCGTTGCGCCGCCAGACGAGTCCCTCGTTTGATGTCTGGCTCATCGATGACGGGTCCACCGACGGCTGTGAACGCCTGTGCGACGAGGTGGTCAGCAGCGACCCGCGCTTCCACGTCATCCATCAGGTCAATTCCGGTTGGCCCGGGCGGCCCCGCAACGTGGGGATCGCCGCCAGCGACAGCCGCTACCTCTTCTTCGCCGACGCCGACGACTGGTGTGAGCCAACGCTGCTGTCCGACCTCGTGGGCTTCGCCGATGAGCACAGCAGTGACGTGGTGATACCAGCGGTCGCCGCCGACACCCATGCCTGGAGTTCCCGGGAGCCGGTGCTGCGCAATGACGTGGACCTGGACCTGCGGGAGGCGTTCACGTCCCTGACTCCGCACAAGTTGTTCCGGCGCTCCTACTTCGAGGGTCTCGGCCTGCGGTTCACCGAGGAGAAGGTGCCGTTGGAGGATGGGCAACTCGTCGCCCAGGCCTACGTCGGCGGCGGCCGCATCAGCCGCTTCGGGGAACGCCTCGGCTACCACTGGATGGGCCGCGAGGGAACCAACATCTCCTACTCGCCGCGCGACCCGGCCGCGCACGCCCACAGCGTGGCCAGCATCATGCGCTCGGTGCGCCAGTTGCCCGGCCCACTCGCCGATGAGATCAATCTGGACATGTACCGGCGCAAACTGCTGCGCTACCTGGGGCCGAACTACCTGCCCCGGATGACCGAGGAGCGCCAGCGCGGCTGGGTGCTGGGAACCGCCAGCATCGTCGAGCAGTTCATCCCCGTCGACCTCGAGGCCACGCTGGCCGCCTGGCCCCGACTCGCCTCCCGCACGGCGCGCCTGCGAGAACCCGAACTGTCCGTCGCCCTCGCGCAGGCGCGACTGGAAGGCGTGGTGCCCACTGAGCGAGTCAACGGCCACTGGTTCATCGGTCCCGTCGTCGTCGATGACATCGTCGGAGTGCGGGTGCGCGCCAAGCGCGTCGTAGCCCGCGGCGTGCGGGTGGTCTGCCGGCCGGAGTGGGTGTCGGTACGCTCGCCCCGACTGGAGGTACTTGTGGGTGAGGATCGCTATCCGCTGGTCGAGATGATGGAGCCCACCCTGCCGATCCCCGCCCCGGGACCGGTCATCGCGGCCTGGGACGACGTCGAGGTCCCTGTGGAGTACGACGGTGAATCCGTGCTGCACAACGGCTTGTGCCTTGAGGCACGCGACGGTCGGCTGGTCGCCGGACCGGCGGCGTAACTGGCGCTTCGGCAGGGCCGGGTGTTGGGTGTGTCGAGGTCGCTGGTTCACTGTCGTCGGCGGGCTAGGGTGTAGATGTGGTGCCGGGTAGGACCAGGCGTAGTTCGTGGGCATGGTGCGGTTGGCTGGCGATTCCGGGGTCGGGGTTGAGCGCGGCGTCGGGTGGGGGTGGCGTCGTTGTGGCGGGTGGCCCGCAGGTCTGCTGGGAGCTCTTGGCAGACATGAGCGTGAGGGGTGTTCGAGAGCGTCCTTGGGTGTCTTCTCGGTCCGTCATCGACCACATCTGGTTGGCTTTCAACCAAGATCAACCAGATGTGGACAGACACGCCGCACTACCTGTCCGAAATGTCCTCTTCACGGCGCGTCACTGGTTGGGCACGATCTTGGAGCGGCCAATTCTCAACCAGATGTGGTGAAGAAATCGGGCAGTGCCGGCGTCACCATACGAAACGGGCCGGTCGCTGGACCCGCCGGGTAGATTCCTGGTCAGGTCCACAGATCCGGCCACGAAAGCCCCGCCCGGCGCACCATGTCGCGCAGCAGCGGGATCCCGAGGCCGATGACATTGGCCGGGTCCCCCTCGATCCGGCGCACGAACGCCGACCCATACCCATCGAGGGTGAACCCACCGGCCACCTGCAGCGGCTCGCCGGTGGCCACGTAGGCCGCGATCTCGGCGTCGTCGGGAAAGGCGAAGTGCACCACCGTGCGGGCACTGGCCACCTCCTCGCCGCCGGGGTGGATCAGACAATGGCCGGTGATCAACGCGGCCGACCTGCCCCGGATCTCATGCCAACGCGCGGTGGCCACCTGGGCCGTTCCGGGTTTGCCGAGACTCCGGCCGTCCACGTCGAGCACGGAATCGGCCCCCAGCACCAGCCTGCCCGGATGCTGCGCGGCGACATCGCGGGCCTTGGCCTGCGCCAGGACCCGTGCCACCTCCTCCGGTCCGGCATCGGGCATCGCTGCAGTGAGGATCTCCTCGTCGACGCCACTCACGATGACCTCCGGCTCGATCCCGGCCGCGCGCAGAAGTCGCAGGCGGGACGGGGACGCGGAGGCGAGGATCAGACGCATGGTGCCAGGGTAGGCATGCACCCGCGCCACGCTCGCCGACGCGCTCCTCACAGACCCGTGGCCACGGGCAAACCGCGGGCCCCTAGACTCAAAGGGTGCGTAAAGTCCTGATTGCCAACCGTGGAGAAATCGCCATCCGAGTTGCGCGGGCCTGCCGCGATGCCGGGCTCGCCAGTGTGGCGGTCTACGCCAACTCCGACCGCGACGCCCAGCATGTCAAGGCCGCCGATGAGGCCTACTCCTTGGACGGTGACACCGCCGCGGAGACCTATCTGGTCATCGACAAACTGCTCGACGTGGCCAAGCGCAGCGGCGCCGACGCCGTGCACCCCGGCTACGGCTTCCTGAGCGAGAATGCCGAGTTCGCCCAGGCGGTCATCGACGCCGGGCTGATCTGGATCGGTCCGCCTCCTTCGGCGATCCGATCGCTGGGCGACAAGGTGTCGGCACGGCACATCGCGGAGCGCGCAGGTGCCCCGCTGGTCGCGGGCACCTCCGACCCGGTTTCCGGCTCGGCCGAGGTGGTCGAGTTCGCCGAGTCCAACGGTCTTCCCGTCGCGATCAAGGCCGCCTTCGGTGGCGGTGGCCGCGGTCTGAAGGTCGCGCGCACGCTCGAAGAGATCCCCGAACTGTATGACTCCGCCGTCCGCGAGGCCGTGGCCGCATTCGGTCGCGGTGAATGCTTCGTGGAGCGGTACCTGGACAACCCCCGGCACGTGGAGACCCAGGTCCTGGCCGACATCCACGGCAATGTGGTGGTCGTCAGCACCCGCGACTGCTCGTTGCAGCGCCGCCACCAGAAGCTCGTGGAAGAGGCCCCCGCGCCGTTCCTCAGCGAGGCGCAGGTGGCCGAGCTGTACCGCGCTTCGAAGGCCATCGTCAAGGAGGCCGGCTACGTCGGCGCCGGCACCTGCGAGTTCCTGGTCGGTGAGGACGGCACCATCTCCTTCCTCGAGGTGAACACGCGACTGCAGGTCGAGCACCCCGTCACCGAAGAGGTGTCGGGCATCGATCTGGTCCGCGAGCAGTTCCGCATCGCCGACGGGGAAGAGCTCGGCTTCGACGACCCCGAACTGCGTGGGCACAGCATCGAGTTCCGCATCAACGGCGAGGACCCGGGACGCAACTTCCTGCCGGCACCCGGCGTGCTGACCGTGTGGAAGCCACCGTCCGGTCCGGGCGTGCGGCTCGACGCCGGGTTCACCACCGGCGACGTCATCGGCGGCAACTTCGACTCCCTGCTGGCCAAGCTCATCATCACCGGCGCGGATCGCCAGCAGGCGATCGAGCGGTCCCGACGCGCCCTGGCGGAATTCGAGGTGGAGGGCATCGCCACGGCGCTGACGTTCCACCGGGTGGTCGTGAGTGACCCGGCCTTCGCCCCGCTGGACCCGAAGTCTCCCTTCACCGTGCACACGCGCTGGATCGAGACCTCCTTCGACAACCAGATCCCGGCGTACACCGGCACTGAGAACGCCGAGGAGGCCGACGCGCAGCGGCAGGCGGTGACTGTCGAGGTCGGCGGCAAACGCATCGAGGTGACCTTGCCCGCCGCTCTGAGCGTGGGGGCTGCAGCCCCGGCGACCGGGGGCAAACGTCCGACGAAACGTGGCAAGAAGGCCGCCGGCGGTGGCGCGTCCGGCGATTCCCTCACCGCGCCCATGCAGGGCACCATCGTGAAGGTGGCCGTCGAGGAGGGTCAGAGCGTCGAAGCCGGCGAGCTGATCATCGTTTTGGAGGCCATGAAGATGGAACAGCCGCTCAACGCGCACAAATCCGGCACGGTGACTGGGCTGAATGCCGAAATCGGAAGTACAGTTCCTACAGGAACAGTTCTCTGCGAGATCAAGGACTAACCACCTGGAGGCGGGCCATGCGACGGGTACTACTGGCACTAATTGCGCTCTTACTCGTCGGGTGGGTGGCAGCACCGGCGTCGGCGACCACCGTCGATGACGTGGTGACCTCGTTGCAGACCGACCCGGTCTACAACGACCCGGAGGCGGAGAACGCCCTGACTGATGCCGAAGCCCAGCAGTTGCGCGACCAGATCGGCAACGAGTCCATCTACGTCGCGATCCTGCCCGCGGCGGCGAAGGGCAGCCGTACCAGCGAAGATGTCGTGTTATTCCTGCAGGAGAACGGCAACCCCGGCACCTACGCTGCCGTGGTCGGCAACGAGTTCCGGGCCACCGACTCGGGTGCTGCCAACGCGGCCTTCCGCGAGCAGCGCAGCAACGGGGTGTTCGCGGTGCTGACCCAGTACGTCACCAATGTCCAGACCGGTGTGTCCACCGGAACGAGTTCGTCGTCTTCCTCATCGGAATCGTCCGGCGGCTCCCTGCTGGCCCCGGTGCTGGTGCTCGGCACCTTGGCCGCTGGCGCGGGTGGTCTGGTCCTGATGAGCAAACGGCGCAAGGCCAAGACCAACGCGCTGCAAGTCGCCCAGGTGCGCCAGACCCTCGATGAGGACATCACTGCCTTCGGAGAGAGTCTGAACTCCGTCGACTCCAATGCGATCACCAGCGAGGAGAATCTCGCCGACTGGATGGCGGCCCTCGACCAGTACGAGGCGGCGAAGAAGGCGTCCGAAAGCATGCGGAACCCGGCCGAAGCGGCCACCGTCACCCAGGCTCTCGACGAGGGCCGGTTCCGGGTGGCCTGCGTGAAGGCGCGACTTGCCGGTGAGGCCCTGCCGGAACGCCGCCCGCCGTGTTTCATCGATCCTCGCCACGGGCTGAGCGTCAAGGACGTGTCATACATGCCGGCGGGCACCGCGGCGCCGCGCGACGTCCCGGTTTGCGCGGCCTGCGCAGCCACCATCGAGGACGGGTACGACCCGGATGTGCGGATGGTGCCGGCAGCCAACGGGGGCCAGGCTCCCTACTGGCAGGCGGGGCCGCAATATGGCGGCTACGCCAGCGGGTACTACAACAACAGCGGTATGGATCTCTTCAGCACCGTCCTGGTGGGCACGATGCTCGGCAACATGATGTTCGGCGGCATGGGCATGGGAATGTACGGCGGCGGCGACTATTCCGGCGGCGGAGGCGGCGACTCCTACGGCGGCGGTGACTTCGGTGGCGGCGGTTTTGGCGGTGGTGACTTCGGCGGGGGCGGAGACTTCGGTGGCGGCGGCGATTTCGGCGGCTGGTAACGCCCGCCCTCAGTCGACGGTGTGCAACCGCCGTGCTGCCTCCGCGATCGACCCGGACAGCGACGGATAGACCGTGAATGTGGTCGCGAGGTCGTCCACGTTCAGGCCCAGATCCACGGCCAGCGCCAAGGAGTAGATGAGTTCGCTGGCGTTGGGCGCCACGACCACCGCACCCACGACGGTGCCGGAGACCCGGCAGAAGATCTTGACGAAGCCCTCGTCCACGCCCTGCATCTTGGCCCGGGCATTGGTGGCCAGCGGCAGTTTGATGCCGTGCGCGCGCGCCACGCCCGAATCCACCTCGGCCTGGCTCACACCCACGGCCGCGATCTGCGGATCAGTGAACACATTCGAGGAGACGACCTTCAGGTTCAGCGGTGAGACGGCCTCCCCCAGGGCATGCCACATGGCGATGCGGCCCTGCATCGCGGCGACATTCGCCAGGGGTAGCACCCCCGTGCAGTCACCCGCGGCGTAGATGCCGTTGACGGTCGTGCGGGAGACCTTGTCGACCACGATGTAGCCATGGTCGAGGTCCACGCCGACCTCGGACAGTCCCAGATCCTGCGTGTTGGGCACCGCGCCCACCGCCATCAGGCAGTGGGTGCCCGTCAGCTCTTGACCGTCGGACAGCCGCACCACGACACCGTCGGCTGTGCGCTCCACCGCCTCGGCACGGCTGCGCGCAACCAACTCCATGCCCCGGTTCTGCAACACCTCTTCAAGGACCTCAGCAGCATCGGGGTCTTGGGTCGGAAGCACCCGTTCGCGCGACGAGACCAGTACGACCGAGCTGCCCAGACCGGTGTAGGCATTGGCGAACTCGGCTCCCGTCACCCCAGACCCGACGACGATCAGGCGCTGCGGCAGTTCGGACAGGTCGTACAACTGCTGCCAGGTGAGGATCCGTTCGCCGTCCGGAAGGGCGCCGGGCAACTCCCGGGGACGCGCCCCGGTTGCCAGCAGGATGACGTCGGCCGCGATCACTTCATCGCCCACCGCGACCTTGTCGGCAGCAACCAGCCGGCCGTGCCCCTCGATGATCGTCACGCCGGCATCCCGCAACCGTCCGGCGATGTCCTCGCTCTGCGCCTGAGCCAGGTCGAGCACACGACGGTTGAGCATCGCGAAGTCCACACTGACCGTGCCCCGGTGCGGGATCTCCCCCGCAACGCGCACACCGAGCTGACCCGAGACGTTCGTGCGGCCCACCCGGTCGGCGGTCGCGATCAGGGTCTTGCTGGGGACGCAGTCGGTGAGCACCGCCGCGCCGCCGATCCCACCGGACTCGATGACGGTCACCTCAGCACCGAACTGGGCTGCCACCAGAGCCGCTTCATATCCACCCGGGCCGCCGCCCAGGATCACGATCCGTTTGGCCATCAGGCCGTCTTCCGCGTGCGCTTCGCGGGGGCCTTCTTGGCCGCTGTCGTCTTTTGAGCGGGCGCCTTCTTGGCAGCGGCCTTCTTTGCGGGCGCCTTCTTGGCCGGCGCCGCCTTGGCCGCAGGCTTCTTTGCCGCAGTCTTACGAGCCGGCGCCTTCGCCGCCTCGGGCTCCTTGGCGCCTGCCCGCGCCAGCGACTCGCGCAAGGCGGTGAGCAGGTCCACGACCTCTGCGCCATCGTCGGTGGCGGGCGCACTGGCGACCACACCGTCGCCGCCGCTCACCTTCGCGTCGATCATCGACAAGAGTTGCTCGCGGTACTCGTCGTGGTACTGGCTGGGGTCGAAGTCCCCGGACAGCGACTCCACCAGGGAGGCGGCCATCTGCAACTCCTGCGGCCGCACATCCACCTGCTGGTCGAGGATGTCGAAATGGGCCGGGCGCACCTCGTCGGGCCACAGCATCGTCTGCAACATGAGCACATCTTCGCGGACCCGCAGGACGCCGAGTTGCTGTTTGGACCGCAGGCTCACCTTGACGACCGCCGTCAGTTCCGTGTCCGCCAGGGTCTGCCGCAGCAGCACGTACGGCTTGAGCGACTGCCGGTCCGGTTCGAGCAGGTAGGACTTGTCGAAGCGGACCGGGTCGACCTGCGCGGTGGGCACGAACTCCACCACATCGATCTCCTTGGACGCAGTGACGGGCAGGTTCGCGAAGTCCTGTTCGTCAAGCACGACGACCGGGCCGTTGGGCACCTGATATCCCTTGGAGATCTCGGACAGTTCCAGGGTGTTGCCGCACTCCCGGCACACGCGGTTGTACTTCACCCGGCCGTTGTCAAGGGCATGGACCTGATGGAACCGCACGTCGTGGTCCTCAGTTGCCGTATAGGCCTTCACGGGTACGGTCACCAGCCCGAAGGAGATGGCACCCTTCCATATCGCACGCACCTCCTAAGCATGCTCTGTAACGCAGTGTTCATGCCAGTGCCGCAGGGATAGGCTTCCCCATTCCCGCGGCGGTTACTACCGTGGAGGTATGTCGGCGATCATCGCGCAGGTGGCTGGCCGGCAGATTCGGCTGACGAACCTGACGAAGGTCATGTATCCCCGTCTCGGGATCTCCAAGAGCCAGGTCATCGACTACTACGCGACTGTCGGACCGGCGCTGGTCCGGCAGACGCAGGGCAGACCCGTTACGCGGATCCGGTTCCCGCACGGGGTGGGCCAGCAGTCCTTCTTCGAGAAGAACGCGCCGGAGGGCATGCCGGAATGGGTGCCGACAATGGTCGTCAACTCCATCCAGTACCCGGTCTACAACGAGGTGCCGGCGCTGGTCTGGTCAGCGCAGAACAACGGCTTGGAACTGCACACGCCGCAATGGCGTGACCTGGGCAAGGCCGACCGCATGGTGGTCGACCTCGATCCTGGGGTCGGTACGGGGTTGCCCGAGTGCTGCAGCGTGGCCCTTCTCGTCGACGAGTACCTACGCACGGACGGGCTGACGGCGTACGCGGTCACCAGCGGGTCCAAGGGCATGCAGTTGTACGTACCCTTCCCGGAACCCATGGACTCCGAGGCCGTCATGGGGTACGCCCGGGCCATGGCTATGGAGCTGTCCAACAAACACGGCGATCGGATCGTCGCCACCATGACCAAGGCCCGCCGCACCCACCGGGTATTCATCGACTGGAGTCAGAACAACGCCGCGAAGACGACCATCACCCCCTACTCACTGCGCGGCAAGGATCTGCCGTTCGCGGCCACCCCGGTGACCTGGGACGAGGTTCGAAGCGGGCTCACCGAGCAGTTCCTGTTCACCGAGACCATGGCCCGCCTGCAGGAGTACGGGGACCTCTTGTCGGATTGAGCCCTCAGCGGCCGGGGCGCGGGCGCAGGCGGACATTCGGCATCGCTGGCGCCGGCAGGAACGGCCGGTCGTCGCCCGCGACGGGGCCGAAGCGCCGGTCGTGCCGCGCGTATTGCTCGCGGGCCTCAACGATCTCATCGTGCGTGCGGCCCACGAAGTTCCACCACATCAGCAGGTCCTCGGCCAGTGGCTGACCGCCCAGCACCAGAGCGACTCCGGTGTCCAGCATGAGCCGATCCTGACCCCACCCCAGGTACTGCAGGGCGCCGTGTGGCACCGGGTAGCCGTTGACCAGGGCGTCACCGGTCACCGCCAGCACCGCGTACTCAAAATCGGGTTCGATCGCCACCTCCATCCGCCCGGACACCTGGGCGCCGACCAGCGGGGAGTACACCTGGGCAGGCGATGTCAGCCCGTCGAACCGCCCCACCAGCACGCGCACCTGCTCGTGGCCGGGCAGTTCGGGGTGGTGGGCGAAGGCTGGTGGCCGGTCCCGCTCGGCTGCCCGGCAGCGCCACCCACAGCTGGACCCCGTGCAGCGGCCCATCGCAGACGCTGTCCTCGGAGTGGGTGATGCCGTGACCGGCGGTCATGATGTTCAACTCGCCGGGCCTGACCCGCGCCAACGAGCCGACGCTGTCGCGGTGCTCCACCTCGCCGGCCAGCAGCCAGGAGACCGTCTGCAACCCGATGTGCGGATGGGGCGGGACCACCATGGGGGTGCTGTCCGGGCCGTAGTGGTCCACGAAACACCAGGCACCGACCGTCCGGATGCGCTTGTGCGGCAGCGTCCGGCGCACGGTCATGGCCCGCGGCCCACCCAACGGCACGTCGCGCGGTTCCAGCAGGGTGGGCAGCGGTGGCTCCATGCCGTCCCCAACACAGCGGGGAGCCAGGTTGTTCCCTGCTGACGCCGCGACCGGGTCGGCGCGGGTTCACCTGAACGCGAGGTGACGCTACCCTGACCGTTGTGACCTTGTATGCGGCCTACGGATCCAGCCTCGACCCTGATCGCATGCTGGAGATCGCCCCCCATTCCCCCGCGGCCGGGGCGGGCTGGTTGTCAGGGTGGCGGCTCACGTTCGGTGGCGAGGACCTGAGCTGGGAGGGTGCGCTGGCTACCGTGGTCGAGGACCCGGACCATCAGGTCTTCGTCATGCTCTACGACGTCAACCGACTCGACGAACACCTCATGGATCAGTGGGAAGGCACCGAACTCGGTATCTACACCAAGATCCGGGTGCGGGTGCAGACCCTCGACGGAGAACAGGTCGCGTGGCTGTACGTGCTCAACGGCTACGAGGGCGGCCTGCCGTCGGCGCGGTATCTGGGCCTGATCGCCGAGGCTGCGGAGAAGGCCGGGGCGCCGGAGGACTATGTCCGGGACCTGCGCACGCGGCCGTGCGCCTCCGTCGGCCCCTGAAGCCGGTCGCACCTCTTTCGTTGACGCGTGCCGCGATCTGGCCATCGCAGCCAAGAAGCCAAGGGCTACCCGAAACGCAGCCTCGTTCAATAGGCTGGCAAGTGTGACCAGCCCCCAGGAACTCGCCTCCCAAGCTGCCCACGTCATTGCCGAGACCACCGGAAAGCCGCAGCACGACATCGCGGTGGTGCTCGGCAGCGGCTGGGGTGGCGCCATCGACCGTTTCCCCGTCACGGCGCAGATTTCGTACGCCGACATCCCGGGATTCACCGCCTCAGCGGTGGTCGGGCACTCCGGTCATCTGGTCAGCAGCACTGTCAATGACAAGCAGGTGCTCTTCTTCGCTGGACGCACCCACTTCTACGAGGGCCGGGGTGTGGATGCGGTGGTCCACGGGGTGCGAACCGCGGCAGCCAGCGGGTGCTCGACGCTGGTACTCACCAACGGCTGCGGGGGCTTGAACCCGAACTGGCCACCGGGGACACCGGTACTCATCAGCGATCATCTCAATCTCACGGCCCGCACCCCTCTGACCGGGGCCGACTTCGTGGACCTGACCGACACCTACTCCTGGCGCCTTCGCGACATCGCGAAATCCGTCGATCCGACCCTCGACGAGGGGGTCTACGCGCAGTTCACGGGGCCGCAATATGAGACCCCCGCGGAGGTCCGGATGGCCGGCATCCTGGGCGCGGACCTGGTCGGCATGTCGACCGCGCTGGAAGCCATCGCCGCCAAATCCGCAGGCCTGGAGGTGCTGGGACTGTCGCTGGTGACCAATGCCGCGGCCGGGCTGACCGGAGAAGCACTGCACCACGCCGAGGTGTTGCAGGCCGGCAGGGACGCCGCCACGCGACTGTCCGACTTGCTCGCCAGCATCCTGGAGCGACTATGAGCGACCTGCTGACAGCCGCTGCCGCGTGGCTGGCGGAGGACCCCGACCCCCAGACCCGCGCCGAATTGCAGGCCTGGATCGATGCCAACGACACAGAGCGCCTTGCCGTCGCCTTCGCCGGACCCCTCACATTCGGCACAGCCGGGCTGCGCGGACCGCTGGGGCCAGGACCGGCGTCGATGAACCACATCGTCGTGGCCAAGGCCGCGGCCGGTCTGGCCCAGTACGTCAAGGACACCGGCGGCTCGCGCATCGTGATCGGCTACGACGCGCGCCGCAACTCGCAGGCCTTCGCCGAACTCACCGCAGCCATCGCCGCGGCGGCCGGACTGCGCGCGGAAGTGCTGCCCCGCAGACTCCCGACTCCGGTGCTTGCCTACGCGATCAAGGCCCGCGGCGCGGATGCCGGTGTGGTCGTCACCGCCAGCCACAACCCGCCGCAGGACAACGGCTACAAGGTGTACCTCGGTGACGGGATGCAGATCGTGTCACCGGCGGACGCGCAGATCGCAGCCCGCATCGCGGCGCAACCCTCCTACGATCAGATCCCGCAGTCCGACTCCTGGACGGTTCTGGACGAGAGCGTCGTCGAGGAGTACCTGACGCGGGTGTGCGCCCTGGCCGCCCCCGCACACACCGAGGGCGCCCGGCTACGGGTCGTCTACTCGGCGATGCACGGGGTCGGCGGCGGGTTGTTCGAAACGGTGTGCCAGCGGCTGGGTTTCGTGGATCTGCACCCGGTCGCAGAGCAGTTCGAGCCCGACCCGGCCTTCCCCACCGTCGCCTTCCCCAATCCCGAGGAGCCGGGGGCGATGGACTTGTCCTTGGCGGCCGCGACCGGGATCGGAGCCGACCTGATCATCGCCAATGACCCCGATGCGGATCGGTGCGCAGTGGGCATTGCCGACGGCACCTCGTTTCGGATGTTGCGCGGCGACGAGGTCGGCGCCCTGCTGGGCTGGTGGACCGCCACCAGGGGCCCGGTCGAGGGCAGCCTGGTCACCACCATCGTGTCCAGCGACATGCTGGGCTCCATCGCGGCGGCCGCCGGTCTGCGCTTCCGGCAGACACTCACCGGCTTCAAATGGATCACCCGTCCCGATGACATCGTCTTCGGTTACGAGGAGGCCCTCGGCTACTGCGTCGACCCGGCAGCGGTACGCGACAAGGACGGCATCAGCGCTTCGGTGCGGATGCTGGAACTCGCCGCATGGCTGCAACGTCAGGGCCGCACCATCGGCAGCCTCCTGGCCGATCTGGCCGCCGAGCACGGGGTGTACCTGACCGATCAGATCAGCATTCGGGTGCAGGACCTGTCCGACCGGGACCGCGCCCTGGCTGCCCTGGCTGCCGATCCCGGCGCAGCGATCGCGGACCTCGACGCCGTCACCGACCTGATGGACTCCACGTTGACCGGCCTGCCCCCCACCGAGGGGCTGCGGCTCACCCTGCGAGGCGGTGGGCGCGTCGTGGCCCGGCCCAGCGGCACCGAGGCCAAGTTGAAGGTGTACCTCGAGGTCGTCGAGAACACCGGGGATGCGACCGCCGATGCGGTTCGGGCTGCGCAGCGGATGGCGACCCTGCGCAGCGGTCTGGAACGGTTCCTGGGGGCAGTGTGAGGCGTATCCTCGTCGCGGTTCTGGGCGCCATGCTGCTGCTGGCGGGCTGTTCGGCGGCTACCTCCACCACCTCGAACGCCCAGTCCACTGTTGGCAGCAGTGGCCTGCCCACTGTGGCCCTCACGGATCTTCCGCCGCAGGCCCAACGGACCTACGAACTCGTCGATGCCGGGGGCCCCTTCGCCTACCGCCAGGATGGGCAGGTGTTCGGCAACCGCGAGCGCCTGCTTCCCCCCGCAGGAGTACGGCTGGTACCGGGAGTACACCATCCCCACCCCCGGGAGCCCCGACCGGGGGGCCGCGCGCTTCGTGGTCGGCGAGGACGAGACGTTCTTCTACACCGACGACCACTACGCGTCCTTCTCCGAGGTGATCGTGTGAGCAGCCCGCAAATCGTGGTCCTGGATACCCGCGACGCCACCGACAAGGCCTCGTTCCTGGTCGCCGTGGCCCGCGACCTGGGTTTTCCCGCGTACTTCGGGCACAACTGGGACGCCTTCGAGGAGTGTGCCCGAGACTTCGCCGACCAGCGCCGACCGGTGCTGGTCGTATGGACCGGCGCCGCGGGACTGCCCGCCGACGTCCGGGACACGGCCGTCGAGATTCTGGATGCCAGCTTCCAGGACGGGGCCGACGTGGTGATCGTGGATGCCGTCCAGGATGAGCCCCAACCGGACTTCGCAGTGGCCCAGGATCGGGTGGCGATCCCGATCGGAGGTCTTCCAGCGGCGCAGGAGTTCTGGCGCACGATCGGCTTGCAGGTCGCCGGTCACCGCTGCGAAGGCGACGCCGTCCTCATCGAACTCGTCGAAGTCGACGCGTTCCACCCCGGCATCGGGCCGGTCATGGCGGTGGCATCGTTGGCGGGGCTAGTGCGCCGTCTGCTCGCCGCTGACCACGGCTTCGTCCAGAACGAGACCAGCATCGACGTGTTCGACCCGCATGGCACGCTCATCACCTTCATCCCCTATTAGGAGAACCCATGATCACTCCCTCCGAAATGGCAGCCATGGTCGACCACACGCTGCTCAAGCCTGAGGCCACAACCGCCGAGGTCGAGGCGTTGTGCGCGCAAGCCCAAGAGCTCGGCGTCTTCAGCGTCTGTGTATCCCCGTCCTTCTTGCCGTTGGGTCCAGGCTGGCTCGATGGCGTGGCCGTCGCGACGGTGTGCGGGTTCCCCAGCGGCAAGCACAAGCCGTCCGTGAAGGCCATGGAGGCCGCCCGGTCGGTCACCGAGGGCGCCGATGAGGTCGACATGGTCATCGACATCGGCAACGCGATCGCCGGGGACTGGGCTGCGGTCCACGCCGACGTGACCGCGGTGCGCGAAGCCATCCCCCAGGCGCTGCTCAAAGTGATCATCGAATCGGCAGCGCTGACGGATCAGCAGATTGTCGAGGTGTGCCGGGTGTGTGTGGACGTGGGGGCCGACTTCGTCAAGACGTCGACCGGGTTCCATCCTGCAGGTGGCGCTTCGGCCCATGCGGTCTCCTTGATGCGCGCCACCGTGGGCGACGCCCTCGGGGTGAAGGCCAGCGGAGCCATCCGGGACTGGGCCACAGCAGTGGCCATGGTGGACGCCGGTGCGTCCCGGTTGGGTCTGTCCGGAACCGCCGCGGTGCTGGCCGGAGGCAGCGACGAGGGCGGGTACTGACCTGCCGCGCAACGGGTAGACTGGTGGTTTATCCCAGTTCTAGGAGTTATTCGCATGCCTTCCGGCACAGTCAAATGGTTCGACACCGACAAGGGTTTCGGTTTCCTTGCCGACGATGACGGCGGCGAGGTGTTCGTGCATGCCAGCGCCGTCGAGCCTGGGGTGGCACTCAAGCCAGGCTCCAAGGTGCAGTTCGGCGTGGTCGACGGCCGCAAGGGTAAGCAGGCGCTGTCCGTGACGCTGCTCGAGCAGGTCAGCGTCGTGAAGGCACGCCGGCGTCCCGCTGAAGAGATGAGCCCGGTGGTCGAAGATCTGATCAAACTGCTCGACGGCATCGGTAATCAACTGCGCTCGGGCCGTTACCCCGAGGACGCCAAGGCCCAGAAGACCGCGCGGCTGCTGCGGGCCGTCGCCGATCAGCTGGACGTCTGACGGGCCGGCTCAGCCGGTCTTCTGCACGTCGATCCGCACGGCCCAGACGCCGGGATCGGTGTCGCCCTGGACGACCACGGCCAACGGATACCCCTGGTCGTTGGGCTGCACCCGTGGGAACGTGAAACGGAAGTAGGTGTCCGTCAGCGGTTGCTCGGTAAGGGGCGTCCCCGCCAGGACCGGCGTCCACCCGCTCTCAGCCACCGAGGGATCCACGCTGATGCCGACGGTGTTGTCGGGCACGACGTTCAAGCGCACTGTCTGACCGCTGGCAGCCTTCTGGGCAGCGTCGGTGAGGCACTGCTGCGCGTCGACCTGGCCATCCCAGGAGAAACAGGTCGGGGCCACCCACTCCGAGGTGGTCCCGGTCACGAAGGTCACCCGCGGCGGCGGCTTCTCGCACGACGCCAACGCGGCTGTCGCGGCAACTGCCATGACCACACCGGCCACCTTCTTCATGAGCCCTCCTCGGGATCGGTCCCCACCATCGTTTCATGATCCTGGTCGGCGCCGTTGTGCACCTGCGGCGTTTCGGCGGGCTCCTCGGTCTCGCTGGCGGCGACGTCGAGGTCATCACCGGTGGCCTCTTGGGACACCGACTCGTCGGCTGGCTCACTGACCTCGGCGTCGTGCTCGTCGTCCTGCGTCACGGTCTCGTCCGGTTCAGCCGGCTCGTCCGCGCTCACCTGGTCGTAACCCACCTCATCAACCACGATCTCGGCGACCGGGACCATGGGGCGCTCCACGGTTTCGCTGTGCGCACCACATCCGAAGTCCATCGCCACGATGCGGCCGTCGACCGGCGAGAAGCCATTGGCGCAGATACCGAAGGCCTGCCCCATCGGTCCGCCGATGAGCAGCAGGAATCCGCAGGTGGCGCAGTCCAGATCGGCTGCGCGCGCGATCTGGGACCGGGGCCCGACCTCGCGGTACCAGCGGTGGGCCGCCTCGCTGCGGCCCTGCGGACTGAGCATCCGTTCGCGGCCCAACCCGAGCTCCCACTGCGGCGGGAGCAGCACGGGGTCCTGCGGATCGGGCGCATCGTTGTCGGTCAGACCAGCGACCAGGCGGGGGTCATCGACCTCGGTGACCATGACGTCACCGGCACCCAGGTCCCCGGACCGGATGCGGTTCTTCCATGGCAGCCAGATCGGTGCCAGCAATGCGTGTTCGTCAGGAACCAGCGCCGTCTCGTCAACGGTGACCACCTCGGAGTCCGGCGCGCGGGTCAGGGTCACCGCCCAGCGCCATCCCACATATCCGGGCACATACCCGTCGAAGTAGTGGGTGACCACCAAGGGCCCTTCCGCCACCAACCCGACCGGATCGCCGATCTGACTGGCGTCGACCTCTTCGAGCAGGGCCTGCCGGGCCACCTCGACCGCACCGGCACATTGCTCATCGGCTGACCAGTCCACCTCGTCAGTGACGGCCGCCGCTCGCTCACGCCCAACGACGAGCGTTGGCAGTTCTATGTCATCACTCACTGACGAGCCTTCCGGTACACGGTGCGCCGACGGATGGTGTACGCCAGACCCAGCGCACCCAGAACCACCCCGACCAAGCAGACGGCGAGCCACCAACTGGTGTTGTGCGCTGCGAGATCATCGCGGAAGAACAACGCCATGACGGCGAAGGCCACGAGCCACGCGAGCGTCCCACTGGCGACGGCAACAACGCCGTCCTCGTCCAAGGGCTCCACGTCCACTCTCCGACCGTACTACCGGTGATTTCGCACGGCTCAGCGGATGGCAGCCAAGACCACGATCAGCACGATGAGGCCGATGAGCACACCGAGGGTGACCAGCCGCCGAGTCCGCGGATTCACCTCACGGAGCCCCGGACGTCTCGAAGTCACCCTCACCGGAGACCGCCGACGGGGGCGCTTGGGTCGGTTCGACCTCCTCCTCCAGCGGCGGGCTGCTGGTCGTCACCGTGGGCTTAGGCGTCTTCGTGGGAGTTGGCGTGGGCGTCGGGCTCGCGGGGGTGGGCGTCGCGGTAGCGGAGGTCGGTGCCGCCGAGGTGGGGGCCACGGTCGTGGGCGCCGCCGTGGTGGGCGCCGCTGTCGTTCGGGTGGGCGACGCGGACCGCGTCATCGTCGGCGTGGCCGTCGGATCCGGGTCACTGGAGTTGCTACGGGACGCCCACAGTGCTCCGGCGCCCAGACCCAACAGGATCGCCAGCAGCACTGCCACGATGATCGGCAGTTTGGACGTCTTCTGCTCAGGTTCGGGCTCCTCCGGAGGGCCGGAGGGCGGGATCTGCATCGTGGGATAGTCACTCATGGTGCTCCCAGGCTATGTCAGGTTCTGCACAACCCAGTCGATGCTGGCCGTGAGCGCGGTCACATCATCGGGATCCACCGCGGGGAACATCGCCACGCGAAGCTGATTGCGCCCCAACTTGCGGTAGGGCTCCACATCCACGATGCCGTTGGCGCGCAGCACCTTGGCCACCGCCGCGGCGTCGATACCATCGGCGAAGTCGATGGTGCCGACCACGTTCGACCGCAGCGCCTCGTCGGTCACGTAGGGGCTGGCGAAATCGCGTGACTCCGCCCAGCCGTACAGGTTCGCGGCACTCTGCGCGCTGCGCCCAGCCGACCACGACAAGCCGCCGTTGCCGTTGAACCAGTCCACCTGCTCGGCCATCAGGAAGATCGTGGCCAGTGCGGGCGTGTTGTACGTCTGCTCCTGCACCGAGTTGTCGATGGCGATGTTGATGTCCAGGAAGGCCGGCATCCAGCGGTGGGTCGCTTTGATCTGGGCGGCACGCTCGAGCGCGGCTGGTGACATGAGCGCGAACCACAGGCCGCCGTCGGAGCCGAAACTCTTCTGCGGCGCGAAGTAGTAGACATCGAAGTCGTGGGGGTCCACGAGCAGACCACCCGCGGCCGAGGTCGCGTCGAACATCACCAGCGCCTGCGCCGATCCCGCTGGGCGCACCGCGGGGATCGCCACCCCGGTACTGGTCTCGTTGTGGGGGCTTGCGTACACGTCGTACTCAGCGCTGGGCGCGAAGGGACCGGCGGTACCCGGCTCGAAGGTGCGGATGTCCTGTTCGCCCAGATGCGGCGCCGTCTGGGCGGCCTTGGCGAACTTGCTGCCGAACTCTCCGAACGAGAGGAACTGCCCGCGGTCCTTGATCAGACCGAACGTGGCGATGTCCCAGAACGCGGTGGATCCCCCGTTGCCGAGCACGACCTCGTAGCCGTCCGGCAGGGCGAACAACTCCCGCAGTCCCGCCCGTAGGCGCTTCACCTCATTCTTCACTCCTGGCTTTCGATGCGAGGTGCCCAAGAACGTAGGTGCGGCGGATGCCAAAGCGTCGACCTGCGCCTGTCGCACCTTGGATGGTCCGCTGCCGAAACGGCCGTCAGCGGGTTTGAGGTCAGCGGGGATCTGCAATTCAGTCACCCCTCTAGGCTAGATCGTCGGCCCCCGTTGCTCCCGGCTCACCCCACCGACGTCAGCGCCGCACAGCTCACTCGACGCGGAAACCGACCTCCGGCTGGTAACCACTGGGAGCGACCATGACCGGATCCCAGCCCGGGACGTCCTCCGGCCGGCGCGGCGCCGGGCCGACGTACCGTGCCGACGGCCGGATCAGGCGACCGGTCCGCTTCTGCTCCAGGATGTGGGCACTCCAGCCCGCCAGCCGGGCACACGTGAACATGGAGGTGAACATGTGCGCGGGGACCTCCGCGAAGTCGAGCACGATAGCCGCCCAGAACTCCACGTTCGTCTCCAGGACGCGATCCGGGCGGCGTGCCCGCAGCTCGCTGAGGGCCGCCTTCTCGAGGGCCTCGGCGACCTCGAAGCGGGGGGCGTCGAGTTCGCGGGCGGTGCGCCGCAGGACACGTGCCCGCGGGTCCTCGGCCCGGTAGACGCGGTGTCCGAAACCCATCAGGCGTTCGCCGCGGTCCAGCACCCCCTTGACGTAGGCTTCGGCATCCCCCGAGCGTTCGATCTCCTCGATCATGCCGAGCACCCGGCTGGGCGCACCACCGTGCAACGGTCCGCTCATCGCTCCGACCGCCCCCGAGATGGCTGCCGCGACGTCGGCTCCCGTGGAGGCGATGACCCGTGAGGTGAAGGTCGAGGCGTTCATTCCGTGCTCGGCTGCGGAGACGAAGTAGGCATCGACTGCCTGCACGTGGCGCGGGTCCGGCTCGCCGCGCCAGCGCACCATGAAGCGCTCGACGATCGTCTTGGCCTTGTCGATCTGCGCCTGCGGCACCATCGGCTGCCCGAGGCCGCGCGCGGACTGGGCGACGAACGACATCGCCATGACGGAGACGTGGGCGAGGTCCTCGCGGGCGGTGTCGTCATCCACGTCCAGCAGGGGCTGCAGACCCCAGGCGGGCGCCAGCATCGCGATCGCGGACTGGACATCGACTCGGACATCCCCGGAGTGCACAGGGATCGGGAACTGCTCTGCCGGCGGCAGCCCGGGGTTGAACTCGTTGTCCACGAGCAGACCCCAGACGTTGCCGAAGGACACCCGACCCACCAGGTCCTCGATGTCCACTCCGCGGTAGCGCAGTGAGCTACCTTCCTTGTCCGGCTCCGCGATCTCAGTCTCGAAGGCAATGACACCCTCGAGACCCTGCACAAAATCACTCATCTGCACACTCCAGCGTTCGTGAAGACACCTTCAGGTCAATAACCTAGTGCCACAGGTTCAACCACGTGGCCCCGAGGCGGAAATGAACGAGATTCGCAGAGTCGACTATCAGTCCGAGCCCCTTGGTGAGCAGGATCTCGCGGCCACCCCGCTGGCACAGTTCCGCAAATGGCTCGACGAGGCGGTCGCCGCGAACATCGAGGAACCCAACGCGATGGCCGCGGCCACCGTCGATGAGTCGGGGCAACCCCACGTCCGGATCCTGCTGTGCAAAGAAGTGATCCCCACCGGGTTCGTCTTCTTCACCAACTACGACAGCGACAAGGGCCGGCACCTCGCCGGGAACCCCCAGATCGGGCTGTGTTTCCACTGGCAGCCGCAGCACCGGCAGGTCCGAGTGACCGGCGTCGCCGAACGTCTGCCCGGCGCCGAATCGGATGCGTACTTCACCAGCCGCCCCCGCGAGGCCCGGCTCGGCGCCTGGGCCTCGTCGCAGTCGGCGGTGATCCCGGACAAGCAGTATCTGCGGCAGCGCCTCGACGAGGCGGCCGCGCGATTTCCCGGCGATGTGCCGCGCCCCGACCAGTGGGGCGGCTACCTGGTCCGCGCGCGCTCGCTGGAGTTCTGGCAGGGTCAACCGAGTCGTCTGCACGACCGGTTGCGCTGCACCGCTTCCACAGGGACGGCTGATCTCGACGATGTGAGCGCCTGGAGGGTGCAGCGGCTGGCGCCGTGACGCCAGCTCAGACGCCCGTTTGCACTAGGGTGACCACCACATCCGGTCGTCTCGCGCCCCGCACCCCTTGAGCGACCTCCAGGCACCTGCTTCCGATGTTGTTGTCCTTTGCCACCGCACGTCGCGGCCATGACCGACCAACCGCCGACGAACGCATGGGGTGCAAGAGCCTGGGTCGCGACCTCAAGCCCGAGCGATGTACCCGCGCAGCGCCGCCGTGACCACGTCATCGAGGCTGTCGCCCTTGGCCTTTGCCGACTGCCTGGCGGCCTTGAGCACCGACTTGCTGACCTTGACCTCAAGCGTCGACTTCTTCTCCTTCTTGGCCCCGCGCCGCACGAGGGTGTCAGAGGTGTGCCCCCCGATCCCCATGACGGGCCGCAACTCGGCCGGGCGTGGCGCGGGCACGACCGGAGGGGCCGCAGCTACCGGATGGACGTCCGAGTCCGGGGCCTTGCGCAATGCAGGTCGAGGCGGTGGATTGATCATCAGCTCTCCGATTTCGCTTGGTCGGTGACCATGGCACGGCCGGTGACATCGGCCACGCGCCCCAGCAGGTCGTCGAACGTTCGTGCCGCAGAACCAGCTCCCCGGCTCTTCCAGGCATGGATGGGGACGCCCGCACCCTGCGCCTGCTGAATGGCGGTGCGTTCCGAGATCGGTTCGGCCACGACATCGCCGAACACATCGTGCAACTCCTGTAGCCGGTACCGGTGCTCGGACTGGGTGGCGCGAGTCCGGTTGGGGACGATCGCGATCACCGACAGGTCCCGGTTCCCCTCCTGCCGGGCCACCGAGACGGCCTCCACCGCCTGCTGGGCGCCCTGGACCGCGAAGTACGTCGGCTCCGTGACCACGACGGCCTGCGTGGCGGCGAACAGGGCGTTGCGCGTGAGTTCACCCAGCGATGGCGGGCAGTCCAGCAGGATCAGGTCGTAGCGTTCCCGCACACCGCGCAGGGCTCGCTGCAGACGGCGGCCCGGATCGTGGCCCGATGGAACCGCCCGATGCTCCAGCGCCCGTTCCGCCGGGATGCAGTCGACCAGTTCACCCCAGCCCGTCGCCGTGATCGCATCGAGGGCCACACCTGGCCGGCCGTCATACAACACGTCCGAGGTCGAGAAGTCATGCGTCTGCGGCACCGCCAGGCCGGCGGTGGCGTTCGCCTGCGGATCCAGATCGACGACGAGAACCCGCCGTCCCTCGTGCATGGCAGCACTGGCAATGCCCAAGGTGACGGTGGTCTTGCCCACGCCTCCCTTGAGACTCAGGACTGCGACGACCGGGGCTTCCATCCGGTCATTGTTCCACTTCTGTTCACCGCACGTACCCTGCCACGCCGGTCGTCACCGCACTGTGCGTGGTGGCAGCGCCTGAAAGCGGGCCAGCGCTACCTCGCGCTCGCGGCCGTGGTCAACGATCGGCGCGGGATAGTCGGGCGCGAGAATACCCGGCTCATGGGGATCCGCCACGTCCGCAAGCTCCGGGACATACCGGCGGATGAAGGTGCCATCGGGATCGAACTTCTTGCCCTGCGTGACCGGATTGAAGATCCGGAAGTAGGGCGCCGCGTCCGTGCCGCAGCCTGCCACCCACTGCCACCCGAGCTGGTTGTTGGCCACGTCACCGTCGACGAGGTGTTTCATGAACCAGGCCGCGCCCCATTGCCAGGGGAGGTGCAGATCCTTGATCAGGAAACTGGCGGTGACCATCCGCAGCCGGTTGTGCATCCAGCCCTCCGCCAGCAACTGCCGCATACCGGCATCGACGAACGGGTACCCGGTGCGACCCTGCTGCCAGGCGGTGAAGTGGGCCTGATCGGCGGAGTACTCCATATCTGTGTCGAACCGTTCGTCCAGACTCGCCCAGGCCGCCTGCGGCCGGTGCCACAGGACGTCGGCGCAGAACTCCCGCCACGCGAGTTGACGGGCGAACGGATCTGTCGTCGGTTCAGGAATGTCGGCCAGGATCGTGCGCGGATGAAGTTGTCCGAAGTGCAGCGCGGCCGACAGCCGACTGGTGGCATCCAATGCCGGCTGGTCCCGGTCACGCTTGTAAGCGGCCAGACCCTCATCGCGAAACTGCCGCCAGCGCTTCACCGCTGGCGTTGGATCTGGCGCCGAGGCAGGCGCCGCCCAGCCGCGTGCGAGCCACGCCTTATAGAACGGTGTGAACACCCGAAAGCCGGCGCCGCTCTGGTTGCGCACCTCACCAGGCGGGACGGCGTACGGCGAATCGATCATCACCAGTTCCACACCGGCCTGCGCCAAGGCTTCGGCGACGGCCTCGTCACGACGGGCGGCGTATGGGGTGGAGTCCCCGGTGCAGAACACGCGGCGGGCGCCCTGGGTCGCCGCCTGCGCGGGCAGCACAGCCACCGGATCGCCCGTCACGTGGACCACGCCCAGCGGCCGCAACGCCTCCTGCAGGTACTGCGCACGCGGCGAGCCCACGATCGCGAAGTGCGGATCGTGGACGAACATCCGCACGGCGTCCGGTCCGGCGGCGTCCAGCGCGGGATTGTCGAACGTGCGCAGGTCCCGACGGAACCAGAAGATGTCCGGCATCAGACCGGTTCGACCGCGATGTGCTCAGCCACAGCCAGCCCGATCTCCGCGTACTCCCCTCCCGATCCGATCAGCAGCCCGCCGGGCGAGCGAGTGACCTTCACGGTGGCGCCCGGAATGGCACCAGCGCGCCGGAGCGCCGCCATGACCTCCTGCTCGGTCTGCAACGGCTCATCGATGCGTCGCACGAGCACGCGGATGGGGGAGGAGTTCAGCCTCTGCGTCACGCTGCTCAGGCTCGGCGCCACGATCATGCTCACGTCCCTGTCGGCTCCGAGCTCGGCCAGTCCCGGGATCGGGTTCCCGTAGGGCGAGGTGGTCGGGTTGTCCAGCAACTCCCAGATGCGACGCTCGACGGCTTCGCTCATCACATGCTCCCAGCGGCAGGCCTCAGGATGCACATCCTCCCAGGGCAGACCGATCACATTGACCAGCAGGCACTCGGCAAGGCGATGCTTCCTCATCACCGAGACGGCGTACCCCCGTCCGGACGAGGTCAACTCAAGGTGCCGATCCCCCGAGACGATGACCAGGCCATCGCGCTCCATGCGCGCGACCGTCTGCGAGACCGTCGGGCCTGACTGCCCCAGACGCTCGGCGATCCGTGCCCGCAGGGGAACGGTCCCCTCCTCCTCCAGTTCGAAGATGGTCCGCAGGTACATCTCGGTGGTATCGATCAGCTCGCCGCTCACACTTCATTGTGACTTAGGTCAACCTATGTGCAAGCGTCCACGGTCGATTAGGTCTCGAAAGGTGGAGCACAGTGTGGTGTGCGCCACATCACTCACTCACCTGCACTAGATATGTCCTCGAATGAGTAATGCGGGACTAGATGTAGTTTCGGGTGCATTCATTGCTCTGATCAGGTCAGACCCGGATTGGCGTCATACACAATTCGTCCGGTAACGTGACAAATCCGTTACGTGAAACTACAGGCGTGTCGCTTGACATTCCGATGAAAAAGTACCCGAACAAGGAGACCTGATCGATGAGGCGGATCGCGATCACCGGGCTGGCCGTTTGTGCGCTCCTGGCCCCCACGGTGCCAGCCATGGCCGCCGATCAGCCTGTCCTCACCAAGGGCATGTCATCGACGTCGGTCCGACAAGTGCAGAAAGCGCTGGGCGTCTCGCCCACCGGATTCTTCGGCCCCCTGACGCTGCAGGCCGTCAAAACCTACCAGCAAGAGCACGGTCTGCCCACCACTGGAGTTGTCGGGCCCTTGACCTGGGCCGCTCTGACCAAGGACAGCAAGGTGGCCGCCAAGACGGCCAAGGCCAAGCGAGTCGAGCGCCACAAGAAAGCCCAGAAGGCCCAACGGGCCCGGGCGGCCAAGAAGGCGAAGAAGAAGGCCGCGCGCGCAGCGAGCGCCAACCCCTATGCGGCAGCGACTCTGCAGTATGGGGACAGAGGTGCGGCAGTTCTCTTCCTGCAGCAGCAACTTGGAGTGCAGCCGCAGACCGGCTATTTCGGCCCCATCACCAAGTCCTACGTCGAGGCGCTACAAAGCGCGGCCAAACTGCCCGTCACCGGCATCGTGGATGCCACCACCTGGCGCAAGGTGGGCAAAGTCAGTTTCACGGCCCCGGTCGCCCCGCCTGCCTCGAGCAGTGCCGCGCTGCCGGCACCGAGCAGCGCTACGGCTGCTGAGGTCTTGCGGATCGCAGCCAGCCAGCAGGGCGTGCCCTACGTGGCCAGCGGGAACTCGCCGGCTACCGGCTTCAACTGCAGTTCCTACACCCAGTGGGTCTACGAGCAGGTTGGCATGGACCTTGGCGGCGCCTACACGGTCTGGCAGTACGACAAGGCCAAGAAGATCACCGCGGACGAGGCCAAACCTGGCGATCTGGTGTTCTTCTACAACTACGCCAACAACTTCATCGGTCATGTGGGCATCTACGCCGGCGGCGGCATGATGTGGCATGCACCCCGCACGGGGCGGGTCGTGAGTCTGGAAAAGGTCTACACCGACAAGGTCTACTACGCTCGCGTGCTCGCCCAGTAGATAGCTTGGGGGCCATGACCGCACCCACGTCGCCCGCCGCCCTCGCCATCTTCGCTCCCGGTTTCCTCACCGGAAAGCACGCACTGGTCACTGGCGGAGGGTCGGGGATCGGACGCGCCTGCGCCCAGTTGCTCGCCCACCTGGGAGCAGAGGTCACGATCGTGGGCCGGCGTGAGGAGCCGTTGCTGGAGACGGCCGCGGGCCATCCCGAACAGATCACCGCTCTGACGGCGGACCTGCGAGAGCCCGAGCAGGTCGATGCCATGCTCGAGCAGGTGCCAGGCTGCCACTTCCTGCTGAACAACGCGGGCGGCCAGTTCGTGGCCCAAGCCCAGGACATCACGTACAACGGTTTCCGAGCAGTCACCCGCCTCAACCTGGACGCCCCCTGGTACCTGACGACGGCCGTGGCGAACCGCTTCTTCATCCCCCAGACCTACGGCAAGATCGCCTCCATCACCATGACCCCGCACCGGGGGATGCCTCTGATGGCCCACTCATCGGCCGCCCGCTCCGGCGTGGAGTCGCTGACCCGCAACTGGGCCGCCGAGTGGGGCCGCTTCGGGATCCGGGCGGTCGCCATCGCGCCTGGCATCGTGCACACCGCGGCATGGGGGCGGTACGGGCTGGATCCGGCCGAAGTGAGCAAAGGCCTGCCGGGGGGTCGCCTGCAGACCGCTGACGAGATCGCCGCCATGGTGGCCTTCCTGTTCTCGCCGGCCGGTGACTACATCACGGGCACCACGCTGACCTGTGACGGCGGTTTCGACATCATCGGGCCAACGTTCGCCGGGTGATGTCAGGGGCCTTCTCCGGCCTCGTTTCCCCTGTTGTTGGCCATTGTCAGCGCGCGTCGGGACAACAGCGTCGGAAAACTCCGGGGCCGGCCCAGGCGTCGTCCGGTACAGCCGTTCGGCGGGTCGCGGCGAACCGCGGGACGACAGACGGACGACTCCTGTCCCTAACAGTTCCACCGGCCACAACCTGGCAAGGACCTGCCCAACCCGGCAGCCACGAATCCCGAACGATGACAAACCCCTCCAGACATTGCATTGCCACGCACAGCAGGCCATGATTGCTCACCACAAGGCATGGACGGAGGCGACAATGACCAGGCGACCCGTCGAAGTATCCGCCTTCCACCGGCGCGACCTGAGCCTGGCAGGTTTCCTGCTCCACGGCCGGTGGCCCGAGTCGACCCTGGAGTGGTCGCAGGTGCTCACGTTGGCGGTTCGCATCGCAGCGGTCCCCGGCATCCTGGCCACTACCACCGTTTTCCGTGCCACCGACAGCACACCCGCTGGGGCGCAGACTCATGCGGTTGGCGCCATGGCCAGCGCCGGCCCCGTCCTCGGTGACACCGCGCCCGAACCGGGCTCCTTGTCCGCGCCGCGGCCACCCGCGTTGTTCATCCTGCATCCGCCCGCCGAGACCCAGGCATCCCTGCCGGAGGCTGACGGTGCCGCCAGTGGCGTCGTGTGGCTGCCCGGACTGCCCGAGTTGGGGCTGGAGCACCGGGCCGCCTGGGTCGAGGCCGAGCAGGACGGCACCATCTCCCGCCTCGTCAGCGTCATGAACGTGGACCCCTGGCAGGACCCCGATCTGGCCGTCCTGGCCACCCTGGTGGCGGCATGAGCGCGGTGACCATCACCGCCGCCTCGACGTCGGCCACCGTGGACGTCGCCCGTGGATTCACGCTGTACTCCTGGACGGTCGACGGGTTCGACTACCTGCACACTGAACCCGGCTTCCCCGACCACGGCAAGGTCACCCACAGCGGAATCCCGATCCTCTTCCCCTGGCCCAACCGGATCGCTGACGCCCGGTTCACCTGGGACGGCGCCGACTACGTACTGCCGGTCACCGAACCGGCGACGGGCGCCAGCCTGCACGGGTACGCCGCTTTCGCCGCGTGGCAGGTGATCGACCAGGGCCCCCAGCATGTGACGGGCGAGTTCCTGCTGTCGCGCGATGCGCCAGATCAGGTGTGGCCGGCGGACGCAGGTCTACGCGTCACCTACCGGGTGGCGCCGACAGTTCTGCACGTGATGGCCGAAGTCTTCAATGACGACACGGTCGACCTGCCCTTCGGCCTGGGTTTCCATCCGTATTTCCGGGTGCCCGGCCCCTTCGATCAATGGCTACTGCAGTGCGACGCCACGACGGCTTGGCCGCTGATCAACATGGTGCCCGAAGGGGTGGCCGTCCCCATTCCAGAGTCCGTGGATTTCCGGACACCACGTCGCCTCGGCGATCAACATCTCGACGATGCGTTGACGGGGCTGCCCGCGGCACCTGCCATGACCCAGCGAGCAGCCCTGCGGTCCATGGCCGCAAACCTCAGCGTGTCCAGCGACCCAGCCTTCACCGACTACGTACTCTTCACGCCCGCATCGCGCGACGCGGTGGCCATTGAGCCGTACACCTGCGCCACCGACGCGGTCAACCTACAGGCTCGCGGGATCGATGCCGGGTGGCAAGTGCTGCCTGCCGGGCGGACCGCCCGTTTCGCCTGGCGGGTCGACGTGGAATAGCCCCGGCTCGTACCCGGACGATCCGTCGCCATACCCGCCTGTGGCGATTGCTACCGTTCGGTTAGACCCACCTCGAGGAGACCCATGGGACACCTTGCCCGCTGGGCAGTGCGCAAACCCGTTCTGGCCATCATCAGCTTCTTCATTCTGTTCCTTGTCATCGGAGTCCTCGGGGGCCGGTTCGGCGGGGAGTTGAAGGACTCCTTTGAGTTGCCCGGTACGGAGTCCCAGGTCGCTCAGAACCTCCTGTCGGAGACGGCCGGGGCCGATGCCGCGACCGGCGCCACAGCCACTCTGGTCTGGGGCGTTGATGCGGGGACGGTTACCGACGCCACCGTGAAGCAGACCGTCACCCCCTTGATGGAGAAGATCGCCGACCTGCCCAGCGTCGCCTGTGTCCAGTCGCCCTATGGCCAGACGTACGGCACGAGTTGTCCGCAGCGCAATCAGCAGGCCAATCCCTTCCCGCTGCCTCCCGAGATCCAAGCCGAGATCGATAAGGCCACCGAAGCAGCAGTGAAGGCCACCTCGCCCATCAGTGAGAACGAGCAGGTGGCGCGCGCGACGATCACGTTCACGAGCACCACCGACATCCCGACCGCCACCGCCGGCACGATCCTGGATGAAGTGGAGGCCACGAACGGCACAAATGGGGTCACGGTGGGCGCCAGCGGCCAGGTGTTGGCCTTCGCCGGACAGGAGCCCCCGAGCGGCGAACTCATCGGCATCCTGGTCGCCATCGTGATCCTGCTGATCGCCTTCGGGTCCGTCGTGGCCGCGGGACTGCCCATCGTCACGGCCGTCTTCGGCCTCGGTGCTGGCCTGGCGCTGGTCACGTTCACCGCCAACTTCTTCAGCGTCGCCACATTCGCCCCCACGTTGGCCGCGATGATCGGTCTGGGCGTCGGCATCGACTACGCCCTGTTCATCCTCAACCGATTCCGGCAGGCAGTGATGGCTGGACATGACCCCAAGGACGCCGCCTACGAGTCGGTGAACACCGCAGGGCGCGCCGTGCAGTTCGCCGGCACCACGGTGATCATCGCGCTGCTGGGTCTGTTCGTTCTGGGGATCGGGTTCTTCAACGGGTTGGCGTTGGCCGCATCCCTGACAGTCGCGATGGTCATGCTGTCGGCCGTGTGGTTCCTGCCCGCCCTGTTGAGTCTGTTGGGCGACAAGGCGTTGGCGATCAGGATGCCGTGGGCGCGCAAAACCAAGGCCTGGCATCCCGAAGGCGGCAAGTGGGCTCATTACGGTCACGTGCTGCAGAAGCGGCCCTGGTTCTACACCCTGGCCGCAGCGCTGCTGGTGATGGTCATGGCCATCCCCTACTTCAGCATCCGCCTGGGGTTCCCCGACGACAGCGGACAACCGGTCGGCAGCCCGGCACGCATCGCGTATGACCTGACTGCCGAAGGGTTCGGACCGGGTAGCAACGGCCCCTTCTTCGTGGCCGTGCAACTCCCCTACGCCCTGGACGAGGACTCCCTGCGCGGGCTGATCCAAGACCTCAACGAGACACCTGGAGTGGACCGCACGATTCCCAATGAAGCGATGGTGCCGATCTCCGTGACGGCGAATCAGACCATCGCCGCCATCCAGGTGATTCCAGAGACGTCGCCGCAGGACCCTGCGACAGACGAGTTGCTGCAGCGCCTGCGTACCGAGACGATCCCGCGGGCGGAGGAAGGCACCACCATGCGGGCCTATGTCGGCGGCTCCACGGCGGTGACCACCGACTTCACCACCGTGCTCAGTGAGGCCCTGCCAGTATTCCTGGCGGTCGTCATCGGGCTGGGCTTCATCGCCCTGACCATCCTGTTCCGCTCGCTGATCGTGCCCCTGATCGGCGCGGTGACCAGCCTGCTGAGCCTGGGCGCCGCCCTCGGCGTCACCACAGCCGTCTTCCAGTGGGGCTGGGGGGCGAGCCTGCTCGGCGTGACCTCCACCGGACCGATCCTGCCCTTCCTTCCGATCATGGTCTTTGCGATCCTGTTCGGACTGTCCATGGACTATCAGGTGTTCCTGGTCAGTCGTATGCATGAGGAATGGGGCCACACCAAGGACAACGCCCTGAGCGTTCGCCGTGGCTTGGCCGGATCCGGTCGCGTCGTCGCGATCGCCGCGGCCATCATGGCCAGCGTCTTCTTGGCCTTCATCCCCACCCCTGAGGACACGATCAAACTCTTCGGTGTCGGCCTGGCGACCGCCGTCCTCGTCGACGCGTTCATCATCCGCCTCGTGCTTGTGCCATCGCTGATCAGCTGGATCGGGCCGAACACCTGGTGGCTACCGAAGTGGCTGGGCTTCCTGCCCGAGGTCCACATGGAGGCCGAAGGCTCCGGAGACGAGATCGTCGACGACGACCCGGAACTGGTCCCCGCACACTAGCCAGACCCGCCGGGCGGCATTGGCCGCAGCACCCTCACCACAGCGCGCAAATGGGCAGAAGGTGCTGCGACACGCCGCGTGGGATCGCAACAAGCGCCCAACCGCTCACGGGTCGCTCGGCGCCCAACCGCTCACCGGCCCCCGACACGAAAGTGGCCCCCGGATCACCTGAGGTGTTCCGGGGGCCACTTCCTGCTATCTAGCGGTATTCGCCGTCACCGAGGTAACTGTCCTCCAGCGGCACGCTGGCTCCAGTCACATCATCGAAGTGACCGTAGGAGAAGTCGTCGTAGGCGCGGTACTGCGCGTAGACGGCGTCGCGTGCCTCCTGGGTGGGCTGCACCTGCAGATTCCGGTACTGCGAGAGACCGGTGCCTGCCGGGATCAGCTTGCCGAGGATCACGTTCTCCTTGAGGCCGAGCAGCGGGTCACTCTTGGCCTGGATCGCGGCCTCCGTGAGCACCCTGGTCGTCTCCTGGAAGGATGCCGCCGACAACCACGACTCGGTGGCCAGCGATGCCTTGGTGATACCCATCAGCTCGGGACGCCCGGAGGCGGGGGTGCCGCCCTCCATGACCACCGAACGGTTGACCTCACGGAACGAACTCATCTCCACCACGTCGCCTGTGACGAACGGTGAATTGCCCGGCTCGATGATCGTCACGCGCTTGAGCATCTGGCGAACGATGACCTCGATGTGCTTGTCATGAATCGACACACCCTGCGGCCGGTACACAGCCTGCACCTGATCCACCAGGTGCTGCTGCACCGCACGCGGGGTGAGGATACGCAGGATCTGCTTGGGATCCTCGACACCAGCCGTCAGCTTACGGCCGGCTGCGATGTGCTCGCCGTCCTCCACCTCGAGCTTGACCTTCTTGGACACCGCGTGCTCGATCGGGTCCGACCCATCGTCGGGAGTGACCGTGATCTTGCGAGCCTTATCGGTCTCTTCGATGCTGACGCGTCCGGTGGCCTCGCTGATCGGCGCCAAACCCTTGGGGGTCCGCGCCTCGAACAGCTCGGTCACACGCGGCAAACCGTGGGTGATGTCCTCACCCGCAACGCCACCGGTGTGGAACGTCCGCATCGTCAACTGAGTACCGGGTTCACCGATGGACTGCGCTGCGACGATGCCGACAGCCTCGCCGACATCCACGAGCTTGCCGGTGGCCAGCGAGCGGCCGTAGCACAGGGCGCAGACTCCGACCTTGCTCTCGCAGGTCATCACACTGCGCACGCGGATCTTCTCCACGCCCTGAGCCGCAAGGTTCTGGATCAGCGGGGTGGCCAGATCGGTACCGGCCTCAGCCACGACCTGACCGTCGACCACAACATCCTGCGACAGTGTGCGGGTGGCCACCGAGGTGTCCACGAACTCACCGACAATGCCGTCCTGGGCGATCTCCACCTCGATGGAACGCTCCGTGCCGCAGTCGCTCTCGCGGATGATCACGTCCTGCGACACGTCCACCAGGCGCCGGGTCAGGTACCCGGAGTCAGCGGTCCGCAGCGCGGTGTCGGCCAGGCCCTTGCGAGCGCCATGCGTGGAGATGAAGTACTCCAGCACGCTCAGGCCTTCGCGGAAGTTGCTCTTGATGGGACGTGAGATCGTCTCACCCTTGGTGTCGGCAACCTGCCCGCGCATGCCCGCGATCTGGCTGATCTGGTTCATGTTGCCGCGGGCGCCGGACTTGACCATCATCCAGACCGGATTGCGCTCCGGGAAGTTCTCGGCCATCGCGACAGAAACCTCATCACGGGTATCCCGCCAGATCGCTTCGAGGTCGCGGCGACGCTCGATGTCGTCGAGCTGACCACGGTGGTACTGGGTCTCGACCTTGGCCGCCTTCTCCTCGGCCGCCGCGAGCATCTCCGGCTTGGAGTCCGGCACATGGAAGTCCGAGATGGCCACGGTGACACCAGAACGTGTCGCCCAATGGAACCCGAGCTCCTTGAGCCGGTCCAGCGTCTCCGCCACAACGCCCTTGCCGTAGTGCTCCGACAGGTCGTTCACCAGCGCCCCGAGGCGGCCCTTGTCAACCTGCTCGTTGACGAACGCGTAGCCCTTGGGCAGCGACTCATTGAACAGAGCGCGGCCCAGCGTCGTCTCGAACGGCTTGCCGTCGTTGATGTCCGGGATGCGCAGCGTGATCTTGGCCTGCAGGTGCAGTTCGCGAGCATCGCGGGCCATCAGAGCCTCAGCCACCGTGCTGTACGCGTGTCCTTCGCCGGCACCGCCCTCGCGCTCACTGGTCAGGAAGTAGATCCCGAGCACCATGTCCTGGGTGGGCGTGGTGATCGGCTTACCGTTGGCCGGCGAGAGGATGTTGTTGCTCGACAGCATCAGAATCCGGGCCTCGGCTTGCGCCTCTGCACTCAGCGGCAGGTGCACCGCCATCTGGTCGCCGTCGAAGTCCGCGTTGAACGCGGTACAGACCAGCGGATGGATCTGGATGGCCTTACCCTCGATCAGTTGCGGCTCGAAGGCCTGGATACCGAGGCGGTGCAGCGTGGGTGCCCGGTTGAGCAGCACGGGGTGTTCGGTGATGACCTCTTCCAGGACATCCCACACCTCGTGGCGCTGCTGGCGTTCCACCATGCGCTTGGCGCTCTTGATGTTCTGGGCATGGTTCAGGTCGACCAGGCGCTTCATCACGAACGGCTTGAAGAGTTCCAGGGCCATCTGCTTGGGCAGACCACACTGGTGCAGCTTCAACTGCGGGCCGACCACGATGACCGAACGGCCGGAGTAGTCCACGCGCTTACCGAGCAGGTTCTGACGGAACCGGCCCTGCTTGCCCTTGAGCATGTCGGACAGCGATTTCAGAGCCCGGTTGCCAGGTCCGGTGACCGGGCGTCCACGGCGGCCGTTGTCGAACAGCGCGTCAACCGCTTCCTGCAGCATCCGCTTCTCGTTGTTCACGATGATCTCGGGTGCACCGAGATCCAGCAGCCGCTTGAGCCGGTTGTTCCGGTTGATCACGCGGCGGTAGAGGTCGTTCAGGTCCGAGGTCGCGAAACGGCCACCATCGAGCTGCACCATGGGGCGCAGGTCCGGCGGGATCACCGGCACCGCGTCCAGCACCATGCCCAGCGGCGAGTTGCTGGTGTTCAGGAAGGCGGCGACCACCTTGAGTCGCTTGACGGCACGCACCTTCTTGGCGCTGCGGCCGGTCCGGACGATTTCGCGCAGCTTCTCGGCCTCACCCTGCAGGTCGAACGTGCGCAGCCGCTCCTGGATCGCCTGAGCTCCCATGTAGCCCTTGAAGTAGTTGCCGAACCGATCGCGCATCTCGCGGTACAACATCTCGTCGCCCTCGAGGTCCTGCACCTTCAGCGTGCGGAACCGCTCGAACACCGCGTCGAGGCGGTCGATCTCCTTGTCGTAGCGCTTGCGGATCTGGCTCATCTCGCGCTCACCGGCGTCGCGGGTCTTCTTCTTGACGTCCGCCTTGGCCTCAGCGGCCTCCAGGGCTGCGAGGTCCTCCTCCAGCTTCACCTGCCGGCGGTTGATCTCGTCGTCGCGACGGTTCTCCAACTGCTTCTTCGACATGCCGATCTTGGTCTCGAGCGAGCCGAGGTCCCGGTGCCGGGCCTCCTCGTCGACGCTGGTGACCATGTAGGCCGCGAAGTAGATGACCTTGTCGAGGTCCTTCGGCGCGATGTCCAGCAGCAGGCTCAGCCGGCTCGGAACACCCTTGAAGTACCAGATGTGGGCGACCGGAGCGGCCAACTCGATGTGGCCCATGCGCTCGCGGCGAACCCGCGAACGAGTGACCTCAACACCACAGCGCTCACAGATGATGCCCTTGTAGCGGACTCGCTTGTACTTGCCGCAGTAGCACTCCCAGTCGCGAGTCGGTCCGAAGATCTTCTCGCAGAAGAGACCGTCGCGCTCCGGCTTGAGCGTGCGGTAGTTGATGGTTTCGGGCTTCTTGACCTCGCCATGTGACCAGGCCCGGATGTCCTCACCAGTGGCTAGGCCAATCCGCAGTTCGTCGAAGAAGTTCACGTCCAGCACGTGGTGGTCCTTTGCTGTCTCGTTTTAGTGGACTGATTGCTCATATGTCGCGGTCCGTCAGACCTCTTCGACGCTGCTCGGCTCCCGCCGGGACAGGTCGATACCCAGTTCCTCCGCGGCGCGGAAGTACTCATCATCGGAGTCCTTCATGTCGATCGCCGACCCATCGCGGGCCAGTACCTCGACGTTCAGGCACAGCGACTGCATCTCCTTGACGAGCACCTTGAACGACTCGGGGATGCCGGGTTCCGGGATGTTCTCGCCCTTGACGATGGCTTCGTAGACCTTCACGCGACCAGTGACGTCATCGCTCTTGATCGTCAGCAGCTCCTGCAGGGCGTAGGCGGCACCGTAGGCCTCCAGGGCCCACACCTCCATCTCCCCGAAGCGCTGACCGCCGAACTGCGCCTTACCACCCAGCGGCTGCTGCGTGATCATCGAGTACGGCCCCGTCGAGCGTGCGTGGATCTTGTCGTCCACCAAGTGCAGCAGCTTGAGGATGTACACGTAGCCCACCGACACGGGATCCGGGAACGGCTCCCCGCTGCGGCCATCGAACAACCTGGCCTTCGCCTCGGCGTTGACCAGCCGCGGGGCATCGCCATCGACCAGGGTCGAGTCCAGCAGGCCGGAGATCTCGAACTCCGCCACACCGTCGAAAACCGGCGAAGCCACCCGGGTGTCCGGCGGCGCCGAACGGGCCTGCTCCGGCAGATTCTGTGCCCACTGCGGATCGCCGATGACGTTCCAGCCCTGCTTGGCGACCCAGCCCAGGTGGGTCTCCAGCACCTGACCCACGTTCATCCGGCCCGGCACACCGAGCGGATTCAGCACGATGTCGACCGGCGTCCCATCCTCGAGGAACGGCATGTCCTCAACAGGCAGGATCTTGGCGATGACACCCTTGTTGCCATGGCGGCCTGCGAGCTTGTCGCCCTGGGTGATCTTGCGCTTCTGAGCGACGTAGACCCGCACCAACTGGTTCACACCACCGGGCAGCTCGTCGTCCTCTTCGCGGTCGAAGACGCGTACATCGATGACCACACCGCTCTCGCCGTGCGGCACCTTCATCGACGTGTCACGCACCTCACGGGCCTTCTCGCCGAAGATCGCGCGCACGAGCCGCTCCTCCGGGGTCAACTCGGTCTCGCCCTTGGGCGTCACCTTGCCGACCAGGATGTCGCCGGGCCCGACCTCGGCCCCGATCCGCACGATTCCGCGCTCATCGAGATCCGCGAGGACCTCCTCCGGCACGTTCGGGATGTCCCGGGTGATCTCCTCGGGACCCAGTTTCGTGTCGCGAGCATCCACCTCGTGTTCCTCGATGTGGATGCTGGTCAGGACATCGTCCTGCACCAGTCGCTGCGACAGGATGATCGCGTCCTCGTAGTTGTGACCCTCCCACGGCATGAACGCGACCAGCAGGTTGCGGCCCAGTGCGAGCTCCCCGAGGTCGGTGCACGGACCGTCGGCGATCACGTCGCCCGCCTCGATGCGCTGCCCCGCCACGACGATGGGCTTCTGGTTGTACGACGTGCCCTGGTTGGAGCGGCGGAACTTCAACACCCGGTAGGTGAAGATCTGGCCGTCATCCTGGGTGACCTCGATGGCGTCGGCACTGACCGCCGACACCACACCACCGGTGTGTGCGACGACGACGTCGCCGGCATCCTTGGCGGCGCGGTACTCAGTACCGGTGCCGACCAGCGGCGCCTCGCTGCGCATCAGCGGGACGGCCTGACGCTGCATGTTGGAGCCCATCAGTGCGCGGTTGGCGTCGTCATGCTCCAGGAACGGGATCATGGCGGTGGCCACCGAGACCATCTGCCGCGGGCTGACGTCCATGTAGTCCACGTCGTCGGGCAGAACGTAGTCGACCTCGCCATCCTTGCGGCGCACGAGGACGCGGTCCTCGGTGAAGTTGCCGTCGTCGTCGATCGGAGCGTTTGCCTGCGCGATGACGTGCAGGTCCTCCTCATCGGCGGTCAGGTAGTCGATCTGGTCGGTCACCCGGCCCTCGACAACCTTGCGATACGGCGTCTCGACGAAGCCGAAGGCGTTGACCCGCGCGAACGTCGACAGGGAGCCGATCAGGCCGATGTTCGGGCCCTCAGGGGTCTCGATCGGACACATCCGGCCGTAGTGCGACGGGTGCACGTCGCGGACCTCGAAGCCCGCCCGCTCGCGCGACAACCCGCCGGGGCCGAGCGCGGACAGCCGGCGCTTGTGGGTCAGTCCTGCCAGGGGGTTGGTCTGATCCATGAACTGCGACAGCTGGGAGGTTCCGAAGAACTCCTTGAGCGCAGCGACCACCGGGCGGATGTTGATCAGGGTCTGGGGCGTGATCGCCTCCACATCCTGGGTGGTCATCCGCTCGCGCACGACTCGCTCCATACGCGACAGCCCCATGCGGATCTGGCCCTGGATGAGCTCTCCGACGGTGCGTAGGCGCCGATTGCCGAAGTGGTCGATGTCGTCGACCTCGACCCGGGTGCCGTCAGGCAGCGCGGGCTCGGCGGCATGCAGCGCCACCAGGTACTCCACGGTGCGCACGATGTCCTCGTTGGACAGAACGGTCATGCTGGGGTCCTCGGAGAGGCCCAGCTTCTTGTTCACCTTGTAGCGGCCGACCTTGGCAAGGTCGTAGCGCTTGGGGTTGAAGTAGAAGTTCTCCAGCAGGTTACGGCCGGCCTCGATGCTGGCGGGCTCACCCGGGCGCAGCTTGCGGTAGATGTCGACGAAGGCCTCGTCCTGGCTACCGATGGCGTCCTTCTCCATCGTGAGCTGCATGGACTCGAAGTGGCCGAACCGCTCGGCAATCTCCTCCGAGGTCAGGCCCAGCGCCTTGAGCAGCACGGTGACCGGCTGCTTGCGCTTGCGGTCGATCTTGACGTTGACGATGTCCTTCTTGTCGATCTCGAACTCGATCCACGACCCGCGCGACGGGATGATCTTCGCCGAGTAGATGTCCTTGTCCAGCGCCTTGCCGACGGTCCGCTCGAAGTAGACACCGGGCGAGCGCACCAGCTGAGAAACGACGACCCGCTCGGTGCCGTTGACGATGAACGTGCCCTTGTTGGTCATCAACGGGAAGTCACCCATGAAGACGGTCTGGGACTTGATCTCGCCGGTCTCCGCGTTGAAGAACTCAGCGGTCACGAACAGCGGCTGCGAGAAGGTCATGTCCTTCTCCCGGCACTGGGCCTCGGTGTACTTGGGCTCCTCGAACCGGTGCTCCCGGAAGGACAGCGACATCTGACCGCTGAAGTCCTCGATCGGGCTGATCTCCTCGAAGATCTCCTCGAGGCCGCTGGTCATCGGGAGGTCTGTGCGCCCGGCGTCCACCGCCTCCTGCACCCGGTCCTGCCAGGTCTGGTTGCCGAGCAGCCAGTCGAACGACTGCCTCTGCAAGTCCAGCATGTCCGGTACGGCGATGGGTTCGCGGATCTTGCCGAATGAAACGCGGTGTGGGGCTTGGGGGTTAACGCTGGCGGCCAAGTGAGGTCCTTCCGTGGCTCGCAAAACTGGTCCTTCGCGCACCGGAGACAACCCTGCACAAAGTGCTGGACGCCGAGCATCCAGGCACAGTGAGAGGGTCGAGACAAGGCATGCGTGTAGAACCAGAGTATCTGACGTGATTGGGGATCGACATAACGGGGGCCAACTACTAATGATGATCCTGCGCCGGGCATTCGTCAAGCACCTGCGCCGCAGGGTTCCGCGTGCGCTTCCCCCACGCTGTTGCGGGGCGTGGGGCAAACATAGAGCCAGCCGCGACGGGTGACCCGTCGCGGCTGGCCGCAGTACTGCTGGGTTACTTCACGGAGACGCTGGCGCCGGCACCCTCGAGGGCTTCCTTGGCCTTGTCCGCGGACTCCTTGTTCACCTTCTCGAGGATCGCCTTGGGGGCGCTCTCGACGAGGTCCTTGGCCTCCTTCAGGCCGAGGCTCGTCAGGGCGCGCACCTCCTTGATGACCTGGATCTTCTTGTCACCGGCGGACTCGAGGACGACGTCGAACTCGTCCTTCTCCTCCACGGCTTCCTCGCCTCCGCCAGCGCCAGCCGGACCAGCGGCAGCGACCGCGACCGGGGCAGCGGCGGTGACGCCGAAGGTCTCCTCGAACTGCTTCACGAACTCACTGAGCTCGAGCAGTGTCATCTCCTTGAATGCGTCCAGCAATTCGTCGGTGGACAGCTTCGCCATGTTCGGCGTCCTTTCTTCTTGCTCCGGTCGGACCGGAAGTTCGGTGTAGGGGTGGGTCAGGACTCGGGTGTTTCGGCGGGCTCCGCAGCAGGTTCGCTGGCGGGTTCCGCGGTGGTCTCGGCAGCCGGCTCGGCAGGCGCCGGACCTTCCGCTTCGACCTTCGCCCGCAACGCCTCAACGACGCGTGCGGTCTGCGACAAGGGGGCAGCGAACAGCGAGACGGCCTGCTGCAGCGAGGCGTTCATCGCACCAGCCAGCTTGGCGAGCAGCACTTCGCGGCTCTCCAGGTCGGCCAACTTGTTGATCTCCTCGGCGGACAGCACCTTGCCGTCCATGAAACCGCCCTTGATGACCAGCGCTGGGTGCTCCTTGGAGAACTTGCGCAGGCCCTTGGCGGCTTCGACCGGGTCACCATCGACGAACGCGAGGGCACTGGGGCCCACGAGAAGGTCGTCCAGACCGTTGATGCCGGCCTCTTGGGCGGCGATCTTGGTCAGCGTGTTCTTCACCACCGCGTACGTGGTGTTCTGCCCCAGGCTGCCGCGCAATTGCTTGAGCTGTGCAACCGTCAGCCCACGGTACTCGGTGAGCACTGTGGCCGAGGAGTTACGGAACATCTCCGTGATCTCGGTGACGGCGGCGGATTTGTCAGGCCGTGCCATGGGTTTCCTTTCGACGAAAGGCGCCGGACACGAAGAGAGCCCGGGCGTAGACGCAGGCCCAGGCTCCTAAGGAGTGCACCTACGCAGGAATTACGCCCGAACGAACATCGGCGACCGGCGGTCTTTGGTTCTCCTCCAGAGTACACACCGGTGCTCCGAACCCAAGAAGGCCCCCGCCCGATCGTCGGGCAGGGGCCTAGCTGGAGTGCATCAGCTGGTCTCGACCGGGACCCCCGGGCCCATGGTCGTGGAGACGGTGATCTTCTTGATGTACCGGCCCTTGGCCGCAGAGGGCTTGAGGCGCTCGATCTCGTCCACAGCGGCGGTGTAGTTCTCGACGAGGGCGTCCTCGGTGAAGCTCACCTTGCCGATGATGAAGTTCAGGTTGGAGTGCTTGTCGACCCGGAACTCGATCTTGCCGCCCTTGATGTCGGAGACGGCTTTCGTGACGTCCATCGTCACGGTTCCGGTCTTGGGGTTGGGCATGAGTCCGCGCGGGCCGAGCACCCGGCCGAGCTTGCCGACCTTGCCCATGAGGTCGGGGGTGGCCACGACCGCATCGAAATCGATCCAGCCGCCAGCAACCTTGTCGATCAACTCGTCGGAACCCACGAAGTCGGCACCGGCGGCCGTGGCCTCCTCGGCCTTCGCACCCTGGGCGAAAACGAGGACGCGGGCGGTCTTGCCCGTGCCGTTGGGCAGGTTGACGGTGCCGCGCACCATCTGGTCGGCCTTGCGGGGGTCGACCCCGAGACGCATCGACACCTCAACAGTCGCGTCGAACTTCGACGGGGAGGTCTGCTTGGCCAGGGCGATGGCCTCGGCGGGGGTGTACTGGTGGTCGCGGTCGATCTTCTCGGCGGCGCTGGCGAACTTCTTACCGTGTGGCATCGGTATCTCCTATCGGATCTGTGGTTGAGCGGGGCGATGCGGCCCCTCCCACGGTGGAACTGGGGTGGAACGTCAGTCGGTGACGGTGATGCCCATCGACCGGGCGGTGCCGGCGATGATCAGCGAGGCAGCGTCGAGGTCATTGGCGTTGAGGTCGGCCATCTTGGTCTCGGCGATCTCCTTGACCTGGGCCTTGCTGATCTTGCCCACCGGCTGCAGCGGGTTACCGGAGCCCTTGGGGACTCCCGCCGCTTTGAGGATGAGCTTGGCCGCCGGCGGGGTCTTCAGGACGAAGTCGAAGGACCGGTCCTCGTACACCGTGATCTCGACCGGGATGACCTGGCCGCGCTGGCTTTCCGTGGCCGCGTTGTAGGCCTTGCAGAACTCCATGATGTTGACACCGTGCTGACCAAGGGCAGGACCCACCGGCGGAGCCGGGTTGGCCGCACCCGCCTGGATCTGCAGTTTGATCAGGCCGGAGACCTTCTTCTTCTTGGGAGGCATTGTGATTCCTTAGCGTTTCTGGTCTAGTTCTTCTCGATCTGGCTGAAGCTGAGTTCCACCGGAGTCTCCCGGCCGAAGATCTCAACGAGTCCAGTCACCTTCTGGGCATCGAGATTGATTTCGCTGATCGTCGCGTGCAACGTCGCGAAGGGTCCATCAATTACTGTAACCGAGTCGCCAGCGGCGAAGTCCACCTCGGTCAGTCGGGCGGCCGGAGCCGACGCCGCGCCCCCGGCGCCCTGTTCGGCACCCGCCTTCTTCGGCTCGGGCTTCGGTGCGAGGATATGCACCACCTCGTCGATGGTCAGCGGAGTCGGTTCGTGCGCGCTACCCACGAAGCCGGTGACGCCCGGGGTGTGTCGCACCGCGCCCCACGAATCGTCGGTGTAGTCCATACGAACCAACACATACCCGGGGAACTTGTTGCGCTTGACGGTCTTCTTCTGACCCTGCTTGATCTCGGTGACCTCTTCGGTGGGCACCTCCACCTGGAAGATGTAATCCTCCATGTTCAACGTGGTCATGCGGGTTTCGAGGTTGGTCTTCACTCGCTTCTCGAAGCCTGCATACGAGTGAATGACATACCAGAGGCCGGGCAGGCCGAGCTGCTCGTCACGGAAGGCCTCAACGGGGTCGATCTCTTCCTGCTCAACCTCGATGATCTCGCCGGTCTCCTCATCGATGACCACACTCTCGGTCAGATGGGCAGAGTCCTCGACCACGGTCGTGTGCCCGTGAGCGTCCTCGAAGATCTGCGTCTCGTCGATGTGCACCGAACCATCGGGCTCAGCGAATGTCTGTACCTCGTCACGAACGACACTGCCGTCCGGCTGCTCGGTCGTAACGGTCTCGTCGAGGGTCACGGTGCCGTCGGGCTCGCTGATCGCCTCGGTCTGCGTGGTCACGACGCTGCCATCGGGCAGCCGTTCCACATCGACCTGCTCGACGATTGTGGTGCCATCCGCCAGTTCAATGGCATTGAAGGCCTCAGTGCCTTCGACGTCGAGATCCTCGCCCTCGCTCGCCGACCACTCGTCGGGGGTCTGTATCGACATATCCTCGCTCTTCCTCAATTGCCGTAGAGGGTCAACACCACACGCCCGATGCCCAGATCGAACAGCGAGATGACCGCGGCCATGACGACCACGAACACCAGAACCACCCAGGTGTAGGTGAGCAGTTCCTTACGCGTCGGCCAGATCACCTTGCGAAGCTCAGCGATCACCTGCCGGATGAACAGGGCGAAACGGGAGAAGATCCCCTTGCGCGCGGGTTTCCCCGCATCCCTTTTGGGCGTGGGCGATCCCGCATCGTCAGCCGTGGTGGGCTCGCTCACAAACGCATTCCTTTCCTCGCCTTGCAGGGCCGGAGGGACTCGAACCCCCAACCACCGGTTTTGGAGACCGGGACTCTACCAATTGAGCTACGACCCTTCGATGACCTCTGATGCGAATCCCTGATGGCATACGACCAGAAGCGGGCAGGCTTCCGCACGCCGGCATCGGTCACCACACATCACCTTACGCGACCCCCGCCCTGTGGTCGATACCGGCTCCCGAGTTCGGCACCATAGAGACATGGCTCTTACCAGGATCTCCCGCCGAATCGGTAGCATCACAGAATCAGCGACCTTGGCCGTCGACGCCAAGGCCAAAGCACTCAAGGCGGCCGGTCGTCCGGTGATCGGATTTGGGGCCGGTGAACCGGACTTTCCCACCCCCGACTACATCGTCGAGGCAGCGCTGGCCGCATGCGCCGACCCCGCCATGCACCGCTACACACCGGCAGGCGGCTTGCCTGCACTGAAAGAAGCCATCGCCGCGAAGACGCAGCGGGATTCGGACTACACGGTCAGTGCAAGCCAGGTTTTGGTCACCAACGGCGGCAAGCAGGCGCTGTACAACGCCTTCGCCACCTTGCTCGATCCCGGCGACGAGGCGCTGCTGCCGGCCCCCTATTGGACGACCTACCCGGAGTCGATCCGGCTCGCCGGCGGGGTGCCCGTCGTGGTCCCCACCAATGAGGACACGGGCTACAAGGCCTCAGTCGCCCAGCTGGACGACGCCTGGACGCCAAACACCAAGGTGCTGGTGTTCGTCTCCCCCTCCAACCCGACCGGTGCGGTGTACACCCCCGATGAGGTGCGTGAGATCGGGCAATGGGCGGCCGACAAGGGGATCTGGGTCATCACTGACGAGATCTATGAGCATCTCGTGTACGGCGATGCCCTGTTCACGTCGATGCCCGTACAGGTACCCGAACTTGCCGACCGCTGCGTCGTGGTCAACGGTGTGGCCAAGACCTACGCGATGACCGGCTGGCGGGTGGGCTGGATGATCGGGCCGCCTGATGTCGTCAAGGCGGCCACCAACCTGCAGTCCCATGCGACGTCAAACGTGGCAAACGTGTCGCAGCGGGCGGCGCTGGCGGCGGTCACCGGGGACCTCTCGGCGGTGGAGCGGATGCGGGAGGCGTTCGACCGACGGCGGGTGACCATCGTCGACATGCTCAACGCCATCCCCGGCGTCACCTGCCCCACTCCGGAGGGGGCGTTCTACGTCTACCCGAGCGTGCGCGGGGTGCTTGGTCGCGAGATCCGGGGGCAGGTGCCGCAGACGTCGGGCGACCTGGCCGGCATCATCCTGGACGAGGCTGAGGTGGCGGTCGTGCCCGGCGAGGCCTTCGGCACTGACGGCTACCTGCGGCTGTCCTATGCCCTCGGTGACGAGGACCTGATCGAAGGTGTCCGGCGGATTCAGGAGTTGCTCGCGTAGTCCGGGAGTTATGCCCATGGTCGGGCGCGGTGTCCGGGCCGATGTCATGTCAACTACGGCACCACCGTGGACATCGCCGGCCCGATCCTGGGTGGCAGGCGCCACGAAGTGCTCACGGCGGTCGTACACCTGCGCTACGACTCCACTTTCCCCACAAAATACCCTGTGGACACTATCCCTATTCGAACATGTGTGCTATGCTCGACATGTGATCGACAGTGTGGCTCCCCCGGAACCGGACCTGGCCGGCCTGCTGGCCCACTTTGAGGGGTTGGACGACCAGGACATCACCGACGCGTTGCAGGCCCGGGTGCGTGCCCGTAGGCGCGCCGAGGCTGAGGATGCGGCGTTCATGCGGGTGCTGCACGCCCGGATCATCGATGCCAACCGCGGGTTCGTGAACGGGGCGACCGCGGAGATCGGGCTGATGCTGGGGATCTCGGGCAGGTCGGCGGAATACCTGGTCGAGACCGGCTACGAGCTCACCGCCCGCAGCCTGGTCTGGCAGGCGCTGCACGACGGGCTGATCGACGCCCTCAAGGCCCGCAAGATCGTGACGCTGCTCGATGACGTCCCCGACCCCCAACGCGCGGAACTGGAGAAGATCGCGATCGGGTACGCCGCCGATCACACCCCCGCCCAGCTGCACCGCCGCCTGCTGCGGATGACCTGCGACGAGGACCCCCAGGAGAAGCTGCGCGATCAGGCCCTGGCCCGCCGCCACGTCAGTGTGATCCTGGCCGGGCACGGCATGGCCTACGTCAGTATCTACGCCAGCCTCGAGCACGCCCAGGCGTTCATGCAGGGCATCGATGACCTGGCCGAGAACCCGGCCTGCGCCGACCCCTACGGACAAGGCGACGCCCGCAGCCTCGACCAGCGCCGCGCCGACGCCCTGATCGGGTTCATCAACGACCACTCGTCCTGGGACGTCACCGTGTCCGTGCAGATCCCCGCCGACATGCTGATGGGTGTCGAGACCAAAGGAGCCGACCTCAACGGCTCACCGTGTACCCGCCGACTGGCCCTGCACCTGGCCTGGTCCCCCGACGCCCGCTGGACCCGGCTGGTCACCGACCCCCTGACCGGGGTACTCATCGATGCCGGCACCCACAAATACGAGATCCCCGCCAAAGTGCGCACAGCAGTGCGCCTGCGAGACCGGCTGTGCCGCTTCCCGGGCTGCACCCACCCCGCCGAATTCACCGACACCGACCACGTCATCCCCTACCGCGTGAACGGCCTGACCCACACCGACACCCTGGCCTGCCTGTGCCGCTTCCACCACCGCATCAAAACCTTCGAAGCCTGGCAACTGACCACCGACGACACCTACGCCCACACCATCACCTGGCACGGACCCCTGGGCACCACCGCCACCACCCGACCCCACGACTACCGACCCAGCAACCAACACCACCCCCGCCGCGGCCGCACTCCCCAACGCGACTGAACACCCAATCGACAGTGATTGTGCGGCATCGTCTTCGGCACCGAGGTTCACCAGGATCGCCCCGGAGTCGCGCAGTTCATCCACTAGGGGGCTTGCGGACCCGTCACAGCGCGCAGCCCCACATCACCGGCTCGGGCAGCAGAACGATGTCGAACACATCGACCACCCGCGACCGGATGTGACGGGCCAGTTCCAGCAGGTCCTCGGTCGTCCCGCCCCGGTTCGTCAACGCCAGCGTGTGTTTGCTCGACACGGCAGCACCAGAACCGGGCAACGCGAATCCCTTGTGAATACCGGCATGCTCGATCAGCCACGCCGCGCTGGTCTTCACCCGGCCGTCCGGCTGCGGCCATCCGGGCGCGCCCTCGGGTGCGTGATCCACGATCGGGTTGGTGAAGAAGGAGCCGGCGCTGCGCGTGTCGGGGTCGGTGGGATCGAGCACCATCCCCTTGCCTCGGCGCAATTCCAGAACCGCCTGCCGGACGGCGTCCACGGGCACCCGCTGCCCGATCTCGACCTGTAGCAGGCCGGCGAGTTCGGCGTACTTCACCGGCGCGCTGAGGCCCTCGGGCAGGTCGAAGGCCACCGCCATCACGACGTATTCCCCCGGGTGTTCCTTGAAGAAGCTGCTGCGGTACCCGAATTGCGCCCGGGCGGCGGGCCACGTGGTGATCTCCCCCGTGCGGCGGACCAGAACCCGCATGCCCGCAATGGTCTCCGCGACCTCCTGGCCGTAGGCGCCCACGTTTTGGATCGGGGTGGCGCCGACACAGCCCGGGATACCGGACAGCGCTTCAATCCCACTGCGGCCTTCGGCGACCATCTGCGCCACGAAGTCGTCCCAGGCAGTGCCAGCACTCACGATGATCTGATCGTCGTGGCGGACATGGCCAGCGGCGGTCAGCCGGATGACGGGCTCCACCACGCCCGCGTCGCCGGCCACCACATTAGAGCCGCCGCCCAGAATCCGGGCACCTGGATACTCATGCACGAGCGCGACCACGTCCGCCTGCGACGGCGCCTCAAGAACGGTGGCCGCTCCCCCTAGACCAAGCGTCGTGTACTGCGCCAAGCGAGTCACAGCTGCACCGTCGCGCGACCGTCCTTGATCACGTCTCGACCATCACATGTAGCGCTCAGGACCAGCGTTGCGACGCCGGCGCTGACATCGGTGACCTCAGCCGCGAGGTGCAGTTCGGTGGCTCCGACGGCTGGCACCGGCACGGGGGCGGAGAAGCGCACGGTGAAGGTCAAAACGTGGGCGGGATCGCCCAAGAGTCTCCCGAGCTGAGCTTGTGTGAACATTCCGTGGGCGATGACATCAGGCAGCCCGACGGCTCTCGCCACGTGTTCATTCCAATGAATCGGGTTGAAGTCGCCGCTCGCCCCGGCATACATCACAAGGTTCATGCGCTCCACACGTACCGTCTCGCGAAGGACCTCGCCGACCTTCATCCGGTACCCCTGCTCACAATCGTGCTACGAGTTCGAACCAGCAGGTCCCCCTCGACCGTGATGACGTCTGCCTGCGTCGTGAGGTACTCGTTCGACCCGCGCACGGTGATGTCGCTGATGATGGACCGGACGACGACCTCGTCGCCGGCCACCATCGGACGCCGGTACTCGAAACTCTGCTCGCCATGCACAACGCGGGCGTAGTCGAGGCCGAGGTCGGGATCGAAGATTGCGTAACTCAGTGCCTTCATCGTGATGACGAACGCAAAAGTCGGCGGTGCGGGCAGGTCCGGGTAGCCCGCGGCACGGGCCGCCGGGACGTCATGGAACCGCGGCGAGAAGTCCCCAATGGCAGTCGCGAACTCCCGGACCTTCTCACGACCGATCAGGTACGAGTCCGTGTCCGGGTAGACCTTGCCGACAAAACCAGGATTGAGACCCATGCCCGGCAGGCGCCTAGCGGGTCTCTTTGTGCTCGGTGTGCTTCTTGCAATGCGGGCAGAACTTCTTCAGTTCGATGCGGTCGGGGTTGTTGCGCCGGTTCTTCTTGGTGATGTAGTTGCGGTGCTTACACTCCCCGCACGCCAGCGTGATCTTGGGGCGGACGTCGGATTTCGCCACGATGAACCTTTCCTCGTTCGTTGTTGTAGCGGAGGCCGGACTTGAACCGGCGACACAGCGATTATGAGCCGCTTGCTCTGCCAGGCTGAGCTACTCCGCCTCGCACGCTGCCTCCAAGTTCGAAGATCAGCGCTCGAGCCCCTTTACGGAATCGAACCGTAGACCTTCTCCTTACCATGGAGACGCTCTGCCGACTGAGCTAAAGGGGCAACCGTTCTAGGGTACAAGGTCTGGCGGGCACCCCACGACGTGACTCCCCCATTGCGGTGGGTCCTGAGATGGGGCGACCGGACTAGTGTGAAACAGTGGCTCACCGGGATCCGCCCCGTGATCTCGACGGGGTCGAGAGACGACCGGACCTGCCGCGGCCGGTTGCCGCTCTGATCGCCCTCACCGTCGCCCTGCTAAGTGGCTTCACAGCCTGGTTGCTGCTGGGACCCACCGAGTTCCTACCAGTGCGCGACGCCCTGCTCTACTGCGCCCTGCTGGTACCACCGATCATGATCTTCGCCGCGCGGGCCGCCACGGCGACGACGACCCGCCTTTCCTGGGTGCTGTTCGCCCTGGCCTGCACGGTATGGCTGATCGCCGAATTGGACTACTTCACCGGATCGGATCCGGAGGGTCCCGGCAGCCTCTGGTCGCAGCTGCTCTTCCTCACCGTCAGCCCGACCATGTACGTGGCCATCGCGGTGCTCATCCGCCCCGTGATGGGGTCCGCAGCTGGCACCACCTATCTCGACGGGCTGATCATCGCCCTGGCCGCGGCGGCTGCGCTGTCCCTGCTCGCACCTGCGGTGGAGGTCGAGGAGTCAGCGTGGGAGCTGGTCATCCCCTGGCTCTACCCCCTGCTGGACCTCCTGCAAGTGGCAATCGTCGCAGCGGTATTGGCCGTGATGAGGCGGGCTGCCGGTCCCGCCTGGTGGTTGCTGCTGGCAGGTTCGGTCCTCATCTGGCTCGGTGACGCGTTCTGGCTGTTCGGCGTGGCCCAGACGGAGCAGGGCGTGGGCGCGATCATCGACCTCACCTGGCCGTTGGGGCTGCTCCTGCTGAGCCTGTCGGCGTGGACCCGGCTGGGTCAGGCACCGAGCGACTCGCGCATGAACTGGGTGGCCCCGGTCGTCGTCACCACTGCGATGTTCGCCCTCATCGTGTACGCCACCGAGCACAACGTCCCCAGCGTCACGGTTGCCCTGGCCACCGCGACAGTGCTGGCGGGGGCCCTGCGCAGCCTCGGCGCGTTTCGGGCCGCGACGGCCCGCGCGCGCGCCCAGCTGCAGGCCCGCACGGATGATTTGACCGGCCTGGTCAACCGGCGGGGACTGAACCGCCTGGCCGGCCAGGGTATCGACTCACCCCGCGCGCTGCTGCTGGTAGACGTGGACCGCTTCAAACAGATCAACGACACCCTCGGCCACCAGGCCGGTGATGAGGTACTGCAGACCGTCGCGCAGCGCTTTCGAAGCGCAGTGGACCCGTCGGTGGTGATCAGCCGCATCGGTGGCGACGAATTCGCGCTGCTCACCCCTGCTGGGACGGGCATCACGCAGGCCCTGGAACTCGCGGCCGCACTGCACAGCAGTGTCACCGATCCGGTCGCCGCATCCGGCATGGATCTGAAAGTGGAATTGAGCATCGGGATCGCTGTGGCCCCGGATCAGGGCGACTCCCTGTCGAATCTGCTGCTGGCCGCCGACCGCGCCATGTACCGAGCCAAGGGCGAGCACGTGAATACGCAGGTCTTCGACTCCCGGCGCGACGGCACGGATCAGGGGCGGCTGCTGATCATGCAGGATCTGCGCGGCGGGGTGGATCGCCAGGAGTTCGTATGCCATTACCAGCCGCAACTCGATGTGGTGACCAACGAGATCGTTGCGGTGGAGGCCCTCGTGCGCTGGCAGCATCCGCAGCGGGGCGTGATACAGGCCGCCGACTTCCTGCCCGTCCTTGAGCAGACCGCACTCATCCGCCCGCTCACCGACATGATCCTCAACCAGAGCCTCTGCCAGCTGCGCGCCTGGGACCAACAGGGCATCCACCTGCGGATGTGCGCGAACATCTCGGCGACGAACCTGCTGGACCGGGCCCTGCCCCCGCGCGTGGCGCAACTGCTGGCAGACCACCACATCCCGGCGCATCGACTCACGTTGGAGATCACCGAGACAGCCCTGAGCGGTGACGAGGAGCGGGTCCGAATCGTCCTTGCCCAGTTGCACGCCATCGGGGTGCAGATCTCGATCGACGATTACGGCGCCGGCTACTCGTCGCTGCACCAGATCGGGACCATGGACGCTCAGGAACTCAAACTCGATCGGGAGTTCGTGACCGGTGTTGGTTCACGAGCGGAGCTGCGCTCCATTCTCTCTGCGACGGTGCACCTGGCCCACGGCCTTCGCCTGCGCATGGTCGCCGAAGGTGTGGAGTCGGCATCGGACCTCGAACACGTCCGGCTGTCTGGCTGTGACCTCGCCCAGGGCTTCCACATCAGTGCCCCCCTGGACGGCGACTCGATGGTGGTCTGGCTGCAGGAGCGGTCGCAGCGGACAGGCGATGAGCGCCTGCGGTACTAGCCACGGGTTCGCCGTGTTCGTGGTGGTGGTGGCGGGTGCTGGGTTCGAACCAGCGTAGGCGTAAGCCGACGGTTTTACAGACCGTTCCCTTTGGCCGCTCGGGCAACCCGCCAAGGTGCGTTAGCCACGATACACGGTGCAAGTAGGGTGCTCGCATGGCAGATAGCAGCTTCGACATCGTCAGCAAAGTAGACCGGCAGGAGGCCGACAACGCACTGAACCAGGCCGCCAAAGAGCTGGCCACCCGCTTCGACTTCAAGAACACCGGCACTACCATCCGATGGTCCGGCGAGATGAGTATCGAGGTCGTCTCCGCGACCGAGGAGCGCTCGTTGGCCGCGTTGGACGTGCTGCGCGACAAGCTGGTCAAACGGCACATCTCGCTCAAGGCGTTCAAGGCCGATGACCCCCGGCTGTCGGGCAAGGAGTACAAGATCAGCGGCTCCTTCGAATCCGGTCTGAGCCAGGAGAACGCAAAGAAGATCGCCAAGATCATCCGCGATGAAGGGCCGAAGGGCGTCAAGACCCAGGTGCAGGGTGAAGAGGTGCGGGTGTCCAGCAAGTCCCGCGACGACCTGCAGAGCGTGATGTCCTTGCTGAAGGAGCAGGATCTGGACGTCGCGCTGCAGTTCACCAATTACCGATGACCCCCACGCGGCGTCTGCCCGAACGGGGCTGGCGTGCTGTCCGGAGCCGATCGTGGCTGCCCTGCTCGATGTAGCCGTCCTGGGCATCGGGCTGGCCGTGATGGCCACCGTCCTGTGGGTGGTGTACCGCACCATGGATCATGCCCGCCTGCCGGTGATCCGCAGTGAGGCCCATCCCCCGCGCGCCACGTGGGCAGGTGTTGCCCGCTACGTCCTGCTGACGCCCGTACTGGTCTCGTTCTGGTTGTTCGTGCTCCTGCTGCTGATCACCGCAGTCGCCCGAGAGCGCAACCCGGAGCAGATCCTGGCAGCCGCCTGTGCGGTCATCGCGGGAGCCCGGTTACTGGCTCACGTGCGCACCGAGATCTCCCAGGAACTGGCCAAGACGATTCCGATCGTGATCCTGGGCGTGATCCTCATCGGCGGCCAACTGGTGGGCGTCGAGGGGTTCGAGCGGACGATCGACGCCATCCCCTGGGACCGTGTGAACGCCTACTGGTTAGGCCTGATCATCTGGGATCTTCTTGGTCACGTCGCTGTGGTTCTGGTACCAGCGGCGGTCGTGGTACGGACGCCGGGCACACCCCGGGGCGCCTGCGTCGGGTCATCGCACGCTGGCGGCGGGATCGGCTACTCGGGCTAGCGCAGCAGGCTCAGGAAGGCGTCTCCGGTGGAGGGAACATCTACTGTCGTGCTGGCCGCGCTGAAGAACACCACGATCACGATGAACAGCAGCGTCCCCAAGATGGTGATGATGATGTTCAGCCAGGCGATGACCTTGGCCGCCGTGACCATGCCCCCGCCGTCGAGGTAGCCGTTGGAGGCGGCGATCTCGTTCTTGGCCTTGCTGGCGAAGACGAGCGCCACGATGGCCAACACAACCGGGCAGATCACCCACGACAGCAATGACAGCACGAGTGCGACAACCGCGTCTGAGGCGTTCTGGCGTGCCGGCGGGTAGGCGCCGTATCCGGGAGGTGGCTGGCTCATGCCCTCACCCTAGCGTGCGCTGATGGGCAACCCAATGCATGGAAATCGCGGCTGCCACCGAGGCGTTCAGCGACTCCGTGGCCGAGGTCATCGGGATGGACACCAGGACGTCACAGCGTTTGGCCACCAGTTGCGACAATCCTCGCCCCTCGGCGCCGACCACGATGGCCAGCGGGCCGTCCGCGAAGCGCGCGAGTTCGTCCAGACCGAGATCGGAGTCAGCGTCGAGCCCCACACAGAAGGCACCTGCCTCCTGCAGCACTCCTAGAGTCTGGGTCACGTTCCCGATCTGGCATACGGGCAGGCGAGCCAGCGCGCCGGCGGACGTGCGCCAGGCAGCCGGCGTGACCGGAGCTGAGCGCCGTTGCGGAATCAGCACAGCGGTGGCGCCGAAAGCTGCTGCCGATCGGGCGATGGCCCCTAGATTCCGCGGGTCCGTGACCTGATCCAGCACCACCCACAAGGGGTTCGGCGTGTCCAGCAGATCCCCGAGATCGGTGTAGACGAAGGGTTTGGCCACCAGCAGCAATCCCTGGTGCACGACATCGCCGGCGACCGCATCGATCTGCGACTTGGGGACCTCCTGCACCGGCAGCCCCTGAGCGGCGGCCAGACTGACCGCTTCATGCACGCGATCGTCAATATCGATGCGCAACTGCACCAGCAGCTCCACGGCCGGCGTCTTCGACCGCAGGGCCTCCACGACGGGGTTGCGACCCGCGACGATGTCCTTCGGGGGTTTCCCGGAGGATCGGGTGGGTTTCTGTGCGCGTTCGGCCTTGTCCTTGTACTTGGCCTGCTTGGCGGCGGGGTGTCCCGGCCGGTCCTTGGCTGAGGGGGTCGGGCCCTTGCCCTTGAGCGCTTTGCGGCGCTGTGCACCGGATCCGACCACGGCACCCTTCTTCGACCCGGGATTACGCCGTGCACCCGGGCGCTGCGAGTTACCCGCCATTGGTCAACGACCAGACAGGACCATCAGCACGGTCCTCGATGTGGACACCCGCGGCGACCAAACGGTCGCGGATGGCATCAGCCTGTCCCCAGTCCCGCGCTGCGCGGGCCTCTCGACGGGCGACGAGCAGATCATCCACCAGTGCTCCCAGGGCCGCCATCGCCTGCCCGGAGTCCTCGCCGGACACCCACGGGTCCGCGAGCGGGTTGATCCCAAGCACCGAGCACATGGCACTGACCTGTCGCCAGGCCGTGCGGGCCGTCGCCAGATCCTGGCCCTCCAACGCGGCGTTGCCGGCCCGCACCGTGTCGAAGATGACGGCCACTGCTGCCGGCACACCGAGGTCATCGTCCATGGCAGCCACAAACGCCGGCGGGCAATTACCGGCCACCGGGTCTGGGAGGGGCTCGTCCGCGAGTTTGTCCAGGAAACCGGCGATGCGCCGGAAGCCCACGGCCGACTCCACTACGGACTCATAGGAGAACTCGATGGTGGACCGGTAGTGCGCGGAGGCGAGGTGGTAGCGCAGTTCCACCGGCTTCACGTGCTTGAGCACCTCGTCGACTGCCAGCGCATTGCCCAGCGATTTGCCCATCTTCTGCCCGGCCGCTGTCACCCACGAGTTGTGCAGCCAGTAGTTCGCGAAGGCGTCGCCCGCACCGCGTGACTGGGCGAGTTCGTTCTCGTGGTGGGGGAAGATCAAGTCGATACCACCACCGTGGATGTCGAACTGCTCACCGAGGTAGAAGGTGGACATGGCTGAGCACTCCAGATGCCAGCCGGGACGACCGGGCCCCCACGGTGAGTTCCAGAACGGCTCGCCGGGCTTGGCCGCCTTCCACAGCGCGAAGTCCCGCTGATCGCGTTTGCGCTGGTCGTCCACGGAGTCGGCCGCGGGTTGCAGGTCGGCCAGTCGCTGGCGGGACAACTCCCCGTAGCGCGGGTCAGCGGTCACTGAGAAGTAGACGTCGCCGTCCACTGCATACGCCTGCCCGGCATCGATGAGGCGGGCGATGAGTTCGAGCATCTGCGGGATGTGCCCGGTCGCGCGCGGTTCGATCGTGGGCGGATTGCATCCCAGGATCTCGTAGGCGCGGCTGAACTCGCGCTCGTAGTGCTGGGCCACGGCCCACCAAGGCCGGCCTTCCGACTGTGCCTTGGCCAGGATCTTGTCGTCGATGTCGGTGACATTGCGGCAGACGGTCACCTGGTATCCCTTGGCCGTGAGCCAACGAGCCAGGACGTCGAAAACCACTCCGGGCCGCAGGTGACCGACGTGGGGAGCAGCCTGGACTGTCGCGCCACAGTAATAGATCGACACCGCTGCCTCGTTGATCGGCACGAAGTCGCGCACAGTGCGGGTTCCGGTGTCGTAGATCTGCAGGGTCACCGATCCAGAGTATCGGCACGCATGACCAGCGCTGTCGCGATCGCCGCCAACCCCTCCCCCCGGCCGGTGAGGCCAAGGCCGTCGGTGGTGGTCGCCGACAGGTGGACCGGGCATCCCGCCGCGGCGCTGAGCACCCGCTCGGCTTCGGCGCGGCGGGCACCGATCCGGGGCTGATTGCCGATCATCTGCACGCCGATGTTGACCGGCGAGTACCCCTGCGCCCGCAAGTGGGCGGCGACCTCGCGCAGAATCGTGGCGCCGCTGGCCCCGCGCCATTCCGGGCGGTCGGTGCCGATCAGCCCGCCGAGGTCTCCGAGCCCAGCCGCGTTGAGCAGTGCGTCGGCGCTGGCGTGCGACACCACGTCGCCGTCCGAGTGCCCCACAAGTCCGGGGGCATCGGGCCAGAGCAGGCCAGCGACATGCGCGCGAGTGTGCTCGGAGTAGGCATGGACGTCGGTTCCCACGCCGATGAGCAGATTCATTCAGACCTCCCGCATCGCACGCGCCACCGCCAGATCGAAGGCGGTCGTGATCTTGAAAGCGTCATGGGAGCCGGCAACCACGTGCACGGGCACACCCATGGTCTCCACCAGCATCGCGTCGTCGGTGACAGCATCGGTCTGCTGCTCGTGGGCGCAGCGCAGCGTGGCTACCCGGAAGCCTTGTGGAGTCTGCACCGCGACCAGATCGCAGCGGTCCACGGTGGCCACGACGATGCCGTCCGCAACGCGCTTGATGGTGTCAGCCACCGGCAGCGCGGGGATAACGGCGTCCGCTCCGGTGTCCAGCGCGGTGATCACGCGGTCATACACCTCGACCGGCGTGAAGGGCCGGGCTGCGTCGTGGATGAGCACCATCTCCACGGCCTCGGGCAGCGCGAGCAGACCCGCCCGGACGGAGGCATCCCGGGTCGCGCCCCCTGCAACGACCGTCACGCCTTGAACATCGGCCGCGATGCGATCCACCTCGGCCGCCGGTGCGACCACGACCAGTTCGTGGATTCTGTCGACCTGGCGGGCGGCGGCGATGCAGTGTCCGATCAGGGAGTCACCGGCGACCTCGACCAAGGCTTTGGGGACGCCGGCCGCCAGTCGTTGCCCACTGCCGGCCGCTACCAGGATCAAGGCGGTCACGAGGGTCAGCCTAGAGGCTGGCCGTCAGACCAGCCGCGCGAAGACCAACCGCCCGTGACTCGTGGTGGTCACGGACGTGAGATGCACCTGCACGGTGTCTCCGATCCGGTGGTCCGCGCGCTGCACGATGACCATCGTCCCGTCCGGCAAATGGCCCACCGCCTGCCCCGCTTCCTTGCCGGCCCGCGCCAAGTGCACCTCCACGGTGTCCCCGGAGGTCACGGGTGCGGCCATCGCCACCGCCAACGCGTGCAAGTTCAGGACTGTCACCCCGCTCAGCGCCGCCGCATCAGCCAGGTGCTGATCCAGCGTGAGCAGCGCGACCTTGCGGCGCAGGCAGATCTGCACGAGTTTCGCGTCGACGTCATCGACCCCGACCGGATCGTCGGCGATCACCTCGACGGGTAAGGCATCCCGCAACGTACCCAGGACGTCGAGGCCGCGGCGGCCCCTGGCCCGCCGACCTTCGTCAGCGGCATCGGCGAGGCCCTGCAATTCGTCGATGACCGGTTGCGGCACCAGAACGGTGCCGGTGAGGAATCCGCTGCGGGCGACTTGAACGATGCGGCCGTCGATGGCGACAGAGGTGTCCAGGACCTTGGGCCCCCAGCCCTGCCGAGGACCACCGCCAACTGCTCCCCCGATCGATGCCGCGCGCGTACGGCCAATCCGGAACCCGGCGATGCCGGCCACCACGACGATGAAGACGAACAATGGCGCCATTACTGCGGCCGGGCCTAGCAGGAACAGGGGCCAGGCGACCAGGGACGCCGCGAGCATGGCGATGATTGACCCGCTGAAGCCGGCCACGACCTGGTCTGGGGGTAGCCCCCGCAGGCGCTGCTCCTGAGCGGTGATCCCCCGGATGATGACGCGGGCAATCACGCCACCCACCGAGTACCCGAAACCGGCCCCGATGACGACGCAGACGACGGTGATGCTCAGGAACCCCAGCGAGACATCCGGGATTGCTGGCCTCGATCCGCGAACCCAGTTCGAAACCGACGGCTGCGCCGAAGACCACAAGCAGCAGCCTCAGCGTTTCGGCCCCTACATCAGGGACTTGGGAAAGTCGCGGCACACAGCCAGACTACGACGCGAGGACCTCGTCGAGGATTATCTCGGCCTTGTCCTCGTTGGTCTTCTCCGCGAGTGCGAGTTCGCTGACCAGTATCTGCCGGGCCCGAGCAAGCATCCGCTTCTCCCCAGCCGACAGGCCACGGTCCTGATCCCGCCGCCAGAGGTCGCGAACAACCTCGGCCACCTTGATGACGTCGCCCGAGGCCAGTTTCTCAACGTTGGCCTTGTAGCGCCGCGACCAGTTGGTGGGCTCTTCGGTGTACGGCTGACGAAGGACGGAAAAGACCTTCTCCAGCCCCTCGGAGTTCACCACGTCGCGAACACCGACGAGGTCGACGTTGTCGCTCGGGACCCGAACGACGAGGTCGCCTTGGTCAATACGCAGCACGAGGTACTCGCGCTCTTCGCCCTTGATGACGCGCTGCTCGATACTCTCGATGCGAGCTGCGCCGTGATGCGGATAGACAACCGTGTCGCCGACGGAAAATGCCATGTGTGGAGGTGCCCCTTCCCGTGGCTTCAATCGTAACACGGACGATTCACGCCGTAAGACGACTGTAAAGAGTCGCGGTCGGGTTGCCCGGGCCGAGCAGGGGAACGGGCGCCGACGGCCGAGTCGACACGCAAGTGCAGCGAATCGGCAGTTCGTTGCTGCGACACGCCGGGCAGAATCGCACCTTATGCCCGATCGTAACGCCATGAACGGGTGGTCGGCGTTGGTCCCTTTCCGGCCGTTCGGCAATCACAGAACCGCAACTGGCCAGTCGCCTTCCCTCGGGCAGGTCCTCGTCGGTAAAGTGCGGCACGTCAGTAGTGACCTGGGAGGAACTGTGTCTATCACCGCACGCCGCGTGACGGCTTTAGCCGCCGCTGCCGTCCTGCTTCCGTCGTTGAGCGGTTGCTGGTCCGGCTTCAGCGCTCAGACCTCCGAGCAGGCCAATCAGGCCGTCGGCAACGGGGCGAACCTCGCCACCGGCGACATCCAGATCCGTGGCGCGGTGTGGGTGCGCAACGTAATGAACCCCGGTCCGAGGCGACTCTGGTGGCGACGTTCGTCAACAACGGTGACGTCCCGGACAAGCTGACGAAGGTGGAGATCACCCCGACCTCGCCCATGGGGATCACCGGCGGCGCTTTGGAGATCACCCCCGACCAGTCCGTGCGCAGCGGCTTCTTCACCACCAGTTTCATCAACGCGTTCGGGGTGCAGGCGTTCCCATCGACCTTCGTGCCCACCACCTTCACGTTCGAGAACGCCGGGACCGTCGCCGGCGACGTCATCGCGATGCCCAACACCGGTCAGTACAGCGATGTCCCGGTGACCCTCACCGAACAGCAGGAACTGCTGGAGTTCGCGGGCCAGGTGGAAACCACCGAGGAGACCACCACCACCGAAAAGGTGAAGAAGGCCAAGAAGAAGAAGTGCGGAAGCCGCTGCTGCCGAGTGACGGCGGCTTACATCTCGAGCTTGTATCCCAGCCCGCGCACGGTAACCAGCACGGTCGGCTCGGCAGGGTCCGGCTCGATCTTGGACCGCAAGCGCTTCACGTGCACATCCAGAGTCTTCGTGTCGCCGACGTAGTCTGCGCCCCAGACCCGATCGATGAGTTGTCCGCGAGTGAGCACCCGGCCCGCGTTACGCATCAGCACCTCGAGCAGTTCGAACTCCTTGAGCGGGAGTTTCACGGGCTGTCCGTCCACGGTCACCACGTGCCGATCGACGTCCATCTTGATGTTCCCTGCGCTCAACGTCATCTCTGAGCCGGATGCACTCTCCGGGCCCCGACGACGCATGACGGCTCGGATGCGCGCCACGAGTTCGCGCGACGAGAAGGGTTTGGTGACGTAGTCGTCCGCGCCCAGTTCCAGACCGACGACTTTGTCGATCTCGGAGTCCTTGGCGGTCACCATGATGATCGGGACCGAGGACACGTTGCGGATCTGACGGCACACCTCTGTTCCCGGAATACCGGGCAGCATGATGTCGAGCAGCACGACGTCGGCGCCCTCGCGGTCAAAGGTGGCCAAGGCCGCGTGGCCATCGGCGGCCACGGAGACCTCGAAACCCTCCTTGCGCAACATGAATGACAGAGCGTCACTGAATGACTGCTCATCCTCCACAACCAAAATCCGGCTCATGCGCTTGATTCCTCCTCGAAGACAGCGTGCATGGGAATGGAAATCTCCTCATTGGTGAAGGGCGGCAGGCGCAGCGTGAAAGTGCTTCCTTCACCGAGGATGCTCCACACGCCCACCTCACCACCGTGGTTCTCCGCGACGTGCTTGACGATGGACAGCCCCAAGCCGGTGCCCCCAGTGACCCGTGATCGCGCCTGATCCACCCGGTAGAACCGCTCGAAGACCCGCTGCAACTCACTCTCGGGGATGCCCATCCCCTGGTCGGTCACGCTGATCTCCACCACGTCATTCGTCAGTCGTGTGGCCACTGCGACACTGGTCCCCCGCGCGCTGTAATTGATGGCATTGGTCAACAGGTTGCGTAGGGCGGTGACGAGCTGGGACTCCATGCCCAACACCATGAGCTCTGATTGCGGGCCCACGATCACGTCGATCTGGGAGTTATGGGCAAGTTGTCGCACGGCATCCGTGGCTTCCCCGACCACCGCGTCGATGGACACCGGCGCCGCGTCCTTGAGCGGGTCGGTGCCCTGCAGACGGCTCAGGTCGATCAGGTCGCCCACGAGGTCACTCAGACGACCCGCCTCGGCTTCCATGCGCCCAGCGAAGTGGCGCACCGCTTCCGCTTCGTCCGCCGAACTGAGCACTGCCTCGGCCAGCAGACTCAAGGCGCCAATGGGGGTCTTGAGTTCGTGGCTGACGTTGGCGACGAAGTCGCGGCGGACCGCATCGACGCGCTGGGCCTCGGAGAGGTCCTCAGCCAGCACCAGGACCCGGTCTGGCCCCAGCGGGGCGACCCGCAGTCGCAAGGTGATCAGCCCTTTGCCCAGCGGTGGTCGGCGTACCGTGACATCGTGCTCGCGGATCTCGCCGTCGTGGCGCACATCGGCGATCATCGACGAGATCTCCGGGATGGCGATGCGCCCGTTCTGAATCAGTGTCATCGCCAGCGCCTGGTTACTCATGCGCACCGGGGCGCCCGATCCGTCCACCACGACCGAGGCCTCTGGCAAGGCGGCCAGCACTCGTTCGATCTCGCCCTGTTGAATACCGTCCTCGGCGGCCTGCGCGGAAGTTGGCACGTCCTGTTCGCGCCACTTGGCCAGCCACCACCCCGCAAGCATGCCGACAACTGCCCCCAGCAGCATCCACAACGCCATCACACTACGAACAATAGGTAACGCCAGCGCCCGGCGGCAGACAGCGCCCGAACTTGCGGCGTGCTCTTCAGGTGATGTTCACCCTCAGGATGCGTGCACGTGGGCTGCCGGATCCCCCAGCGGGGCTATCGTCACTGATTGATGCGCAGTGTCTTCCATGCCCGTCTCGCCGCGCTCGACCAGAATCTGGCCAGCCTCTGCGAGCAGGTGGGTCACGCCCTGCGTCGGGCGACGGAGGCCGCCTTTACGGCCGACCTGCGGTTGGCCGAAGAAGTGATCAGTGAGGCCCGTGACATCGACGACGAGGCCCGGCAGGTGACGATCGACGCGGCATATCTGACCGCACAACAACAGCCCGTCGCGCACGATCTGCGGGTCCTGCTCGCCGCTCAGCACCAGGCCGTGTCCCTTCGGCGAATGACCGGATTGGCCTCGAACATCGCCAAGGCCACCCGCCGACGCTACCCGCGACCCCTCATCCCGCGGGAGGTGCGCGACGTGGTGGTCGACATGGCCGAGTTGGCGCACTCATTGACCGAGCGCCTGCAGCGGGCACTGGGCCAAGCGGACCTGGCCAGTGCACATGTTGTGCGGGCAGCGGGGCGCCAGATGGGTTCGCTGCACATAGAGATGCTGGCGATCGTCGGCTCCTCGGCCTGGCCGCACGATGTGACGACGGCGGTGGATGTCTGCATGCTCAGCCGGGATCTGCAGCGTTTCGCCGAGCACGCCCAGACGATTGCCGAAGAGGTCGTGTACGTGGCCACGGGTTCTGCCCCGACTGTCGCGCACTAGGGCTGGACTGCCATTGGGCAGTCGTTGTGATCCCGCCCGGCGTGTCCCAGCACCTTCTGCCCATTTGCTCGCCGGGGAGCCGAGGAACGCGTCAACTGAACCCAGGCACCAAGCCCGCCCGCGACACGTTCCCGCAAGAGACCCCTGTCATTAACCCGCCATTCACTTTCACGTATAGTTCAGTTCATACAGGGAAGAGGTGGCACATGATCGAGATGACGTGGACCGTGAAGCGGGACGAAGCCGGACAACGAGTGCTGAATGCCACCTGGACAAGCACTGTGAAGGCCCAGCTGCCACTGGCCTCGTAAGACCCGAGAGGCACGTTGGGTCGCCATCGGGGAAACTGGTGCGTATGCGTGCGCACCGGGTAGCCATGATCTCGATGCACACGTCACCCTTGGCCATGCCAGGCAGTGGTGATGCCGGGGGCATGAATGTGTACGTACTGGAGACGGCGAAGGAACTCGCCCGCCAGGGCACCGAGGTCGAGATCTTCACCCGCGCCACGTCCAGCGAACAGCCGCCGCGAGTGCCCGTCACCGATGGCGTCACCGTGCACTACATGAGTGCTGGCCCCTATGAAGGCCTGCGCAAGGAGCAGTTGCCGGGCCAACTCTGCGCATTCACCGCGTCGGTCCTGCGGGCCGAGGCACACCGACCCGAGGGCTACTACGACCTCGTGCACTCGCACTACTGGCTCTCGGGACAGGTGGGCTGGGTGGCTGCCGAACGCTGGCAGATTCCCGCTGGTGCACAGCATGCACACCATGGCAAAGGTGAAGAACCTCACCCTGGCGGCTGGCGATACCCCAGAGCCCTACGAGCGAGTGCTCGGTGAGGAACAGGTGGTGGCGGCCGCGGACATGCTCATCGCCAATACCGAGACCGAGGCCGACGACCTCGTCACCTTGTACGACGCCGACCCCGAGCGCGTGGCCGTCGCCCTGCCCGGTGTCGACCTGGCCACGTTCTCCCCCGGTCCTCGGACTGCCGGTCGGGAATGGCTGGGGATGTCCGGTGACGACATCGTCCTGCTTTTCGTCGGGCGTATCCAGCCTCTGAAGGCCCCGGACATTCTCGTCCGCGCCGCCGCCCACCTGCTCGACCGCCGCCCGGACCTGCGCCCCCGACTCAAGGTGGTCATCAACGGCGGACTCTCCGGCAACGGCCTGCAGCGCTCGGCGGAGTTGCCTGCGCTCGTAGAGGCCCTGGGCCTGCGCGACATCGTCACAATGATGCCGCCGGTAACCCGCGACCGGCTCGCCGACCTCTACCGGGCGGCAGACGTGGTGGTGGTACCCAGTTATTCGGAATCGTTCGGCTTGGTCGCCGTCGAGGCGCAGGCCTGCGGCATACCCGTGGTGGCCAGCCGGGTCGGCGGCCTCACCACGGCTGTCGGGGATGGCGGAGTCCTGGTGGCCGGCCACGATCCGGCCCACTTCGCCGACGCCTTGGAAGCCATCGTGGGTGATCCGGCAACGCAGCAGCGAATGTCCGTGCTGGCGCGCCGGCACGCCCAGCGGTTCAGTTGGGGCGCGACCGCCACCGCCACGCTGCAGGCGTACGACCGCGCCCTGGCGGGCCGTCCGATCCTCCTGAGGCGCTACGCATGATCGCCATGGTGACCAAGTGGGCCCGCGACTGCGGTCTGGATCACGAGGTGGCCGGCGATGTCGTCACCGTGATTCTGCCCGGCGAGCACAAACTGCGCACGACGTGCGCTTTGGTGACGGGACCCCACTCGCTGAGCATCAACGCCTTCGTTGCGCGGCACCCGGACGAGAACGCGCCGTGCGTCCATAGTTGGCTGCTGCAGCGCAACCGCCGCTTACTCGGCGTCGCCTACGCCATCGACCACCTCGGCGACATCTACCTGGTCGGCAGACTGCCGGCCACAACGGTGACGATCGATGTGCTCGATCAGGTGATGGGAGTGGTCCTGTCCGAAGCCGACGGATCGTTCAACACGATCCTGGAGATGGGCTTCCGGTCCTCGATCGAACGGGAATGGCGCTGGCGGCTGTCGCGTGGCGAATCCACCGCGAACCTGGCCGCCTTCAATCACCTGCGCCCGGGCGACGTCTGAATCTCGGCTTCGGTAGGTTTGAGTCATGAGCACTCTGATCCTTTTACGCCATGGCGAGAGCCAGTGGAACGCCAAGAATCTGTTCACCGGGTGGGTTGACGTCGACCTCACAGACAAGGGTGTCGCCGAGGGCGCAAAAGCGGGAGAACTGCTCGCCGAGTCCGGCATCTTGCCCGACGTGGTGCACACATCGGTGCTGCGGCGCGCAATCCGGACCACGAATCTGGCCTTGGAGAACTGCGACCGGCACTGGGTGCCCGTGCGCCGCAACTGGCGGTTGAACGAACGTCACTACGGCGCTCTGCAGGGCAAGAACAAGAAGCAGACGCTCGCGGAGTACGGCGAGGAGCAGTTCATGCTCTGGCGCCGGTCCTACAACACCCCGCCACCGCCCATCGACATCGATGATGAGTTCTCGCAGTTCGACGACCCGCGCTACGCGGTCCTGCCGCCGGAGATCCGGCCGCTGACCGAATGCCTGCAAGACGTCGTACGGCGCATGCTGCCCTACTGGTATGACGCTGTGGTCCCCGACCTTCTGGCCCACAACACGGTGCTGATCGGCGCGCACGGCAACTCGCTGCGGGCCCTGGTCAAACACCTCGAAGACATCTCTGACGCCGATATCGCGGGCCTGAACATCCCGACCGGCATCCCGCTGGTCTATGAGCTCGACCCGGCCATGCGCCCGATCGGCCCTGGTCGCTACCTGGATCCGACGGCCGCCGCCACCGCTGCCGCCGCTGTTGCCAATCAAGGCAAGGCATGAGTCTAGGCTGGAGGTAGCGCTACCGACAGGAGCCATCATGGGCAGGGAGTTCGGGGATCGCCCCGGGGACGAGGTCGTTGCGGAACTCTGGGGGGAACTGAGTCGGGAGTTGGGGACCGACGGCCCGGAGTACACCGACACCCGCAATGGCCAGAACCTGATCGGGCATCTGGTGACTGAGGACGAGGACGGCCAGGACACCACGTCCGAGGAGATCGCCTGGAACAGTCACGACACCAGCGATATGTCGGCGGAGGAATCCGCCATGCATTACGACGACGACGGTGGCGAGGAGGAGATCCTCTCCGAGGATGTCCTGCACGACCTCGAGGGGTTCGAGGACTGACCCGACGGGCCCGCAGAAAGGTCGAGCGCCGCAGGGAACCGAGGAGTCGGACCCGGGCACTACTCGAGCCGTCCGGGGTTTACGGGTGCCAGAGCATCGCCTTGATCGTCGCAGGCGCTCCACAACTACTTGCACTCTCCTACCTCGAGTGCTAACAATGGACTTAGCACTCTCAGCGGGGGAGTGCTAATGGGAACTCGGTGAGACCGGGCCGTCAACAGGGACGTGACCTATTGGCGACCAGTCGTCCGTCGCGGGCACCAGTACCCTGAACCCCCAAATGTGGAGGAATTTCAACCGATGGCGAAGATTATCGCTTTCGACGAGGAAGCACGCCGGGCTCTTGAGCGCGGCATGAACACCCTCGCCGACGCAGTCCGCGTCACCCTTGGGCCGAAGGGCCGCAACGTCGTTCTGGAGAAGAAGTGGGGAGCCCCCACGATCACCAACGACGGTGTGTCCATCGCCAAGGAGATCGAACTCGAGGACCCCTACGAGAAGATCGGCGCCGAGCTCGTGAAAGAGGTCGCCAAGAAGACCGATGACGTCGCTGGCGACGGCACCACCACCGCCACCGTGCTGGCCCAGGCACTCGTGCGCGAGGGCCTGCGCAACGTTGCGGCAGGCTCCAACCCGATGGCGCTCAAGCGCGGCATCGAACAGGCTGTGGAGGCCATCAGCGAGCAGTTGCTGAGCATGGCCAAGGAGGTCGAGACCAAGGAGCAGATCGCTGCCACCGCCTCGATCTCAGCTGCTGACCCCCAGATCGGCGAGATCATCGCCGAGGCCATGGACAAGGTCGGCAAGGAAGGCGTCATCACCGTTGAGGAGAGCCAGACCTTCGGCCTGGAGCTCGAACTCACCGAGGGTATGCGCTTCGACAAGGGCTACATCTCCCCCTACTTCGTGACCGACCCCGAGCGCATGGAGGCCGTGCTGGAGGATCCCTACATCCTCATCGCCAACTCCAAGATCTCCGCGGTCAAGGACCTGCTGCCGATCCTGGAGAAGGTCATGCAGTCGGGCAAGCCGCTGGCGATCATCGCTGAGGACCTCGAGGGTGAGGCTCTGGCCACCATCGTCGTGAACAAGATCCGCGGCACGTTCAAGAGCGTGGCAGTGAAGGCTCCCGGCTTCGGTGACCGTCGCAAGGCCATGCTGCAGGACATCGCGATCCTCACCGGCGGACAGGTGATCTCCGAGGAGGTCGGCCTGAAGCTGGAGGGCGTTGGACTGGAACTGCTGGGCCGCGCGCGCAAGGTGGTCGTGACCAAGGACGAGACCACCATCGTGGAGGGCTCGGGTGACCCCGACCAGATCGCCGGTCGCGTGAACCAGATTCGCGCCGAGATCGAGAACTCCGACAGCGACTACGACCGCGAGAAGCTGCAGGAGCGGCTGGCCAAGCTGGCCGGTGGCGTTGCCGTCATCAAGGCCGGCGCTGCCACTGAGGTGGAGCTCAAGGAGCGCAAGCACCGCATCGAGGACGCCGTGCGTAACGCGAAGGCGGCCGTCGAGGAGGGCATCGTCGCCGGTGGCGGCGTGGCCCTGCTGCAGGCGAGCCAGGCTGCCTTCGAGAAGCTGGAGCTGGAGGGCGAAGAGGCCACCGGCGCCAACATCGTCAAGGTCGCCGTTGAGGCCCCGCTGAAGCAGATCGCTGTGAACGCTGGTCTCGAAGGTGGCGTCGTGGCGGAGAAGGTGCGTCACCTCGAGCCCGGTTTCGGCCTGAACGCCGCGACGGGCGAGTACGTGAACCTGATCGAGGCGGGGATCATCGACCCGGCCAAGGTCACCCGTTCCGCACTGCAGAACGCGGCCTCCATCGCCGCGCTGTTCCTCACCACCGAGGCAGTGGTGGCCGACAAGCCTGAGAAGGCTGCCCCGGCCATGCCCGGCGGCGACGGCGGCATGGGCGGCATGGACTTCTAAGTCCTGCACCAGTTCGAAGGGCCGGTTCGCGTACGCGCGAGCCGGCCCTTCGCTATCCACTATGTCGTTGGGGTCTGAGTGCTCAGGATTCGAGTGGCTGGGCGGCGAGCAGGAATCGTGGCGGTACCAGCGGGTTCGTGACCTCCACAGGGGTTGCGACGGCTCATGCGCTGGCGTAGTTCAGTTGACGGGTGACACCGTGTCGCGTGGCCGCTTTCCCGGCCCCCACACCGCCGCGGCAGCAGCTGTCAGCGGTGATCAGCCCGCCTGTCGCCTGCCGCCTGATCCCCCCCTGCGGGCAATTCGGCAGTTGTTGCTGCGACACGCCGTGGCAAATCGCACCTTCCGCCCATTCCCGGTCGAGTGGGCGGAGACCTAACCGGCGCTGCCCGATGATCACCGGCCCCGCCGGGCACAGCAATGGGCCCCGGTCCTTGGTGGCGGAACCGGGGCCCATTGGATGTGACTTCGCGAGGGAGGCGACGAGAGGTCACATGAGGCGGAACACTAACGATCGGGCTTGCACGGACAACTGGGCCGCGTAGGTCCCGTTTGAACCGTGCATCTCATCCAGGACGGCACGCAGGGCCGTGAGGTCGGCAGGTAGGTCATCGGCGAATCGAGCAACCACGTAGGGCAGGAACTCCGCACTGAGCCAGGCGATCAGCCGCTGACACTCGGGAACGGCGGTGTAGCCGTCATCAGCGGCCGAGACCACCTCAATCACGAGGCGGTCGGCGGTGTCGTTGAGTTCCTGCCGGATGTCGTGGACCTCAACGCTCACCGGAGACGCAGGAATGGTCTTGTCAGCTACCACGGAACACCTCCCGGTCGTAATCAAATCGTTACCTTTGACAACATGACATCATGCCGTCGCCGATCTGTCCATACCTCAGTTCCGCCGACTTCGATCAGAGGTCGTGGGCGTCGAGGATCCGGTAGGCGTAGCCCTGCTCGGCGAGGAAGCGCTGACGGTGGGCGGCGAACTCCGCATCGACAGTGTCGCGGGTGACGATCGTGTAGAAGTGGGCGCCGCCGCCATCGGTCTTGGGCCGCAGCACCCGGCCCAGCCGCTGGGCTTCCTCCTGCCGGGAGCCGAAGGTGCCGGAGACCTGGATGGCCACGCGGGCCTGCGGCAGATCGACGGAGAAGTTGGCCACCTTGCTGACCACCAGGACCCGCACCTCGCCGGACCGGAATGCATCGAACAGGGCCTGCCGCTCGCGGACGGGGGTCCTGCCGGTGATCAGGGGCGCATCGAGTTCCTCGGCGAGTTCGTCGAGCTGGTCCAGATACTGTCCGATCACCAAGATCTGATCCTTGGGATGCAGGTCGATCACCTGCCGGACCACGTCGTGCTTGACGTCCGCGGCCGCCGCCAGGCGGTATCGGTCCTCGGGCTCGGCCAGCGCATACGTCATCCGGTCATCCTCAGGCAGGTCGACCCGGATCTCGCAGCAGTCCGCCGGGGCGATGTATCCCTGGGCCTCGATGTCCTTCCACGGCGCGTCGAATCGCTTGGGACCGATGAGCGAGAACACGTCGGACTCCTTGCCGTCCTCCCGGACCAGCGTCGCGGTCAACCCGATCCGACGGCGGCTCTGAATGTCCGCGGTGAAGCGGAACACCGGCGCGGGCAGCAGATGGACCTCGTCATAGAGGATCAGGCCCCAGTTGCGGGCGTCGAAGACCTCGAGGTGCGCGTAGACCCCTTTGCGCTTGGCCGTCAGGATCTGATACGTCGCGATGGTGACGGCGCGGATCTCCTTGGACTGTCCGCTGTACTCCCCGATCTCGTCCTCGGTCAACGACGTGCGCGCGAGCAGTTCAGTGCGCCACTGCCGGGCGGCCACAGTGTTGGTCACCAGGATCAACGTCGTCGCCTGCGCCATCGCCATGGCCGCGGCACCCACGATCGTCTTACCCGCGCCACACGGCAGGACGATCACGCCAGAACCGCCGTGGAAGGCGTTCTCGGCCGCCTGTCGCTGGTAGTCGCGCAAGGTCCAACCGTCCTCGCGCAAAGCGATGGCATGGGCTTCCCCGTCGACGTAGCCGGCGAGGTCGTCGGCCGGCCACCCGACTGACAGCAGCGCCTGCTTGAGCCGTCCGCGCTCGCTGGGATGCACGACCACGGTCCACTCGTCGAGGCGCTCCCCCAGCATCCCCGCGGTCTTCTTATGGCGCAGCACCTCGGTGAGGACCGCTTTGTCGTGGGTGATCATGACCAGACCGTGGGCCGGATGATTGTGCAACTCCAGCCTGCCGTACCGGCTGATGGTGTCCGTGATGTCCAGCAGCAGAGCCGGGCTCACGGGAAAGCGGGAGAAGCGGACAAGGGTGTCGACGATCTGCTCGGCGTCGTGGCCCGCTGCGCGGGCATTCCACAGGCCGAGCTTCGTCAATCGATAGGTGTGGACGTGCTCCGGGGAGCGCTCGAGTTCGGCGAACACGGCGATCTCGCGGCGGCATTGTTCGGACTGCGGGTGATCGACCTCCAGCAGCAGGGTGTGGTCGCTCTGCACGATCAGCGGGCCATCAGTCATCAGCAATCCTCACAGCGGCGATCCGGGACAGGGGAATCGTGATCGTGCGGGCGGCGGTCAGGCTCCAGCCGGTGACCTGTCCTGAGCGCACCTCCAACGGCTCCACCAAATGGGTCAACGTCTGCTGACCGTCGCCGAATTCCAGCCACACCCGGCGGGCCTGCAGCACTTGGCGCAACTGGGCGGGATCGGCCGGTTGCAGAGCAGGGGCATCGGCCACCTGCTCGGTGGCCTCCACCAAATGGGCGACCAACCGGTCGACGGCTTCGGGATCCGGCGGCGCTGCGCGCACATACTCCAGGGGAAGGGCCACAGCCGGCTGGCCGGCACTGCTCGCCGCCACCCCCGCTTGGGCAAGCAGTCGCTGCACCGCGTCCAAAGGTTGTTCACTGATGAACGTCCCATCGGCCACCTCCTGCCACCCGAGGTCGCGCAGCGCCTGGCTCTCCTGGGCATTGGACCTGATCAGCGTCACCCGCGAGACCTGCACCGGCGCAGCCCGGGCAGCGTCCTTGACCAGGTACTCCAGGGATTGCGGAAGCGATGTGCGACTGGACTGGGCCAATTGCGCCAGGATGTGTTCCGGCGAACGCCTGGCCGCGGCTGCCCGCAGCCGGGAGAGATCGACCCGGTGCATGATCACCGGGCCCCAGGACTCCACGTGCGCGATGTCGTGCAGCAGGTCCCAGGTGGCGGTGTCGACGTTGGCCGCCGCGATGATCGTGTGGTCCGGCTGGACGATGAGGGCGTTGTCCGTGGCGGGCACCGATATGGCCCAGGGTGCACTGATGTCAGCGACCGCGACTCCGCCAGGCAGCAGGCCCAGGGCGGTCAACTCGGCCAGGAAGTCGTTGGATCGTTCGCGGGCCTCAACCAAGCGCGGCCGCTCCCAGGCCAATACCTGCGCCAGATCCTGCGCGTTGACCCGCCCACGGGGCCATACGGCCAGGACCTGCCGACGGTGCTCCGCGGTGCGGGCAACCACCGCGGTAGTGAGCACGCCGAGATCGTCCGGGCGGCAGCGCAGCAGCGGGCGGTCGCTGTCGAGCCACGCCTCCACGAGCTCGCGCCACATGTCCTGTTCACCCGCGTAGAGCCACCGCTGAGCCTCGGCAGTGGGATGGGCACAGGTGTCCACTCCCCCGACCAGGCCCGCCACGGCGGCCAGTTCCAGCCAGACGGCGAGTTCTTCCACCGGCACCGCCATGGCCGTGGCGCGGTCCTGCAGCACCCGCCGGGAGACCCCGCGGGCCGCGTTCCAGGTCAGCGGTCGGCGAGCCAGGTCGGTCAGCACGTAGCGCACGCCGGCCAGGACATTCCAGATGGCCGGCGGCCCCGCCACCGGCGTCTGCTCATCGCGCTCGGGAGGCTGTGCCGCTGGCAGGTACAGACCCTGCCGCAAGATGAGGGCCACTTCCCGGGGTACGACATTCTGCTCACCACGGATCACCGTCAGCGGATTGGCCGTCGTGCTGACCGGCTGTTCCCACACGAGGTAGCGCAGGCGGTCGGGGTCGAGGTCGGCCGCCGCGGCGTGCACGGCCTGCGGATCCGGGGTCACGTGGCTGGCAGAACTCAGCCCACAGGGGAAGGCCCCGAATGCCTGCTGCGCGGCGCGGACCGCCTTGTACACGGGCCCTCCCCACAACAGGGCTCGCTCCCACAGGTCCTGAACGACGTCAGCGACGTCCTCTGCGAGGGCCTGGGACACCTGCTCGATCGTGGCATCGTGCAGGGCAGCGAACACCTCCAGTACGCGCAGGGACGGCGTGGACAAGGCGCTGAGCGCGGTCAGCACACTGGCGTCATCGGCCGCCCTGCGGGCCAGTTGCGAAAGGTCGGTGGGCCAGGGCTGCAGCAGATCCGGGCGGACGGCGAGCAGGCGCCGGACCTGCCCTGGGCTGCGTCCTCGAAGATCATCGGCCAATGACCGCGCAATGCGGTTGGACTGCTGTGTACCCATCCGCACTACGTTACGGATATGACCTCAGAGCTCGGTACCCCGGACCCTCTGGAATCGCTGCTGGCCAATGTGCAGCACTACCCCGGGCTGGTGGTTGCCTTCTCCGGCGGGGTGGATTCGGCGTTCCTGCTGGCGGCGGCGATGCGTGCCCTGGGACCGGGGCGGGTGCTGGCCGTGACGGCGGTCAGCCCTTCGCTGCCGGCTGCCGAACTCTCGTCCGCGCGTGAGTTCGCGGCGTCGCTGGGGGTGCCCCATCTTGAGGTGGCCACCGACGAGATGAGCCGTGATGGCTACCGGGAGAACAGCACCGCCCGGTGCTACTTCTGCAAGGCCGAGTTGCTCGATGTCGTCAGCGCAGTGGTTCCGCACGGGTGGTACGTCGCCACCGGAACCAACGCCGACGACCGGGTGGCCGGATTCCGCCCCGGGATCCGGGCTGCGGCGCAACGCGGTGCGCTGACTCCCTTGGCCGACGTGGGTCTGGACAAGGCAACCATCCGGGCCACTGCCCGGCAGTGGGGTCTCAGCGTGTGGGACAAACCCCAGGCCGCCTGCCTTTCGAGCAGGGTCGCCTACGGAATCCAGATCTCCACGCAGCGCCTGGCCCGGGTCGAGGCGGCAGAGCGGGCAGTGCGCGAGCTGCTTGGCGATCCCGGGGTGAATCTGCGGGTGCGCGACCTCGGAGATACCGCCCGCATCGAGGTGGACGCGGCGCTGCTGGCTGTTCCGGGCTGGCAGCAGGCAGCCCGCCAGGAGGTGCTGTCGTGCGGCTTCGCGTCAGTTGAGATCGATCCGCGGGGATTCAGGTCCGGGTCGATGAATGAGGGGCTGTCATCGCCGTCCGCACCGCGGCGCGGCGCCGGCGGGACTGCAACCACAGCCACAGCAGCAGGATCGCGAACCCCACGCCGCTGAGCATCGACAGGAACCACAGAACCGGCAGGACGGGCGCCTGGGACACGACGAGCCTGGACAGTACGACCAGCGCGGCGAGGACGCCTGCCCCGAACACCACCAGACCGATGAGCACCGAACGCGATCGCATGGGACCAGCCTAACGAGTGGTCGGTCGCCTCCAAATGACGGGGAAATCACGTGCGAGTCGCTTGTCATGCGCACGCATGCTGGCGGCTGCGGGCTCAGGCCTCCCAGGCCGGCTGCAGTTCCCGCTCGATCAAGTCGTCGCGATCCTCCAGCGTCTGGAAGGACGCGTTGGCGGCCGTCATCGTGGCCAGATACAGGTCCTCCAACTCCCAGCCGGCCTCCGAAACCAGCAGGTACATCTCCTTGCTGACCGAGGTGCCACTCATCAGACGGTTGTCGGTGTTGATGGTCACCGCGAATCCCAGATCGTTCAGCGCGGTCACTGGATGGTCCTGGATCGTGTCGGCGATGCCGGTCTGCAGGTTCGACGAGGGACAGACCTCCAAGGGGATCTGGCGGTCGAGAACGTACTGGGCGACCGGACCGAAATCCTCTCCGTCTGGATGGATCCGGACGTCCTCGATGATGCGCACCCCGTGCCCCAGCCGTTCGGGGGCGCAGGTCGCGATAGCGTCCGCGATGCTCGGCACTCCGGCGGCCTCCCCCGCGTGGATCGTGTAGTGGCCCATGTGGGCGCGCACCTTGGCGAAGGGATCTGCGAACAGTGACGCGGGGAAGCCGTCCTCGGGGCCGGCGATGTCCATACCCGCCACGCCGTCGCCGCGCAGGGCCACCACGAGGTCAGCGACCTCATCGCCGCGGTGGGCCTGCCGCATGGCGCACAGGAGCGCATTGACCACGATCCGGTCACTGTCGAACCCATCCAGGGCGGCCTCCACGGCCTGCGCCATGGTCAAGCCGCCGGCCGTCAGGAGTTCCGGGGCGAACCGGACCTCGGCGTACACCACACCATCGTTGGCCAGGTCCTCGGCGCATTCGGCCGCCACCCGCCGGATGGCATCCTCGGTCTGCATCACGGCGACGGTGTGCTCGAAGGTCTCCAGGTACCGCACGAGTGAGCCGCTGTTCGCGGCATCGACGAACCACTGCCCGAGTTCGTCGGCGTCACGCGTGGGCAACTTCGTGTAACCGCACTCAGCCGCCAGGTCGATGACGGTCTGCGGACGCAGGCCCCCGTCGAGGTGGTCGTGGAGCAGGACCTTGGGAAGGGCGCGGATCTCTTCGAAGTGCATACCCCGATCCTGTCACTCGCGCCTGCCAACGTCTGCCCCCCGGTGGAACTCAAGGGGCAGTCAGGCGGTCCTTGAGGTCGGGTTCAGGGAAGATCTGCAGGACCGAATGCGCTCGGCAACAGGTCGTCGAGCGTCTTGATCCCATCGGGGTGGTCGATCAGCAGCCCTGGCCCGCCGAATTCGTACAGCAACTGCCGGCACCGGCCACACGGCATCAGCAGATTCCCTTCGCCGTCGCAGCAGCTGAAGGCGATCAGCCGGCCACCACCGGACATCCGCAGCGCGCCCACCAGAGTGCACTCCGCGCACAGGGTCAACCCATACGACGCGTTCTCCACATTGCAGCCCGCCACCACCCGACCATCGTCGACGAGGGCAGCAGCCCCCACCGGGAACTTCGAGTAGGGCACGTAGCACTTGGCCATCGCGGCGCGGGCCTGTTCGCGCAGCGCCTCCCAGTCAGCCGTCATGACTTCTTGTACGGAATACCGTCAGCGGCTGGTGCCCGGACCTTGCCGACGAGCCCTGCGACGGCCAGCAGGGTGGCCAGATAGGGCGTCATCAGCATGAACTCGCTGGGGATGGGCGTGCCGATGATGCTCAGCACGCTCTGCAGGTTGTCGGCGAAGCCGAAGAACAAGGCCGCACCCAAGGCTCCGAGCGGCTTCCAGCGACCGAAGATCACTGCCGCCAGGGCAATGAAGCCCTTGCCGGCAGTCATCTCCTTGCCGAAGGCACCAACACTTGCGACCGTGAAGAAGGCACCACCGAGACCGGCCACCAGACCGCCGAGCAGCACGTTGCGGAACCGGACGCTGTTGACCTTGATGCCGACGGTGTCGGCGGCCTGCGGGTGTTCGCCCACGGCCCTGACCCGCAGCCCCCACTTGGTCCGGAACAGCGCCACATTGATGACGATCACGATGATGTACATCAGGTAGACCACGATGTTCTGGTTGAACAGGATGGGGCCCAGGATCGGGATGTCGGACAGGACCGGGATCGGCACTGGCGAGAACGTCGGCGGGGAGTTCCACGTCTCCTGGTTGGGGGCCAGCAGACGGCTGTACAGGAATGACGTCAGGCCGACGGCCAGCACGTTGAGCACCACGCCCAGGATGACCTGGTCCACGAAGTACTTGATGGCGAAGACGGCCAGCAGCAGGCCGATGAACAACCCACCCAGCGGGGCGGCGATCAGGCCCAGGTAGGCGTTCTGGGTGAGGCTGGCCACGACGGCCGCCACGAAGGCCCCGGTCAGCAACTGCCCTTCGATGGCAATGTTGATGACGCCGGCCCGCTCACACAGGATGCCGGACATCGATCCGAACACCAAAGGCACCGCGAGCAGCAGGGAGCCCTGCAGCAGACCGACCACATTGATCGTGGACCCGGCCACCGCCCAGGACAGGAATCCGAGGATGAAGAAGGTGCCGAAGGCCGTCGCGTAGGGCCACAGGGCCTTCTCCTTGCGGGCCGCCATGAACGCCCCCACCGCGGCCAGCAGCGCGATGATGCTGAAGATGATCGCACTGAGCTTGGCCGGCAAGGTGACGTCGGGAAGGGCGATGGCCTCGTCGCCCAGCGTGAGCTGGAACGTCACGCTCTCACCGGCTGCGGTGAACAGGCCGAACACGATGATCGCGAACACCCCGAGACCGATCATCACCTTCACCAGGCGTGGCGTCGGGGGGACGATATGGACCTCGGGCAACACCTCGGGAGCCGGGGCTTGGGCTGTCGCGCTCATCCGTTCCATCCCTTCGCGGTCTCCATGAAGCCGCCCTTGCCCGTCTCCGGCAGGCGGAACACCGATCTGACTAATGGTGGTGCGGCGATGAACAGCACGATCAGGGCTTGGATGACCAGCACGATGTCGATCGGCGTGCCGGTCGCAGTCTGCATGTTGAGACCACCCGCGCGCAGACCACCGAAGAGCAGTCCGGCCGCGACCACCCCCCAGGGGTTGGCGCGGCCCAACAGGGCCACGGTGATGGCGTCGAACCCGATGCCGGCGGAGATCCCGCCGGACAGTGACTTCTCCGTGCCGAGGACCTGCGCGCTACCGGCCAGACCGGCCAGGCCACCGGCGATCAGCATCACCAGCAGATACATCCGCGACACGTTCATGCCTGCGGTGCGGGCCGCACTGGCGTTGGCACCGACGGCCCGGAACTGGAAGCCGAGAGTGGACTTGTCCAGCAGCCAGGCCACGCCTGCCGCACACGCGATCGCGACCAGGATGCCGGCGTGCACCCGCCACTGGTCGATGATCGTCGGGTACTCGGCGTTGGGGTTGACCGGCGGACTGATGGGGTCCTGCCGACCCGGGCGCAGGAACCAGGACTTCGTGAGCAACCACGCGACCAGGTAGATCGCGATCCAGTTCAGCATGATCGTCGTGATGACCTCATGGGCGCCGGTCTTGGCCTTCAGGAAGCCTGCGATACCACCCCAGATCGCACCGCCGACGAAGGCGCCGATGACGGCCAGCAGCAGGTGGACGATCACCGGCAGATCGAAGGTGAAACCGATGTAGGAGGCGAAGACGGCACCCAGGATGATCTGGCCCTCAGCGCCGATGTTGAACAGACCTGCGCGGAAGGCCAGCGCGACGGACAGACCGCCGAGGATCAGTGGGGTGGCCATGGTGATCGTCTCGCTCAACGGCTTCAGTGCGTTGACCAGACTGGTCGCCTCCGGGTTGAACAGCATGCCGGTGAGCAGCGCCTCGTAGGCCTCGACCACTGCCGTCCAGGCAGCGCTGATCGTGTCCAGCGGCTTGGAGAAGAAGTAACCGCTCGCTTCTTGGACAGCAGGGTCGGACAGCGCGATGAAGACCGCGCCGATCACCAGCGCCATCACGATCGACAAGAAGGTGATCCCCGCCGTGCCGCTCATCGCAGTCCGCAAGCGGCTCGGCTGCTTGGCCGGCTGCGCGTCCGGTTTGGTGGCTGTGTCAGTCATTGGTCACTCCCGCCATGAGAAGGCCCATATCGTCGCGGGAGGTGTCGGGCCCGACCATCCCGATGATGGCCCCCCGGTACATCACCGCGATTCGGTCGGCCAGTGCATAGATCTCGTCGAGTTCGCTGCTGATGATGAGCACCGCAGCGCCTCGCTCCCGTTCGGCAACGATGCGCTTATGCAGGAACTCGATGGATCCGACATCGACACCGCGGGTGGGTTGGGCGGCAACGAGAACGCGCAACTCGCGCGACATCTCGCGAGCCATGACGACCTTCTGCTTGTTGCCCCCGGACAGCGAGGAAACAGGCGCCTTCGCGCCCTGGGTGCGCACGTCGAACTCCTCGATCAGCTCTACGGCCGTGCGGTCGATGACGGAGTTCTTGAGCACCCCACCCGATGAGTACGGGGCGTTGCTCACCTGGTCCAGGACGAGGTTCTCGGTAACGGTGAACGACCCGATCAGGCCGTCGTGCTCACGGTCCTCAGGGACGTAGCCGAGCCCCGAGTCGAGGATGTCACGGGGGTCCTTGCCGGTGATCTCGGTGCCGTCCAGCGTGATGGAGCCCAGCACCTCACCTTCGAAAAGGCCCGTCAGGACCTGGGCAAGTTCGGTCTGGCCATTGCCCTGCACACCGGCCACGCCCAGGATCTCCCCGGCACGCACGTCGAAGGTGAGTTCACGCAGGATGGGGCGCCCCTCGAGGTCAGCGGCGGAGACCTCTTTCAGCGACAGGACCGGGGCCCCTGGATTTGCCGGTGGTTTATCGACAGTCAGGCTGACCTCGCGGCCCACCATCATGCCCGCCAGTTCGGCCTGGGTGGCTTCCGGCGTCGCTTCGCCGACCACCCGGCCGCGCCGGATCACCACGATGCGGTCAGCGGCTGCGCGCACCTCGCGCAGTTTGTGGGAGATGAACACGATGCTGGTGCCCTTGGCTTTGAGGCCACGCATGATGTCCAGCAACTCGTCGGTCTCCTGCGGCGTGAGCACGGCGGTGGGTTCGTCGAGGATCAGGACACCGGCGTCGCGCACCAGGGCCTTGATGATCTCCACGCGCTGCTGGACGCCGACCGGCAGTTCCTCCACCAGGGCGTCGGGGTCGACGTGGAGGTTGTAGGCCTCACTGACGCGACGCACCTCGGACCGGGCAGTCTCGAGGTCGAGGAACATGCCCTTGGTGTGCTCGTGGCCGAGCATCACGTTCTCAGCCACGGTGAAGGGCGGTACGAGCATGAAGTGCTGGTGCACCATGCCGATCCCGGCGGTGATCGCGTCACCGGGGCCTTGGAAGTCCTCGACGACGTCGTTGACGAGAATCTCCCCGCTGGTGGGTTCGAGCAGGCCGTAGACGACGTTCATCAACGTCGACTTCCCGGCTCCGTTCTCCCCCAGCAGGGCTACGATCTCGCCCGGGTTGACGGTCAGGGAGATGTCCTCATTGGCCGCGAAGTCGCCGAACTTCTTCGTGATGTTGCGCAATTCGAGTTTCATCAGGCCCTCCTGGCTCGAAAGACGATGAGGGGCCCAAGCGCAGCGCCTGGACCCCTCATCGCTACAGCAGACTCAGCTAGCCGCTTTGGGCTGGTTCGGTGAGGTCACCTCGATGGAGCCATCGATGATCCCCGCCTTGATCGTCTCCAACTGATCCTTCAGCTCCTGCGGAACCTGGCTTTCGAAGTCGTGGAACGGCGCGAGGCCGGTGCCGTCGTTCTCCAGCGTGCCGATGTAGTCCTCGTTGCTGAACTCACCGTTGATGGTCGCGTCGATGGTGTCGGTCACAGCCACGTCGATCTTCTTCAGGACCGAGGACAGGAACACGTCCTTGTACTGCGGTGCGGACTCGTAGCCGTCGCTGTCCACCCAGATGATGGCGGCCTTGCCGGTCGACTGGGCTTCCTTGGCCGATCCCAGACCCACCGGACCCGCGACCGGGAAGATGATGTCAGCACCCTGCTGGATGAAGTTCTTGGCCAGCTGCTGGCCCTTGGCCTGGTCGTCGAAACCACCGGCGAACGATCCTGCGTCAGGCTTGTTCTGGTCCCAGCCAAGCACCTCGACGTTGGTGCCGTTCTCGGTGTTGTAGTACTGCACGCCCTCCCAGTAGCCGTCCATGAAGGAGGTCACCGAGGGGATCGCCAGGCCGCCGTAGGTGGCCACCTTGCCGGTCTCGCTCATGCCTGCCGCCAGGTAGCCGGCCAGGAAGGAGGACTGGGCGGTGTTGAACACCAGGCCCTTCATGTTGTCGATCGCCGGGTCGCTGGCAGCGTCCACGATCGCGAACTTCTCCTCGGGGTTCTGCGTCGCAGCTTCCTTGGTCGCGTCCTCCATCAGGAAGCCGACCGTGATGATGATGCCGCAGTCGTCGTTGACGAGGCTGTTGATGTTCGGGGCGTAGTCGGTCTGGCTCTTGGACTCCAGGAACTTGTCCGTGATCCCGAACTCCGCGACGGCGTCCTGCACACCCTTGTAGGCCGAGGCGTTGAACGAGCGGTCGTCGATACCACCGGCGTCAGAGACCATGCAGGCCAGGAAATCGCTGGAGCCGGATGCCGCGGGTGACGCGCTGCTGCCGCTGTCGGACGGCGCGCTTCCACACGCCGCCATTGTCAGAGCAGCTGCCGCACCGAGCGCGGCAAGACGCAGTTTCTTCATATGTCCTCCATGAACGTGGAACCTTATTCCCCTCGACCTTACGCAACGCTTACGTGATCTGTCACACAGACTCGCCCGTCGTGTCGTTTCGGCAATGATCAGGTCGCCTCACGAGGGCGGTAGATGTGCCATGGGGCAATGCCGACATTCCGGCCTAAGGGGATGCTGGGCGGCCCGAACTGCCCGGTGACCACTAGCATTTGAGTACGTAACCCATGTCAAGGGAGGTACCAGTGCCCAGCGCTTCAGTCGGCACGCTCTACCGGGGACACGAGGGGATGTGGACCTGGGTGGCCCACCGGATCACCGGCGTGGCCGTCTTCTTCTTCCTGCTCGTTCACGTGTTGGACACCGCCCTGGTGCGGGTCTCACCGAATGCCTACGACGAGGTCATCGCGACCTACAAGACCCCACTGGTCAACCTCATGGAGGTCGGGCTGGTCGGTGCTGTTCTCTTCCATGCTCTGAACGGGATCCGGATCATCCTGGTCGACTTCTGGAGCAAGGGTCCGCGCGTCCAGCGGCAGATGACCTGGGTGATCGTCGGCATCTGGGTGGTCCTGATGGTCCCCGGCGCCTACTTCATGCTGATCCACACCGTCGAGTCCCTGTTCGGGAGCACGTCATGAGCGCACCGGCCCTCAACGCCCCTAAGGTCGCCCGCAGCGGTGGCCGCACCAACTATGAGATGTGGTCCTGGATCTTCATGCGGGTCTCCGGCATCCTGCTGGTCTTCCTCGTGCTGGGTCACCTACTGATCATGAACATCCTCGACGGCGGGGTGCAGCGCATCAATTTCGCCTTCGTCGCAGGCCGCTGGAGCAGCCCCTTCTGGCAGGTCTGGGACCTGCTGCAACTGTGGCTGGCCATGCTGCACGGCGCCAACGGGTTGCGGACCATCATCAACGACTACTCCGAGCGCGACCAGACCCGGTTCTGGCTCAAGGCCGCGCTGGTGACCGCCACTGTTTTCACGATTGCACTGGGCACGCTCGTGATCTTCACCTTCGACCCGACCATCAGCTGAGGTAATCAATGCAGACTCATCGCTTCGACGTCATCATCGTGGGCGCCGGGGGTGCTGGCATGCGTGCCGCCCTCGAGTCCAGCAAGCTTGCCCGCACCGCGGTGCTCACCAAGCTCTACCCCACCCGTTCCCACACCGGGGCCGCGCAGGGCGGCATGTGCGCCGCGCTGGCCAACGTGGAGGAGGACAACTGGGAGTGGCACACCTTCGACACGATCAAGGGTGGCGACTACCTGGTGGACCAGGACGCTGCGGAGATCATGTGCAAGGAGGCCATCGACGCCGTCATCGACCTCGAGAAGATGGGGCTGCCGTTCAACCGCACCCCGGAGGGTCGCATCGACCAGCGGCGATTCGGCGGGCATACGCGCAACCACGGGGAAGCGGCCGTACGCCGGGCCTGCTACGCCGCCGATCGCACCGGACACATGATCCTGCAGACGCTCTACCAGAACTGCATCAAGCAGGACGTGGAGTTCTACAACGAGTTCTACGTCCTCGACCTCGTGATGACCGAGGACGGTGAGCGCACCGCAGGTGTGGTCGCCTACGAGCTGGCCACCGGCGAGATCCACATCTTCAACGCCAAGTCCGTCGTGTTCGCCACAGGCGGCTTCGGCAAGGTCTACAAGACCACCTCCAACGCGCACACCCTCACCGGCGACGGGATGGGCATCATCTGGCGCAAGGGGCTGCCGCTGGAGGACATGGAGTTCTACCAGTTCCACCCGACCGGTCTGGCCGGTCTCGGGGTGCTGCTCACCGAGGGCGCCCGCGGCGAGGGCGGCATCCTGCGCAACAAGGACGGCGAGCGCTTCATGGAGCGCTACGCACCCACGATCAAGGATCTGGCGCCACGCGACATGGTGGCTCGCGCGATGGTGCAGGAAGTGCGGGAAGGCCGCGGCGCCGGCCCGGACGCCGACTACGTGTACCTCGACCTCACGCACCTGCCCGCAGAGCAGATCGAGGAGAAACTGCCCGACATCACGGAGTTCTCCCGGACGTACCTGGGCGTCGACCCGATCACCGAACTCGTGCCGGTGTTCCCGACCGCGCACTATGCGATGGGTGGCATCCCCACCAACATCGAGACTGAGGTCCTGCGCGACAACGAGACCGTCGTACCGGGTCTGTATGCGGCCGGCGAGTGCGCCTGCGTCAGTGTGCATGGCGCGAACCGGCTCGGGACTAACTCGCTGCTCGACATCAACGTGTTCGGCCGCCGCTCGGGTATCGCTGCCGCACAGTACGCCGTGACCGCTGAGCTGCCCGACCTGCCACCTGAGCCCGCGACCTTCGTGGAGAGCCTGGTGGCGGGCCTGCGGGAGTCGACGGGCAGCGAGCGCGTGGGCGAGATCCGCAAGGCCATGCAGGAGACCATGGACATGAACGCCCAGGTCTACCGCACGGAGACGACGCTGAAACAGGCGCTGGCCGACGTGCAGGAGTTGCAGCGGCGGTTCCGCAATGTGGCGATCCAGGACAAGGGCCAGCGCTTCAACACCGAACTGCTGGAGGCCATCGAGCTTGGGTTCCTGCTCGATCTCGCCGAGATCGTCGTGGTCGGTGCGCTGGAGCGCAAGGAGTCCCGCGGCGGGCATGCCCGCGAGGACTACCAGGCCCGCGACGATGTCAACTTCATGCGCCACACCATGGCCTACCGCCACGTCGATGAGACCGGCGAGCACACCGTGCGCTTGGACTACAAGCCCGTCATTGTCACCCGTTACCAGCCGATGGAGCGTAAGTACTGATGACTGCCACTCCTGAGACCATCCAGCGCCTGGACGTCACCTTCAAGATCGCGCGTTTCATCCCCGAGACCGACGAGGCTCCGCACTACGAGGAGTACTCGCTGCAGGCTCTGCCGACTGACCGGGTGCTCACCGTCCTGCAGCGGATCAAGGACGAGATCGACGGCACGCTGACGTTTCGGCGGTCCTGCGCCCACGGCATCTGCGGCTCGGACGCGATGCGGATCAATGGCCGCAATCGACTCGCGTGCAAGACCCTGATCAAGGACCTCAACATCAAGAAGCCCGTGATCGTGGAGGCCATCAAGGGATTGCCTCTGGAGAAGGATCTGGTCGTCGACATGGAGCCCTTCTTCAATGCCTACAGGGACGTCATGCCGTTCCTGATCCCCGCAGGTCATGAGCCCGCCAAGGAGCGCCTGCAGTCAGCCGAGGACCGAGCGATCTTCGACGACACCACCAAGTGCATCCTGTGCGCGTGCTGCACGACCAGTTGCCCGGTCTTCTGGAGCGACGGCCAGTACTTCGGTCCACAGGCCATCGTGGGTGCCCACCGGTTCATCTTCGACTCCCGCGACGCCGGGGCGGATGTGCGCCTGGACATCCTCAACAGCAAGGAAGGCGTGTGGCGCTGCCGGACCACCTTCAACTGCACGGATGCGTGCCCGCGTGGGATCGAGGTCACGAAAGCGATTCAGGAAGTCAAGCGCGCGTTGATGTTCCGCCGCAGCTGATCGTTTCCGGCGACAGCTGGTTCGGCCCGCTCGCCGGACATCCAGCGCTACAAGCCTGTAGGCGCCGTAGCTAGACGACTCCGCCGTGCTCGGGGTGCAGCGGCGACTCCTCGTGGGACTGCTCGAGCGGCCGGTAGGTGTAGAAGAACGTGCACCCACCCTCGCTCACGTCGGTCACCGCATGCGCCACAGTGGGCGGGATGTACACGTAGGCACCCGGACCAACCCGCTTGCCCAGCATGGTCGACTCGCCCTCCAACACCAGGATGTGGTGATGGGCGGCGTGGTGCACATGTGCCGGGTTCTCATGGCCGGCATCGATGCGCATCAGCCCGAGAGTGGTGTCCCCAGACTGCCAGAGCACCTTCTGATGAACGCCCGGAAGGGGCGAGGACCAGGGCATGGCATCGATGTCCTGCTGGCTGGCGATCAGTACCTTTCCCAAGTCGTCACGCATGACTGTTTACCCCTCTCACGATGTCTCCACCCTAGGCCCAAAGACCGCGCGTTTCGCTGCCGTTGATAACCTCCATACCCGCTTAAGGTGATCGTGATGCGTACCATGATTGCCGCTGCTGCCATGCTGCTGATGGCTGCGACCCCCGCGGTTGCCGAGGATGTCGTACCCATGCCGGTCCCGACCGCGGCGCAGGGGGTGACGGTGCCGGACTTCAAGACCAAGGCGTGGATCGTCATCGATGCCGAATCCGGTGACGTCCTCGCGGGCCAGAACATCGACGAGCAGCGCCCGATGGCCAGCACCATCAAGATGCTGACCGCGCTGACGCTCCTACCCCGTCTGCAGTACGACAGTTCGTACGAGGCCAAACCGCAGGAGACTCTTACCGAAGGTGCTCACGTGGGAGTGCTGGCAGGCAGCACGTACCGTGTCGACCAGTTGTTGCACGGCATGCTGATGCGCAGCGGCAACGATGCCGCCGTCGCCCTGGCGGATGCCTACGGTTTCCAGCGCACGATCGATGCGATGAACGCCGAGGCGCAGCGGGTCGGCGCCAACAGCACCGTCGCGAAGTCCCCCAATGGGCTGGATCGGACCGGACAGGTGACGACGGCCAAGGACCTGGCGCAGATCTACCGGGTCGCGATGCAGGACCCACGCCTGCAGCAGATCCTCACCGTCAAGGACACCCAGTTCCCCGGCCAGCCGCCCGAGAATCCGACCAAGCCGCGCAATACCTTCACGATCTACAACAACGACTCTCTGCTGACCAGTGACTACCCCGGCTTCCTGGGCGGCAAGGGCGGCTTCACCTCGCAGGCAGGCCGCACGTACGTCGCTGGGGTTGACCGGGACGGGCGCAAGTTCGTGGTCGCATTGCTGGGCATCGGCGGTGGCACGACGCAGACGGCTCGTGAGTTGCTCGACTGGGCCTACGCGAACGCTGACCAGTTGTCGCCCATCGCAGAAATGCCGCCTGTGCCGGACCCCGTCGACGTGACTCCGATCGCCGCCGGCGAGTTGACCGGCGATGACGTGGCCGCGATGCCCCTGGACGAGGCGACCCAACTGCAGATGACCACGATCGCTCAGGGCGCACAACAGGTCAGCGTGCAGGCGGCCACGGTCGAGGTACCGTCCGCCGAGGAGATCGCGGCGGCCGCAACGGCCACCGTGGCCAGCGCTGTGTCGGCAGCCGGCGGCACGCCTGTGGACACGGCGCAGGTAGCCGCGGACGCCCAGGCACTCGCGGCCCAGGCCCTCACCGCCGGGAGCACCGTGCCCACAACGACGACCACCACGGGTACCGCGATCGGCGCAGACGCGATCGTGGCTGGCCTGTCCACCGCCCCCGTCGTCACGACCGACCCCCTGGCTGCACCGCAGGCGGAACGAGGTTTCTTCGCGACAATCGCGATCGGGCTGTTCAAGGCCTTCGCCTGGCTCATGCTCTTCCTGGGCATCGCCGTCGTGCTCCTGCGGATCCGGGCCATCCGGCGGCAGAAGGCGCGCCGGGAAGCGATGATGCGCCAGAATGCCGAGCGCGAACCCGCCCGCTTGCCGTAGGTGACGGGCTCCGCCACATCGCGCCTTACCCGTCGAGCAGGAAGAACTCCCGCAGCGGAGCCCACACGCCATCGTCGCCCTGCTCGTAGAGCGTCAGACAGTCAGCTGTGAACGCCGCCTCGTAGTCGGCAAGGGTCTGCTGCGCGACGGTGAGGACAGCTTCTGGCAGGTCATGGGCGATGGTCACGTGCGGGTGGTACTCGAAGCGTAAGGACCTGCCCAAGGGACCGGAGCGAACGTCTGCCTCCATGGTGGTGATCTCACGCGCCCCACTGGCCACACGCACGTAGACCACCGGGGAGACGGGTCGGAAGGTGCCCGTTCCCTGCAGAACCACCGGAAACGCCTCATGCCTGCGGGCAACGGCTGCAAGGTGGCGCTCCACGGCTGCGACGTCCTTCACCTTGGTCGGCGGCAGCAATGTCACGTGGGCCTGAATCAGGTGGGCGGCCGGATCGCCGAACCGGTCGCGCCACCCCTCGAGCTCATCCGCGAAGGGCCGCGGGATGGCGATCGCGACACCGAGGTTGGGCGTCACTACTGACCGCCCGCCTGCAATCCCATCGCGGCATACGCTGCGGCCACCGTGGGACGGGCCGCCTCGCGGGCCCGTTCGCCCCCACGCTGGATCAGCCGGTCGAGCTCCGCGGGGTCGGCCAGCAGTTCCTGCGTCCGCCGCGCGATGGGCGCTACGACGGCAACGACAGCCTCGGCGGCGGCAACCTTGAGAGGCCCGTACATCCCACCACCGAACTCGGCCTCCACCTGCGCGACGGTGCGTCCGGTCGCCGCCGCCAGGATGGTGATCAGATTGGACACCCCCGGCTGCCCCACCGGGTCGTAGCGGACCTCGCTGCCGGAGTCCGTCACGGCTGACTTGATCTTCTTGGCCATCTGCTTGGGCGGGTCGAGCAGGAATACACAGCCGCCCGGCACCGACTTGCTCATCTTCGACGTCGGATCCTGCAGGTCGAGGATCTTGGCCGTGTCCTTGACGATGTACGGCTCTGGCACCACAAAAGTGGTGCCGTAGCGGCTGTTGAACCGTTCGGCCAGGTTGCGGGTCAACTCCAAGTGCTGGCGCTGGTCCTCACCCACGGGCACGTACTGGGCCTGATAGAGCAGAATGTCCGCGGCCTGCAGGCAGGGGTACGTGAACAGCCCCACCGAGGCCCCCGCGCTCCCTTCGCGGGCCATCTTGTCCTTGAACTGCGTCATCCGCGACGCCTCACCGTAGCCGGTCAGACACATCATGATCCAGGCGAGTTGGCTGTGCTCGGGGACGTCACTCTGCACGAACAGCGTGGCACTGCTCGGGTCGATACCCATCGCCACGAGTTGCGCGAACGAAACCCGCGTACGCTCACGCTGCAAAGCGGGATCCACGGGCACGGTGATCGCATGCAGGTCGACGACGCAGTAGAAGGCCTCGTCGTTCTGCAGCGAGACCCACTGCTGCAGAGCCCCGAAATAGTTGCCGATGTGGAAGGACTCGCTGGTTGGCTGAATGCCGGACAGGATGCGGGGCATGCCTCCTATTGTGTCGGGTGCAGCCCTGCTATTCGGCGTCGGGCGGCGGCACTCGCGGCGCCATCGTCACCAGCACCTTGGCTATGCGGCGGCCGTCCAGCTCGCGCACTGCCAGCTGATGACCGTCGATATCGACGGTGTCGCCGGCCAGTGGCAGCCGGGCCAGGCGAGCGATCATGTATCCCGCCACCGTCTCATACGGTCCTTCGGGCAGGTCGATGCCGATGTCCTGCGCGAAGTCGTCGATGCTCAGCAGACCGTCCACCACCGCCTCACCTCCACGTTGGGCGGTGCTGGCTTCGCGAGCGTCGAACTCGTCGCGGATATCCCCGACCAACTCCTCCACGAGATCCTCCAGCGTCACGATCCCGGCCGTGCCACCGTACTCGTCGGCCACGATCGCCAAGTGGGCCCCAGCATCGCGCATCTGCTGCATGGCCGGCAGAATCGCCAGGCTGTCCGGGAAGCGCAGGACGGGCCGCACGAGTTGCTCAACGCGTACTGTGCGAGATGCCACCCCGGGATCCAGCAGATCGCGCACGTGCACGAATCCGATCACGTCATCGGCAGACCCATCCACAACCGGGTAGCGCGAGTGTGGCATCTTCCTCACCTTGCCCACGGCTTGGCGCACCGACGTGGACCCGTCGAGGAACTCCACCTCTGTGCGTGGCACCATCACCTCGGCCAGCTCACGGCCGCCGGCCGTGATGACATCATCGATCAGCGCGCGCTCTTCGGTGCTCAGTGACTCCTGGGCTGCCACAAGGCCGCGCAGTTCCTCCCCGGAGATCCCCTCCTTGGCCGCGGTCGGGTCGCCTCCGAGCAGTCGCACGACGGCATTGGTCGAGATCGAGAGGAACCAGATGAACGGCCGGCTGACCGTGGCCAGAACATCGACAGGGCGGGCAACGGACATCGCGATGGCGTCGGCCCGCTGCAGGGCCAGCCGCTTGGGCACGAGTTCCCCCAGCACCAGCGACAGGTAGGCGATCACGACCGTGACCAGTACGAAGGCCACGGTGTCCGCGAGGCCGCTCGGCATGCCGGCGCTGATCAGCCACGGCGTGACCTGCGGAGCGATCCGGGAAGCACCGAAACCCGCTGAGAGGAATCCGGCCAGAGTGACCCCCACCTGCACGGCGGCAAGGAATCGGTTGGGATCGCTGACCAAGGCTTTGAGGCGCCTTCCACGGCTGCCGGCCGTGACGGCGAGGTGGTCGATCTGGGACTCGCGCAGGCTCACCAGCGCCGTCTCTGCTGCGGAGAAGAACCCACCGATCAGCGTGAACAGCAGCACCACCCCGACATTTGTCAGCAACTCGTTCACTGTTCAAGGGTAAGTGCTGGGCCGGACCCGGAAAGTGGCGCCGGTCCACCTACCACTCCAGCTCTACCGTCACCGGGGCATGATCACTCCAGCGTTCGGCATACGTGGGCGCCCGTCCCACCGTGAATGCCCGGCAGGCGGCCGCGAGATCGGGTGAGGCCAGTACACAGTCGATCCGCCAGCCGGCGTCGTTGTCGAATGCCTTGCCGCGCCAACTCCACCACGTGAACCCGGCATCCCGGCCCAGATCGATCCAGCCAAGGTCGTCGTACCACTGCGTCAGGTAGGCGCGCTCGGACTCCAGGAAACCGGCCTTGCCGACGTTGCCGCGCCAATTCTTGATATCGGCCTGCTGGTGGGCCACATTCAGATCCCCGCACACCAGCGCCGGTGAGCGCTGCTCCATCCACTTGCCCATCGCGTCCAGAAAACGGTGCTTGTCGTCCTGCGCGGGAGTATCCGCCTGGCCGGTGTGGACATAGACGCTGGCGATCTCGAGATCGCCGATCCGGGTGGCCACCCAGCGCCCCTCGTCATCGGCGCAACCCAGGTCCTGGGTGACCTGCAGTGGTTTGCGACTCAGGATCGTGACGCCAGCATGACCGAGCCGGACCGCAGAGGGCCGGTGCGCCAGATGCCACCCCTGAAAGGTGTCACCCAGCGCGCCGGCCAACTGCTGGTCTGTCGCCCGCACTTCCTGCAGGCAGATGACATCGGCCTCCTGGGCAGCCAGCCACTCAACGCCCCCGCGCCGGGCTGCCGCCCGGATGCCGTTGACGTTTGCGCTGACCAGCCGCATCAGGCCATCGCGGCTTGCAGGTTGTCGTCAATCGCAGCGAGGAACTCCTGGGTGGTGAGGTGCGGCTGATCCGGACCGACGAGCAACGCCAGATCCTTGGTCATCTTGCCGCTCTCCACCGTCTCGATGCAGACCCGCTCCAGCGTATGGGCGAACTGCGTGACCTGCGGGGTACCGTCGATCTTGCCGCGGTGCGCCAGACCCTGGGTCCACGCGAAGATGCTCGCGATCGGGTTCGTCGAGGTCGGATTACCCTGCTGGTGCTGGCGGTAGTGCCGGGTGACCGTACCGTGCGCGGCCTCGGCCTCCACAGTCTTGCCGTCCGGGGTCATCAACACCGAGGTCATCAGCCCCAGCGACCCGAAGCCCTGCGCAACGGTGTCGGACTGCACGTCACCGTCATAGTTCTTGCAGGCCCAGACGTAGCCGCCCTCCCACTTCATGGCCGCAGCGACCATGTCGTCGATCAGCCGGTGTTCGTAGGTGATGCCCGCAGCCGCGAACTCGTCCTTGAACTCGGTCTCGAAGACCTCGGCGAAGAGATCCTTGAACTGCCCGTCGTAGGCCTTCAGGATGGTGTTCTTCGTCGACAGGTAGACGGGGTAGTTGCGACTCAAGCCGTACCGCATCGACGCCCGCGCGAAGTCGCGAATCGAGTCGTCGAGGTTGTACATGCCCATGGCCACACCGCCGCCGGGGAAGTCGTAGACGTCGAACTCCATCGGTGCGGAGCCATCGGCCGGCGTGTAGGTCATCGTCAGCGTGCCCGGGCCGGGGACCTTGAAGTCCGTGGCACGGTACTGGTCACCGAACGCATGACGACCGACCACGATCGGCTTGGTCCAGCCGGGCACCAACCGCGGGATGTTGCTGATGATGATCGGCTCGCGGAAGATCACCCCACCGAGGATGTTGCGGATCGTGCCGTTGGGCGAGCGCCACATCTTCTTGAGGCCGAACTCCTCAACGCGCGCCTCGTCCGGAGTGATGGTGGCGCACTTGACCCCGACGCCGTACTTCTTGATGGCCTCGGCGGAGTCGATGGTGATCTGGTCGTCGGTCGCGTCCCGGCTCTCGATCCCCAGGTCGTAGTACTTCAAGTCCACGTCGAGGTAAGGCAGGATCAACTGCGCCTTGATGAAGTCCCAGATGATCCGAGTCATCTCGTCGCCGTCGAGTTCAACGACCGGGTTGGCTACCTTGATCTTGGCCATGCTCAGAGATCCTGAACGTCGGCTTGCTTGGCACGCACGGCCTCAGCGGCCTCGAGCAGACCGGCGAGCTCAGTTTGCGTCAAGTCGGCCTCCACCACCTTGCGCACACCCTCGCGGCCGATCTCGGCCTCCACTCCCAGGTACACGCCGTCGATGCCGTACTCACCGTCGACCCAGGCGCACACCGGCATGACCTCGCCGGCGTCCTCGATCACGGCCTTGGCCATGCGGGCCGCGGCAGCCGACGGCGCGTAGTAGGCGCTGCCGGTCTTCAGCAGCGCGACCACCTCGGCGCCACCGTTGCGGGTGCGCACGACGAGCTCCTCGATCTCCGCCTCGGAAAGGAAGTCGGTCAGAGGGGCACCGTCGACGGTGCAGCGCGACGGCACCGGCACCATGGTGTCGCCGTGGCTGCCCAGCGTCAGCGTGCGCACGCTGGCGATCGGCTTGCCGAGCTTGTCGGCGACGAAGTGTGTGAAACGAGCGGTGTCCAGCATGCCTGCCTGGCCCATGACCCGGCTGTGCGGGAATCCGGTGGCCAGTTGGGTCAGGGCGGTCATCTCGTCCAGCGGGTTGCTCACGACGATCACGACAGCGCCGGGGGCGTGCCGCGCCACGTTCTCAGCGACCTGGCGAACGATCTTGGCGTTCGTCTCGATGAGGTCCATCCGGCTCATCCCCGGCTTGCGTGGCAGACCCGCGGTGACGACCACGATGTCCGATCCGGCGATCGCCTCATACCCGGACCCGTCGAGGCCGGTCGTCTGTCCGACCACCTTGGTCTCGAAGCCCTCCACCGGGCGCGACTGGTTCATGTCAAGGGCCAGACCCTCGGCCTTGCCCTCCACGATGTCGGTCAGGACAACCTCGTCAAAGACGTTGTACTCGGCCAAACGCATTGCTGTGGTCGATCCATAGAAACCTGCTCCGACAACCGTGACTTTTCCCGCCATGACTCACCTTTCGAAGTACGCCGCTTGGCCCTTCGTCAAGGGTATCGAACCCCTGTGACACGATCGCGCCGCACGGGTGTGACAGGGGTCACCCTCCGGTCCTCAGTCGAGAGCGGGGGGCGTGCCCGATCCGGCAGGTTCGCCTGATCGTTCAGGTGCGGCTACGGATAGGCCGATCCGGCACGACGGGGGCGAACCGTCACTTCAGCAGGAAGAGCGTGGCGGCCAGGCCCGCTGCTAACGCGGCAAAAGCCACAGCATCGAGAACCCGACTGCGTGAGGTCAACCAACCTGCGGTCCGCGTCGGCAGCACCAGGCGAAGACCGGCGGCCAGGCCCACAGCCATGAGCAGACCCAGGATCCCCTGCTGCAGCCTGCCGACAGCGATCAGGGCCAAGCCGGCGGACCCCACCAGGGTGACCAGCAGGAAGGGCCACTGGGTCACACGTCGTTCGGGGACGACAACGAGCGCCGGGGACTCGGCAGCGACGAGGTAATCGTCGCCGGAGGCGGTGCTCATAGGGGTAACGGTAGTGGGTCAAGGGATGAATACCACAAGACACCGCCGTGAACTGCGTCTACGCGGGGTAAATCCACAGATCAGCTGAGGGTCGCCTCCGCCATTTCGACGACGTTCACCAGCAGCATTGCGCGCGTCATGGGACCCACTCCGCCCGGCATGGGCGCCACAAAACCGGCCACCTCACGCACCTCAGGGGCCACATCACCGACCAGGCCGGATTCGGTGCGGGTGATCCCCACGTCCAGCACCGCCGCGCCCGGTTTCACCATGTCTGCCGTCAGTAGGCCGGGTACCCCCGCCGCGACCACAACGATGTCGGCGGTGCGCGTGAAGACCCCGAAGTCGGGGGTCCCGGTGTGGCACAGGGTCACGGTTGCGTTCTCCGACTTACGGGTCAGCAGCAGGCCCAGCGGCCGGCCGACGGTGACACCCCGTCCGATCACCACGACATGACTCCCGTTGATGGCCACGTCGTAACGGCGCAGCAACTCCACGATCCCCCGCGGAGTGCAGGGCAGCGGGGCTGGCTCGTTGAGCACCAACCGGCCCAGGCTCATCGGATGCAGACCGTCGGCATCCTTGGCCGGGTCGATCGCAGCGAGCGCCGCTCCTTGATCCAGCCCGCGGGGCAGCGGCAGCTGCACGATGTAGCCGGTGCACGCAGGGTCCGCATTCAGGTTCGTCAGTGCTGCTTCCACCTCCTGCTGGGTTGCCGTTGCCGGCAGATCGACGCGGATCGAGTTGATACCGATCTCCGCGCAGTCGCGGTGTTTGCCACCGACGTATGCGTGGCTACCCGGGTCGTCACCCACCAACACCGTCCCCAGCCCAGGGGTGATCCCCCGGGCTTTGAGGGCGAGCACCCGGGATGCAAGTTCGGCCCGGATGGTCGCCGCTGTCTGTTTGCCGTCGAGGGTCACTGCCGCCATGGGGCAATTGTCCCTAAGGCGACCTGGCGGTGCGGCCTGTGGGGTCGTCGGTGGCCGCGCTCAGTGGAAGAAGTGCCGTACGCCGGTGAAGTACATGGTGACGCCGGCCGCCCTGGCCGCGGCGATCACCTCGTCATCACGCACCGATCCGCCGGGCTGCACCACAGCCGTCACCCCTGCGTTCAACAACACCTCGAGACCATCGGGGAAGGGGAAGAACGCATCGGAGGCACCCACCGCGCCCGACGCGCGCTCCTCACCAGCGCGAGCGACGGCTAGCCGGGCCGAGTCGACCCGGTTCACCTGTCCCATGCCGATGCCCACCGCGGCCTGGTCCTTGGCCAGCAGGATGGCGTTGCTCTTCACCGCTCGGCAGGCGCGCCACGCGAACGCCAGATCGCGTTGGGTGCGCTCGTCGGCGGGATCGCCGCTGACCAGCGTCCACTGCGCTGGGTGGTCACCCTCGGCGTCGATGCGATCCGGTTGTTGCAGCAGCATGCCGCCGGAGATGAAACGCACCTCGGCGGTGTTCGGGCGAAGACCAGCGACCAGCAGGCGAACGTTCTTCTTCGCGCGCAGCACTGCGAGCGCCTCCGGCGTGAACTCTGGGGCGATGACCACTTCGAGGAAGATCTGGGCCATCTCCGCCGCGACGTCCTCGGTCACCGGGCGGTTGACCGCCACCACCCCGCCGAAAGCGGAAACGGGATCCGTGTCGAAGGCCGCGCGGTACGCCGAGAGCAGATCACTGCCCACGGCGATGCCGCACGGATTCGCATGCTTGATGATGGCCGCAGCGGGCTCGGCGAAGTCCCACGCCGTGCGGTAGGCGGCGTCACCATCGACGTAGTTGTTGTAGGACATCTGTTTGCCGTGCACCTGCTCGGCGTGAGCGATCCCTGCGGCGTGCTCGTTGATGTACAGGGCGGCGTGCTGGTGGGGGTTCTCGCCGTACCGCAGAACCTCCGCGCGCTGCCACGTGGCAGCCACCCACGGCGGCAGTGAGTCAGTCGCCTCGATCGAGCCCAACCACGACGCCACGGCGACGTCGTACTCGGCGGTGTGACGGAACGCCTTGACCGCCAACTGCCGCTTCTGCTCCTCGGTGAAGCCGGCGCCGGAGTTCACGATCGCGATGACGTCGGGATAGTCCGAGGGGCTGACCACCACCGCGGTGTTGGCGTGGTTCTTCGCCGCGGCGCGGACCATGGCGGGGCCACCGATGTCGATCTGCTCTATGCAGTCATCGACGCCGGCACCACTGGCCACGGTCTGCGTGAACGGGTACAGGTTGGCGACGACCAGGTCAATTCCTGTGATGTCATGCTCGTCGAGGGTGGCCTGGTGGGCCGCTTTGCGGCGGTCGGCCAGGATGCCCGCATGGATGCGCGGATGCAGCGTCTTGACACGTCCGTCGAGAATCTCCGGGAAGCCGGTGACGTCGGCGACCGAGGTCACCGGGACACCGGCAGCAGCGATCGCCGCGGCGGTCGAGCCGGTGGAGACGATCTCGACGCCGGCCGCTTGCAGCGCGGCAGCGAGTTCGGTGACACCAGTCTTGTCGTAGACCGAGATCAGGGCGCGTTTCATAACTCCACCTTCCGTCCGTTGACGATGGGGGCACGGGTGACCAACTGCTCCACGACGCGGGGCAGCAGTTCCCATTCGACGGTCTTGATGCGGGTGTGCAGGCTGGCCTCGTCGTCGCTGAGCAGAACCGGCACGGACTCCTGGGCGATGATCGGCCCGGTGTCGACGCCGGCGTCGACCAAGTGCACCGTGCAGCCGGATACTTTCACGCCATAGGCCAGTGCATCACGCACACCGTGGGCGCCTGGGAAGGCCGGCAACAGGGCCGGATGGCTGTTGACCACCCGCTGCGGGAACCGGTCGAGGAAAGCTGAGGTGAGGATGCGCATGAACCCTGCCGAGACCACCCAATCCGGGCAGTGAGCGGCCACGGTGTCGCCCAAGGCCGAACTCCACTGATCCCGGTCGGGGAACTCCCCCGGCGTCACCATGGCTGTGGGGATGGCCGCGGCCTGCGCACGTTGCAGGCCTTCGGCCGGGCGGTCAGCCACGACCACACAGATCTCGTAGGAGCGGTCGGCATCGATCAGCGACTGCAGCAGGGTGCCGGTCCCGGAGATCAGCACAGCGACGCGGGCGGGCACACGTCGATCCTAGGAGGTCAGGGTGGCGTCGACGCTGTGCGGTACCTCGTCGCCGGACGTCGCCGACGTGGTGCCGCCGGCCGTGCTGCGGGCACGCCACCATCGCCATCCCCATCGCAGGAGCACGTCACCGGCAATACCCAGGAGCATGGCGGCCATCAGGATCGGTACCGCCAGCGGTGAGGGGCCCAGCAATTCCAATCGACCCTCGCCCAACCTACCCACGCTGATGAACCACCACAGATCCACGGCGAGGAGCACCACCGCGAGGGCAACTGCCCGGGTCACCACCCACTCGCGGCGCGAACCCGCCGGCCCGGCCAGTCTCGTCAGGATCACTCCGGCCGAGATCGGGATGAGCAGCCCGACCAGCCACCAGGGTTGCGCTGTAGTGGGCAGCAGGTTCAAACCGAGCATCTCGATGGGTGCTGGCAGCGGTGCCAGCGGGCTGACAGTGCCTCCGGCTACGGTGATACCCGCTCCGATGACGTAGGACAGGGCCCAGAACAACGTCGCCGGCAGGTATCCCAGCCAGCCGATCAGCAGGGCGATCCCCCCAATCAGCCCGGGCTGGATCGTGGCCAACGTCGCGCTCACGGCGGAGAAGCCCCCTACCAACGCGGCCACGAACGCCACACAGGCCCCGATGGTCAGCACAGCCAGCGCGCCCACGGCTGGTCGCGCCATCTGCCAGGCCCGCTGCATGAGATCTCGGCCCAGTCGGGCCCGCCAAAGGATGGCGGTGCCCGAGACCACGAACGCGATCAGGAAAGTCTGGACCACGGCTCTCATGGGCAGCGCGCCGGCCCCGGTCAAGGTGCCGAAGAGCGCCGCGAACAGCGCGATCAGGGAGTAGCCGGCGGCCAGGGTGCCGGCAGCAACGGCCGCTGATTTGAGGTAAGCGATCGCCGCTCGGTGCGCTACCCAGCGACCGGCGGCCCACAGGGTCACCCCGGGGAACACGATCCATGCCCACGGCATCAGGGTCCAGACACCGGTCCCGGCCCGGAAAGGCGTGCCGTGCGCGGCCAGCCAGATGTCCGCTCCGACTCGCATGGCGGTGTCCGAAGCCGACTCCCCCGCTGCGAAGATCCACACGACCAAGGTGAGAACCACCGTCAGAACCACGCCCACGATGGCCGCCCAGAGGCCCCCGGCCAACCCCACCACGGGGATCGGCAAAGGTCCCGTGCGCCAGACCGTCCGGGGAGCAGTCAGTGGTCTTGCCCACCCCTCACGGGATGCCTTGATGTGGTCGCCCTCGCGACCCACGGTCCCTCGGTTGCCGGGGCGGCTGCGGTTCCGGTTCGCCGGCCCCCGGGACGTGTGACTCACAGGATCTAGGTTCGCATCTTCCCCGCGCTGCCGTGGCACATACACGCCGATTCTGCCCCTGGGCCTGCTGCAGAACCACTCGACCCGTTGTCAGTGCCTGCCATTAGCGTGGAGGAATGAGCACAGTGGCTGTGGTCCTCACCGGCGCTGCGGCGCGCGGCGCGTTCCAAGCCGGGGCCCTCTCCCGGCTCGTGCCCGCGCTGGAGGCTCAGGGTCACCGGCCCACGATCTACCTCGGAACCTCGGCCGGCGCGATCAATGCCGCACTGTTCGGATCGTTCGCCCACCTCCCGGTCGAGCAGGCCGCCGAGCAGTTGCTCGATGTGTGGCGCGCCATGGACTCCGGCGATGTGATCCGCCCGCCCGCGTTGTCGCTGTTCGGGGAAGGGCTGCGGTTCCTGCCCGGGGCGCTGTTCGGCCTTGGCCATGGGATCGACTCCATCCTGGACACGACCCCGCTACAGCGCACGGCGGAGAAGGTGCTGAACTCTGCGCAGATCGCTGTGAATGTGGCCTCCGGTGTCGTGGATGCGGTGGGCGTCGCGGCGACCCGGGTCCCCCCGACCGAGCCGACCTCCGCCGAGCAGCACTGGCACATCGCCGACGCGCAATCGGTGTTGTTCCTCGATACGACGCTGGACGCCTCCGGGGTGACGGATCCAACGCGGGCGCTGTGGATGGCGCCGGGCCCCATCACGGCCGAGCAGGTCCTTGCCAGTGCCGCCATCCCGGTCGCGTTCCCGCCCATCAAGGTCACGACCCCGGAGCCGTTTCAGGGCTGGTATCTCGACGGCGGGGTCCGGCTCAATGCTCCGCTGCGACCGGCGCCCGTGCTCGGCGCCGACCACTTGGTCGTCATATCTGCACATGCGACGGCGTACCCGGAGGCCCTGCCCATGGGGGTGGGTGAACGCCCGGATGTGCTGGACGCGGCGGCGCTGACGCTGCACTCGATCCTGGCCGACCGGGTGATCGAGGACCTCGCCGAGATCCGCACGCGCAACCGGTGGCTGGCTGAAGGGGCCGAGCTGTGCACCTCGAGTGGCCGCTCGTTGCGCACGATCAATCTGCTCGAGGTGTCGCCGGCACCGGGGGTGCTGGCCGAACTCGCCTCGGACGTCCTGGACAGCAAACGGTTCGACCCGCGGGCAGCCTTCCTGAGCCGGGCTTTGCGGGGCCTCGGGGATGGCCCTGGCGAGATGGAACTGCTCAGTTACGCATACTTCGACAACGATTACTTCCAGGCGCAGATCGAGGTCGGCATCGCGGCCGCCGTCCAGGCCCTGGCCCGGGGCTGGACGGTCTGAGGTTGTGTCACTGCCGGGACCCCCGGCAGTGACACAACCGACTTCTACAGTGAGGCGACGATCTCGCGGGCCAACCGGGCCGTCTCGGACGGGGTCTTGCCCACCCGGACACCAGCCGCTTCGAGGGCTTCGGCCTTGGCTGCGGCCGTCCCCGACGAACCGGACACGATGGCTCCGGCATGTCCCATGGTCTTGCCTTCGGGGGCGGTGAAGCCCGCCACATACCCGACCACGGGTTTGGTGACGTTCTCCTTGATGAAGGCTGCCGCACGCTCCTCGGCATCACCGCCGATCTCGCCGATCATGATGATGACCTCGGTGTCCGGGTCCTCCTCGAAGGCCGCGAGGCAGTCGATGTGCGTCGTGCCGATGACCGGGTCGCCGCCGATACCCACACACGTGGTGAAGCCGATATCCCGGCACTCGAACATCATCTGGTAGGTCAGGGTGCCCGACTTCGACACCAAACCCAGTCGTCCAGGCTTGGTGATGTCGGCGGGGATGATGCCCGCATTCGACTTCCCTGGACTGATCAACCCGGGGCAGTTCGGTCCGATCAGCCGGGTCGTTCCGGAGTTCTGGGCGTAGGTGAAGAACTGCGCCGTGTCGTGAACCGGGACACCTTCAGTGATCACCACACCGAGCGGCACCTGCGCGTCCACGACTTCGTACACGGCAGCCTTGGTGAACTTCGGGGGGACGAAGACCACAGACACATTGGCGCCCGTGGCGTCGACAGCGTCCTGGACCGAGTTGAAAACGGGGATCGCCGTGCCGTCGGCATCGACGGTCTGACCGCCTTTGCCCGGGGTGACTCCGGCAACGATGTTGGAGCCGCCAGCCACCATCCGGCGGGTGTGCTTGCCACCCTCCGAACCGGTGATGCCCTGCACCAGGATGCGGGAGTTCTCGTCGAGGTAGATAGCCATGCTTGTTTCCTCCCTTACCGTGACGCCAGTTCGGCCACGCGGGCCGCTGCTTCGTCCATGGTGTCGACCAGTTCAATGACGTCGTGCTCGGCCTCATCGAGGATCCGGCGACCCTCGGCGGCGTTGTTGCCATCGAGGCGGCACACGATCGGCTTGTCGACGGCGTCGCCGCGTTCGGCGAGCATGCCCATGGCCTGCACGATGCCGTTGGCGACCGCGTCACATGCGGTGATGCCACCGAACACGTTGACGAACACACTCTTCACCTCGGGGTCGCCGAGGATGATCTCCAGACCATCGGCCATGACCTGGGCGGAGGCACCGCCACCGATGTCCAGGAAGTTCGCGGGCTTCACCCCGCCGAACTGCTCCCCGGCGTAGGCCACCACGTCCAGGGTGCTCATGACCAGGCCAGCGCCGTTGCCGATGATGCCGACCTCACCGGACAGCTTCACGTAGTTCAGGCCCTTCTCCTTGGCCTTGACCTCCAGCGGATCGGTGGCGCCGATGTCCACCAGAGCTGCGTGGTCGGGGTGGCGGAAGTCGGCGCTGTCGTCGAGGGTGACCTTGCCGTCGAGGGCCAGCACCACGCCGTCTGGAGTCTTGACCAGGGGATTGACCTCAACCAGCGTCGCGTCTTCCTTGACGAAGACGTCCCACAACTTCACGAGTACGTTGGCGACCTGGTCGGCCACCTCGGCCGGGAAGGCCGCTTGGGCGACGATCTCGGCGGCCTTCGCCTCGTCGACGCCGACGATGGGGTCAATGCTGACCTTGGCCAAGGCCTCCGGCTTGGTGGCGGCCACCTCCTCGATGTCCATGCCGCCCTCCACGCTGGCCATGGCCAGGAAGTCGCGGTTGGCCCGGTCGAGCAGGAAGGAGACGTAGTACTCCTCCGCGATGTCAGCGGCGCCGGTGATCAGCACCTTGTGCACGATGTGCCCCTTGATGTCGAGGCCCAGAATGGCCTCCGCCTTCACCTTGGCATCCGCCGGGTTCTCGGCGAGCTTCACGCCGCCGGCCTTACCGCGGCCACCGGTCTTCACCTGGGCCTTGACGACGACCGCCCCGCCGATGCGCTGGGCAGCGGCCTCGGCGGCCTGCGCCTCGGTCACCACTTCACCGCTCTGGGTCGGGACGCCGTGTTTGGCGAACAATTCCTTCGCTTGGTACTCGTATAGATCCACTGCACCACCTACTGTCGTCGGATTGGCCCTGAGCCTGACGCTACTGAATACCGGTGACGGCTAGGGCAACTGGGCTACCACATCCGCGTAGGTGCTGCCCGCCACTTCGATGATCCGGAAGCCGCTGTCGGCCAACTCGCCGGTATCTGTGGGGAGCAGGATCGCGGCGACGTCCTCCTGCTCCGCCGCGGCCAGCAGCGCTTGCGCGGGCTGCTCACCCACGTAGATGACCTCGTAACCGGCTTCGCACAGGGCCAGAGTGACGTCGTACGGGCGAGCGGTGGCGACGAGGACACGGGTGGTCACGGGGGCCATGGTATCGCTCGGCCGGAAGTTGGAGACGTGTCCTGTCCGGTGGAGAAGGGGACCGCCGCGACCGTTTGAGCAAATGGGCAGACGGTGTTGCGACACGCCGCGGCGAATCGCAACAACTGCCCATTCCTGGGGCCGGAGGGGGTTCACGACCGAGTTCCCGCCTGGCCGCGCCTGCGAAACCGCCGCCGCGCGCAGGGCTCGAACGGGCCAAAGCACCGGAGTTTTCTGGGCTTTCTTGCGGTTTCCTCGTTACAAATGGGGGGCCGATAGGCTACGTTCCCCTTATGCCCGAGTGTCCCGACGACGATGAGACATCGTTACGTCGCAACCTCGAGAAGGCCCGCCACACCACCTCTTCAGCGAAGAAATCCCTGCTGAACCTGCGCGGGATTCGAGGGGTCGCCACCGAGGCCGCATTCCTGGCCACCCACGTGGCCATGTACCCCTTCGGCCTGGTCGAGGACAAGTACCGCCATGCGGAACACCACCACACTCTGAACAATCTGCCCCCGATTCAGCGCGGCTTGATCATCGGCGACGTGGAGGCAGCGGGTACCCCCATCATCTTGATCCACGGGGTGATCGACAATCACACCGTCTTCGCGTTCCTGCGGCGGGCCCTGAACCGGCGAGGATTCGGCCGCGTCATCACGTTGAACTACTCACCGCTCACCGACGACATCCCGCGGGTCGCCCGGCGCCTGAAGAGCCTCGTCGAGAAGGTGCGCCGCGAGACCGGCTACGAACGAGTGCACGTGATCGGTCACTCCATGGGCGGGGTTATCGCCCGGTATTACGTCCAGCAGCTCGGCGGTGACAAGCGGGTCCACACCTTGGTCACGCTGGGGTCGCCCCACTCCGGCACGATGCCGGCCTACCTGGTGCCGCACTCGGTGGCGCGGCAGATGCGCCCCGACTCCCCGATCGTGCGCGAACTCGATGCGCCGGCGCCGGGCTGCCGCACCCGGATGCTGGCGTTCTGGTCGGATCTGGATCAGATGATCATCCCCAAACGCAACGCGCGGATCGTGCATCCCGATCTGAACGCGCGCAACGTGTTCGTGCGCGGAGTCGGACATATGTCGTTTCCCGTCGATGGGCGCGTCGTGCACGAGATCTGCACGACACTGGCGCAGCTCGATACTGACGGGTCGACGCTGGTGCGTGGTACGACGTCGATCGGGAGCAGCACGGGCAAGGTCGGGGTTGACGGCGACCCGGCAGCGCCCCCGCGCTCAGCCGCTACCCGCTGACCTCAGAGGAAGTCGGCCGGGTTGCGGAAGCTCTCTTCGCCGGTTCCGGTGAACACCTCGAAGTGCAGGTGCGGACCGGTGCTGTTGCCCGTCGAGCCGACCTCGCCGATGTGCTCGCCGCGCAGGACCTTCTGGCCCTGCTTGACATCGGTCGATGACAGGTGTGCGTACCGGGTCTTGCGGCCGTTGTCGTGGAGAATCACGATGCTGTTGCCATAGGCACCCGCGTAGCCAACCTCGATCACCTTGCCGGCCAGCGCGGCGAACACGGGGGTTCCGGTGGCGGCGGCGAAGTCCAGACCGGTGTGGTACCCACGCGACCAGCCACCTGGCTGTCCATATCTCGCCGAGAGGTTGTAGTTGCGGGTTGGCGTGAACATGGGGCCGCTGGAGCGCTGGGCGCGCGCGGCGGCACGTTTGGCCCGCTGCAGTTCGATCTGCTTGGCCAGTCTGGCGGCAGCCGCCATGTCGGCGGGATCGAACGGGTGGACCGGTTCGATGGTTTCGTCGATGACCTCGGCCGCTGGTTCCGGTGTCGGGTCCTCGAACTGGGTCGCCAGGCCAGGCGCGACGGCGCCGAGCACGATTGCTCCTGCGACGGCGACTACGCTGCCAGCCTGGACGGCTCCTCTGATGTCGGGGGTCATGTCACTCACCTCGCAGGTAGTTGCGGGGGTTGAGCTTCTTGCCGTTCTTGCCACGGACCTCGAAGTGCAGGTGCGGTCCGGTGGTGTTGCCCGTGGCGCCGACCTTGCCGATCTTGGTCCCGCTGGTGACCTTCTTGCCCTTCCGGGTCGTGATCTTGTTCAAGTGGGCGTAGAGGCTGCGCTTGCCATCGGAGTGCCTGATGATGACCGCCTTGCCGTAGGCACCGGCGCGGCCGGCGAAGACGACCTTGCCGTCGGCGACGGCATCGACGCGGGTTCCGCTGGGGGCGGCGAAGTCCAGGCCGGTGTGCCGGCCCGAGGACCAGTAACCGCCGCGTTGGTTGAACCTGGCGGACAGCCGATAGTTGGTGGTGGGCAGGTCGGCAAACGCGGCCTGCGCAGATGAGGTCCGGTTGTCGTGCGAAGCGGCGACGGCAGGAGCGCCGGCCGGGATCAGCAGCGCTGTAGCGAGAGCGGCTCCGACGAGGGGTGACAACTTGTTCATGTTTCAATGAATGCTCGTTTATGCCTCCGATTAATCAGGACAAAACAGACATATAGCGCAATTGGGACGTGAGGTCGGCCACTCTCATGTGCGGCGAGCCACGTTGGTGTGGGCCGGACCACGGATTTCCGGCCGGGCCAGCACCCTCGGCTGTGGAGTTGTGAGGCGTTCGTCCGCGCCAAACGCGTTCGGCTGCGTCTTCGCCAGGGCCGGTTCGCTCGCCGCTACAAGCGTTTGCGATTTCCACGGTGGGCGGACCCGACCGCAGCAGACCTACAACTTCTCCACCGGCGCGTACCGCAGCAACAGGCGCTTGACGCCCTCGCTGCCGAAGTCCACGTGGGCCTCGGCCTTGTCGCCGGTGCCAGCCGTGGAGACGACCTTGCCCAGGCCGAACTTGGGGTGCAGAACGTTCTCGCCAGCGACCAATTGCAGGACCGGCCCAGCAGCCCGGCGAGCAGTCCCCGCCACGGCGGCCAGGGCCGGTGCCGCCCCCCGGCCGCCCAGCGACGGCCTTCGGGACAGGTCGCGGCCGGTGCGCCGCCAGTCGACCAGGGCGGCGGGCAACTCCTCCAGGAAGCGGCTCGGCGGGTTCATCTGTGGTTTGCCGAACTGCAAGCGGCTCTCCGCGCGGCTGATGTGCAGGCGCTTGCGCGCGCGGGTTACGCCGACGTAGGCCAGGCGGCGCTCCTCCTCCATCTCCTTGCGGTCCTCCAAGGAGCGAGCATGCGGGAACACCCCCTCTTCCATCCCCGTCAAGAACACCGCGTCGAACTCCAGGCCCTTGGCTGTGTGCAGAGTCATCAGCGTGACCAGGCCGCCCTCGTGGGCCGGCACATCATCCGCCTCGGCGACCAGCGCCACCCGCTCCAAGAAGTCGGAAAGGGTGCCGTCGGCGTTGTCGTTCATGAACTCCCGGGCCACCGAGGTGAGCTCGCCGAGGTTCTCCAGGCGGGCTTCGTCCTGCGGGTCCGTGGACGACTGCAATTCAGCCACCAGCCCGGACTGCTCGAGCACGGCCTCCACCATGTCCTCGACATCCGCTCCCGAATCGAGCAGCATGCGCAGTTCGTCGAGCAGGCCGAGGAAGCCACCGATGCGCAACTCCGCGCGCGGGCCGACCCCGGTCTCCTGCACTCGGCGCAGCGCATCCTCGAACGTGATCCGATTGCTGTTGGCGAACGCGTTCACCTGTTCCACGGTGCGATCCCCCAGCCCCCGTTTGGGCACGTTGAGAATGCGCTGCAGGGCCAAGTCGTCCTCGCGGTTGTTCACGATCCGCAGGTAAGCCAGGGCATCCCTGACCTCCTTGCGCTCGTAGAACCGGACGTTGCCCACGATCTTGTACCGCAAGCCGGTGCGCAGCAGCACCTCTTCCAAAGGCCGGGACTGCGCGTGTGTGCGGTAGAACACGGCGATCTCACCGGCGTCCAGACCATCAGCAGTGAGCTTCTGAATCTCGTCGACCACGAATGCGGCCTCGTCGCGATCATCATCGGCGACGTATCCCACGATGGGGTCGCCGTCGCCGGAGTCAGTCCACAGCCGCTTCTCGCGCCGACCCGCGTTGTGGGAGATCAAGGCGTTGGCAGCCGATAGGATGGTCTGGGTCGAGCGGTAGTTCTGCTCGAGCATCACGACCTCTGCGCCCGGGAAGTCCTTCTCGAACTCCTCGATGTTGCGCACGTCGGCACCCCGGAATGCGTAGATCGACTGATCCGAGTCGCCGACCACGCACAGTTCCGCCTGCCCGAGACCCTCGGCGCCGTCGCCGACCAAGCGGCGGACCAACTGGTACTGGGCATGGTTGGTGTCCTGGTACTCGTCGATCAGCACATGGGCGAACAGCCGGTGGTAGTACGCGGCGACCTCGTCGAACAGCGTCAGCACCGCGACTGAGTTGGAGATGAGATCGTCGAAATCCATCGCCCCTGCGCGCTGCATCCGCTCGGTGTACATCCGGTAGACGTCGGCCAAGACCTCCTGGGTCTCCCCCTCGGCGACGAACGATTCATGGTCGATCAGCTCGTTCTTCAGGTTGGAGATCTGGTGGGCCAGGCCCCGAGGCTTGTACTTGCGCGGGTCGAGGTTGAGCTCTTTGGAGATCTGCGTGAGCAGCCGGCGGGCATCATCGGTGTCGTAGATGGAGAACGAACTCGGATACCCGAGGTGGTGGGCCTGCCGGCGCAGGATGCGCACACAGGCGCTGTGGAACGTCGAGACCCACATCCGGCGTCCCACTGGCCCGACGAGGTCGGCGACCCTTTCCTTCATCTCGTTGGCGGCCTTGTTCGTGAAGGTGATCGCCAAGATCTCCGAGGGGACGGCCTGCTGGGTCTGCAGCAGGTGTCCAATGCGCCGCGTCAACACCCGCGTCTTGCCCGATCCGGCGCCGGCGACGACGAGGATCGGCCGGCCACGGTGGGTCACGGCGGCGGCCTGCTGGGGGTTGAGGTCGGAGGTCAGGTCTAACACCGTCCCACTCTAGGTCGCTACCGGACGACCCCGATCAGGCGCACCGAGGCGCTGCCACCCTTGGCGTTGCCGGCGATCCGAATCAGGCCGTCCTCGGCGACGGCGACGACAACCAGGTCGCTGTTGGAACGCCCCAGTCGCACATCCACGCTGCGTCCGGCCGGCTGCTCCCCCGCCCCCCACACGGTGACCGCACCGCTGTTCTTGGCGCCCTTCGTCGTGACGTTCACGATCGCGGCCTTGGCGCCAGCAGGCAACTTGGCCGGCAGAGTCTTGACCTTGCCAGCAGTCTTCACAGTGCCGAGGGTCACGTTGGCTGGCGCCATCCGGGCATTACCGACGGCCGGCTTGGTGATCCACGCGGACTGCAGCACAGTGACGGCAACCGGCGCCGCGGAGGTGTTCGTCAGGCTGACAGTGCCGTCGGTGGTGGCGGCAAGAACCGTCGCCGTGCGTGGGTTGCCGCCGACATCGACTGCGTCAGCTTTGGTCCTGGCGCCCGGCGGGGCCACCCGGATGTGCCCCGGCGCCGACCCACTGGTGTTGACACTCAACACGGCGCCCGAAACACCGGCGGGGGCGCCCTGCAGAGTGATCGACTGACTGCTGTCGGCCGGGATGTCCACCGTGGCAACTGCTGTCGTGGCGACTGCCTGCCAGGTTCCGGCTTTGCCAGTGGCCGCGGCGGTGGCCGAGTGTGTGAAGTACCCGAGAACGTCCACCGCCACCTGGGTGTGGCCGGCGATCGTCGCCAGCCAGATGCGTCCGGTGTCGGATACGGGCACGATTGCGGTGGCCGCGGACGAGCCCTCCATACCCAACTGCACTACTTGTGGACCGTTGGCGCCGGGAGATCCCGAGGCGGTGATCCACCCCGGGGCGTTCGAGGTGTAGCCGGTCAGCCGCAGCGCGACCGCCTGCACGCCGCTGGCCGGGATGCCCTTCTTACCGGTCACTTGGATGGGCAGGCTGCGATCATCGCCGGACCAGCGCCGTTGCTGCAGATAGCAGCCAAAGTCGCCCTTGGCCGCCCCGTTGAACACGCGTACCGGTTTGACGGGGACGAAGGCAGCCGAGGCCGTCAGCGTACGGGCGCTGCCCGACGTGCGAGCGATCGGGCACGCGAGGTCCTGCACGGGCGTGTTGTCCCAATACGAGGTCCGAGCAGCCGCACCGTCCCACGTCATGGAGAAGTGCACGTGGTCGCGGTGGCAGAAGGTGTCATTGGCCGAACTCTGCAGCGAGTAGCAGCCCTTCAGCTCCGTCCAGCCACGCTTGGTGTCGTAGGCACGCCACATCTCATCGCCCCAGCCGATGTACATGATGCCGAGCCGGCGGGCGTTGGCGGCCGGGGTGCCGTCCGGACCGGGCGCGGTGACCCAGTCGACGAAGGTCTGCGCCTGGGCACGTTCGGCGGGGTTCTTCCAGTCGACCATCCAGTCGACCGCGCGGCCCTCCTTGTGCTCGCTGATGGTGTCCTGGTCGCAGGCGCGCGAGATGCCGATCACCGCCTCGCCGTAGGTGTCGAGCAGCAACTGGCGCAGTTGCAGGGCACCTGGGCGCGGCGTCGGGTCGCAGGTGGTCATCCCCTCGTACTCGATGGGCGCGTCGAGCACTGCGGGGTAGGCGCGCTCGGCAGGCAGACCTGCGGCAGGGACCTTGGTGGGGGCAGGTTTCGGGGCAGCCACGGCCGGGACCAGGCCCGAGACCATCAGCAGAGCAGCGGACAACAGGGGAAGAAGGCGTCGCGATACCACCCGATGCACCTTGCCAGCGGCATTTCTCGCAGCCGGGCATGTCGGGCACCCAGAAAGGTCACGAAATGGTCACGATCTGGTTCGGACTACACGTCACTCCCATTCAATGGTGCCCGGAGGCTTGCTCGTCACGTCCAGCACGACGCGGTTGACGGCGTCGACCTCGTTCGTGATGCGGGTGCTGATGGTGGCGATCACCTCGTGCGGCAGCCGCGACCAGTCGGCTGTCATGGCATCCTCGCTGCTGACCGGGCGCAGTACCACCGGATGCCCGTAGGTACGACCGTCGCCCTGGACACCGACACTGCGCACGCCGGCCAGCAGAACGACCGGGAACTGCCAGACGGAGCGGTCGAGCCCGGCCGCGGTGAGTTCGGCCCGCGCGATGGCGTCGGCGCGGCGCAGCGTCTCCAGGTTCTCCTCGGTGACCTCGCCAACGATGCGAATGGCCAGACCCGGGCCGGGGAACGGGTGCCGCCAGACCATGGCCTCGGGCAGGCCCAGCGCGGTCCCCACGGCGCGCACCTCGTCCTTGAACAGGTCGCGCAACGGCTCCACCAGCGCGAACTCCAGGTCATCCGGCAGCCCCCCGACGTTGTGGTGGCTCTTGATGTTGGCGGTTCCCGTCCCCCCGCCGGACTCCACGACGTCGGGATACAGGGTGCCCTGCACGAGGAAACTCACGTCGTCGTCATGCTCGGCAACGACGTCGGCCGCCGCCGTCTCGAAGACGCGGATGAACTCGCGGCCAATGATCTTGCGTTTGGTCTCCGGATCGGTCACACCGGCCAGGGCATCAAGAAAGCGCTGCCGGGCATCCACGACGACCAGGTGGGCGCCAGTTGCGGCCACGAAGTCGCGTTCGACCTGCTCGGCCTCACCCTGGCGCAGCAGACCGTGATCGACGAAGACACACGTCAACCGATCGCCGATGGCACGTTGCACCAGGGCCGCTGCCACTGCCGAGTCCACTCCACCGGACAGCCCGCAGATGGCACGTCCGGTGCCGACCTGGGCCGCGACGCTGGCGATCTGGGTCTCGATCACGCCCTCGGTGGACCAGTTGGGCGTCAGACCGGCCACGTCGAACAGGAAACGCTGCAGGATCGCCTGGCCATAATCGGTGTGGGCCACCTCGGGATGGAACTGAACGCCGGCCAGCGGCAAATCGGTGTGCAGGAATGCGGCCACTGGGGTGCCCGACGTACTGGCCACGACATCAAATCCGGCGGGGGCTTCCACCACGGCGTCGCCGTGGGACATCCATACCGACTGCTCGGGAGGCTGCCCGGCGAACAGCACGCTGTCCTGGGTCTGCAGACGGGTCCGGCCATACTCGCGCAGCCCGGTCTTGTCGACCTGTCCGCCGAGCGCACTGGCCATCACCTGGAAGCCGTAGCAGATGCCGAAGACCGGCAGGTTCTGGTTCAGGATGGCGTTGTCGAAGGCGGGCGCGTCCTCGACGTAGACGCTGGCGGGCCCGCCCGACAGGATGATCGCGAGCGGGTTCTTGGCCGCGATCTGCTCGGCCGTCCACGTGTGTGGGACGACCTCCGAGTACACATGCGCCTCGCGCACCCGGCGTGCGATGAGCTGGGCGTACTGCGCCCCGAAGTCGATGACCAGCACAGGACGGGGCAGGTTGGGCATGGGATCAGTCTAAAGAGACCGCCCGGTGACCCGTTCGCCTCAGCCCTTCTGCGCGGCGGGTTGCGAACTGACCGCGGGTGGGGTGAGCACCGCATGGGAGGCCCGGAACGTGCGCAGCGCCACCGTCACCCAGGCCAGCAACAGCCCTACGTAAAGGGCCACCGCAAAGACCGCGAAGACGGTCAGGTCGGTGTGCTTGGCCAGTTGACTGGCGCCCGTCACGCAGGTCCCCACGGGGAAGGTGAACGACCACCAGGTCAGGGCGAATCCCATGTTGCGCCGGTGAGCCCGGATTGTGAGTGCTGCCGCCATCGGCATCCACAGCAGCATGAACCCGAACATGGGAACCCCGAAGACCACGGCAAACGTGTCGAACGCCGTCGACAAGGGTGGCGGGACGGCGATCAGTGCCGCGGTTCCCAGGGCCCCCGCCGCGGTGATGGACTGCCCCACTGGGCCCAGCACGATCCACAGAGTCGGCACCCGCGCCGACCCTGAACTGCCGAAGTGCGCCAGCCTGCTCCAGATGAGCGTGATGATGATCAGTGAGGCGACCAGGCTCATGCCGAAGCAGGCGTAGCAGAACAGCAGCATGGTCTCGCGCGGTTCGCCGGCGGGAGTGTGCGCGACCAGCAAAGCCCCGACCGCCGCCGAGACCATCGGCGGGACGACGGGCATCAGCCAGCCACCGAAGGCGCCGTCATGGCGCACCTCCAGTCGCGTGAACAGCCGGTAGGGCACGATGACCGCGGTGAGCAGGCCCAGGACGGTGCCTACTGCCCAGAGCACCCACCCAATACTCACCGCGAGGGTTTCGCCGAGGTACGCCCGGCCCACAAGCAGGGTCCCAGAGGCCACCGTCATGAAGGCCATGGGCGGTGCACCGAAGAACTGGATGGCGATGGGGTCGTTCGCGAGGGTGCGGAAGTTGTCGGGGTATCGGCGCCAGTTCAGCGGCATGAAGACGACCAGGGCAATCAGAAGTACGACGGCCACGCCCCAGGCTGTCGTCGTAAGCAGCCTCGGCACGCTCACGGGCAAGGTCACTCCGGCCACCGCCACGATGCCGGTACCCATCACCGACGCGAACCAGTTCGGACCGACGATCACCTGACCTTCGATCGGGCTTGCCAGCACTCCGAACCATCTGGTGAGCCAGCGTGGCTCCGACGTGGCGGTCATGAGCGTGAAGATACTCGTTGCGCCAGTCGGCGCCTCAGGGAGCACCGTGGCCCTTTACGACCGTTGGTTCACTTTCCGCACTGAGCCTCCTAGCGGAAAGTGAACCAACGGTCGCAAAACCGGATCATCCGCTGTGTGGGACCCTGCCGTGTTCGGGTTCTGCGCGAGCCATTGGGCACAAGGTGCGATTTCGCGCGGCGTGTCGCGACGACAACTGCCAATCGCTCTCGACAAGCAGGACACGACATGATCACGAACACTATCCCCATTAACCAAGTCGGAATACCTGTGTTAGTTTCCTATTAAGTAAGTCGACAAACATAACCTATGGAGGAATACATGAGGACCACCCTTCGGCGCAAACTGCTCAGTGCCGCCGTCGCTGTGACCGTCGTCGGATCGCTCGCAGCGTGCTCGGGCAGCACCGATTCTGCGTCGTCGTCGGCCAACCCGGGCACCTCGGCGGCGGCAGTTAAGACGGTGCGCCTCGGGTTCTTCCCGAACCTGACCCACGCTCCGGCCCTGATCGGCATGCAGGAGGGCCTCTTCAAGGACGCCCTCAAGCCACTCGGCGTCAGCGTCACCCCGACTGCCTTCAACGCCGGACCCGACGCGGTCACCGCGCTCTTCGCCGACCAGCTCGACATCTCCTACATCGGGCCGAACCCCACCATCAGCGCCTACACCCAATCCGAGGGCGAGGCGATCACGGTGATCTCCGGCGCGGCATCCGGTGGTGCAGCTTTGGTGGTGGCCAAGGACATCAATTCCCCTGCCGACCTCAAGGGCAAGACCCTTGCCACCCCGCAACTGGGCAACACCCAGGATGTGGCGCTGCGTTACTGGCTCAAGGAACAGGGCCTCACTGCGACCACAGAGGGCGGCGGCGATGTGAGCATCAAGCCGCAGGCCAACGCTGACGGCCTCACCGCCTTCAGCACCGGTCAGATCCAGGGCGCGTGGGTCCCGGAGCCGTGGGTCAGCGAGTACGTGGCCAAGGGCGCCAAGGTTCTGGTCAACGAGAAGGACCTGTGGCCGGATGGGAAGTTCGTCACCACAAACATCGTGGTGCGCACGGAGTTCCTGAAGGAGAACCCGGAGGTCGTCGAAGCAGTGCTGACCGGCCACGTCGAGGCGCTGCAGGAGATCGTCGACGACCCGAAGGCCGCCAAGGCCGACGTGCAGGCCTCCCTGCAGAGCCTCACAGGCTCCACGCTGGACCCGCAGATCATTGACAGCGCCTGGAAGCAGGTCGACTTCACCGCCGATCCGCTGCCCACGACGCTGGTGGCCAGCGCGCAACATGCCGTTGATGTCGGCCTGCTCGACCAGGGCGAGATCGACGCTGCTGGCGGTCTGCCCGGCACGCTGTACGACCTGACCGCCATCAACGCCGTGCTCGGGGCTGCCGGTGAGCCTGAGGTCACCCAGTGACCATGACCGTTCAGGCACCGACTGACGTGGCGCTGCAGGTCAGTGGCGTCACCAAGGTCTTTGACAGCGACGAGGGGCGCACCGCGGCTCTGCATGGAGTCGATCTCACCGTCCACCGTGGGGAGTTCGTCACGCTGGTTGGGCACTCCGGCTGCGGCAAGACCACGTTGTTGAACATCGTTGCCGGCCTCGACACTCCCACCTCCGGGAGTGTCGAGGTCGCGGTGCGCACGGCGTTCATGTTCCAGGACGCCACCCTGCTGCCCTGGTTGACGGCCCGCCAGAACGTCGAACTGGCCCTGAAGCTGCGGGGCGTTCCCCGATCGCAGCGCAAGGGGCAGGGCGACGAACTATTGGAGGTCGTCCGGCTGACCCACGCCGCCAGCCGCCGCCCGCATGAATTGTCCGGTGGCATGCGCCAGCGGGTGAACCTCGCCCGCTGCTTGGCGCAGAACGCCGATCTGGTGCTGATGGATGAGCCGTTGGGCGCCCTGGACGCCATGACCCGAGATCTGCTCCACGACGAGATCGAGCGGGTGGTGAGCGAACGTGACCTCACCGTCATGTTCGTGACCCACAACATGCGCGAGGCCGTGCGGCTGGGTGACCGGGCCGTGCTGATGGCCTACGGCAAGATCGTGCTCGAACAGGACATCGACCTGCCCCATCCACGGGTGATGGACTCCGCGGCCGTTGCTGAGCGAGCGGCATACCTGACCCGCCGACTGCATGAGGCGGCGTGATGGCAACCGATGCTCTTACCCCCGTCGTCGATGTTCTTCCCGAGGCAAAGAAGGACTCGGTGCTGGCCCAGGTGTGGGCCTGGTGGTGGCCGAAACTGCTGGCCATCGTCATCGTGCTCGGGGCCTGGCAAGTCGTTGTCTGGTCCGGGTGGCGACCCGAGTATGTGCTGCCGGGCCCGGTCGAAACACTGCAGACCTTCGCCCAGATGCTCACCGGCGAACGCTTCTGGAGTTCACTGCTCACCACGATGACGCGGGCCATCACCGGCTTCGCCCTCGCGCTGCTCATCGGCACCGCGATCGGCATCCTGACCGCCCGGATCACCCCGCTGCGCCTGGCCGTGGGTTCACTGATCACCGGCCTACAGACCATGCCGTCGATCGCGTGGTTCCCCTTGGCGATCCTGCTGTTCGGGATCAACGAGTCGGCGATCATGTTTGTGGTCGTGCTCGGTGCCGCACCGAGCATCGCCAACGGGGTGATCACCGGCATCGACAACGTGCCGCCGTCGTACTGGCGGCTGGGGAAGGTCCTGGGAGCCGGTCCCGTGGCGATGTACCGCGACATCATCCTGCCCGCCGCGCTACCCACCTATGTAGGCGGCCTCACGCAGGGCTGGGCGTTCGCGTGGCGCTCCCTGATGGCTGGCGAACTGCTGGTCATCATCGCCGAGAAGCCATCGTTGGGCTCGAGCCTGGAGTTCTACCGGCAGCTGAGCAAGACTCCGGAGCTGTTGGCCACGATGCTGGCGATCCTGATGATCGGCATGCTCGTGGACGGGATCTTCTCCAGTGCCGCGCGCAAGCTGCGGGAGCGACGTGGTCTTGCCACCCGCTGACACGATCGCGCCCAGTGGTGGCATTGTCCGTCGGAAACGGGACAATGCCACCATGCAGATCTCAGCCCGCGTCGACTACGCCCTGCGCGCGATGACAGAGCTGACCGTCGTCTGGCAGCAGGACCCCAAGCAGCTGGCGAAGGCTGACGCCCTGGCCACCCGCCAGGAGATCCCCGCGCGCTTCCTGGAGGGCATCCTCGGGACACTGCGCAAGGCGGGGCTGGTGTTTAGCCAACGCGGCGCCGAGGGCGGCTACCGGCTGGCCAAGGCTCCCGACGAGATCAGTGTGGCCGACATCATCCGGGTGCTGGACGGCCCCCTCGGGGCTGTGCGCAGCGAAGCCCCCGAGGACGCGGATTACACGGGGCCCGCCGAGCACTTGCGCGTCGTGTGGGTGGCCACACGCGCGGCCCTGCGTTCGGTGCTGGAGAACACCACGCTGGCCGACATCGTGGCCGGGCGGACCACGCCCGATGTGGATGCTCTGCTGGAGATGCCGGGAGCGTGGGACCGGCGTTAAGCGCCGCTTGACCGTGGCTACGAATCCAGGCACGCGGCGCGGGTGTGAGCCCCGGCACCCTGGTTCGAAGCGCTGGAACGTACCCCAGGCTCTTTTCTAGGTGTCGGACCCGCTGCGGACTAGCCCAAAACCCTCGGGCGCGTGCCGGCGCCACGCGCCACGGGCCCCCCGATCCCGAAACGCCTGACGTCGCGCAGGGCCTACCGGACCTCGACCACCGGCAACCGCAAAGCACCCGGTGCCGCATCAGGCACCACGGGCTCTTTCGGCGCCACGGGGGCAACGCGCATGTACTCGTGCCCAACTGCCGGGCGAACATCGGTCTCGCCCTTGTTCGGCCACAGGGCCATGGCCCGCTCCGCCTGCGCCGTGATCGTCAGTGACGGATTCACGCCCAGGTTCGCCGACACCGCAGCACCATCGACGATGTGCAGCCCCGGATGGCCGTACACGCGGTGGTAGGGATCGATGACCCCGGTCTGCGGTGAATCGCCGATCGCGCACCCGCCAACGAAGTGCGCCGTCATCGGGGCACTGATCAGGTCACCAAGGTTGCCGCCGGGCAGGCCTTCGATGCGCTTGCTGAGCAGGCGGGCGGCCTCGTTGCCGGCGGGGATCCAGGTCGGGTTCGGCTCGCCGTCGCCCTGCTTGGAGGTCAAGCGGAAACCGAACCGGCTGCGCTTACCCGACACGGTCAGCGAGTTGTCGACGCTCTGCATGACCAGCAGGATGATGCTGCGCTCGCTCCAGCCGCGCAGGTCGATCATCTGCAATGCGTTGGACCGCTGCCGCACCAGTTCGCGGATCCACGTCTTCCACCGCGGCTCACCGTCGATCTCATCGGTCATGACGGTCTGCAGGAAGCCCATCATGTTGGAGCCTTTGCCGTAACGCACCGGCTCGATGTGAGTGTGCGGCTCCGGGTAGAAGCTCGAGGTGATCGCCACGCCGCGCGTGTAGTCGCGGGACCGGTCATCGGTGATCGCTCCCAGCAGCGCCTCGGAGTTGGAGCGGCTGAGTCTGCCGAGCGCGGGTGAGAGATTCGGAAGCCGACCGGAATCCTTCATCGAATGCAGCAGGCGCTGGGTGTTGTAGGCCCCTGCCGCCACGATGACCTCCTTGGCATAGATCCGCCGCTTCCCCTTGCGGCTGCCCGTGCGCTTGGTATCGATGGCGTAGCCCTCGCCGTACTGCTCGAGGCCAGTGACGGTGGTCATCGGGGAGATCTCCGCCCCGGCGCTCTCAGCCAAGTAGAGGTAGTTCTTCACCAGCGTGTTCTTGGCGTTGTGCCGGCAACCCGTCATACACTCGCCACACTCGATGCATCCGGTGCGGGCAGGGCCACGGCCGCCGAAGTACGGATCCTGCGCGGTGACGCCGCCACCCTCGCCGAAGTACACCCCGACCGGAGTCAGGGTGAACGTGTCCCCCACGCCCATCTCGTCGGCCACGGCCTTCAACTCCACGTCCGAGGGGGTCATCGTGGGGTTCTGGACGACCCCGAGCATTCGTTTGGCCTGGTCGTAGTAGGGCGCCAACTCGGACTGCCAGTCCGTGATGTGGCCCCACTGCTTGTCCTTGAAGAAGGGCTCCGGCGGCACGTAGAGCGTGTTCGCGTAGACCAGGGAACCGCCGCCCACCCCGGCACCAGCCAGAATCACGGCATCGGGCAGCAGGTGAATGCGCTGGATGCCGTAGCACCCGAGCGCCGGCGCGAACAGGAACTGCTTGGTGCGCCAGGACGTCTTCGGGAAGTCGGCGTCCTCAAAGCGCCGGCCGGCCTCAATGACGAGGACCTTGTACCCCTTCTCCGTGAGTCGAAGTGCGGAGACAGAACCCCCGAAACCCGAGCCAATAATCGCGACGTCGTAATCGAACTCAGCCATCAGGACATTCCCATCTTCTTCATCAAAGCCAACGAGGTCACCATAAAGTCGCTCCACTTCTCATCCGACATCCCGAACTGCGGCCCCATCGCCACGAGCCGCTGCACGGCCACGGTCTGGGATTCGGTGTACTTCAGCAGGCCCTCGACGCCGTGCCGGCGACCCAAGCCGGAGGCCCCCATGCCGCCCATCGGCGCCGCGGTGGTCCCCCACGCCGACGCGTAGCCCTCGTTGACGTTGACGGTGCCGGCGTGCAGCCGGGCGGCGATCTTGCGTCCGTGGGCTGTGTCGCGGGTGAGGACCGCGGCGTTCAGGCCGTACTCGGTGTCGTTGGCGCGGTCGATGGCCTCCTCGTCACTGGTCGCCTTGTACAGGCTGACCACGGGGCCGAACGTCTCGGTGATGCAGGCGCGCATGTCTTTGGTCACCCCTTCAAGCACCGTCGGCTCGAAGAAGAGCGGTCCGATGTCGGGGCGGGGTCGGCCACCGGCCAGTGCAGTCGCGCCCTTGGCCAGGGCATCGGCCACGTGGTCGGACACCGTGTCGAACTGCTTCTGGCTGATCAGCGATCCCATATCCGCACCCCAGCCGATCTGGGCGTGCATCCGCATCGCCTTGACCCGCTCGACGAACTTGGCCACGAACTCGTCGTAGATCTTCTCGTTGATGTACATCCGCTCCATCGAGATGCACAACTGGCCCGTGTTGGAGAAGCACGCCCGCACGGCGATCTCGGCGGAGCGGTCGAGGTCGGCGTCCTCCAGCACGAGCATCGCGTTCTTGCCGCCGAGCTCCATCGAGCACCCGATCAGCTCCCGGCCGCATTGCTCGGCGAGCTCGCGGCCGACGGCCGTGGAGCCTGTGAACATGAGGTAGTCGGAGTTCTTGACCATGATCGGGCCCAAGCGGGCGCCGGGGCCCACCACGACCTGGACCAACCCTTCGGGCAGGCCCGCCTCCCGCAGCAGGCGAATGGCCCACAGGGCGGTGAGCGGGGTCTGCGAATCGGGCTTGAGCACGATGCCGTTGCCGGCAAGCAGGGCGGGGATGGCATCGGACACCGCGAGTGTCAGCGGGTAGTTCCAGGGGGCGATGACTCCCACGATCCCCTTCGGATGGCGGATCTCCTTGACGCTGGTCAGCCCGGGCAGCACCCCACGGTGACGCACGTCCTTGAGCTGCTTGGGCGCCACCTGGGCGTAGTGCCGCGCGGTCAGCAGCACATCCATGAACTCCTCGGAGGCGTGCACCCGAGCCTTGCCGTTCTCCAACTGCACGAGGTCCACGGTGGTGGTGCGGTGTTCCAGCATGATGTCGTGGAAGCGCAGGATCACTCGCGCCCGCTCCTTGGGCGTCCACTGCGCCCAGCGCTGCTGGGCTCGGCGCGCGGTCTCAAAGGCGATGGCCACGTCCTCATCGCTACTGATGGGCACCTCAGCCAGCGGTTCGAGGGTGAAGGGCGCAACAGTGGTGAGTTTCTCGGCATTGGGAGACGCCACCACGAGCGCAGTCAGGCTGTTCACGTCAATCCCAGCAACCTGAGTGGGCAGGGATTCAGTGATGAGTGTCATATGCGCACGATAAACCCGCGTGCCTGATGGCGACCAGGGAATCCCGTTCTTATTGACACCCGAGTCAGGTTTATGCCTGGACTCAGCGTCAATTCCGGCCCACCAATTCCGCCGAAAGTCGAACATTCAACTTGCGTCGTCGCCGGGCGTGACCGACTACCGGACCATTTCACGCTCCTAGCGGGCAATTGTTCGAGGCAGGTTAGCGTGGCCCTATGCTTCCCGCCGCCCGTTGGGTCATCGGTGCTGCCCTCGTGACCCCCGTGGCCCTCGCAGCGATCGGCACCGCGCCTGTCGCCGCCGGACCCGGCGACGACCCGTCCAGCTCCGTCAGTCCAGCCACCTCCAGTCCCAGCGAGACCGCCAGCCCGTCGCCGGTCGTCCCGGACCCGACGGTGACGCCCGCGGCGACACCGTCGCAAACGCCAATCACGATCAGTCCGGAAATGGCCATGGAGTCCCAACTGGCCGCCCTGGGGCTGCCCACCGGGATTGCCGACGGCGTGATCACACCCGGCACCCGACGGGGTATGTGCGTCTTCCGGGATCTCACCGGCTACAAGGCCACCCGGGAGCTGCCAACGCCGGAGCTGATCAACCGGATCACCACCACGACGACGTTGCCGGGCCTGCCCAAGCGGCTCCGATCGGTCAAGGCCCTGGTCAACCTCACATGTCAGACCGCGTACATCACCGACGGCAAGGGCACCATCCTGCGCGTGCTGCCGGTCAGCACGGGCAAAGACCTCGGCCCGCACGCCACGCGGACGGGCTTCAAGCGGGTCTACTACAAGGTGAACCGCTGGCAGCGCAGCACGCTGTTCCCAGAGCCCGACGGCCGGCCGGGGCTCTACCGTCCCATCTACTTCGACCGCGGCATCGCGTTCCACGGTGTGCGCAAGGCTATCCGCACGGTTCCGCAGTCCCATGGCTGCGTGCGCACCTGGCCGCGGGACCAGGACTGGCTGTGGAACCAACTGTCGGTACGTGACGAGGTCTTCGTTTACGGCAACTACTGGAAGGGCAAGTCCGCCGCCCTCGGTGGATACGGGATGCCGCGGGTCTGAGGCGGTCGCCGGTTCCCGGGTGCCGGGCGCGCGACTGGAAGCGGCCCGGGCGTCGTCGGGGATGACTGACCCCGGCATGCGGTAAGTGGTTTACGGCCGCCCGTGCCAGGCGTTCGTCCGCCGTACAGGCGTTCGTCAATTTCGCCCGCCACACGACCTTTTCGGGCCTAGTTGGGCCGAAAACGCCGCACAGAAGACCAATAACCCCGGAGAAGCGGCCCCGGAGCGGATCGACCGACAGGCGTTCGTCCGCGGTCGCGCCCCTAGTGGGCCTGCACCATCTCGACCCGTTGGAAGCTCTTGGCATCGGTGTACCCGCACAGAGCGATCGAGCGGCGCACGGCACCGGCGAGGTTCATCGTCCCGTCGCTGACGTGAGATGGCCCATGGATGACCTCCGCGAGCGTGCCGAGGGTCTCGAACTCGACGACCTCCCCACGCGGCAACTCCGCATGGGTGGCCTCCATTCCCCAATGTTTGCCCGCGCCCGGGGCCTCACTGGCCCGCGCGAGCGGTGATCCCACCATCGCCGCATCGGCGCCACAGGCGATCGCTTTGACAATGTCTCCGCTGCGGCCCATCGCTCCGTCCGCCACCACGTGCACGTAGCGCCCCCCGGATTCGTCGAGATAGTCACGTCGGGCGGCAGCGACGTCGGCCACCGCCGTGGCCATGGGTACCCGCACGCCAAGCACGTCGGCGGTGGTATGCGTGGCGCCGCCACCGAAGCCGACCAGCACTCCCGCCGCCCCGGCGCGCATCAGATGCAGCGCCGACTGGTAGGTAGCCACCCCGCCCACCAGCACGGGCACGTCCAGTTCGTAGATGAAGCGCTTGAGGTTCAACGGCTCGTTGCCCGCGCTGACATGTTCAGCGCTCACCGTCGTGCCGCGGATCACGAACACATCCACACCAGCCTCGATGACGTGACCGAAGAGATCATGGGTCTTCTGCGGCGACAGGGAAGCAGCGACCGTGATGTTCGCCGCGCGCATCTGCCGCACCCGCTCGATGATCAGTTCAGGCTTGATGGGCTCGGCGTAGAGCCGCTGCAGAAGTGCGACCGAATCGTGCGCCGAAGCGGCCCGGATCTGCTCGAAGGCATCGCTGGGATCCGCGTAACGCGTCCAGAGACCCTCCAGGTTCAGCACGCCCAGGCAGCCGGCCTGCCCCATCTCGATCGCCGTCTCCGGGGACATGATCGAATCCATCGGCGCGGCCACCAAGGGCAGGGCGAACCCGTAAGCGTCGATCTGCCAGCCCAGGTCCACAGCCTCCGGATCACGCGTACGGCGATGCGGGGCGACGGCCACGTCGTCGAAGGAGTAGCCGGCGCGAGCCGACTTGGACAGTCCGATCACGATGTCACTCACGGGGCACTAGCGTACGCGCTCACGCGGGCCATGCTCGCCGCACCCGTACCACCGAACGGTGATCAGTGGCGGTGGTAGTTCGGGGCTTCCACCGTCATCTGGATGTCGTGCGGATGACTTTCCTTCAAACCTGCCGCGGTGATGCGCACGAAACGGCCCTTGGCGTGCAACTCCGAGACGGTGCCGGCACCGCTGTAGCCCATGGCTGCCCGCAGCCCGCCGATCAGTTGGTGGGCAACGACCGAGACCTTGCCCTGGTAGGGCACCTGACCCTCGATGCCCTCGGGCACGAGCTTGTCGTCGCTGAGCACATCGTCTTGGAAGTACCGATCCTTGGAGTAGGACTTGGCCTCCCCCCGACTCTGCATGGCGCCCAGGGAACCCATACCGCGGTACTGCTTGAACTGCTTGCCGTTGACAAAGACCACATCCCCGGGCGACTCCTCACAGCCGGCCAGCAATGACCCCAGCATCACCGAATCCGCGCCGGCCACCAGCGCCTTGGCGATATCACCGCTGTACTGCAGACCGCCGTCGGCGATGACCGGCACGCCCAGCGGCCGGGTCACCTCGCTGACTTCGTGAATGGCCGTGATCTGCGGGACGCCGACGCCGGCCACCACGCGGGTGGTGCAGATCGACCCTGGCCCCACACCGACCTTGACGGCATCGGCTCCTGCCGCCGCCAGTGCTGCTGCCGCCTCCCCAGTGGCGATGTTGCCCCCGATGACCTCGATCCCGGTATCACTTTTGATCTTGGCGACCATCTCGAGAACCCCGGTGCTGTGCCCATGGGCAGTGTCGACTACGACGAAGTCCACACCCGCCTGCACGAGGGCCAACGCCCGGTCGTAGGAGTCCTGCCCGACGCCCACTGCGGCCCCGACCACCAGCCGTCCGGCGGCGTCCTTGGTCGCATCAGGGTAGGCCTCGCTCTTGAGGAAGTCCTTGACAGTGATCAGGCCCCGGACCCGGTTGTCCTCATCCACCAGGGGCAGCTTTTCGATCTTGTGCCGTCGCAGCAGCCCCAGCGCCTCCTCCGGAGCGATCCCCAGGTGGCCGCACACCAGCGGCGCGGGGGTCATGATCTCGCGCACCGCGACACTGCGGTTCTCCTCGAAACGCATGTCCCGGTTGGTGACGATGCCCAGCAGCCGGCCTTCGGCATCGACCACCGGCAGCCCGGAGATCCGGTACCTGCGGCACATCGCGTCAACCGCCGCCAGCGTGTCGTCCGGCCCGCACGTGACGGGGTTGCTGACCATCCCCGCCTCAGAGCGCTTGACCATGTCCACCTGCAGGGCCTGATCGTCGATGCTCATGTTGCGATGCAGTACCCCGACTCCGCCGATGCGAGCCATCGCGATCGCCATCCGCGCCTCTGTGACCGTGTCCATGGCGCTGCTCACCAGGGGTGCGTGCACCCGAAGGGTGCGCGTCAACTGCGTGCTGGTGTCGACCTCACTGGGCACCACATCGGAGGCGCCAGGGACCAGCAGGACGTCATCGAAAGTCAGGCCGAAGGGAGCGAAGCGGTCGTGGGGGGTGGACTCCATGCCGACAAGGTTACGCGGCTAGCTGATGACTCCCGCGCGAAGTCCCACTGCCACGGCTTGAGCGCGGTCGGCCGCGTGCAGTTTGCGGAAGAGTCGCCTGGCGTGGGTCTTGATGGTGTCCTCGGAGAGGTACAACTCCCGGCCGATCTCGCCATTGGACAATCCGCGTGACATCCCGTGCAGGACCTGGGTCTCGCGTTCGGAGAGGTGGAACTCGACGACCGGGGCGCTGCGAGGGCGACCGTCGGCGCCGACGTGTTGGATGGCCAGTGCCATCTCCAACTTGGTGGCATCCTTGCTGATGTAGCCCGCGGCCCCGTTGGCCACGGCAGTGGCGACCGCCTGCGGGTCCTCGCCGGCGGTGAGCATGACGATCCGGACGCCCGGATCGGAGTGCAGCAGTCGTCGGGCACATTCCAGCCCGCTCATGCCCGGCATCCGCACATCCAGCAGAACCAGGTCGGGACGTTCCATCACGTAGCGTGACAGGGCCTCTTCCCCGCTGCTGGCCAAGGCCACCGCCCGCACTCCCGGCAGGGTGCTCACCAGCCGCCGGAGTCCATCGCGAACTGCGGGTGCATCATCGACGATCAGTACGGAGGTCACGGGCCCTTCCACCTCATTTCTTCAACTATTCCCCCTATCGGCGTACATTGAGCAGGGCTTGAACGCCGATTCGTCTTCACGACGGGGCGGAAGGCTACTGAGCAGCGCGCTGCAGCGCACGGATGTCGGCGCGCGCGTCCCACCGGGCCGCGAGATCACCGGTCAGGCCCTCACGCAGCGTGGCGGTGATCGTGGCCGCCGCCGCGAAGTGCTGCTGGGCCACTTTCGCATCGGTCTGCGCGACCAACGCGGCCAGTACGGCGTGGGTGGGCCACGCGACGGCGAGGAATCCCATCGTCGTGCTGAGCATCAGGGAGCGGCGCAGATTGGGGATGGCCTCAGCGCGCTGGCCGGCGTCGATCTGGCTGACAGCGGTGAACAGCAGACTCTTGGCGACATGCCGAGGCGCCGTCGCCGCTTCGGCCGCGGCCAGCGCCCGCCGGGCATGTTCGACCGCCCTCGGTGGATCCGAGGACAGCAGTGCGACCTCACATTGCACCCAGGACAATCGGACGCGGTGTCGCCACCACATGGGGGCGCTGGCTGGGTCGGCCGCCACCCGTTCCAGCAGTGACGAGGCCTGCGAGATCATCGTGGTCGCCGTCAGCGCATCCTGCAGCCCGACGGCATCGGCGGACAGACCCGTCATGGCCTCGATCGCGGCTCCGGGGGTAGCCGCGCTGGACATCGCTTCCCGATCGGCCAGCAGGGCCGCATCATGCACGCCCAGTTGCCGCAGCAGACTGGCGCGCAGCGATCGTGCCATCGAATACTCAGGGGTGCCTGTGGAGATCTGCTCGACGATGTCGAGTGCTTCCCCGTACCTCCCACATGCCCCCAGCGCGACGGCCCGCAACCAGCGTTCGTACACCAGCGAACGGCCGTCGAGGTCGGTCAACGCATCCAGCAGGGGAATGGCGTCATTGATCGCCCCATGGAACACCGCCCACTCCGCACGCTCAAGACCGGGGTGAAGCGCCATGGATCAAGACTATTGCCGACTCACACGTGGCTGCGAACGAAGTTGACGGCTTGCTGGAGATCACCAAGATGCGGCCAGGGCGTCGGGGTCGTCCAGCCAGGCCCGGCCGCGGCCAGCGCGGGCCTCGGCCGCAGCCCCGGCACCTGGTCGAAACCGTGGAGGTCTGCGTTGTCCTGCAACTGCGCCCACAAGATGATTACCCCTGGATGCAGGCGTTTCGCCGCTTCGCCCAGGGTGCGGGCAGGAGTGCGCGCGGTCAGCAGTTCGGCACCCACACCGTTCTCAGCCAACGCGGCGCGCAGCGCGTACATGGGCAGGACGTGATCCTCTGAGGCAGTCGCTGCGATCAGCACTCCCTCGCGGCGCACTGGCCGGTCGATCATGAGCCCAGCCGTCACCGCGTCGGACAGCACATGTTCGACGTCGATCCCCACCTGATCGCGTTCCCACTGCTCCCCCGCCTTCTCCAACACCGGCCGCACCACGCTTTCCCAGGTAGGTAGCACCCCCTTGTCGCGCACCGCCTCGGCGATCATCGAAGCGCAGCGCTGCCCGTCCAGCGCCTGGGCGGCCTCCCACAACGACCGCACCCGGTGAGGCATCAGCTCGCGGGGACTGTCGGGCACGCAAACCACAGGCTCCGGGGCGCCATCCCTGACCTGCGCCGCCGCATCGGCGACCGGCACCCCGCTGCGGATCAGCCGCTGCATTGCCACCAACCGGTCGACATCCTCAGGGGTGTAGCGCCGGTGGGAGCCCTCGCTGCGCGCCGACGGCTCGATCCCATAGCGGTGGGCCCATGTCCGCAGAGTGGCCGGCGAGATCCCCAGCTGCCGGGCCACCGCACCTGAGGACAGGGTGACCGCCGATTTCGCCATTCCCCGAGTGTTACCCGACTACAGCACACGCGCACCTTTTCACCGGACGTGTCGGCAGTGCCGACCATAAGACTCCTTGACCACTCCTTTACAGAAAACCTGCATCAGCGTTCATCTATTGGGGATCAGATAAGGACAACAAAATCGTTGCAGGAAAAAGGGTTGACACGGTTTTGAAACGTTATTACCGTAGGGTGTACAGCAGAAAGAAGGGGTCATCATGGCAGAGCTCTCCCGGCTTCCCGGCACAAATACCGACCATTGGGACTGGCAGATGCATGGCGCCTGCCGGGGCGAGAACTCCGCCGTCTTCTTCCACCCCGAAGGTGAGCGGGGCGCTGCCCGCGTCGTACGCACCAATCGCGCCAAGGCCATCTGCGCCGAGTGCCCGGTACGCAAGATGTGCTTGGAACATGCGCTCGCCGTGCGTGAGCCCTATGGCATCTGGGGCGGCCTCGGCGAGGACGAACTGGCCAGCCTCTACCAGCAGCGCAAGCTCGGCATCGCTGTTTAAGACCTGCCGCATCCAGCCCCCTCCCCTGTGATGCGGCACGAGGGCCCTGGGCATTGCCCGCCCGGGGCCCTCATTTCTTTTCTACCCGATGAGCTTGAGGACCCCACCGATCAGCAACAGTAGGCCGATCACGATCATCACGACCGCGGCCACCGATGTGTTGTTCGTCTGCAACCACTCCCGCGCACGCTCCAGTCGTGCCAGCGTCTTGTCGCCGCCGAGCAGGAACACGATCAGCGGCCCCGCCACACTCGCAGCCCCCACGGCGACGAAGACCACCAAGGCCACCGCCGATGGCGCGAAGCCGAGGCCACTGGTCCCGATGGCCAGGCCGGCGGCCAGCGCCATCAGCAGTTCTTTCGGGTTCGCAGCAGACATCAGGATCCCGTAGCGAAGCGCCTCACGGGAGCCGGCATTCATCAGGCTGGTCAACCAGGGTGGGGTGTGATCGACCGTGCGGCCGAGCCACATCCGCACACCCATCACGAGCACGAGGACGCCCAGAATGATGCGCAGCCAGGTCAGCCAGCCCCGGGGCTCGTCTTGCTGTTCCAGGGCGCCGGCCATGAGGATGAACAGGATCGTCACCGCGGTGAGCCCGGTCACCCAGGTCACGACGTAGGTCACCGATGTGGGCCGTGCGTGCGGCGTGAAGAGCATGACGATGGCGATGACCACCGGCAGCGGAGATGCGAACACTCCGACGGCAAACGGCAGAATGCCGATGATCAGTTCAAGCACCCGGTCATTGTCGAGGTTGGGGACGGGTCATGGCCGGTTGGGCGGTGCAATGGACGCCCCGGGGCGGGCTATGCCAGTTTCGCGCTCGTTCGTTCACTTTCCGCTAGGAGGCTCTCGGCGGAAGGTGAACCGAGTGTCGGGTACTGGCGATTGGGCGTTGCTTCGCCGCAGCCGTTCGTCAGCTCTCGGCCTAGCCACGACCGCCGAACCGATGTACAGCAGACGAACGGCTGGCCACAAGCCCTCCAAACGCCACCGGCGCCGAACCCCCCGCTGAGGAAGGGTTCGACGCCGGTGGAGGTGAGGCGAATCTAGTGGGTGTGACCCGGGTGGTGGGAGTGGCCGTGACCGTGGTCGTCGTCCTCTTCCTCCTCGGGCTTCTCAACCACCAGCGCTTCAGTGGTCAGCAGCATCGCCGCGATCGAGCCGGCGTGCTCGACGGCGGACCGGGTGACCTTGACGGGGTCGATGACGCCGTCGGCGATCAGGTCGCCGTACTGCCCCGTCGCGGCGTTGAAGCCCTGCCCCAGCGGCAACTCGGCCACCTTGGAGACGACCACGTCACCGGACTCGCCGGCGTTCGCGGCGATCCAGAACAGCGGCGACTGCAGCGCGCGCTTCACGATCCGGAAACCGGCGCGCTCGTCGTCGTCAGCAGCGGTCGAATCGTCGATGGCCGCAGCGGCGTGCACCAGCACGGTCCCGCCGCCAGCCACGATGCCTTCCTCCAGTGCGGCCCGGGTGGCAGCGACCGCATCCTCGACGCGGTGCTTCTTCTCCTTGAGCTCCACCTCGGTGTAGGCGCCGACGTGAATCACGCAGACCCCGCCGACCAGCTTGGCCAGGCGCTCCTTGAGCTTCTCGCGGTCCCAGTCGGAGTCGCTGGCCTCAATCTCGGCCTTGAGCTGCTCGATGCGCCCGGCGATCTCGGTGTCCGATCCCTTGCCATCGACGATGGTGGTGTCGTCCTTGGTGATGACGACACGGTGCGCGGAGCCGAGCACGTCCAGATCGACCTGATCCAGCTTCATACCCAACTCGGAGCTGACGACCTGACCACCGGTCAGGATCGCCATGTCCTGCAGCATCGCCTTGCGCCGGTCACCGAAGGCGGGGGCCTTCACCGCAGCGGCGTTGAAGGTGCCACGGATCTTGTTGACGACCAGCGCGGACAGCGCCTCACCATCGACATCCTCGGCCACGATCACCAGCGGCTTGCCGGTCTGCACGACCTTCTCGAGCAGCGGCAGCAGCTCGGCGAGCGAGGACACCTTGCCCTGCACCAGCAGGATGTAGGGGTCCTCGAGCACGGCTTCCATGCGCTCGGTGTCGGTGACGAAGTAGGGCGAGATGTACCCCTTGTCGAACTGCATGCCTTCGGTGAAGTCCATGTTCAGCTCAGTGGTCGAGGCCTCCTCGACGGTGATGACACCGTCGGCGCCGACCTTGTCGAAGGCCTCGGCGAGCAGGTTGCCGATCTCCGGCGGACTGGGCGCTGATCGTGGCAACCTGCGCGGTCTCCGCCTTGCCCTCGACGGGTCGCGCGGAGTCGGACAGGAATGCCGACACCTGTGCGGTGGCGATGTCGATGCCCCGCTTCACACCCATGGGTGCCGCGCCAGCGACAACCAGGCGGATGCCTTCGCGCACCATCGCCTGCGCCAACACGGTCGCGGTGGTGGTGCCGTCACCGGCGACATCATTGGTCTTGGTGGCGACCTCTTTCACCAGCTGCACACCGAGGTTCTCGTAGGGGTCCTTCACCTCGATCTCGCGGGCGATGGTCACGCCGTCATTGGTGATGGTGGGCGCACCCCAGGACTTGTCCAGCACGACGTTGCGGCCGCGCGGGCCGATGGTCACGCGGACCGCGTCGGCGAGGGTGTTGACTCCCCGCTCGAGTGCCCGGCGCGCCTCGACGTCGAATTCAACGATCTTGGCCATTGGTTTCCTTTGCTATGAGGATGCGAAGGCCCCTGGCGCCCCGGTCAAATGGGGTCCAGGGGCCTTCACACGCGGTGTTTGTGACTACTTCTCGACAACTGCCAGCACGTCGCGGGCGGACAGGATCAGGTAGTCCTCGCCCTCGAACTTGATCTCGGTGCCTCCGTACTTGGAGTACACGACGACATCGCCGACGCTGATGTCCATCGGAATGCGCTTCTCGCCGTCCTCGTCGAAGCGGCCCGGGCCCACGGCCAGAACCTTGCCCTCTTGGGGCTTCTCCTTGGCTGTGTCAGGAATGACCAGCCCGGATGCGGTGGTCTGCTCTGCGTCGAGCTGCTGCACGAGGATGCGATCCTCAAGCGGCTTAATGGCGACCGACACGGTCTACCTCCCCTTTGTTGGGTTGTTAAACGGACTCTGTGCTACTTGGGTCCTAGGTGCCACATCAAAGCGTCGCGGTCCCCGATGCGGCTCTCGGACCGGTTTAGCACTCTCAGCGGGAGAGTGCTAACTCGACATTAACCCGAGTTAGCACTGTCGTCAACAGAGTGCTAACCGTGGCTCACGATACCGGCACGTGAGCGGCTCGCTACCGAGGCCAGCCCCAACCAGGTGTGCGGCGCCCCGGCGAAGCACCACCCGAGCTTGGGCGCCCCAGCGCTGATCCACAGAGCGGGCACCCGCTTGTCACCGCGGGTCGACCCGGCCAGCGAGTAGCAGGCATTGCGCTGCAGAACGGCTGGGTCCTGCACAAAGGCCGCCAGCCCTTCCTCCATGGTGGCTGGCCAGCGTCCGCGGCTCTGGACACTGACGACCGCATCACGCGGTGGAAGGTTGCGGTACTGCAGGCCGGGTTCAAAGCCGCTGACCAGGTAGGGGCCATCGGGGACGTCGCGGTGGGCCGGCCGGTACCGCTCCGGATCCTCAAAGTTGACATCGAAGAGGCCGGGCTTGGTGGCACCGGGCAAGGTCAGCCGCACGATCAGCTCCTGAACGGGGACCAGCCTGTGCGGCAGAACGAGCAGTCCGTCCCCGGCGGGCAGATCCACGCCATCGAGATCAAAGCCCAACTGCTCGTACTTGGCTGCTTGGTCTGCAATGCGCACAGGATCGGGAACGTGTGGGGGAGGTCGGGTATTCCGTGCGGGGCAGGCAAGTATTCCAGCGGCGTCCGGCAGGATTCATCCCATGACGATCGAGTGGCTGGCCAGTGCCGAGGGCCAGACAACGATCGAAGCCCTGCGTGGCACCGACCCGCTGCAAGCCCGACGCCAGTTCCCGGGGCTGCGCGTCGAGCAGGTCACGGCAGCGCTGACGCAGGCCCGGCACAAACCCCTGAACTACCCGTTGCCCCTGGTGACGGCCGAGGGCATCCAGCAGGCCACGCCCATCCCGGTGGCGACCCGGCGGGCGCAGCGTCTCGCGCTCACAACCGACGCGATCATCGACGCAGGCTGCGGGATCGGGGTGGACGCCTGGGCTTTCCAACAGGCCGGCCTGCAGGTGCTGGCCTACGAACGGGACCCGCAGACGGCTGCGATCGCGCGGGCCAATGGGATCGAGGTGATCGTGGCCGACGCCACTGAGGTGGCCCTGCCCGACCTGCCGCTGTACGTCGACCCAGCCCGCCGCAAGGCCCATCGACATGTGAGCGGCCAGGCCATCCGGACCTACGACCCGATGCAGTGGAGCCCACCCTTCGACTGGGTGCTGGCTCATGCCAGCCTCGCCCGGGTCGGACCGGGGCTGCAGGAGATCCCATCCGATGCCGAGTGGCACTGCTCGTCGATCAACCGCTCGCTGGTGGATGCCACGGTGTGGTTCCCACCGCGCAACCAGCTCGACCGCCGCGCAAGCATCCTGCACAAGGACACCTGGCACGAGGTGGCCGGCCCCGCAGCGGCGGTGCGCATAGAGCCGGTGGGCGATTACCTGCTCGACCCGGACCCGGCCATCGTGCGGGCAGGTCTGGTGAGCAACGTCGGTGCACTGATCGATCCCCAGTTGGCGTTCGTCACCTGCCAACAGGCCCCCGCACCCTGGCTGGGTCGCGCTATGCGCGTACTGCAGGAGGTCCCCATCAAAGGGGTAGCCCAGGCCTGTCGGCGGCTCGGCCTGCAGACAGCCACGGTGTGGGCGCGGGGATTTCGCCCGGCACCCCGCCTGGGCGTGCGGGAGGGCGGCGACGGGGTCGTGGTCCTGGCTCGGATGGGCCCACAGCGGGTGGCGCGAGCGTGGGTCGGCGTCCCGGTGGCGCGGACGTGAACAGCGCCCCCAAAAGGGGCTCTTCGCCATTAGGGGTGTGTCCATGGTCTGAACCCTCCGGATTCGCCGGAGGCTCACACGGTGTAGCGGGTCGGTGTGCACGCAGCAGGCCGACCGATCCCCCCTGTGGGCGATTCGGCAGATGTTGCTGCGACACGCCGCGCGAAATCGCACCTTCCGCCCATTCCCGGTCGGAATGGGCGTCACCGGGGGCGCCACTCATCCTGCTGGTGACTGGTGGTTGTGGTGCTGACGCTGGGCGTCTGGCCGGCCCGGGCGGGCCGGCTCAGGTTCTTCGCCGCACGGGCTGACATTGCGGGATCCCGTTGACCATCTCGATGGTGAACCGGCCGTTGTGCAGGTCCTGGTGACACCGTGGGCACAGCAGACACATCGCATCGACATCGGTGCGCCCACCCGCGGCCCACGCCACGATGTGGTGGGCATGACAGCCGCGGGCCGCCCGCCCGCAGCGCACACACCCCCGATCCCGCGCGGTCAGCGCCGCCCACTGCGCGTGACTGGCCCGGCGCTGCGCACGCCCGAGAGCAAGCGGTACGAAGGAGCCCTCCCGGCGCACCCCGAGGATCACCGACACCACCGCCGAACAAGCCAGCAGTCCGAAACTGTCCGGGCCCAGCAGGGTGCCGTCCTCCAGCCGCGCCCCGTGACCCTCCGGCAGCTGTTCGGCGTCGACCAGCACCGTCACCCCCGACACCCCCAACGGTTTCGTGTTCGCCTGCGCCGCACTGACCAGATCATCCAACGCATCGGCCAGCCGCTGGCTCGGCGTGCGGTCATCACCAACAGCAGGCGGGTCGGTGAAGCAGGCCAGGGCATCACGCAGCCGCGCACCGGCCACCTGATCCAAATGCCCATCCACGCGGTACAACCCGTTACCCAGATCCGAGATGTGCAGGCCCCGTTTGGCCCGCGCCGCCCGATAATCCTCATCCGGGGCCTCCGGGCGGTCCTGGGCAACCAACACCGCCAGCACCTGGGCCAGCACCGCGGGTTCGATCACTGCCGCCGCGGCGACCAGGTCCGCCTCCAACACCGGAAAACGCGGCAGACTGCCCGCCGCCCGGCACAACAGCTGCACATGCCGACCCGTGATCTCCCCCGCCCGGTAGGCGTCCGCGACGTGCGGCTTGTCCCGCAGGTCCCGGGCCCGACCGACGATCGCCGAGCCCACCGCCCGGTTCTGCCCGGTCAACGCCGCCACCATCGACCCCGTCGTCCCCGCGGCGAACACCCGGGAGTCCTGCGCGGTGTCACACACCCCGGCCACCTGGGTCTGGTAGGCCTCCAGCATCGTCTGCAGACGGGCCGCGGCCTGCACCGCGCCCAGGCGCTGCTCGGCGGTCAACTCCCCCGGATCGGGCAGCGCCAACACCTGCCCGGACAACTGCTCGAACACCGCCGGGGTCTCCACCGGCAACTCCTCAGCCAACCTCGCACGCCGCAACGCCGAGGCCGGCACCTCAAAGAAGCCCATCGGCCGTCACCTCCAACCGCGATCCGTGTCGAACCAGGGGACACCCCCTGCGACGTCGCTCCACGAGCTGATGGCCACCACCACGGTGACATCACAAACCTACGAGCAGGGTCTGACATTTCCGTGCGCCCGATCCCACAGCCCTGGGGACAACCCGAGAACGTGCGTCCTGCGGTCGCCGCTCAAGGCACCCCCACACAGCGCGGGAACAACCCGAGACCGCCCAACGAGCCATTGTGAAGCAGTCGTTGCAGGAAGCGGTGCCGGGCGTGATACTCGCCTCGCAGGCCACCTCCTTGCAGCCCTCCTCGCCCGTAGTAGTCGGGATCAAGGCCCTGGCAGGCGCGGCCGACGGCCTCCGAGGTGCGCTAGGCCAGCAGCGTGGGACCTGATGTAGTACTCATGGATATCCACATGCCCGTCCGGAACGGGGTCGAGGTCACCCGGCAGGTACGAGCCCTGCCGCGTCACCCTGCGGTGATTGTCCTGACGACGGTCAACGCCGCGTGACTGGGCTCACCACAGCACGGCGATGGCGACGTTCGCGATCGACAGCACACCGATCGCCGCCCACACGGCGTTGGAGATGGACTCCTTCTTCCGGTTGGCCAGGACCAGGCCCAGGACGACCAGCAGGATCACGAACTTCACGCCGATCTTGGCGTTGTCGGGCAGGCCCCACTCCTCGGGATCGGCATTGTGCAGCGGGTAGCGCAGCCCCACGAGCAGCACGCCGGTCACCAGCTGGGTGAGGGCACCGTGCACCATGGCCATGTTCACCACCCGCGGCGACGTGCGGATCTGCACGAGGAAACCACCGATCAGGGACGCGAGGCCGAGGAAGTGCAGGATGACAAGAAGGTTATAGACGAAGCTCACGTCTGTAATTCTCGCTCACGGCACGAGCGGCTCGACCACCGGTAGCGACGAGTCCGCGCCCAGCAGCCAGCCGGACGGGGCGCGGCCCCTGGCCACCATCTCGGCTCCGAGCGCCGCGACCATCGCCCCGTTGTCGGTGCACAGCGCCGGCCGCGGGATGCGCAGGCGTATCCCGGCGTGTGCACAGCGCTGCCCGGTGAGCGCGCGTAGCCGGGAATTGGCGGCGACGCCCCCGCCCAGCACCAGCGTGTCCACGCCGAGGTCGCGGCAGGCCGCCACAGCCTTCGCGCTCAGTACGTCGGCCACGGCCTCCTGGAAGGAGGCGGCCACATCGGGCACACTGGCCTGCGGATTGGCCGCCAGCCAGCGCTTGACAGCGGTCTTCAGCCCGGAGAAGGAGTAATCGTAGACGGCGTCGCGGGGGCCGGTCAGCCCACGGGGGAAGGCGATCGCAGCCGGGTCGCCGGCACGAGCGGCCGCATCGATGGCCGGGCCACCTGGGAAGCCGAGCCCCAGCATGCGCGCGACCTTGTCGAAGGCTTCACCGGCCGCATCGTCGATGGTCGCACCGAGTGGTTGCACGTCGGCGGTCACGTCGGTCACGCGCAGGATCGAGGAATGACCGCCGGAGGCCAGCAGTGCCACACAGTCGGTCGGCAGCGGCCCGTGCTGCAACTGGTCGACAGCCACATGGGCGCTGAGGTGGTTGACGCCGTACAGCGGCTTGTCGAGGGCCAGTGCCAGCGCTTTGGCGGCCGCCACGCCCACGACCAGCGCCCCGGTCAGGCCGGGACCTGCCGTGACGGCCACGGCATCGACATCGCGCAAGGTCACCCCGGCATCTGAGCACGCCCGCTGCAGCGTCGGCACCATGGCTTCGACGTGGGCGCGACTGGCCACCTCGGGCACCACACCGCCGAAGCGCACCTGTTCGGGGACGCTGCTGGCCACCGCATCGGCCAGCAGGGTTGTCCCCGACACGATCCCCACCCCGGTCTCGTCACACGACGATTCGATCCCCAGGACCAGCGGACTCATAAGTCCAACCCCATCACGTGGGCGTCAGTGAAGTCCGGGTAGTACCGCGGTCGGACCCGGACGACGGTGAAGCCGAACTTCTCGTACAACTGCTGGGCGGGGTTGCCAGCCTTCACCTCGAGGCTCAGCCGGCGGCAGTGCTGGCCCCGGGCGTATTCCAGCAGATGTGCCAGCAGTAGACCCCCAAGACCGCGCCCGCGGGCCGCCGGTGCTACCGCGATGGTCTGCACGTCGGCATCTGGGGGGTTCAACCACAGCCCCGCATAGCCCTGCGGTGGATCCTCGACCACGACGTAGTACCGGTCGTCGCGGGCGAGCTCGGACCAGAATGCCTCCGGCGACCACGCCGTCGGTCCGAACACCTCGGCATCGATCATCGCGACCGGCGCGATGTCCCACCACTTCATGGGGCGGATCCCGGCCGTACTCACGCGAGTGGTTTCGCGTCGGGCTCACGCAAGTACCAGGGCCGAGCCGGCAGGTCTGCCGGTACGCACAGCAGGTCGGCGGCGTCGAGTTGCGCGTACTCCCCCAGGTCCCGATAGCGTTCCACCGCCGGCCCCACCACCGGCCCGGACCAGGGCAGATGTGCTGGCGACACGACGATCGGACCGTCGACGCGCACCCCGTTGACGTAACGGGCGGCGAACACCTCCCGCCGGCGCGCATCGGTCACGACGACGCCGTCGCGTAGCCGCCACCCGAGCCCGTCCAGCGAACACACGCCGTGGACGGGCACACCCAGCGCGTTGGCCATGGTCACCGCGGTGACCACCCCGACCCGCAGGCCGGTGTACGGCCCGGGGCCCACTCCGGTCACGATGGCTGTCACCGCGCCAAGATCGGGCACGACCTGCCTGATGAGGTCGGCCAGGTGCTCGGCATGCCCGGTGGGGGCCACCACGCCGGCCGATCGGTCCCCGAAGGCCACTGTGCAGTGCGACGTGGCGGTATCCATGGCCAGGATCACAACGGGACCTCCCGGTTGACCCCGCGCACCGTCACCCGACGACCATCCCCGATGGTCTCGATGTCGATCTCGAGCCGCTGGTCGCACAGTCCCTCCGCCCGGTCGCGGCCCCACTCCACGCACACGACCGCGTCATCGCCGTCCAGATCGAGATCCTCGAACTCGGCCGCGCTGCCCAGGCGATAGGCATCGGCATGCACGAGGGCCGGCCCACCCACCTCGGACGGGTGGCGACGGGCGATGACGAAGGTGGGGCTGGTCACGGCACCTCGCACGCCCAGTCCCTGCCCCACGCCGCGCATCAGCGTGGTCTTGCCGGCGCCCAGGTCACCGGTCAGGATCACCAGGTCTCCGGCCCGCAGTCGCATGCCCAGTAAGCGACCGAACTCGACCATGCCGTCCGCGGAGTCCACCTCAACCGAAAGCAAGGCGGCGGATCCCTTCGGTGACCTCGTCCTGGCGTTCCAACTGAATCATGTGACCGGTCTCGGGCAGGATCGTCGCCTCGGCATGGGGCAGCAGTTCCATCAGCTTCTTCGTGTGGGAAACCGGGGTCATCACGTCGGCCTCACCACACACGATCCAGACCCGCACGTCGTCAAGGACCTTGAGGGCGTCGTACAGGTCGTGCGACAGCAACGTCGGCAGGAAAGCGACGACCGTCTCGACGGGAGTGGCGTTGAGCATCGCCACCGTGAACAGGTTCAGCGAGTTCGGGGCGCCGGGACCGAATGACCCGCGTTTGGTGATCGCGAAGTTGAGGTCCGTGTAGCGCGCCTGCTGCATGAATCGGCCGACCACCGCGCCGGTGGGCTGGATGCTGGTGGCGATGGTGCGCGCCCGCGCTGCCGCACCGGGTGGCAGCCCCAGGAACTCCGTGGAGAGGTCACCGGCGCTGGTCGCGACGAACGCGACCGCTTTCACCCTGTCCTCGAATGTGTCGGGGAACTGAGCTGCCAGCGACATCACCGTCATGCCGCCCATCGAATGCCCCACCAAGGTCACCGGGCCCTCGGTGTAGGCGTCGAGCACGTACTGCAGGTCCCGGCCCAACTGCTCGATCGTGGCATTCTCGAGCGGCCCCGCCTCGCTGCGGCCGTGGTGGCGCTGATCCCAGAGCACCAGACGGGCGTGGCCACGCAGCGCCTTGCGCTGAAAATGCCAGGAGTCCTGGTTGAGGCAGTAGCCGTGGGCAAAGACGATCGTGGGCGCCTCGGGGTCGTCGCACGGATGGACCTCGACATACAGTTCGGTGCCGTCCGAGGCGCGCAACCAGTGTGGCTCTCCGCGCACGCGGCCGAAGTCCTCGTCCTTGTACGGATCAGGACGCCACGGTTTGCGCACCGCCAGTTGCTCGGCTGCGACGCCGGCGATGAGCCCGGCGGCGAGCGCGATCAGACCACCCTTCATCGATAGACCCGTTCCACTCGCGGTCCCAGCCGGGTCACGATCTCGTAGCCGATGGTGCCCGTCACCTCGGCCCAATCCTCAGCCAGCGGGATGCCGTCCGCCCCGGACCCGAAGAGCACGACCTCGTCGCCTTCGGCAGCGGCGTCATTGCCCAGATCGAGGACGAACTGATCCATGCAGACCCGCCCGGCCACGGTCCGGCGCTTGCCGGCTGCGAAGACCGGCCCGACGTTGGTGGCGTTGCGTGGGATCCCGTCGGCGTATCCCAGGGGCACGACCGCCGTCGTGGAGTCCCCATCGAGGGTGTACAGGTGCCCGTAGGACAATCCTGAGCCGGCCGGCAGCCTCTTCACGACGGTCACCTGCGCCACGAGTGTCATGACGGGCCGCAGGCCGAGGTCTGCCGCGGAGCCCATGCCTACTCCGGGACTGATCCCGTACATGGCGATCCCAGGCCGGACGAGGGTGAAATGGGCGGCCGGCAGCGCCAGGGTCGCCGCCGAGTTGGCCAGATGGTGGTGTTCGACATCGAGACTCTCCGCGGCGGCGACTGCCTCTCGGAAGCGTTCGATCTGCACGGTGTTCAGTGGGTTCGCGGGATCATCGGCCACGGTGAAGTGGCTCCAGATGCCGACCACGTCGATCGACCCGGCGTCCTGCATCCTCTGTGCCGTGTCGATCAACAACGCCCAATCAGCCGGGGCACATCCCGCGCGGCCCAGACCAGTGTCGATCTTCAGGTGTACGCGGGTGGGGGTCGTCAGGCGCTGCAACTGGGCCACTGTGGAGACCCCGATGTCGATGCCCGCCTCGGCCACCTCGGACCACGGATCGTCGGGCGCGGCCAACCACGCCAGCAGCGGCCCGGTGTCCCCCGCTGAGCGCAGTTCGAGCGCTTCGGAGAACAGCGCCACCCCCAGCCATTCAGCGCCCGCCTCGCGCGCCGCCCGGGCCATCGGGATCAGGCCGTGACCGTAGGCATCCGCCTTCACGACGGCAAGTTGCGCACTGCGTGGGGCCGCCTCACGCAAGCGTTGGAGATTGCTCGCGAACGCGCCTAGATCGATGCGGGCTTGAGCGCGAGGCATACCTCAATGGTAGGCGCCGGGAGGCGCCGAACCTGCAGGCGCGTCGTCGCCTGGCGGTCGAGCGCGCCACGACCTGCTCGTCGTCCCATCTGGTTGGAGCGGCCGTCCCGCGAACCAGATGTGGATGGCGTGCCCCTCAGCCTGCCGCCCAGGCCACCGCCGCCCGCACCTCGTCAGCGATATCCACCGCCGTGGCCGGGAACGCCGCGCGCCGGCCCGCTTCCCCATGAATCAGAGCGGCGCAGGCGGCCAGCCGGGCCATCGTCGGCAGATCGGGGGCGCGGTTCACGAAATGCCGGGCCAGCAGCCCACCCAGCAGTCCGGACAACACGTCGCCGGAACCGGCGGTGGCCAGGTTGGGACTGCTGTGGAGGTTCACGTAGACCTGTCCGCCCGGCTCGGCCACGACGGTCACCGCGCCCTTGAGCAGAACAGCAACCTGTAACTGGGCGGCCGCCGCTCGCACCGCCGCGATGCGGTCGGATCCGATGCTGAATCCCAGCCGCGCGAACTCGCCCTCGTGCGGTGTGATCACCACCGGCCCCGGGGCCACGTGCGGCAGTGCCTCCGCATCCATCACCACAGGCCGGCCTGCGGCCATCGCCTGGCCCACGGCCTGCCCCAGTCGGGCTTCATCAGCCAGCCCGGGACCCACGACGTAGGCATCCGTGCGGCCCGCAGCGGCCACGACATCTGGGAATCCCACCACCGGGGACCGGACCATCCCGGCTCCCGAGTGGCGGGCCCCGGCAGTACAGAGCACGCCCGCTCCGGGATACTTGTCCGACCCGGCAGCGATGTCCACCACGCCGCGCGTGTACTTGTTGTCGCGAAAGCCTGGTCGCGGCACGAACTCCGCCGCGTCAGCCGGCTCCACCACGTGTATGGCCGCGGGCGGCAGTGTCGCCGCCAGGCCGATGTCCACCAGGTGCACGTCACCGCATACGTCGGGGCGCAGCGCCACGCCGACTTTGAGCGTGCCGAAGGTGATCGTGTGATCAGCCACCCACACCTCGCCCGGGGTGTCACCGGTGTCCGGCTGCAGGCCGCTGGGCAGATCGACGGCGATCGTGAGTTCGGCGTCGACGGTGTCGCGGATCGCCACAGCGGCGGGTCGCAGCGGCCCCGTGGCGCCGAGACCCACCACGGCGTCCAGCACCACGTCGGCGCGCCGGGGCTCACGGACCACGGCCCCTGCCCGGATCGCCGCAGCCAGGCCTTCGGGATGCAGCGTGTCTGATGTCGCCACGATGTCCACTTGGACGCCGCGGTTGGCGAGCTGGGCCCCCGCGTACAAGGCGTCCCCGCCGTTGTTGCCCGACCCGGCCACCACACACACGCGAATGCCAGGCCGACGACCGAACGTTTCCTTGATCAGATCGGCGGTCACTGTTGCCAAGCCGGTGGCCGCCCGCTGCATGAGCGCACCCTCGGGCAGGTGCGCCATCAGGTCGCCTTCAGCAGTGCGGATGGTGGCGACGTCATGCACAGGCAGCATGGGACCATCATGGCCCGGCACGCTACCTCACGCCGAAACGTCAGCCCTGGAAGCGAGGGAATGCCGAGCGGCCGCTGTAGGCGGCAGCGTCGTCGAGTTCCTCCTCGATCCGCAGCAACTGGTTGTACTTGGCCACACGCTCGGAGCGGGCCGGGGCACCGGTCTTGATCTGGCCGCAGTTGGTCGCCACAGCCAGATCCGCGATCGTCGTGTCCTCGGTCTCGCCGGAGCGGTGACTCATCATGCAGGCGTAGCCGGAACGATGGGCCAAGGCCACCGCGTCCAGGGTCTCCGACAGCGATCCGATCTGGTTGACCTTCACCAGCAGCGCGTTGGCGGCCAGCTTCTCGATGCCGGTTGCCAGTCGCGCCGGGTTGGTCACGAAGAGATCATCGCCGACAAGTTGCACCCTGCTGCCCAGGGCGGCGTTGAGCTCGACCCAACCGTCCCAGTCGTCCTCGTCCAGCGGGTCCTCGATGCTGACCAGCGGGTAGGCGTCGACCAGTTCGGCGTAGTACGCGGCCATCTCCGCACTGCTGCGCGATGCCCCTTCGAAGGTGTACCCGCCATCGGCGTGGAACTCAGTGGCGGCGACATCCAGTGCCAGGGCGATGTCGGAACCGAGGCTCAGACCGGCGGCCTCGACGGCCTCCCCGATCAGGTCCAGCGCGTCGCGGTTGCTGGCCAGGTCCGGGGCGAAACCACCCTCGTCACCAAGACCCGTGGCCAGGCCGCGCTTCTTCAGCACCGACTTCAAGGAGTGGTACACCTCGGCCCCCATGCGCAGGGCGGTCGAGAAGTCCTCGGCGCCGATCGGGGCGATCATGAATTCTTGGATGTCGACGCCGGTGTCGGCGTGCGCCCCCCCGTTGAGGATGTTCATCATGGGCACGGGCAGGATGTGGGCCTGCGGGCCGCCCACGTAGCGGAAGAGCGGCAGGTCCGCGGACTCGGCTGCTGCGCGGGCCACGGCCAGGGATACCCCCAGAATGGCGTTGGCACCGAGCCGGCTCTTGTTCGGCGTGCCGTCGAGGTCGATCATGATCTGGTCGATCAGCCGCTGCTCGCTCGCCTCGCACCCCTCCACCTCGGGCGCGATCTGATCCTCGACCGCAGCCACTGCCTCCAGCACGCCCTTGCCGAGGTAGCGGGAACCGCCATCGCGGCGCTCACTGGCCTCGAACGCCCCGGTCGACGCTCCACTGGGGACTGCCGCGCGGCCCAGAGAGCCATCGTCGAGTCCGACTTCCACCTCGACCGTCGGGTTGCCCCGGGAGTCCAGGATCTCTCGTGCGATGACTGCTTCGATCAGGGCCACGTTTCCTCCTTGAGTGTGCTCCTCGAGCCTACTCGCTCGCCGATCCCTGCACAGGGCAGGGCGTGGGGCAGTCAGCCCGGCGTCTCGGCAGCGAGCAGGTCCGCCCGCAAGCGGTGGGCGGCACCGCGGGCCGCCGCGTCCGCGTCGATCCCGCGGGCCTGGGCGGCGGCCACCAAGCCGAGGATGGCGTCACCGACATCCATCTCGTCGAGCAGCATCGCCAGCCGCGGATCGGGAGGGGGCGCGGCCACCCCACCCTTGGCTGCCCGGTGCAGCAGCTTCTCGATCAAGGGGATGGCCGGCATCGCCATGGGCACGCCGTCGGTGACCGAGGTCCGGCCCTTCTCCCGGCGCTTGCGCTCGAACCAGCTCGCCTCGACATCCTCGGCGGTGTCGGCGGTCGCATCGCCGAACACATGTGGGTGGCGGGCGATGAGTTTCTCCGCGATCCCACCGGCCACGTCGTCGATATCGAAGGGGTGGTCGGCCTCCTGCCCGATCCGGGCATGGAACACGACCTGCAGCAGCAGGTCCCCGAGTTCCTCGACCATCGCGTCCCGGTCATCGGCGTCGATGGCCTCGACGGTCTCATACGTCTCTTCGACCAGGTACTGCACGAGGCTGGCATGTGTCTGTTCGGCATCCCAGGGACAACCGCCCGGCGAGCGCAGCCGATCCATCACCGTCACGAGCTCGAGCAGCCGCTCGCCACGGGTCACGGGGCAGGTTGCAACTGCGGAACAGCCTCGTCGATCACCGGGGTGGAGAGGTCGTCGGGCAGCGCTCCCACGGCCAGTTGCTCCTCGTCCCAGGTACCGAATCGGGGGCTGACCTGCGGATCGAGTTCGTCGCTGACCCGCTGGACCTGCGCGATCAGGCCGGTCTGGCCGCTGGGATCCTCGTCGGTGGCCGTGAACTGCGCCATCTTCTCGATGAGCAACGACGTCCGCACGGCGTCGGCGATGTCGGCAGGCAGGACCCCGGCCTGCAGCGCGCCCTGTTCGAAGGCCTCCTGACCGCCGGCGCTCTCGCTCTCCTGCGCGATGGCGGCGTCCACCTCGCCCTTGCTGATCGTGACGTCGTTGTCCTCCGCGAGCTGCTCGACCAGCTGCGACACCATCCACCGCGACAGGACGGCCTGCGACACCTGCGCGCTGCTCTCGATGCCGAGTTCCTCGCGCCAGGGTCGACACCGTCTGGCTGAGTTCAGCGTCGGTGAGCCGCGCCTCACCGACGACGGCGGCCGAGCCCGCGAGGGTCTGTCCACACCCGGACAGCACGACACCTGCCAGAACGACCCCTGGGATCCACCGCTTGACCGACACTCTCGCTCCCTTGCTGACGACCGCCCCCAGACTACGCGCCCGGCGCCTGCGTCGTAGAACGTGGCGGGTCATTCCAGCACAGCCCGCACGAACTCCCGCACCCAGTCGAGCAGGTCGTGGTCCACGAACGGTTTCGCACCGAGCCCCGCCCCCTGGGAGCCGGGACCAGGATCGTGCCTGAGGCCGCCTTGTAGATGCTGCCGGGATACAGCCTGGCCAATCGCATGGTCCTGCTCTCGGGCAGGTGGGCGGGCGCGAACCGGATCCGGGTGCCGGCTGCCACGATCTCCGTGAGCCCCGCTGACCGGGCCAGCAGGCGTAGCTGGGCGACTTCCACCAGCACCAGAACCGGTGCCGGCAGGGGTCCATACCGGTCGGTCATCTCTGCCACGAACTCCGCGATGTCCTGCTCGGAGGTGGCCTGCGCCAGCGTCGTGTACGCCATCAGCCGCAGGCGCTCGTCAGGCACGTAGTCGTGTGGCAGGTGGGCGTTCAGCGGCAACTCGATCCGCACCTCGGGCAGTTCCTCGTCGGTCTGCCCGCGCACCGCCGCCAATGCCTCACCGACCATGCGCACGTACAGATCGAAGCCGATGTTGGCGATGTGACCGGACTGTTCGCCGCCGAGCAGGTTGCCGGCACCACGGATCTCGAGGTCCTTCATGGCCACAGCCATGCCAGAACCCAGATCGGTGTGAGCCGCGATCGTCTCCAAGCGGTCATGCGCGGTCTGGGTCAGCGGCTTCTCCGGCGGGTAGAGGAAGTAGGCGTAGGCACGTTCCCTGCCCCGGCCCACCCGGCCCCGCAACTGGTGCAACTGACTGAGCCCGAAAGCGTCGGAGCGGTCCACGATCAGGGTGTTGGCGTTGGGAATGTCCATGCCGGATTCGACGATGGTTGTGCACACCAGCACATCGATGCGGCCCTCCCAGAAGTCGACCACTGTCTGCTCCAGGGCGTGCTCGGGCAGCTGGCCGTGGGCGCTGGCGATCCGCGCCTCCGGCACCAACTCGTTGATTCTGGCGGCCACCCGATTGATGCTCTCCACCCGATTGTGAATGAAGAACACCTGGCCGTCGCGCAGTAACTCGCGACGGATGGCGGCGGCGATCTGCTTCTCGTCGTAGGGTCCCACGAAGGTCAGCACCGGCAGCCGGTCCTCGGGCGGCGTCTGGATGGTGGAGATTTCCCGGATGCCGGTGACCGCCATCTCCAGTGTGCGCGGGATCGGCGTGGCGGACATGCTCAGGACGTCGACGGTGGTCCGCAGAGCCTTCATGTGTTCCTTGTGCTCGACCCCGAAACGCTGCTCCTCGTCGACGATGAGCAGGCCCAGATTCTTGAAGCGGGTCTTCGGCCCGAGGATGCGGTGGGTGGCGATCACGACATCGACCGTGCCGTCAGCGAGGCCCTCGACGACCCGCTGAGCCTCGGCATCGGACTGGAACCGACTCAGCGCCTCCACCCGGATCGGGAAGGACCCGTAGCGTTGCGTGAACGTCTTGTGGTGTTGCTTGACGAGCAGGGTGGTCGGCACCAGGACCGCCACCTGCGTGCCGTCCTGCACCGCTTTGAACGCCGCGCGCACGGCGATCTCGGTCTTGCCGAATCCGACGTCACCGCACACCAGCCGGTCCATCGGCACGGGTTTGCGCATATCCGCCTTGACCTCGTCGATGGTCGACATCTGGTCCGGGGTCTCCTGGTAGGGAAACGCGTCCTCGAGTTCGCGCTGCCAGGGGGTGTCCGGGCCGAACTCGTGGCCCTTCGTGGCCTGCCGCGCCGCGTACAGCTTGATCAGCTCTGCGGCGATCTCGCGCATCGCCCGCTTGGCTTTGCCCTTCGCCTTCTGCCAGTCCGCCCCACCCAGGCGGTGCACCGCAGGTGCCTCCCCGCCGACGTAGCGGGTGACCTGATCGAGCTGATCGGTGGGCACATAGAGGCGGTCGGCCGGCTGCCCCCGTTTACTGGCCGCGTATTCCAGCACGAGGTACTCACGCACGGTCCCGCCGACGGTGCGCTGGGTCATCTGCACGTACCGGCCGACCCCGTGCTGGTTGTGCACAACGAAGTCGCCGGGCTTGAGCGTCAGCGGATCGAGCGCCTTGCGCCGCTTCGTCGGCATCTTCGTGACCTGGCTGCTGACCTGGCCGGTGATGTCGCGCTCGGTGACCAGGACGAGGCTTTCGGTGGTGAAACCGTGCGTGAGGCGCGCCTTGACGATGTGGACCAGCGGATCGAGGCCGGAATCGCCGAACAGCCTGGTCGGGACGCCCTCGGCGTTGAGCTGCTCGGCCAGGCGGGTGGCGGGCCCGGTTGCCCCCATGGCGATCACGACCGGGATGCCGGCGGCCACGGCGGCCTGAGCATCCTTGGCCAGCGCCGCGACATCACCGCGATATGTGGGCGCAGGTTTGAGCCCGGATGCCAGCGTGCCGAGCGTGTCCAGGTTGCTGATCGGCAGACCCCGGGCCACCGCCTGCTCGTGCAGTTCCTGCGGGCTGCGGTAGGCCGCGCGGCTCAGGTCCAGCGGCACGGAGTTGCCGACCGCCGCGTTGTGCCAGCCGGCCTGCAGGAACTCCTCGGAGGTTCGCACGAGTTCGAGGGCGCGGGCAGCGATCCGCTCACCGCCGACATTCACGATCGGGGTACCGAGCGGCAGCAGGTCCAGCAGGGTGATCAGGTCATCGGTGAGAACCGGTGCCAGCGACTCCATGCCCTCGACCGGCATGCCGTTCGCCAGGTCACCCAGGACGTCGGCGATGTGCGGGTAGGCGCTCATGAGCTGTCGCGCACGCTCGCGCACCGCGTCGGTGAGCAGCAGTTCCCGCACGACCGGCAGTGACAACGGGGTGGCGCGGGTGGCGATCGTGCGCTGATCGGACACGGCGAACATCCGCAGTTGATCCACCTCGTCGCCGAAGAACTCCACACGTGTGGGGTGCTCGTCGGTGGGCACGAAGACGTCGACGATGCCGCCGCGCACCGCGAACTGGCCACGGCGTTCCACCATGGGCACGCGTTCGTACCCGGCCCGGACCAGCCGCAGGATGACTTCTTCGAAGCCGGGCTCATCCGCGACGCGCAGCACCAGGGGTCGTTCCTGTGCCAACTCCTGGGCGAAGGGTTGCATCAGCGCACGCACGGGGACGATCAACACGTCGGGCAGGGTTCCCACAGCGACATCGGCGATGACCGCCATCCGCCGCCCGACGGTGTCCGCGGTTGGACTGAGGCGCTCGTGCGGAAGGGTCTCCCACGCTGGGAACACGGCGTTCGTGCGCCCGAGATCGGTCAGCGCATCCCGCAGGTCATCGGCCTGCCTGCCGGTGGCGGTGACGGCAACCAGCGGCTGCTGGCAGGCGGCGAGTACGAACGGCTCGACTCCCGCGGTGACTGTCAGTTCGGAGCCGGCGTCGGGCAGGGCCCGCAGCCAGTCCGCGACATCAGGAAGGGAGCCGAGGGTTTGGATGACGTCGGCGAGTACCACTGTTCCAAGGGTACGCGCCCACCGATGCAGGTCCTCTGCCTGTCCGCCGCAGGATTGCAGTTGGACCACGTCGCGTGGATTCGGCAGCCGTCGGCTGCCCCGGCGAGCAGCGAGGTCTTCCGGCGCTGTTGGCCAAAGACCGCGGCTTGAGGGACAACGACGTTAGGAGAAGCCCGGCTCAGACGAGTCGAAGGGGAATGCCCGTCACCGGGCCGAACGGACGTAGTCGCCGATCTCCGGACGGGCGATCACGATGTCTGCCACCCACGGCGGACGCTTATTGAACGTGATGGGTCGGCCGTCGATGTGGCTGCCGATCATGCCGTGGTCGAGGGCCACCGCGAGGGGGGCAGCCGCATCCCACTCCCAGAAGCCGCCCTCGTTGAGGTAGGCATCCACCCGGCCGGTCAGGATCTCCCCCACTTTCGCACCCGCCGATCCGACGTAGACGAATTCGACACCATGGGTGGTGACGCCATCGGCGGCAAGGCGGGCAGCAATGTCATCCATCCCCGCGATGAAGTTCTCCGGCGGCCGGGAACGGCTCACCACAATACGTAGCGGGCGATCGGCCAGGGGGGCCACCTCTGGGTCGAGCGGCGCACCGGTGACGAAGACCGCCTCCTGCGCCGGCAGGCTGAACGCCGCGGCGGTGAAGCGATCCTGCTCCCACAACGCCACCTGCACGGCCCAGTCACTGCGGCCCTGCGCGAACTCCTTGGTCCCGTCGAGCGGGTCGATGATCCAGACCCGATCGGCACTGTCGCGCTCCTCGGAGTCTTTGGCCTCCTCCGACAGCACAGCGTCGCCGGGCCGCTGGGCCCCCAACCGCTGGGCGAGCAGTGCCTGCGACGCCTGGTCGCCGACATCCTTGAGCTCGAGGTAACGCTGCTTGTCGCCGGCCTCGATCGGACCGAAGTCCGCGCGGACGTCGAGCAGTAGCCGGCCGGCCTCGAGGGCGAGTTCCTTGGCGAGGGTCGAATCGGGGGTCATGCAGTGTCTCCTTAGCGGTTGAAGCGGCCCTGCGTGGCCTCGAGGCCGCTGCGCATCAGGGACTCGATGGCATCGGCGGCCTCGCCGACCATCAGGGCCACCTCCGCGCGTTCGGCAGCCCGGAAGTCGGACAGCACATAGTCCGCAGGATCTTGACGTGTGGTCGGCCGGTCGACTCCCACTCGCACCCGGTAGAAATCCCCCTGCCCAAGGGCTTTCCGGATCGAGCGCAGCCCGTTGTGGCCATTGTCGCCACCACCGTTCTTGATGCGCAGCGCGCCGAGCGGGATGTCGATCTCGTCGTGAACGACGACGAGGTTGTCCGCCTTGGTGAAGTCGAGCACGGCCTTCACGGGTCCGCCGCTCTCATTCATGTACGTGCGGGATTTGACCAGCACGACTCGGCAGTGGTCGGGGGTGCCGACGAAGGCATGGCCCTCTGCCGTATCGGCATGGGCGCGGCGGTGCCGGGCGAACGAGACACCGAGACGTCCCGCCAGTTCCTCGACCACCAAGTAGCCGATGTTGTGACGGGTACGCTCGTACTCCCGGCCGGGATTGCCGAGCCCGACGATGACCCAGGTAGCCGTCACTCCTCGGGAGCGGCCTCGGCGTTGTCCTCAGCAGCACCGGCGGCCTCGGCGGCATCCTCAGCGGCAGCGGCTGCAGCAGCGGCCTCCGCGTTGGCCTTCAGCTCCGCCTCGACCTGCTCAAGTGCTTGCTCCACGACCGTCGCAGGATCGGCACCTTCAGCGATCAACTGTGACACTGCCTCGGCGACGGCCACCGGGTCCAGTTCGCGCTCCACCGCGGCCTCCTCGGCACGCATGACGGCGTCCGCCTCCACCTGCCGGGCCTTCAGAGCGGCCCGGTCGAGGACGAGGAGGTCGATGTGGCGCAGGTTGTGGCGCACGGGGTGGCGCTGCACATCGCGCGGAGCGGTGGGGATGACATCGCCGTCGATCTCGATCTCGAGGATCACCTTGGGCTGCTTGAGCGCCTGGTTGAGGTTGTGCCCGTCCAGCGAGACGTGCTTGACAGCCTCGTTGTCGCCGTAGATCACCGCCGGGACGAGGCCCGCGCGACGGATGCGGCGCGATGCGCCCTTGCCGAACTCGGTGCGCTCCTGCGCTGCCAGACGGACTTCTGCCATGTTCTACTCCCGGTGCTCGTATACGTAGGGACCGGAAGGGCTCGTCGATCACGGGGCGTTGGAACACGCCACCCTCGCCGGGTCCATCCCTACTGTACGCGGGGCGGGTAAGCAGCCGCGCGGGCGGGCCTCAGCCCTCGAACAGACTGGTCACCGAGCCGTCGTGGAACACTTCGCTGATGGCCCGCGCGATGAGCGGCGCGATGGGCAGCACCGTGAGTTTGTCGAAGCGGCGCTCGCTGGGAATCGGCAGGCTGTCGGTCACGATCACCTCGGAGATCCGCGAGTTCTTGAGCCGCTCGGTCGCCGGGTCGCTGAGCACGCCATGCGTCGCCGTGACGACGACCTCGGCAGCGCCCTGCTCGAACAAGGTGTCGGCGGCTTTGGTGATCGTGCCACCGGTGTCGATCATGTCGTCAACGATGACGCAGACCCGGCCCTCGACCTCACCGACCACTTCCAGTACGGAAACCTGGTTGGGCACGTTCGGGTCGCGGCGCTTGTGAATGATGGCCAACGGCGAGCCCAGGATGTCGGTCCACCGTTCGGCCACCCGCACCCGCCCCGCGTCGGGGGAGACGATCGTGAGGCGCTCACGGGCCACATTGCGACCGACGTAGTCCGAGAGCAGCGGCAGAGCGAACAGGTGGTCCACTGGGCCGTCGAAGAAGCCCTGGATCTGAGAAGTGTGCAGGTCGATGGCCATCAGCCGGTCCGCACCGGCGGTGGCGAACAGGTTGGCCATGAGGCGGGCGGTGATCGGCTCCCGGCCCCGATGCTTCTTGTCCTGGCGTGCGTAGCCATAGAAAGGTGTGATGACGGTGATGCGCTTGGCGGAAGCGCGTTTGAGCGCGTCCACCATGATCAACTGCTCCATGATCGACTTGTTCAAGGGCTCCGTGTGCGCCTGCAGGACGAACGCATCGCAACCGCGCACGCTCTCCTCGTATCGCACGAAGATCTCACCGTTGGCGAAGTCATAGATCTTGGTGGGGCTGACCTCGACTCCGAGTTCGTTCGCGATGTGTTCGGCGAGCTCGGGGTGGGATCTCCCCGAGAACAGCATCAGTTTCTTCTTGGACGGGGTGATCAGTTCGGCCACAAGTGCGCCCCTCAGGAGGTCCGATAGCGTCAACGCTCACAGTAGCCCCCACCCCTGACAGCCACGGTAGAAGGTGGCCGAAAAGTGAACGCAAACAGACGAACGGGCGCTGCCTCAGGCCTGCTCGGCCCCGTCGGCTGCCTGCGCGGATGCGGAACCGGGTCGCCGAGCAGCCACCCAGCCGTCGACGTTGCGCTGCCGCGCCCTCCCCAAGCCGAGGTCTCCAGCGGGCACATCCTCGGTGATCACCGAGCCCGCAGCGGTGTATGCCCCATCGCCGATGGTCAGAGGTGCCACCAGCATCGTGTCTGAGCCGATCCGGGCATGCTTACCCACTGAGATGCGGTGCTTATTGACGCCGTCATAGTTGACGAACACCGTCGCAGCACCGATGTTGGTACCCTCTCCGATCTCGGCGTCCCCCACGTACGACAGGTGCGGGACCTTGGCGCCCTCCCCGACCACGGCATTCTTGATCTCGACGTAGGCCCCGGCCCTGCTGCCAGCGCGCAGGATCGTGCCCGGGCGCAGATAGGTGAACGGCCCGACGCTGGCCCCGGGGCCGATGTCCGCGGACACGGCGTGGGTGCGCGGAACGGTGGCCGTCTTGCCCACGAGGCAGTCCACGAGGGTCGTGTCGGGTCCGATCACTGCCCCGGCAGCCACGCGGGTGGCACCTGCGAGGTGGGAATTGCGGCAGATCACCGCATCCGCCTCGATCCGGACGTCGGCCTCGATCCAGGTGGTGGCGGGATCCTCGATGGTGACCCCTTCCCGCATCCAGCGCCTGGCCACACGTTCGCGCAGCACCGCGCCGGCGGCCGCGAGTTGCACCCGGTCGTTGATGCCATGGATCTCGTCGGGGTCCTCGGTCAGGTAGGCGGTGACGGTGCGACCGCCGTCCACGAGCCATTCGACCACGTCGGTGAGGTACTCCTCGCCCTGCGCATTGTGACTGGTCAGTTCCTGCAGGCCCTCACGCAGCGCTGCGGCGTCGAACAGATAGAGACCGCTGTTGATCTCATCGATACCCCGCTCGTCCGGGCTGGCGTCCTTGTGTTCAACGATGCGTTGCACCCCCTCCCCGGAGCGCACGATCCGGCCGTAGCCCGTGGGATCCTGCAGTCGGGCGGTGAGGATGGTCGCGGTGGCGCCGCTCGCGCGGTGGTGGTCCGCGAGCACCCGCAACGTCTCCCCGGTGAGCAGCGGCGTGTCACCGGCCAGCACCATGACGGTGTCGGCATCGGCGGGAACCTCGGGCATGGCCTGGCGGACGGCATCGCCGGTTCCCCGCATCTGCTCCTGAACGGCGGTTCGGGCGTGCGGGTGAGCGCCGGCGAGGTATTCGATGACCTGCTCGCGCTGATGCCCCACGACCACCACGGCGTCGGGAATCCCAGCCTGCGCCACGGCCCGCAACACATGGCCGACGAGTGGTTCCCCCGCGACCTCATGCAGAACTTTGGCTTTGCTGGACTTCATACGGGTGCCCAGCCCTGCGGCCAGCACGATGGCTACTGGATGATCCACCCGCACAAGTCTAGTGCGGCGACGAGCGTGAACCCTCCGCTCGCGACAATGGACCACGTGCATGCACCGCCCAGTCGGCCGATCACCATCGTGGCGGCCCTTGCTGTCGGGGTGCTCGTCGCGCTGCAATCGCGGATCAACGCCGACCTGAGCGAGCAGGTGGGTGCCGGGGTCCTGGGCGCCGCCATCAGCTTCGGAACCGGCTTGCTGCTGCTGATCGCCATCGTGGTCGCCCGCGCCGACTACCGCCAGGCGGCAGCGAGCATTCCCCGCTTGGTCCGAGACGGTCGGCTGCGCAGCTGGCAGTTGCTCGGCGGCCTGGGCGGGGCATGGCTGGTCACAACGCAGGGCATCGTGGTCAGTGTGGTCGGCGTCACGACCTTTACGATCGGGGTCGTCGCGGGTCAAGTGAGCGGATCACTGCTCGTGGATCGTTATGGCCTGAGCCCCGCCGGACAGATGGCCGTGACGGCCAACCGGGGGTTCGCTGCCGTGGTGGCCCTGGTGGCGGTGGTGTTCTCGGGGATGCACGGCGGTCAGTTCGGGCTGTCGATCGTGGTGCTGCTGGCGGTGTCCGCGGGATTTGGCATCTCTGTCCAGCAGGCGATCAACGCGCAAGTCGCGGTCGCCACTCGCCAGCCACTGGCGGCGACACTGGTCAACTTCATCGTGGGTTGCGCAGGGTTGTTCACGGTCTCCGGCATCGCCCTGGCCAGTGGCGCCGTGACCTTTGAAGGCTGGCCCCCGCAGTGGTGGCTGTACCTCGGCGGGCCGATCGGCGCGGCCTTCATCGCGCTCGCGGCCTGGGCCGTGCGCGGTGTCGGGGTGCTCGTATTCGGCTTGTTGTCGATCGCCGGGCAACTGCTCGGGGCGGTGTTCATGGATCTGCTGCTGCCGAGCGAGGGCGCCTCATTCGGCTGGGCACAGTGGGCCGGCCTCGGCTTCATCGCGCTGGCCGTTGCACTGGCCACGATGCCGCAGGACCGGTTCGCCCGAGCAGCTTTCCGCCGCTGAAACCGGCCCAGGCTAGACCTTGTGCAGCAGAAACGGCGCACCTTTCGGGGGCATCAGCGGCAGGCCGAACGTCATCCCCAACAGGGTCCGCTCGTCACGCGCCCGCAGCCGATCCACCACTCCCGGCCACGGCCAGGCGGCCGACGGCGGATACCGAATGACCAGGTCGCGACCCTCGAGCGTGGCCGTGACTGGCAAGGCGTCTTTTGTGAAGCCCCGCACCCGCAGCACGTTCACGCCGTGAGCCACCCCGTCCAGAGGCGGTTCGAAACGCTTACCCGCCCAGAACGGCATCCCCCGCACAGCGAGGAAGATCGGGGCGGGTAACCGCAGCCACAGCGGGCCGACGAACTCAGAGCGATGCTCGCCGGGCACCCGTCCCAAGTCGGGCGTGGCCGCCGCGTCGAACTCTTCCCACAAGGCGGAAAGGGAACTCACTGGACGGCCGGCAGTGCGATCCGAACCTTCGAGAACGTGACCGAACCGCCCTTGGGGAACACGTTGTACGCGCTGCTCTGCGCAACGATCTGCAAGGTCAGCTTTTGACCCTTGCTCAGCGCGGCGCTGACCGCCTCCAGCGGCACCTTCACCGTGTGCTTCTTGCCGTTGAGTCGCAGTGGGACGGGGGTGATCTGATGTCCCAGCACCTCTTTGTTGGCCACGTCGACCAGTTGCGCCAGAACGCGGACCTTCTTCGACTTCGTCGTCCCGGAGTACGTCACGGTGAGTTTGGGCGCTCCCAGGATCACACTCTCGCGCGCCACCTTCACAGGCACGCTCACCGCCTTCTTCGCCGGCGTCGGGATCGTGTTGCGCAGCAGGACGGCGGTCAGCGGATTGACACCCTCGGGCAGGGGCCCGGTGTACGGGCCCGATCCGCCCTTGGCCTTAAGCGCCAGTGTGCCCGCGCCGGTGGCCTTCTCCCAGCGCTGCGGCCGCGGGAACGTCGCGGCGCTGCGGTACGTACCTTTCTGATCCACCCAGGTGAACGCGGGGCCGGTGTCGACGGCCGCGTTGCCCTTGAGGTATTTGTCCAGCCACGCCCAGGTCTGTTCAAGTGCCACGGAGGTGGAACCGTCGCTGGTCAGGCAGAAGCCGTGTCCACCGCAGTACCAGGTCATCTTGAGGGGGACGCCGGCGTACAACTGCAACTGCCGGTAGTTGGCGATCGCCTCTGACGGCGGGAACAGGTTGTCCACGGTGCCTTGGATGATGAACGTCGGCGTCTCGATCCCCGGCAGGTACTGGTTGGGACCAGCCGACCGTGCGAACTCCACGACACTGTCGCTGAAGGTCATCCCGTTGCGGGCCTGCTCCCTGCCCTTCAGGATGCGAGGGCTGAACGTGTTGCCCGGCCGGGTGGCGCCGGCCATCAGAACATTCACCCACGCGGTCTTGATCGTGGCGGCCTTGTACAACGAGGTGGTCAGGGAGTTCCAGGCGATGACCGGCACGATCGCGTCGAGGCGCGTGTCAATGGCCGCGGTGCTCAGCTGGATGGCACCCCCGTAGGACCCGCCGGTCATACCCACCCGCGGATCGCCCGGAGCGTCGAGTTGTGCCTGCGGTTGCTGACCCACCCAGTCGATGAGTGCCTGGACATCCCGACCCTCGTAGTCCGGGTTGTCCAGCATCGCCTCGCCACCGGATGGTGAGATACCTCGCGGGTTCCACGTGAGCACGTTGTAGCCGGCCTGCCGCAGAGAACCCACACCGGGGATGGGGCCGCCACTGGTCGCCTCCGGATTGGACTGCGCCTGACCGCCGAAACCCGGGCCTTGCAAGACGGTGGGTGCAGTCTGTCCGGGCGCCAGGCCCACGGCCGGGAACCAGTAGAACGTGATCGGCGTTTCATCGAACGAGGTGATCGTGTTGTAGTCAGCCGCCTGGGCCGGCGACATTGCCAGCAGGGTGGCGCCGGCGAGGCCCGCGACCAACAGTCGAGTCCGCATAGAAATGCCTTTCGGATCTTGTGTGTCCTGCAACTGTAGGCGTCGGGCCTGGCCGAATCGCGGTGTTTGGCCGAGCCCGTCAGTAACACTCTGGTCTCGCATCGCAGTACGGCCGAACACTCTCAGGAATCGAGGCAGGCGCAGTGGAATCATGAGTTTCGTGTCAGAACTGGAATCAGCACCACATGAAGGCCGTCGCGAGTTCGTGCGCGAGGCCGTCACGATGGCCCTCTACCTGTCGCTGAGCCTCATGGCTGTACTGCTTGCCATACCAACGGCGGAATCAGGGCAGGATGACCCGATCAGCCTGGTGTTCCAGGCCGGCTTCACGGGCCTTACGGATCGCCTCGCCGCGGCCCTCGTGTTCGTCGTCGGGGGTGACGTAGCCGATCCCGGCGTGCAGCCGGACGGTGTTGTAGTGCTCGCGTGTGACGGCGAGCTCGGCACGTAGCGTGGCCGGGTCGCGGATGGCGAGCAGGTGCGGGTTCTCGATCTTGATGGTCCCGTTCAGCGACTCGATCCAGGCCTGGTCGGTCGGGGTGCCCGGCCGGCCGAAATGCTGAGCGATCGCGCACAGGGCGAGGAACTCCCGGGTCGACCCCGAGGTCATCTGTGGTCCGTTGTCGCTCACGGCGAGCAGGATCGGTCGGGTCTGGTCATCGGCGCTGATGTCGACCCGTCCGTCGTCGTGGCGGGCATCGACGGCCTCGAGCAGTCCCTCGGCCTGCAGGGCGGCGGTGAAGGCGAGTTCGACCTGGGTGGAGGTTTCCTCGACCGAGACGACCTCGGTGATCCATTTCCGTGAGACCAGGTCCTCGATGATCAGCACCGCCATGCCGGCTCTGGTGAAGTGGGTCGTGTCCTATGCCGACCTCTGGACTATGCCGATGTCTTGTGCGATCGGGGAGGTCGCAAGCGGTGTTGACGTTCGGGAGGTCGGCATAGTCGCGGTGGCGTGGTCACGCTTCAGACAGGATTAGTGTCTGGAGGTGAGGTCCGTGACGAAGAGATCGCCGACGGCCCGGTCGTATCCGGTTCGGGTTCCGCGGGATCCGGTGGGACCATTGGCGCCCGCGGTGCTGTGCGAGTGCTCGCGATGGCTGGCGGGCAGGGGTATTCGCCGGGCTCGGCGGCTGGGGTCGTGAACCTGGTGGAGCGGCTGAGCTTGTGGATGCAGGTGGTCGACGCTGGGGTCGATGACATCGACGAGGAACTGCTTGGCCGGTTCCTCGCAGCGGAGCGTTCCCGGGATCGTCCCTGCGTCTCGGTGGAAACCTGGATGGGGGCCCTGCGCCGGTTCTTGACGGCGGCTGGCTATCTGAAAGCGGCTGAGGTTGGATGCGGTGCCAGGTGACGCCGACCTTGGCTGCGGTTGGCGGCGTGGTGTTGGTGGATGCGCGACAGAGCGCGGTCTGACCGAGAAGACCATCGCGGCCTACTGCTACTACGCAGCCGGTCTTGTGGACGTTGGTCGCGGGAGCGGACGGGTCGGTGCAGTGGGACCGGCTCGACGCGTCGATCGTCAACACGTATGTCGCCGAGCGTGGACAGCGGCTTACGGCGTGGCCTCTCGTGCTCGACATCGTCGGTGCGGTTCGCTGCCTGCTGCGGTGGGCGTTGAGCACCGGCCACCTCGACCGGGACGTGACGCCCGGAATCCTCAAGCCTCCCGGGACAAAGCGATCCCTGCCGCGAGGAGTGGACGCCGGGCAGGTCGCGGCATTGCTGGCCGCGTGCGATCCGGCCACAGCTTTGGGGGCAAGGGACCGGGCCGTCGTGCTGATCCTGGTCAGACTCGGCCTGCGAGCCGGTGAGGCCGCCCGTTTGACGCTCGACGACATCGACTGGGCGACTGGACGGGTCAAGGTCACCGGGAAGGGCCGCGAACATGTGCTGCCGCTGCCGGTCGATGTCGGCCAAGCGTTGGAAGCGTGGCTGCGGCTTCGACCGCCGGCTTTGGACCGGGCCGTGTTCGTGCGGATCAGAGCACCACGCCAGATGATGACGGTCTCTGGGATCTCGGGAATCGTCGCCCGCCTGTCGGGTCTGGCAGGCATCGACCCGATCCATGCACACCGCCTGCGGCACACCGCCGCGATGGACGTCCTGGCCGCAGGTGGCACCTTGACCGAAGCCAAGGAATTACTGGGCCACGCCTACACCGTCACCACGATGACGTATGCGAAGGTCGACCTCGAGTCGTTGCGCGAATTGGTCGTCCCGTTCGGGCAGGTGCCCGATGACACCCCCGACGACCCTGGCGATTTCGACTCCGCCGACAACGCTACGTCAACGACTCGACGAGTACCTGGCGATGCGCCGGGCACTGGGGTTCCAGCTCAACGACGCTCGAACGGCAGGTCGGCGCGTTCTGCACCTGGCTCGAAGCCCGCGGCCAGACGCAGACCTTCACCATCGACGACGCCGTGACGTGGGCCCGGCTCAACCCCGATGCGCACCCGTCATGGTGGGCGACACGACTGTCCCTGGTGCGCCGCTTCGCCGCCTACCTCAACGCGAATGGTGTCGACGTCGCGGTCATCCCCAGCGGCCTACTGCCAACCAGGAAACCCCGAGCGGTGCCCTTCATCTACAGCCAAGAAGACCTCGATGCGCTGCTCGCCGCCTGCGACACCGGTGTTCAGCGACGAGCGAATCGCTGCGACCCTGCGAACCGTCATCGGGCTACTCGCCGCCACGGGCCTGCGGATCGGCGAAGCACTGAACCTGCGCGTCGACGACATCGACGCCGACAACGACCTGCTGATGATCAGGGCGGCGAAGTCCGCCGAGCGGCTCGTTCCTATCCACTCATCCACAACCGCCGCGCTGACGCAGTACATCTGCTTTGCCCGCCCGAACCGACACCCGACCCGACCCCCGGGGACCGGTGTTCGTGACCTCCCAAGGGACCGGATACGTCTACGTCACCGTCCAGGGAATGTTCAAACGAGTCCGACAAGCAGCCGGACTCGCCCCGCGCGGAAGAGCACGTCCCCGCCTGCACGACCTCAGACACACCTTCGCCACCGCGCACATGACCGCGGCCTACCACCACGGCGGTGACCCCGACCGGGTGCTGTCACTACTGGCCACCTGGCTGGGGCACTCCGACGCCGCCCACACGTACTGGTACCTGACTGCGACCGGTGAACTCATGGCCCTGGCCGCCGACCGGCTCGAACCCCATCCCGACATCGTTGAAGGAGAACAGCCATGAACGCTCTGGCCACCAGCTTGCAGACCTACTTCACCACCTTCGCCCACACCCAACGTGACCTGTCGAGCAACACGATCGGCTCTTACCGCGACACCTGGCGGATGCTGCTGAAGTACCTGACGACGACGCTCGCGGTTCCCACCGACAAGCTCGACTTCGACGCTGTCACCGCGACGAACATCACCGGGTTCCTCGCCTACCTCGAGCACGAGCGTGGCAACAGCGCCAAGACCCGCAACGTCCGGCTGACCGCGATCCGTGCCGTGCTCGGCAGGGCACTGCCCGACCATCCCGAACACGCCGCGACGATCACCCAGGTCCTCGCGATCCCACCGCGTCGCACGACCAGACCCGTCATCGAGTTCCTCACCCCCGACGAGGTCGAGGCCCTCCTCGCCGCACCCGACCCCATGACTTGGACCGGGCGACGCGATCACGCACTGCTGAGCGTGACAGTGCAGACCGGTCTGCGCATCAGCGAGATCTGCTCACTGACGACCGATGACATCCACCTCGGCACTGGGCCGCACGTCACCTGCACCGGCAAAGGGCGACGCCAACGCATCACTCCGTTGACCCGCGCGACCGTGAGCACCATGACGGCCTACCTCGCAGAACGGGTCACCCGCCCAGGCGCCGCGCTGTTCTGCGGTCCCCACGGGCAGCCCCTGTCCCGAGATGCACTCGAGCATCGCCTCGCGAAACACATCGCTGACGCCGCGATCATGAGTCCCAGCCTCACCGGCAAGCACGTCACGATGCACACCCTGCGGCACACCGCAGCGATGAATCTGCTCGCCGCTGGCGTCGATGTCGCTGTCATCGCGCTATGGCTTGGACACGCTGACACCCACAGCACCGACGCCTACCTCCACGCCGACATGACCATCAAACAAGCAGCCCTCGACCGCACCCGGCCGCCTGACGTCACACCCGGCACCTACCACCCCGAACCCGGCATCCTCACCTGGCTCGCATCCCTGTGACTATGCCGACCATCCAGCCCCGAACGGCGTTGCCCCACCCAGCTCACCACCGCGAGACATCGGCATAGTCCGAAGGTCGGCATAGGACACGTTATGCCGACGTCGGCATAACGTGTCGAAGATCCAGATGCTGTTCGGGGTGTAGTCGGCCCACTCGGGGAAGGGTCGCTTCTTCGACCGTCCGGGCCGCGGAAGTGGACGAAAGTGCAGGTCAGCGACGTGGAGCACCCGTCGCACGGTGGACGGGGAGACCCATACCCGGGACAGGTAGGAGCCGCGGTGGGCGAGTTTGCGGTGGGACCGGTCGACCTCACCCCACTGCTCGAACAGGGCCAGGATCTCGGCTGCCTCCTCGGGCAAGATCCCGTGCATCGGGAACCCGCCCGGCGACTGGTCGGCCAGCCGGCCGCGGGCCCGGCGGGCGTACCAGCGGTGGGTGCGGACCTCGCCGACCTCAAGCGCCCGGCAGGCGCGGCGGATACTCCAGCCGGCATCCACGGCCCCGTCGATGAGATCGAGCAGCCCTGCCTTGGTGGCCGCATCCACCCGGCGCGGGACTCGGCCACTCAGCCCCAACCGTCTTTTCCCTCTACCAGCGTCAGCTTCACCGCCAGTTCCTTGCAGGCTTCCGAGAGCCGGGCGATCTCGGCCTTCGCGGCCTCCAGCTCGTAATCGCGCTGCCGGCCTTGCACTCCGGGTTTGGAGGCCACCAACGCAGACAGGGCACCGTCCTTGGCTACCTGCTTGATCCGCATGATCGTGGACCGGTCGACCTGCTGGGCAGTCGCGACCTCGGCGACCGTGGCCTCCTGCCGCACCAACTGCAGCCAGATCTCGTACTTCAACGACGGGCTCAAGAACCGCTTCGCACGGCGCTTCCTCGACCCGCTGATGGGCTCGTTCTCGGACATCTTCTGATCCTCCTGTTGTGGTTGGAGGACCCGCCGGATGTTGTCTGATCGACACGCCGATCTCTATCGCGAAGTCAGGCGCAAACCACATCCAGCCCGCAGGTCTCTTCAATGCTGGGGTTCGTGTTCGGGGTGACGGCCGCCGCGACAGCTTCCGGCGCCGCTTGCGCGGGAGCGCTCAGACCGGCCAGGAAAAGTGATGTGACTGCCACCGCAGCCAGGACCTCTCGCATGACACAACCCCCTCGCGTACCGCCCGTATCGAATCTCATAAGCCTTGCAGAGGGGCCCCTGCTGATGCCCTGCACACGATGGGCGCTTGCGCGGCATTAGGCCGAATGGGTGAACAACCTAAGGTGCGGCATCCAGGCAACCGACATCTGATTTCAGGGGGAGCATGTCAGCCACAGGCACTTTTCGTGCGTCTCACTGACAGACTCTGCCACCGGACCACACCCCAGCCAGCAAACATGTCAGCCACACGCACCTTTCGTGCGTCTCACTGACAAACTCTGCCCCCCGGACCCCACCCCCAGCCAGCAAACATGTCAGCCACACGCACCTTTCGTGCGTCTCACTGACGACTCTTGCCCCCGGACCCCACCCCAGCCAGCAAACATGTTGTCCCGCGTCAAGTAGTTGGCAGGATTTCTTTGGTTTGAAAGGTGGGGATGGTGGGGTCGGCCAGGCCGAGGTGCACCTCCTGGGGCCGGTTCCAGGCGATCGCTTCGTGAGGGCGCACGGTGTTGTACTCGATGCGGTAGTCCTCGGCGCGTTCGGCGAGCGTGAACGCGTCGTGATCTCGTCGAGGAACAACCGTTCGTACTTCAGGGTGCCGAACCCGCGTTCGCGGGAGCCGTTCTGCCCTGGGCTCCGCACCGCGGGTCCGGACGTGGGCCAGTTCGGGGTGGGTCGCGATGAACGCCTCGAACGTGAACGACCGGAACGGGCCACCGTTGTCGGTCACGATCGTGACCACGGGCAGCACCTCACCAGTCTTGGGATCGACTGGGCAGGTATCGACCAACGGGTGTCCGTACAGCCGCTCGTATTCGGCTAGGGCGAGCTCGACCGCCTCGACCGCATCGTGCTTGTTCGCCGTCGGGGACAGGTGAAACGGGTGCTCGAACTTCGAGAACTAGTCCCGGCAGCCAGCCAACCGCCACGTGCCACCAGTGGTGGTTTCGAACTCGGAGAAGTCCAACTGCCATACCTGGTTCGGCCCAGTCGGGTCGTCGGCGAACGCGGCCTTACGCCGCCCGGCCAGGTCACGGCGTTGCTTCTGATACGCCGCGGGCAGGATCAGCGCCTCGTCGCGCAGCAACCGCAGCACGGTCGCCTGGGACACGTCGTGCCCGTCGTGGCGGGTCAGCGCCCAGATCTTGCGATGCCCCCACGCCGGTTTGGCCAGCGCATGCCCGACCACCAGATCCCGCGCAGCGCTACGGGCAGGCTGCGGCCACGGCCCCTTCCCGTGCTCCCCACCCTGACGGGCCTTGGCCTGCCACCGACGCCACGTGCGCTCGGGCATGTCGATCAGCTTCACGAACCTCGCGGTCGACATGCCCGCCTCCACGCGGATCACCTCGAGGTCCTCGAAGGGCCCAACCTGCCCTCCGCCGATTTCTTCCACACCCGGATCTCAACAGCAGCCTCACCCAACGCCTGAGTCAACTCCGTGACCTCGGCCTCCAACTGCTGCTCACGAGTTGACGGCCCCGACTTGCCCGCCGCGAGCCCAGCCTTGCCCGCTTCGAGGAAGTCGGCTTTCCACCGACCGATCGACTGCTCGGACACCTTCTCCCGCCGGGCAGCCTCAGCGATCGTCATCTCTCCAGCCAGCATGCTCAACACAATCCTGGTCTTCTTCTCCACCGGAATCACTGGTGGTCTTCCCATGTCGGACTCTCCTTCAGGACTGACATAACGGCCCTGCCACTAAGTCTGATTGGCGCGACAATGTCAGCCACACGCACCTTCCGTACGCCACACTGACAAACCCCCCGGGACCGCACCCCAGCCAGCAAACATGTCAGCCACACGCACCTTGCGTACGCCACACTGACAAACCCCCCGGAGCCGGACCCCTGACCCATCCAATGCCTGCGCAGGCTTCTGACCACGCTCAGGTTTCACC